>NZ_FNKU01000001.1:1284166-2568333 GCF_900100365.1 Pseudomonas cannabina | reverse complement strand
GATGCCGGTCAGTTGCAGGCGGCCTATGTCGCGCCGCAAGGCGAGCTGGAAGAACAATTGGCGGCGGTCTGGAGTGACGTGCTCAAGGTCGGGCAAGTCGGGCGCAGCGGCAACTTCTTTGAGCTGGGTGGGCATTCGCTGCTGGCGGTGCAGATGCTGGTGCGGGTCCGCGAGCAGTTGCAGCGCGAGGTCGGCCTCAAGGACCTGTTCGAGCAGCCGGTGCTGGCGGACTTCTGCGCCACGCTGCAAGAAAAAAATGGCGAAAGTGACCATGCACTGGACGAATTGACTAAATCACTGGAGGCACTCAAACGTTTATCAGCGGAGGAAATTGATAATTTGATCGCTTAGCAGGAGAGACCCCAGTGCAACAGTTGCTTGACTCCGTTAAATCGCTGTCCGCCCGTGAACGCAAGGCGCTGGCGATCCTGCTCAAGCGCCAGGGGGTGAATCTCTACGGGGTCACGCCGATTGCCAGACGAGAGACGCTGGCACCGTCTGCGCTCTCGTATGCGCAGCAGCGGCAATGGATCATCTGGCAACTGGAGCCGCACAGCGCGGCCTACAACATTCCACTGGCGTTGCGCCTGCATGGTGCGCTGGATGTCAAGGCGCTACGGCGCAGCATCGAACACCTGATCGAGCGCCACGAAACCCTGCGCACCACCTTCGAGCAGCAGGGTGATGAGGCGTTGCAGGTGGTGCATCCGGCGTCGCCTTTTGCGCTCAACGTTGATCAACTGGCGACTGGCGAAACGGTCGAGCGTTATGTCGATCAGGAGGTGCAACAGCCCTTCGATCTGCAACACGGGCCGCTGTTGCGGGTCAGGCTGCTCAAACTGAGCGAACAGGAGCACGTGCTGGTGCTGACCCAGCACCACATCGTCTCCGATGGCTGGTCGATGCCGATCATGGTCGACGAGCTGATGCAGTGCTATCAGGCCGCCACGCTGGGCCGAGAGGCCGAACTGGCGCCGTTGCCGATCCAGTACGCCGACTACGCGATCTGGCAGCGCAACTGGCTGGAAATGGGTGAGCAGGAACGCCAACTGGCTTACTGGACGCAGCAACTGGGCGATCAGCAGCCGATTCTGCAACTGCCCACCGATCGACCACGCCCGGCGCTGCGCAGCTACGACGGAGCGCGACTGAATGTCGAACTGGACGCCGCGCTGCTGAACAGCCTCAAGGCACTGGCGCGGCAGCAGGGCATCACCCTGTTCATGCTCTTGCTGGCGTCGTTGCAAACCTTGCTGCACCGCTACAGCGGCCAGGCCGACATACGCGTTGGCGTGCCTGTCGCCAACCGCACCCGCAGCGAAACCCAAGGGCTGATCGGCTTCTTCGTTAACACCCAGGTGCTCAAGGCCGAGTTCGGCGCGCAGACCACTGTGACCGAGCTGCTGCAACAGATCAAACACACTGCCGTGCAGGCCCAGGCTCATCAGGACCTGCCGTTCGAACAACTGGTCGAAGCCCTGCAACCGCAGCGCGACCTGAGCCGCAGCCCGCTGTTTCAGGTGGCCTACAACCACCAAAGCGAAGGCCACAACGAGGCCCGCGAACTGGCCGGTCTGCGCCTGGACTATCAGGTGTCCGACAAGCACACCGCGCAGTTCGACCTGACCCTGGATACCTGCGAACGCCCGAACGGCTTGGCCGCTTCGTTGACCTACGCCACCGACCTGTTCGACGCCGCGACCATCGAGCGCATGGCCGGGCATTGGCGCAACCTGCTGACCGGCATGTACCGCGACGTCAACCAGCGCATCGCCGACTTGCCATTGCTGAGCGTTGAAGAGCGGCAAAATACCCTGCGCGACTGGAACCAGGATCTGGCGGTTTACCCGACTGAGCAGTGCGCCCATCAACGCATCGAAACCCAGGCAGAACGCGCCCCGCAGGCCATCGCCCTGAGCTTGGGTGCCGAGCAATTGAGCTATCAGCAGCTCAACAGCCGCGCCAACCAGTTGGCCCACAAACTGCGCAAGCAGGGCGTTGGCCCGGATGTTCGCGTGGGGCTGGCGGCTGAGCGCAGTCTGGAGATGATCGTGGGCATGCTGTCGATCCTCAAGGCCGGGGGCGCATACGTGCCACTGGACCCGGATTACCCGCAGGATCGCCTGAGCTTTCTGATGCAGGACAGCGCTATCGAGCTGTTGCTGACGCAGGCGCATTTGTTGGACCAACTGCCGATTCCTGCGCACGTTCAAACCCTGAATCTGGCGGATGCGCTGGACGGTTACAGCACCGAAAACCCGATCAACCAGACTGCGCCAGACAATCTGGCCTACGTCATCTACACCTCGGGTTCGACCGGCAAACCCAAAGGCACCTTGCTCGCTCATCACAACCTGATGCGTCTGTTTGCTGCCACGGATAACGGGTTCAAGTTCGACGAAAAAGATGTCTGGACGCTGTTCCATTCGTTCGCCTTCGACTTCTCGGTCTGGGAGATTTTTGGCGCGCTGCTGCACGGCGGCCGATTGGTAATCGTGCCTCGCGACGTGACCCGTTCGCCGGAAGATTTCCATGCGCTGCTGGTTGAGCAGCAGGTCACGGTGCTCAACCAGACGCCATCGGCGTTCAAGCAGTTGATGCGAGTGGCCTGTGATTCGCCCGTGCACATGTCGTTACAAAAAGTCATCTTCGGCGGCGAAGCGCTGGACGTTGCCAGCCTGAAGCCGTGGTTTGCACGTTTCGGCGACCAAACGCCGCAACTGATCAACATGTACGGCATCACCGAAACCACAGTGCATGTCACTTACCGGCCAATCACCGAGGCCGACACGCAAAACCCGGCCAGCCCGATTGGCGAGGCAATCCCGGACCTGTCGTGGTACGTGCTGGACGCCGATTTCAACCCGGTCGCCCAGGGTTGCAGCGGCGAACTGCACATCGGCCATGCCGGTCTGGCGCGGGGTTATCACAATCGTGCGGCGTTGACTGCCGAGCGCTTTGTACCGGACCCGTTCTCCAATGACGGCGGTCGCCTGTACCGCACCGGGGATCTGGCCCGCTATAAAACTGCGGGAGTGATCGAATACGCCGGGCGTATCGACCATCAAGTGAAAATCCGTGGTTTCCGTATCGAGCTGGGCGAAATCGAAGCGCGGCTGCAAGCGTATTCGGCTGTGCGCGAAGTGGTCGTGCTGGCTATCGAAGGGCAACTGGCGGCGTATCTGCTGCCGAACGATCCTGCTCAGGATCAGCAAACGCTGCGTGAAACCCTGAAAGTCGAGCTTCGCGCCCATCTACCGGATTACATGGTGCCGACCCATTTCATCATTCTCGACAAGCTGCCACTGACCGCCAATGGCAAGCTGGACCGCAAGGCGCTGCCCGCGCCGGATGCCAGCCAGTTGCAGGCGGTCTACATAGCGCCGCAGGGCGAGCTGGAGCAGCAACTGGCGGCGATCTGGGCCGATGTGTTGAAAATCGAGCAGGTCGGCCGCAGCGACAACTTCTTCGAACTCGGCGGCCATTCGCTGCTGGCCACGCAGGTGATCTCGCGTATTCGGCAGCAACTGGACGTCGAGCTGTCGTTACGCGACCTTTTTGAAACGCGTGATCTGGCAGCCTTTGCCCACGCGGCGGGCGCAGGGCAGGGCAATAACGCGCCACGCTTCATCAAGGCCGACCGTACTCAGCCGTTGGGCTTGTCTTACGCGCAACAGCGTCAATGGTTCCTCTGGCAGCTTGACCCTGAAAGCACGGCTTACACGATTCCTGCGGCCCTGCGCCTGCGTGGTTCGCTGGACATTGCGGCGCTGGAGCACAGCTTCAGCGCGCTGATCGCCCGTCACGAAACCCTGCGCACCACCTTCCGCCAGCAGGGCGAACAGGCGGTGCAGATTATCCATGCGCCACGCGCCTTGACCCTGACGGTCGAAACCGTGCCCGCCGGTCAGACCCTTGAAGCCTGCGTGGAGCAGGAAGTGCAGCGCCCGTTCGATCTGGAACAGGGTCCGCTGCTGCGGGTTCGTCTGTTGCACCTGGCCGCCGATGAACATGTGTTGATTCTGACTCAGCACCACATCGTCTCCGATGGCTGGTCGATGCCGATCATGGTCGATGAACTGGTGCGCCTGTACGAAGGCTACAGCCAGGGCCGCGAGGTGCTGCTCGCTGAATTGGACATGCAGTATGCCGACTACGCGCTGTGGCAACGCAGCTGGATGGACGTCGGTGAGCAGGCGCGGCAACTGGCGTACTGGAGGCAGCAACTGGGCGACCAGCAGCCGATTCTTGAGCTGCCTGCCGATCATCCGCGCCCTGTTGTGCAAAGCCATGCCGGTGCGCGATTGGCGCTGGAGCTTGCGCCCGCGTTGATCGATGACTTGAAACAGCTCGCGCGGCAACAGGGCGTCACACTGTTCATGCTGTTGCTGGCGTCGTTCCAGACTTTGCTGCATCGCCACAGCGGCCAGCCGGACATTCGTGTCGGCGTGCCGATTGCCAACCGCACCCGCGCGGAAACCGAAGGTTTGATCGGCTTTTTCGTCAACACCCAGGTGCTGCGTGCCGAGTTTGACTTGCACACAACCTTCAGCGAGCTGCTGCAACAGGTCAAACACACCGCGCTGCAAGCCCAGGCTCATCAGGAGCTGCCGTTCGAGCAACTGGTCGAAGCCTTGCAGCCACAGCGCAGCCTCAGCCACAGCCCGCTGTTTCAGGTGATGTTCAACCACCAGAGCCAGGTCAGCGCCGAGGTGCGTGCGTTGCCCGGATTGCAGGTCCAAGCGCTGATGTCCGAGAGCTACCCGGCGCAGTTCGACCTGACCCTGAACACCGCCGAACAGGACGGCGGCCTCAGCGCAGGCCTGACCTACGCCACCGCGCTGTTCGAGCGCAGCACCATTGAGCGCATGGCCGGGCACTGGCTCGCGTTGTTGCAGGCCATCTGCGCCAATGCCAGCCAGCGCATCGCTGACGTGCCGATGCTTGACGCTGCCGAACAGCAGCAGATCGTGCGTGACTGGAACGCCACGATTGCGCAATTCCCGAGCGAGCTTTGCCTGCACAGCCTGATCGAAGCCCAGGTATCGGTCACGCCTGACGCCCCGGCGCTGATTTTTGCGGCTGAACAACTGAGCTACGCGCAACTCAATGCCCGCGCCAATCAGCTTGCGCATCGCTTGCGTGAAGCGGGCGTCGGGCCGGACGTGCTGGTGGGCATCTGTGTCGAGCGCAGCCTGGAACTGGTCATCGGCCTGCTGGCGATCATCAAGGCCGGTGGCGCTTACGTGCCGCTGGACCCGGATTACCCCGAGGATCGGCTGGCGTACATGATGCAGGACAGCAAGATTGGTTTGCTGCTGACCCAAAGCGCACTGCTGGAGCGCCTGCCGGTTCAAGTGCAGAGTCTGTGCCTGGATCAGGATGGCGATTGGCTTGAAGGTTACAGCACGGCCAACCCGGTCAACCTGAGTCATCCGCAGAATCTGGCCTACGTGATTTACACCTCCGGCTCGACCGGCAAGCCCAAGGGCGCGGGCAATAGCCATCGCGCCCTGGTCAACCGTTTGCACTGGATGCAAAAGGCCTACGCGCTGGATGGCACTGACACGGTGTTGCAGAAAACCCCGTTCAGTTTCGACGTGTCGGTCTGGGAGTTCTTCTGGCCGCTCATGACTGGCGCACGTTTGGCGGTGGCGCTGCCGGGCGATCATCGCGACCCCGAGCGGTTGGTGCAGACCATTCGCCAGCATCAGGTCACGACCTTGCATTTTGTGCCGTCGATGCTGCAGGCGTTTATGACTCACCCGCAGGTAGAAAGCTGTAACAGCCTGCGCCGTGTGGTGTGCAGCGGTGAAGCACTGCCTGCCGAACTGGCTGGCCAAGTGCTCAAACGCCTGCCGCAAGCGGGCTTGTTCAATCTGTACGGCCCAACCGAAGCCGCTATCGACGTCACCCACTGGACCTGCACCACGGACGACGTACTCAGCGTGCCGATTGGTCGGCCCATCGATAACCTGAAAACCCACATCCTCGACGACGGTTTGCTGCCCGCTGCGCAAGGCGTGGCGGCAGAGCTGTACTTGGGCGGTATCGGATTGGCGCGGGGTTATCACAACCGTGCGGCGCTGACAGCCGAGCGGTTTGTGCCCGATCCGTTCGACGAGCAGGGTGGACGTTTGTATCGCACCGGCGACCTGGCGCGTTATCGCGACGAGGGCGTTATCGAATATGCCGGGCGCATCGACCATCAAGTGAAGATTCGTGGCTTGCGCATCGAACTGGGTGAAATCGAAGCCTGCCTGCTGGAGCACGACAGCGTTCAGGAAGCGGTGGTCATCGACGTTGACGGCCCGTCCGGCAAGCAACTGGCGGCGTATCTGGTGGCTGAACAGGGCAGCGATCACCTGCGTGAGGTGCTGAAAGCCCACCTCAAAGAATCTCTGCCGGATTACATGGTGCCGACGCTCTTCATCGTGCTGGACAGCATGCCGCTGACCGCCAATGGCAAGCTGGATCGCCGGGCGCTGCCCGCACCGGACGCCACTCAATTGCAGCGCCAGTACGTCGCGCCGTCCACCGAACAGGAACGGCAGATGGCGGCAATCTGGGCCGATGTGCTGAAAGTCCAGCGGGTCGGGCTGAGCGATGACTTTTTCGAGCTGGGCGGCCATTCGCTGCTGGCAACCCAACTGATTGCCAGAATCCACACCGGCCTAGGGAGGCGCTGATTTATTCGATTTTTCGTCCCTGCAACGCTCTGGAGGCCTTGATTTATCTGGGGGCAACAGCTGGGTTTTAGAATAAATCAGCGTCTCCCTAGGGATCGACATCCCGCTGCGCCTGATTTTCGAGAAACCGCAATTGAACGAATTTATTCAGGCCTTCGCCAGCAGTGGCCTGTCGCTGACCGAGGACGGCTTGTCCGATATCGAAAAAATGATGAATGAAATGGCGGGTATCTGACATGGACAAGTCTGCAGCAGAGCGTATCGCCCAGCGTTTCACCGGGTTGCCCGTCGAACAGCGTCGGCAGATCCTCGCTAAAATGCACGAGACCGGGCAGAGCTTCAAACTGCTGCCCATCGCCGTCACCCGGCACGACGCAGCACGCATTCCACTGTCCTACGCGCAGCAGCGCATGCTGTTCCTCTGGCAGATGGAACTGGACAACGCTGCTTACAACGTGCCTATGGCGGTGCGCCTCAATGGTCCGCTGGACCGCCAGGCGTTGAGCGCAGCACTGGACCAACTGGTGCTGCGCCACGAAACCCTGCGCACGCGGTTTGTTTCCGAGGACGGCGCGTTCTATCAGGAGATTCTTCAGCAGGCGACCGTCGCCCTTGAGTTTGCTTCAGTTGAACCCGGCGACATCGAAAGCCAGGTGCGTGCCGAGCTGCACAAGCCATTCGATCTGCTGAGCGGCACCTTGCTGCGCTTCAAGCTGTTTCAACTGGGCGACACCGAACACGTTTTGACCGTGTGCATGCATCACATCGTGTCCGATGGCTGGTCCGGCGAAGTGCTGATTCGCGAATGTGTGCAGCTGTATCAGGCGCAGGTGTCCGGCCAGCCCGCGCAATTGCCTGCGCTGGCGATTCAGTACGCCGACTATGCGATCTGGCAACGCGCATGGCTGGAGGCCGGGGAGGGCGAGCGACAACTGGATTACTGGAAACAGCAACTGGGCAGCGAGCATCCGTTGTTGAGCCTGCCGCTGGACCACGAGCGTCCGCTGCAGCCCAGTCAGCGCGGCGCAACTGTGCGTGTCGATCTGCCGGAACACCTGTCCGCACAACTGAAAGCCCAGGCGCGCAACAGCGGCCAGACCGTGTTCATGCTGATACTGGCGGCGCTGTCGGTGGTGCTGTCGCGCTTCAGCGGTCAGGCCGACATTCGTATCGGCGCGCCCAACGCCGGGCGCACCCGCAGCGAACTGGAAGGGCTGATCGGCTTCTTCATCAACACTCAAGTGCTGCGCGTTCAAGTGGATGAGCGACAGAGCTTTGCTGAGCTGCTGGATCAGGTGAAACAGGTCGTTACTGGTGCCCAGTCGCATCAGGAACTGCCGTTTGAGCACCTGGTGGATGCGTTGGCCCCGGAACGCAACCTGGGCCACAACCCGCTGTTCCAGTTCAAGATCAACCAGCATCTGCTGGCCGCCGAAGACAGCGGGCAGCGTGTGGCGGGCCTGACCGTCGACGCGTTTCCGATGGGCAGCAGCGATGCGCGCTTTGATCTGGCGTTCGACTTCACCGACACGCCGGGCGGCATTCGCGGCTATTTCACCTACGCCACCGACCTGTTCGAGCCACCGACCATCGAGCGCATGGCCGACGCACTGCGCGCTGTGCTGCAAGCGCTGGTCGCCGACACCGACCAGCGTCTGGCCGATCAGCCGCAAACCATTTCGTTACCAGTCGCTGAGCTGGCTGTTGATTTTGCTTGCGGCGATTTTCTCAGCCTGTGGCAACAGGGCCTGCACATCGGGCGCGGTAAGACCGCCTTGCGCGTTGGCCAGCAGGTGTTGAGCTTTGACGAACTTGAACAACGCAGCAACCAGTTCGCCCGCTACTTGCAAAGCCAGGACATCCAGCCGGGCATGACCGTTGCGCTGTGCCTGGACCGCTCGGTGGAGTGGGTGGTCAGCCTGCTGGCGGTGCTCAAACTCGGTGCTGTGTACCTGCCGCTGGACAGCGCGCAGCCCGCCGAGCGTTTGCAGCAACTGGTTCGTGACAGTGGCGCGGTGCTGCTGATTCATGCGTCCGGCGACGACAAGGCTGCGCAGCTTGGCGTATGCCCGGTGCTGGCGTTCGAGGCCGCGCTGTGGGCTGACGTCGACAGTCAGGCGCTGGATATTCAGGTCCTGCCCGAGCAACCGGCGTACATCATCTATACCTCCGGATCGACCGGGCAGCCAAAGGGCGTGGTAATCAGCCACGGCGCGCTGGCCGACTACGTGCAGGGCGTGCTTGCGCGCCTGTCGCTGGAGGACGGGGCGAGCATGGCGATGGTCTCGACGGTCGCCGCAGACCTGGGCCATACGCTGCTGTTCGGTGCCCTGGCGTCCGGTCGCCCGCTGCATTTGCTGTCCCACGAACAGGCATTCGACCCTGACGGTTTCGCCCGTTACATGGCCGAGCATCAGGTTGAAGTGTTGAAGATTGTGCCTAGCCATTTGCAGGGCTTGCTGCAAGCCGCCAACCCGGCCGACGTGCTGCCGAGCCAGTTGCTGATGCTGGGCGGCGAGGCCAGTTCCTGGGCGTTGATCGAGCAGGTCCGTGCGCTGAAACCGGGCTGCCGCATCGTCAATCACTATGGCCCGACCGAAACCACAGTCGGCATCCTCACTCATGAAGTGGCCGAGCGTCTGAGCGCCTGCCGCAGCGTGCCGGTCGGTCAGCCTCTGGCCAATGGCAAGGCGCGGGTGCTGGACGCCTACCTGAACCCGGTTGCCGAGCGTGTGGCGGGCGAGCTGTATCTGGGCGGTCGCGGATTGGCGCAGGGCTATCTGGGCCGTGTGGCGATGACCGCCGAACGTTTCGTGCCGGACCCGGACGCCGATGGTCAACGTCTGTACCGGGCAGGCGACCGAGCGCGTTGGGTGGACGGCGTGCTGGAATACCTCGGCCGTGCGGACGATCAGGTGAAAATCCGTGGTTACCGGGTCGAGCCCGGCGAAGTCGGGCAGTTGTTGCAAACCCTGGAAAACGTCGCCGAAGCCGTGGTGCTGGCCCAGCCGCTGGAGAGCGACGAAACACGCCTGCAACTGGTGGCGTACTGCGTCGCAGCGGCCGGTGCGCGCCTGAACGTTGAATCTCTGCGCGAGCAGCTGGCGGCGCGCCTGCCGGAATACCTGGTGCCCGCGCAGATCCTGCTGCTCGACAGGCTGCCACTGACCGCCAACGGCAAGCTCGACAAGCGCGCCCTGCCCAAGCCGGGCGTGGTCAAACAACGCTACACCGCACCGGTCGGTGAGATCGAGGAAAAACTCGCTGCCGTCTGGGCCGATGTGCTGAAGCTGGAGCAGGTCGGCAGCACCGACAATTTCTTTGAACTGGGTGGCGATTCGATCCTCAGTCTGCAAATCATCGCCCGCGCCAAGCGCCAGGGCATCAAGCTCAGCCCCAAGCAGTTGTTCGAGAAACAGACCATCGGCCAACTGGCTTCGGTGGCCAAACTGATCGAGAAAAAGCCCGCTGCGGCGGCAGAACAGGTCAGTGGTTCGCTGCCGTTGCTGCCGATTCAGGCGCGCTTCTTCGAACTGGACATCCCCGAGCGTCAGCACTGGAACCAGGCGCTGATGCTCAAACCCCTGCAAACGCTGGATGCAACCCCTCTTCAAGCGGCACTTACCGCGCTGATCGAACAGCACGACGCATTGCGCCTCGGGTTCACGCAGCAAGACGGCCAGTGGCAGGCCACATTCGGCGCGCTGAACACGCGTGACGTGCTGTGGACCCACGAGCTGGACAGTGTCGAACGCCTGAGCGAACTGGCTGAAGAAGCGCAACGCAGCCTGGACCTGAAAAACGGTCCGTTGCTGCGTGCGGTGCTGATCGACCTGCCGCAGGGCGAGCAGCGCTTGCTGTTGGTGATTCACCATTTGGCAGTGGACGGCGTGTCGTGGCGGGTGTTGCTGGAAGACCTGCAACAGGCGTATGTCGCCACGGCGGCAGGCAGGCCACCGTTGCTGCCGGCGAAAACCAGCTCGCTGAAAAGCTGGGCCGAGCAGTTGCAGGCCTATGCGCACAGCCCGGCGCTGGAACAGGAACTGGATTACTGGCAAGCGCAGTTGCAGGACGTCAGCGACGCTTTGCCGTGCGATCATCCACACGGCGGCCAGCAGCAGAAACACGCGCTGTCGGTGGTCACGCAATTGAATGGCGAACTGACCCGGCAACTGCTGCAAGATGCGCCAGCGGCCTATCGCACGCAGATCAACGACCTGCTGCTGACCGCGCTGGCGCGGGTGGTCAGCCGCTGGACTGCGCAGCCGCACGCGCTGATTCGTCTGGAAGGGCATGGCCGCGAAGACCTGTTCGACGCGCTGGACATCACCCGCACGGTCGGCTGGTTCAGCAACCTGTACCCGGTCAGGCTCACCCCGCAGGCCACGCTGGCCGATTCGATCATGACCATCAAGGAACAGCTGCGCGCAGTGCCTGACAAGGGCATTGGTTACGGCGCGCTGCGCTATCTGGGCAGCGAATCGGCGCGGCAGACTTTGCAAGCGTTGCCGCAGGGCAGCATCGTGTTCAACTACCTGGGCCAGTTCGACGGCAGCTTTGACGCACAGGGCGCGCTGTTCACGCCTTCGACCGACAGCAGCGGCGCGTCGCAGAGTGCCGATGCGCCACTGGCTGCGCCGCTCAGCATCAATGGTCAGGTGTATGGCGGCGAATTGCGCCTGAGCTGGACCTTCAGCGGTGCGGTATTTGAACGTGACACCGTGCAGCGACTGGCCGACGAATACGCGTTTGAACTGCAACAATTAATTGCCCATTGCACCACCGAAGGCGTGGCTGGCGTGACCCCGTCGGACTTCCCGCTGGCGCGCCTTACCCAGTCGCAGCTAAGCCGTTTGCCGATGCCTGCGGCGCAGATCGAAGACATCTACCCGCTGGCGCCGATGCAGCAGGGCATGCTGTTTCACACCCTGTTCGAGCAGGAAGCAGGCAATTACATCAACCAGATGCGCGTCGAGGTCAGCGGCCTGGACGTGCCGCGTTTCCGCGCCGCCTGGCAGGCCACACTGGGTGCCCACGAAGTGCTGCGCAGCGGGTTTGTCAGCCATCTTGAGCAGTCGCTGCAAGTGGTGTTGCGCGATGTCAGCATGCCGTTTGTCGAACTGGATGCCCGTGCGCAATCAGGCGAATGGATAGACGATTGGGCGAATGCGGACCGCCAGCAGGGCTTCGATCTGGCCCAAGGGCCGTTGCTGCGCCTAGCTGTGCTGCGAACCGGCGAGCAGAGGCATCAACTGATTTACACCAGCCATCACATCCTCATGGACGGCTGGAGCAGCTCGCGCTTGCTGGGCGAAGTGCTGCAACGCTACAGCGGCCAGACGCTGCCGAGACAAGTCAGCCGTTATCGCGATTACATCGAATGGCTGCAACGTCAGGATGCTGCGCTCAGCGAGCGCTTCTGGACCGGCCAACTGGCCGGGCTGGACGAGCCGACCCGGCTGGTTCAGGCGTTCAAAGCGCCCGAGAACGGGCAGGGGCATGGCGATTACTTGCAACTGATCGACGCCGACAGCACCCGCCAGTTGAGCGAGTTCGCCCGTGAGCAGCGCGTCACCCTCAACACGCTGGTGCAGTCGGCCTGGCTGCTGGTGCTGCAACGCTACACCGGCCAATCCAGCGTGACCTTCGGCGCAACCGTGGCCGGGCGCCCGGCTGAACTGCCGGGCGTCGAAGAGCAACTGGGGTTGTTCATCAATACCTTGCCGGTCATCGCCAGCCCGCGCCCGGAACAGCGGGTGGCGGACTGGGTGCAGCAAGTGCAGGCGAAGAACATCGCCCTGCGCGAGTATGAACACACGCCGCTGTACGACATTCAGCGTTGGGCACGCAGTGCTGGCGAGGCGTTGTTCGACACCATTCTGGTGTTCGAAAACTACCCGGTGTCCGAGGCATTACAGCAGTCTGCGCCGCAGGGGCTGGTGTTTGGCGGCCTGCACACGCAGGAGCAGACTCATTACCCGCTGACGTTGGTGGTCAACCTGGGCGAAACGTTGTCGATGCGTTTCAGCTATGCCCGCCAGCATTTCAGCGAGCAACACATGGCGCAGTTGTCGGCGCATCTGCGGCAGGTTTTGCAAGCGTTGGTGCGTGATCCGCAGGCGGCGATTGGCGAGCTGGCGTTGTTGGATGATCATCAACAGCAGCAGATTGTCCACGACTGGAACGCCACGACTGCCGACTTCCCGAGCGAGCAATGCCTGCACAGCCTGATCGAAGCCCAGGTGCTGGTCACACCAGACGCCCCGGCGCTGATTTTTGCGGCTGAACAACTGAGCTACGCGCAACTCAATGCCCGCGCCAACCAGCTCGCCCACCGCTTGCGTGAAGCGGGCGTCGGGCCGGACGTGCTGGTGGGGATTTGTGTCGAGCGCAGCCTGGAACTGGTGATCGGTTTGCTGGCGATCATCAAGGCCGGTGGCGCCTATGTGCCGCTGGACCCGGATTACCCCGAGGATCGGCTGGCGTACATGATGCAGGACAGCGGGATTGGTTTGCTGCTGACCCAAAGCGCACTGCTGGAGCGCCTGCCGGTTCAAGTGCAGAGTCTGTGCCTGGATCAGGACGGCGACTGGCTTGAAGGTTACAGCGCTGCCAACCCGGTCAACCTGACTCATCCGCAGAATCTGGCCTACGTGATTTACACCTCCGGCTCGACCGGCAAGCCCAAGGGCGCAGGCAACAGCCATCGCGCCCTGGTCAACCGTTTGCACTGGATGCAAAAGGCTTACGGGCTGAATGAATCCGGTACCGTTTTGCAGAAAACCCCGTTCAGTTTCGACGTGTCGGTCTGGGAGTTCTTCTGGCCGCTCATGGCTGGTGCTCGTCTGGCGGTGGCGCTGCCGGGCGACCATCGCGACCCCGAGCGGCTGGTGCAGACTATCCGCCAACATGAGGTCACGACCCTGCATTTTGTGCCGTCGATGCTGCAGGCGTTTATGACCCATCCGCAGGTGGAAAGCTGTCACAGCCTGCGTCGTGTGGTGTGCAGCGGTGAAGCATTGCCTGCCGAACTCGCCAGTCAGGTGCTCAAGCGTCTGCCGCAGGCCGGTTTGTTCAACCTGTACGGCCCGACCGAAGCCGCGATTGACGTCACTCACTGGACGTGTTCCACGGACGACGTACTCAGCGTGCCGATTGGTCGGCCCATCGATAACCTGAAAACCCACATTTTTGACGACGGCCTGCTGCCCGCTGCGCAAGGTGTGGCGGCAGAGTTGTACCTGGGTGGCGTCGGGCTGGCGCGGGGTTATCACAACCGTGCGGCGCTGACAGCCGAGCGCTTCGTGCCCGATCCGTTTGACGAGCAGGGTGGCGGACGGCTTTATCGCACCGGCGACCTGGCACGTTATCGTGATGCAGGCGTTATCGAATACGCGGGGCGCATCGATCATCAGGTGAAGATTCGTGGCCTGCGCATCGAGCTGGGCGAAATCGAAGCGCGTCTGCATGAGCATGCCGGTGTGCGCGAAGCCAATGTGATCGATATCGATGGGCCGTCCGGCAAACAGCTTGTGGCGTATCTGGTGCCGACCGATGCAGGTCAAGAGCCGGATGTTCTGCGCGAAGCCTTGAAGAGGCACCTCAAGGCTCACGTGCCGGACTATATGGTGCCAACCTGGTTTGTCTTCATTGATGCGATGCCGCTGACCGCCAACGGCAAGCTGGATCGCCGCGCACTGCCGAAACCGGATGTCAGCCAGTCGCAGCAGGGTTACGTCGCACCGCGTACGGAATTCGAGCAGCGTCTGGCGGCGCTGTGGCAGCAGGTGTTGCAGGTCGAGCGGGTAGGGCTGAACGACAACTTCTTCGCGCTGGGCGGTCATTCGCTGCTGGCGGTTTCGCTGGCGGGGAGGATTCGCGAGACGTTCGAGATCTCCATCAAGCTGCATGATTTCCTGCTGATGCAGACCCTCGGCGAACTGGCTGATTTCATGCGTGCCGATGAGGCTAAAGTCAAATCAGCCGTCATCGCCATGAACGCCAATCAATCGGACGCTGCGCCGCTGTTTTGCCTGCCACCGGGGGGCGGCGGGACGTACTCGTATTACCCGCTGGCGGGCCAATTGAGCGACCGCCGACCGGTTTACGGGCTGGTCAACAAGGCCTACGTGGTGCCGGGCTGGTTCGATACGTCCTGGCAGGAAATGGTCGATTATTACGTCGAGCAGATCCGCGCGACACAGCCGCACGGGCCTTACAATTTGCTGGGCTGGTCAATGGGCGGCGCGCTGGCCATCGAGGTGGCGCATGTGCTGGAGCGTGACGGCAATACGGTGAGTTTCCTCGGACTGGTGGACACCCAACTGCCTACGTCGCTGGGCATGGAATGGGTCGAGGAAGCGCCTGAAGTCACCACACAGAAACAGGGCGAAAATTACTACCGCAGCCTGATCAAAAGCTTGCAGGCGTTTGTGCCGGGCTTGCAGGAGGCGTCGATTGTCGGCCTGATCGAAACCGCCCGGCAGTCGGTGTCCAGCGAGGGTGAGGTGATTGACTGGGTGGTCGACAAGGTTGCACAGCAAGCCGGAATGAACACCGACAGCCTGCGCAGCGTCTTCCAGGACATCGCTGTGCAGGATGAGATCGAAACCGGTTACAAACTGCTGGAAGCCAACGCGCAGCTGAGCCAGGCGTTCACCCTGAAAAAGCTCAACGTACAGGCCGATTGCTGGTGGGCCGGGCAGAGCCGAGCGCCAGGGCAGATTGCCAGGGCTGAAACGGTGCTGCTTGAACAATGCTCGGTGAACGGACTGCGCAGCTCGACAACGGTTGATCAGCGGCACGACAACGTGGTGCTCGCGGAAGCGTTTCTGCAGGGGCTTGCCGAACGGCTTGTGTGACGCAGAGCGTCACGAACGGCACTCCCACCTGTAGAAGCGGATCGGGCGACACTTCGCTTTTGTTGGGTCTGCCGGGAAACGGCAGTAAATAGAGGGGCATACCGGCCCCCGTGGGAGCGGACTTGTCCGCGAAAGGGCTTAGGCATTCTCCGAAAATATATCGTCTGAACTGCCGCCTTCGCGGATAAGCGAAGCGTCGCCCGGTCCGCTCCCACTAGGAGACATGCTGTTCTGGACGCTCTGCGTCCGGTCTTGATCGCCAGTCTGCTAAAAATCCCCGCGCAACGTCAGGACGTAGTTGCGCGGGTCGCCGTAGTAGTTGCCGCGGTCGATGTCGCCGGTGGCCTTGTAGTATTTGCGATCCAGCAGGTTGTTGCCGTTGAGCGCCACCGACCAGTGTTCGTCGATTTTCCACGAGGCCCGCGCGTCCCAGATGGCGCGGCCGGGGTTGTCGATAGGCTGAGTCGACGCGTGTGCCGAGTAGCCGCTTTGCGCCGAGACACCGCCACCGACAGTCAGGCTACGCCAGCTGCCGGGCAGGATGTAGCTGCTGGACAGGCGCACCATGTGCCGGGGTGTTTCTGCTGAAATCGATTGCCCGTCGCTGCCACGCGTAAGGTTGAAGGTGTAACCGGCCAGGGTCTGTAACCCAGGCAGTGGTTCACCGCTGATTGCCATGTCGAAACCCTTGCTGCGCCGGATGTCACCATTGAGGTAGCACGTGCCGTAAGCGTCGTTGCTCAGGCACTGCCCCGCATGGGCTTCGTCCTCGACTGCCACGTCTTTCTGTTTCACATAGAACAGCGCAAAAGACACGTTCAGGCGCTTGTCGAACAGTTCGCCCTTGATACCGGTTTCATGGCTGGCACCGATGGCCGGGTCGAGTAGCGCGCCGGATGCGGTTCGATAACCGCTCTGTGGCAGAAAGATATCGGTGTAGCTGGCGTACCACGACCAGTCGCGGTCCAGGTCGTAGATCACCCCCACGAACGGCGTAACCTGATTGTCCTCCTGGGCGCGAGCGGTCACGCCTGCGGACTGGCTCTGATAGTCATACCAGCTGACTCGCCCGCCCATGACCAGGCTCAACGACTCGGTCAGGCTCAGGCGCAGGTTGCTGTAAACGCCATAACGCTTGTCGCTGTAGTCGGTACTGCGCCAGGCCGGGCGCGCAGGTTCGGCAATCGCGTTGTGGTCCGGGTTGAAGATGTCCAGCGGCTGATTGGCGTTGACGGTGGCATAGCGCGAATCACGATTTTGCTCGGACCAATTGCCACCGACCGTTAACTGGTGGGTCAGGCCGAAGGCGTCGAAACGACCGTCCAGATGGCTGTCAAAACCGTCGCTTTGCAGTGTGTCCGAGCGAAACAGGGTTTTGACCAGTCGCGAACCGCTCTGCGTTGCAGGGTCGATGGCGCCTTGTGCATAGGCGACTTTCTGGTCGAACGCGCCCTCGGAGTGGGTCGCCGACAGTGTGCCGCTCCAGTTCTCGTCAAAATGCGTTTCCAGCTCGCTGAACACTTCGTCGGTCCGCGTCTGGTGGCGATTCCAGTCCTGGGCCAGCGAGGTCGAACGCGACAGATCGACAGCCCTGCCGTTGCTGTAGCGGGGCAGGCCGAAAATCGAAAAGCCATGAATGTCCGCACTCTGATGGCGCAAGCCCAGGGTCAGTGTGGTGTCTTCGCTCAGGTCGGTTTGCAGAATGCCGTACAGCAGCGGCGCGGTTTTTTGCAGCCCGTCGATGAAAGAGCCACGGTCTTCGTAAGAGGTTACAAAGCGCCCGCGCACGCTGCCCGACTCGTTGAGTTTACTGCTGCCGTCCAGGTCGACACGGTACTGGTCCCAACTCCCGGCGCGGGTTGTGATCGACAGCTGCGGTATTGCGGTCGGCCGCTTGCGCACCAGATTCACTGCGCCACCGGGGTTGCCCGCACCGATCAGCAGCCCGGCAGCGCCGCGCAGCACTTCGACGCGGTCGTAGATTTCCATGTCCGGGGTCATCCAGCCGGCCACGCCATCGATGGTGTAGCTCTCGTCCTCCAGCGCAAAGCCGCGTGAGCTGAACACATGAGAGCCGAAATTGCGTTGTGAAAAGGTAATGCCTGGCGTTTGCGCCATCACCTCGTCGAGACCGGTGAGGTTCTTGTCGTTCATTAACTGGCGGGTCACGACGGTGATCGACTGCGCGGTATCGCGCAACGATTGTGCGGTCTTGTTGATGCTGATTCCGGTGGCCGCATACGAACCGCTGCCCTCGCTGGTGATGCCGAAATGGTCGCCTTTGATCGCCACCGGCCCCAGGCTCATGGGCTGCGCAGAAGCGGCGGCACCGAGAATCAGGGTGTTGGCCTCGAAACTGTGCGCCACACCGGCTTTTTCCAGCAGATCCGTGACCGCCTGTTCAGGCGTCAACTTGCCGTGCACCGCACTGCCGAGCTTGCCGCTCACATCGTCGGGGTTGTAAAGAATTTGCAGATCGCCTTGCCGCCCCAGTTCCTTGAGGGCGCTGTTCAGGGCCTGTGCGGGAATGTCGAACTCGAACTCTTCAGCCAGCGCCTCGCCCTGAAAAGCCAATGCCAGCACCAGCCCGCCCAGACGCAAGACACACGTTTTCACGCGTCCTGTGCGCAGACGGTTGGAGGGTGTTGGCATGGGAGGGATGGCTCGTTGAAATCGAGGGTGCAGGATAATGTATTTGCGGGTGATTGTTGGTATGCAGATGTTTGCTCGTTATACAAAAAATCTGTGGGAGCGAGCTTGCTCGCGAATAGTCCGGTGCAGCCCCGGGAACCAGGGTATTTGAACCATTGCTTTCGCGAGCAAGCTCGCTCCCACGGGGGGTTCCATCACGGCCTTCGGCCAGAATCAAAAGCCTGGACTCAGATCAGAAATCACCCCGCAAGGTCAGGACATAACTGCGCGGTTCGCCGTAGACGTTGGAGCGGTCGGTGGCGATCGAGGTGGTGTAGTACTTGCGGTCGAAGAGGTTTTCGGCGTTGAGCGACACCTTCCAGTTCTCATCCAGTTTCCACGAGGCCCGCGCATCCCAGATGGCCTTGCCGGCGACGCCCAGCTGTTTGTTGGACGGCACTTCGTAGCCCGAATCCGCCGACACGCCGGTGCCCAGGGTCAGGCGGTTCCAGGCGCCCGGCAGGTTGTAGCTGGTGTTGAGGCGCAGCATGTGTTTCGGCGTTTCATAGGTAACATCCGAGTCACCGTTGTTGCGCAGCATGTTGTAGGTATAGCCGCCGAACACTTGCAGACCCGGCAGCACTTCGCCGCTGGCTTCGACGTCGACACCCTTGCTGCGGCTGATGCCGTCCTGCAGGTAGCAGGAGCCGTCGGAGCTGGTCGGGCAGAGCTGAGTGGTGTTTACGTCGACACCGGCCACATCCTTCTGCTTGATGTAGAACAGCGCCATCGACAGGTTCATGCGCTTGTCGAACAGTTCACCCTTGAAACCGGTTTCGTAGTTGGAGCCGATCGCCGGGTCCAGCGGCGAGCCGCCAGCGGTTACATAGTTGGCCTGCGGTGTGAAGATATCGGCATAGCTGGCGTACCACGACCAGCTGTCGTTGATGTCGTAGATAACGCCCGCAAACGGGGTGAATTCCTGGGTCTGCGTGGACTCGTAACTGGTTGCCGCTCCGGTCTTGACGTCGTACTTGTAGTCATACCAGCTCAGACGAGTGCCCAGCACCACACTCAAGGGTTCGCTCAGGTGAATACGCGTGTTGGCGTACAGCCCCGCGCGTTCTTCGGTGGTGTCGATGTCGGTGGTCCAGGCCGGACGCGCAGGTTTGGCGAAAGCGTTCTGGTTGACGTCGAAGATATTGATTGGCGACCGGGTCCGCGCAGTAGCCTGATGCGAGTTGGCCTCCTGTCTTGACCAGTCAGCGCCGAGTGTTACCTGATGCTCCAGGCCAAAGGCGTTGAAATTACCTTCCAACTGGCTATTGAGACCAGTGCTGTTCACTTCGTCCTTGCGGAAGAGCGTGCTCTGGAAAGTAGATCCCGCCAACGTAGCCGGATCGACCGCTCCGCGTGCATACGCAATCGTCTGATCAAACCCGCCCTGCGAATACGTCAGCGACGTCTTGCTGGTCCAGTCTTCATTGAAGCGGTGCGCGACTTCGGTGAACGCCTCGGTCATGTCGCTCTCGTGGCGGTTCCACTTCTGCGCCAGGTTGGTCGAACGCGACAGGCCCAGCGACTGGCCGTTGCTGTAGCGTGGCAGGCCGTAGATCGAGTAGCCGTTGATGACCTGCTCCTGACGACGCAGGCTCATGGTCAGGGTGGTGTCATCGCTCACGTCGGCTTCGACGATGCCGTACAGCAGCGGGGTGCGGCTGTCGCGGCCGTCGAGGTAGGAACCGCTGTCGTCATAGGCCGCGACCATGCGCCCGCGCAGGGTGCCCGAATCGTTGAGCTTGCCGCTGCCGTCCAGATCGACACGGTACTGGTCCCAGGAACCGGCACGGGTAGTGATCGAGAACTTGTTGTCGGCCGTCGGGCGTTTGCGCACCAGATTGACCGCGCCACCAGGCTGACCGGCGCCGACCAGCAGGCCGGACGCACCGCGCAGCACTTCCACGCGGTCATAAATGGCCATATCCGGCTGCATCCAGCCGGTGATCTGATAACCCTGACCGCCAATGCCGTCGATCAGGAAGCTTTCTGCCAGCAGCGAGAAGCCGCGCGAGGTGTACACGTGACCGCCAAAGTTGCGGTACTGGAAAGTGATGCCGGGCGTGTCTTCCAGCACATCGCTGAGGCTGGTGAGGTTGCTGTCGTCCATGACCTGCCGCGTCACTACGGTCACCGATTGCGGTGTTTCACGCAGCGACTGCGGCGCGCCCTTGCCAATACTCACTGCGCCGGTGGTATACGAACCGGTGCCGTCGGTGGTCGTGCCCAGGTACTGCGAATCGATCGCGGTCGGCGCCAGAGTGACCGAGCCCGTCGTGGCCGAGCCTTCGGTGGCAGCTTCCTGCGCCTGCGGGGCGACTGGCATGCAGAACGCAAGACCCATGGCCGCCATGGATGGCCGGGAACGGAACATCTGACGGAGCAGCAGCGCGTTGCTGAGCGGGGTGAGGCGTGACGGGTTGTGCATGAATTGGCTCTTTCCAGTGGGTATCGGCAAGGAGATCGGGAGCGTTGTTCGGGCCTGCGCAGTCGGGTTCAGCCGTCGACCGGGCAGGCAAGCGCAACTTATAAAGCGCCGCGCGGGGAAATGGCTGGGCACGCAGTTCGCTGTTAATGAGAACGAAAGCGATTAACGATTATTTACTGAATTTTTCACAAATCCCGAAAAAAGATGGCTCTTGGCTATCCGCTTTGGCCGCGCGTCACTTCTCCGGACAAGAAAAAGCCCCGCTCGCGGACAGGCCGGGCGGGGCGTTTCAATGTCGATGATTCAGGCTTGTGCGGTTTGGCTCTGCGCTTGCTCGACCTCAATCTGGCCCGCCTGCATGCGCACCAGTTGATCGGCGATGTAGAAGTAGCGGTCGTCGTGGGAAATGACGATGATGGTCTTGCCCTGCTGCTTCAATTCCGGCAGCAGCTCGGTGTAGAACACCCGACGGAATGCCGGGTCCTGATCAGCGGCCCACTCGTCGAAGACCAGCACCTGACGCTCGTCCAGCCAGGCATTGATGAGTGCCAGGCGCTTGCGCTGGCCGGTGGACAGGTCGGTGGTGGTAAACGCGCCGTCCTTGATGCTGACCTTGTGCGCGATGTCCAGACGCTCCAAGTATTTGCCGGCGTCTTGCGGCAATGCGGCCTCACCCTGCAGCGGCTCATCGAACAGGTAGTAATCGGCGAAGATCGTGGTGAACAACTGGCGATAATCGTCGAGATTCTCCGGAATCACAGCCTCGCCATTCAGGCGGACTTCACCCTGTTGCGGCTTGTACAGGCCCAGCAGCAGCTTGATCAGCGTGGTCTTGCCACAACCGTTCTCGCCGACGATGAACACGATATCGCCCTGTTTGATGCTCAGGTCCACCGGGCCGAGATGGAACGCGTCGCCGCCTTCGACCGGCGGGTAGTCGTAGCGCAGGTTGCGCAGTTCCAGGGTCTGCATATTGGCCAGTGAATTAGGGCGGTCGCTGACCAGCAGGTGCGGTTCGGGGCTGGAAAATTTCCACGACAGTTCGGCGATGCGGCGCATGGCGATCTGCGCGCGGCTGATGCCGGGCAGGGCGGTAATCAGACGCTCCAGTGGTCCTTTCATGTACAGCATCACCAACACGAAGCCGCCCAGCACGGTTTTCTCGGTGGTCGGCCACATGGCCTGGAAGGCGATGGCCATGCCGATCACGGCAAAGAACAGCATCGAGCCGAAGGTTTCGGCACTGACAAAGATGTTGGCGGCGCGAATGTTCGAGCGGCAGATGTTTTCGGTAGCGCCGTGGATCTTTTCGTCGAGCATGTGCTGACGGCGTTTGCGCTGAATACGCAGTTCCTTGGCACCAGCGGACAGCGCCTGATAATGCTTCTGCAGTTCGTCTTCGCTGTTACGCGCGGCCAGAATGCTGCGCATGCCGAACGCATGAGCCAGGTACTGCGCGCCGGTGCCGAGCACCACGGTGAGCACGGTCAGGGCCAGAATCTGCCACGACAACAGCGCCAGATAGGTCAGGCAGCCCAGGGTGACCGTGAACGAAATCACCATCGGCGCGACCGACAGGGCGAAAGTGCTGATGGTGTTGACGTCGTTGAGCAGCACCGGGATCAAACGGTGCGAGCGATAGCGCTCCAGTTGCTCGATGGGCGCGACCAGTACTTTGGCGGCCAGCTCGCGGCGCAGGTTGGCGACCACGCGCTGGCCGACGTAGTTGGTCGACAGGTTGGACAGCGTCGAGCAGGCCAGGGTCAGCACGCACAGCCCGGCAAACAGCCATGCGGTATAGGCATCGGGGCCGCCGGGCATGTTCAGCGCATTATTGATGGTGGCCAGCAGGCCGGTGACGCTGAGGCCACTGACGATCCCGAGCACAGTCGACAACGCCACCAGCCACCAGAACGGCTTGAGGATCCTCAGGGTTTCCCGGGCGAGGCTTTCAGTTTTGCGGGTCATGGTGGGTCTCGTCAGTGTCCGTGAGTGCGGCCTGCATGCATCACAGGCGCGCGCATGAAGTCCGTTACAGGTCGCGAGCGACCCGGAAGCCCAGCCAGTCGCCACGCACAGCGGGCTGGCGGCTGTTGCGGTTGCCGGAGCGGGAGAAAATCGGCGCTTCGGTCCAGTCGTTGCCGCGAATCATCTTCCAGGTGCAGTCACCGGCCAGCCACGCGCTGCCGTCGGTGGGTGCGCCGTTGTAGTTGCTGGTCTCGCAATCGGCAGTCCATTCGTAGACGTTGCCGTGGGCGTCGTAGATGCCGAAATCGTTCGGGCTGTAACTGCCTGCCGGCGCGGTGTAGCTGAAACCGTCTTCCGGGCCGTAGGTGTTGGCGTGTTTGGCGATGCTGTAGGGCTTGCCTTCGTCCATCGGGAACGGGAACGAGCCTTTGCTGCCGCCGCGTGCCGCGTATTCCCGCTGGGCTTCGCTGACCATGTGGTAAGGCTTGCCGGTCTTCTTCGACAGCCATTCGACATACGCGTTGGCCTCGTTCCAGTCCATGCACACCGCTGGCTGGCGCGCGGTCAGCGGGTAGCGTGGCTTGCCGGCCCTGCACTCGCGGCCTGGCCGGGTGTCACCGTCGGGCGTTTTGTAACCGGAGCTTTTGATATAGGCGTCCCATTCGCCAGCCAATACCTGAAAGCGGCTGATGGCGAACGGCTTGGCGAAGGTCACGTCATGCAGTGGGCCTTCGTCCGGCTGGCGGCCCATTTCTTCCTCGGGCGCGCCCATGGTGAAGGTGCCCGCAGGCAGCACGACCATTTCCGGGCAATCCTTGCAGTCCTTGAATGTCTTACCGGGCGCGGGCACCGGCGCGGGCACCGAAACGGGCGCAGCGGCGAGGGCGGTGCCGCCCAGCAACAGGCCGAGCACGGCGGATAGGGACAGCAGTGTTTTTTTCATGACGGGTCTCGCTAGCAGTAAACGGAAACAGTTGATGCAGTGCGGGCGCGTCAGGCGCGCTGGCTGAGCAGCTCCATGAAACGCTCGATTTCAGCCTCGTTGTTCAGCAGCCCCGGCGCGGTGCGTACCACCGGGCCGACGTCGCGGCTCACCGCATCGACCACCATGCGTTGCTTCATCAGCCACGCGGCCACCTCGTCGCTCTTCTGGCCCTTGAGCCGGAAAAAGCTGAAGCCCGCCGACAGCGCAGGGTCCATCGGTGTCACCAGCTCGACATTCGGTTGCGCTTGAAGACGCTGCTTGAGGTCGCTGTTGAGCTGATGAATACGTGCCTGCACGTCGGCTTTGCCCAGTTGCAGGTGCAGCTTGAACGCTTCGTTCAGCGCCCAGCGATGCTCGAACGAGTGATAACCGCCGGGCGTCATGATCGTGCTGAAACCGGTGGCTTCCGAGAACGTCGGAATTATCGGGGTGAGGTCTTTGACCTGCTCCGAACGGGCGCAGACAATCCCGGTGCCGCGCGGGCCGAACATCCACTTGTGGGTGCCCGCGACGTAGAAGTCGCACTTCATGTCCGGAAAATCCAGGTTCTCGACGCCAAAGCCGTGCACGCCATCGACCACGTACAGGATGCGGTCCTTGTCGTCGCGGTTGCGGTTGTGTTCTTCGACCAGATCACCGATGGCGCCGATCGGCAGTTTCACGCCGCTGCCCGACTGCACCCAGGTCATGCCCAGCACGCGCGTCTTGGGCTGAATGCTGCGGGCGATGGAGCCAATAATCTCGTCTGCCGAAACAGTGGCCGGGTCCTTGAACAGGCGAATCTTGCGCACCTGCGTGCCTTCGCGCTGCTGACGGAATTTAAGGATGTCGCGGGTGCAGGAATGCTCGTGCTCGGTGGTCAGGATCTCCTGATCCGGGCGTACATGAATACCGCCGTAGATGATCGCCAGTCCTTCGGTGGTGCTGCCGGTCAGGGCGATCTGGCCGGGTTGGGCATTCAGGTACTTGCCCGCCCAGACCCGAACCTCATGTTCGCGGCGCTCGGTTTCCTGCAGGTCCCAGTCCATCGCCAGGCCAGGATTGCGGTCGATGTGTGCACGATGTTGCTCGATGGCGTCGCGCACCGGTTTGGGGTGCGACGTGACCAGAAAGTTGGAAAAGTGAACGTAGTCCGGGTCCTGATTGAACAGCTGTTTCAGGCGTGCCCATTTGTCTGCGGCCATTGGCTCGGACGCTGTTAGTGGTTCGGCTGCTGTTGCCAGGCTGGAGCCCAGCGGCAGGGCTGCAGCGAGTAAGCCGGCCTGCTTGAGAAAGGTTCTGCGGTCAGTCATGAGCGGTTTCGCCTGATGATCGGGTAGCGGCGTTCGAGAGGTTCGTTTGTTTCGCATCAGGACGCGCCGAAGCCTGAACCTGCTCCCAGACACGCAAGAAATTGCCGCCCCAGAGTTTGGTGATGTCGGCTTCGGCGTAACCGCGCTCGATCAGCTCGGCGGTCACGTTGCGGATTTCGCTGACGTCGTTGAAGCCTTTCACGCCGCCACCATCGTTGAAGTCGGAGCTGATGCCGACATGGTCGATGCCGATCTTTCTGACCGTGTAATCGATGGCGTCGACGAAATCCTTGACCGTGGCCTTGGGTTCCTCTTCCAGAATCGCGTACAGCTTGCTGGCGTAGGCACCGAAGCGCTGTTCGGGCCAGACGGTAATGATCGGGTCGCCGGGCATCAGCGCCATGGCCAGATTCGGCAGCGGCGGCAGGTCAAAATCCTTGCGCAGGGCGTTGAGCTTGTCCTGGGTTTTCTGGGTCAGCGGCTTCAAATACGCTGGGAACGCCACAATCTGCACCACGCCGCCGCTCTGCTTGATGAGCTGCATTTCCTCGTCACTGAGGTTGCGCGGGATGTCCACCAGTGCGCGCGGTGCCGAGTGCGAGGCGACCATCGGCGTGCGGCTCAGTTGGCTGACCTGCAGCAGCGCCTTGCTCGACATCTGCGAGACGTCGATGATCACGCCCAGGTCATTGAGGCGCTGCACAGCCTGCTTGCCTATTTCAGAAAGCCCACCCAATGCGTCGGGCGTGTCGTTGAGGAAGGGCAGGGGCCGCGAGGAGTCGGCCCAACTGTTATTGCCCACATAGCTGAAACCGAACATGCGCATGCCACGCGCGGTCCAGTGGTCCAGCAGGTTCAGGTCGTCGCCCAGCGGGTAGGCGTTGAGCATGCTGATGAAGATCGCAAACTTGCCCTCGCCGTGCAGGCGGCGCATGTCGTCCGGGGTGTAGGCAATGCCGACCTGATTGGGGAAGTCGCGGACCATGCCGGTGATGATCTTGTAGCGCACTTCCTGCTGGTGGCGCGCTTCGTCGACAAAGCCGGGGGTCGGACGATGCGGGGCGTTGTCGCCGTTCCAGATTTCCGGCCAGCCGAAGATCGTCAATGCCGCGCCGGAGAGCCTGCCGCGGGCGGTTTTCACCAGGTCGAACTGCCCCGATCCGTCCTTGTCGGCCTCGTTGCCCTCGCTGCCGAATTTCATCGGCACGGTGATGTGGCTGTCGAAGGAAATGATCCGCTCTTGCAGGTCGTCGGCCTGTTTCATGATCTTCACCGGGTAACCGGCGGGCAGCCCGTAATTCCAGGCCAGAAAACCCGCGCCTGCACTGATGGCCAGGGCCAGCGGCAGGCCGATGAAGAGAGCCTTTTTCCAACGCGGTCTTGTCATTTCCGTCTCGTTTGATTAACCGTGGCGCAGCCCGCAAGGGCCGTTGCTATCTGGTGGAGAACGAGCGGATGGGCGAAAAATTTAGCGCAAGGTGGTGTGCGTGGGCATCGAGCTAAGTTTGTCAGCCGGTTTTACGTTCTAGCTTGGATAACAGCGGTCTCGGGTTGGAACAGGTAGGCAATGACGATTTCTCGACGAGGGTTCATGGCAGGGCTGGCGCTGACCGGCGCGGCGCTTCCGGCTGCTTATTACGCGCACCGCGAACTTACCCGCGCCGATGAACCCGTGACGCCGGGCGAGGCCACGGCCGGGCCTGCGGACACTGCCACTCAGCGCCTCGCCGATAAGCTGCGTGGTGTGTGGACCCTGCGTTTCGAGGGCCGCGATGCCGGGCTGAGCGGAGCGCCGCTGCAAGGCCTGGAAATGTTTCTCGACATTGCCCCACGTGGGCGTGGCCTGCGCGGCTATATCGACACGGCCGAGCAACTGCGCGGCGAGGGCATGCCACGCTTTCGGGTGATAGGCGACCTGCAACCGGCCAACGCCGCGAAACTGTATCTGCGTGTGATGGACGGCCACGCGGGCAATGATCCGCACAGCGACACTCCGGATTACGAATTCAGCCTGACCCTCGATGAAGTCTGGGGCGCGTTCGGCAATGCCGGCAGCGGCACGCTGAGCGGGCGTGTCGAGCGACTGGATCGGCCATTGGCTTTGCCGGAACTGGAAAATCGCCTGATCGCCATCAAACAGGTATTCCCCGAGGCGCGGGAACGGGTGGGTCTGAGTCCGCCGTTTCTGGCTTGGCTGGTTTCCAAGGAGCATCGCCTGTTTCACCAACTCTGGCATGCGTCTCGGGACAAATGGCACAAACTGCCCGAGGATAAGCGCGATGCTCTGCGCGGCATTGGCTGGCAGCCGGGGCCACGGGAAAAAGAGCGTGATGCCCGTGGCCCGCACAAAGACCGTAACGGCTCGGGTGAAGACTTTTTCTACATGCACCGGCACATGCTGATTCAGGCCCGCAAGATTCAGGACCTGCCGTCGTGGCCGCGCTTTCCGTTGCCACAGCCGGAGCTTGAGCGCGACCGGTTGGGCTTTGCCCGCTACTTCGACAATCACGATGGCTGCGCCTTGCCGCCCAACTGGCTGGCGCAGGGTGATGAGGAATACACGGAGCTGGTCAGCGACATCAAAAGCCACGAGACCTATCACACGCATTTTCAGGTGTGGGAATCGCAGTACCGCGATCCGCGTTTTCTGTCGAAGCTGACGTTGGGGCAGTTCGGTTCGCAGGTCGAGCTGGAGCTGCATGACTGGCTGCACATGCGCTGGGCCGCGGTGGCGCGCGACCCGGCCAATGGCCAGCCGGTGCCGATGGCCCGTCGTTCGGACGACTTCGCCGAGCGCTGGTTCGAGCCGCAAAACGACTTTCTGGCCGACCCGTTTTCGTCGCACGTGAACCCGGTGTTCTGGATGTTCCACGGCTGGATCGATGACCGCATCGACGACTGGTTCCGCGCTCATGAGCGCTTTCATCCGGGCGAAGTGAAACGCCTGAATGTCAACGGCGTGCCATGGTTCGCACCGGGCCGCTGGGTTGAAGTCAGCGACCCATGGCTGGGCCCGGAAACCCACGGTTGCAGCACCGTGCCGGGGCAGGCGGCGGGCACGACCATGGAAATGGACCCGGAAGTCATGAAGCTTGCGTTGCGGATTACTTTTGCGGCCGATGACAAGTTGAGCAACCTGCTGCGCCGTGTACCGCGCAGGCCTTGGTATGCAAGGAATTTGCTGCCGGAGAGGTGGTTTTAACGAGCGGTGACGAGTGCCCATGCTCCGTGCTCAGCGTTATACACTCATCCTGTGGGAGTGAGCTTGCTCACGAAAAGGCAGGTACAGCCCCCCAAGACAGGTCGCTTGAACCATTGCCTTCGCGAGCAAGCTCACTCCCACAAAGGGCTATGTCTATACTGATGCTGTGGTTTAATCCCCCTTTTTTCGGGCTCAGTGATGTATGGCGCGGAGCATCGCACGATAGCCGCCGCTGGCCCTGACCCGTTCAGTGCACCTGCCAACCCCCACCCAGCGCTTTATACAGCGCAATGCTCGCCTGCATCCTTGCCAGCCGTAACTGCACGCTCACATCCTGCGCCAGGTACAGCGTGCGTTGGGTTTCCAGTACGGTCAGTAAATCCTCTGCCCCGGCTTCGTAGCGGCTCTGCGCAATGCGGAAGGCGGTTTGCGCCTGTTTGAGCTCTTCTTCATGCCAGTAGCGTTGCTGGTCCAGGCCGCTGATGCTGTTCAAGGCTTTTTCTACGTCGGCGAAGCTGTTGATGATCGCGCCGCGGTAGGTTTCCAGCAGTTCTTGCTGGCGCGCCGAAGCACGGTCGCGTTCAGCCCCCAAGCGTCCGTTATTGAAAATCGGCCCGACCAGCCCGGCCGCCAGGCTGCTGAATGGCGCACGCAGCCAGTCTTCGGCGCGGGTGGCTTCGGTGCCCAGCCGGGCACTCAGCGTCAGTTTCGGCAGCATCGCCGCGCGGGCTACCGTAACGTTGGCCTGCGCGGCCGCCAGTTCGGCTTCGGCCTTGGCCAGGTCAGGGCGGCGGGTCAGCAGGTCGCTGGGCACGCCTGCGCCGATGTCCGGCCAGTTCAGCGTGTCGAAGGCCTGATCGCTCAGCTTGAGATTCTGCACCGGCTGGCCGAGCAGTGCGGCGAGGGTGATCAACTGTTCGTTGGCCAGTTGCTGGATACGCGGCAGTTCGCGCTGCTGGGTGGCAACCAGATTTTTCTGCTGCGCCAGTTCCAGCGCAGTGGCCGAGCCCGCATCAAAACGGGTCTGCACCAGCCTCAAAACGCTCTGCGCATTGGCCAGGTTCAGCCCGGCGATCCGGCCTTGCTCGCGTGCTGCCAGGGTTTGCGCGTAGCGGTCGGCGACGTTACTGAGCAAGGTCAGCTCCACGGTCGCCTGGTCGAACTCGCTGGCGCGCAGGCCCTGTAACGCGCTGTCGCGTCCGGCCGCGATGCCACCCCAGAAATCCACTTCGTAGCTGGCGGTCAGGTCGCTGGTGAAGTTGTTGGTGTTGTTGTCGTCGGACGGGTTGGCCTTGCGGTCGCTGTTGCGCACAAACTTGTTGCGTTCGCCGCGCAGGTCAAACGCCAGTTCCGGCAGCAGCGGCGCACCACCGATGATGGCGGTCGCCTGAGCCTGACGCACCCGCGCCATTGCCGCCGCCACTTCATGGCTGTCGCGGCTGGCCTGAGCGATTAGGCGGTTCAGTTCCGGACTGCCGAAGCGTTGCCACCATTGGGCATCGCTGCGCTGGCTGGCAGCGCGCTCGGCAAATGCCCAGCTTGCGGGTGGCTGGATGCCGCTGTCCAGGCGCGGGGCAGGCGTATTGCACGCGCTCAGCAACAGGCAGACGGTCAGCAGGGAAAGGCGTGGCTTCATCGAATAATCATTCACTGGTAAGGGCCGCCACCGGGTCAAGCCGGGCAGCTTTGCGGGCCGGCATGAAGCCGAAAATCACTCCGGTGACAAGGGCACAGGCAAAGGCACCGATCACCGCAGACAGGGTGAAGGCCACCGCCACCTTGCTCGCCAGCAAGGCCGCGCCCATCGCCAGCGCCAGCACGATACCGGCCAGCCCGCCGACCACCGAGAGCATCACCGCTTCGGTGAGAAACTGGCGCAGAATGTCGCGCTGCCGCGCCCCGGTGGCCATGCGAATGCCGATCTCGCGGGTGCGTTCGCGCACGGTCATGAGCATGATGTTCATCACCCCGATGCCGCCGACCAGCAGCGAGATGGCAGCAATCGAGCCGAGCATCAGCGACAGGGTGTTCTGGGTGCGCGCTTCGGCCTGGATCATCGCGGCGTTGTTGGTCAGCTCGTAATCCTGCTTGCCGTTGTGCAGGCGTTGCAGCAGGTTGCGAATCGCTGTTTCGGCCTGCCTGACGTTATTGGCATCGCGGGTAGCGATGGTGATGTACTCCGGGTCCTGCGAACCGAACAGGCGGATGCTGGCCGACGAATACGGAATCGCGATGCGGTTGTCGCTGTCCAGGTCGCCCGAGGTCGCGCCTTTTTCCTGAAGCACGCCGACCACCTGAAACGGCACGTTCTCGATGAGGATGTATTGACCGATAGGGTCGATGCGATCACCGAACAGCTTCTGCCGGACTTTGTAACCAATCACGGCCACGGCGGCTGCGCTCTGTTCGTCGGCCTCACTGAAGTAACTGCCTTCCACGACCGGCCAGTTGAAGATCGCCGGAAAGTGCGTGTCGTTGCCACCGACGTAGCTTGAGTGATCGACATTGCCGAATCGCACTCCTGCCTGTCCACCGTTGACCGGCATGATCATTTTCACTTCGGGCAACTCGCCCAGCGCGGCGACTTCTTCCAGGGTGATGACACCTTTGGGGGCGCGCGGGTTAGGTGCCTTGCCGTTCAGATAAATGATGTTGGAGCCAAACGAAGACATCTGCGCCATGACCTGGCGCTTGCTGCCTTCACCGACCGCGAGCATGACCACCACCGACGCGACACCGATAACGATGCCCAATAAGGTCAGCGCGGTACGGAAGCGGTTGATCCACATGACCCGCCACGCCGCTTGAATAGCGTCGAGCAGCTCGCCTTTCCAGGCACCGCGACTGTCACTGCCTTCGCTCAGACGCTTGCGCAGATCGACGGCCTGTAGCGCGGCCGGGTTGGCGGAGGGCGGCACCTCGGAAACATCCCGAACGGTATCGCTGATCACCAGACCGTCGCTGATCTCGATGACCCGGTTGGCTCGGGTGGCGACTTCCCGATCGTGGGTAATCAGAATCACCACATGCCCCTGGCTGGCCAGTTCGTCCAGCAGGGTCATGACCTCGGCACCGCTGTGGCTGTCCAGCGCGCCGGTGGGTTCGTCGGCAAGAATGATGTGCCCGCCATTCATCAAGGCGCGGGCGATGGACACCCGTTGCTGCTGGCCGCCGGAGAGTTGATGCGGCCGGTTGCCGGTGCGTGAGGCCAGGCCCAGGCGGTCGAGGAGGGCGGCGGCTCGGGCGTGGCGCTCTGCGGCGGGCGTACCGGCGTAGATGGCGGGCATCTCGACGTTCTCCTGCGCTGAACCGGACGGGATCAGGTGGTAGCCCTGAAACACGAAACCGAACGCCTCGCGACGCAGCCAGGCCAGTTCGTCGCTGCCCAGTTCGGCAACGTTTTCCCCGGCGAACAGGTAGTCACCCGAGGTCGGACGGTCCAGGCAGCCGAGGATGTTCATCAGCGTCGATTTGCCGGAGCCGGAGGCGCCGACAATTGCCACGAACTCACCGGCATGAATCGACAGATCGATGCCGCGCAGCACGTTGACCCGCGGGCTGTCGCCACCGCCGTAGGATTTGCGGATGCCCCGCAGGTCGATCAGCGGCGTGTGCATTCAGCCTCCGCTGCCGACGGGCGCTGGCACCAGCAGGCGATCACCTTCGCTGAGCCCGTCGAGAATCTGCACGCGCAGACGGTCGCTGATCCCGGTGCGCACCTGGCGCTTCTGCACCTCGCCATTAGCGGCTAGCACCTGCGCGGTCTGAACATCGGCTTGCGCATCGTTGCGTAGGGCCGCGAGCGGGGCGGTGAGGGTGTTTTCAGCTTTACCGGCGACGAAAAAGATCTGTGCAGTCATTTCTGCCATCAGTGCCTGATCGCTGTTGTCGACATCCAGCAGCACGGTGTACCGCACCACACGGCCACCGCCGCTTTTGCGCGAACTGCTCGGGCTGCCGCCGCCCTGATTAGCCTGGTCCAGCGGCCTGGGCGGCACGGGCAGAATCTGCCGCACGGTGCTGCTCCAGCGCCGGCTGCCGCCGCTGAGGGTGGTGAAATAGACGGTCATGCCCGGTTTGACGTGGCCGATGTCGGCTTCTGACACTTCGGCCCAGACGGTCATCGGTGACAACCGGGCGATGCGCAGAATCAGCGGCGTCTGTTGTTGCGCGTTGAGGGTCTGGCCTTCGCGGGCGTCCAGCGCGACCACGGTGCCGCTCATCGGCGCAAAGATGCGCGTGTAACCCAGCGCCGCTTCGTCACTGCGCAGCGCGGCCTGGGCTTCGAGAATCTGCGCCTTGAACATGTCGACCCGGGCCTGAGTGGCACGAAATTCCGATTGCGCCGCCTGTACGTCCTCGGCGCGTGTGGCACCGCCTGCGGCAAGGCTTTTCTGCCGTTGTTGCTTTTGCTCGGCCAGCTCGTGCAGCGCACGCTGCTCTTGAAGCTGGGCCTTGAGGTTGTCGATGGCGTAGCGCGCGGCGTCGAGTTTGGCTTTTTGCGTCGACGGGTCGATTTCCACCAGTAAATCGCCTTCCTTGACCTGATCACCGACCTGCGCGTGGATCTTCATTATCTGCCCGCTGGCCTGCGAGCCGACGTCCACGTAACTGCGCGGTTGCAGGGTGCCCAGCGCGGTCACGCTGTTTTCGATGGTGCCGCGGGTCACCGTCACGGTCGAGGCGTTGCCCGTACCGTCGGGCAGGATCTGCCAGGCACACACGGCAATGACCGGAAACAGACACAGCGCCACGAGGAGGGCGCGTCGAGGGTATCGAGAGCGTTTCATGCAGATTCCTGCGCTGGGAAGTCAGCCGGTCGCTAGGCGACGGCCACGAGAGCTGCCCTTTAGACGAGGAATGGCGACGGGAATTTAGCGCCGATCACGGGCTGTACGATTCAACTAAAAATCTGCGTCCGTACTTCGTTTAACGGGAGCGGCTAATTCGGGTCGTGTTATCGAGTGGGAGTCAGCGTGATTATGTCCAGAATACTGCCCGGTTTTCTGTTTGCAGGTCTTTCGTGCGCGGTGGTTTTGCCTGCGCAGGCGCTGGTTGCGCATGAACAACAGGCCGCTAGCGCCGAGATTCGGCGCACCGGCTTCGGCGTGCCGCACATCGTTGCCGCCGATGAACGAGGCTTGGGCTACGGCATCGGATACGCCTATGCGCAGGACAACCTGTGCCTGCTGGCCAATGAAATCGTCACCGTCAACGGCGAGCGCTCGCGCTATTTCGGGCCGGACAAGGCGACCCTTGAGCAGCGTAACAACATGGCCAGCGACCTGCTGTTCCAGTGGCTCAATACGCCAGAGGCGCTGGCGGATTTCTGGAAAGCCCAGCCGCCCGAGATTCGCCAATTGATGCAGGGCTATGTCGCTGGTTACAACCGTTCGCTCGCCGAGCAGACCACCCAAGGTCTGCCACAACCCTGCGCGGCGGAGTGGGTGCGGCCGATCAGCACTGATGATCTGGTGCGCCTGACCCGTCGTCTGCTGGTCGAAGGGGGTGTCGGGCAGTTCACTGAAGCCTTTGCCGGTGCCCAACCGCCTTCTGCGCAAAAGCCATTGCAGGTCGATAGCCAGCAGGTTCAGGCGCTGCAACTGGCCGCTGCCCGCAACGAGCGCTTTGCCCTGGAGCGCGGCAGCAATGCAGTGGCGGTGGGGCGTGATCTGTCCGCCAACGGGCGCGGCATGCTGCTGGCCAATCCGCACTTTCCGTGGGGTGGCGGCATGCGTTTCTATCAGATGCACCTGACCATCCCCGGCAAGCTGGACGTCATGGGCGCGGCGCTGCCGGGCCTGCCGCTGATCAACATCGGCTTCAACCAGCATCTGGCCTGGAGCCACACCGTCGATACATCGAAACACTTCACTCTGCACCGTTTGCAACTCGATCCGAAAGACTCGACCCGTTACTTGCTGGATGGTAAATCCATCGCAATGGCTAAACAGCAGGTCAGCGTCGAAGTGAGGCAGCCGGACGGTACGCTCAAGGTGGTGCCGCGCATCATCTATTCCTCGAAGTTCGGCCCGGTGGTGCAGTGGCCGGGCAAGCTGGACTGGGATGACAAGTTTGCCTTCAGCCTGCGCGATGCCAACCTGAAAAACGATCGGGTGCTGCAGCAATGGTATGCGATGGACAAGGCTGACAGCCTCAAGGCGTTTCAGGATTCGGTGCACAGGATTCAGGGCATTCCGTGGGTCAACACATTGGCAGTCGATGCCAAGGGACAGGCGCTGTACATGAATATTTCGGTGGTGCCGAACGTTGACGCCGTGAAGCTTGCCAAGTGCAGCGACCCGCGCATCGGCACCGAACTGATCGTGCTCGATGGCTCGCGCAGAGAGTGCAACTGGGACGTGTCTCCCGAGGCGGCGCAAGCCGGTATTTACCCTTCTTCGCGCCAGCCGCAACTGTTGCGGACCGATTTCGTGCAGCACTCCAATGACTCGGCCTGGATGGTCAACCCGGCTGCGCCGCTGAAAGACTTTTCGCCACTGATCAGCTAGGCCGGTCAGCCGCTGGGCCAGCGGGCGCGCTTTGCGCTGGATCGGTTGAGCAGCCTGCAGAAGGCAGGCAAGGTCAGCGTCGAGAACCTGCAAGCGATGGTCATGGACAACGAGGTGTATCACGCGGGGCAAGTGCTGCCGGACCTGCTCAGGTTCTGCGCCTCAGAGCTGGGTGACGATGCCGCGCGCCTGACGCCGTTGTGTACCGCACTGAAAGCCTGGGACGGTCGCGCTGACCTGAACAGCGGCATCGGCTTTGTGTACTTCCAGCGCATCGTGACGTCCATGCAGGCCGTCGCCTCTCGCTGGCGCGTGGTGTTCGACCCGCAGAACCCGGTCCATACGCCGAGCGGGCTGGCCATTGAATACCCGGAAGTCGCCACCGCGTTGCGCGCCGCCATGCTTGCGGCGGTCGATGAGGTGGCCAAGGCCGGTCTCTCTGCTGAGACCCGATGGGGCGATATTCAGGTTTCCAGCATCAGCGGTCAACCGGTCCCGATTCACGGCGGCCCGGCCGGGCTGGGCATCTACAACGCCATGCAGACGGTCGCGGGCAAGGACGGCAAACGCGAGGTGGTCAGTGGCACCAGCTATTTGCAGGTGGTGACGTTTGATGAACAGGGCCCGAAGGCGCAGGGTTTGCTGGCGTTTTCCGAGTCCAGCAATCCGCAGTCCGCCCATTCACGGGATCAGACCGAAGCGTTTTCGAAAAAACAATGGAGCACGCTGCCGTTCACCGAGCAGCAAATCAAGGCTGATCCGGCGTATCAGGTGCAGGTGATCAAGGAATAAATCGCAAGCGCATTTGGGCCATACGACCCAAATGCGCTTTTCGGTTGTTTCATTCAGCCCGCGTTGGTGTCGATATCAGCGTCGGTGCCTTGAGTGGGCTGCTGATTGCGCTGGTCTTCCTTTTTTTGCTGCGGCTCGTAGTCAGGCACATAGGCGCTGCCGTTGGACTGCTGGTTCTGATCCTGACTTTGCGACTGGCTTTGGCTGGGGGCAGGGGTCTGCCCCTGTTTCTGGCCGTTACCTGTTTCGGTTTCTGGTTCTACATCCGAAACCTGCGGCTCGATGGCCGGATCGTTGCGGTCCGGACCTGGCGCGGCAGGGGCGTCCTGATTGGGCGTCGGTTCTTTCTGGCGTTGCGGTTCGATGGACATGATTACCTCGATAGCTGATTCAGAAAAAGGTCTGACAGGGTTTCGAGGCAGGTTTTTTCGGATCGTTCGATGGAAAGTACTCAGTGGAGCGTCAGCTACAAGCTAAAGCGGTCCTGCTTTTGCTTGCAGCTTTTGCTTGCAGCTTTTGCTTGCAGCTTGCAGCTTGCAGCTTTAAAGCACCTTCTTGATCGCCTCACACACCACGTCAATATTCTTCTGATTCAACGCTGCCACGCAGATGCGACCGGTGTCCAGCGCGTAAATGCCGAATTCGCTGCGCAGGCGCTGGGCCTGGGCGGCCGTCAGGCCGGAGTAGGAGAACATGCCGCACTGACGGTCGACGAAGCTGAAATCCTGACCGGCCGGGTTATCGGCCAGACGCTCGACCATTGCTTTGCGCATGCCCTGGATGCGCACGCGCATCTCGCCGAGTTCTTCTTCCCACATAGCGCGCAATGCCGGGTCGTTGAGCACCGCAGCGGAGATGATCGCGCCGTGAGTCGGCGGGTTGGAGTAGTTGGTGCGGATCACGCGTTTGACCTGCGACAGGACGCGGGCGGTTTCTTCTTTCGATTCGGTGATGATCGACAGCGCACCGACGCGCTCGCCGTACAGCGACAGCGATTTGGAGAACGAGCTGGAGGCGAAGAAGGTCAGGCCCGACTCGGCGAACAGGCGCACCGCGAGGGCGTCTTCCTGAATACCTTGGCCGAAGCCCTGATAAGCCATGTCCAGAAACGGCACGTGGCCCTTGGCCTTGACCACTTCCAGGACCTTTTTCCAGTCGTCCAGGCTCAAGTCGACGCCGGTCGGGTTGTGGCAGCAGGCGTGCAGAACGACCACCGAATTGTTCGGCAGGTTGTGCAGGTCTTCGAGCATGCCGGTGCGGTTCACGTCATGCGTGGCGGCGTCGTAGTAACGATAGTTCTGCACCGGGAAACCGGCGGTTTCGAACAGCGCACGGTGGTTTTCCCAGCTTGGGTCGCTGATGGCCACAACCGCGTTGGGCAGCAGTTGCTTGAGGAAGTCGGCACCGATCTTCAAGGCGCCTGTGCCGCCGACCGATTGAGTGGTCAGTACACGGCCCGACGCGATCAGCGATGAATCGGCACCCAGCAGCAGCTTCTGCACGGCCTGGTCGTAGGCGGCAATGCCGTCGATCGGCAGGTAGCCGCGCGGCGCGTGCTGGGCGACACGGATCTTTTCAGCTTCAGCCACGGCACGCAGCAGAGGAATACGCCCGTCTTCATCACAGTAAACGCCCACGCCAAGGTTGACCTTGGTGGTGCGGGTGTCGGCGTTGAAGGCTTCGTTGATACCCAGGATCGGATCGCGGGGTGCCATTTCGACAGCGGAGAACAGGCTCATTGTGCGGCGGCTCTTGATGAAGAGTGGGAAGGGGCTACACGCTGCGGCTCGATGCGCCGAAGCGGTGCGCAAACAGGGGCTAGTATAGAGAGCATCCCCTCGTCGGGCGACAGGGCGGGGCGGGTTTTTTGCAGGTTTTTGCGCATATTTGCAGAACGTTCGTTCGGTTAAAACCTCAATGCTTCAGGTGCATGCCTTGAAAGGCTGATATATGACTCCATCTATTAGCCATCACTTCGAAACATCGCACGTCTGCTTCCCGGCGGGAACGGTCGTCTGTGATGATTTCGTCATTGCGCGCCCGAACTTTTTATCCATGCGGTCAGGGCAGTCAGGTCGCGGGCAGATTCACGCGAACCCCTGATACGCGCGCCAATCAAGAGGTCAGTTATGTCCGAGTTCCAGCTCGTTACCCGTTTTGAGCCAGCCGGTGATCAGCCCGAGGCCATTCGCCAACTGGTCGAAGGGATCGATGCGGGGCTCGCGCACCAGACCTTGCTGGGTGTGACCGGCTCGGGCAAGACGTTCAGCATCGCCAACGTCATTTCCCAGATCAAGCGACCGACCCTGGTGCTGGCGCCGAACAAGACCCTGGCCGCGCAGCTGTACGGCGAGTTCAAGGCATTCTTCCCGAACAACGCCGTGGAGTATTTCGTCTCCTACTACGACTACTATCAGCCCGAAGCCTATGTGCCGTCGTCGGACACCTTCATCGAGAAGGATGCGTCGATCAACGACCATATCGAACAGATGCGCCTGTCGGCGACCAAGGCGCTGCTGGAGCGCAAGGACGCGATCATTGTCACCACGGTGTCGTGCATTTACGGTCTGGGCAGCCCGGAAACGTATCTGCGCATGGTCATGCACATCGACCGCGGCGACAAACTTGATCAGCGTGCCTTGCTGCGCCGTCTGGCGGACCTGCAATACACCCGCAATGACATGGACTTTGCTCGCGCGACGTTCCGGGTGCGTGGCGACGTGATCGACATCTATCCGGCCGAATCCGATCTGGAAGCGATCCGTATCGAGCTGTTCGACGACGAAGTCGAGAGCCTGTCGGCGTTCGACCCGCTGACCGGCGAGGTGATCCGCAAGCTGCCGCGTTTCACCTTTTACCCGAAAAGCCACTACGTCACGCCACGCGAGACGCTGGTCGAAGCGATGGAAAACATCAAGGTCGAGCTGCAAGAGCGGCTGGAATACCTGCGCAGCCAGAACAAGCTGGTGGAAGCCCAGCGACTGGAGCAGCGTACCCGTTTCGACCTGGAGATGATGCTGGAACTGGGCTACTGCAACGGCATCGAAAACTACTCGCGCTACCTGTCGGGCCGCCCATCCGGCGCGCCGCCGCCGACCTTGTTCGACTACCTGCCGGCTGATGCCTTGCTGGTGATCGACGAGTCCCACGTCAGCGTGCCGCAGGTCGGCGCGATGTACAAAGGCGACCGCTCCCGCAAGGAAACCCTGGTGGAATATGGTTTCCGCCTGCCATCGGCGCTGGACAACCGGCCCATGCGTTTCGACGAGTGGGAAGCGATCAGCCCGCAGACCATTTTTGTTTCGGCCACGCCCGGCAACTATGAGGCGGAACATGCGGGCCGCATTGTTGAGCAGGTGGTACGCCCGACCGGTCTGGTCGACCCACAGATCGAGATCCGCCCGGCGCTGACTCAGGTCGATGACCTGCTGTCGGAAATCCACAAGCGCGCGGCGCTCGAAGAGCGGGTACTGGTTACCACGCTGACCAAGCGCATGTCCGAGGACTTGACCGATTACCTCAGCGACCATGGCGTGCGGGTGCGTTACCTGCACTCGGACATCGACACGGTGGAGCGCGTCGAGATCATTCGCGATTTGCGATTGGGTACGTTTGATGTGCTGGTGGGCATCAACCTGCTGCGCGAGGGCCTGGACATGCCGGAAGTGTCGCTGGTGGCGATTCTCGATGCCGACAAGGAAGGCTTCCTGCGTTCCGACCGCTCGCTGATCCAGACCATCGGCCGGGCGGCACGTAACCTCAATGGCCGGGCGATTCTGTATGCCGATCGCATCACCGGATCGATGGAGCGCGCCATCGGCGAGACCGAGCGACGTCGCGAGAAACAGATCGCCTTTAACCTGGAACACGGCATCACCCCGAAAGGCGTGTTCAAGGACGTTGCCGACATCATGGAAGGCGCCACCGTGCCGGGTTCGCGCAGCAAAAAGCGCAAAGGCATGGCCAAAGCCGCCGAAGAAAACGCCCGCTACGAAAACGAACTGCGCTCGCCGAGCGAGATCAACAAGCGCATTCGCCAACTGGAAGAAAAAATGTACCAACTGGCCCGCGACCTGGAATTCGAGGCCGCCGCACAGATGCGCGACGAGATCGGCAAATTGCGCGAGCGGTTGCTGGCGGTTTGATCCGCTGGTGGTTATCACGCTGAGTGTGGGCACCTGAGGGAGATCGCGGACACTTGTGGGAGTGGACTTGTCCACGAAGACATTCTACATATGCAATGGTTTTGCTGCCGGTTCCCGGCAGTTCGCGGACAAGCGAAGCGTCGCCCGGTCCGCTCCCACAGATTCCGGGCACCTGTGTGAGATCGCGGACACTGTGGGAGTGGACTTGTCCACGAAGACGTTCTATGGAGACGATCACATCACCCGCGCTGGAGCCTCAGCCCCCCGGCCTGTTAACATTCCGCGCTTGATCGATCTACTCCGGGATTTTCCATGACCACCGTTCGTACCCGCATCGCGCCATCGCCCACCGGCGACCCTCACGTCGGCACGGCCTACATCGCGCTGTTCAACTACTGCTTTGCCAAACAGCACGGCGGCGAGTTCATTCTGCGCATTGAAGACACCGACCAGTTGCGCTCGACCCGCGAGTCCGAACAGCAGATCTTCGACGCGCTGCGCTGGCTGGGCATCGACTGGAGCGAAGGTCCGGACGTTGGTGGTCCACATGGTCCCTACCGGCAGAGCGAGCGGGGCGATATCTACCAGAAATACGCGCAGCAACTGGTCGAACTGGGCCATGCCTTCCCGTGCTTCTGCACCGCCGAAGAACTCGACGAGATGCGCGCCGAGCAGCAGGCCAAGGGCGAAACCCCGCGTTACGACGGTCGTGCCTTGCTGCTCTCCAAAGAGGAAGTCCAGCGCCGTCTGGATGCCGGCGAGCCGCACGTCATCCGCATGAAAGTGCCGACCGAAGGCGTCTGCGTGGTGCCGGACATGCTGCGTGGCGAAGTCGAAATCCCGTGGGACCGCATGGACATGCAGGTCCTGATGAAGACCGACGGCCTGCCGACTTACTTCCTCGCCAATGTGGTCGATGACCACCTGATGGGGATTACCCACGTGCTGCGTGGTGAAGAATGGCTGCCATCGGCACCAAAACTGATCCTGCTTTACGAGTATTTTGGCTGGGACAAGCCGCAGCTGTGCTACATGCCGCTGCTGCGTAACCCGGACAAGAGCAAGCTGTCCAAGCGCAAGAACCCGACTTCGGTGACGTTCTACGAGCGCATGGGCTTCATGCCTGAAGCGATGCTCAACTACCTGGGCCGCATGGGTTGGTCGATGCCGGATGAGCGCGAGAAGTTCTCGCTGCAGGAAATGGTCGACCACTTCGACCTGTCCCGCGTCTCGCTGGGCGGGCCGATCTTCGACATCGAGAAGCTCTCCTGGCTCAACGGCCAGTGGCTGCGTGAACTGCCGGTCGAGGAGTTCGCCTCGCGTCTGCAGACGTGGGCGCTGAACCCCGAGTACATGATGAAGATCGCGCCGCATGTGCAGGGCAGGGTAGAGACCTTCAGCCAGGTCGCGCCGCTGGCGGGCTTCTTCTTCGCAGGCGGCGTTACGCCTGATGTGAAGCTGTTCGAGCACAAGAAGCTGTCGCCGGACCAGGTGCGTCAGGTCATGCAGTTGATCCTGTGGAAACTCGAATCGCTGCGTCAATGGGAGAAAGAGCGGATCATGGGCTGCATCCAGGCAGTGGTCGAGCACCTCGAACTCAAGTTGCGTGACGCCATGCCGCTGATGTTCGCAGCGATCATCGGTCAGGCCAACTCGGTCTCGGTGACCGACGCGATGGAGATCCTCGGGCCGGACCTGACACGTTTCCGTCTGCGTCAGGCACTGGATTTGCTGGGTGGCGTCTCGAAGAAAGAAAACAAGGAATGGGAAAAGCTGCTGGGTGCCATTGCCTGAGGCACACGCCCGCACGTCTGAATCGCCCCCGGTTTTTCGGGGCTTGAAAGGTAAGTGGTTGTATTACCGACAAAAAACTTTGGAAATTGTAAAAAATAAATTTGACAGGTCAGCGGCTCACGCTTAGTATGCGCCCCGTCCACTGATGTGGGGCTTTAGCTCAGCTGGGAGAGCGCCTGCATGGCATGCAGGAGGTCAGCGGTTCGATCCCGCTAAGCTCCACCAAATTTAGCGTTTCAAAACGCAGCTACACTGTTCTGAGGCGATGCGAGACAGCCGGATCCAGCGACCGGTTATCTGCAAAGAAGAAGGTTTTGTCCCCTTCGTCTAGTGGCCTAGGACACCGCCCTTTCACGGCGGTAACAGGGGTTCGAGTCCCCTAGGGGACGCCAGTTTCACCGGGTGATACTTTAACGTTGATCTCCGCCGCGAGGCGATAAATCCGGGGCTTTAGCTCAGCTGGGAGAGCGCCTGCATGGCATGCAGGAGGTCAGCGGTTCGATCCCGCTAAGCTCCACCAATTTGCTAGGGTTCACCGCTCGGTGATCCTGACTGAAGGTTTGCGTCCCCTTCGTCTAGTGGCCTAGGACACCGCCCTTTCACGGCGGTAACAGGGGTTCGAGTCCCCTAGGGGACGCCACGATTTCCCGCTCTGCGGGACCAAGGGTCATTCGATTATTGAATGGCCCTTTTGTTTTTTCGGGGTTTGAAAAGCCTTTCTTCCTCTCTGTTCCGTCCTGATTGTTATCTATCGCCATATACAAACCCGGCTGGCTTTGCGCCAATGCCGCTGACCCGCATTAAGTAACGCCCTTTGTCACATCTGTGCTGCAGCACAAAGCCATGCCTTGCACGTAGCCACTGCACATAAAAGAAAGCGCTTTTCATCGCGATATCACTGACGACGCAGAGTGCGACGTAAGTGACGGCTGAGCCCTGACACTGATCCGGGGGATGCGAGGCAGGACGCCGAGCAAGCTGCACCGGGCCAGGGATGGCCCGGTGCGGCGACCCCCGGATCAGTGTCAGGGCGAAGGAACCCGACGAAGTCGGGCCGGAAACGGAGCCAGGACTTTGCCTACTTTGGTTCCTCAAAGTAGGGTGCCGTAAGGGCGCAAAGGTGACCTGAGTCAGACGCAAATACCGCTGACATCGCAAAACCGCCGTGCGACGCAGAGCGCCACAAACACAAAGAGGACGCAGAGCGTCCAGAACTGCATGCCGACGCGGAGCATCGGCACGATAGTCATGCACAAGCCTGCTTCTGCCCGAAGGGCCGGAGACGACTGAGGCGGCGATCCGTATTGTTCGCGAAGACTGTGTTTCAGGCGACCCGATTTCTGCGACTGTACGGTCCATTTCGCGAACAAGTTCGCTCCCACGGATCCTGACTTCGCTACACTCCCGCCAACAGCATTCACTCAAGCAGGAGCACGCATGGTCTGGGACAGGACAACGCCTTTCGTCATTGACCTGAACGTCGGCGCAGAAGACATCGACGGGCTGGGGCATGCCAACAACGCCGTATACGTCTCCTGGCTGGAGCGCTGCGCCTGGCGGCATTCGCAGTTCCTGGGCCTGGACCTGACCGAATATCGGCGTCTGGACCGGGCCATGGCGGTGGTCCGGCACGAGATCGACTACCTGGCCAGCGCCTACGAAAACGACGAACTGCAATTGGCAACCTGGATCACTGACTGGGACCGCCGCTTGAAAATGACCCGCTGCTTTAAACTCAAGCGGCCTGCCGACAATCTGACACTGCTGCGCGCACAAACCACCTTTGTCTGCATCGAACTGTCCAGTGGTCGGCCTAAGCGCATGCCCACCGAGTTCATCGAAGGCTACGGCGCGGCCATTGCCGACAGTGACATTCCCAATCTGCGCGCCGGGCAGTAAACTGCCGGACTTTTTTCGAGTATGACCCATGCAAATTGCTCTGGCGCCCATGGAGGGGCTGGTTGACGACATCCTGCGCGATGCCCTGACGAAAGTGGGTGGCATCGACTGGTGTGTGACCGAATTCATTCGGGTGTCCGAGCGTTTGATGCCAGCGCACTACTTTTATAAATACGCTTCGGAGTTTCACAAGGGCGCGAAGACTGATGCCGGCACGCCGTTACGGCTCCAGCTGTTGGGCTCAGACCCGGTGTGTCTGGCCGAGAACGCGGCGTTCGCCTGCGAACTGGGTGCACCGGTGCTGGACCTGAACTTCGGTTGCCCGGCCAAGACCGTCAACCGCTCGCGAGGCGGCGCAGTCCTGCTCAAGGAGCCGGAGCTGCTGCACACCATCGTCAGTCAGGTGCGCCGTGCTGTGCCCAAAGACATACCGGTCACCGCCGAGATGCGCTTGGGCTACAAAAACACTGATCTGGCGCTGGATTGCGCCAGAGCACTGGCCGACGGCGGCGCAGCGCAAATCGTCGTCCACGCCCGCACCAAGGTCGACGGCTACAAGCCGCCCGCGCACTGGGAGTGGATTGCGCGGATTCAGGAAGTGGTCAAGGTCCCGGTGGTGGCCAACGGTGAAATCTGGACCGTTGAGGATTGGCGTCGCTGCCGCGAAATCTGCGGCGCGCGGGACATCATGATTGGTTGCGGGCTGGTAGCGCGCCCCGATCTGGCCCGGCAGATTGCTGCGGCGCAGAAGGGCGAAGAGGTGGTGCCGATGACCTGGGCTGAGTTGCAGCCGATCCTGCGTACCTTTTGACAAGCCTGCCTGGTCAAAATGACGCTCATCCAGGCCCCGGGCCGCCTCAAGCAATGGCTGGTGCTGCTGACCAAGAGCTATCCCGAAGCGACCTTGATGTTCAACACGCTGCGTCGCGAAACCGACTGCGCTCGCATCAGCGTATTACTCGGTTGCCCACCCGGTTGCTTACCCAAAAGCTGACCCCGACGAACGGTCGAAAAAAATCTGAAAATAATCTCTTGAAAAGCAAACCGCCGTCCCTATTTTGGTGATCAGGCGATGCCGAAGACGGGTCGCTCTAACCACTCGCTGATAAACAGGAGAATTGTTATGGCTACTGCATTTTCTCTGGCTCCACTGTTTCGCAACTCAGTGGGATTCGACCGCTTCAACGATCTGTTCGAGTCGGCGGCACGAAATGAGACAACCAGCGGCTACCCTCCCTACAACGTGGAGCGGCACACCGATGACCATTATCGCATCGTGATCGCTGCAGCAGGCATGCAAGAGCAGGATCTGGAGTTGCAGGTCGAAAAAGGTGTGCTGACCGTGATCGGCAGCAAGCGCGAGCAAGAGGCCGAAAACGTGACGTATCTGCATCAGGGTATTGCCCGGCGTGAATTCAAGCTGTCGTTCAGGCTGGCGGACAATATCGAAGTCAAAGGAGCCGATCTGTCTCACGGCCTGCTGAATATTGACCTGGTGCGAAACGTGCCGGAAGAAGCGAAACCAAAACGCATTCCGCTCAATAGCCAGAAAGCGCTGGAAAACTGATCCGTCAGGTGAAGTGAATACAGCGGCACGTAAACAGCAAGTAAGTGACAGGAAAGGCACCCTCGGTGCCTTTCCTTTTTTTCAGTCCTGTGAGGCCGTTGCCTGCGCAGGCCGCCTGAGTTGCAGCAAAGACTCGAACTGCGGGCCGGGCAATGGTTCGCTGAACAGATAGCCCTGATAGTTGTAACAACCCACTCGCTCAAGAAACGCCAGTTGCTCCGGGGTTTCGACGCCTTCGGCAATGACGTGCAGGTTGAGGCTCTGCGCCATGGCGACGATGGCACGGATGATTTCTGCATCGTTAGGGTCGCTGGTAGCATCCTGAACGAATGACTGATCGATCTTCAGCGTATCCACCGGCAAGCGCTTGAGGTAGGTGAGCGATGAATAGCCGGTGCCGAAGTCGTCCATGGCAAACCCTACGCCCAGGTCTCTGAGCTTGCGCATCTTGAGAATGGTGTCGTCCAGATTCTGGATGACAATGCCTTCAGTGATTTCCAGCTTGAGCATGGTCGCCGGCAGTTGATGCTGTTTCAGACTGTGTTCCACGCGCTCGACAAAGTCGCTCTGGCGAAACTGACGTGGGCTGATGTTGACGCCCATCAGGAAACGGTCTTTCGAGACCAGCCCCTGACTCAGCAGCAGCCCGCCGATTTTACAGGCATCGTCGAGAATCCGGCTGCCGACTTCCAGAATCATGCCGCTTTCTTCGAGTATCTGGACGAACTGGTCGGGAGGCAGCAGGCCGTACTCGGGGTGCTGCCAGCGCAGCAAAGCTTCCGCGCCGGTGATCTGATTGGTGCGACAGTCGACCTGTGCCTGAAAGTGCAGGTGAAATTCGTTGCGTGCCAGCGCCAGGCGCAGGTCATTCTCCAGACGCAGCCGCTGGCTGACGGCTTGCTGCATGGACGAGTGAAAAAACTGCGCGGTGTTGCGTCCGGAATCCTTGGCCCGATACAAGGCGATATCGGCGCGCTTGAGCAGGTCGGCCGGAGTGAGTCCGTCGTCCGGAATCAGCACGATACCGATGCTCGGCGTCACCTGCAGGCGATGGCCGTCGAGGAACATCGGTTCGGCCAACAGATCACGCAGGTTGTCGGACAGTACCCGCACCTTGTGTGTGACTTCGTCGAGAGAGCCGTCCAGCCCGCAGATCAATACCACAAACTCATCGCCACCCAGGCGGGCCACCGTGTCTTCCTGCCGCACGCTGGCTTCAAGGCGCGCAGCCACGACGTTCAGCACGCTGTCACCCACCGGATGGCCGAGCGAGTCGTTGATATGCTTGAAATGATCGAGATCGAGGAACAGTAGTGCGCCGCGCAGGTTCTGGTGCTGGAGCAGGGACAGCTGCTGGCTGAGGCGGTCCATCAGCAGGGCGCGATTGGGTAGCCCGGTCAGCGGGTCGTGATAGGCCAGATGATGGATCTGCGCCTGCGCATTCTTCAACTGGCCGATGTCGCGGGCGTTCATTAGCAGGCAGGCAGTGTCGTTGAGGGTGATGAAATCGACCGAGATATCCAGCACCAGCGGGTCGCCATTCTTGTCGCGACCGCTCATCTCCCGGTGATGAACGCGACCTTTCTGACGCAGCTCATCGACCATGAATTCGCGTTGCTGGGTGTCGGTCCAGATACCGATTTCATGGGCTGTGCGGCCGACCACTTCCTGAGCACTGAAGCCGGTCAGGCGGCAGAAGCCGTCATTGACCTCGACATAGCGGCCCGACTCGATCTCGGTGATGGTGATCGAGTCCGGGCTTGAGTGAAACGCTTTGGCAAACTTCTCCTCGCTGGCCTCCAGCGCCACCTGGGCACGTTTCTGGGTGATGTCCATCAGCGTGCCCGCCAGCCTCGACAGTTGACCCTGATCATCCCGATAAATTCGCGCACGGCTTTCGAGCAGGCGCGAGGTGCCGTTTTTCAGTTGAAACCGGTAGATGAGCTGCAAGTAGTCGTCACAATTTTCGATTGCTGCATGGTAGGCCTCACGCATCCGGTGGCGCTCTTCAATAGGTAACCTGCCGAAAAACTGCTCGGCGTCATCATCGAAGGGCTGCGCGTCCATGCCATGCAGAAACGCCGCCTGTGCCGAGGCTTGCAGCCTGTTGCAGGTAACGTCCAGATCCCAGGTGCCCATCTGCGCCAGCTCCAGCGCCAGTTCCAGGCGCTCACCGGTCTCCTTGAGCAGGCGCAGCGCATCAGCGTGCGTCAGCCCGGCTGGCGATGAGACGGTGTGCGGCGGGTTGGGCATGGGTTCACGAGCCTTCGATAAGTGAAGCCGGTAAAACAATTGGTCCGCGTCCTGCTGCGGGGTCTATCTACTGTGTCTGCGCATCGAGCAATTTCATGAATGCCCTGGCGGCATTCGACAGTGTGCGTTCGGTGTGCAGGATGTAGCCTAGCTGGCGATTGAGCTGCACGCCCGGCAATGGAATGCGCGCCACCTGTTCGTCCAGCATGGTGCGCGGCAGCACGCTCCAGGCCAGGCCGATGGAGACCATCATCTTGATGGTTTCCATGTAATTGGTGCTCATCGCAATATTGGGTTTGAGGCCCTGGGCTTCGCACAGCTTGCTGACAATGTGGTGAGTGAACGTGTTGCTGCCCGGGAACACGGCCGGGTAGCGCACGATATCTTCCAGCTTCATCGGGCCGCTGTTGGCTAACGGATGCTCCGGCGCGGCGACGAAATCCAGCGGGTCGTCCCACACCGGCATGGCGCGGATCAGCGAATGCGGCTCGGGTGCAAGAGTAATCACTGCCAGCTCGGCGCGCCCGTGAAGAATTTCTTCATACGCCACTTCCGAATCGAGAAACTGAATGTCCAGTGCGACTTTCGGGTAGGCGCGGGTAAACGCCCGCAGCACCGGCGGCAGGCGATGCAGGCCAATGTGGTGGCTGGTCGCCAGAGTGAGGCGTCCGGTGACTTCGCCGGTCAGGTTGGTCAGCGCGCGGCGCGTGTCATCCAGCACGTTGAGGATCTGATAGGCACGTGGTAGCAGGGCGCGACCGGCTTCGGTCAGGCTGACTTCACGGCCCAGTCGGTCGAACAGGCGCACGTTGAGTTGCTGCTCCAGGCCGGCGATGCGCTTGCTGATGGCCGGCTGGGTGAGGTACAGCCGCTCACCGGCACCCGAGAAACTGCCGGTCTCGGCGATGGCGATAAAAGCATTGAGATTGGCGAGGTCCATAGTCGGATTCCAATTGGTTATCCAAAGCATGAAAATTATGAATTTGAGTTATTTAAGCACATTCCCTAGGATGACCGCACAAGCCAAAGGGTCATCGTCACGATTGCCCAAGGCATAGAAAGAAGCTGATGAGGAAGTACGTCCGATGGCCGGAAAAACGCTTTACGACAAGCTCTGGGATTCACATTTGGTCAAACAGCGCGACGACGGTTCGGCGCTGATCTACATTGATCGGCATATCATCCATGAAGTGACCTCGCCGCAAGCGTTCGAAGGCCTGCGCCTGGCCAGGCGCAAGCCGTGGCGGATCGATTCGATCATCGCCACCCCCGACCATAACGTGCCGACCACGCCGGAGCGCAAGGGCGGGATCGAGGCCATCGAAGATCATGTCTCGCGTCTGCAAGTGCAGACCCTCGACGACAACTGCGACGAGTACGGCATCACCGAATTCAAGATGAATGACCCGCGTCAGGGCATCGTCCACGTCATCGGCCCGGAGCAGGGCGCAACCCTGCCGGGAATGAGCGTGGTCTGCGGCGACTCGCACACCTCGACCCACGGCGCCTTTGGCGCGCTGGCCCATGGTATCGGCACCTCCGAGGTCGAGCATGTGCTGGCGACCCAGTGCCTTGTGGCCAAGAAGATGAAGAACATGCTGGTGTCGGTCGAAGGGCAATTGCCGTTCGGCGTGACGGCCAAGGACATCGTGCTGGCAGTGATTGGCAAGATCGGCACCGCAGGCGGTAACGGTTACGCCATCGAGTTCGCGGGCAGCGCGATTCGCGACCTGTCGATCGAAGGCCGCATGACCATCTGCAACATGTCCATCGAGGCCGGTGCGCGGGTGGGCATGGTGGCTACCGACGAGAAGACCGTCGAGTACGTCAAGGGCCGTCCGTTCGCACCGAAAGGCGCAGAATGGGACCTCGCCGTCGAAGCCTGGAAGGACCTGGTGTCCGACCCGGACGCGGTGTTCGACACTGTGGTCAGGCTGGATGCTGCGCAGATCAAGCCGCAGGTCAGCTGGGGCACTTCGCCGGAAATGGTTCTGGCGGTCGATCAGAACGTGCCGGACCCGGCGCAAGAACCGGATCTGGTCAAGCGTGGCTCCATCGAGCGCGCCCTGAAATATATGGGCCTGAAAGCCAATCAGCCGATTACCGATATCCAGCTGGATCGGGTGTTCATCGGCTCTTGCACCAACTCGCGGATCGAAGATTTGCGCGCTGCGGCGGACGTTGCCAAGGGCCGCAAGGTGGCCGCGACCATCAAGCAGGCCATCGTGGTGCCGGGCTCGGGCCTGATCAAAGAGCAGGCCGAGAAAGAAGGGCTGGACAAGGTGTTCATTGACGCAGGTTTTGAATGGCGCGAGCCGGGCTGCTCGATGTGCCTGGCCATGAACCCGGATCGCCTCGGCTCCGGCGAGCACTGTGCTTCTACGTCCAACCGTAACTTCGAAGGCCGTCAAGGTGCCGGTGGCCGCACGCACCTGGTCAGCCCGGCGATGGCTGCCGCCGCAGCGGTGACTGGCCGTTTCATCGATGTTCGCGAACTGAGGAATCCAGCATGAAAGCCTTTACCCAGCATACTGGCCTGGTCGCGCCTCTGGATCGCGCCAACGTCGACACTGACCAGATCATCCCCAAGCAGTTTCTCAAGTCGATCAAGCGCACGGGCTTCGGTCCGAACCTGTTCGACGAGTGGCGTTATCTGGACGTCGGTCAGCCGTATCAGGACAACTCCAAACGCCCGCTGAACCATGATTTCGTGCTCAACCACGAACGCTATCAAGGTGCCAGCGTGCTATTGGCGCGGGAAAACTTTGGCTGCGGTTCCAGCCGCGAGCACGCGCCGTGGGCACTGGAAGAGTACGGTTTCTGCGCCATTATTGCGCCGAGCTATGCCGATATCTTCTTCAACAACAGTTTCAAGAACGGTCTGCTGCCGATCATTCTGGCCGAAGCCGAGGTCGACGAGCTGTTCCGGCAGGTCGAAGCCAGCCCCGGCTACCAGTTGAGCATCGACCTGCAAGCGCAGACCGTGACCCGCCCTGATGGCAAGGTGCTGAGCTTTGAAATCGATGCGTTCCGCAAGCACTGCCTGCTCAATGGCCTGGACGACATCGGCCTGACCTTGATGGATGCCGACGCCATCGCCAGCTTCGAGAGCAAGCACCGCGCCAGTCAGCCGTGGTTGTTTCGCGACTGAGCGTCGGGCAACGGTGACAACTTGATTCGCGAGCAAGACGTTCATTCGTCTTGCTCGCGAAGGCATTTTGGCCGAGCGGTAAATTTTTTGCCGTATTCAGCGTTATCAACAGGCGTTGTCTGAAGCGCCGCTGCACACATCGAGGATGTTATGAGCAAGCAGATTCTGATTCTCCCGGGTGACGGTATCGGTCCGGAAATCATGACCGAAGCGGTCAAGGTGCTGGAACTGGCCAGCGAAAAGTATCAACTGGGCTTTGAGTTGACCCACGACGTGATCGGCGGCGCAGCCATCGACAAGCACGGCGTGCCGCTGGCCGATGAAACTCTGGATCGTGCCCGTGCAGCCGATGCGGTGCTGCTAGGCGCGGTGGGCGGCCCGAAATGGGACACCATCGAACGCGATATCCGTCCTGAGCGCGGCCTGCTGAAAATCCGTTCGCAACTGGGCCTGTTCGGCAACCTGCGTCCGGCGATTCTTTATCCACAACTGGCTGACGCGTCGAGCCTCAAGCCGGAAATCGTTGCCGGCCTGGACATTCTGATCGTTCGTGAGCTGACCGGTGGAATCTACTTCGGCGCGCCACGCGGTACTCGTGTGCTGGATAATGGCGAGCGCCAGGCCTACGACACGCTGCCGTACAGCGAAAGCGAAATCCGCCGCATTGCCAAAGTCGGTTTCGACATGGCCATGGTGCGTGGCAAGAAGCTGTGTTCGGTGGACAAGGCTAACGTGCTGGCGTCCAGCCAGCTGTGGCGCGTAATCGTCGAGCAGGTGGCCAAGGAGTACCCTGAAGTCGAACTGAGCCATATGTACGTCGATAACGCTGCCATGCAACTGGTGCGTGCGCCCAAGCAGTTCGATGTGATCGTCACTGATAACCTGTTCGGCGACATTCTGTCCGATCAGGCGTCGATGCTCACCGGCTCCATCGGCATGCTGCCATCGGCGTCGCTTGATACTGCCAACAAGGGCATGTACGAGCCTTGCCACGGTTCGGCACCGGACATCGCCGGTAAAGGCATCGCCAACCCGCTGGCGACCATTCTGTCGGTGTCGATGATGCTGCGTTACAGCTTCAATCTGAGCGACGCCGCAGACGCCATCGAACAGGCGGTCAGCCTGGTGCTGGATCAGGGTCTGCGCACCGGCGACATCTGGTCCGAGGGCAAAGTCAAAGTCGGTACCCAGGAAATGGGCGATGCAGTAGTCTCCGCGCTGCGGAATCTGTAATCTCTCTGGCCCGCCGCCTGCTGCTGATGCGCAGAGCGGCGGTCCCACTTTTTTTCAAGGTGTAGTTGCGATGAAACGTGTAGGTCTGATCGGTTGGCGTGGCATGGTCGGTTCCGTGCTCATGCAGCGGATGCGGGAAGAGCAGGACTTCGATCTCATTGAGCCGGTGTTCTTCACTACCTCCAATGTCGGTGGCCAGGCGCCTTCGGTGGGCAAGGACGTTGCCCCGCTGAAAGATGCCTACAGCATCGACGAGCTGAAAACCCTGGACGTGGTGCTGACCTGTCAGGGCGGCGACTACACCAACGAAGTATTCCCCAAGCTGCGCGAAGCTGGCTGGCAGGGCTACTGGATCGACGCGGCCTCCAGCCTGCGCATGCAGGATGACGCGGTTATCGTGCTCGATCCGGTCAACCGCAAGGTCATCGACCAGCAACTGGACGCCGGCACCAAGAACTACATCGGCGGTAACTGCACGGTCAGCCTGATGCTGATGGGCCTGGGCGGTCTGTTCGATGCCGGGCTGGTCGAATGGATGAACGTCATGACCTATCAGGCGGCCTCTGGTGCCGGTGCGCAGAACATGCGTGAACTGATCAAGCAAATGGGCGCGGTGCACGCTTCGGTGGCTGACGAACTGGCCAACCCGGCCAGCGCCATTCTGGATATCGACCGCAAGGTGGCGGAAGCCATGCGCAGCGAATCGTTCCCGACCGAAAACTTCGGTGTGCCGCTGGCCGGCAGCCTGATCCCATGGATCGACAAGGCCTTGCCGAATGGCCAGAGCCGCGAAGAGTGGAAAGGGCAGGCTGAGACCAACAAGATTCTCGGTCGCTTCAAGAGCCCGATCCCTGTCGACGGCATCTGCGTGCGCATCGGCGCCATGCGCTGTCACAGCCAGGCGCTGACCATCAAGCTGAACAAGGATGTGCCGATTGCGGACATCGAAGGCTTGATCAGCCAGCACAACCCGTGGGTCAAGCTGGTGCCGAACACGCGCGAAGCCAGCGCGCAAGAACTCAGCCCGACCGCTGTGACCGGCACCATGAGTGTGCCGGTAGGCCGTCTGCGCAAGTTGAACATGGGTTCGCAGTACCTGGGCGCGTTCACCGTCGGCGACCAACTGTTGTGGGGCGCGGCTGAACCGTTGCGTCGCATGCTGAGGATTCTGCTGGAGCGTTGAGGCTTCGGTTGTACCTGAAACCCGCTTCCCGAAAGGGCCGCGGGTTTTTTATGGCTGCTGATTTTTAGCTCCACATAGTCGTCCCTATATATGGGATATAAATTTACATATTGAGATGTGCTTAAAAACAGGTTTATAGTCGTCCTGCACTCACTTCCAATAAAACAACAGGTGACGCAATGCAGGCGCAATTGATCGCACTCGATTGGGGGACCACCTCCCTTCGTGCTTATCGACTTGGCGAACATGGCCAGGTGCTGGAACAGCGCGCGCTTAGCGCGGGCATCATGCAGCTACCAACCACGCCGCGCCTGATTTCCGGGCAACTGTGCAGCGATGGCTTTGAACTGGCGTTCGATCAGGCTTGCGGCGACTGGCTTGACGCCGAGCCGGGCCTGCCGGTAATTGCCTGCGGCATGGTCGGCAGCGCGCAGGGGTGGCGCGAGGCGGCGTATCGGGAAACCCCGGCCAGCGTCAACGAGCTGAGCGCGGCGCTGCAAACGGTGCGCAGCCAGAGTGGCGTGACCGTGCATATCATTCCGGGCGTGCTGCAACGCGCGACCCTGCCCAACGTCATGCGTGGCGAAGAAACCCAGGTACTTGGCGTGCTGGCCGGGCTCGACGCCCAGGTCGACGGCCAGCCGCTGCTGATCGGGCTGCCGGGCAGCCATTCGAAATGGGTGCAGGTGACCCGCGGGCGTATCGTTCACTTCGATACCTTCATGACCGGGGAGGTCTACGCCGCCTTGTGTGCGCACACCCTTCTTGGGCGCACCATGCAACCCGCCGATGCGTTCGATGATCAGGCGTTCGATCGCGGCTTGTCGATTGCCCTGTCAGATGCGGGTGCTGCCGGACCGCTCTCCACCATATTCAGCACCCGAACGCTCGGCCTGACCGGGCAACTGGGCGCCAGCGCGCAGCCTGACTACCTGTCCGGCCTGCTGATCGGCCATGAGCTGGGCAGCATTGCCAGGCTGCATTTGCATACCCATGAACACTTGCCTGCGGTGATCCTCATCGGCAGCGAAGCGCTGTGCGCGCGTTACCAGCGGGGGCTGGCGGTCTGCGGCTTTCCCAAGGTCACCCTTGCCGAACAGGCCACCGAGCGCGGCCTGTGGCAGGTCGCGGTTCAGGCGGGCCTGATTGCGCGCCGGTCATCCCAACACATTCGAGAGGTTTGACATGCTCAAGCAAGCATTGAAGGAAAACGGTCTGGTCGCGATTCTGCGCGGGCTGCGACCCGAAGAAGCACCGGCGATGGGCGACGTGCTGTACGAAGCCGGTTTTCGGGTTATCGAAGTGCCGCTCAATTCTCCGCAGCCGTTCGACAGCATTCGCTTGCTGCGTCAGCAACTGCCTGCCGATTGCCTGATCGGCGCGGGCACGGTGCTGACCCCGGAGCAGGTGACGCAGGTCAAGGATGCCGGAGGGCAGGTGATCGTCATGCCGCACAGCGATGCGAAAGTTTTGCGCGCCGCCAAGGCTGCCGGGCTGTTCCTGTCACCGGGCGTGGCAACACCGACCGAGGCCTTCGCTGCACTGGCCGAGGGGGCCGATGTGCTCAAGCTGTTTCCGGCCGAGCAGATGTCGCCTGCGGTGGTCAAGGCGTGGCTGGCGGTATTGCCGAAAGGCACGATCCTGCTGCCGGTCGGGGGTATTTCGCCGGACAACATGAAGGTGTTCCTTGATGCGGGCGTAAAAGGCTTCGGCCTCGGCTCCGGGCTGTTCAAGCCGGGCATGAGCGCTGCTGACGTTGCCGAGCGGGCCAAGGCTTACGTAGCTGCCTGGAAGCAACACACCGCAGGGCTCGCAGACTGATCGGCATCGCTGTTCGATAGTCGCTATCTAATAAGAGAATCAACAAGAGAAACCACACCCATGAAAATCACCAAACTCACCACGTTCATCGTTCCGCCGCGCTGGTGCTTCCTCAAGGTCGAGACTGACGAGGGCGTTGTCGGCTGGGGCGAGCCGGTGGTCGAAGGCCGCGCGCATACCGTGGCCGCTGCCGTGGAAGAGCTGTCCGATTACCTGATTGGCAAGGACCCGCGCAACATCGAAGACATCTGGACCGTGCTGTATCGCGGCGGCTTCTACCGCGGCGGCGCGATCCACATGAGTGCACTGGCCGGTATCGATCAGGCGTTGTGGGACATCAAGGGCAAGGCGCTGGGTGTTTCGGTGAGTGACCTGCTGGGTGGTCAGGTGCGCGACAAGATTCGTGTGTACTCGTGGATCGGCGGCGATCGCCCTGCCGATACGGCGCGGGCGGCCAAAGAGGCGGTCGAGCGCGGTTTTACGGCGGTGAAAATGAACGGCACCGAGGAGCTGCAATTTCTCGATACTTTTGACAAGGTCGATCTGGCGCTGGCCAACGTCGCTGCCGTGCGTGACGCGGTGGGGCCGAATGTCGGCATCGGCGTGGACTTCCACGGCCGTGTTCACAAGCCGATGGCCAAAGTGCTGATGAAAGAGCTGGACGCGTACAAGCTGATGTTCATCGAAGAGCCGGTGCTCAGCGAAAACTACGAGGCGCTAAAAGAACTGGCACCGCTGACCAGTACGCCGATTGCCTTGGGCGAACGGCTGTTCTCGCGCTGGGACTTCAAGCGCGTGCTGAGCGAAGGTTATGTCGACATCATCCAGCCGGATGCGTCGCATGCGGGCGGTATCACCGAAACCCGCAAGATCGCCAACATGGCCGAAGCTTACGACGTCGCGCTGGCGCTGCATTGCCCGCTGGGGCCGATTGCGCTGGCGGCGTGCCTGCAACTGGACGCGGTTTGCTACAACGCCTTCATCCAGGAACAAAGCCTCGGTATTCACTACAACGAAAGCAACGACCTGCTGGATTACATCAAGCATCCGGAAGTGTTCGACTACGACAAAGGCATGGTCAAGATCCCCAACGGGCCGGGTCTGGGCATCGAAATCAACGAAGAATACGTCATCGAACGCGCCGCCATCGGCCACCGCTGGCGCAACCCGATCTGGCGTCATGCGGATGGCAGTTTTGCGGAGTGGTAGGGCGCAGTAAATCTCCGTGATCATCGTTCCCACGGTCTTCGGCCAGAATCAAAAGCGGATTTGTATAGCGCATTGAGCGCGGAGCGTGGGAGCTAGAACTTTCCGTATATAAATCCAACAAGAGGCTACAAGCCATGCGCACTCGAGCTATGGAAGGTGCGGCGTCGCTGGTGACGCCGAGGCCGAGCCGCAAGCGTTTCTTTATCATGGTGTTGCTTTTCATCACCGTGGTGATCAATTATCTGGACCGCAGCAACCTGTCGATCGCCGCCCCGGCACTGACCGCCGAACTGGGCCTTGATACGGTGCACGTCGGGCTGATCTTCTCGGCGTTCGGCTGGACCTACGCCGCCATGCAGTTGCCCGGTGGCTGGCTGGTCGACCGCGTGCCGCCGCGCATCCTTTACACCGCTGCGCTGCTGCTGTGGTCCCTCGCGACCATCATGCTCGGCTTTGCCGCCAGCTTCATCGCGCTGTTCGTGCTGCGCATGGCCGTCGGCGCGCTGGAGGCGCCGGCTTATCCAATCAACAGCCGCGTGGTGACCACCTGGTTTCCCGAGCGCGAGCGCGCCACGGCCATTGGCGTTTACACTTCCGGGCAGTTCGTCGGCCTGGCCTTTCTGACGCCGGTGCTGGCCTGGTTGCAGGCGCACTACGGCTGGCACATGGTGTTTGTCGCAACGGGTGGCGTTGGGGCGTTGTGGGCGTTGATCTGGTACATGGTGTACCGCGAGCCACGTGACTTCAAAGGCGTCAACCAGCAGGAGATCGACCTCATCAAAGAGGGCGGCGGGCTGGTGGATATCCAGACTGATGCTGAAAAGCAGAAGCAGGGTTTCAGCTGGCTGGACTTGGGCATCGTGCTGAGCAAGCGCAAGCTGTGGGGGATCTACCTGGGGCAATTCTGCCTGAACTCCACGCTGTGGTTCTTCCTGACCTGGTTCCCGACCTACCTGGTGAAATACCGGGGTATGGACTTCATCAAGTCCGGACTGTTGGCTTCGCTGCCGTTTCTGGCGGCCTTCGTCGGCGTGTTGTGCTCGGGATTCTTCTCCGACTGGCTGATCCGCCGCGGCCACAGTGTAGGCTTTGCCCGCAAATTGCCGATCATTGCCGGGCTGCTGATTTCAACGTCGATCATCGGCGCCAACTTTGTCGATTCCACGCCGCTGGTCATTACCTTTCTGGCCTTGGCGTTCTTTGGCAACGGCCTTGCGTCGATCACCTGGTCGCTGGTCTCGACCTTGGCTCCGGCGCGCCTGCTGGGCCTGACCGGTGGCACGTTCAATTTCATCGGCAACCTGGCGGCCATCGCCACGCCGATCGTGATCGGCTTTCTGGCAACCGGCGACTCGTTTGCGCCCGCCATCACCTACATCTCGGCGCTGGCGCTGCTGGGTGCGCTGTCTTACATCCTGCTGGTAGGAAAAGTCGAGCGTATCGAGCTCTGAGGTCGACGCGTGCGGACGCTGGCGACGATAATGTCGCCAGTTTTTCGATCTGAACTTTTTCTGAAGATGACCTGTGATGCAAAACGACGTACTCCTCTCTGCAACTATCACCCGCAAGGAACCGGCACCGACCGGCACTCAGACCCTGTTGCGCGGTCTGGGCGTGGTGCAGGCGGTGGCCGGTGGTGCACGTGACCTGAAAGAGATTGCCCGGCTGATCGGCACCACGCGCAGCACCACGCATCGGCTGGCCAGTTGCCTGGTCGAAGAGCGCTACCTTCGCGTGGTGCCGCAGGTGGGTTATCTGCTCGGGCCGAAACTGATCGAGCTGGGGTTTCAGGCCCGTGAAGAAGTGCCATTGGCCATTCTCGCCCGCCCGTATCTGGATCGATTGTCGGAACTGACCGGCGATACCGTGCATCTGGCGGTTCGGGAGGGCGACGACGTACTGTACCTGCACAAGAACCCCGGCCGCAACGGACCGGAAATGCGCTCGCGGGTCGGGCACCGCATGCCGCTGGTGCGGACCGGGATCGGCAAGGCGTTGTTGCTGGACAGTGCGCAAGCGGAGTGGCAGCGGCTGTACGAGGTCAGCATGCCAGCCTCAGGCAGGAACCCGTTGTGGCCTGCGCATGAGCAGCAAACCTGGGAGCAGCTGAAAGCGCGAAGGGAGGAGTACGTGCAGGGCGGTTATGCGTTCGATCTGGAGGACAACGAACCGTCAATCCGCTGTGTGGCAGCGCCGGTACGGGATGCCAGCAAACAGATTGTTGCCGGCATCAGTGTTGCCAGTACCGTGCCTTACATGCCGCTGGAGAAAATGGCCGAGCTGGTTCCGCTGATCAAACAAATAGCAGCGGAACTCTCGGCCGATCTCGGCGGCTGATTCGGACCGAATCAGGCTTTCAATGTGGCCATGTCGATCACAAAGCGGTATTTCACGTCACCGGCCAGCATGCGCTCGTAGGCTTCGTTGATGTTGCGGATATCGAGCATTTCGATGTCGCAGGTGATGTCGTTTTCGGCGCAGAAATCCAGCACTTCCTGAGTTTCGGCGATGCCGCCGATCAGCGAGCCGGCCAGCACGCGACGGCTCATCACCAAGTGTGCTGCATGGACAGGCGGCTCGATTGGCTCGATCAGACCGACCAGAATGTGCACGCCGTCAAAGCGCAGCGTTTCCAGGTAGGGGTTCAGGTCGTGTTGCACCGGAATGGTGTCGAGCAGGAAGTCGAAATGCCCGGCAGCGGCTTTCATCTGTTCGGAGTCGGTGGAGACGATCACATGGTCGGCGCCCTGACGACGTGCTTCCTGAGCCTTGGCGGCGGAGCGGGTGAACAGGGTGACTTCAGCGCCCATGGCTTTGGCGAACTTGATGCCCATGTGGCCCAGACCGCCCATGCCCAGAATGCCGACCTTGTCGCCAGCCTTGACACCGTAGTGCTTGAGCGGCGAATAGGTGGTGATGCCAGCGCAGAGAATAGGCGCGGCGGCGGCCGGGTCAAGCTTCCCTGGAACGCGAACGACGAAGTGCTCGGCGACCACGATGCTGTTCGAGTAGCCGCCCATGGTGTTGCTGCCGTCCACGCGGTCTGGCGTGGCGTAGGTCATGGTCGGGCCTTCCAGGCAATACTGCTCGAGGTCCGATTTGCAGGCCGAGCATTCGCGGCACGAGTCGACCATGCAGCCAACACCGACCAGATCACCGACCTTGTATTTGGTGGCGTTGGCGCCGGTGGCGGTGACGCGACCGACGATCTCGTGGCCGGGCATCAGCGGGTAAACAGCGATGCCCCATTCGTTGCGCGCCTGGTGAATGTCGGAGTGGCAAACACCACAGTAGAGGATTTCGATGGCAACGTCGTCAGCACGCGGAGCGCGACGTTCGAAGGTCATCGGGGCGAGGGGAGCGGTGGCTGACTGAGCGGCGTAACCGATAGCTGTGTACATGAATAACCTCGTAAAGTGTAACGGAATAGAGGCGAACCATTGTCCGGATTCACGCCAGCCCCGGCTATGGTGAATCCTCCGTGTTTCATGCCTATTTCTCCGGATGGATGATCGAGGGTCGGCTGCAAGGCTTAAATCTGCGATGATGCAGCTGTCAATTTCTCTGTCGGCCCGTTTCCCATGTCGCTCGCTTTTCCCGTTGATGGCAACGCCACACTGGTTTCCCTGATCAAGCCCTTGGCCGTTCGCCCCGGCTTTGTTGCCACGCACCTGCCTGAAGTGCGCGTTCTGTCGGCCTTCGGTTACGTGGCCAGCAGCCCGCAGATCTACGAGCCCAGCCTGATGATCGTGGTGCAGGGCAGCAAGGTCGCTTGTCTTGGACCGCGCACCTTCGAGTACGGCACCGGGCATTACCTGATTCAGGCGCTGTCGGTGCCATTCAAATGCGAGACCTTCGCCACCCCGGACAAGCCGCTGTATGGCGTGTCGGTGGCCATCGACCGCGTGCTGCTTGGCGAACTGGTGCAGGCGCTGGGCCCGGCAAGCGTGCGCGAAAGCGAGTTGCAGACCCCGGAATCCATGACCTCTGTGGTGATCGACCACGCAATGCGTGACAGCGTCGAGCGGCTGCTGCGCTGTCTGCACGATCCGCTGGAATGTCAGGCGATGGGCCAGTCACGGGTCCGTGACGTGTTGTACAGCGCGCTGCGCGGGCCGCAGTCGGGCGTGTTGCGCGCGCTGGTCGAGCAGCAGGGCCAGTTTGCGCGGATCGCCTCGGCGGTGACGTATCTGCATGATCATTACGATCACGCGCTTAACGTCGACACCCTGGCGCGCTGCGCAAACATGAGCACCTCGACCTTTCACGAACACTTCAAGCGCAGCACGTTGTTGTCGCCAGTGCAGTACCTGAAACGCCTGCGCCTGCTCAAAGCCCAACAACTGCTGGTCGCCGAAGGCCTGAACGTGGCCCAGGTCGCGCTCAAGGTCGGCTATCAAAGTGCGTCGCAGTTCAGTCGGGAATACAAACGTTACTTTGAGCGGAGTCCTGGAGAGGCTAGCTGCAAGCCATAAGCCATAAGCCATAAGCCATAAGCTGCAAGCTCTAAGCTTTAGGCTTGCCGCTTACAACGTGCAGCTGCTTCTTGCCGCTGCTGCACCTCACATATTGGGGTAAGTTGGACCGCCAGCGCCTTCCGGTGCTACCCAGGTGATGTTCTGCGAAGGGTCCTTGATGTCGCAGGTCTTGCAGTGCACGCAGTTCTGCGCGTTGATCTGGAAGCGTTTCTCGCCATCCTCCTTGGTAATGACTTCGTACACGCCTGCCGGGCAGTAGCGCTGGGCCGGTTCGTCGTACAGCGGCAGGTTCTTGCTGATCGGGATGCTCGGATCGGTCAGCTTCAGGTGGCAGGGTTGTTCCTCTTCATGATTGGTGCTGGAGAGGAATACCGAACTGAGCTTGTCGAAACTGAGCTTGCCGTCGGGTTTCGGGTAATCGATTTTCTTCGAGTCTGCCGCCAGTTTGAGGCAGGCATAATCAGGCTTGGTGTCGTGCAGAGTGAACGGCAGCTTGCCGCCGAAGATGTTCTGATCGATGAAGTTGAATGCGCCACCCTTGATCGCGCCGTATTTGTGGATTGCCACGCCAAAGTTGCGGCTGGCAAACAGCTCTGCATGCAGCCAGCTGGCCTTGAAAGCGTCGACATAGGAGGTCAGCACGTCGCCACCTTCCTTGCCGGCGAACAGTGCGTCTGCCACTGAATCGGCCGCGAGCATGCCGGACTTCATGGCGGTGTGGCTGCCCTTGATCTTGGCGAAGTTCAGCGTGCCGAGATCGCAACCGATCAGTGCGCCGCCCGGGAAGACCATCTTCGGCAGCGAGTTCAGGCCGCCCTTGGCAATGGCGCGGGCACCGTAGCTGATGCGCTTGCCGCCTTCCAGGTATTGTTTGATGACCGGGTGATGCTTGTAGCGCTGGAATTCGTCGAATGGCGACAGATACGGGTTGCTGTAGGACAAGTCGACGATCAAGCCGACCACCACCTGATTGTTTTCCAGGTGATACAGGAACGAGCCGCCCGGATTGGCATCGTCCAGTGGCCAGCCTGCGGTATGCACCACAAGGCCTTGTTCGTGTCTGGCCGGGTCGACTTCCCAGATTTCCTTCAGGCCGATGGCGTAATGCTGCACATCGGCTTCGTCGTCGAGGTTGAAGCGTTTGAGCAATTGCTTGCCGATATGGCCACGGCAGCCTTCGGCGAACAGCGTGTATTTGGCGCGCAGTTCCATGCCGGGCGTGTACAGACCTTCTTTCGGATTGCCCTCGCGGTCGACGCCGAGATCTCCGGTGACAATTCCGCGCACCACGCCGTTTTCGTCGAACAGCGCTTCCTGAGCGGCAAAGCCCGGATAGATTTCCACGCCGAGGTTTTCAGCCTGCTGAGCGAGCCAGCGGCACAGATTGCCCAGAGAGATGATGTAGTTGCCCTGGTTGTGCATGGTCCTGGGCACGAAAAAGTCCGGAATTTTCTGGGCTTTTTCGGCGTCGCGCAGCATATAGATGTCGTCGCGCTTGACCGGCGTATTGAGCGGCGCGCCCAGTTCCTGCCAGTTCGGGAACAGTTCGTTCAGCGCGCGGGGTTCGAACACTGCGCCAGAAAGAATGTGAGCACCCACTTCAGAGCCTTTTTCCACCACGCAGACGCTGATTTCCTTTCCGGCTTCAGCGGCCTTCTGTTTAAGGCGGCAAGCGGCAGAAAGCCCGGAAGGGCCGGCTCCGACGATAACGACGTCGAATTCCATGTATTCGCGTTCCACAGGCTATCTCCTACTCTCAAGGCTCACGGTGTTTTTATGGGGCGCTGCTTTATGTGCTGCTGCAGGCCTATGGAGGTGTTGGACACCGCCAGTCTTTCAATGGCACGCATTATATCTACACCACTGCACGGGTCCAATACAAACGTTTGTTTGAATCGGCCGCAGGCCAGATAAATCAAAGAGACCAGACCCGGAACTGGCCGATTTGGCGTATTGACCGGAAAAGGCGTTGCGGTCAAGATACGGGCGGTTTTGCGTTTGCCGTAGGCTGAAACGAGGTTCGACCGAATCTCCCAAAAGGCATCAGGCGAACGCGGTGCAGGCAATGGCTCGATGTCGCCCGGCGCATTTTACACATCCTGCCGGTGCTTGACGGGTGGCTTCCAGCTTTTATAGGGCCGTTTGACGCTGGCCTGCACCCATACGATTGCTTGTTGAGGACACATATCGATCGCCTGGCGCTGCCGGGCGACTTCTTTTCACCGGAGAGTGAGGAATCCATGAAGGTTCTTGTAGCTGTCAAACGAGTGGTCGACTACAACGTCAAGGTTCGCGTCAAGGCGGACAACTCCGGCGTCGATCTGGCCAACGTCAAAATGTCCATGAACCCTTTCTGCGAAATCGCTGTTGAAGAAGCGGTGCGCTTGAAAGAGAAGGGCGTTGCGAGCGAAATCGTGGTGGTTACCATCGGCCCGACCACTGCTCAGGAACAGTTGCGCACTGCTCTGGCATTGGGTGCCGATCGTGCCGTGCTGGTCGAATCCGCCGAAGAACTGACTTCCCTGGCCGTGGCCAAGCTGCTCAAGGTCGTTGTCGACAAGGAGCAGCCACAACTGGTGATCCTCGGCAAACAGGCGATCGACAGCGACAACAACCAGACCGGTCAGATGCTCGCGGCGCTGAGCGGCTATCCGCAAGGTACGTTTGCGTCGAAAGTCGAAGTGACCGGCGACAAGGTTGCCGTGACCCGCGAAATCGACGGCGGTCTGCAGACCGTTTCCCTGAGCCTGCCCGCCATCGTGACCACAGACCTGCGTCTGAACGAGCCACGTTACGCTTCGCTGCCCAACATCATGAAAGCCAAGAAGAAGCCGCTCGAAGTGCTGACGCCTGATGCACTGGGTGTTTCCACGGCCTCGACCAACAAGACCGTCAAGGTTGAAGCGCCTGCCGCACGCAGCGCAGGCATCAAGGTCAAGTCGGTGGCTGAACTGGTCGAGAAACTGAAAAACGAAGCGAAGGTAATCTAAATGACGATCCTGGTTATCGCTGAACACGACAATGCGACCGTAGCCCCGGCTACGCTCAATACCGTTGCTGCCGCGCAGAAGATCGGCGGTGACATTCACCTGCTGGTCGCTGGCTCGGGCATCAGCACAATTGCCGAAGCGGCTGCGAAAATTGCCGGTGTGACGAAGGTGCTGGTGGCTGATAACGCGGCGTACGCGCATCAGCTGCCGGAAAACGTCGCGCCGCTGGTGGTCGAGCTGGCTTCCGGTTACAGCCATGTGCTGGCTGCAGCCACGTCGAATGGCAAAAACATTCTGCCTCGTGTTGCCGCGCAGCTGGATGTGGATCAGATCTCCGAGATCGTTTCAGTAGAGTCGGCTGACACGTTCACTCGCCCGATCTATGCCGGTAACGCAATTGCCACTGTGCAGTCCACGGCCTCGGTCAAGGTCATCACCGTGCGTGCTACCGGTTTCGATCCGGTGTCTGCCGAAGGTGGCTCGGCGGCTGTCGAAGCGGTTTCGGCGGTTCACGATGCGGGCAAATCGAGCTTCGTTGGCGAAGAGCTGGCCAAGTCCGATCGTCCAGAGCTGACCGCAGCCAAAATCGTCGTTTCCGGCGGTCGCGGCATGCAGAACGGCGACAACTTCAAGCACCTGTATACCCTGGCCGACAAGCTCGGCGCGGCAGTCGGTGCTTCCCGCGCGGCGGTCGACGCCGGTTTTGTGCCCAACGACATGCAGGTCGGTCAGACCGGCAAGATCGTTGCGCCACAGCTCTACATTGCGGTCGGTATTTCTGGCGCGATTCAGCATCTGGCCGGCATGAAGGATTCCAAGGTGATCGTCGCGATCAACAAGGATGAAGAGGCGCCAATCTTCCAGGTGGCCGATTACGGTCTGGTGGCTGATCTGTTCGAAGCCATTCCTGAGCTGGAGAAGCTGGTTTAAACCACGTCTGGTTCAAGCCTTGCTCTTCCACTATAAAGAGAACCCGTTCCGTCCGTGGTGTGTGTGCCCGCAGCAAGTCTGCGGTACGCTTGCCCGGATTGAACGGGTTTTTTTATCGATTTCAGAAGGACTTCATCATGGGCCGCAACAGACTGCTGACTTCGCTGCTGGCGGGTGTGCTACTGCTGCCTTCGCTGGCCCTCGCCGCCGGTAAATGCGAGCGTCTGATCGTGACCGGCAGCCCGGATGCACCGCCATACCTATGGCGTGATCCCCAGGACCCTCGCCACCTGATGGGCGCAAATGCCGATCTGCTGAGTCAAGCAGCAGGTACGCTGGGTATCAAGGTCGAGTTTCTGTACGGCGGCAAGCGCAGTCAGGCGCTTGAAGAAGTGCGCAGCGGGCGCATGGACATGCTGGCGGATGCACCGTTGAATGATGCTCAGCTCGAATTCCTCGATTATATTCATCCGCCGATCGTGCGGAACGACATCGTTGTCTGGACTCGTCGCGATCATGCTGTGCCGTTCAGTACGCTGGGCGAGCTGCACGGGCATCCGGGCGTCATGTCGGAAAAGACTCGCCTGACGCCGTCATTTGAAGCGCTGACCAGGCAACATCTGACGCTGGAGCGGGTGCCAGGTTTGACTCCGGCCTTTCAGAAACTGGCGCTGGGCGAAGCGGATTATGTGCTTGCCGGGCGTTATGCCGGGATGGTCATGGTGCAGACCCTGGGCCTGTCTTCGGACCTGATTGCTCAGCCTGTTCCGGTCGATACACCGGGTTTTTATCTGGCATTGTCGTTCAACTCGGCCTGCAACGATCCATGGTTGCGCGGACAGCTGGCGAAAAAGATGACAGAATCTGCGGCCTCCGGCCTTGCGAGCGAAGTCATCAGGCACAATCTGGAGTTATGGAAAGCCCAGTTGTTGCAGCCCGCCGGTGCCAGCGCCTCAAACAAGTAGGAATGTTTTTGTGAGTATTCGTTTTTCAATTGCCGTCACCGCAATCGCCATGCTGGTCGGTTGTGCCAGTGATCCTGTCCCGACCGAGCAATTCAAGCTGACCGAGCAGGCCCTGCAACAGGCCAAGGCCGTCGGTGCCGCTGATGATCAGCCGGAAATGGAAACCGCCCTGTCCTCGTTCGCTGAAGCACGTGCGGCAATGGCGGCGCAGTCCTACAAGCAAGCACGCATGAGCGCGGAGCGGGCCGAGCTGGATGCGCGGTTGGCGGAAGCGCGAGTACTCACGCTCAAGAGTCAGGAGCAGGTCAATCAATTGAATACCCGTCTCAATCGCTTGCGCAAGCAACTGGGGGAGGCGCAATGAAGCGTATTCCACGTGTATTTAGTGTTTGCCTGTTGTTGGGCTCGGCGGGTCTTTACGGCTGTGCCGGTCACCAGGACAGCGCGCAGGCCCTGCAGCAGGCCAATGCCGATTTCCAGAAGGTCAAGGAAGACACTGACGTGTTGCCCAGCGCGCCGAAGGATGTCATTCGTGCCGGTGAATCCCTGGCCCGCGCCGAGCGATTGTCCAGCTATCTGGGCAGTGGCGCGGATGTCAGTCATTACGCGTACCTGAGCAGCCGCTATAGCGAAATCGCCCGAGAGCACAGCAATTTGCTGCTCAGTCAGGAGCGTCTGGCGAAAATGGACCTGGAGCGCCAGCGCATGCAACTGGCGTTGCGTGAAGCCAAACTGGCCAGCGCGCAGCAACAGGGGCGCTGGCTGGAAGATCAGATACTCAGTCTGGCAACCACACAGACCGATCGCGGTCTGGTCATGACCTTGGGCGACGTACTGTTCGACGCCGGGCATGCCGAGCTGAAGAACTCCGCCAGTCGCACCATTCTCAAGGTCGTGCAGTTTTTGCAGATCAATCCGCGCCGCGTGGTGCGGATCGAGGGCTACACCGACAGCACCGGTGATCGTCAGGAAAATCTGAATCTGTCGAAGGATCGGGCGCAAGCGGTCGCGGACATGCTCATGGATCTGGGTATCGACGAAAAACGTATTCAGGTTCAGGGTTACGGCCAGCAGTTTCCGGTAGACGGCAATGCCTCCGAGCGTGGCAGAGCACAGAACCGCCGTGTCGAAATTGTGTTTTCGGATGAAAAAGGTCAGCTGGGCGCCGCTCGTTAGCGTCAATCGCCTGTAAAGAAGCCCGACGCCGGTAACGGCCTCGGGCTTTTTTGGCTTTAAACGGCGCGTATATGGCGTGTATGGCCGCGTTTATTTTTCGTGCAGCGGTGGCGATCACTGGCTTGATCGCAAACTGTTCCCGTACACTTCTGGACTGCACCGGTTATTATCGATCTGTATTTTTAAAAATAAAAAATTACCGGTCTTTTCGAGGCTGTGCCATGACCAATCTTTTGCTTTATCAGCGCATTGCTCAGCAACTGGCTGAAGACATTCGTCGCGGCGTCTATCAGCCCGGGGAGCGAGTGCCGTCGGTTCGCAAGATGAGCTCGCAGCTCAATGTCAGTCATGCCACGGTGTTGCAGGCGTATGCCAATCTCGAAGATCAGGGCCTGATCCGGGCGCGTCCGCAGTCCGGTTATTACGTTCACCAGACGCCTGCGTTGACCGCCTCCACGCCAGACATCGCACGCGTCGAGCGGCCCGGGCTGGTCACGCGCAGCAGTATCATCCAGCAAGTGCTCGAAGAATCGCGCCGTGATGGGGTGTTCGCCTTGGGCGCGGCGGTGCCGCATGTGGATTATCTGCCGGTGCGTGCGCTGCATCAGCAACTCGCCAAGGTGACGCGTTTTCAAAGTCCGCGCGCGTTCAGCTATATGTTCAGTCCAGGTTTCGAGCCGCTGCGCAGGCAGGTTGCGATTCGCATGCGCGATGCAGGCGTGGTGGTCGATCCGTCGGAGGTGGTGATTACGCATGGCTGTGTCGATGCGCTGCAAATGGCCCTGCGGGTGCTGACCCGGCCCGGCGACCTGATCGCAGCCGAATCCCCGGCGTATTACGGTTTGTTGCAGCTCGCCGATCTGCTGGGCCTGAAAGTCATCGAGATACCCAGTGATCCGGCCTCCGGTACTAGTCTTGAGGCCCTGCAACTGGCGGCTAATCAGTGGTCGATCAAGGCCTTGGTGCTGACCTCGCGGCTCAGTAATCCTCTGGGCGGCACCATGCCCGAGGAGCGGCAGAAAAACCTGCTGCGTCTGGCTTCAGATTTCGATATTCAGGTGGTTGAAGACGACGTTTACGGCGAACTGATGTTCGAGGTCGGACGCACCAAGGCGCTCAAGGCGTTTGATCGGCTGGGGAGGGTGATCTATTGCTCCAGCTTCTCCAAGACTCTCTCGCCGGGCGTGCGCGTCGGCTGGATAATCGCGGGCAAATACCAGGCCGAGATTCAGCGTTTGCAGACCTTCAGCACGCACTCCGCGTGCAGCGTCACGCAGATGGGGGTTGCTGCGTACCTTGAGAACGGTGGCTATGATCGGCATCTGCGCTTCATACGTCTGGAATACCGCAAGAACCTCAGCGCCTATCAGCTCGCCGTGCAGCAGTTCTTTCCTGAAGGTACGCAGATGAGCCGCCCGGCAGGAGGCTTCATTCTGTGGGTGAGTCTGCCGGGCAGGGTAAACACCCAAGAGCTGCATGTTCGCGCGCTGGAGCAAGGCATCAGCATCGCGCCAGGCCTTATTTTCAGTAATACCGAGCAGTTCAACCACTGCATTCGCCTGAACTGCGGCATGCCGTGGAACAAGGAGGCGGAGCGCGCGCTGATGACGCTGGGCATGCTGGCGAAACAGCTGTGTCATGACACCGTTCCGGTCTACTGAGCGGAACGCGCTTTTTTGTCAATTAATCGGAACTCTTGCCTTGTCAGCGTGGCCTCAAAAGGACAGCATATGTTTCTTCCCGGCTTTGCCACTGTCTTGTCTGATGTCTGCCTATGAATGCGTTTCGTTGTTTCGGATTGTTGGTCCTCGTTGTGCTGAGCGGTTGTGATGCTCAGCAGACGCCCGTGCCCAAGCCTAAAACCGAGGCTGTCGCGCCTGCGCCTGTGTTACCCAAGGCGGCGGTGAAAGAGGTTGAGCCTGCTGTCCAGACGTCCGTAGCCGAGACAGTGTTGCCGAAAGTGCCCGACTCCATGCATGAGCTGATGCCGGGTGTCCCTGTGGTGCCTGTGGTGGTCGGCAAAGAGCAGAACGCCCCTTCAGCCGCTCAGATCAACAAGGCGCCAGCCTCCAGTGCTGCCAAGCCGACGTCCAAAGCGACTTTGGCGAAGACTGCCGCGAGCAAACGCGAGACCAGCGCCAGCAATCGCAAGGCCGCCAAGGAGCCCAGCGCCAAGGATGTGCGGATAAAATCGCCCAGACTGGACCTGAGTCTGCCGCCTGAACTGGTCAAGGAGCTGGACCCGCCAGCCAAGGTTATCACCAATAAGCACAAGCCATTGTTGCCACAGATGTTTGGCGATTCGCCCGGTGGCAGTCCGTTCGAGCTTGAAGGTCGATTGCTGACCAATGAAATGCAACTGCAGATGCGCAACGACAATCGTCGCGATGTCGAGGGTGCTGCTCTGGATTTCAAGTTCAAGCAGTAAGCCCTGCTGATCGTCCGATACGGCATTTTCAAACGAGTATTTCCGCGGTTAATATCCGTGCTCTTTTTCATTTTCTCTTCAAAGGTGTCGGGTCATGGACTGCCGTTCAGAGTGTGGTGCGTGTTGCATCGCGCCTTCCATCACGTCTGCCATCCCCGGTATGCCGCACGGAAAGCCTGCAGGAGAGCGTTGCCTGCACCTGTCGCTCGAGTTGTTGTGTGCCTTGTTCGGCAAGCCTGAGCGCCCCGCGGTCTGCAGTCAATTCAAGGCCGCGGCTGATGTTTGTGGCGCTGATCAGGCTGATGCGATTCGCCTGATTGGCTGGTGGGAAAAAGCTACTGCGGTAGTCTGAAAAGGTGATTTTGAGCGCAAGCGTTTTGTCGGAGCATCATTTGTCGGAACTTCAAACAAGGAATAAAACAATGAGTTCGCTGTATCGCACTGCCATTGCTTGTGGATTGACCGTAATGCTTGCCGGGGTGGCGCAGGCTGAAGACTGGAAGGTCGCCAAGGACGAGGACGGTATCAAGGTTTCGTTGAGCGATATACCCGGGTCCGATTACAAGGCCTATCGCGGCGTCGCCACGATTAATGCCAGCGTCGGCAAGTTGCGCGCGCTGCAAGAGGATGTGACAGGCGCCTGTGCCTGGATTCATGAGTGCAAATTGCAGAAAGTGCTCAAGCATGAAGGTGACAAGACCTGGACCTACAGTCAGTTCAACACCCCGTGGCCGGTAACGCCGCGTGATTCCGTGCTGCTGATCACGACCCAGGAAGGCGCTGATGGCAGTGTGACCCGAAATCTCGAAGGGCAGCCCAAATACCTTCCTGAAGAAAAAGGCTTTGTGCGTGTTGCCGAGGTGAAAGGCTTTTGGAAAATGGTGCCCAAAGGCCCGAATCAGACTGAAGTGACCTATCAGGCCCACACCGAGCCAGGTGGCAGCGTGCCGTCGATGATTGCCAACAAGTTTGTCGTCGATGCGCCGTTCAATACGCTGAAGGCGCTCAGAGAGCGGGCTGCGCAGTAATTCGACACGGTACAAAAAAAGGGCTGCCTGATGGGCAGCCCTTTTTTGTGTGTCGCTTACCTGGTTTTTGCGTGTCGCTTACTTGCGATCTTGCAGCGGGACGATGTCACGCTGTACATCGCCGGTGTAGAGCTGGCGCGGGCGACCGATCTTGTAGGGGCTGGAGAGCATTTCCTTCCAGTGCGAAATCCAGCCGACAGTCCGCGCCAGGGCGAAGATCACGGTGAACATGCTGGTCGGGATGCCGATCGCTTTGAGAATGATGCCCGAGTAGAAGTCGACGTTCGGGTACAGCGAACGTTCGATGAAGTACGGGTCGGTGAGGGCGATCTCCTCGAGGCGCATGGCCAGTTCGAGCTGAGGATCGTTGGTGATGCCCAGTTCCTTGAGTACTTCGTCGCAGGTCTGCTTCATCACAGTGGCACGTGGGTCGCGATTCTTGTAAACGCGATGGCCAAAGCCCATTAGCTTGAACGGATCGTTCTTGTCCTTGGCCTTGGCGATGAACGTGTCGATGTTCGACACATCGCCAATTTCATCGAGCATGGTCAGCACGGCCTCGTTGGCGCCGCCGTGAGCAGGGCCCCAGAGCGCTGCGATACCGGCGGCGATGCAGGCGAACGGGTTGGCACCCGAGGAGCCTGCCATGCGCACGGTGGAAGTCGACGCATTCTGTTCGTGATCGGCGTGGAGGATGAAGATCTTGTCCATCGCCTTGGCCAGCACCGGGCTGATCGGTTTGATCTCGCACGGGGTGTTGAACATCATGTGCAGGAAGTTTTCGGCGTAGCTGAGGTCATTACGCGGGTACATCATGGGCTGGCCCATGGAGTACTTGTAAACCATCGCTGCCAGGGTCGGCATCTTGGCAACCAGGCGCACGGCGGAGATTTCGCGGTGTTGCGGGTTATTGATGTCCAGCGAGTCGTGATAGAACGCCGACAGGGCGCCGACGACGCCACACATGACGGCCATCGGGTGGGCATCACGGCGAAAACCGTTGAAAAAGGTCTTGAGCTGTTCGTGGACCATCGTGTGGTTCTTGACCACGGCGACGAACTGGGCTTTCTGCTCGGCAGTTGGCAGTTCGCCATTGAGCAGCAGGTAGCAGGTTTCCAGGTAGTCGGACTGCTCGGCCAGTTGTTCGATCGGGTAGCCGCGATGAAGCAGGATTCCGTTATCACCATCGATGTAGGTGATCTTCGACTCGCAAGATGCCGTGGACATGAAGCCAGGGTCAAATGTGAAGCGGCCGGTGGCGGTAAGACCGCGTACGTCGATCACGTCCGGACCGACTGTACCCGTCAGAATTGGCAGCTCGACGGGGGCAGCGCCCTCGATGATCAACTGCGCTTTTTTGTCAGCCATGTGGCCTCCTATTTATGCTTCAAATCATCAGACAGGCCCCCCACGCAGGGCCCGCATCACTATAGTGAGATAAATTCTAAAGTCAATTTGCCTAAAGTCGTGTTCCGCAAGGCCCTGGCCGTGGATTTTCGAAGCCGTTTCCTGCCGTTTACGCCTTTTGTCCCGGTAGCGCAATGCGCCATTGGCGGTAAGTCTGCGCGTTGTCATTAGCGCCCTAACTGTCTATACTCGGCGTCCGACCGCCAGAGGCTTTTTGGCCTGTTTCAAGGGGGTCGTCACTTCCTGGGTGGTGGGTACCTGACCAGTGCACTTCCCAACAACTTGCCCTGATTGTTAGGGGCTCTTCAGTGTGAAAAAAAGCCGTGAATAGCCAACGACCTGTAAATCTAGACCTAAGGACCATCAAGCTCCCAGTCACCGCTTACACGTCCATCCTTCACCGCATCTCCGGTGTCATCCTCTTTGTCGGTATTGCAATCATGCTGTATGCAATGGACAAGTCGCTGGCCTCCGAAGAAGGGTTTGGTGAAGTCAAGGCGTACATGACCAGCCCGCTGGCCAAGCTGATCATCTGGGGACTTCTGTCTGCCCTGCTGTACCACATGGTGGCCGGTATCCGTCACCTGATCATGGACACCGGGGTAGGCGAGACGCTCGAAGGCGGCAAGCTGGGCTCCAAAATCGTTATCGCGGTTTCCGTGGTACTGATTCTTCTGGCGGGAGTATGGATATGGTAACCAACGTCACGAACCTGTCGCGTTCGGGTCTCTACGACTGGATGGCGCAACGCGTTTCCGCCGTCGTGCTCGCGGCTTATTTCATATTCCTGATCGGATACATGGTCTTTCATCCGGGTCTGAGTTACGCCCAATGGCATGATCTGTTCGCCCACAACGGAATGCGTATCTTCAGTCTGCTGGCACTCGTTGCCCTTGGCGCTCACGCCTGGGTCGGCATGTGGACCATCGCGACCGACTACCTGACGCCAATGGCGCTAGGTAAGTCCGCCACTGTAGTACGTTTCCTGTTCCAGGCAGTATGCGGCGTTCTGATGTTCGCTTACTTCGTCTGGGGCGTGCAGATTCTTTGGGGTATCTGATCCATGGCTAATATTAATGCGCTTTCTTACGACGCCATCATCATTGGTGGTGGCGGTGCCGGCATGCGCGCTGCGCTGCAACTGGCTCAAGGCGGTCACAGGACTGCCGTGGTCACCAAGGTTTTCCCGACCCGTTCGCACACAGTATCAGCTCAAGGTGGCATCACCTGCGCAATCGCTTCGGCCGATCCGAACGATGACTGGCGCTGGCACATGTACGATACCGTCAAGGGTTCCGACTATATCGGTGACCAGGACGCTATCGAGTACATGTGCTCCGTAGGTCCGGAAGCGGTCTTCGAGCTCGAGCATATGGGCCTGCCGTTTTCCCGTACCGAGCAGGGTCGCATCTATCAGCGTCCGTTCGGTGGTCAGTCCAAGGACTTCGGCAAGGGCGGTCAGGCTGCACGTACCTGTGCTGCCGCCGACCGTACCGGTCACGCGCTGCTGCACACGCTGTACCAGGCCAACCTCAAGGCCGGCACCGTATTCCTCAACGAATACTACGCAGTGGATCTGGTCAAGAACCAGGATGGCGCCTTCGTCGGCATCATCGCCATCTGCATTGAAACCGGTGAAACCTCCTACATCCGCGCCAACGCTACCGTGCTGGCAACCGGCGGTGCAGGTCGCATCTACTCGTCCACCACCAACGCCCTGATCAACACCGGCGATGGTATCGGCATGGCGCTGCGGGCTGGCGTGCCGGTTCAGGACATCGAGATGTGGCAGTTCCACCCGACCGGCATCGCTGGCGCAGGTGTACTGGTCACCGAAGGTTGCCGCGGTGAAGGCGGTTACCTGATCAACAAGCACGGCGAGCGTTTCATGGAGCGTTATGCTCCGAACGCCAAGGACCTTGCCGGTCGTGACGTGGTTGCGCGCTCCATGGTCAAGGAAATCATTGCCGGTAACGGTTGTGGTCCTGATGGCGACCACGTGATGCTCAAACTCGATCACCTGGGTGAGGAAGTCCTGCACAGCCGCCTGCCAGGCATCATGGAACTGTCCAAGACCTTCGCCCACGTCGACCCGGCCACCGCGCCGATTCCGGTCGTACCTACCTGCCACTACATGATGGGTGGTGTCGCTACCAACATTCATGGTCAGGCGATCACTCAGGATGCGGCTGGCATCGACCAGATCATCCCGGGTCTGTTCGCGGTAGGTGAAGTGGCTTGCGTATCGGTTCACGGTGCCAACCGTCTGGGCGGCAATTCGTTGCTCGATCTGGTGGTGTTCGGCCGTGCCGCCGGTATCCACCTGGAGCAGGCGTTGCGCGAGGGTGTTGATTATGCCCGCGCTTCCCAGTCCGACATCGATGCTGCTCTCGCACGCCTTGCCGGTCTGAACGAGCGCACCACCGGTGAAGATGTTGCATCGCTGCGCAAAGAGCTGCAGAGCTGCATGCAGAACTACTTCGGTGTGTTCCGTACTGGCGAATACATGCAGAAGGGTATTGCCCAGCTGGCCGACCTGCGTGGTCGCATCGCCAACGTCAAGATCAACGACAAGAGTCAGGCATTCAACACTGCCCGTATCGAAGCGCTTGAACTGCAAAACCTGCTGGAGGTTGCCGAAGCGACGGCAATCGCAGCAGAACATCGTAAAGAGTCCCGCGGCGCTCACGCCCGTGAAGACTTTGAAGATCGCGACGACGAAAACTGGTTGTGCCACACCCTGTATTTCCCGGGTGACAAGCGCGTAACCAAGCGTGCCGTGAACTTCTCGCCGAAAACCGTCCCGACTTTTGAACCCAAGATTCGGACTTATTAAGGGTGGCCGATATGTTGCAAGTCAGTGTTTATCGTTACAACCCCGAGCAGGACGCTGCGCCGTTCATGCAGGAGTTTCAGGTCGATACCGGCGGCAAGGACCTGATGGTGCTGGACGTGCTGGCCCTGGTCAAAGAACAGGATCAAGGGTTCTCGTACCGTCGCTCATGCCGTGAAGGTGTGTGCGGTTCCGATGGCATGAACATCAACGGCAAGAACGGCTTGGCCTGCATCACGCCGCTGTCTGCCGTGGTTGCCAAGGGCAAGCTGATCGTACGTCCGTTGCCGGGCTTGCCAGTCATTCGTGACCTGGTCGTCGATATGAGCATCTTCTACAAGCAGTACGAGAAGGTGAAGCCGTTCCTGCAGAATGACACGCCGGCCCCGGCCATCGAACGTCTGCAAACGCCGGAAGAGCGCGAAAAGCTCGATGGTCTATACGAGTGCATCCTGTGCGCTTGCTGCTCGACTTCCTGCCCGTCCTTCTGGTGGAACCCCGACAAGTTCCTGGGCCCGGCTGCTCTGCTGCAAGCCTATCGTTTTCTGGCTGACAGTCGTGACACCCGCACCAGTGAACGTCTGGCTTCGCTCGACGATCCGTTCAGCGTATTCCGCTGCCGCGGCATCATGAACTGCGTCAACGTTTGCCCGAAAGGCCTTAACCCAACCAAGGCTATCGGTCACGTGCGCAACATGTTGTTGCAAAACGGCGTCTGATTTATCGCTTTATCTGTTACACCGTTGCACTGAAGTGGCTGCGGCGCAGGCTTCAACCGGCGCCGTAGTTTTAACCTGAGCAGTAGCTTGCAAAGCTGCGGCTCTTATTTTGAAGAAATGAGACCAGCAGGGGCATCCGGGCTGGTACCCGGACTATCTGCGTGATCCCTGGTGACTTGATACAGTCGCTGCACACGACTATTTCAGGATTTGCTCTGGTGTCTGCGCCGGTGGTGTCCCCTTACCGAGGGTGACCAAGCATGCAAGAAAGCGTGATGCAGCGCATGTGGAACAGTGCCCACCTATCCGGTGGTAACGCTGCCTATGTGGAAGAGCTCTATGAGCTCTACCTGCACGACCCTAACGCTGTGCCAGAAGAATGGCGCACCTACTTTCAGAAGTTGCCAGCAGACGGCAGCTCTGCCACTGATGTATCGCACTCGACTATTCGCGATCATTTCGTGTTGCTGGCCAAAAACCAGCGCCGCGCTCAGCCGGTCTCCGCCGGTAGTGTGAGCAGCGAGCACGAAAAGAAGCAGGTTGAAGTGCTGCGACTGATCCAGGCTTATCGGATGCGTGGCCACCAGGCTGCTCAGCTCGATCCGCTGGGCCTGTGGCAGCGACCTGCGCCTGCTGACCTGTCGATAAACCATTACGGCTTGACCAATGCCGATCTGGACACGACTTTCCGCGCCGGTGACTTGTTCATTGGCAAAGAGGAAGCGAGCCTACGCGAAATTCATGAAGCGTTGCAGCAGACATATTGTCGCACCATCGGCTCCGAGTTCACGCACATCGTGGATTCCGAGCAGCGCAACTGGTTCATGCAGCGTCTGGAAAGTGTTCGCGGCCGTCCGACGTTTTCGGCTGACATCCAGAGCCACCTGCTGGAGCGCGTCACCGCGGCGGAAGGTCTCGAGAAATACCTGGGCACCAAATACCCGGGTACCAAGCGTTTTGGTCTGGAAGGCGGCGAAAGCCTGATTCCGATGCTCGACGAGCTGATTCAGCGTTCCGGGTCCTATGGCACCAAGGAAGTCGTGATCGGCATGGCCCACCGTGGCCGTCTGAACGTGCTGGTCAACACCTTCGGCAAGAACCCGCGCGACCTGTTCGACGAGTTCGAAGGCAAGAAGAAAGTGGAACTGGGTTCCGGTGACGTCAAATACCACCAGGGCTTCTCTTCCAACGTCATGACCGCAGGCGGTGAAGTTCACCTGGCCATGGCCTTCAACCCGTCTCACCTGGAGATCGTTTCTCCTGTGGTCGAGGGTTCGGTACGTGCGCGTCAGGATCGTCGCAACGATCCGAATGGCGACAAGGTTCTGCCTATTTCCCTCCACGGCGACGCGGCGTTTGCCGGCCAGGGCGTGGTCATGGAAACCTTCCAGATGTCGCAGACTCGCGGCTTCAAGACGGGCGGCACGATCCACATCGTCATCAACAACCAGGTGGGTTTCACCATCAGCAACCCGTTGGACTCGCGCTCCACTGAGTACGCCACCGACGTTGCCAAGATGATTCAGGCGCCGATTCTTCATGTAAATGGTGATGATCCGGAAGCCGTGATGTTCGTTACCCAGCTGGCGATCGATTACCGCATGCAGTTCAAGCGGGACATCGTCATCGATCTGGTCTGCTACCGTCGTCGCGGTCACAACGAAGCCGACGAGCCTAGCGGCACTCAGCCTCTGATGTACCAGCAGATCACCAAGCAGCGCACCACCCGTGAGCTGTATGCCGAGCATCTGATCAAGACCGGCGTCCTCGACGAAGGCCGCGTTCAGGCCAAGGTCGACGACTACCGCAGTGCGCTGGATAACGGCCTGCACGTGGTGAAAAGCCTGGTCAAGGAGCCGAACAAGGAATTGTTCGTCGACTGGCGTCCGTATCTGGGCCACGCCTGGACTGCGCGTCATGACACCCGCTTCGATCTGAAAACCCTGCAGGAACTGTCGGCCAAGCTGATGGAACTGCCGGAAGGTTTCGTCGTGCAGCGTCAGGTACAGAAGATCTACGAAGACCGTCAGAAGATGCAGGCCGGTGGCTTGCCGATCAACTGGGGTTACGCCGAAACCATGGCTTACGCCACGCTGGCATTCGAAGGTCACCCGATCCGCATGACCGGTCAGGACATTGGCCGCGGTACGTTCTCGCACCGTCACGCTGTTCTGCACAACCAGAAAGACGCAACCACTTACATTCCGTTGCAGAACCTGTATTCCGGTCAGCCGCGTTTCGACCTGTACGACTCGTTTCTGTCGGAAGAAGCGGTGCTGGCGTTTGAATACGGTTACTCGACCACCCAGCCTGATGCACTGGTTATCTGGGAAGCGCAGTTCGGCGATTTCGCCAACGGTGCCCAGGTGGTTGTCGATCAGTTCATTACCAGCGGCGAGCACAAGTGGGGCCGTCTGTGCGGTCTGACCATGCTCTTGCCTCACGGCTATGAAGGGCAGGGGCCGGAGCACTCTTCGGCACGTCTCGAGCGTTACCTGCAATTGTGTGCCGAGCACAACATTCAGGTGTGCGTACCGACGACGCCAGCGCAGATCTACCACTTGCTCCGTCGTCAGGTTATCCGTCCGCTGCGCAAGCCGCTGATCGTGCTGACGCCGAAATCGCTGCTGCGTCACAAGCTCGCCGTTTCGACCCTTGAAGATCTGGCCGAAGGCTCGTTCCAGACCGTCATTCCGGAAATCGATACCCTCGATCCGACCAAGGTCACGCGTCTCGTACTGTGCAGCGGCAAGGTCTACTACGATCTGCTGGAAAAACGCCGTGCCGAAGGTCGTGAAGACATTGCCATCGTGCGTCTGGAGCAGCTGTACCCGTTCCCTGAAGATGATTTGATGGAAACCATCGCGCCTTATACCAATCTGCAGCATGTGGTCTGGTGTCAGGAAGAACCGATGAACCAGGGCGCCTGGTACAGCAGTCAGCACCATCTGCGCCGTAGCATGGGCAACCACAAACGCGAACTCGTTCTTGAGTACGCCGGTCGTGATGCCTCCGCCGCGCCAGCCTGTGGCTACGCTTCGATGCACGCCGAGCAGCAGGAAAAACTCCTGCGCGATGCCTTCACTGTTTAACGCCTTCGAGCATTAGAAACCGAATTAAGGAATTACAGATAATGGCTATCGATATCAAAGCCCCCTCTTTCCCGGAATCCGTTGCCGATGGCACCATTTCCAAGTGGTACAAAAAAGAGGGTGATGCGGTAAAACGCGACGAGATGCTGGTTGACATCGAGACTGACAAGGTTGTCCTGGAAGTGCTGGCCGAAGCTGACGGCGTGATGGGCGCAATCACCAAGGAAGAGGGCGCTATTGTCCTTTCCAACGAAGTGCTTGGCTCTTTGAATGATGGTGCCACGGCATCTGCTGCTCCAGCACCTGCTGCTGCGCCTGCCTCGGCGCCTGCCGCTGCACCGGCTGCCGCTGGCGAAGAAGACCCGATTGCCGCGCCTGCTGCGCGTCAACTGGCTGAAGAAAACGGCATCAACCTGGCCAGCGTCAAAGGCACCGGTAAAGACGGCCGTATCACCAAGGAAGACATCGTTGCTGCCGTTGAAGCGAAGAAGTCCGCTCCAGCTGCTGCGCCTGCTGCCAAGCCTGCCGCGGCCGCTGCGCCTGTCGTCGCTGCGGGTGATCGTACCGAGAAGCGCGTGCCGATGACCCGCGTTCGTGCGACCGTTGCCAAGCGTCTGGTCGAGGCTCAGTCGAACATGGCGATGCTGACCACGTTCAACGAAGTCGACATGACCGAAGTCATGGCGCTGCGTTCGAAGTACAAGGATCTGTTCGAGAAATCGCACAATGGCGTGCGTCTGGGCTTCATGTCCTTCTTCGTCAAAGCGGCTACCGAAGCGCTGAAACGCTTCCCGGCAGTCAACGCTTCGATCGACGGTTCCGACATCGTTTACCATGGTTATGCCGACGTTGGTGTAGCAGTTTCCAGCGATCGCGGTCTGGTTGTCCCGGTTCTGCGTAACGCAGAGCACATGAGCCTGGCTGAGATCGAAGGCGGGATCGCTACCTTTGGCAAGAAGGCCCGTGACGGTAAGCTGTCCATCGACGAGATGACCGGCGGTACGTTCACCATCACCAACGGTGGTACTTTCGGTTCGATGATGTCGACGCCGATCGTCAACCCGCCACAGGCCGCCATTCTGGGCATGCACAACATTCTGCAGCGCCCGATGGCAATCAACGGTCAGGTGGTGATTCGCCCGATGATGTATCTGGCGCTGTCGTACGATCACCGTCTGATCGATGGTAAAGAAGCCGTCACTTTCCTCGTTACCATCAAGAACCTGCTGGAAGATCCAGCGCGTCTGTTGCTGGATATCTGATGGAGTAGCCTCGAGTCGCAAGCTTCGAGCTTCAAGTCGGAAGCGAAAGAGCGTGCGATCGGGGCTGATGTGTTTTACCTAATCAATAGGTCGCAAGTCGGCCTCGCGCTTAAACGCGGACTGACTTGCAGCTTGCAGCTTAAAGCTAGCAGCTAAAGAGGAACTCTTTGTTATGTCCCAGAAATTCGACGTGGTAGTGATTGGCGCAGGCCCTGGCGGCTATGTTGCCGCCATCAAGGCTGCGCAACTTGGTCTCAAGACTGCCTGCATCGAGAAATATCAGGACAAGGAGGGCAAACTGGCCCTCGGCGGTACCTGCCTGAACGTCGGTTGCATTCCTTCCAAGGCACTGCTCGACAGCTCGTGGAAATTCTACGAAGCCAAGAACGGCTTCAGCGTGCATGGCATTTCGACGTCTGACGTCACCATGGACGTACCGGCAATGATCGGCCGCAAGTCGACCATCGTCAAAGGCCTGACCGGCGGTGTTTCCAGCCTGTTCAAAGCCAACGGCGTGACCACTCTGCAGGGTCACGGCAAACTGCTGGCCGGCAAGAAAGTCGAACTGACGGCTGCCGACGGCACTGTTGAAATCATCGAAGCGGACCACGTGATCCTGGCATCGGGTTCGCGTCCGATCGACATTCCACCGGCTCCGGTCGATCAGAAAGTCATCGTCGATTCCACCGGTGCCCTGGAATTCCAACAGGTTCCACAGCGTCTGGGCGTGATCGGCGCTGGTGTGATCGGTCTGGAACTGGGTTCGGTCTGGGCTCGCCTGGGCGCTCAGGTCACCGTTCTGGAAGCGCTGGACAAGTTCATCCCGGCCGCTGACGAAGCCGTTTCCAAGGAAGCGCTGAAAACCTTCACCAAGCAGGGCCTGGACATCAAGCTCGGCGCTCGCGTGACCGGTTCCAAGGTTAACGGCGAAGAAGTGGTTGTCAGCTACACCGACGCTGCCGGCGAGCAGTCGATCACTTTTGATCGCCTGATCGTTGCCGTTGGCCGTCGCCCGGTGACCACCGACCTGTTGGCTGCTGACAGCGGCGTCGATCTGGACGAGCGCGGCTTCATCTATGTCGATGACTACTGCACCACCAGCGTACCGGGCGTTTACGCCATCGGTGACGTGGTGCGTGGCCTGATGCTGGCCCACAAGGCGTCGGAAGAAGGCATCATGGTGGTCGAGCGCATCAAGGGCCACAAGGCTCAGATGAACTACAACCTGATCCCGTCGGTTATCTACACCCACCCGGAAATCGCCTGGGTTGGCAAGACTGAACAGACCCTCAAGGCCGAAGGCGTTGAAGTCAATGTCGGTACGTTCCCGTTCGCAGCCAGTGGCCGTGCCATGGCAGCCAACGACACCGGTGGTTTCGTCAAGATCATTGCCGATGCCAAGACCGACCGCGTTCTGGGCGTTCACGTTATTGGCCCGAGCGCTGCCGAACTGGTACAGCAGGGCGCCATCGCGATGGAATTCGGCAGCAGTGCAGAGGACATCGGCATGATGGTCTTCTCGCACCCGACGCTCTCCGAAGCGCTGCACGAAGCGGCACTGGCTGTGAATGGCGGCGCCATCCACATTCAGAATCGCAAGAAACGCTAAGACAACAAGAGAAACCACGACGCAGTGCCCGTCGTGAGCCTTGCCAGCAGGGCTTACCGCGGAATCTGCGCCGGACTCGACCTCTCAGGCGGCTTCATGAGTGTCCAGTGACACTTGCGGGTCGTCCGGAAGTAGCGGTCACAGGTGGTGCGGCACGCTGACGTGCAGCACCGAATGCGCAGTACCTAAACGAAGACGGTAATAAGCATGAATCTTCACGAGTATCAGGGTAAGCAGCTGTTCGCTGAGTACGGCCTGCCAGTATCCAAAGGTTACGCGGTAGACACCCCGGAAGCAGCAGCAGAAGCCTGCGACAAGATCGGCGGGACCGAGTGGGTTGTCAAAGCCCAGGTTCACGCAGGTGGTCGTGGTAAAGCGGGCGGCGTCAAGCTGGTTCGCAGCAAGGAAGATGCAGCAGCCTTCGCTCAACAATGGCTGGGCAAACGTCTGGTCACTTACCAGACTGACGCCAACGGTCAGCCAGTGACCAAGATCCTGGTCGAGTCCTGCACCAATATCGCCAAAGAGCTGTATCTGGGCGCTGTGGTGGATCGCTCCAGCCGTCGTATCGTGTTCATGGCTTCCACCGAAGGTGGCGTGGACATCGAGAAAATCGCGCACGACACTCCTGAAAAAATTCTCAAGGCTACTATCGATCCACTGGTTGGCGCTCAGCCATTCCAGGGTCGCGATCTGGCTTTCCAGCTGGGTCTGGAAGGCAAGCAGGTCACTCAGTTCGCCAAAATCTTCACCGGTCTGGCCAAGCTGTTCCAGGACCACGATCTGGCTCTGCTGGAAGTGAACCCGCTGGTGATCAAGGATGATGGCGATTTGCACTGCCTGGACGCCAAGATCAACATCGACGCCAACGCCATGTACCGTCAGCCCAAGCTGAAGGGCTTCCACGATCCTTCGCAGGACGATCCTCGCGAAGCTCACGCTGCCAAGTTCGAACTGAACTACGTAGCGCTGGAAGGTAACATTGGCTGCATGGTCAACGGTGCTGGCTTGGCCATGGGTACCATGGACATCGTCAACCTGCATGGCGGCAAGCCTGCAAACTTCCTTGACGTTGGCGGCGGTGCCACCAAGGAACGCGTTACCGAAGCGTTCAAGATCATCCTGTCCGACACCAATGTCGCTGCAGTACTGGTCAACATCTTCGGCGGCATCGTTCGTTGCGACATGATTGCCGAAGGCATCATCGGCGCAGTGAAAGAAGTCGGCGTGAAAATCCCGGTTGTTGTGCGCCTTGAAGGCAACAACGCTGAACTGGGCGCTAAAGTACTGGCAGAAAGCGGTTTGAACATCATCGCTGCTACCAGCCTGACCGACGCTGCTCAACAAGTCGTCAAAGCCGCGGAGGGCAAGTAATGAGCGTCCTGATCAATAAAGACACCAAGGTTATCTGCCAGGGTTTCACTGGTTCGCAAGGTACCTTTCACTCCGAACAAGCCATTGCCTACGGCACTAAAATGGTCGGCGGCGTAACACCAGGCAAAGGCGGCACCACGCACCTGAACCTGCCAGTGTTCAACACCGTGAAAGAAGCGGTAGAAACCACTGGCGCAACCGCCAGCGTGATCTACGTTCCGGCTCCTTTCTGCAAGGATTCCATCCTTGAAGCAGCGTTCGGCGGCATCAAGCTGATCGTCTGCATCACCGAAGGCATCCCGACCATCGACATGCTGGAAGCCAAGGTCAAGTGCGACGAGCTGGGTGTGATCCTGATCGGCCCTAACTGCCCAGGCGTTATCACTCCGGGCGAGTGCAAGATCGGCATCATGCCAGGCCACATCCACTTGCCAGGCAAAGTAGGCATCGTGTCGCGTTCCGGCACCCTGACCTACGAAGCTGTGAAGCAGACCACTGATGCCGGTTTCGGTCAGTCCACCTGCGTCGGCATCGGCGGTGACCCGATCCCTGGTTCGAACTTCATCGACATCCTGAAGCTGTTCCAGGAAGACCCGCAGACCGAAGCGATCGTCATGATCGGCGAGATCGGCGGTTCGGCTGAAGAAGAAGCGGCTGCCTATATCAAGGCACACGTGACCAAGCCGGTTGTTTCCTACATCGCTGGTGTGACTGCTCCTCCGGGCAAGCGCATGGGCCATGCCGGTGCAATCATCTCCGGTGGTAAAGGTACTGCAGACGAGAAATTCGCTGCCCTGCAGGACGCCGGCGTAAAAACCGTGCGCTCCCTGGCAGACATCGGCAAGGCTCTGGCCGAGCTGACCGGTTGGCCGACCAAGTAAGCTTCGCTTACTGATTCGAGCAATCGACAAAAGCCACCTTCGCAGACTGTGTGAAAACCTAGCAATCTGCGCAGCGCTCAAAGAAAATGCTCCGTATCGAAAGATACAGAGCATTTTTCGTTATGGCCTACATCCAAGGTGAGTCCCGCAGCCAGACCAGCCTATTCCCGGTCTCGCTGGAAGAGTTGATCCCCGAGGATCACCTCGTTCGTGTCATTGACCTGTACGTTGCCAGGCTCGATCTGGTGCAACTGGGCTTCGATAAAGCGATTCCAAAAAGCACGGGGCGCCCTGCTTATGATCCCGCCGATCAGCTAAAACTCTACCTCTACGGCTATTTTCAGCGGATTCGCTCATCGCGACGTCTTGAAGCCGAGTGTCAGCGCAACATCGAAGTGATGTGGCTGATCAACCGGCTCAAGCCCGACTTCAAGACCATCGCCGATTTTCGCAAGAACAATAAACCCGCCTTCATCGCGACCTGCCGTGCTTTCGTTCGGTTTTGTCGCACGGCAGGCTTGATCGCCGGTGAGTTGGTGGCCATCGACGGCAGCAAGTTTCAGGCGGTCGCATCCTCACGGCGTCATGTGAATTTGAAGCAGCTCAAGCGCCAGGAAGAAAAACTGGATAAGCGCATCGCTCAGTATCTGGCCGAGCTGGATGAGGCCGACAAGGCTGAAACCACAGATTCAATTGATCGCAGCGCAATCAAGGTAGCCCTGGCACAGCTTGAGGCTCGACAACAGGATAATCAGAGTTGCCAGGCACTGATGCGTTCGATGGGCATCGAGCAGTTCAACACCCATGAAAGCGATGCCCGAATGATGCGCACGGCCAAAGGGCCACGTGTGGCCTACAACGTGCAAACCGTCGTGGACGCCGAGCATTGCCTGATTTTGCATCATGAGGTCACCCAAGATGGCGATGACCGAAAGCAACTGGAGCCGATGGCCAAGGCCGCCAAAGCAGAGTTACAGCAAGATGATCTGACGGTCACTGCCGATGCCGGCTACTCCAATGGCAAGCAGTTTCAGGCCTGCGAGGATGCTTCGATTACGGCCTATGTACCGCCCAATCGTTCGAAAAACCCTGGCAGTCAGGAAGAGCAGCTCTTTGAGCGAAAAGACTTTATCTATGAGACCGGACACGATCGTTTCCAGTGTCCGGCAGGCAAATGGTTAACGCTAAAACAGCACAACAAAGGTGATCGGATCTATCAGGCTGAGGTCGATGACTGCGCCAACTGCGCGCTGAAAACGCAATGCACTCGAGCCCGGCGCCGTTATGTCTCACGACATGCCCATGAAGAGGCTTTCGAGCGGATGGAGCAAAGAATGCAGGCGCATCCTGAGATGATGGCCAACCGAAGATCCATCGTTGAGCACCCCTTCGGCAACCTCAAGCAATGGCTATTTGGTAATGGCCGTTTCTTGCTGCGACAACTGGAGGGTACAAAAGCTGAAATGGCCTTGGCGGTGAATGCCTATAACCTGAAACGAGCGATTAAAGTGCTCGGTGTGCGCCATCTGATGGCTTTGATGGGCTGAGCGGACATTTTTTTCGTCTGCTGCCAATACAAAAAAAACGCCCCGAACAAGTCGGGGCGTTTGCTTGGGCCTTCATTAGTGTGTTTTCACACAGTCTGTTCGGGTGGCTTTTGTTTGAGTGCATGAAAAGTCATGTCGGGCATGCCCGGGCCAGCTTGGCTACCCTCCGTTATTCGCCCGCCATTCGTCCCGCGTCAATTCCCATAGCTGTTCCTGGGTCGTGCCACAGACAAACTGTGATTCCTGAACGGTCACAAGGCGCCTGCCTTCGCGCTGCGACAGGCGGCAGGATGCTTCATTCAAGGCGGACTTGGCCACGCGCAGCACAGAGCGTTTGAGTGTTTCAAACCAGAAGCGGTCAATCGCCACGCAGACCTCCGACATAAGCCCCAGCCCCTGATAGGCCGGTGAAAGCCAGAAGCCACGGTTGTTATCTTGCTCGTCCATCATGCAGGCACTGCCGATCAACCGCTCTTGCTGGCCGCGCAGACGAATCGACCAATGCCATTCTTCCCCGTCCTGCATCGCAGGCAGAGCATCTTCGCGCAGGTAGCGCAGTGCTTCACCTTCGGGATAAGGCCAAGGCACGTGATGGGTCAGGTAGCGCACAACCTCCCAGTGGTTGAACAGGCTTTGCATGGCGGGCGCGTCTTCGAGTTGCAGCGGCAGCAGGAGCAGGCGTGGCGTGTGCAGGGTCGGGGTGAGAACCACAGGCCGGGTTTTCGTTTCGGGCATGGACATCAGTCATCGGCAGCAGAGATGCCCGCCAATCTACCGATCAACCAACGGGCGGTCTGTCGGATATTTCCGGATATCCAGCGGTTTGTTCGACTGCCGTTTAAAGGTGCGTCGTCGGCTGATACGCCCTGAGACAGTGCATTTTTGGTCGAAGTTGGCTACTCTGTCCGCAGTTTTTGCGGTGCCCTCACGAGGGGCGTTTCGCAAGGTACTGCCACGTCTTACGCCGACGGGCTGCGTCTGCCCCATTCATGGGTGGCGCCCCCTCCCTTATTTCGATTTCGTGTGGTCCCTCGTAATGAAAGTTTTAAAAGGTCAGGACATCCTGGCACTCGGTTTTATGACATTCGCGCTGTTTGTCGGGGCGGGTAACATTATTTTCCCGCCTATCGTAGGGCTGCAGGCCGGGCCGCATGTGTGGATAGCCGCGCTCGGGTTTTTGGTCACGGCAGTCGGTCTGCCGGTCATCACGGTGATCGCCCTGGCCAAAGTCGGCGGCGCTATGGACGCATTGAGCAGTCCGATCGGCAAGGTTGCCGGGGGCGCTCTGGCTGCGGTCTGCTACCTGGCGGTCGGCCCGCTGTTCGCGACGCCGCGTACAGCGACGGTCTCATTCGAAGTCGGCTTGGCACCGCTGACCGGTGACAGCCCGATGGCACTGTTCCTGTACAGCCTGGTGTATTTCCTGGTGGTGTTCTGGGTCTCGCTGTACCCCGGTCGTCTGCTCGATACCGTCGGACGTTTCCTGGCGCCGCTCAAGATCATCGCGCTGGCGGTCCTGGGCATCGCTGCATTTGCCTTGCCGGCAGGCAGCATAGGGGACGCCGAGCCAGCCTATGCCGCTGCGCCGTTTTCCCAAGGCTTTATCAATGGTTACCTGACGATGGATACGCTGGGAGCGCTGGTTTTTGGGATCGTCATCGTTAACGCCATTCGCTCGCGCGGCGTCGAGTCACCACGGCTGATTACTCGTTACGCGATCATTGCCGGGTTGATTGCGGGCGTTGGGTTGGCGCTGGTCTATATCAGCCTGTTCCGTCTTGGTTCCGGCAGTCATACAGTGGCGGCGGGTGCAAGCAATGGCGCAGCCGTGCTGCATGCCTACGTCCAGCATACGTTCGGTTCTCTGGGCAGCGGGTTTCTTGCCGTGCTGATTTCTTTGGCGTGTCTGGTGACGGCGGTAGGCCTGACCTGCGCGTGCGCCGAATACTTCGCCAAGGTGTTGCCGCTGTCCTATAGAACGCTGGTGGTGATGCTGGCAGTGTTCTCGTTGCTGGTCTCCAATCTGGGGCTGACCAAGCTGATCCAGTTTTCGATTCCGGTACTGACGGCTATTTACCCGCCGTGCATTGTTCTGGTCGCGCTGAGTTTCTGCAAAGGGCTATGGCAGAGTCAGGGCAGGGTTGTCGCACCGGTGATGCTGGTGTCGCTCGTTTTCGGCCTCATTGACGCGATCAAGGGGGCTGGATTCGGTGAGCACCTTCCGAATGCCCTGACAACCATGCCGCTGAGCGATCAGGGCCTTGCGTGGCTGGTGCCTTCGGTCGTCACGCTGGCGGGTGCTGTAGTCATCGACAGGCTGATGGGCAAGCGCAACGAGGCGCTGGCTTGAGAGGCGGGAACAAAATACCTATGACACTCGATTGATTGTTAAAACGCCCCCAATGGAAAGGCCCGCTCAACGCGGGCCTTTTTAGTTCTGCGAGCTTGCCAGCCTTATTTGGTGGCTGGAGCTGCTTCTAGCGCCTTGTCGGCGTTTTCAGCGGCGCGCTGTTGTGCGGCTTCCGCGTTTTTCTGAGCAGCTTCCTGGCTTTCCTTGGCTGCATCATTCACTTTGTCCTGAGCCTTGGCCATCGACTCTTGGGACTCTTGAGCAGCCTTGTTGGCATCTTGCTGAGTGTTTTCGGATTTTTTGTCACAAGCGGCGAGGCCGAGGGTGGCAGAAAGCATCAAGGCATAGGCTAAAGTTTTACGCATGGGGTGTGTCTCCTTATTGATTATTCACGTGCCTAAGAGCGTGCGCCAGGCCGTTAAGTTCCAGACGCGCGCAGAATATACGAGACGTCTGTGCCATGGGCGTTACAGGCCAGGCAGACGGTCAGAAATACAACCCTCGCGGCAACGCGTCGATCCATCTGTTTGACCGCGTTTTTCGACCCATGAAACAGCGCGCAGGTATTTTTTGCTCTTGAAATCCTCAAGCCAGCCCCCACCTTGATGACTACCCGCTGTCATGCAGGCCGATGCCTGAACCTGACGGCTTATGCCATCCAGATCGGAGTTTGATGATTATGAGTGTGGAAACTCAAAAGGAAACCCTGGGCTTCCAGACCGAGGTAAAGCAGCTGCTGCACCTCATGATCCATTCGCTGTATTCCAACAAGGAAATCTTCCTTCGCGAATTGATCTCGAACGCGTCTGACGCGGTCGACAAATTGCGTTTTGAAGCGTTGTCCAGGCCTGAGCTACTGGAAGGTGGCGCCGAGCTGAAGATCCGCGTGAGCTTCGACAAGGACGCGAAGACCGTTACCCTTGAAGACAACGGCATCGGTATGAGCCGTGAAGATGTGATCACCCATCTGGGCACCATCGCCAAGTCCGGCACCGCTGATTTCATGAAAAATCTGTCGGGCGACCAGAAGAAGGACTCGCACCTGATCGGTCAGTTCGGCGTGGGTTTCTATTCGGCATTCATTGTGGCCGATCAGGTCGAAGTGTTTAGCCGTCGTGCCGGCCTGCCAGCCAGCGAAGGCGTGCACTGGTCGTCCAAAGGCGAGGGCGAGTTCGAAGTCGCCAACGTCGAGAAAGCCGATCGCGGTACCCGTATCGTGCTGCACCTGAAAAACGGTGAGGACGAGTTCGCAGATGGCTATCGTCTGCGCAACATTATCAAGAAATATTCCGACCACATCGCCTTGCCGATCGAGCTGCCCAAAGAGCAGGCTCCGGCAGCCGAGGGCGAGGAAGCGCCGGCGCTTGAATGGGAGACCGTCAATCGCGCCAGCGCACTCTGGACCCGTCCGCGCACCGAGGTGAAGGACGAGGAATACCAGGAGTTCTACAAGCACGTCGCGCACGATTACGAGAACCCGCTGAGCTGGAGCCATAACAAGGTCGAAGGCAAGCTGGAATACACCTCGCTGCTGTACGTGCCAGCCCGCGCGCCGTTCGATCTGTATCAGCGTGAAGCGCCGCGTGGCCTGAAGCTGTACGTGCAACGCGTGTTTGTCATGGATCAGGCCGAGTCGTTCTTGCCGCTGTACATGCGCTTCGTCAAAGGCGTGGTCGATTCCAATGACCTGTCGCTGAACGTTTCCCGCGAAATCCTGCAGAAAGACCCGATTATCGATTCGATGAAATCGGCGCTGACCAAGCGCGTGCTGGACATGCTGGAAAAACTGGCGAAAAACGAGCCGGAAAAGTACAAGGGTTTCTGGAAAAACTTCGGTCAGGTCCTCAAGGAAGGCCCGGCAGAAGACTTTGCCAACAAGGAAAAAATCGCTGGTCTGCTGCGTTTCGCATCGACGTCAGACGACAGCGGCGAGCAGAGCGTGTCTTTGGCCGAGTACCTGGCGCGTGCCAAGGAAGGTCAGGACAAGATCTATTACCTCACTGGCGAATCCTACGCGCAGGTCAAGAACAGCCCGCACCTTGAGGTCTTCCGCAAGAAAGGCATCGAAGTGCTGTTGCTCACCGACCGTATCGATGAGTGGCTGATGAGCTACCTGAGCGATTTCGACGGCAAGAGTTTTGTCGACGTCGCGCGCGGTGACCTGGACCTGGGCAATCTTGACTCCGAAGAGGACAAGAAAGCACAGGAAGAGATCGCCAAAGACAAAGAAGGCCTGATCGAGCGCCTGAAAGCCTCGCTCGGTGACGCGGTAAGTGAAGTTCGGGTCTCCCATCGTCTGACCGATTCTCCAGCGATTCTGGCCATCGGCGAGCAGGACATGGGGCTGCAGATGCGTCAGATTCTGGAAGCCAGCGGGCAGAAAGTTCCGGAGTCGAAGCCGATCTTCGAATTCAATCCGGCCCATCCGCTGATCGGCAAGCTGGATGCGGAGCAGAGCGAAGAGCGCTTCGGAGATCTGTCGCACATCCTGTTCGATCAGGCAGCGCTGGCTGCGGGCGACAGCCTCAAGGATCCGGCCGCTTACGTGCGCCGTCTGAACAAGTTGTTGGTAGAACTGTCGGTTTGATAGCCGATTGAAAAGAAACCCGCTTCGGCGGGTTTTTTGTTTCAAATGCCCGTGACACGTTTTTCCATCCTTTCAGTGATCAGGAGTCAGCAATGAGCAGCACTATCAATGTACGTTCTGTGGTTTATCAGATTGATAGCCAGCCTTATGAAAGCCGTCTGGTGTACGACGCTAACGCGACTGCGCCGCAACCGGGTCTGCTGATGGCGCCCAACTGGATGGGCGTCAGCGAGGGCGCCGAGGACATTGCCAAGGCTGTGGCCGAGAAGGGCTATGTGGTGCTGCTGGCCGATCTTTACGGTCAGCAGATTCGCCCGAGTAACAATGACGAGGCGGGCGCCGCCATGACGCCGCTCAAGGAGGATCGCGCGCTGCTGCGCAAGCGTATGCAGGCAGGTCTGGACCAGTTGTTGAGTCAGGCAGACGTGTCGCTGGATACCGGCAACATCGCTACCTTCGGCTTCTGCTTTGGTGGTTGCTGCTCGCTGGAACTGGCGCGCACCGGTGCCGAACTGAAAGCCGCCATATCCTTCCACGGCACGCTGGATACGCCGAACCCGGACGATGCAAAAAACATCAAGGGCTCGGTGCTGGTCCTGCACGGTGCTTCCGACCCATTGGTGCCGAAAGAGCAGTTGCCTGCTTTCGAAGACGAAATGAACGCCGCTGGTGTGGACTGGCAGTTGTACAGCTACGGTGGAGCATTCCACTCATTCACCGACCCGCACGCCAATGTGCCAGGCATGATGATGTACGACGCCAAAGTGTCCGCGCGTGCGTTCAAGTCGATGCATGATTTGCTGGGTGAAGTGTTCGGTTAAAGCCGGATGTTCTGCGTGCGGTCTTTAGTGCGCGGTGAGTCACATCTATGCCTCAGCACCGCGTCATGGCTTGCCCGCAGTCATTGCACATAAATGCTTTTTTATCGCGATGGCATTGACGACGCAGAGTGCGACGTAAGTGACGGCTGAGTCCTGGCGCTGATCCGGGGGGTGCGAGGCAGGACGCCGAGCAAGCCGCATTCGGGCCAAGGATGGCCCGTTGCGGCGGCCCCCGGATCAGCGTCAGGGCGAAGATAGTTGAAAAGTGAGCCAGGTCGGGCCGGAATCACCATAAAAAAGGCGCCTTCGAAAGGCGCCTTTTTATCTTGCAAGTGTCCCGTCCTGAATAAGGTTTACACCTTTTGACCTTTCCTCAGGAGGACTCAATGAATTCGGGCAAAAGGCGCAGCCTGCGCGATTACACGCTAGCCTTTAAATTATCGGTCGTAGATCAGGTTGAAAAAGGCGAGTTGAGTTATAAAGAAGCCCAGCGACGCTATGGCATCCAAGGCCGGTCGACGGTGCTGGTCTGGTTACGAAAGCACGGTCGACAGGATTGGAGCCAAGGCGCATCAATTCGAGAGCCGAGGAGCAGGTCCATGACCGAACCAACACTCCCGCCGACACCTGAGCAGCGGATTAAAGAGCTTGAAGAACAGCTGGTGCTGAGCAATCAGAAGGCCCAGTTCTTTGAAGCTGTCGTGAACGTCTTGAAAAATGACTACGGTGTTTCCATCGTAAAAAAGCGACCCGGCAAGTCCTCTCGCAAGGGCAAATCCAAGACCTGAGCATTACCAGGGCTTGCCTGTTCATGGGTATTTCGCGTCAAGCGTATTACAAGCGTAATCGCGCTTTTGACGCGAAGGTCCGCCAAGACCAAGAGGTGGTGGACTTCGTCCTGGAAAAGCGGCGTCGCCAGCCCAGGCTGGGAACGCGCAAGCTGCACTACTTGATGAGCGTCGAAGCTCCTGCGTCGTTGTGCGTGGGTAGAGACCGTCTGTTTACCATCCTTCGTGATGCGCGCGAGCTGGTTCCGCGCAAACGGGCTTATCACAAGACCACTCATAGTCATCATCGCTTTCGCCGCCACCCCAACCTGCTCAAAGCAGGTCCTGAACAAGTCGTGGCCAATGGACCCGAACAGGTCTGGGTTGCAGACATCACCTATCTGCCTACACAGGAAAGCGTGGCCTATGTGAGCCTTGTGACAGATGCGTACTCACGCAAGATTGTTGGTCATCATGTGCATGAGAGCCTGCATACACAGTCGGTGATAAAGGCACTGGAAAAAGCGGTAGGAGAGCGAAAAACCGATCAGATGCTGATTCATCATTCAGATCGCGGTGCCCAGTACTGTTCCGACCTCTATCAGCGGCTGCATACCAGGCATGAAATCCGGTGCTCGATGACTGATGGTTATGACTGTTACCAGAACGCTATGGCCGAGCGAATAAACGGAATTTTGAAGACCGAGTTTCTACTCCATCGGCCTAAAGACTTGGCAGATGCAGTGAAAATGGTGGATGAATCGGTGCAGATCTATAATGGGGAGCGACCGCACCTATCCCTGAAATACAAAAAGCCCGATGCGGTGCATCGGGCGTTTTTGAGCGTGAAACAGGTGTAAACCTATTTCAGGACTAGACAAAGGGCGGTGTTACTTGCCCGCCCAGCGCTTCAGTACCAAGGTAGCGTTGGTGCCGCCAAAGCCGAAGCTGTTGCTCATGACCAGATCGATCTTCGCGTCTTCACGCGTCTTGAGCAGGATCGGCATGTCGGCAATCGCCGGATCCAGCTCGTCGATGTTGGCCGAGCCCGCGATGAAGTTGTTTTCCATCATCAGCAGGCAGTAGATCGCTTCGTGAACGCCGGCAGCGCCCAGCGAGTGACCGGACAGGCTTTTGGTCGAACTGATGGCCGGGGCGTCGCGACCAAACACTTCGCGCACACCTTCCATTTCCTTGGCGTCGCCGACCGGGGTCGATGTGCCGTGGGTGTTGATGTAGTCGACGTCTTTCTTGTCGAGACCGGCCAGCGCCATCTGCATGCAGCGAATCGCACCTTCACCGCTCGGCGCAACCATGTCGTAGCCGTCGGAGGTAGCACCGTAGCCGACGATTTCAGCATAGATTTTCGCGCCGCGCGCCAGTGCGTGTTCCAGCTCTTCGACAACGACCATACCGCCGCCACCGGCAATGACGAAACCGTCACGTTTGGCGTCGTAGGCGCGGGAAGCTTTTTCCGGGGTTTCGTTGTACTGGGTCGACAGTGCACCCATGGCGTCGAACAGGAACGACTGGCTCCAGTGCTCTTCTTCACCGCCACCGGCAAACACGATGTCCTGCTTGCCCAGCTGAATCTGCTCGACAGCAGTGCCAATGCAGTGTGCGCTGGTAGCGCAGGCGGACGAGATGGAGTAGTTCACACCTTTGATCTTGAACGGCGTGGCCAGGCACGCCGAAACGGTGCTACCCATGGTCCGCGTGACGCGGTATGGGCCGACGCGCTTGACGCCTTTCTCACGCAGGATATCAAGCGCTTCCATCTGGTTCAGGGTCGACGCGCCGCCGCTACCGGCAATCAGGCCGGTACGTACATTGGAAACCTGCTCGTCGGTCAGGCCCGAGTCGGTGATGGCGTCCTGCATCGCCAGATAGGCGTAGGCAGCCGCATGGCCGACAAAACGGAAGATCTTGCGATCGATCAGTTCTTCCAGGTTCAGGTCGATAGAGCCGGACACCTGGCTGCGCAGACCCATCTCAGCATATTCCGGGTTGAAGCGGATGCCAGGGCGGTTAGCACGCAGGTTGGCGGTGACGGTTTCTTTGTCATTGCCCAAGCAGGAAACAATACCCAGACCAGTGATAACGACGCGGCGCATGCGAGTACCCTTAGAAATTTTCAGTGGAAGTGAATACGCCAACCCGAAGGCCTTCGGCGGTATAGATTTCGCGACCGTCGACACTCACCGAGCCGTCGGCAATAGCCAGGTTCAGCTTGCCCTTAAGGACGCGTTTGATATGAATGTTATAAGTGACTTTCCGGGCAGTCGGAAGAACCTGGCCAAAAAACTTCACTTCGCCTGATCCCAGGGCGCGGCCACGACCGGGATTGCCCTGCCAGCCGAGGTAAAAACCGACCAGTTGCCACATGGCGTCGAGGCCCAGGCAGCCAGGCATGACAGGATCGCCTTCAAAGTGGCAGGCAAAGAACCAGAGATCAGGGTTGATATCCAGTTCAGCGACCAACTCACCCTTGCCGAACTTGCCGCCTTCTTCGCTGATGTGCGTAATGCGATCAACCATCAGCATGTTGGGGGCGGGCAGTTGCGCGTTACCTGGGCCGAACAGCTCGCCGCGACTGCAGCGCAGCAAGTCTTCCCGGGTAAAGGCGTGTTGTTTGGTCATGCGAGCTCCTCAATAATCTTGTTCGGCAGGTTCCAAAGCCAGTGGCCCGAAGCCGGTCCCGGGGGACTGATTCGTCAGAACCCTGTCCGGCAGCCTACTCATAGACTGTTGCGTTGTAATGAAAGTCACAGCTCAGGCGAAATCAAAGTACACCTGTGCACTGAATTTTGTCGTCCGGCCGTATTTGCTGGCCTATCCGGCTGCCAAGACTGCCGCAATTCTACATCAATCGCCAGTCGCAGTTACCCGAAAGGACAACCAGCGCAGCAAAACCTTCTGTAAATCAGCGTGTTTGAACGGTTTGGCGAGGTAGTCATCCATGCCAGCCTGTAAACAGGCATCCCGGTCACCCTGCAATGCATTGGCGGTCAAGGCAATGATTGGGATTCGATCGAGCCCGGAAAGTTGCCTGATTCGTCGGGTCGCCTCGTAGCCGTCCATGACCGGCAGTCGGCAATCCATCAGAATCAGCGCGTAATATCCCGTGCCCGCCTTGAGCACGGCCTCGGCGCCATCGACTGCCACGTCAACTTCGCAACCCATTTGGTGGAGCATGGCCTGGACCACGGTGCGATTTACCGGATTGTCTTCGACCAGCAATATTTTGCGCTGCCCGTCGTGCGCGCCGAGCGCAGAAGGCTGCTCGCTGACGTCGACGGGCACGTCGCGCGAAACAGCCAGCGGGATTTGCAGGGTGAACACCGAGCCTGAGCCTTCTTCGCTCTGTGCCCGCAGAGTGCCGCCCATGCGTTCGGCCAGCGTGCGGGCAATCGGCAAGCCGAGCCCGGTTCCGCCATAGCGCCTGGAGATCGAACTGTCGGCCTGCCGGAATGCATCGAACATCGACTCCAGCCGGTCGGCCTCGATGCCGATGCCGCTGTCATGCACGGTGCAGGTGAAGCGCAGGTGGTCGTGGTCGAGCATTGCCCATTCGGCATCCACGCTGACAGTTCCCTGCTCGGTGAACTTGAGCGCGTTGCCGATCAGGTTGACCAGAATCTGCCGAATCCGGGTCGGATCGCCGACTACCGTCAGCGCTTCCAGCCCTGGCTGAATATGCAGCTTGAGTAGCAGCTTGCGTTGCAGTGCGCTGTGATTGAAGGCGTGGGTCGACGCACTGACGAGCTCTGCGAGGTTGAATGCGATGCCTTCCATCTGCAGGGCGTCGCGTTCGATTCGCGAGAAGTCGAGGATGTCATTGATGACCCGCAGTAAATGTTCCGTGGACTCGGTTGCCAGTGTTGTGTACTCGCTTTGCTCATCGGTCATGCGCGTGGTTTCCATGAGCTGCAACATGCCCAGCACGCCATTCATAGGGGTGCGCAGTTCGTGGCTCATCATGGCCAGAAAATCCGATTTTGCGCGGTTGGCCTGTTCGGCTTCTTCACGCATCTGAATCAGTTGTGCCACCGAGCGCTGCTGTTCGAGGCTGGTCCGGTGCAGGTTGTCTGCCAGGTCATTGATATGCCGCGCCAGTGCACCCAGTTCCGCATCGTCGCTGACGGGCAGGGGGGTGTGGTAGTCGCCTTGTTGAATGGCCTCGAGGGCGCCGGCCATGTCACTGATGGGGCGGGACAGGCTCAATGCCAGACGCCGTGCAAACAGGAAGGTAAACAGCAAGGCACACAGCGCGAGGATCGCCGCTTTGAGCAGTATCTCTTGCTGGCGCTGGCTGAAGGCCTCGCTGGACATGCCTATCAGCACCCGCCCCAGAGGGTCATGCGAGGCGCTGTCCGGCATCTTCGACCTGGTCGCACGAGCACCATGAGGTGCCGCGTGCTGCGGATAGATCGGGGCCTGAAAGATTTCCATCTGGCGAGTCTGCTGCTCGTCTTCACGGGGTTGATCGATGTAGACCATGACTGTGTTGGAGCTGTCCTGAATTTCCACGTAGCGGACGTTGGGCATCGACAGGGTGGCACGCATCAGCACTTTAAGGCCGTCGATATCATCGGCTGCCACGCCAGGTTCTGCGGCCGGAGCCAGTTGATTGGCGATCAGTTGCCCGGTGTGATTGAGCTCCTGGCGTAAATCCTGAATACGCACAAAGGTGAAGAAGCCGATCAACAGCACCGTCAGCAACAGGGCCGGGCCGAGGCTGATGATCTGGGTGCGGGTATTGATGTCCCAATGACGAAACGTCATAGGCTGCAAGCCTTGCGCACAAGGCGATACGCCTGCCATTCGATTGCTGCTTCCATGCCAGTGTGCTCGGTATTCGCGTATCGGTAATGCCGGACCAGAACGGGCGCCGACTGTCGCGAGGGTTCATGCGGGTTGCGCGCATGTTAACCGAGATCGCCCGGGTTTCCAGCCGCCACGTGGTCAGACACGCTGCGGGTACGCAGCAATTACCTTTGTCGCTGGCTGATAGCGTGGCGCTCCGTATAATGCCTGCATCGCCTTTCAATGGCTCTGGATGGATAGTTTTTATGACCACACAGCAACCTGTCGCGGTTCTTGGTGGTGGCAGCTTCGGCACTGCCATCGCAAATCTGCTGGCCGAAAATGGTCACCAGGTCCGCCAGTGGATGCGCGATCCCGAGCAGGCGGAGGCCATTCGAGTGAATCGCGAAAATCCTCGTTACCTGAAGGGCATCAAAGTCCGTCCGGAAGTCGAGCCGGCCACTGACCTGACCGCTGTGATCGGCGGCAGCGAACTGATTTTCGTCGCCTTGCCCTCGAGTGCCCTGCGCGCTGTGCTGTCGCCGCACGTCGAGCGCCTGAACGGCAAAATGCTGGTCAGTCTGACCAAGGGCATTGAGGCGCAGAGCTTCAAGCTGATGAGCCAGATCCTTGAAGAAATCGTTCCGCAAGCGCGAATCGGCGTCCTGTCCGGCCCCAATCTGGCCCGCGAGATCGCCGAGCACGCGCTGACCGCCACCGTGGTCGCCAGCGAAGACGAGGCGCTCTGCCAGCAGGTTCAGGCGGCGTTGCACGGTCGCACGTTTCGCGTCTATGCCAGCACTGACCGTTTCGGCGTCGAGCTGGGTGGGGCGCTGAAGAACGTCTACGCGATCATTGCCGGCATGGCAGTGGCGCTGGAGATGGGTGAAAACACCAAGAGCATGCTGATCACCCGGGCGCTGGCGGAAATGACACGCTTTGCGGTCAGCCAGGGCGCCAACCCGATGACGTTTTTCGGGCTGGCAGGGGTGGGCGATCTGATCGTTACCTGCTCCTCACCCAAAAGCCGCAATTATCAGGTCGGCTTCGCGCTGGGCCAGGGGTTGACGCTCGACGAGGCGGTGACCCGTCTGGGCGAAGTGGCAGAGGGCGTGAACACGCTCAAGGTTCTCAAGGTCAAGGCGCAGGAAGTGCAGGTGTATATGCCGCTGGTCGCCGGGCTGCATGCGATCCTTTTCGAAGGCCGTACGCTCAGTCAGGTCATCGAAGCGCTGATGCGTGCCGAGCCGAAGACGGACGTCGATTTCATCTCGATTACCGGCTTTAATTGAATCCAGTCTGATCAGGGAGAACCTCTTGAACGAGTCGAAAATCCACAACAACGAGTCGATCCTGCTGCGCATTTTATGGATGCTGCTGTTTCTGGGCGTGTGGCACGTGGCGCAGATCGTATTGGCGGTCGTGGTGCTGGTGCAGTTGGGCTATCGTCTGATTTATGCGGCGCCCAGTGGCAGCCTGATGGATTTTGGCGACAGCCTGAGCCAGTACCTGGCGCAGATCGGGCGCTTCGGCACCTTTCACAGTGACCAGAAGCCTTGGCCGTTTGCCGACTGGCCAATACCCCGCGCACCAGAAGGCGAGGCAGCGCATCAGGTCGCGCCAGCGCCGCACCCGGTGCGTGATGAAGAGCCAAAACTGTGAAGGTCTGGGTGTTGCGCCATGGCGAAGCCCAGTCCCGGGCGCGCAGCGATGCCGAGCGGGAACTGACCGCGCATGGCCGTGAGGAAGTGCTCAAGAGCGCGGTTCACCTGAGTGACAAGGCCGTGCAGCGGATCATTGCCAGCCCGTATGTGCGCGCGCAGCAGACGGCGGAGCTGGTGCGCCAGGCATTGGGTTTCAGCGAGCCGGTCACCACCGTACCCTGGCTGACGCCCGACAGTACCCCGCGTCAGGTGCTGGCGCAGCTCGATAAATTGGGCGTCGATGAGGTGCTGCTGGTCAGTCATCAGCCGCTGGTGGGCGAACTGATCGGTGTGCTGGCACACGGCAGCGCGCAGCAGGCGCAGCCGATGAGCACTGCCAGTCTGGCAGAACTGCAAGGCGAATTTGCCATCGCCGGCGGCATGACGCTCAATAGCGTTCGGCATGTCTGAACGATGGCTTGAAGTATGTTTCGCCGTCGCAGGTAGTTGCAGACATCCGGCCATCAAACGCCAGCGCTCCCCAAGCGCCGGCACCACTCTGGAAAAGGACTGAACATGAGCATATGGCGTCAGGCTCCCGATATCGAAGCCCTCATGGCGGCTCAGAAAAACACCATTGGCGAAGTGCTGGATATTCGCTTCGAGTCATTCACCGACGACTCACTCACCGCCAGCATGGTGGTCGATGCGCGAACCCATCAGCCGTTCGGGCTGCTGCACGGCGGCGCTTCGGTGGTGCTGGCCGAATCGCTGGGTTCGATGGCCAGTTACCTGCTCGTCGATTCGAGCAAATACTTTTGTGTGGGTCTTGAAGTCAACGCCAACCATCTGCGTGGCGTGCGCGCCGGACGCGTCACCGGGGTGGTCAGGCCCGTGCATATAGGCCGGACCACTCACGTCTGGGACATCCGCATCAGTAACGAGGAAGGCAAGCTGAGCTGTATCTCACGCCTGACGGTGGTAGTGGTGGCGCATGGCAAGGAGCCACCCGTTAGTTAAGTGTTTTCAGCTATTACGGGCGGTATCGCAGGTCTGGACGGGACTGTTGAATAGGCCGGTTTCTGCGGGTTGCCGAATATTCCACGCGAGCAACGTATCCGATGGCCGGAGTGTCACCTGCGATGGCAGTTCCGGTCATTGCCGTTTTTCAGGGCGCCTGCGCACAATCGTGACTCGCCCGCCCATGGAAGTATCGGCATGTCGCAACCCTTGTTTTTCGCTCACGCCAATGGCTTTCCTTCAGCGACCTACGGCAAGCTGTTTTCTGCACTGACACCGGAATATTCGGTAGCTCATCTTGAGCAGCACGCCCATGACCCGCGCTTTCCGGTGGACGATAACTGGCTCAATCTCGTCGATGAGCTGATCCACCATCTTCGTCAGCAGACCGGGCCTGTATGGGGGGTTGGACATTCGCTGGGCGGCGTGCTGCATCTGCATGCGGCGCTGCGCTGTCCGGAACTCTATCGGGGCGTGGTGATGCTGGACTCACCGGTATTGGGGCTGGCTGATCAATGGTTCATACGCGCCGCCAAGCGCCTGGGTTTCATTGATCGCATCACTCCGGCGGGGCGCACGCTGGGGCGGCGCGAAGCCTTTGACGACCTGGATTCGGCGCGCGCTTACTTCGCGGGCAAGACCCTGTTTCGCCGCTTCGATCCCGACTGCCTGACGGCCTATCTGCAACACGGACTGCGGCAGGATGGCGAGCAGTTGCGCCTGCGCTTCGACCCGGCGACCGAGATCAGTATCTACCGCAGCATTCCGCACACCAGCCCGCTACCGTCCCGGCAGCTCAAAGTGCCGCTGGCCATGGTGCGCGGGCGCCACAGCCGGGTGATCATGCCGCATCATGGCTATCTGGCCAGACGCATGCGCGAAGGCGAATACCTGTCCATGCCGGGAGGGCATATGTTTCCACTGGAGCGTCCTGATGAAACGGCGCAGCTACTCAAATCGCTGTTCACTCGCTGGGAGGCTCGACGTCTGCAAGGGGCGCACGCGTGAGGTGGCCGGTCGAGGAAGTGCGCCTGAATCTTGGCCACATCGAGCTGGCTGCCCGTCTGTTCGGCTCGGAAGACGGTCAGCCGGTGATCGCGCTGCATGGCTGGCTCGACAATGCCAACAGTTTTGCCCGGCTGGCACCGCGTCTGACCGGGCTGCGCATTGTTGCGCTCGATCTGGCCGGGCATGGTCACTCCGGTCATCGGCCCGCCGGTTCTTCCTATGCACTGGCCGACTATGTGTTTGATGTGTTGCAGGTGGCGGAGCAATTGGGCTGGCAGCGTTTTGCTCTGTTAGGGCATTCGCTGGGGGCCATCATTTCGGTGTTGCTTGCCGGGTCGTTGCCGGAGCGTGTGACGCGGCTGGCACTGATCGATGGTCTGATTCCTTTGACTGGCGATGCCGATTCGGCCGCCGAGCGCATGGGCGCGGCGCTGCAGGCGCAACTCCGGTTGGCGGGCAAACAGAAACCGGTCTATGCGGATCAGGAACGGGCGATTCAGGCGCGTATGAACGGGGTGGTCGCGGTCAGTCGCGAAGCGGCGGAGTTGTTGGCGCAACGCGGTCTGATGCCGGTGCCCGGGGGCTATACCTGGCGCAGCGACAGCCGCCTGACCCTGCCATCGGCGACCCGTCTCACACAGCAGCAGGCCATGGCTTTCGTCCACGGCATCCGGTGTCCGATACAGTTGCTGGTCGCAGCGGACGGCATGCTGGCAAAAAATCAGCAGGTGCTGTCCGGGCTGCCCATCGAAATCGAACAGCTCGACGGCGGTCATCATCTGCACCTCGACGACGAGCAGGGCGCACGTTCTGTTGCACACTGTATCAATCGCTTTTTCGCTGCGCCTTGACTTGCAAGCGGCAACTGTCGACGCTGGACAGGATGAAACAGGAGTCAACCGTGATGGATCAATCCGCAGTCTCTCGTGACCGCCTTGCTGGCGATTCTTTCTATTCTTGTTACTGTTCTGCCCGCCAATGAGAGTCCTCATGCGTTTACCACGTATTTCCGTCGTTGTGGTGTGCACGGCGATGTTCAGCGCTGCGTTGTGCGCGGCCGATCTGCCGGGCAGCAGCGACCTCGATATCCTGCCGCGTCTGGCCGATACGGAAATTGTCGACTATCGGCCGGCTGCCGAGCTTGAACGGGTCTACCCGCTCGGCTCGATCCGCAAGATCAGTGGCCAGTTGCGTTTCGATGGACAGGTCAACGCGCGCGGCAAGCTAACCTCGGTCACGTATCAACTGCCTGCCGAGCGAACGTCCGACGATGCCTTCACCGCGGCCCGCGAAGCGTTGCAGCAGCAGGGCGCGGAGCTGCTGTTCTGGTGTCAGGCACGCGATTGCGGAGAAAGCAGCCTGTGGGCCAATGAAGTGTTCGGCAACGCCAAGCTGTATGGTGCCGATGACCGCCAGGCCTACCTGCTGCTGCGCATGGCCGAGCCTCGAAATGACACGCTGGTAGCGCTTTACAGCATCACCCGAGGTAACCGTCGGGCCTACCTGCATGTCGAGCAATTCGAATCCGCCGCGCCGCTGGGCGAACTGTTGCCGACCTCGGCCACACTGCTGCGCCAACTCAAAAGCACCGGCAAGCTGGAACTGCCCAGGCTGGTCGGCGAGCCACAGGATGCCTGGGTCACGCTTGTGTCCCGCGCCCTGAATCTGGACAGCAGCTTGCGCGCAATAGTGTCCGGGCCCAGCGCCAGTGCCTGGCTGGACGCGTTGATCACCAAGGGCGTGCGTGCTGCCCGGCTGGAGACCGGGGTTGCCGAGGGCAAGGGGCTCAAGATCGAGGTTATCCGCTAGCGACCATAGCGAATAAACAGCTTCGCTATTATGCTCGCACGCTCCGACCCTCTTTAGTGGATGCCGCATGTTCAACAATGATCGTCTGTTGGTGCAGATTCTGCTGCTGGCGCTGTTTGGTGCCTGTCTCTGGGTGATGGCGCCGTTCTGGTCGGCGCTGGTCTGGGGCGCGGTGCTGGCCTTTGCCAGTTGGCCGCTGATGCGCCTGCTGACGCGCTGGTTCAAGGGCCGTGAGTCGCTGGCCGCGCTGGTGATGAGCCTGTGCTGGATGCTGCTGGTGGCTGCACCACTGGTCTGGCTGGGCTTCAATCTCGCCGACCACGTGCGCGATGCCACTGGATTGATCAAGAACATTCAGGTCGACGGGTTGCCCGATCCACCGCAATGGCTGGCGGGGATTCCGCTGGTGGGTGAGCGGCTGGTGGCGCTCTGGACCACCATCGATCAGCAGGGCGCGGCGTTCATGACCACGGTCAAGCCGTACCTGGGCGAGGTGGGCAACTGGTTGCTGGCGCGCAGTGCACAGATTGGCGGCGGCATTCTGGAACTGACCCTGAGCATCGTCTTCGCCTTCTTTTTCTACCGCGACGGCCCGCGTCTGGCGGCCTTTGTGCTCAGCCTGCTCGAACGCCTGATCGGCGATCGCGCGCAGTATTATCTGGATCTGGTGGCGGGTACGGTGCAGCGGGTCGTCAATGGCGTCATTGGCACTGCAGCGGCGCAAGCCGTGCTGGCACTGATCGGCTTCCTGGTCGCGGGCATTCCCGGCGCACTGGTGCTGGGTATTCTGACTTTCCTGTTCAGCCTGATTCCGATGGGGCCGCCATTGGTCTGGCTGCCTGCCACCGCCTGGCTGGTCTGGCAGGGCGAGTACGGCATGGCGGTGTTCATGGGGATCTGGGGCATGTTCGTCATCAGCGGTGTCGACAACGTGCTCAAGCCTTACCTGATCAGCCGAGGCGGTAACCTGCCGCTGGTGATTGTCTTGCTCGGCGTGTTTGGCGGGCTGCTGGCCTTCGGCTTCATCGGCCTGTTCATCGGCCCGACCTTGCTGGCGGTGGCATACAGCCTGTTGACGGACTGGGTGGGCAGTGAACGGGCGCGTAACTCGCGTTGAGCACTTATCGTTAATACACAAACCTGACTCACTATTATGCCGATGCTTCGAGCCGGCATGCGTTCTGGACGCGCTGCGTCAGATCTACGCTGCAACACAACGTCATGCCTCGTTCATAATCACTGCCCATAAACGAAAGCGCTTTTTTTATCACGATGGCACTGACGACACTGATTGAACGGCATGCCGACGCGGAGCATCGGCACAATAGTCATCAGTAGATCTTCAGCGTCTGCACCAACTTCCTCGTGAGCAAGCTCACTCCCACACGGACATCGGGTACATGTACGAGTCGCGGTACACAGGGGTCAAAGGCGCGGCAGGTCAAGGATTGCCGTCAGACCGCCGCCTGGGGTCTGCGCAAGCGACAACTCCCCGCCGATGCGTCGCGCAGCCTCGCGGGCGATACTCATGCCCATGCCGATGCCGCCGGAGTTGCGATTGCGCGAACTCTCCATGCGATAGAACGGTTCAAACACCGTCTCGTGAAACTCGGGTGCAATGCCCGGTCCGTGGTCAACCACCGACACGCGCACGCGGTCTGCGCTGTCCTCAATCACGATGTGCGCGCTGCCTGCATAGCGCAGCGAATTGTCGACCAGATTCTGCAGGCACGAGCGCAGCGCCATCGGTTGTGTCCTAAGGGGTTTGCACTGCCCTTCGTACTGCACGTCGTCGCCGTTGTCCTGGGCATTTTCGGCCTGCGACTCGATCAGCGCCTGCAGATCAAACTGCTGCAAGCCTTCGGTTCGCCGATGTTCATTGAGGTAGGCGAGCGTGGCATCGAGCATGCTGATCATGTCGTTAAGGTCTTGGGTCATCTGCCCATGAAGTTTTGGCTCCTCGATCTGCTCGACGCGCAGTTTGAGCCGCGACAGCGGGGTACGCAGGTCATGCGAGACTGCCGCCAGCATGCGTCCGCGTTGCTGCATCTGTTCGCGCACTTTGCTTTGCATCAGGTTGAACGTCTGCGCGGCCTGACGCGCCTCCCTGGGGCCGCTGATTTCCAGTGGCGGGCTGTCGAGGTCTTCACTCAGGCGCTCGGCAGCTTCACTGAGTCGCTGTATCGGACGGCTGAGTGCCTTGGCGCCATACCACGCGGCGATGATCATGGTAATGAACTGAAAGAGCAGCACGATCGCCGGCCCCCCCAGAATCGGTGGCCTGTGCATCGGTCTGTCATCGAACTGGCTGTGCGCAGGGTCGAAGTCAGGCCTGGGCGGTGGCATGGGGCGCATGCCGTACTGCGTGAACCAGATGAAGGCCAGCAGGTGCGCCAGCAGAATGGCCAACAGTGCGCCGCCAAACAGCCGCGCAAACAGTGTGTCGAACCTGCGAATCAACCCAGCTCCCTGGCATCGAACAGATAGCCTTCACCGCGCACGGTCTTGATCAACTGCGGATTCTTCGGGTCGTCACCCAGTTTCTGACGCAAGCGCGACACCAGCAAGTCAATACTGCGGTCGAACGCCTCTATCGAGCGGCCGCGGGCAGCATCGAGCAACTGCTCGCGGCTCAGTACCCTGTGCGGTCGTTCGAGAAACACGCGCAACAGGCGAAACTCGGCGTTGGATAGCGGCACCACCAGACCATCGGCAGCTGTCAGTTGACGCAACACACTGTTCAGGCGCCAGGCGTCGAAGCGAATGGTCGTGCGCTGATCACTGCGTTCGTCGCGTACCCGGCGCAGGATGGTCTGGATACGCGCAACCAGCTCGCGCGGCTCGAACGGCTTGGCCATGTAATCGTCAGCACCCAGTTCCAGGCCGATGATCCGGTCAGTCGGTTCGCAGCGGGCGGTCAGCATGAGGATCGGGATGTCCGAGGTGCTGCGCAGCCAGCGGCACAGCGACAGGCCGTCTTCACCGGGTAGCATCAGGTCCAGCACCACCACGTCGAAGGTTTCATCGGTGAGTGCCTGACGCATCTGTGTACCGTCGGTCACGCCGCGAGCGTTGATGTTGAAGCGCGTCAAGTAGTCGCAAAGCAGTTCTCGAATGGCCACATCGTCATCGACAATCAGCGCGCGAACGCTCCAGCGCTGATCGGTCGATGTGGCATCAAGGGTGGTGTCGGGAAGTGCTTGCATAATACGTCTGTCGCCTGCTTGTGCCGCCATGGACTGGCCGCTGTTGAAGATCAACGCTGCCCCTCATGCTACTTCGCCGGGAGGCTCGGCGGTAGGGTGGCGTGAACGAATGTCGGGGGCATGTCATAAATGTATCGGGATTGATACGAGTCGCTTATCGAGTGTGCCCTGCGAAGCGCCCTGGTAGTTCTGACAGTATCCCGTGTGGCGCAACTGCCGTTTAATCGAACGGGCTACTGGCCTGGATGGCCGGTGCTGGCAGACAAATTCTCGTTGAGAAGGCCAGGGTCTGTTGCCGTTGCATCGGCTCGCGATGCAACGGCAACAGACCCTGGGTGCATGATCAATCCGCCCTTACGTTTTCTGCACAAACAAGGGCGGCAATCGGATAGCAAAGGAGTGCTTATGATGGTCGATTCAAAAACAACAGCGGCTTTAGATGGCAATCAAAAAGAGCGTATCGCCCATGGGCTGGCGGGCAGTGGAGCCGATTCAGAGCTCGACGCAGACCTTGCTCTGGCAGAGGTGACGGGCGTTGTGGACCTTGCCGATGGAACGCTGAACAAGGATGTCTTGCTCGGTGAGTTTCTTGAGGTCACCTTGCTTCAGTGGGCAGGACTGGTCACTGATGCGGGCGACTCCGATACTTTTTTCATCGATTGGGCTATCGGTGCAGCGGCGGATAACGACGCGTTTAACGAGGTGTTTAGCGATATCGTTACCGCACCGGTGGCTCCTGGCACCTTTCCCAAGAAAATCCAGATTCCGTTGAGCAGTTTAATGCAAGGCCTGGAAAAGCCTGCAGACGGTACTTACAGTTTGCGCTACCGGATCAGACAACCGAATGATCAACAGACCACCAGCCCGTCGATCAACCTGATCGTCGATACCACGCCGCCGGGCGGGCATTCTGAGCCAGGGCAGATGATGCTGGATACAGATCAGTTGACCCAGGATTATCTGGATGCACATCCAGGCGGCCTGGTCGGCACGCTGCCTGACTATGACGACTGGGCGCCTGATCACAGGGTAGCTTACTATTATGTTGGCACTCCGTTGCCCGAAAAACCCGAAGATCTGCCGGATCCGGTCGGCGTCGTTCACCTGGCCAGCTCGACGAACAATACGGTGGCATTCCCGGTTACGGTCATTGAAGCATCCAGGGACGATGCCTACTACGTTGCCTACTTTCTGATGGACAAGGCCACCAACCGCACTCCGCTCTCCAACTACAAGCGCATAGACGTAGCGCTAGGACTGTTGCCCGACAACCTGCAAGACCCCGTCGTGCCATTGGCAGAAAAGGATACCTTGATCGACCTGCCTGACGCAGGAATCGGGGTCCAGGTATCGATCAAGTCGTTCGATAACTGGAAGCCGACCGACCGTATCGAAGTCACCTGGGGCGCAGAAGTGCTGAGATCCGAGGAAGTCGGCAGCTATCCAGAGTTTCCGATTTTGATCAGGGTCCCTGATGAGGTTCTGCGTGCTCAATACAATTTAGCGACTGGCGGTGACCAGGCTACTAATGTGAGTTATCGAATCCTGCGTGGCATTCTCCCTTCCGCAGTGAAAAGCATCAGCGTCAATGTCAATTTCTCCACTATCGGACCTGATCCCATAATCGATCCTGTATAGCCGGATCCGGTCAACGATGCGTTGCCGCTGGTCGAGGTCCGTGGCAAGACTTCCGATTCAGCGAACGTCCTGACAGCAGCGGATAAAGGCGAGGCTGCCAGGGTCCTTTTCAAGCTGTATAGCGATCTTCAGCCGGATGAAATGATCGATTTCTACTGGGGCACAAGGCTCACTTCATCGGCCACCTACACCGTACTGCCTTCAGACGCAGAGGGTTCCGATCGTGAGGTTGAAATACCCTGGGATGATATCTTTGCGGAAGGTAATCGCGTTGATTTGCCGGTTCATTACCGCATCCATGCGCCCGGTTCAGCAAACACTCAGCACTCGAAGGAGACTCTGGTCGACGTAAGCGCCATTGTCATCACCCCGGACGCACCGCTCTTCGAGGGCACCAGTGCAAGTGGCTGGCTGAACTGCGATTCACTTTTCGCCAACGGCATCGGAAATCCGGCCACGGGTGAGCCGGGGATACGGGTCCGCGTTCCGGATCTTTCGGAATATCTGTCGGACGGTGAGACTGTTACTTTGCACTGGTACGCCTCTACAGGAACTACAGGCGACGCTCTTATTCCGGGCACTCAAAAAGACGAGGCTATCGTGCTGGGAGCCGACCATCCGGCTACCGGTTTCACCTGGCTGGTCACGCCCTACGATGTACATATCCTGCCCACCTATGATCCTTCAGGCCACGGCACGAACGGTAGCGCGAGGATCAAGTACTCCTTCATCATGGGAGGCGAAACCGTTACCTCATTGGAGACCACTGCCCGGGTAGGGATGTACGACGCAGTTGGGGCGTGTCCTATCGTGCTCAAGTCACGTAAACCGAAGAAAAAGTAAGGAAGGTCGCCGGTTCAGGGTGCCTGCGGTACGCCGCAGGCACCCTGTCGGGTATAAGCAGGCTCAGGTTGCTCCCAAACGGTTTAGGAAGGCCGGCGCGTACCGGGTCATGTGACCTACGCTTATTGGTATTTTTCCCGACGATCCTCTGCTGTCAGAACCTCCCTACGTTTACATAGGAAACGTCCTACAGAGCATTCGGTTGGATCCCCGTAGTCTTTCGGCCTCTCTCCCGAGACCGCTTTCGGGCAGTCGTCACGGGGTTCAACCAGGTTTACCTCAAGGTAATGCATCGTCATGAATGCTCCATCCGTGCTGCGTCCGCTTTCATGGACATTGAAGACCGTTATTTTTCTCTCTCCTCTGCTGCCCGGCAGCCATGCCTTTGCGCAAATCCTTGTCAATGCACCGCAGACCATCGATGCAACAGGCCCGCTGGACAGCTATCGGGTTGTGAGCACCGGAAATCTGACAGCCAACGGCGCGACCACCCTGCAAATATCCACGATCACCGGGGCGCAGCTGACGCTCACTGGCAGTCAGGTCAGTGCGGGCAGAAGCTCGTCAGCCGTATCGTTAACCGGGGCAGATGCGTTGATTGTCGGCAGTGTGCTGACAGGTGGCGCGGATGGCCTGGGGATGGGCAATGAAAGTGCGCGACTGGTCGGTTCCACGGCCACCGTCATCGGCAGCACGATCACGGCGACGAATCGCGGGATAAATGCCGGCTCGCTCAGTAACCTGACTCTGGAAGGCACTTCAGTAACGGCCACCGGCACCAATGGCAGAGGCATGGAGATGTGGGACTCCACGGTGAAGGCCTCCGGCAGCACCATCACCGGGCAGCAATATGGCGTGCGCTTGCGCGCTGACCCGGGCGTGCCTTCAAGCAATCTGTTGACCCTGGAAGCAACCCGGGTCGAAGGTATCACCGGGTCGGCGCTGATCGTCGGCACGCCCACCGGCGCGCCAGCGACTGCCGATATTCGGGTCAACAATGGTTCTACGCTGATTGGCGGCAACGGCAAGATACTGGAGTTGATCAACGGTTCAACGGCCAGCATGACCGTGGACAACAGCCATCTGGTGGGTGACGTATCTGCGGGTGCGGGCAGTACCGCCAGTCTGTCACTGCAAAATGACGCGACCCTGACCGGGCGCCTGGAGAACGTATCCAGACTGTCGCTCAGTAGCCGAGGCCAGTGGGTGATGGTCGAGAACGGTCAGGTGAATGAAGTGTTTATGGACGGCGGGTCGGTCAGGTTTGGCGACGCAGCCTCGTTTTACACCTTGTCACTTGCAAGCCTGTCAGGGAACGGTACATTCATGATGGACGTGAATTTCGGTGGCAAGGCCACTGACTTTCTTGACATCACGGGCAGCGCGACCGGCAGTCATACCGTGCTCATCGGTAGCACGGGTGTCGATCCGCTCAGCGATACCAGCTTGCACATCGTCCATGCGGCAGCTGGCGATGCCAGCTTTTCGCTCGCAGGCGGCGCAGTGGATCTGGGCGCCTGGTCCTATGACCTGATCAAACAGGGCGACAACGACTGGTATCTGGATACCGCCACCCGGACCATCAGCCCGGGCGCCCAGACTGTCATGGCATTGTTCAACACGGCGCCTACGGTCTGGTATGGGGAGTTGAGCACGTTGCGTTCGCGCATGGGTGAGTTGCGCATGGACGAGGCCCGTTCCGGCGGCTGGATAAGGACCTACGGCAACAAATTCAATGTGGCCGACGCCTCGGGCTTCGGATATCAGCAGGTTCAGAACGGTGTTGCTCTCGGCGCAGATGGCAAGCTGCCTGTGGGGTCGGGACAATGGCTGGCGGGTGTCATGATCGGGCAGAGCTCGTCCGACCTCAGCCTGGATCACGGTGCCAGTGGCAAGGTCGACAGCTACTCGCTGGGCGCTTACAGCACATGGCTGGACAGCGAGAGTGGCTACTACGTCGATGGCGTTATCAAACTCAATCAGTTCAAAAACAAGGCCAGAGTCAATCTCAGCGATGGTTCCCGCACGCGCGGCAACTACGACAATCTGGGTGTTGGTGCATCGCTGGAGCTGGGTCGGCACATCAAACTGGACAACGGCTACTTTCTCGAACCCTACACCCAGCTGGCGGGCCTGGTCGTTCAGGGCAAGGACTACGCACTGGACAACGGTATGCGCGCTGAGGGTGACCGCAGCCGGTCGCTGCTCGGCAAGGTCGGTACGACGGCGGGGCGCAGTTTCGATCTGGGCCAGGGGCGTACGCTGCAACCTTACGTGCGGGTTGCCGTGGCTCACGAATTCGTCAACAGGAACGAGGTCAAGGTCAACGACAACGTCTTCAATAACGACCTCTCCGGTTCCCGTGGCGAGTTGGGGGCGGGCGTTTCGGTGTCGTTGTCTGACAACCTGCAGTTGCATGCTGATTTCGATTACAGCAATGGCGATGCCATCGAGCAGCCTTGGGGCGCCAGTGCAGGCTTGCGTTACAGCTGGTAGCGACAGCGAAGCGGGGGGGCTGATGCTTGATCGATGGCGCTGATGCGCCAACGGTCCTATCACTTGTGCCAGTATCCGCAAAAAAAAACAGGGTGTTAACTGACGGGCATGGCGGTCGGCAAACGGGTCGGCCACCGCTTTCTCCTGTTGGAGGCCTGGCTCATGTCTGTCATTTCAAAGTGGATCGAACGGATCAGAATCCTCTTCTGGCCGGCTTCAAGACGCAAGAGCATGCTCCTTGCGCCGCCTGTGATCGCCGAACTCCTGCCTGACGTGCCCGGCGGTGAACCCAATCTGCTTCCCAGCAGTGCGTGGCTCGTACCGTTGCGGGTCGATTTTCTCATGTGGCAAAACTCCGAGCCCACCCCGGTAAGCCCTGAGTATTTGCGCGTGTACTGGAATGACGTGCTGCTGGAGGAGAAGGTCTGGACCGAACCTGTACAGCCTGTCGATCTGTTCATTATGATCGAGCAGCATTACCTTGGCGAAGGCCAGCATCGACTGCGTTATAGCGTCGAGACCGCCAATCAGGTGCAGACCGAATCCGAAACACTGGCCTTTGTCATTGATAAAACGGCACCGGTATTCGAAGACGAAGGGGCACTGATTTTTCCGGAAGAAATCATCAGGGACGGTCTTACCGCGGCCTGGCTGGACACTCATGGCAACACCGTGCTGGCCGAAGTGCCCGCATATTTTTCGCCGAGCGCCGGGGATCTCATTATCTGGTACTGGAGCAGTACGCCGACGGGAGCGGAGCACACCGGAACCCTGACACTTGAAGCGTCCGATATCGGTAGCGCGATCAATATTGCCTTCGACAAGCAAGTGGTTCTCGAGAGTGGCGATGGCATTCGTTATGTGTCCTACAGGTTGAAGGATCGCTCGGGGAATGCCGGGCCCCGTGCGCTGGCTGTTTCGCTGCTGGTGTGTGCTCAGCCAGTACCGCGTGTGCTGCCCCCCCCCCCCGCGGGTTCAGAAGGCCTCAGGCTCGGCAAGCGCCAGTACGCTCGATCCGTTGGATGCCTATCAGGGCGCCGTGGTATTGGTACCTGAGACTGCCGTGATTGTTCCCGGTGACACCGTCCGCGTCCAATGGGCCGAGCCCGGCAGTGTGGGGTCCTTTCTTACGGAGGTAGCAGACTCGAGACTGTTCAACATTCCTTCCACACAGATTGCCCAGCATTTCGGCAAGTCGATCCCCGTTTATTATGAGGTATTCGAAAAAAGCGCCGACCCGCCTTATCTTTCGGACCGGCATACGCTGAGTATCATGGGCATGACAGGCTTTCCGGTCGTGCAGTGTGACAAGGTCTCCGGGGGGCGTCTGAGCCTGCAGGACATTGCCGAGGGAGGCTACGCACGGTTCACACTCGACAGTTGGTCATTCATGGGCACTGACCAGTTCCTCACCATCGAGGTGCAGGGTGTCAGCAGTGCTGATAATGAGTTGTTGATCATTGGCGTTCTGGATGAATACCCGGTGCCGCGGGTGGACGATAAAATCGACGCAGGTGTTATCAGCAAAACGGATTTGCAGGCATTCAAGATCGGCACTCAGCTGGATATCCGGGTGCGTGTGAGTTTCGACCAGACGCTCTCCTGGCAGCCTTTCCCTGCGCTCAGACCCACGTTGTATGCCTGAGGATGTCATGGACCGCCAGGTTGGCAGTCCACGGCGCATTGCTACTTGTAGGTCATCGTGAAGCTGAGAGCCCCTTTGGCCTTGCCCGGCCGGATCGCGCTGCTGGCCTGTGTCTGATAGAAGCGGGCGTAGAAGTTCAGCACAACGTTACCGGGTGTGATCGCCATGATTGGCACTTCGGTCTGCAACTCCATGGGCGTGACTCCATCACCTTTGAGAACCTGAATCCCCATGCCCTTGGCGTCCGAATCGCTGGTCAGGGTGAAAACCCCGTTGCCGACAGGGCCCTCGGGGACCGAGCCTTCGACACCGTCGAGCTGGATATGCGCCGTTGCCACGAAGCCCGCTCCCGTGTACGTCTCGCAGTTACTCAGTGCAATACTGAAGGGTACCGCAGGTGTGGTGAAGCCGGGACCGGTGAAGTCAGCGCTGTCCCATTCACCCAACTGCACCGGGTCGGCACTGATCGGATCTGCACCGACGCTGCACTGTGCCTGAAGTATTGTGCCGGTTAGCCCGAACTTCATGATCCTGCCAAGCGTTGTCACGCTTGCGGAGAACAGTTCACTGCCATTGAGCACATTGGGTCCGGAGGGAATCGGTCCGGTCTTGACCAGCGTGACGTAGTTGTTCAGATGAAGGAAACGCAGGCTCGTGAGCATTTTCTCGTGGTCGTTGAGGCCGATGAACGGAACGGAGGCGCTGCCACCTACAGGCGTGAAGCAATTGGGGCAGTTCCTGTCATACGGAAACTCCAGTCTTACCCGCACCCCGACGCCCGGAATATTGGTTTGCAGTATCTTGCCTGTGAGGTCTTCCCCGTTTATAGGCTCCACCGTGCCAGAAAAGATCGGAGCCGTTGCCGTTGCGTTGAATTCCAGAAGCGCCGTGCCGTCATTTTTGCACGCCGCTTCCAGGCCTGCCTGGTCTGGTGTGGCGTTAAGCATGTCGATGCTGCCGATAAATGTACCCACTGCGGCGTCTTTCGGGACGTAGAGCGTGCCGATGTCGCGCCGGTAATCCTTTATTCCCGGTGAGGAAACCCAATAACAATCGTTGCTCGGTGTGTCGTCCGGTTCTTCGGAGTAAGCCGCAGCGCTATAGCTGGTTCCCAACAGGATCAGACTGGGGAGCAGGGCATTCAATGCAGTGTTCATGGGGTGATTCCTGAAATAACAATGTCGCGGATGGCTCAGATCTGATGTCACTGGGTACACGTCATGTCTTGCATTCGGTAGCCCTTGGCCAGAGGCATGCCGGCGGGGTCTATGTGCAGACGACACTGAGGGTCGCTTTTCTCTCCCCAGCGGACATCGAGGGTTTGGGCCTGCATGCCGGTAGACAGCAAAATCTGCCCGCCTTGCCCTGCGATGCCCAGGATGTTGCCCTGCGCATCGCTGACCTGGGCGCCGAATGGCAGCGGCTTGCCACTGTCAGTGGTTGCATTGATGACCAGGCGTGTCACCTTGCGCGCAGCGAAGGTGGTCTTGATCAGGGCCCCCCTGGCAGGTACCACTTGAGTACTGGCGTTATCGATTTCCACCTCGGGCCCCAGTCGGTCGGTTTGCAAGGTGATCGGGTTATAGCGGTAGGGGCGCAGATAGGGCATCAATGCGTAGCCGCGACTATTGGTCCTGACACCGGTAGCGTTCTGTATGCCAACGCCGGGTGTATCGGGTACTTCGATCAGGGCGATGGTGTCGCCCAGATTCGGGCCGAACTCGATGCCGTCCTCATGCAGCAACAAGGCGCCACTGACGTTGACTGATGCACTTCGATAATCATTGCCCTGGGTCACGCCGGCGCCGAGGCTGGCGAAGGGCGCCTGATAGCCTGCCGCGAAGCCTGCACTTTGCTGTTTGCCGTCATCGTTGCTCAGACTGACGTGATAATTGACGCGGTTTTCATAGAGGCTGCCGCTCAGGCTGCCCCGTTGACTGTGGCGATTGGCGCTGCTCTGCAGGTCGAGTGTGGCATTGCTAGAATGGCCGGTGTCGAGGGGCATCGAGATGCTCAGGCCAAACTGCCGGTCGTTGCCGCGGCTACTGGCTACGCTCAGTGACTGTGAGGCATAGAAGTTGTAGGTGATCCCGGCACGATGGGTGTTGAAGTTGAATTGAAATTGGCGCTGCTCGATATCGCTGCCCCAGTAATCCTGTTGCGACAGCGTCAGGCCCACGCTGCTACGTGCGCCGATTCTCTGATGAACCGAAGCTTCCAGACGGCTTCGGCGGCTGCCTGTGAACGTAGCGTCGTTGCTGCGCTGACTGACGGCTTCGTCGAAATCCCGATAGCCTTCGGTGGAGTAGCGATAACCTGCGAAGCGCAGACTGGTATGGGTAGTGAACGCCTTGCCATACTTGATGGCGTAACTCATGCCCTGCACGCTGGACCGACCTGTTTGATCGATACTGGCGCGTGACCGGGTCACATCGAACGCCATCGCCCCCAGCAGGCCCATGTCCCTTGACACGCCCAGTGCAGCGGCGTGGTAGAAGTCGCTGGTCATCAGTCCGCCATAAAGGGTCGAGTTCCAGCCTGTTCCAACGGCCAGCGTGCCTTGCCACAGCCAGGGATGCTCGGTGGCGTAGGCACCGTTGAAGCGGCCCAGGGCTGCGCTGTATTTCCAGACGCCTTCGCGCAACAGGTTGCTGATGGTCGAGTAGGGTTGGGTAAAGCGCCGGACCTGACCATCGGCCTCGGTCAGCACGATCTCCAGTTCGCCGCTGCCCGCTGTGTTCAGGTCATCTATTTCATAGGGGCCGGCACTGACATACGTGGAGTAGATCGGGTATCCGTTCTGCAGCACTTCCAGTTTGGCCCTGCTTTGCGCCACGCCACGAATCACCGGTGCGTAACCCTGCAGGGAATCGGGGAGCATCTCCTGATCGGTTTTGATCAACCCGCCCTTGATCGGCACGCTCCGGAATACATCGCCGCCGGTGTAGGTTTCACCCAGGGTCAGGTTAGCGTGCGTGCCGGGCAGGTCGCGCTGTGCATAAGCGTAGGCTCTGGTCCACTCGCGATGTCCCTGTGCATCCTGACGCACGCTTTGATTGCTGCGCAATCGCCATGATCCCAGGTTGATACCGGTGTTGAGGTACAGGTCTGCGCTGCTGCTGGTGCCTGTCTCCCTGTGGGTCGTCTGTTGCGCCGAGGTCTGGTAATTGATGAAGGCGGCGTTGATGCCGTAATCCCAAAGCGCCGGGTCCACTCGCCCGTTGGCATCGCGGCGCATGGCGATCTGCGGTATCGAGATCGACAGTTGCAGTCTGCCGCCGTCGAGTACGACCCTGGCGTCCGGAATCAAATGCCCCAGCGCGACACAGGCTACTTGCAACAAGGCCGGGTCGGCCAGACTGTCGAGACGTACGCCGATCTGCTCCAGCAATTCCGGCGACAGGCAGGGCAGGAGGCCGTTGCCTTGCGGGTCGGCATCGAAACGGATCTGCCGTTGGCCGAAATAGCGCATATTAACGTGGATTTCTACCCAATGGTCGCCTGGCCCGAGGCTCTCGACAACTGACAACTGGTTCAGCACGCTGGCCGCGGCCGCACTGTCATAGTCCTGGCCCTGACGCAGGAAGCCGGACTGGAAATTGACAGGGGTTGCCGCCTTGGTCAGTTCCAGCGGAACGGTCACGCTGCCGCACACAATCAGCACCTGCATAAAACGCAGGCGCACCGGTATGAACCCGGAATCGGGTAATAGGGTCATGTTCAATGTCCTGGGGATGAAGCGTGCCAGCGCTGTTTCAGTCAGTCAGCGTGGCCGTAGCTGTCAGCGGCTGGCTGTAGCCGCCGTAATCGTTGATCGCGGCAAACACCACCTGCAGGCCCGGTACCGCTTTCGTTTCGTTGAGCTTGTAATGGCGAGAGCTGAACGGGCCAAGCATGGCGACTTCACTGACCTTTTCAGTCCTGCCACCGCCGGAGACGTCGAGGCGAATGAACGACACAAGAAAGGGCGTCGGATTCATGGCGGTCAGCTCTGCCTTGCCGGCAATCTGCCGGACCGACCATTGCAGGTCCTTGAGGCGGGCAATGGGGTTGTCAGTCAGCAGAACCGGGCGATAAAACAGTTTGATACGGGTACGCAGGGCAATATTCAGTACATTGCCTTGCGAAGAGTCGGCTTGAGGTATTTCCTGCACGTTAAAGTAGAACAATGACTCACGATCAGAGGGCAGGTCGTGGGGCAGGCCATTGATCTGTACCTGTTGTTCCTTGCCCGGATTAAGGCGGAAAAGTGGCGGCGAAGGTGCGAATGGAACGACGGTGACAGTGTCATCTGCCTCCGTGTTTACCCAGGTCTGTACTGCGAACGGTCGATCACTTGGATTGGATATGACCACCGATGCACTGCGCTTGTCGCCGTCGAACACGATGCGAGTTGCGTTGACGGTCAGCGCAGCCTGGCTGGCTGGTATATAAGCTGCGCACATGAATAACATCATGCACCCCGCGAGGGCAGGTCTTTTAAAAGCCTGTTGGCAAATCATGGAAAGTTACCTTGTACGTTCAGACCCGAAACGGACCTGAACGTATTGAAGATGCTTCACGTGAAAAGACTATTGATCCTTACACGGTGAGCGAATGGGTCGATGTATCAGTTGATCGCGACAACAAACTGTACATCTGCCGAAGCGGCACCGGCTTGAACGGTAGGCAGTGTCGAACGGTAGTAGGCGTTGAACACCATGTCGGTGACACCACCTTCGACCAGTGTATAGGGCGCCGACGAGTCGCCTGGTTTGATGGAGGCCCCGGTCTGGTCCTTGATGACAATCGCAACGCCCTTTGCCCCGTCGACTGTAGGGGTGACGCCGAAGTAGTCGCCGCTGCTGTCCGCGTCACCGATGAAGGTGACTTTGGCCGCATTCGGGCCGCCAGCCGTCAGGCCGCAGCTGCCGTCGTCATTGACGCGCAGGGCAAAGCTCTTGCCAGAGAGTTCCTGATCGGCGCCGGTAAAGCGGCTGGCCTCGATAGAGCCCATGTTCACCAGGTTGCCGATGGAGCCATCGCCTGGATTGACCACTTCGATAGGGCAGGTGGTGGCGGTGATCTTGCCTTCGAAACGGATGGTGCCGGGGCCGGGGTTGGCGAATGCGACAGTGCCGGTCAGTGTAGTCGCCAGAGCAAAGCCCAGTACGGATAGCATTTTGTTCACGATTAAAACCTTATAGGAATTAAAGTTGCAGGGTTAAAAATGTAACTATTTATGGTGTCTTGGTAGACAGTTTGTGTTGTGCGTCATGACGGGGCGGGAGTCTACAGGAGGTATGCTGGTTGCGGAGTCTCTGAAGGGCTTTGGTTAACGGCGGGAGGTGTAGGATATTTCCTAAATTAGTGTCATACATTTAAAATCTTGAGTTTTATGTTGTTCCGGGTCTTTCATGGGCCTGTGCTTGTTTGTTCGGGCAGAGAATCCGAACGGGCAAATGTAACGGTATAGAATTAGAGGCGATGACTGAAATGCCGCCGACAGCCACGAGTTTTTTTCGGCGGCGGGAAGTTCAGCTTTATTACATGCGAGTATTGTATGTAACCTTGAATACGTTTCGCCCTAAGCCGGGAACCCGTTCAAAAAAAGCCGTCCGCTTTAGAAGCGATGAAGGGCCGCTGGATGATGCTGTATTAGTTGTCGATTGCTGGTTGATCCTGGCGTTAGGCCCTGTCGGTGGCCGCGGGTTCGGTGGAGGTGGCGCAGGCCTTGAGATGGACGCTCTTGGAATCCCCCCATCCCCAACCAATCCGGGTACGGCCAAATTCGCTGGAGCAGACCCACGTCGCGTAGCTGTTCCAGGCGCGGCCTGCAAACCGTCAAGTGCCCTGAGTGATGAGCTCCTCATTATCTTGTTTCCTTGGTCTAACGCCTTGGTCGCAGCCTTGATCGCGCTTTTAACCGCACTTCTCAATAAACCCCCAGCGATGTCCACAGGTATCGCGGCATAGCCTAGGGAGACGCTGATTTATTCTAAAACCCAGCTGTTGCCCCCAGATAAATCAAGGCCTCCAGAGCGTTGCAGGGACGAAAAATCGAATAAATCAGCGCCTCCCTAGGTATTCCCCTACCCGAAGGGCTGTGTCGTCTCCTTTCACCGCACCATAAGCAGTGGAAGCCGTTGAGGCAGCACCCAGAACGGTCCCTGCCGCCAACACCCCCGTTGCGACGTAGGCCGCCGCCTGTGAGGTCATCGTGATACCCAGGACCGTTACAGGAACCTAAGCGGGCGCGGCCAATCCAAACGATGCATAGGTCGCGTAGGCACCCGCTGCCGTGAACACCACGCCAACCGCGAGCATGACCCAGGTCATTAATCCAATGCCCCCCTGCATCTCTGCAGGTATCGCATCCTCATCGGGCCGTCGCAGCCTGCCGCTCTGGGAGCTGGCGTCATGACCGGTGGGGTCGCGCCAGGCAATTGGATTGCCCAGGCAATAGGTATAGGGGTTGACCCCGCCTGCGCCAAAGGGGCTCAAGGAATCGGGGCTGTGAAAACGCATCATGCCCGGGTTGTAGGCTCTGTAGCCGTTACCCAGCAGATACCAGCCCGTGTCTTTTTCGCATACCTCGCCGTTGAACCCGGCAACGCTGAGCAACGCTTCGTCGCTGTGGCGTTCTCCGTAGGCGCTGTAGACAGCTGCTCGCAATGTGTTCTGCTGGAACTCAGCGAGAACGCTCCGGTTCGCATCCGTCAGCAACAGCAGGGTTTCGGCAGGTTCTCCGATGGTCTGCTGGCCTACGGGTTGCTCGTCAATGTGCAGAAATTGAGTCCGTCGGTCGTCCTGCACCGTGCTGCTCAACTGCTGGCCCTGATAAAAGCGCAGTATTTCGCTGTCACTTCCGTTGCGGGTGGTGGCCAGATGATCATGGCTGTCGTAAGCGTATGCGTTGATCGTCTCACCTGTCGGTTTTTCCACCCGTAAAAGGCGGCTTTGACTGTCGTAGTACAACTGGTTGCCATGCTCGTCAGCGGACTGATTGCCGTTGGCGTCATAGCTGAACGTCGGGTCCGGCGTGCCCCGTGGAGGCCTGTAGGTGATGCCCAGTAACTGGCATCGGTCCTCGGAGTCGGGGTCACCCTCTTTGCCATAGCGGAAAGTAGCTGTTTCAGTGTTGCCGTCGGCAAATTTGGTATAGCTCAGGGTCATGTTGTCCAGCTCGTCGAAGGTGAACGTCTGGCTGAGCATCGCCTTGTCGGAAGCGTGCACTGGCAACTTACTGCCTGAATAGGTGATGCCGGTCAGCCGGGCTCGGGTGTCATACCTGAACTCTTCCAGCATTAGCGTGTTGCCCGTTTCCCGCAAGTGGCGGCTTCGCATGAGCCCGTCGGGTTGCCATTGCTGTTCCAGCGTACGTACAGGGTGATTGCCGGCAATCTGCGTCCTGAGCACTTCCTGCCCTTGGTCGTCATATTCCATACGGTTTACCAGGCGGGTCCCGGCGACGATGTCATGGGTTGTCATCTCGCAGGGCTGACCCAGTGTGTCATATCGGGTGGTCACTTCCACGTTGCCCTGAACGGCACTTTCGAGTCGGCCGAACGTGTCATACCGGTAAATCGTTTCCACGCCTTTGACACTGTTTTTGACGCCGCCTCTGACCCGGCCCTTGACTACGTCTTTAACCGTGTTTTTGACCTCTTTTTGTTCGACATCGGTGCGATACATCGTACGGCCCTGCAAGGATGTCCGATGAAGGGTCTGCCAGGTACGGCCTTGCAGATCTTCCCAGGTCTCTTCGGTCAACTGGTTATGCGCGTCATAAGCGTAAGCGCGCTTGCCCTGCTGATTGGTGGCAGAGACCAGGCGGGCACTGACCTTGTCATAGTCGAAACGGGCAGCGTCATCCGGTGAAGTACTGGAGGCGATCTGGTCGGTGAGCTCCCGCTTGTAGGTGTAGCTGATGGCATCACCCATGGCCGTCGTGCGGGTTTTGACCTGCATTTGACCATCCTCGTACTCGTAGTGCTCGACACGTTGCCCTGCCTGCGTCCGTGTCAGACGCCCCAGCCCGTCGAACTTCTGTTCGCCTGTCAGGGTTTTGGTAATACCGTCCCGACGAATCACGTTCAGGCTGATCGGCAGCTCGGTGGTGCTGAACGGTTCATATTCACGATGTGCCTCGCTGCTATCCGGCAAGTGTGTTCTGACCATGCGCGACCAGGCGTCATAGCTGAACAGGGTTGTGTCGTCTGACTCGTCAGTCTGCTGCGTGCAGCGCCCCATTCCGTCGTAGAGAAAGGTTTGTGAGCCCTGATCTTCTCCTGCTGCGTTCTGGCTCTTGATCCTGTCCGGTTTGCCGAACATGTTCAGCCAGGTCTCGCTACGACCACTGATCAGAGGGTCTGCGTCACCGCTTTGCAACCACGTCCTCTGAACCGGACCGTTATGTTCTGCACTGCCGATGGGGGCGTAGTACTGGTGGGTCTGCACGCCGTGATCCGAGGTAATGACAGATTGGCGGTTCCAGTCGTCGTAGCTGTAGGTGTTTCGCGTAGTGAACAGTTGCTGGTTGTCGAACCAGTCGTAATCCGTTTCGTATTGCACATTGTTCCAGGCGTTGTATTGCGCTGTATGGATCATGCGCATCGCTTGCAGATCATTGCTGTCGATGTGGTCCCGTTCCTCGAGTATTGCCCTGCCCAGGCCGTCCATGACAGAGCGGGTCTTGACCTTGCGGGCGTCGACCAGCACCTGCTCTGCCTGCTGCCCCGGAGCGGAACACAGGGTGTACTCGTACTCGCGACTGGCTTCATGGCCAGCACTTGAATTCGGTGCGATCGTTTCCTTGGTAACTTGGTTGAGCGCGTCATAGACATAGCGGATCTCCACGCCTTCTTCCAGGGTCAGCAGCACCTGGCCGGTCAACAACGACTGCTGTTGCTGCTTGCTTATGCGGGTGTTGTCGAAGCCGATCGTGGTGATGTCTACACGTTGTACCGGGACCTCCAGTTGTTTGCTTTCGCTATTTCTGTACTCGTAGACGGTAACGGTGTCCTTTCCATTCAGGGACTCGGTATTTTTCATGGTTCGACCATGCTGGAAAGGCGTATCCGGCTGGTTGATGTACTCCAGCAGGATCTTTTGCAACTCCACAGAGGTGCCATTGCTTTCAAGCTGCAGCAGTGTTTCGATTTCCGGCACGATCCAGTCGGGTAACTCGCTACCGGTCAGTGCAGGCAATGTGCGGTAGCGATAACGTGTGGCCAGGGTAGGGGCCCCAAGCTGCGACGATGGGGCGGGTTTGACCACTTTTTCTTTCAGCCGGGATACAAACCCTTCCGTATCGGCCGGGCAACCGTCGCCACCGGCGGCCGGGTACCAACTGCTGACTTCTTCGATCCCGTCGGCGCGTGTGTGCACCAGCAGATTGCCGTAACGGTCATAGGTATCGGTGACGGTTTCTGTGCGCGTGCGCTCAGGCTCGTCCAGCCGTTGCCAACGGGTGGTGACTTCGCTGGGCAGCTGACAATCGTTGGGCTGCCTGGAGTAATGCACGCCCGGCAGAATGTTGTAGGCGGTGGTGACCGTTTGCTGGTTTTTGTTTTGGGTGGTGACTTCAAGGGTCTGCAAGTGAAAGCGGTTGAAGGTCCGTTCTATGCTGCGCACGGCCTTGTCGTCGACCCACAGGCTTTCGGTACAGACATAGCTGTAGTCCTGCAAATATTTGTAAAGATTGTCCAGGCCGTTGTCCTCCCAGGCGATGGGCAGCCCTGCACCGAGAAAATTTCGTGAGCGCTGCTGGCCGTCCTTGTAGGTGTATCGCACATCGACCTTTGGCTGATTGAGGCCGGGATCAATGACATGCCTTGTCACTCTGGGTATGGGTTGGCGACTGGCGCTGGATGGAAACGCATGGCCTTCATCCTGGTAGTAAATGTCTTCGCTGCTTCCAGAGGGCGTCTCTACATGCTTGATACATGATTGATTGCCGTTCTCCAGGCCATATTCGAAGCGCCACGACGCATTGTTCTCGGTGGGCAGGGTGATGCGCGATACGTGTTTTGCACTGCCGGTGAGGGTCATCAAAAAGCGCGCCAGTGGAGTACCGCCAGTGCCCGCGTACGGGTGCAGTTTCAGCTCGACGGATGTGCTGCTGCGTGCAATTGCCAACAGCGTCTGACCCAGGTCGTCAGTGATCGAAGCAAGCCTGTATGTGCTGCTGTTGAACACCGTGTGCTCGAGCGCGATGCTGTGTCCCGACGGGGCGATGATCCTTACCGCCCAGGCCATTTTTTTATTACCGCTGCTGTGCAGCTTGAGGATTTCCACCAGACCTGATTTGTGCACCACCCGGTAAGACGTATCGTCCTGTTTGTAGAAGTGGAAGGTGTCAATTTTCTTCTCGGTCATCGTCAGTAGACCGTTGCTGCCCGTGCCGTCAACTCGGAAGGTCTCGCCTGTACTGAGCGACAGGATTTGAGTGGCGGGGTTGTATTGCGATACCTGCAGATTCCAGCCCAGGCCATAGCCGCTGTCCAGCGTATTGAGCTGACTGTAGGACAGGTCGAGTCGGAACCCTGGCCCGCGCAGGTCATTGCTCTGCAGATCGGGCATGCTGATTGATACGTTGTACAGCCCGGTGCGTGGGTCGACGCCGCTTTTCAGACAACTCATGAAATTGAGCGCGTTGGAGTGCACGGAAGTGGAAGCAGCCATGGAGCGGACCTCGCTGATTGATGCGTGCCAAGCGCAGCGGTGTCTGACGATTGTGCAGTCCTTGCGCTCTGGTCATTGACGACCGCCAAGCCTGAACTCCCTGAGGCGTCCGTGTGGCTGGAGGTCTTGCCTAACCCTAACAGCCCTTACCCGGGCAACAACCTAGCGTTAGTGCTAGTGGGCAACCGATGGGCATCGGCGTAAAAAAGTCCTATCCGCACTTGCAGGGTCAACCCTTGCGACCTACCCATTTCAGCGGAAACGAGAAAGGAGTCTCACTCATGGCGCTGAATTTCCCCACCCCCAAGGTGCCCGACCTGCAGCAGCCCGGGAACTACCTCGATCTGGATCAGTTGGGCAGTGCCGACCTGACCACCTGGATCGATTATCCAGGGATCAAGAACGGCGATCGGTTCATGCCCAACTGGCGAGGTTGCGGCGCCCTGGGCGAAGTGGACGACTACGTCAACGATTTGATCGAGGTCGTGGGGCTGCAGCCTGAAGGCATGCTGCTGATGATCAGTAACCCGTTGCTGATGAGGCTTGACAATGGCTGGGTGTTTTACTCGTACATAGTCGAAGGCAGCATGGAGGAATCCCTGCGTCTGTTCTTCTATGTCGGCAAACGTCCGTCAGCCGCCGCCGGGCTGGGGGTGCCGCAATGCAAAGAGTCTCACGATCTGAAGCTTGACCCCGGCCTGCTGTGGAAACTTTATGAGCTGTCGATCGTGACGCCGCCGTATCTGGCCATGCGCGAGGGCGACAAAGTGACCCTCACACTGGATCTTTATTACAGTGACGGCAGTTTCGCGCTCCCTATTATCCTGTCCCGGGTATTGGCCGTGGAAGAGGTGGGCCAGCCTTTGCAGTGGTCGATACCGACTAACGAACTGGTGCCAATTGAAACGGGTGGCTTCGCGCTGATGAGCTACCTCATCGAGTACGGCGATCCCGCATTGACAACGGTTTCGGTCACCCAGTCGCTGGCCATGATCGCACCCTCCTTGGCATTACTGCCGGCCTTGAAGATCAAGGATTTCAGCGGTGGCTCACTGGACCCGGAAACCTTCCCTGGCGGCATCACCCTGCTGATCGATCCTTTCGGCATGCAGATTGATGACGATGTCGTGGTTTACATCTCCAGCGGCAATCAGCTGGTGCAGACTTTGAGGGCCGACATATCCAATATCGACAGTGGCGTACTGCAGTTCTCGCTGGCGAAGGCCTGGCTTTCTGCCAATAACGGCAAGAACATCGAGCTGATGTATCAGTACGCGCGACCGGGCCATGCCGCCAGCTCGTTGCCGCTCAAGGTTACGCTGAGCCCTCAGCTCGATCTTCCTGCGCCCGTTATCGACGACGCCCACATCGAGAGCTCTGAAGACTGGGGAGTAGTGGGCTATATCTATGCCTCGTTGCTGCTGAGCGGGGTGAAAATTCGCATACCGAAAGATGTGTTCATCGGCGACGACTACACGATACAGATGCACTGGGAGGGCAATACAGGCACGGGCAGCTTTATCGCCGATCCTTCGCCAGACAATCCGCGCCTGTTCATCATCCCGTCCACAGCGGTCCCGGCCAATATGGGCAAGTGGGTGAGCGTCTATTACAGCGTTGTTTCACCGTTGCAATCAGGCACTTCGCCAGTCTTCAAGCTGGAAGTCAGAGGCCTGGGCGCTGTTTGGCCATATATCCAGATCATGCGACCACGCGTTGCCGATACCCTGCTTTACCTCGGCTGTGTGCCACCAGAAGGTGCGCTTCTTGAACTGGCATCCTGGGCCTACATGGCACCCGGACAACGGGTACGAATCAAGGCCACGGGCTTGTCTCAGTCGGGTTCGCCACAAGCGCTCGGGCTACGTACCGGCGCAGCCGAACCGCTCAGTAAGGCGGAATACGATGCCATGCAGGTGTCGGTGATCATCCCGAGGGATTTCCTGGAAAGTCTACAAAGAAACAGTCTGACCAACGTCGTCACGGTTGAAGTCAGCTTTGATGACGGGGCGAATTACATACAGTTTCCGTCTATCGATTTCATCGTACTGGACGGTCACTCTCTACAGGCCGACGGGCTGGCGCAGGACGCAACGGCCACCGGCATGACCCACACATACACGGACGTAACCCCATGGCCAATAACACGCTGAACCACCTGACCGAGTGGATGAAAGACCCCGACAATAATGTTATGTGGGGTTGGGATTCCATCGCTGCCATGGCCCGAGGCAAGGTGAATAACCTGTTGCTTCAGGAGTACATCGCGCGTTTTTCCTCGAACGCCTATCTGAAGCCTGTGAGCGGAGAGGTGATACTGAGCGACGGGTTTAAAGAAAATATTCACAACTTCATTCTGGATGCGCCCAGGCTGGCGTTCTCGAACGATAACCTCGGTCAGTCGCATGCGACATTGACCTGTTCGATCCTGGGCGGAACTCAATTGACGATGAAGAATAACGTCGACAATTGGGAAGCCTACAGGGTTATCCATATCGATGCGCTGCAGGGGCCGAAGCTTACACTGGATCTTGCGCTGGAAAGGGTGCCGGGCATTGTCCAGAGTGATGGCCGGGTAAGGCTCGACCTCAAGGACAGTGACAATTTCATTCTGACCTTCGCGGCTGACAGGGCTGACCGGGTACTCGGCGGAGCTTTTTTCAAAGCCCTGTTCAACGCTTTGCCGGACGAGGAGCGCATATGGACGCTTGGCGTGATCAAGCGTGGCACCAATAACCTGATTCACCCACAGTCTTTTAAACTGCGCACCCAGACCAATCCTGCTGCACCTCTCGACCCGCATGCCGCCAACTACGGCGACGGGGCCGTGCTGGTGTTCATTCGCCTGGAGGGCAGTCAGGAAGGCGGCGACATCCCGGTAGAGTACCAATACCTGATACCGGATGATGTCGGGAAAGATTATTCGGCCACGGTGTTGTTCAGTGCGGAGCGTACGTTCAAGGCGGCACTGTTCATAGGTGAAGTGACCAAGACCCTTGCTTCGGTTATTGACAATGTGGTGTTCAGCACTGTTCATGATGGCGACGGCCGCTTGATCAAGGCGACGGCCACGTCTGGCAGCCTGACAACGTCCGAATCGAGCAGCCAGGATGTCGGAATTGAAATCAATGGCACGGCTGTCTTCGCAAATGTTTACAAAGCCGGGACCTGGCTTGATGCGTCAGGGAGCACGCCTTTGTCTGTTGAGCTTATTGGCGATGGCACGGTGGCACTGACCTGGAAGTCCAAAGCCACCCCCAACGTTGTGCTTACGTTGCCAGGCCATGGGGCGCTACTGGTCATGAGCAAGGTCGTCACGGTCGATGTACGGTGCATTTATACCTTCGCCGAAGAAAACAACGACCTCGTTCTGACGCCCAGTCTCACGATAAACACCACCATTGATGACCTGAATTTCGTGGAGAACCCTCCACCAGCAAACAGCTTTTCATTACTGTTTTTAATAGCGTCGGTAAAAAGCAATTTTGAGAAGCTGAACAAGGACCCGTTCGAGTCCGACATCAAAGCCGCACTGGCACGCAAACTCGCTACTCGTGTGCCGATCAGTTCGTTCATCCGGGACAGTATCGATCTCAATTTCAACGAAGCCATTGTGCCTGATGTACTGCGTGCGCCCAGAGACATAGCCGCCTTCGGCCGCATCAACAGTTCCGGGGCAGACTTTGTCGTCAGCCCCGCGGAGCATCTGATGGTGGTCGACAGTTCCACCACTTTCTCCATTCAACCGCCGGGTGCGAATGTGACCTGGAGTGTCGAACGTCTGCAGGGCGATGCGCAGAACTTCGGTGCCATCAATGGCACCGGCCGGTATTACGCGCCAGAAGCCTCTTTGACCGAGCTTGCGTTCACGCGTGTTCGGGTGACGGCCACTGACATGAACTCGAACTATCAAAGTTCGGCACTGGTCACGATCGTGACCAACCCGATCACCGTCAATCCGTTGATTCAGGTGTGTGACGCCGGGCAGATTGTGGAACTCGAGGCGGGTTCGCTCGGCACAGAAGAAAAGCACTGGTCGCTCAAGGATCCGGTTCCCGGCGAAAGCGGTGTTCTGGAGGGCAGTGCACTGGCTGATGGTGATCACCGTTACGTCGCGGCGCACAAGGTGCCCGGCAAAAACTATGTCCTGGATCAGATAGTCGTGACCAGCGGGCAGGCGAGTGTTTCGTCGTGGGTATTGGTAAAGCATCAAACCCCATTGATAACGGTGAGAGTCGTAAAAACCGTGGAGGTTTCTGAAGTTCTGCAAGTGGTGAGAACTGTGAAAGTCGTGCGCATTGTAAAAGTTTTGAAAATCGGGACGCGTGTGGACGTTGTGACCATTCGTGCCGATCAGGTTCAACTGCAAGCGTTTGCCAATGGCATTACGCCGGCCGGCGTCAAATGGAGAATAGGCGCCGGGAGCGGGAGCATCAGTGAAGGCCTGTACACCCCCGACATCTCGTCGACTGACCGGTTTGTGCTGATTTTTGCCGAGGCCCCTCATTCAATCTTTGATGTCATAGCGGGGCATATCATATTGCCGCTACCAGTGGACCGGTTTGCCACGGAGCTGCAATTGATGAAGGGCCAAGAAGTACAGGCGTCATAACCGAACGCACATCGGTTTTATGTATATCAACATCACAGGAGGTGATGTCATGGCTGGTTATTCAGCGGAAAGTCTGCTGGCATGGATGAAAAATACCACGCGTCTCAGAGGCTGGGACGCGATCGTTGCTCTGGATGGCGACAAGGTCAACGAGCTTATCGAGCGTGTTTACCAACAGGGCCTGGCTCAGGGGCTGTCGCATCCGGTGCCGGACGGAAGTATCACGATTCCCGATACGCATGATTCCCATTTTTTCTCGGGCTGTGTTCTCGGGGCGCCAGCCTTGTCGTTCAAGCACAGTGCTCTGGAGCATTCCCTGCTGGCCTGGCGCATTCCGGTTATCGCCGGTTTGCACACCTTGGTAGAGAGCGCCCAAGGACAGCACCATGTTAAAAGAATCGCTGTCTACGATCCGCTGAACGCGCCGGGCCTGGACTTCGACCTGGAACTGAATAGTCAAAGCGCGGATCTGGTGGTGGATCTTGGTCTGGCTGAAAACCTTTCGCTGGATTTTCCGGGCGGCTCTACTGAACGAGAGAAGATCGGCGACTTTTTTCAGGGTTGGTTCAGCAACCCGGAAAATCATGAGCAGCAGTTCAGGCTGGGTCTTTTCAACGGGCAAAGCAACGAATTGCTCAATGTACGCAGAATCGATGTGCGGTCACAGCTTGAAAGCCCCGATGCTGCATCGATCCATAAAAAAGGTGCCTTGTTGCTGTTCATGACCATGGAATACGGTGTGACGGGCGGGATTCCGGGTGACGATTCCGACTTTCGTTACCTGATTCCCAACGATGCTCAGCAGTCGTACTCGGCGACCGCCGTGTTTTCCTCCCACGCACTGCATCGTGCTGCCTTTGGCCATGCGGCGATACAGATGCTGCAAGCGCCTGACTTCAGTTTCAGCGTTCCGGACGATAAACCGCTGCAGCGGATGGTCGCTCAGGCGGGCACGTTTGCAGTTCCGGCTGGAGAATATCGCAGCGCGGAATTCGTCTTTGAATCGGAACCGTTCAGCGTTCAGGCTTTCAACGCCCAGCATCCCCTGACCATTGACTTCGAATACGCCCAGACCACGCAGACCTGGGAATTTCCCTGCACGCTGGGCTTTCGCTACAGAGCGCTGGACAGCGATGAATGGCAATCGCACAACGCTACCTTCAACATCAGCCTCAGGCATGAGTTTCATCTGACCGAAGGTGGGTCGGATGATCAGGCAGTGGAAGGGCATCTTTATACACCTTACCTGTTCGACCATGAAGTCAGCGCCGTTCCAGGAACACTGGACAGCCTGAGTTCCGGGGAGCTGGAGCAGGTCATTGGTTTCGTGGCCTACACCGTCAAACACGCTTTGCTTCAAGGGTTGAGCAAAACGCTGGATGCCACCGGCGCCGAGCGTTTTCTGGGCGGCTGGTTATTGCCTGACGAGCAAGTGTTGCAACCCGTACTCAAGCGTCTGCCTTATGACCTGGCCGTGTTCGGTCGCATCGATCCCGGTGCGTCGACGTTCAGTATCGCCGGGCACCAGGCATTGATCGCTACCGGAGAAGCGCTGCAATTGACCACCCAGCCTGCGCGGTCGGGCATCGTCTGGACCCTGGAAGATCCATCGGATGGCGGTACTGAAGGTTTGGGAGAAATCGATAAGCAGGGTCGGTATACGGCGCCCGCAGCGCTGCCCGCAAAGCAGGGTTTTCAGCGTGTACTGATCAAGGCGATGGACCCGGTGTCGGGGCATGACAGTACCGCTGTGGTGACGGTGCTCACCAGCAGCGTCAGCGTCAGCCCGTTGATTCAGGTGTGTAATCACGGTCAGCGGGTAGCGCTTACAGCACGCAGTTCGCGTGCAAGTGCCCTGAAATGGACGGTGGTCGATCCGGTAGCCGGAGAAAGCGGGACGCTTGAGGAGAGTGTCGATGCGCCGCATGAGCAGGTTTACGTCGCCGGTGCGGGTGGGGAAGGGAACACCTATGTCCTGGACACAATAACGGTCAGCGACGATCAGCACACCCAGTCAATTCAGGTACTGGTCGTTCGCCACCCTCCGATGCTGTCCATCACGCTTGTCAGCGTCAATGATCAGCGTGCCGAGCTGAAAGTCATCGTCAATGGCCGCGACCTTCCAGTCACCTGGAGTATTAAAGGGCCGGGCTCCATAGACGGCGCGGGTGTGTACAGCAGCGACTCAGAAGCACCCGAACGCTACGTTGTGGTGTTTGCAGAGCTTACGGACATCCTTGGCGTGTTGGCCGGGCACCTGATTCTGCCGCTGCCATTGAGTGGCTCCTCCGGTGTGTTGCAGGCATTGACCGGGCCAGCGGCGAGCGTGGCAGACAATGCAATGCCCCGTTCATTGAGCGGTATTGTGCAGCGCGCGGGTGCAGGTACCCTGACCCAGGGCTGGGGAGCTGTCGCGGCGGTCAGTCGCAGTGAACTCAACCGGCATATCGAGCAACAGTACATCGAGCGCTATCAGTATCTGGCCTTCCTGCCGTTGTTCAACGGCGACATCGTGGCGGGTGAGCGACAAGGCGACACTGTTCGTCTGAAGCAGGTCGAACTGGGCGTGCCGGTACTCTCGTTCGTGGCTGACGCACCGGGTTACAGCAGTGTTCTCGTCACGATGAATATCGTGTCTGGCCGCTACAGCGGCTTGCATCAGCCGCAGGGCAGCGCGACCACCGTGTCCGGCAGCTTCATCATCAGCGAGCCCATGGGCTTCAGGCTGGCGATGACTGTCGACCTCTTCGTGGATGAGGAGGGGCATGTGCTGCTCGATCTGGCCGGCGGGGCTGGCGTTACCTGTAATCTGGGGGGCGTCGATGATGCGATCAACCAGCGACTGGCGGATTTCTTTGCTGAGGCGTTCAAGGAAATTGCGCTTCATCGCCGGGTTTTCTCAGTGCTGCAGGCACAGCTCAATCGCTATCATGTTCAGACTCCAGGCAGCTTGCGGCTTGTTACCCACGCCGCGCCGCGTTCAAGCGATGCGCGCATGGACACGACCGGTGATGGCGCGCTTGTGCTGTTCATGCACGCGCAGGATAGCGACGCCGAAGGCGTGTTTCCGCCGACAGATGATTTCGTTTATCCGATACCTGATGATCGTGGGGCAGACGGTCAGCCAACCTACGGCACGGTACTGATGCTCTCGCAGGAGACTCAGTCGATGATCGAGCGTGAACGCCTGCAGGTGGCGGACAGCCTGAAGTTCACCGGTGGACGCGTATTCGAACCACTTGAGCAGCACCGCCCGGATGACCTGCTGTTGTTTGGCGGCCTTCGGTCGACACAGGCCAGTATTACACCCCTGTTCTCGACCCTGACGGCCGGGCAGACCCAGCGTTTTGTCCTGTACAACCCGCAAGGCGAAGAAATACCGGCCACCAGTTGGAGTGCGTTAAGCATTCAAAGCCACCTGACTGCCGGAAGCGGCAGCATCTCTTCCAGCGGCGTCTACACGGCGGCGGGTATTGAGGCGATCGGCCATGACGCGCTGCGCGTGGTCATCACAGCCACGTATGAAGAGTCAGGCGCTGTCGTCAAGGTCTCGGCGCTGGTGGGTGTGGTATCACGCAGCATGGAGTTGGCGCCGCGGGTAACGGTGGTGTCAGGGGGGGCTGCGCTGCAAACGGTCTCGCTGGCGGCTTCCACACTCGACGGCAGCCCGGTGAGCTGGGCGTTGCTGGGCACCGAGCTTGGCAGGTTGAGTGAGGCCGGTCAGGGCGCGCTCTTCAGTCCGGATGCCAGGTCCGGGAAAAGAGCGCTGGCCGTGCAACAGATAGAGGCGTTGGGCAATGACCTTGGCATCGCCACAGTACTTATCGCCAACGGGCAGCAAATGCTGCGCATCGAGCCGGCTTTCGTGCCCAGAGCACGGCCAAAGGTCGCGGTGCAGTTACAGGATGACAGCGCACTGCTGACCGGGCTTGAGCGACGCTGGAAGGTGGTGGGCGGGCCTGGCACCGTCGATCGGCAGGGGCTTTTCATGCCGCCCGACCAGGCGCTTGTCGCCAGTAGCGTGGTGAGCTGTGAAGTGGTGAACAACGGGGTGGTTCTGGCGTGCGGCTATAGCGTCATCGAATTATCCGAAGTCATCGATGCAGGCAGTTGGACCGAAATGTCGACGTTTACCATCACGGTCCCTGGCTCGCCATCGCCTGACAATACCAAGGGTAATCTGTACCCCAACGGTTATCAGCAAATCAGGCTGCAGGTCAAGACCCAGGTGATGCCGGACAACGGAATCGAGTACGAGCTGAGTCCCACCGAAAGGGCCTCCATGCGTCTGGTAGACGATGAAACCAGCCAAAATATCGAGTCAGTACTCCCCCCTCTCGACGGCATGTCCGAGGGCGATAAGCAGGCGTGGCGCGTGCGCAGTCAACATAACCGTTTCGAGCTGTCCGGGGCCGGCGTCTTCGGCACTGAATCGGGCCTGGATGCGCCACGGCCAGTCGCGCAGGACTTCTACCTTCACAGTCGGGCGGAATCCGGTTTCGTCGGCGTCTTCTACGCGACCTTTCAGGCTGACGCGACCGGCTTTTGGTGGACATCTGTGCTGTATGAAGACGTGAACAGCAAGGTTGAAATCACCCCGCGACGCTTGCCCACGTTCGACACCCGCAATTACACCTTCATTCCGCGGCGTGCTCATGGGGATGGCGGAGATCCTCCGGTTGAGCCGCCGGCGGGTGGGCCTCCGGACTTTGGTGAGGATGTGCATTTCGATTACCAGTTCGAGACCACTGATTACTGGACGCTGGCTGTCATTAACCCCGATACCCAGCAATGGGTGAATTTCGAAACGCTGAAGTTTCTGCCCTCCAAGCCTGACAGTGATGTGATCAATACGTCGATCATTCTCTGGGAAAGCGAGCTGGAAGCAGAAGTCATGTTCAGCTGGACGGGGGTTATCTTTGACGACCCGGCGGTTATCGGTGATGTAAGCAAAGTGCACTTCGACGAAGCGCTCCAGGACGTGATGGGCGATATTAAGTCGTTGGACATTGACGTCAAGATGTCCGTATTCGAGACCGGCAAACTGGTCATCAGCCTGCACCGCCTCCGGGGCCTTCAATACATCCCGGAAGGTGACCCCGCACGCGACAAATTGATGGGGGAACTGGTAGTTCTGTTGGTCGATAAGCAAGGCAATGCCCATAAACGGCGAATCGGTTTTCTGGCCGACGGCGTCGGTAGGCGCAACCGTCTCATGCATACCTTCTATTCGGTATAGAAGCCCGAATGAGCCATGGACGTAACACACTGACAGGGAGTCATTATCATGAATGCGTTAAGTAAAACCTTGGCCTGCATGGCGCTTACGGGTTTGACAGGCTGTACGCTCGTCCCGTCCCACAGCCCCGTGCCAAAGCCCCAGGCACAGGCGATTCGACTGATCATGCTTGCAGAAAACGCCGATGGCGGAGGCAAGAACTGCACCTTTACCGCCCAGGACGACACGGTTTACCTCAACAAGGGCGATCATTCGTGCACGAACGATCAGATGAGTTTCATCAAACTGGATAACGTGCGCTCAGCCATGAGGATATACCTGGAATCCAGAGATTGTGATGATTCAGGAGGCTGGGTATTTGGACTCGAGACGTATATCGACCCCTTGACAACAAAATGGATATCCCTCGACCAGCTCAGAAGCAAACCGGTCGGCACCATCGTCAGTCGCGGCGTTGTTGTGATCAAGTCGTATGACGGTGATGAAAATATAAAGGGCAAGTTATCCTGCGTCCGTGTCGATGTATCGAGTTAGCCGTTAGTACAACTGGACTTGTCAGGCCTGCTTAACCGTCGCCCCGTGGGCGGCGGTTATCTTAATACATAAAGTTCGAGGTTCATGGAACATGACAGCATCGACTTCCGTACACTCCAACGCGTTCAACTTTCTCAGTTATGTACAGAGCGGCGTTGACCCCCGCACCGGGCAATACACGGTGGCGATCACCCTGCCCGATGTCAAAACCAACGGATTGCGTGGCCCGGGCATGCCGCTGGCGCTCAGTTATAACCCTCTCAACCGCCAGGACAGCGGCTTTGGTCTCGGCTGGAACCTGCAATTGTCGCAGTACGATCCGGGTAACCAGATCGTATCGCTGAGCAGCGGCGAGACATTCAAGGTCGATGAAACCGGCAACGGCCAGATGCTGATGTCGGAAAAGAAAATCGACAGCTTCCACTTGTACAAGGAGGACGATAGCCACTACCGGGTGATGCACAAGTCCGGTCTGGTGGAGCAGCTCGAAATGCGCGGCAGCGGCACCAACAGAGTCGCGCTGCCGGTGCGCGTATTCGCCCCTGAAGGTCACAGTGTCACGCTGGGTTATGCCTCTTTCGGCGTGCATCAGATGCTCAGCGAAATCAAGGATGACTCGGGTCAGCTCCTGCTCGGCATCAGCCGCGACGCAACGTCGGTGAAGCTGCGCATGACCACTGGCGATGGCCCGGATGCGACCTTCGTGATGGTGCTGGCCGGATCGAATCACCATGTCAACCGTATCGAATTGCCGACTGACAATGCTGCTTCCTGGCGTTTTGCATACAGCACGATCCGTGAGCATTTATGCATCACGTCGGTGGAAACACCCGTTGGCGGTCGGGAAGAGATCTTTTATACCGACAGCGGCCATCAGTTTCCTGCGAGGGCGGCACGTCCCGCTCTGCCCAGAGTCACGCGCCATCGCACGACGCCCGGCCTGGGTCAGGCGCAAATGGACGTTTATTACACTTACCAGGACAGCGCCGGGCGCGAGCGCAACTTTCTGGGCGCGGGGCTGGATATCGCCTGGGAAGACAATGGTCTGGACAATCTGTATCGATACCTCGGGGCGGAGCCGTACGAGTATTCGTCGACCGAGACACTGCGTTTGCAGGTCGCGGGCAAGGCCGATGCCGAGCGCAGCATCGAACGGACCTTCAACCAGTTTCACCTGCTCACTCGAGAAACCACGCGCAAGAACCTCACCGTCATGCAGGTGGACACTCGTTACTACATCGAGCCGGGACAACCCTTTTTGACTCAGCCTGCCTACTGTCAGTTACCCAAAGAGGTAGAGACCACCTGGCGGCTGTCGTTAGACGGCAGTGTGCCGCGCAGCGAGACTGTCAGCAGCACTTATGACAAGCACGGTAATCTGCTCACTCAGACTCAGGCCAACGGTGTGGTCGAGGTCAGTGAGTGGTATCCATCCGCCGGCGAGGACGGATGCCCGCCAGACCCTGAAGGCTTCGTCCGCTGGATGAAAAGCAGCAAGGTCATCCCGGCAGTGTCCTGCTACGGCAAGGCACCGGTCCTTGTCACCCGCTATCGCTACCTGGCGTTGCCTGCGGTGGATGGCGGCCAGCGACAGGAATGGCTTGCACCGCAAAGCGAGACCTTATTGATACAGGCCCCTGAGGGTGAGCAGGAACAGCAACGCACGACCTATGAATACTTCGATGAGCCGAACAACGCAGCCCTGCACGGTCGGCTCAAACTGCAGCAAGTGATCATGGGCGGGAAGAAGACCAGCACAGCGTATGCCTACAGCATTCCTGTGCGCCCCCTCGAGAGCACCACTGAAAGTGCCCCGCAGATCAATCGTTACACCGCGACGGTGCTGCAAACCGTACAGACCGTGACCGGCTTCGATGGCGCGATGAAGGTCATTACGCTGGAGGATTCTCTGCTCAATGGCGAACCCTTGCTCAATCGCGACGACAACAACGTGGAAATCCGTTATGTCTACGACAGCCTGCGGCGTGTACTGAGTGAAACCGTGGCGCCAAATGATGAAACCTACAAGGCGACCAGAAGTTACGAGTATCAGCTGTGTGCCAGGGCGACTGATCAAGCCATGCAGACGCTCATCGACGTCAAGGGGGTAAAAACCTCCAGCCACTTCGATGGCCTCAACCGAGTCGTCTATGAGGAGCGGGATGACGCAGATAACCCTGCGCGCGCCGACAAGCCTCGCCAGACCTACGCGGCTGTTTACGATGCGTGGGGGCTCATGGTCAGTGAAACCGAGTTCGACTGGCTGGGCCAGCAGGATCTGGCGCTCAAGAGCGTCTTCGAATACGACGATTGGGGCGAACAGCGCTGCGTCACCGGCCCGGATAACGTCAAGACGTTCGAAGAGACCGACCCCATTGGCACGGTGCAATCGCAGGGTCCGATTCAGCGTAGCTGGATCGAAGGTAACTGTGGCGGGAAGAGCGAGTTCACCGAGACCTGGATGAACCTGTTCGAACAGCCGACCCGTAGTGAGCGAAAGGATAAGGCTGAAAACTCGGTCAGTCTGAGCCAGTACCATTACGACGGCCTTGGCCGCCGTGTCGAGGAAATTGTCGGAGAGGCAAACGGCGGGCGACGCACCACCTCTGTTTACGACGTCTTCGATCGGGTGATCGAGTCTACATTGCCAAGCCGGGCCATCGTGCGTCGCAGCTATGCAACCTACAGCAGCGAAGACCTGCCCGTCAGTATCGGCATCGAGCACAACGGCAAAAGCATTGTGCTGGGAGAGCAGGAGTTCGATGGGCTGGATCGTCTGGTCAGTTCTGTCACGGGGGGGCGTAAACGTACGCTTGTTTACGACCCTGGTCTGCTGCAACTCAAAACGGTAACCCTGCCCAGCAAGCGGAAAATCGACTATGAATACAAGCCCCAGGTCGGCGATGAGCCGTGGCGCAGGGTGCAGTCCGAAGCTGTGCCTGACCCTGAAACCACCCGCGAAGTCGATCCGCTGAAAGAGTCGGGGCCGGCCCGGATTGCGGAGCCGGGTGTGGCTGCCGATTACACTTACGATGAGCAGAATGCTCGTCTGATTCATTCCTCGGAGCAGGGCGAGACACTGGATCGCACGTATTACAGTACCGGATCGCTGAAAAGCGAGAAGCGTACCTCGGCAGGCAAAACCTACGACATGTTCTACAGCTACAGCCGACAGGGTCTGCTGCTGTCTTACACCGACGTACTGGGACAGGAGCAGGTCAATCGCTATGACAACTTCGGTCGTCTTTACGAAACCTCGCTGGGTGAGGTCTATTCAACGTTCGACTACGACACTGTCTTTGGTCGCCTCGCAAAAATCACCACCACCGACAAGACCGACGGCAGCCGCGAGAGAACCGTCGCGATCAGCCTTGAATATGATGACCTGGGTCGGGAAGTAACGCGTACGTTTGACCTCGACGGTGTCGAGCAACAGATGGTTCAGGTCTATGACGATGTGGATGACATGGTCCAGCGTACCCTGAGCCAGGGCACGGAAATACTCCGTGACGAAACCTACCGCTACGATACGTCCGGTCGCCTGATTCAATACCAATGCACGGGAACTCAACGGCCGGTGGACCCCTATGGCAGGACCCTGCTCGCGCAGAATTTCATTTTCGATGGCGCGAACAACCTGACGGTCGTCACGACCCGCTTCGATGGCGGTACCAACAATGCCCGGTATTTTTACGAAGGTGACGATCCCGTGCAATTGAGCCGGGTCGAGAACAGCAATGAAGAATACTACCCGCCTGAAATCAAGCTTCACTATGACCTGGACGGCAATCTGGACATCGACGAAGCCGGGCGCACGCTTAAATACGTCCCCCTCGGCCGCCTGATCGAAGTAGGCACGCCCTCAGCCGGCATTCACTACCAGTATGACCCCCAGGACCAACTGACCGGGGAGACCCGTGGCGGCGACAGGGACCTGCGCTTCTATCGCGACGGAGAGCTGGCCAATCAACTCGGCAACCAGGTCCAGAGCACCTTCATGCGTGGCGACGACTACCTGCTGGCTGAACAGCAGAGTGACCACACGCTGCTGCTCGCCACCGACGGCAGCAATAGTGTGCTGGGCGAGATGGGTGGCAATGGGTTCAACCGGAGGAGGTATACAGCCTACGGCCATGCCAGCGGTGAAGCTCTACCACTCGGCAAGCTGGGGTTCAACGGCGAACTGGCCGAGGCCGATACCGGCTGGCAAATGCTGGGCAATGGTTATCGGGCCTACAGCCCGGTGTTGATGCGCTTCAACAGTCCCGATAGCTGGAGTCCGTTTGGCGAAGGGGGGGTGAATGGGTATGCGTATGTCGAGGGGGACCCGGTGGGTAAGCGGGATCCGACGGGGCATAAAGGCTATCTATTTTCTCTGTTTAGGTGGCTTCGAAATGCTGTAAGCAAAACTCCTAAAAAACCGCCTGTCAAGACAACGTCTGCCAATCTAACTGCTAGTCCGTCGACCTCTGTCAGGCCGCTAGCTAGTCAGTCGCAATCTGAAGCAGTGGGTTTCTATTTTTTCGAGGCAGATGCAGTTTTTGAAGGTGATTGGTATAGACAGTCTTCAGCAGGCCCCTCGCGGTTTCCAGGCAAGCGCAATGCATTCTCTCATGCAGCGCGTAGTGAGCCTGTTATCGAAACAGCGAATGCAAGTAAGGCGCGTAGACATGCCATTTTACTTCCAGAAACCTCTAAAGGCGGGGGGTGGACTGCACCTGACAATGCTGCTGGTCCTGCATTAGCAAGTTCAAGGTCTTCTTCAAGCACAAGGTCGGGATCAATATTGAATCCTGCGTCAAATTATGATCCAGACAGGGTTCAGGCATGGTTAACAGATATATCAGCGGAACCTCAGGGCACCGTTGTAAATAAGATCCAACGCGTTAGCATTGGTATCCGATTCAGCTAGCAATATGGCAAGGGGCGCAAGTTTTTTGTGCCCTCTTGCGCATCCCGCGACCGAAAAGATCGCTGACTGCCAGCACAAGCGAATACATTAGTTTCCTTCTATTGTGTTCGCGATAGGTCAATGAGCTTTCTGGGGTATTCAAGAAATTAATCACTCCACCAAAATCCCCCCCTGCCTGATCGCCATCACCAGCGCCGCCCTCAACGACGTCACCCCGAACTTCCTGCGGATGTTGCTGGTGTGAAAGTGAACCGTTGCCTCCGAACACTCCTGGATGCGTGATATCTCCCACGCCGTTTTACCGATTGCCACCCATTCCAGGATCTGTCGTTCCTTGACGGTCAACTGGACAACGGGTGGCGTGGCCGGGGAGGGCGGTGTGGCGCCGCACTTTTTTCCCTTGTCGTGAAGCATGGTGAAGTCCTTCCTTGAAGATTGCCGCACCACGATACCCCCGAGAGCCTCCCCGCGAACCTGACATAAATGACAGCGCTGAATGCTGTGTACGCGTTGCGCCGTATGGCTTGTAGCGCTTCTTTACAGCTTCTTTACAGCTTCTTTACGCCCCGGCCAGTCTGTCGATCTCGCGTCTTTACACCCTGCCTGCGGACAATCCCCCCACGCGGCCTGCGCCGTATCCGGTTGTTGCCTGATGGGGAAAATTTCAATGAGCGTTATGGATAGTATCTCTCTGCTGATGGGAGTCGGGCTGTTCATCTATCTGCTGGTGGCGCTGTTGCGCGCCGACCAGAGTCAGGAGTGATCATGCACAGTTACGATTATCTGTTGATCCTGGCCTTTCTGGTCCTGCTGCTGGCGCCTGCGCCGTGGCTGGGGCGTTTCTTTTATCGGGTCATGGAGGGCGAGCGCACCTTGCTCAGCCCGGTGCTGGGGCCGGTGGAGCGGGCCTGCTACCGGATTTCCGGCATAGACCCCAAAACAGAGCAATCCTGGAAGCAATACGCGTGGGCCTTGCTGGCGTTCAACCTGGCGGGCTTTGCCGTGTTGTTCGCCATCTTGATGCTGCAAGGTGCGTTGCCCCTCAACCCGCAGCAATTGCCGGGCATGGAGTGGTCGCTGGCTTTCAACACCGCGATGAGTTTCGTCACCAACACCAACTGGCAGGCCTACAGCGGCGAAGCGTCGCTCAGCTACCTGAGCCAGATGGTCGGCCTGACCGTGCAGAATTTTGTCAGCGCCGCCACCGGCCTCGCCGTACTGGTCGCGTTGTGTCGCGGTATCAGTCGTCGCTCTTCGCACAGCCTGGGTAATTTCTGGGCCGACATGACCCGCGCCACGCTTTACGCTCTGCTGCCGATAAGCCTCGTGCTGGCAGTGTTTCTGGTCTGGCAGGGCGTGCCACAGAACTTTGGTCACTACATCGACGCGCTGACCCTGCAAGGCGCTGACCAGAGCTTGCCGATGGGCCCTGCGGCCAGCCAGATATCGATCAAGCAGTTGGGCACCAATGGCGGCGGTTTCTTCGGCGTCAACTCGGCGCATCCGTTCGAGAACCCGACGGCGTGGAGCAACCTGTTCGAACTGGTGTCGATCCTGCTGATCCCGGCAGCGCTGGTGTTCACTTTTGGCCACTACGTCAAGGACATGCGCCAGAGCCGCGCCATTCTCGGCTGCATGCTGGCCTTGCTGTTGATCGGCGGCGCGGTCTCGCTGTGGGCCGAGTACCAGCCCAACCCGACGCTGAACATTGCCGGTGTCGAGCAGACCGCACCGCTCGAAGGCAAGGAAACCCGCTTCGGCACCACCGGCACGGTGCTGTGGTCAGTCGCTACCACTGCGGCCTCCAACGGCTCGGTCAACGGCATGCACGACAGCCTCAACTCGCTGACCGGCATGGTCGCGCTGGTCAACATGATGGTCGGCGAAGTGATCTTCGGCGGCGTCGGTGTCGGCCTCAACGGCATGCTGCTCAACGTGCTGATCGCTGTGTTCCTCGCAGGTCTGATGATTGGCCGTACCCCGGAATACCTGGGCAAGAAGCTTCAGGCCCAGGAAGTGCGGCTGCTGGTCGCCACCCTGCTGGTGATGCCGGTCGGCGTGCTGGTGCTGGGCGCGATTGCCGCCAGCCTGCCAGGCCCGGCCGGTGCCATCAGTAACCCCGGCCCGCACGGTTTCAGTCAGTTGCTCTACGCCTACACCTCGGCCACGGCCAACAACGGCTCGGCGTTCGGCGGTTTCAGTGCCAACACGGTGTTCCACAACCTGATGCTCAGCCTGGCGATCTTTATCGGCCGCTTCGGTTACATCCTGCCGGTGCTGGCACTGGCTGGCAGCCTGGCGATGAAGAAGACCGCGCCGCAAGGCCAGAACAGCTTCCCGACCCACGGTCTGCTGTTCGTCACCTTGCTGACCGTCACGATTCTGCTGGTGGGCGGCTTGACCTTCCTGCCGACCCTGGCACTTGGGCCGATTGCCGAACACCTGAGCCTGGGTTTCTGAGGAACCGATCATGAACTTACCTATTGATGCTGCAAAAAGTGCTGCTGCGAAACCCACCGAACCGCAGGTAAACGAGTCAGCCAAGACCGGAATTGCCGCCCTGTGGCGCCCGGCGCTGGTGCAGGCGTTCGTCAAGCTCGACCCGCGCCAGCTCAAGCGTTCGCCGGTCATGCTCGTGGTAGAACTGACCGCCATCCTGACCACCGTGCTGTGTGTCATCCCCGACCCACAAGTGCCGACCTCGGTCTGCGTGCAGATCGCGCTGTGGCTGTGGTTTACCGTGCTGTTCGCCAACTTTGCCGAAGCACTGGCCGAAGGCCGTGGCAAGGCACGCGCTGACAGCCTCAAGGCCGGTAGCGAAGGGCTCAAGGCGCGTATCCGTGATGAGAACGGCAGCCTGCGCACGATCAATGCCAGCGAGTTGCGCAAGGGTGATGTAGTGCGCGTCGAAATCGGGGAAATGATTCCCGGTGACGGCGAAGTCATCGAAGGTATTGCAGCTGTCAACGAAGCCGCGATTACCGGTGAATCCGCGCCGGTGATTCGCGAGTCCGGCGGCGACCGCTCGGCGGTGACCGGCAACACCCGGCTGGTGTCCGACTGGCTGCTGATCCGCATCAGCAGCAACCCCGGCGAATCGACACTGGACCGCATGATCGCACTGGTCGAAGGCGCCAAACGCCAGAAGACCCCCAACGAGGTGGCGCTGGACATCCTGCTGATCGGCCTGACGCTGATCTTCCTTCTGGTGGTCATCACCTTGCAACCGTTCGCCCATTTTGCCGGGGGCAGCCTGCCGCTGGTGTTTCTGGTGGCGCTGCTGGTGACGCTGATCCCGACCACCATCGGCGGCCTGCTGTCGGCCATCGGCATCGCCGGTATGGACCGTCTGGTGCGCCTCAACGTGATCGCCAAGTCCGGTCGTGCCGTGGAGGCCGCAGGCGATGTGCATGTGCTGCTGCTGGACAAGACCGGCACCATCACGTTCGGTAACCGCCGTTGCGCTGCCGTCTACGCGGCACCTGGCGTGCCCCCCAAAGAACTTGGCGAGGGCGCGTTGCTGGCGTCGCTGGCCGACGATACGGCGGAAGGCAAATCCATCGTCGAGTTCTTGCGCGAGCAGCACCCGATGAACGAACCGACCCTGGGTTCGGTGACGGCCGTACCGTTCAGCGCTGATACACGTCTGTCCGGCGTGGACTATCAGGGCCATGTGTACCGCAAGGGCGCAGTGGATTCGCTGCTGGCGTTCATCAACATGCAACGCAGCGAGCTGCCGCCGGCACTGGCGCGCGAAGTCGACAAGATCGCCAAGACCGGTGGCACGCCGTTGCTGGTGTGTGCCAATGGCCGGCTGCTGGGCGCGATTCACCTCAAGGACGTGGTCAAGTCGGGCATTCGCGAGCGTTTTGAAGAGCTGCGCAAGCTGGGCATTCGGACCGTGATGGTCACCGGCGATAACCCGCTGACCGCCGCGGCGATTGCGGCCGAAGCGGGTGTTGATGATGTGCTGGCAGAAGCCACACCGGAGAAGAAGCTGGAGCGCATTCGTCAGGAACAGGGTGAAGGGCGGCTGGTGGCGATGTGCGGCGACGGTGCCAACGATGCGCCTGCGCTGGCCCAGGCGGACGTCGGCATGGCGATGAACGACGGCACCCAGGCGGCGCGCGAGGCGGCCAACATGGTCGACCTCGACAGCGACCCCACCAAGTTGCTGGACGTAGTGCAGATCGGCAAGCAATTGCTGGTCACGCGCGGGGCGCTGACCACGTTCTCCATCGCTAACGACGTGGCTAAATACTTCGCCGTCTTGCCCGCCCTGTTCGCGGCCATTTACCCGCAACTCGGTGTGCTCAACATCATGCACCTGGCCAGCCCGCAGAGCGCGATTCTCTCGGCCATCGTGTTCAACGCGCTGATCATCGTCGTGCTGATCCCGCTGGCCCTGCGTGGCGTGCGTGTGCAGGCCGCCAGCGCGGCGCATCTGCTGCGTCGTAACCTGTTGATCTATGGCCTGGGCGGCATCGTGGTGCCGTTTATCGGTATCAAGCTGATCGACATGCTGCTGGTCGGTCTCGGCCTTGTGTGAAGCCAGTGCTGCATGCCGGTCGGCGTGCAGCCTTACCTGATTGAGGATGTGCAGATGTCCAGTGTATTGCGTCCGGCCCTGAGCCTGATTGTGTTGATGAGCCTGATAACCGGCGTGGCGTATCCGCTGCTGGTCACCGGCGTGGCGCAGGTCGCGTTTCCCACGCAGGCCAATGGCAGCCTGCTGTATGACGAGGCGGGCAAGGTGCGCGGCTCGACCTTGATCGCCCAGTCGTTCAGCGGCGATGAGTGGTTCCAGTCGCGCCCCTCGGCGGGCGCGTTTGCCACCGTGGCCAGTGGCGCAAGCAACTTCGCACCGAGCAATCCGGCGCTGGCGACCCGCGTCACGGAGGATGTCGCCAGGTTGGCGAATGCCGCGCAAGGGCCCGTGCCACTGGCCTTGCTGACCACGTCCGGCAGCGGTCTGGACCCACATTTGTCGCCTGAAGCCATTGCCTGGCAGGCCAGTCGCGTGGCGGCGGCCCGGCAGTTGCCGCTGGATAAAGTGCAGGCGCTGATCGACGCCAACACCCGGCGTCCACTGATCGGCCCACCGGTGGTCAACGTGTTGACCTTGAATATGAGCCTGAATCAGTTACCTTCTGCACCGCGCAACGCGCAGTTGTAACAAATTGCGCCGTGCCTGCAATCGCTTAACTAAGCTGTCAGTAATAAAGAGAGGGTGGTAACCAACTTGAGTGATTCCGGTCGAGCTGACGCATTGTTGGCCCAGTTGCCCCGCGAAGGGCGCGGGCGGCTGAAAGTTTTTCTCGGCGCTGCGCCTGGCGTCGGCAAGACCTACGCCATGCTCCAGGCAGCCCATGCGCAATTGCGCCAGGGTGTAAAGGTGCTGGCGGGCGTGGTGGAAACCCATGGCCGCGCAGAAACCGAGGCGTTGCTCAACGGCCTGCCGCAACAGCCCTTGCTGCGCACCGAATACCGCGGCATGACCCTCGAAGAAATGGACCTCGATGCGCTGCTCAAAGCGGCGCCGAGCCTGGTGCTGGTCGACGAACTGGCGCACACCAATGCGCCCGGCAGCCGCCACACCAAACGCTGGCAGGACATTCAGGAGCTGCTCGCTGCCGGTATCGACGTCTACACCACGGTCAACGTCCAGCATCTGGAAAGCCTCAACGATCAGGTGCGCGGCATCACCGGCGTGCAGGTGCGTGAAACCCTGCCGGACTGGGTGTTGCAGGAGGCCTTCGACCTGGTGTTGATCGACCTGCCGCCGCGCGAATTGCTGGAGCGCCTGCGCGACGGCAAGGTCTACGTGCCGGAGCAGGCGCGGGCGGCCATCGACGCGTTCTTCACCCAGACCAACCTCACCGCACTGCGCGAAATGGCCATGCAGACCGCGGCGGCGCAGGTCGACAACGACTTGGCGCAAGGCTATCGACAGTTGGGCCAGGCGGCACCGGCGGTGCGCGGACGCATGTTGGTGGGCATCGATGGCGACATGCATGCCGAGCGTCTGGTGCGCCACGCCAGCCGGGTGGCCCAGCGTCGTCATCTGCCGTGGAGCGCGGTGCATGTGGATGACGGGCAGACGCTGGACGAACAGTCGCGCGCGCGTTTGCAGAACGCTCAGCAACTGGCCGAGCGACTGGGCGGCGAAGCCGTGTCGCTGCGTGCCGGAGAGGTTGCCAGAACGCTGGTGCAACATGCCATCGAGCGGCGTGCCAGCGTGGTGCTGGTCGGTCAGTCGCGCCGGCACTGGCGGCGTCGGTTGTTTGGTGGCGGCGTGGCGGCACGTTTGCTGCGCGAAGGGCACGGGCTGGAAATCTCGGTGCTCGACGACAGCGAAGAACTGCCCGATCAGCCGCCGCGTGCGCGTCCGGCGCGCGAAGTGGTGTGGTTCGATTACGGCCTGGCCTTTGCGGCCACGCTGATCGCCAGCCTGGTGGCCTGGGGAGTGTCGGGGGTGCTGGCGTTGCCCAATATTTCCCTGATCTTTCTCGCCGCAGTGCTGCTGGTTGCGGTGCGCAGCAGCATGGGGCCGGCGCTGGCGTGTGCCGGGCTGTCGTTTCTGGCCTATGACTTTCTGTTCATCCCGCCGAGTTTTTCCCTGAATATCCAGCGTGAAGAAGACGTGCTGACGCTGTTGTTCTTCCTGCTGATGTCGGCGCTGACCGGCAAGCTGGCGGCGCGCCAACGCAGGCAGTTGCAGGCACTGCGCGATACCCAGGAGCAGACCAGCGAGCTGCTCGACCTGTCGCGCAAGCTGACCGCCGCCACGGACCGCAAGGCGGTACTCAACGCCGCCGAACAGCATTTTTCCGGCTGGAAGGAGCTGTACCTGTGCCTGGTGGATCGCGATGCGCAGAGCGGCCTGGTGGTCGAAACCGGCGGGCCACTGGTTTTTTCGGAAGCCGAACGGGCAGCGGCTGACTGGGCGTGGCAGCATGATCAGCCAGCTGGCAGTGGCACCGGCACCTTGCCGTCGGGTCGCTGGTGGTGGTGGCCGATCACGGCGGAAGAAGGACCGTTGGCGTTGCTCGGCGTCAGTGCGCGAGAAGGTCAGTCGTTCACTGCGCAGCATCGACGTCTGCTGGCCGCGCTGACGCAACCGCTGGCGCAGGCGCTGGCCCGTGCGCAACTGGCGCAAGAGCTTGAGGCGGCGCGTCTGCACGGCGAAACCGAGCAACTGCGCAGCGCCTTGCTGGCCTCGGTGTCCCATGATCTGCGCACCCCGCTGACCTCGATGCGCGGCAGTATCGACAGCCTGCTGGCGCTGGGCGAAGCCATTCCGCTGGAGGATCGCCGCGAGCTGCTGGAAGGCACTCGTGACGAGGCCGAGCGCCTGGACCGCTATATCCAGAACCTGCTGGACATGACGCGCCTGGGGCACGGCGCGCTGAAACTGGCGCGCGATTGGGTGTCGCCAGCCGATATCGTCGGCAGCGCGCTGAACCGCCTGCGGGCGGTGCTGACGCCGTTGCAGGTCAGCACGCAGGTTACTGGCGAGTTGCCGTTACTGTACGTCCACGCCGCGTTGATCGAGCAGGCGCTGGTCAACGTGCTGGAGAACGCGGCCCGGTTTTCACCTCTCGGCGGTCGCCTGCAAGTGGCAGCGGGCGTGGTCGACAGCGAGCTGTTCTTTTCGGTCAGTGACGAAGGGCCAGGCATTCCCGAGGATGAGCGGGCGAAGATTTTCGACATGTTTTACACCGCCGCACGCGGTGATCGCGGCGGCCAGGGCACCGGGCTTGGGCTGGCGATCTGTCAGGGCATGATCGGCGCGCATGGCGGTCGGCTCTCGGTCGAGGAAGGCATCGACGGGCTGGGGACACGTATCACCTTGTTTCTGCCGTTGCAGGCACAGCCGGATGCTGAAATGGAGGAGCCCGCTTGAGTCAGACGGCAACCATTCTGGTGATCGACGACGAGCCGCAGATTCGCAAGTTCCTGCGCATCAGCCTTGTCTCGCAGGGTTACAAGGTACTGGAGGCTGCAACCGGGGCCGAGGGGCTGACTCAGGCGGCGTTGAACAAGCCGGACTTGCTGGTCCTCGACCTCGGCCTGCCAGACATGGACGGCCAGCAGGTGCTGAGCGAGTTTCGCGAATGGTCGGCGGTGCCGGTGCTGGTCCTTTCGGTGCGCGCCAGCGAAGCGCAGAAGGTCCAGGCGCTGGACGCCGGGGCCAATGATTACGTGACCAAGCCGTTTGGTATTCAGGAATTTCTGGCGAGGATTCGGGCTTTGCTCAGGCAGGTGTCGGGCAGCGACAAGCCCGAATCGGCGTTGCGCTTCGGCCCGTTGATCGTGGACCTCGCCTACCGTCGTGTGCTGCTCGATGAGCAGGAGGTGGCGCTGACCCGCAAGGAATACGCGGTGCTGGCGCAACTGGCGCGGCATCCGGGGCGGGTCATCACCCAGCAGCAACTGCTCAAGGATATCTGGGGGCCGACGCATACCGAAGACAGCCACTACCTGCGCATTGTGGTCGGGCATTTGCGCCAGAAACTGGGCGATGACCCGACCGCGCCGAGGTTCATCATCACCGAGCCAGGGATCGGCTATCGATTACTTGCCGACAGTTGATGACACGAAGATGAAAAGGACGGTTTCGGCGCCGGGGGCACGGCACTTTTGCCAAGGCAGATCGTCAAAGCCGCACACTTCCTATTTATGCTTGAGGTAACACCCCATGAAAGCCCTGATCTGTCTGCCATTGCTGGTCCTGGTTCTTGCAGGTTGTGCCGGCAAGACCGGGTATCGCGACAGCTGCGCCACCCAACTGGACGCCGCCTGGCACGAACTGGACCTGGCCAAGGCTGAAGGCTTCGCCGGAACCGTCAGCTACTCCAAAGCCCTGTCGCTGCTGACCGGCGCCAAGACCCAGCAACAGTTCGAAGCTTTTGAAGGCTGCACCGAAAAAGCCGAAAAAGCCCGCTTTTACATCCGCGAATCCCGCGCTGGCCGCTGATAGCTGATAGCTGAGCCTGCACCGCGTCGCAACGGCATGGCGACGCGGAGCGTCGCACGATAGTTGATAATCAGAGGGCTTTTTACAGCGATATCACTGGCGACGCAGAGTGCGACGTAAGTGACAGCTGAGGCCTGGCGCTGATCCGGGGGATGCGAGGCAGGACGCCGAGCAAGCCGCATTCGGGCCATGGATGGCCGGTTGCGGCGGCCCCCGGATCAGCGTCAGGACGAAGGAACCCGACGAAGTCGGGCCGGAAACGGAGCCAGGGGGGGTGCCTACTTTGGCCTCATCAAAGTAGGTCGCCGAGGGGCGAAAAGGTGCCTTGAATCGTAAACACATCCAACTGACATCGAAGAACTGCTGTGCGACGCTCCACGTCACAGACCTGCGCCGCACACTCAAGATCGGACGCGGAGCGTCCAGAACGGCATGCGACGCGGAGCGTCGCACGACAGTTGCAATCGTTCAGCACGCCTGCGTCACTGACCCGCCTGACATCAAATCCCTACCGACTCTAGCGAAACGGCCTACGCTCACCGTAGAGTGTTCAGACGTTTTGCATCGCTTGCAGTCCCGCAGTCATGCAGCAGTTTCGGAAGGGGCTTTCGATGGGTAGAAAACTCGATGCGTGCCTGAGCGCCATCAATGAAGTGATTCTGGGCAAGGAAGCGCAGGTGCGGCTGGCCATGACCTGCCTGATTGGCGGCGGGCATCTGCTGATCGAGGACTTGCCGGGGATGGGCAAAACCACCCTCAGTCACGCGTTGGCGAAGATTCTTGGCCTGAGTTATCAGCGTATCCAGTTCACGTCCGATCTGTTGCCCGGCGACATTCTCGGCACCTCGGTGTTCGACCGTGACAGCGGGCAATTCACCTTTCATCCGGGGCCGATCTTCGCCGAACTGGTGCTCGCCGATGAAATCAATCGCGCCACCCCGAAAAGCCAGAGCGCATTGCTGGAGGCCATGGAAGAGGGCCAAGTGTCCATCGAAGGTGCGACCCGTCTGCTGCCTGATCCTTTCTTCGTGATTGCGACCCAGAACCCGTTCAGTTCCGGCGGCACCTTCGCGTTGCCCGAGTCACAGCTCGACCGCTTCCTGATGCGCATTTCCATGGGTTATCCGGCCAGAGCCGCAGAAAAGGCCCTGCTGCTCGGTGAGTCGCGTCGCGAACTGTTGCCGCGCCTGCAACCGATTCTGGATCACGCACTGCTCGGGCAATTGCAGGCCGAGGCACGTCAGGTGCGGGCCAGTGACGCGCTGGTCGATTACGTGCTGCGGCTGGCGGACGCAACGCGCAGCCAGCCGCAGTTTGCCTATGGGCTGTCACCCAGAGCGAGCCTGGCGATTCTGGCGGCGGCGCGTGCCTGGGCCATGTTGCTGGGCCGCGATTACGTGATTCCCGAGGACGTGCAGGCGGTGCTGCCCTCGGTGGTCGGCCACCGGTTGCGCGAGCGCAGCGATCCGACCGGGCATGGTGGCGGGGCGCTGGTGCAATGGCTGTTGCGCGAGGTGCCGGTACTTTGATCCAGTCGTTCAGACCGCTCTGGCAACGCTGGCTGGCCAAACGCATCCCGCCAGCGTCGCGGATTGCGCTCGACCACCGGCGCATTTTCATCATGCCGACGCGCACCGGCATGATGTTCGTGCTGGTGTTGCTGCTCATGCTGCTGGTCGCCATCAATTACCAGAACAGCCTGGCTTACGGGCTGACCTTTCTGATGATGTCGGTGGGCGTACTGGCCATCCTGCACACCTACCGCAACATCAGCGGCCTGATCCTCAGTGCCAGTGTGGCGCGTTCGGTGTTCGTTGGCGAACCGGTGCAGCTGCGTCTGCGTCTGGAAAGCGCCGGGCAGGCGCATAATGCCTTGGGTCTGGGCTGGACCGCGGCCGCGCTGCAAACGGGCGATGTTTTGCCGCGTGGGCTGACGGACGTGGAACTGACCCTGCCCGCCGAAAAGCGCGGCTGGCTGCACGCCCCCCGCTTACGTATCGAAAGTGCCTTCCCGCTGGGCATCTTCCGCGCCTGGAGCTGGCTGGATTTAGAGCAGAGCGCCCTGATCTATCCCCGGCCATTGGCCGGAGCCATGCCGTTGCTCAAGGGCGTGCAGCCTCACGCTGAAGATGACGGGCAGGCGACCCGGGGCGCTGGCGTCGATGATTACCAGGGGTTGCGCGCTTATCAGCCGGGTGACAACCGCGGCCGTCTGCACTGGAAAGCCTATTCCCGTGGTCAGGGTCTGCTGGTCAAGGATTTCACTGACCTGAGCGGCCATGACCTGTGCCTGGATTTCATGGCCCTGGGCGGCGACATCGAAGAACGACTCTCGCGCCTGTGTTACTGGGTATTGGAACTGTCGCAACGACGTCAACCCTTTGCCTTGCGGCTGCCGGGTTTTCTGTCGTCGGTGGACAGCGGCGACGCGCACCGCGAAGCTTGCCTGCGCGCGCTGGCCCTGTACGGTCAGCGCTCGTGAGTAGCAAGGTCGTGGTCAGCGCGCCGATTCCGCGTGTCAGCCTCACTTGGCTGCTGCTCGCTCAGGCGCTGGTGGTGTTGCCGTTCGCGCTGCATGTGCCGGTCTCGATCATGATGCTGTGGCTGGGCTGCACACTCTGGCGCCTGCAAGTGTTCCGCATGCGTGCCCGTTTGCCGGGCAACTGGGTCAAGGCCGGCTTGCTGGTAAGCACCGCCGCTGGCGTTTATCTGGCGCGTGGCAGCCTGGTCGGGCTGGATGCCGGGGCTGCGCTGCTGGTAGCCGCCTTCGTTCTGAAAATGCTGGAAATGAACAACCGTCGGGATGCACGGGTGCTGATCTTTCTCGGTTTCTTTTGCGTCGCCGTCGGCTACCTGTTCGAAGACAACCTGTTATGGGCGCTGTTCAGCCTGTTGCCCATCGCTGCATTGCTGGCAGCGCTGATCGGGCTGCAACAGTCGGACCTGGCCAGCAAATCATCAGACACGCTCAAACTGGCCTTCAAGCTGATGGCGCAGGCCGTGCCGCTGATGCTGCTGTTGTTTCTGTTCTTTCCGCGCCTGGACCCGCTCTGGTCGTTGCCACAGCCGAGCAACAAAGGCGTTACCGGTCTATCCGACAACATGGCCCCCGGCGACATGGCCGAGCTGAGCAAGTCGCCAGCGCTGGTGTTTCGGGCCAGTTTCGAGGGACTGATACCGGCCCGCAATCAACTGTACTGGCGCGGCCTGACCCTTGAGCAGTTCGACGGCCGTCGCTGGTCGCAGTCTGCACGGGCGCAGACGGTGCAGATCCCGCAATGGCAAAAGCGTGGCGATCCGCTGGCCTACAGCATCGTCATGGAGGCGAGCGGGCGGCCTTGGCTGCCGAGCCTCGACGTCGCTGAAACCCAGCTGCCGGACGTGCGCCAGATGAGTGATTTTCGCTTGCAGCGCAGGCGGCCGGTCGAGCAATCGCTGTTGTATGCCGTGCAGTCCTGGCCGCAAAGCATTCGTGATCCTCAACCCGGCGAGCAGATCCAGCGTCAGGACCTGCAACTGCCCGTAAAGGGTAACCCGCAGGCCCGACAATGGGCCGATGAACTGCGTCGGCGTTATTCCACACCGCAAGACCTGGTCGCCGGCATGCTCGCTTATTTCAGCGACCAGCCCTTTCACTACACGCTCAAGCCGACCACGCTGGGCAATGACAGCATCGATGAGTTTCTGTTTGTCAGCCGTCAGGGTTTCTGCGCCCACTATGCCGGGGCCATGACCTTCGTATTGCGCGCCGCAGGGATTCCGGCGCGGGTGGTGGCCGGGTATCAGGGCGGCGAACTCAACCCCGACGGGCAGTACCTGACCGTACGTCAATTTGACGCTCACGCCTGGGTCGAATACTGGCAGCCGGGAATCGGCTGGCGCAGTGTCGACCCGACCGCTGCCGTGGCACCGCAACGTATCGAGCAAGGGCTGGAGCAGGCACTGGCGGCAGACGAGGCCTTTTTGCAGGACTCACCCCTTTCAGCGCTGCGCTATCGCAATGTGGCCTGGATCAACACGCTGCGCCTGAGCTGGGACAACCTCAACTACGGCTGGCAACGCTGGGTCCTGGGCTATCAGGGACAACAGCAGTTACAAATTCTCGGACGCTGGTTTTCCGGGTTTCAGGCGCCTGTTTTCGTGACCGGCATCGTGCTTTCACTGGGCCTGGTCGCCTTATGGCTGTTCAAGCCCTGGTTGCGCGAAAGCGATTCGCAGTTGCGACTGTTCAACGCCTTTGAACGCTTGCTGGCCCGGCATGGTCTGCGTCGTATGCCGGGTGAAGGTGCGGATGCGTTCTGCAAGCGTGCAGTGCTGTATTTTCCGCAGTATGCCGAAGCGATCAGCGCCTTTGTCCGGGAGTTTCAGGCACAGCGTTACGCTGGACGGCTGACGTCGCCCGGCCGTCTGCGGAGTGCATTGCGCGTACTGCGTCGGCGTCTGCCATGGAGGTTATCGGCTGTCAGGGACAGGCATTCATGAATGGTTTTGTCGAAGGGGAATTGCATGTCGTCAATGGTCGATCATCTGGTCGCTGAAGTGCTGTCACTGGATGTCAAATTGCTTGCCTGTCAGGCGCGCCTTGCGGCGTCAACCGACAGCGAAGCGCTGCGTGATTTGCGAACCACGGTGCGCCGCCTGCGCAGTGTGTTGAGGCCGTTGCGCGAGATTTCCGGGGCGGCGCAACTGGAAGACGCGGCCAAGGCCGTCGGCCAGGTGACCACGCCGCTGCGTGACATGCAGGTGCTTGCTGCGCTGCTGGAGCAGAAAAGTGTGGAGAACGCGAGCCTGCACGAGGCCGCACTCAAGCGTAATCAGTATTTGAGCAGCGCTTGCCCCAAGGTCGCGACCTCTCCCGAACTGAATCGCTTGCTGACCCTGCTCGACCAGTTCCCGACCATGCTTCGCGTGCAGCAGCGTCAGGGCATGCTGAGTGGCCTGCGCAAAACCATCGAAAAGCGCATGGACAAGCAATGGCAAAAACTGCGCGTTGCCATCGCCGAACCGGGTCATGATCGACACGACCTGCGTCTGCTGATCAAGCGCGTACGCTACGCCGCCGAGGCCTACCCGGAACTCAGTCATCAACCAAAAAACATGCAGGCGCGCCTTAAATCTGCACAAGGCGAACTGGGCGACTGGCATGACCATTTGCAATGGCTGGCGCAAGCGGAAGTAGAGGCCGATCTGGCACCGTGCGTTGCCGGTTGGCAGGTCGGCATTGTGCGCGCAGAACGCAAAGCCGAGGCGTCGCTCAAGCGACTGGCCAAGGCCTGCTTCTGAGCCGACAGAATCTCGAAGTTTTTCACTGAAAGGCGTCATTCAGGCCGCAATAATGGCCGTTATGGTGCATGCACTCGAGTAAGAGGATGGTTATCATCCATTCATTGGTGTTCAAGCCGTTGGAGTAACCATGACCTTTTCCGAACTGATCGATGCGGGCCGTGACCATCCGCGCTCTGTGACCATTCCTGCTGAATGGTCACAGGGGCGAGCCTGTTTTGGCGGGCTGATGGCTGCGCTGACGTATGAAGCAATGCGTGCCCAGGTGCCGGAAGGGCGGCCGGTGCGTTCGCTGGCCATTACCTTCGTCGGACCGGCAGCGCCCGGCGTGCCGATTGCGTTCGAGGTCGAGGTTTTGCGCCATGGCAAGGCGGTCAGTCAGGTAGTGGGGCGCGCCGTGCAGAATGGCGAGGTCATGACCCTGATTCAGGGCAGTTTCGGTGCGCCTCGGGAGTCGGTGATCGCTGTCGCTGCAGAACCTGCGCCAGACCTCAAGCCCGTCGAGGACTGCCCGGAACTGCCGTTTGTCAGCGGCGTGATGCCTGACTATTTGCGTTTCATGGACATTCGCTGGGCGCTGGGCGGTATGCCGTTCAGTAATACCCGGTCACCGGCTATTGGTGGCTACGTGCGGTTGCGCGATGAGCAACACGCCAGACCGATGAGCGAAGCGCACATTCTGGCATTGGTCGACACCTGGCCACCTGCGGTATTACCGCACTTGGACACCCCGGCACCCGGCAGTTCGCTGACCTGGACCATCGAGTTCGTTCAGCCGCAGCCTGCGCTCGATACTCTGCAATGGTGCAGCTATCGTGCGGTCATCGAGCACGCCCGCGATGGCTATGGCCATACCGCCGCCGCACTGTGGAGCCCGCATGGCGAGCTGATCGCGATCAGTCGGCAGACGGTCACCGTGTTTGGTTGATGTGTCTCACTGGTCCGCTGTGATACGCGGAATCACCAGCGCTGCGACGACCCCGATCACGCCAATGGCGGTCGACGAAAGGCTTTCAGAGAACAGCCCGTTGAGGATCAGCAGGGTTGCCAGAATAAACAGGGGCACCGCGATCAGATACAGGGTCAGGCTGACGGATTGATCTTCACGGTCGGCATTTTCGGGCCATTTGTTCAATTGCAGGTCGGGACGTGGCTTGTGCATACAGCTTTCCTCTTCATTCAGGGCATTCAGTGGCTTCCTTCCTTGTGCCGTTGTGGTGACTGAAGAGTAAGCCCGAGCCTGAGTACCCGCGAGGCAAGCCTTTCTATCGGCTCGATAGCCCGCCAGATGCCAAGACCTTCATGGCCGGGTGCAGAAAACGATCCTTCAAGACCCCGCTGGCTGGTCCAGCGTCGGCAACGCGAAAAACGCTCGGGCGCAGGCGGTGCTGTGCCGCGCCAGATCATCCTCACTTTCGCCACGGTGCAAGGCCACTTCGCGCAACACTTCCGGTAAGTAAGCGGGTTCGTTACGACCGTTTTTCGGCTTGGGACGCAAGCTGCGCGGCAGAAGATAGGGTGCGTCGCTTTCCAGCATCAGCCGGCCGCGAGGGATATTGCCCACCAGCGGGTGCAGGTGGGTGCCGCGTCGTTCGTCGCAGATCCAGCCGGTAATACCGATGTGCAGGTCCAGGTCGAGGTAGCTGAACAGCGCGGTGCGTTCGCCGGTGAAACAGTGCACCACCGCGGCGGGCAAACGATCACGGTAGTCGCGCAGGATCTCCAGCAGGCGCTGGTTGGCGTCCCGCTCGTGCAGAAATACCGGCAAGTGCAGTTCTACCGCCATGGCCAGATGCGCTTCCAGCACCTTTTCCTGCTGTGGGCGAGGCGAGAAGTCGCGGTTGAAATCCAGCCCGCATTCACCCACCGCGCGAACGCGATTTTCCTTGAGCAGGGCATGCAACTGTTGCTCGGTGTCACCGGTCCAACCGCTCGCCGAGTGCGGATGGATGCCCGCTGTGCAGAACAGCCGTTGCGCGCTTTCATCAAGCTCGTGGCACAACTGCAAGGCCTGTTCGCTGCCCTCGACGCTGGTGCCGGTCACCACCAGTTGTGCGACGCCTGCAGCGTAGGCGCGGTCGAGTACCGCCTGTCGCTGCGAGGCAAAGCTTGCGTTGGTCAGATTGACGCCGATGTCGATGAGTTGCATGGTGCTACCTCCAGCTGCAGGCTGCCGAGCATACCAGAGCGGCGGCCACAATAAGAAAAGGCTGAGTATTCAAGCGATTGAGCCAGAAGGCTCGACGATTTCCTCGCTGTTCGACGCTGCTGCGTGACCTCAAGATTTCCTTTTTCCTGTTTCTTTCCGGCATTTGCCCCGGGGAAGTGAATGATCCGATCCACGCTTGTGTCTTTCATCTGTCTGCTGTCACTGTCACCGCTGCACGCGGCTGCTCGCCAGGCCGGTCCCGAGGCTGTGCAGCACGCCACGCAGGCGCGTGATCTGGCGGCGATTCGCAGCAGCAAAGTGCTGCGCGTGCTGGTCAACCAGAGCCGCAACAGCTCCGGCGACGTCAAAGGCCAGGAAATCGGCGTCGAGTATCACCGTTTGCAGGCGTTCGAGCAGTACCTGAACAGCCATGCCCGCGACGGGCAGAAAGTGACCTTCAAGATCATCCCCAAAGTCAAGAATCAGTTGCTGACGGCGTTACAGCGCGGCGAGGGTGATCTGATCGCGCCCGGTGAGTTGCTCGATGCCAGGGCCGCCAAAGGCATTCAGGCCAGGGCGCCGATCATTCATGATGTGCCGCTGGTGCTGGTCGGCGTGCGCGGTCACCGCAGCCTGCGACGTTTCGATCAGTTGTCCGGGCGCACCTTGAGCCTGCCTACCGGCAGCGCCGCCGACGAAGCGCTGCATCAGGTCAATCGGCAACTGGAACTGCGCAAGCTGGCGCCGGTGAAAATCGACTGGGTTGACCCGAGCCTGGCAGTCGAAGACGTGCTGGAAATGGTCCAGGCCGGAATTTACCCGATGACCCTGGTCGAGCAACCCATTGCCGAGCGCTGGGCGAAGGTCATGCCCAGGCTGCGAATTGACCGTGGCCTGACCTTGCAGACTCAGGGCGACGTCAGTTGGTTCGTCAGTGACAAGGCGCCCGTGCTGCGCGCTAGCGCCGATGATTTTCTCAAGGGTTACAAGCCGTCGGCGCAGCAGGATCTGGCGTTCGAGAAGGCTTACAAGAACACCTACCAAGTCAACAATCCGCTGGTACGCAACAATCTGCAACGCCTTGAACAACTGCGCCCCATGCTGCAACGCCATGCCGATGCGCAGGGCATGGACTGGCTGGACCTTGCCGCGCTGGCGTTCAAGGAGTCGAAACTCGACCCGTCGGCCAAGGGCAGCGGCGGCGCTACCGGGTTGCTGCAGATTACCCCGTCGGCGGCGAAACGTGTCGGTGTAGCGAGTATCCAGAGCGCCGACGACAACGTTCGTGCCGGCTCGCGGTACATGGCGCTGATCCAGCGCAAATACTTCGCCAGCAAAAAAGTCAACGAGCGTGAGCGAATGGCGTTCGTCATGGCAGCCTACAATCTCGGGCCGGAACGCGTACAAGGCATGCGCGAAGAAGCACGGCGGCGCGGGCTCAATCCCGATCAGTGGTTCTTTCAGACCGAACGAGTGGCCATGGAGCAGGGTGGTGCCAACGTTGTCGCTTTTGTGAACAGCGTGAACAAATACTATCTGGCGTTTGATCGCGAGCGTGATGCGCTGGAAAAGCAGGGCCCGAAAAAACCGCTTATGCGCTAATGATCGAATATGTTGATGCGAATAGGCGGTTATTTGGAATTTTTACATGAGGAAATTTGATTATGATGGCGGCACTCCCACTTAATTCGTCATGGAACGTCGCCTCATGAACACAATGATCAAGTCACTTCTCACCACGCGCGCCGGTTATGGCCTGACTGTTCTGCGCGTCATTGTCGGTATCGCATTCGTCGCCCACGGCAGTCAAAAACTGTTCGGAGCGTTTGGCGGTTATGGTCTGGAAGGCACCGCGCAGTACATGGAAAGCCTCGGCCTGACACCGGGCTATCTGATGGCGTTGATGTCTGGCAGCGCCGAATTCTTCGGCGGCCTTGGCTTGCTGCTCGGGCTGCTGGCGCGTCCGGCCGCAGTGGTGGTGATCCTGCTGTTGCTGGTAGCGATCTTCACGGTGCATATCCATAACGGTTTTTTCATGGCCAACAACGGCTATGAATATGCATTGGCGTTACTCGGCGGTGCGCTGGCGGTCCTTATCGAAGGCGCCGGCAAGCTGTCGCTGGATCGCGCCATCGCCCGATAACCGTCTACGCTTCACGCACAAGGCCCGCTACCCTGCGGGCCTTGTGCGTGAAGGCGCCGGCATGGATGACAATTGACAATGAATGGGACGTTTCTCTAGGTATCCTCTGAAAAAGCCCATTTTTTTGGAGAGGAACCGGGCTGGAGCGCCTGTATTTACTGGCTTCGACTTTTGAAGAAAAGGCTTTTTCAGACCTTCCCTAGGATGCGAGCTCAAGCGCCGATTTAACAACTACTTGCGGGGCGCCTGGCAGGGCTGAAACCTTGTCGAAATACCGCTAAAACGTTGGTTCGGTGTTGCCTCTCACCGCTGCCCAGCGAAGCTTCTGAGGCAGAGAAAAACCATGAACAACCTGCGCCCCCTCATTCGTCTTTCCCCGATCAGCACGGTCTTGTCCCGCAAGAACCCGAAAATCCTGCTCAGCGGTGCTCACCAGCCCACGTTGCTGCGCTATCTGGACGGCTGGCCTCGCCGACGCGGCGGCTCCTGTGCGTTTCTGATCCAGTTTGTCGATCCCCATCAGTCATTGAGCCATTTTGCCAACGATCAGTTTGACCTCGCCGTGGTGCAGTCACCACAAGCGGGTGATGTCGATCAGGTCATTCGCGACCTGACCCGCATTGCCCGTCAGGGGCTGATCACGCTGGGTTGACCCCCACGCGACATAACGTTGTAGTAGAAGGCACAGTGCTGGCCCCCGGCGTTCCATCCGGCAGGCAAAATCGCCGCCTTATCAAAGGATTAGGTGGTGATCGCATGCGTTTGGTTTATTGTGCTCTGGCTTGCCTGACGCTCTCGGGGCTGGCTTTTTCCGCGCAGGCCAGAAACGCCACGGAAAACGAGCGTTACCTGTGCCGCTGGGGCTCGACCATTGCAGGTGGTGCGCAGGCTTCCAAACTGTCGGGGGTCACTCGCTATGGGGCGCGGCAGAAGCTTCAGGCGCGCAAATTCGCCAAGCAGTGGATGCGCCCGATGGCCTTGCGCATCACCGAGCAGACGTACGACAGCGAATCGCGCCTGAAGCCGGACGCGGTCAGCAAGGTGTACTACGAAGGCTGCATCCAGCATGAGGTCGCGCGTCGATAACCCTTGATGCTGTTGCATTGATTTTTGCAGGGTCGGAGAAATGTCTTGAGTACAAAGATCATCACCAGGGACGGGCATGAGGCCCTGAAGAAAGAACTCGACTACCTGTGGCGAGAGCACCGGCCTGACATCACCCAGAAGGTCGCCTGGGCGGCCTCGCTGGGTGATCGTAGCGAGAACGCTGATTACCAGTACAACAAAAAACTGCTGCGCGAGATCGACCGCCGCGTACGTTACCTGCGCAAGCGGCTCGAAGACATGCGCGTGGTCAGCTATTCGCCGGAGCAAGAAGGGCGGGTGTTTTTCGGGGCCTGGGTCGAAATCGAAAACGAGGCGGGTGATCTGAAAAAGTTTCGGATTGTCGGATACGACGAGATATACGGCCGCAACGACTACATCTCCATCGATTCGCCCATGGCTCGCGCCTTGTTGAAGAAAGAAGTCGGCGACGAAGTGCTGGTCAACACACCGGAGGGCGAGAAACTCTGGTTCGTGAACTCGATTGTTTATGAATAGTAAACCTTGAACGCAGCGGATTTGCCGCGATACAGGAGAGGACCGGGCGACGCTTCGCTTGTCCGTGATTTCTCGGTTTTTGTAGGAGCGGACTTGTCCGCGAAGAGGATGGTACATCCGCAAAAAATTTGTTGCTCCCACCATAGCCTTCGCGGACAAGTCCGCTCCCACACAAGCTAAGTGTCGCCCGGTTGTTCCCACGCCCTCCGGGCAGAAGCCCCGTATTTCTGACTCTTGAGGCGTTGTGCATGACGCTGAGCAGATTCTAGCCTCAACCCTCGCGGAGCACGGTCAGCGGGCTGACGTTCAGCGCGCGGCGGGTGCCGAATACGCCGGCGCCACCGACCAGCAACGCGCCGATCACCGGCAGCAGCAACAGCCACGGGTGGGGCTGCCAGTCGAGTGAAAATGCATAGCGATACAGCACGAAGCTCACCAGCTCGCAGCCCAGTGCCGCCAGCACGCCGCTGGCGGCGCCCAGCAAACCGAACTCGATACGCCGCGACTTGATCAGCAGTGCTCGCTCGGCACCCAGCGCACGCAGCAGCGCGCCTTGCCGGATGCGCTCGTCCAGCGTTGCCTGCAATCCCGAAAACAGTACGGCGATGCCCGCCGCCAGCACGAACAGCAGCACGAACTGCACCGCCAGGGTGACCTGATCGAGAATGCTGCGTACCTGCGCCAGCAAGGCTTCGACGCCCAGAATGCTGATCGATGGATAGGCGCGCGACAGTTCGACGATCTGCTTGTCCTGGCCAGGAGGCAGATAGAAGCTGGTCAAATAAGTGGTGGGCAGGTCGGCCAATGTGCCGGGCTGGAAGATCATGAAGAAGTTGGGCTGGAAGGTGTCCCAGTTCACCGTCCTCAGGCTGGTGACCACCGCGTCACGTGTCAGGCCGCCGACAATGAAACTCAGACGATCACCTACGTGGATGTTCAGACTCTCTGCCAGCTTGGTCTCAATCGACACACCGGGCGTTGCTTCGCTCTGACCGGAGGCGGGCAGGTCTTTCCACCAGTTGCCAGCGGTCAAGGCGTTGCCCTCGGGCAAGTCAGCCGCCCAGGTCAGGCTCAGGTCACGGCGCGTTGCATTTTCGCCGCGCGAGTCCTTGGTGACAAAGTTGCTCACCGGTTCGCCATTGATGCTGGTCAAACGTCCCGGCACCACTGGATAGAGCGGCGCAGCGTGAGGGGAAAGCTTGCTCAGGGTCTGGGCGAAGTTGTCTTTGTCGGCAGGCAACACATTGAGCACGAAATAATTCGGTGCGTCCTTGGGCAACTGGTTCTGCCAGGTGTCGAGCAATTCGCCACGCAGCAGCGCGATCAGGCCCATCGATAGCAGGATCAGGCCGAGGGCCAGTGACTGACCGGCGGCGGCCAGCGGATAACGCAGCAGTTGCCCAAGACCCAGCCGCCATGGCAGCGACGCCCCGGCCAGCAGGCGGCGCAAGCTGTTGAGCACCAGCAATAACAGGCTGCCCAATACCAGCGCCGCCACAATGCCGCCGCCCAGCAGAGCAAACGTGAGGACCAGGTCCAGGCTCAGCCGCCACATGATCAGACCGAGCGCCATTAGCGCTGCGCCATACACCAGCCATGAACTGGCGGGGATCGGCAGCATGTCGCGGCGCAACACGCGCAACGGCGGTACGCGGCCCAGAGCAGCCAGTGGCGGCAGGGCAAAACCGGCCAGCGCCACCAGCCCGGTGCCCATGCCTGCCATCGCCGGCACCAGCCCGCCCGCTGGCACAGTGGCCGGAAGCAGGTTTTGCAGCAGGGCGAACAGCCCGAGTTGTGCAAGCCAGCCCAGCAATGCGCCGCTGAGGCTGGCGAGCAGGCCGATGATTGCCAATTGCAGGCTGAACAGTGCCATGGTCTCGCCACGCGACAGGCCCAGGCAGCGAAGCAGGGCGCTGGCATCGAAGCGTCGCGCGGCAAAGCGCGACGCCGAGAGCGCCACGGCCACGCCGACCAGCAGCACAGCCACCAGACTGGCCATGTTCAGGTAACGCTCGGCCTTGCCCAGCGCACCGCCAATCTGCTGGCTGCCGTCGCGGGCGTCCTTGATTTCCTGATGCGGTTCAAGGCCCGGCTGGATGGCCTTGCGGTAAGCGGCCAGCGCTTCGGGCGGGCCACTCCACATTTCCCGGTAGGTGACCCGGCTGCCAGGCTGAACCACACCGGTGGCGGCCAGGTCTTGCAGATTGATCATCACCCTGGGCGTCAGGCTATAGAAATTGCCGGCCCGGTCCGGCTCATAAGTCAGAATGCGGGTCAGTTTCAGGGTTTTGGAGCCGACATCGATGTCGTCGCCCACCTTCAGGTCGACCGCCGGAAGCAGCCGTGCCTCGGCCCAGGCTTCGCCGGGTTTCGGGCCACTGCCAGCCTGCTCGGGCTGGTACAGGTCGGGGGCGCTTTTCAGTTCACCGCGCAACGGGTAAACGTCATCCACCGCCTTGATGCTCGACAGCTGGATACCGGCGTCGGTAGCGATCACGCTGGAAAACACCACAATCTGCGCGTGCTTGAGTTGTAACTGTTTACCTTCCTCGACTTGCTCGGCACGCGCCGGGCTCGAACCTTCGAGAATCAGATCAGCGCCCAGGAACTCGGTCGCCCGCAACAGCATCGCGCCATTCAGGCGCGCACCGAAGTAACCGATGGCGGTGCTGGCGGCCACGGCGACCAGCAGGGCAAAAAACAAGACCCGCAATTCTCCGGCGCGGGCATCGCGCAGCAATTGACGGGCCGCAAGGCTCAGCAGTCGGGTAAAAGGCAAACGTGCCATCAAGGCTCCAGCGGGGCGACCAGACGGCCCCCTTCGAGACGGATCAGACGGCGACAGCGATGGGCCAGACGCTCATCGTGGGTCACCAGCACCAGCGTGGTATTGCGCTCTTTGTTCAGCTCGAACAGCAGGTCGCTGATACGCTCGCCGGTGTGACTGTCGAGGTTACCGGTGGGTTCGTCGGCAAACAGCACGTCCGGGTCGGCCGCAAAGGCGCGGGCAATCGCAACCCGTTGCTGCTCGCCACCGGACAATTGCCGTGGCGTATGGGTCAGGCGTTGGCCAAGCCCGACTCGTTCCAGCAGGTTGCGGGCTTTTTCACGGGCGTCCTTGCGGCCTTCCAGCTCCATCGGCAGCATGACGTTTTCCAGCGCGTTCAGGCTGTCGAGCAACTGGAACGACTGAAAGACAAAACCGACGTGCTCGGCGCGGACTCTGGCGCGCTGGTCTTCGTCCAGTTCGCTGAGGTTGCGGCCCGAGAGAATCACCGAGCCGGCACTGGGCAGGTCCAGCCCGGCGAGCAGGCCGAGCAGGGTGGATTTGCCCGAACCGGAGGCGCCGACGATTGCCAGCGTGTCGCCCTTGTTTAGTTCCAGGGAGAGTTCGTGCAGGATAGTCAGGTCACCTTCGGTGCTGGGGACCACTTTGCTGAGGCTTTGGGCACTGAGAATACTTTCACTCATGGAGAATCCGATGCGTGCGTGGTTTTTAAGTGCTGGCCTGGGGTCGTTGCTGCTGTCACAGGGCGCAATGGCGGGCACGGTGTTGATCGTTGGCGATAGTATCAGTGCGGCTTTCGGCCTGGATACCCGCGTGGGGTGGGTGAGCCTGCTGGAACAACGACTGGCGAGGGAAGGATACGACGACAAGGTGGTCAATGCGTCCATTAGCGGCGACACCAGCGCAGGAGGCCAGGCGCGTTTGCCTGCGCTGCTTGCAGAGCATAAGCCCGAGCTGGTTATTCTCGAACTGGGTGGTAACGACGGGCTGCGCGGCCAGCAGCCCGCTCAATTGCAACAAAACCTTTCATCGATGATCGACAGCTCTCGGGCAGCCGGTGCAAAAGTGTTATTGCTGGGCATGCAGATACCGCCCAACTACGGGCCGCGTTACACCAACGCGTTCAAAGAGGTTTACAGCAGCCTGGCCGAGGAGAAAAAAGTCCCGTTCGTGCCGTTTTTTCTGGAAGGCGTGGGCGGGGTGCCCGAGTTGATGCAGGCTGATGGCCTGCATCCCGCAGCGGCAGCGCAGGGCAAGCTGCTGGAAAATGTCTGGCCGAGCCTGAAACCGCTGCTTTGAGGCTTTCCTGTGCGGGGGCTTTCGGCTAATGTGGCGCCCCCGATCTGGAGCCCCCCATGCCGCGTCCCGCCTGGTCCTTGTATGCCTACCAAATGCTTGAACCCCATGAACAACTGGATCTGTTCGCCTGCCAGGAAGTGCGGGTGCATTTGATTGCGCGCCAGCTTGAACTGGGCGGCTCCATCGACCGGACATTGTGCGGCACGTTGCTGCCTGCCCAGCCGCAAATGTCTGCGGTCGAACTGCAGGCCATGCGCGACGAGCGTCTGTGCCCTCTGTGCAAGGCCATCATGGATGCGCAGCGCAGGGGGATGAATCCGATCTGGCCTGAACTCTAGCGTCATCATCGGCTGCAGGCTCACCGCAGATATCACCGATCCCGCGAGCGCAGGTGTACACTTCCAGACTTGTCTCTATCGTCGTTACTCGAAGGATCTTTCCGGATGTTGTCGCGCATTCCAGCCGTTACCCGCTGTCTGTCACTTGCTGCTCTCTGCGCGGCGAGCTCCGTCCATGCACTTGAGTTTCCATTGCCGCCGCCCGGTGAGGACATCGTCGGTGAAGTGCAGGTGATCAAGGCCAGGTATGAAGATACCTTCGCCGACCTGGGCACGAAATACGATCTGGGCTATCTGGAAATGATCGCCGCCAATCCGGGTGTAGACCCCTGGTTGCCGGGCGCAGGCAAGGATATTGTGCTGCCGACCCGTTTCATCCTGCCGCCGGGTCCGCGCGAAGGTATCGTCATCAATCTGGCCGAATACCGCATGTATTACTACCCCAAAGGGCAGAATGTGGTGCACACCTATCCGCTGGGTGTCGGCCGTGAAGGCTGGGGCTCGCCCATTGGCGTGACCAAAGTGACCGCCAAGACGCCAAACCCGACCTGGACGCCACCGGCTTCCATCAAGGCCGAGCATGCTGCTGATGGCGATCCGCTGCCCGACGTGGTACCTGCCGGCCCGGACAACCCGCTGGGGCCGTTCAAATTCGGTCTGGGGATGTCCGGCTACCTGATCCACGGCTCGAACAAGAAATTCGGCATCGGCATGCGCACCAGCCACGGCTGCTTCCGCATGTACAACGACAACGTACTGGAACTGGCCGACATGGCCCCGGTCGGCACCACCGTGCGCATCATCAGCGAACCCTACAAATTCGGCATCAGTGGCGGCAAGGTCTACCTTGAAGCGCACACGCCGGTCGACGACCTGGGCAATCCATCGGTGGTCGACAAACACACCGCCGTCATCAACGCCCTGCTCAAACGCGACGACCTCGCCAACAACCTGCGCATGAACTGGGATCGAGTCCGCGACGTGGTAGCAGCCGAAGACGGCATGCCGGTCGAGATCGCAGTGCCGGGGGTTGCTTCTGCGAGCGCGGAAGAACCGGTGATTTTTCAGTAGAGCGGCCAATTGCCTCTCGTGCCAGCGCGTGTTGGCAGTCGGTCGGACGCAGAGCGTCCAGAACGGCATGCGACGCGGAGCGTCGCACGATAGTTGATAATCAAAGCGCTTTTTTTACCGCGATATCACTGACGACACCGGTTGCGACGTAAGTGACGGCTGAGGCCTGGCGCTGATCCGGGGGATGCGAGGCAGGACGCCGAGCAAGCCGCATTCGGGCCATGGATGGCCCGTTGCGGCGGCCCCCGGATCAGTGTCAGGACGAAGGAACCCGACGAAGTCGGGCCGGAAACGGAGCCAGGATTTTGGTTACTTTGATCCTTCAAAGTCACTCGCCGAGGGGCGAAAAGGTGCCTCAAGGCGAACCGAAATTTCACTGAAATCGCAGAGCCGCCGTGTGACGCAGAGCGTCACGAAATGCATTTCCACGCGGAGCGTGGGAACGAGAATCACAGTCCCGATAGATCGCTCAAGCGAAGCGTCGCCCATTACGCGAGCAACCACCTCAAAAAACACACAAAAAAAAGCCGACCCGTTGCCGGATCGGCTTTCAACAACCCCGAAGGATTATTACTTGCGGCTAGCTTTGTCCAACATGCGCAGAGCGCGCTCGTTGGCTTCGTCAGCAGTTTGCTGAGCTTTTTGAGCAGCAGCCAGAGCTTCGTCAGCCTTGCGATAGGCTTCGTCGGCACGAGCTTGCGAACGAGCTGCTGCGTCTTCGGTAGCTGTCAGACGAGCTTCGGTTTCTTTGGATACGCTGCTGCAACCGGTAGCCAGAACTGCGGCCAGAGCCAGAGCAGAGAATTTCAGAACGTTGTTCATCGTGTTCACCTTCAAGGAGTTTTGTTCAAATTAGTCATCTCTCGAGAATGAGAAAACGACCGGCGTACATAGTACCCATTGTTTGTAGTAAGTAAACGGACCCAGCGCAAGAAGCCGCTAAAAATCCCGGCTTTAAAAGTGTTCTGCGTTACTTCTTGTGAGTTCTGTACGAAAACTATCCACTTTTATCGAGCCGCCGACTGAATCCGGGGTTCCTGGTCCTCTCTCGCGCAGCAGGCACAGGCACTTGAAGTGCCCGACTGTCGGTCGGCCGACGGACAATTTCATGGTTTTTACCCTGACTGCGCTTGAGCATATTCAGTATTGGTGCCTACTATCCATCCGTGCTGTTTGTCGAGATCGGCAATGCTCTTTCCGGCGATAAACAGATACGGGTGGCGTAGATGTTCCTTCGCCGGAAAAAGATCGGTAAGGTAGGGGTCAAATTCCAAGACCCGCTAGGAGTCGCAATGAGCGAGGCGTTGTCCATCCACCATGATGAAACCGGCCACCATTTCGAAATTATTATCGATGGCCACCGTGCCTACCTGACGTACATGGATCTCGGCAAGCAGACCCTGGACTTCTACCGAACTTTCGTGCCCGACGCCTTGCGCGGTCGCGGAATTGCCGCCGCCCTGACCAAGGAAGCGCTGGACTACGCCGACACCATGGGCTATTCCGTCATTCCATCCTGCTCTTATGTCGAACGCTACATGGAGCTGCATGACTTGCAGTCACAGGCTGCCAAACTCTGATGGGTCGCTAACACCAGCAACATGAAAAACGCCGGGCAATTGCCCGGCGTTTTCGTGACTGCGCGATGCCCGATCAAGCCATTACCTGCGCTTGCGCGCCGGCAGCACGCCCTTGAGCTTGGCGTGCATGCTGCGCAGGGTTTTTTCCGTGCTTTCCCAGTCGATGCAGGCATCGGTAATCGATACTCCGTACTGCAACTCCGACAGGTCCTTCGGAATCGACTGACAACCCCAGTTCAAATGGCTCTCGACCATCAGACCGATGATCGACTCGTTACCTTCCAGAATCTGGTTGGCGACGTTTTCCATCACCAGCGGTTGCAGGGCCGGGTCCTTGTTGGAGTTGGCGTGGCTGCAATCGACCATGATGTTCGGGCGAATACCTGCCTTGTTCAAGGCCTGTTCGCAGAGCGCAACGCTGACCGAGTCGTAGTTGGGCTTGCCATTGCCGCCGCGCAACACCACGTGACCATAGGCATTGCCTTTGGTGGTCACGATCGATACGCCGCCTTCCTGATTGATACCCAGGAAACGATGCGGGCTGGAGACCGACTGCAAGGCATTGATCGCAACGGTCAGGCCGCCATCGGTGCCGTTCTTGAAACCGACTGCCGAGGACAGGCCGGAGGCCATTTCGCGGTGGGTCTGGGATTCGGTGGTGCGCGCGCCGATGGCCGACCAGCTGATCAGGTCTTGCAGGTACTGTGGCGAAATCGGGTCCAGCGCTTCGGTTGCGGTAGGCAGGCCCATTTCCGCGAGGTCCAGCAGCAATTGACGACCGATGTGCAGGCCGTCCTGGATCTTGAACGAGTCGTCCAGATACGGATCGTTGATCAGGCCCTTCCAGCCAACCGTGGTGCGGGGCTTTTCGAAGTAGACGCGCATGACCAGATACAGGGTGTCGGAGACTTCAGCCGCCAGCGTTTTGAGGCGCTCGGCGTATTCTTTGGCAGCCTTGAGATCATGGATCGAGCAGGGGCCGATCACGATGAACAGGCGGTGGTCGTTGCCATCAAGAATGTTGCGAATCACTTCGCGGCCCTGGCTGACGGTGCGCAGGGCAGCATCGGTCAGCGGGATGTCGCGCTTGAGCTGATCCGGCGTGATCAGTGTCTCGTTGGACGCAACGTTGAGGTCATTAATCGGTAAATCAGCCATCGTGTTACTCATCAGGTCGCGGGTACTGGCCGCCAACGGTCCCCCGTGCGGCGGGGCCCAGCAGGTTTGAGCGCAGCGGGGAGCCGAACCTTAGCGCGTTATCGCGCTGTTCGACAATAAGTAAACGAGTCGACGGCCATTGTGCGCATCGGTATTTGCAACACGATGCGCTGCGACGGATAGTGTACGCCGCACCCTGAAACACACAGACAGCCGAGAGAGACGTTATGAGTGTCCATCCAGAGCAGCCACGAATCGGCATCATCGGTACCGGTGCCATCGGCGGTTTTTACGGCCTGATGCTGGCGCGCGCCGGGTTCGACGTGCATTTTCTGTTGCGCAGCGAGTTCGAAGCGGTAGCAAGCGACGGGCTACAGATCAGCAGCGCCGTACATGGCGAACTGCACCTCAAGCCCGTCAAAGCCTATTCCGCCGCCGCCGACATGCCGCCGTGCGACTGGTTGCTGGTCGGCACCAAAAGCACCGGCAATGCGGCATTGGGGCCGATCATCCAGCAAGCAGCCGCGCCAGATGCAAAGGTGCTGCTGTTGCAGAACGGTCTGGCTGTCGAAGACGAGTTGCGTGCGGTACTGCCCGACAGCCTGCATATATTAGGCGGATTGTGTTTCATTTGCGTGCACCGGGTCGCTCCCGGCAACGTGGTGCATCAGGCCTTTGGCGCGGTCAGCGTGGGTTATCACAGCGGTCCGGCGGCCGATGACGCCGGACGTCTGGCCATTGTCGAGGCCTGTGCCGAGTTGTTCCGGGCCTCTGATGTCGAAGCGCATACCATGGAAAATCTGCAACAGGCGCGTTGGCGCAAGCTGGTCTGGAACGTGCCCTACAACGGGCTGGCCGCGTTGTTGCAGACGGGTACCCGCGAGCTGATGGCCGATCCCGACAGCCGGGCGCTGGTCAGGGCCTTGATGGATGAGGTAGTGCAAGGCGCCGAAGCCTGTGGCCATGCATTGCCGGCAGGCTTCGCGGAACAGCTGTTTTCGGTGACCGAAAGCATGCCGGACTACAGACCGAGCATGTACCACGATCTGGTCGAGCGCCGCCCGCTGGAGCTGCAAGCCATCTACGCCCGGCCGCTGGCCGCAGCGCTTGCGGCGGGTTGCTACATGCCGCGGGTGCGCACGTTGTATCAGGCGCTGGGATTTATCGATCGCAGTCGTCGCTGAATATAAAGAGGGAAAGTTCATGGCGGAAAGTAACGACCACAAGCTGGTGCTGGCTATTTCATCGCGGGCGCTGTTCGATCTGCGCGACAGCCACGCGGTTTACATGGCTGACGGCGTCGAGGCCTACCGCAAGTATCAGATCGAGCACGAGGACGAAGTGCTCGAGCAGGGCGATGCGTTCCCGCTGGTGGAAAAACTGCTGAGCCTCAACGCCAGTCTCGGCCAGGCGCGGGTCGAGGTGGTGCTGGTCTCGCGCAACAGTGCCGACACCGGCCTGCGGGTATTCAATTCGATTCAGCATTACGGGCTGGACATCACGCGCGCTGCGTTCGCGGGCGGGCGCAGTCCGTACCCCTATCTCGCGGCGTTTGGTTGTCATCTGTTCCTGTCGACACACGCAGAAGACGTGCGCAGCGCGCTGGATGCCGGATTTGCCGCCGCAACCATTCTGTCGGGCGGTGCGCGACGTGCGGCCAGCGCTGAATTGCGCATCGCCTTCGATGGTGATGCGGTACTGTTTTCCGATGAATCGGAGCGCGTCTACCAGACGGGCGGGCTGGCGGCGTTTCAGGCCAGTGAACGCGAGTCGGCCCGCGAACCGCTACGCGGTGGACCGTTCAAACCGTTCCTTGCCGCGCTGAATCGGTTACAGCGCGAGTTTCCCGACGCCAGTTGCCCGATTCGTACCGCGCTGGTCACGGCTCGCTCGGCACCCGCCCATGAGCGGGTCATTCGTACGCTGCGTGAATGGGACATCCGTCTGGACGAGTCACTGTTTCTGGGCGGTTTGCAGAAGTCGGCATTTCTGGAAGCCTTTGCTGCCGATGTGTTTTTCGATGACCAGCCCGGTCATTGCGAACAGGCTCGTGACGTCGTCGCGACCGGGCATGTTCCGCACGGCATCAGTAACGAAGTCAGGCTGGAGACGGGCGAGCGCTGAAGGCCGCCATCGCAGCGGCGGATGCACTGCTAAGCTGATTCAATCTCCGCCATTCCGGTTGTCTTGGAGGTTGTATGGTTCGATCGATGTTATATGCCACAGACCTCGGTCTTTACGCGCCTTACGTGACGCAGCATGCGTTGGCGCTGGCTCGGACTTTCAACGCCGGACTTTACGTTATCCATGTTGTGGAGCCTATGGGGCTGTTCGCCGAATCGGTGTTGCAGAGTTATCTGGGTAAGGATGCGTTGCTTGAGCTGCACAGCCAGGGCGTGGGTGCTTTCATGGAGGCGATAGAGCAACGGATGCTTGACGGCTTTCGTGAGGAACTGGGGGAGGGTCATCAGGACCTGTCTTTCATCCGCACCGTGCGCGTCATGCAGGGGGAGCCCTCCAGCGTGATTCTTGAACAGGCGCAGAAACTGGATGTGGACCTGCTGGTGGTCGGCAGTCACAGCCGCAGGGTGGAGGAAGGGGGGGCGATTGGTCGTACGGCTGCCAGGGTTTTGCAGCTTTCCGAGGTGCCGATCTACATGGTGCCTATCATGCTGAACAAAGGGCGAAGGTAAGGAAGGTCAATTTGGTGTTTTGTTGAATTCGAGCGTGCGATCACCTCACAAAGGTGATAAAAAGTTCTAGAATTATTCGTCTACCATTAATCCAGTTATATACCGTCGCTGATGCCCATAGGGCTTATCTGCTTTGAGGGATACATATGAAGCTTCAACAACTGCGCTACATTTGGGAAGTGGCGCACCACGACCTCAATGTTTCCGCGACGGCCCAGAGCCTTTACACCTCTCAACCCGGCATCAGTAAACAGATCCGTCTGCTTGAAGACGAATTGGGCGTCGAAGTCTTTGCCCGCAGCGGCAAGCACCTGACGCGTGTGACACCGGCTGGCGAACGGATCATCACGACCGCTGGCGAAATTCTGCGCAAGGTCGAAAGCATCAAGCAGATTGCCCAGGAATTCTCCAACGAGAAGAAGGGCACGCTGTCGATCGCCACCACGCACACCCAGGCCCGTTATGCGTTGCCGCCGGTGATCAGCAACTTCATCAAGCAGTATCCGGATGTGGCGCTGCACATGCATCAGGGCTCGCCGATGCAGATCGCTGAAATGGCGGCTGACGGTACGGTTGATTTCGCTATCGCCACCGAAGCACTCGAGCAGTTCAGCGATCTGGTGATGATGCCGTGCTATCGCTGGAACCGCTGTGTGGTGGTGCCGCAGGGCCACCCGTTGACCAAAGTGCCGAAGCTGACCCTGGAGTTGCTGGCGGAATACCCGATTGTGACGTACGTGTTCGGTTTTACCGGCCGCTCCAAGCTGGACGAAGCCTTCAGCCACCGCGGCCTGGTGCCCAAGGTCGTGTTTACTGCAGCGGACGCCGACGTGATCAAGACGTACGTCAGGCTGAATCTGGGCGTGGGCATCGTTGCCAGAATGGCGGTCGATGAGGAAGTGGACAGCGATCTGGTGGTGCTCGACGCCAGTGATCTGTTCGAATCCAGCGTAACCAAAATTGCCTTCCGGCGCGGCACTTTCCTGCGCGGTTTCATGTGCGACTTCATCGAGAAATTCGCCCCGCACCTGACCCGCGAAGTCATGGCCAAGGCGATCCAGTGCCATAACAAACAGGAAATGGAAGAACTGTTTGCCAATGTCGAGCTGCCGGTGCATTAGGGGCAGCCTTGAGCTGCAAGCTGCAAGTAAAAGCGTGAGAGGCAGCTTTAAGTTTCGGGTTGTAAGCTGCAAGTAGGCGCCCGCAGACTCCAGCTTGCAGCTCGCGACCTCAGTCGCGCGCTATCAGGTTGCCGGCGTGCAGGCCGCATTCTTTTTGTGTGGCTTCTTCCCACCACCAGCGGCCTTCACGTTCGTGTTGGTTTGGCAGGACCGGGCGCGTGCAGGGTTCACAGCCGATGCTGATGAACCCGCGCTCGTGCAGGCTGTTGTAGGGCAGTTCGAGCATCCGGATGTAACCCCAGATTTCTTCACTGCTCATCTGCGCCAGCGGGTTGAACTTGTACAGCGTGCGTTCGGCGGTCGAAAACGCGGTGTCGATTTCCAGTGCAGCGACGGCGCTGCGGGTGCCGGGGCTCTGGTCGCGGCGCTGACCGGTGGCCCAGGCCTTGACGTCAGACAGTTTGCGACGCAACGGCTCGATCTTGCGAATCCCGCAGCACTCGCCATGGCCGTCCCGATAGAAGCTGAACAGCCCCTTTTGCTTGACGAAGGGCTCCAGCTTGCTCTGGTCCGGCGAGATGATTTCAATCTCGATCTTGTAGTGGTCGCGGACCTGCTCGATGAACCGGTAGGTTTCAGGATGCAGACGCCCCGTGTCGAGGCTGAAGACCTTGACGTTCTTGTTCAGTTTCCAGGCCATGTCCACCAGCACGACGTCTTCAGCGCCGCTGAACGAGATCCACAGCTCATCACCGAAATGCTCGAAGGCCAGCTTCAGAATGTCCTGCGCAGATTTGTTCGCATAAGTCGTCGCCAGTTCGGCGACATCGAAAGGTTGGCTCATCAGGCGGCTTCCTTGAATCCAGAGGTGGCGCTTAAGCGCTCGTAATGAGGGCAATGGTAACAAAATCTACTGTTCAGTGGCCGTCGCCAAAGGCTAGAGTGCCGCATCGTTTGAGGGTGAATACTCGTGAGGAGCGTGCTGTGGAAATTGCCTGTCTTGACCTGGAAGGTGTGCTGGTCCCGGAAATCTGGATCGCCTTTGCCGAAAAAACCGGTATCGAATCCCTGCGCGCCTCCACCCGAGATATTCCCGACTACGATGTGTTGATGAAGCAACGCCTGCGCATTCTCGACGAGCACGGTCTGAAGCTGTCGGACATTCAGCAAGTGATCAGCACCCTCAAGCCGCTGGACGGCGCTGCGGAGTTTGTCGACTGGTTGCGCGAGCGCTTCCAGGTAGTGATTCTGTCGGACACGTTTTATGAATTCTCCCAGCCGCTGATGCGTCAACTGGGGTTTCCGACGCTGCTGTGCCATCGGCTGATCACCGATGAAACCGACCGCGTGGTCAGTTACCAATTGCGTCAGAAGGACCCGAAGCGTCAGTCAGTACTGGCTTTCAAGAGCCTCTACTATCGAATCATCGCAGCGGGTGACTCGTACAACGACACCACCATGCTGGGCGAAGCCGACGCGGGCATCCTGTTTCACGCGCCTGACAACGTGATTCGCGAGTTTCCGCAGTTTCCGGCGGTGCATACCTTTGAGGATTTGAAGAAGGAATTCATCAAGGCCTCGAATCGGGATCTGGTGCTTTAGACGCGCACAGTGCTGCAAGCGAGTGACGCAGTTCAAAGCGCCTCAAGCGTCTCCAGCAGCACCCGGACCTTGGTAAAGGTTTCCTGGTACTCGGCTTCGCAGTCCGAGTCGGCGACGATGCCGCCGCCGCCCCAGCAGGAGATTTGTCCGTCCTTGACCAGCAGGCTGCGGATGGCAATCGAGCTGTCCATCTCGCCGCGCACATCCAGGTACACCAATGACCCGCAGTACAGGCTGCGGCGGGTCGGTTCCAGCTCGTCGATGATCTGCATGGCGCGGATCTTCGGCGCGCCGGTGATCGAACCGCCCGGAAAACTGCCGGCGATCAGGTCCAGCGCATCGTTGCCCGAGGCCAGTTCGCCGGTCACGCTGCTCACCAGATGGTGCACGTTGGGGTAGCTTTCCAGGCTGAACAGTTCCGGCACCCGCACCGAGCCAATCCTGCAACTGCGGCCCAGGTCATTGCGCAGCAAGTCGACGATCATCAGGTTTTCCGCGCGGTCTTTTTCGCTGGCGAGCAGCGCTTCGGCGAATGCCGCGTCCTGCGCGCTGTCGGCACCGCGCGGCCGGGTGCCTTTGATGGGGCGGGTTTCCACCTGCCCTGAACTGACCTTCACGAAGCGCTCCGGGGACAGGCTCAGAATCGCATCGGCTCCCGACAGCGCCAGATACCCGGCAAACGGCGTCGGGCAGGCTGCCCGTAACGCGCAATAAGCCGCCCATGGATCGCCAGCACACTGCGCCTGAAAACGTTGCGCGAAGTTGACCTGATAGCAATCGCCCGCCTGTATGTAAGCCTGAATCCGCTCGAAAGCCAGGCGATAGTCAGCCGCGCTGATACTGGCCTGAAATGGCTGGTTCAGCGAAAAAGACGCGTGTGGCTGCACATGACCAGCCGTGAACAGGTCGATCAGCCGTAGACGTTCGGCGTCGGCCAGCGCCGGGTGGAAGACCAACTGGCTGGTTTTTTCCTGATGATTACTGACCAGTGCCCAGGCGTAGAGCCCCAGCTGCGCTTCAGGCAGATGCAGGTCATCGCTGGCGCGGTCGGGCAATGGCTCCAGACGTCGGCCAAAGTCGTAACTCAGGTAGCCGATCAGGCCGCCGGCAAAGGGCAGCGTACAGTCGGCAGGCAAGTCAGCATGCCCCAGCGATGCCAGGCTGTCGCGCAGGCGCTGAAGACAGGCAGTGCCGCTTTCGCCTTCAGCCGCCGTCAAGCTCTGCAAGGGCCAGGCGCTGAGCAGGTCATGCCGTCCGCGCTCGGCAACCGGTCTGCCACTGTCGAGCAGAACCGCGCCCGGCGCCGCACAGATCCGCGAAAAGAACACGGCCGGGTCGGCGCTGTAGGGCAGGGGGTGTATCGAGCAGGTGGGCATTATCGACGTTCAGGTTTTGAGGGCGTGGCCGTGGATTGTGGTGTTGGTGGCGAGTCTGTCCTGGAGGTTTGCCGGGCGTCAGCAGAACTCACGCTCTGAGCTATGTGGCCGAACAGTTCCTGGACGAAACTGACTCTTTCTTCGGCGGACTCGACACGCCCCTCGCTGGCCAGTTGTTCCAGTCGTGTTTCGACGGCTTGCGTACGAAGCGTCAGGCCATAATCATTGGCGATCTGGATATTCAGGCCGGGGCGGGCGTTGAGTTCCAGAATCAGCGGGCCTTTGTCCTTGTCCAGCACCATGTCCACACCGATATAGCCCAGGCCACACAGCTCGTAACACTCGGCTGCGAGCTTCATGAAACCATTCCAGTTCGGCAACTGCACGCCATTCACTTGCTGATCGGTGTCCGGATGTTTGCTGATGATGCTGTTCAGCCAGGTGCCTTGCAGGGTGATCCCCGTCGCCGGATCGACGCCGACGCCGATGGCGCCCTGATGCAGGTTGGCCTTGCCGCCCGACTGACGGGTCGGCAGGCGCAACATGGCCATGACCGGGTAGCCCATCAGCACGATGATACGGATGTCGGGCACGCCTTCGTAACTGATGCTTTTGAAGATCGGGTCTGGCACGACCCGGTATTCGATCAGCGCGCGGTCGCGATGGCCGCCCAGCGAATACAGGCCTGTCAGAATGCTCGACACCTGATGCTCGATTTCCGAGTGGCTGATGATCCGGCCGGACACCGTGCGAAAGCGCTCCTCGAAGCGGTCGGCAATGACCAGAATGCCATCGCCGCCAGCGCCCTGAGCGGGCTTGATCACGAAGTCGCTACGGCCTGCGATGATCTCGTCAAGGCTGTCAATTTCCTTTTCCGTAGAGATGACACCGTACATCTCCGGCACGTGAATGCCCGCCGCGATCGCCCGTTCCTTGGTGATGATCTTGTCATCGACGATCTGGTACAGGCTGCGCTTGTTGTACTTGAGCACATAGTCGGCGTTGCGCCGGTTGATGCCCATGATGCCGCGGGCCTCCAGCGCCTTCCAGGTCTTCCACCAGCCGATCACTTGACTTTCTCCTCTTTGAGGAAGGCCTTGAAGCGAATCAGCTCGGTCAGGCGATAACCACGGTATCTGCCCATCGCCAGCATGAAACCGACCAGCACCAGCAACACGGCCGGGAATGTGAAGACGAAGTAGGTCAGTTCCGGCACGCTCATGATCAGGTGGGCCAGCGACGCCGCGAACAGCGTGCCGACGGCGACTTTCATAGCGTGGCTGCCACCGCGCTCTTCCCAGGTGATCGACAGGCGTTCGATGGTCATGGTCAGAATCACCATCGGGAACAGCGCCACCGAGAGGCCTCGCTCCAGCCCGAGCTTATGGCTGAACAGGCTGATCGCGGCAATCAGCACCACGACAAAGGTCAGCACCACCGACAGGCGCGGCAGCATCTGCAGTTTCAGATGCTCCAGATAAGACCGCAGCGACAGCCCCAGCGCGGTAATCACGGTGAACAGCGCAATACCAAAGCCCAGTTGCGTCTCGCGGAATGCCAGGGCGATCAGCACCGGGGTAAAGGTACCCAGTGTCTGCAGGCCGATCAGGTTGCGCAGGATCAGAATGACCAGTACGCCAATCGGGATCATGACCATGATCATGAAGGTCTGCTGGGTTTGCAGCGGCAAGCCGTACAGCGAATAGGCCAGGAAGTCCGAGTCGGTACTGGCATCGGTGAGTTTGGCCAGGCGCATGGCGTTCATTTCACTGTTGTTCAGGCTGAACGTGACCTGCACTTTCTTGCCGCCCTCGGCCGTGACCAGATTTTCATCGCCGGTCCACCACAGCAGGCGATCCTCCGGCAGACCCGCTTCACCGGTGTCCGGGTTGAAATACAGCCATTCCTTGCCATTGAAGCTGCGCAGCCAGAGCTCCGGGGTCTGCGGCTGCTCTGCCTGTAAACGAATGGTGTGGGCTTTTTCCATCGGCACGTGCGCGATCGACAACAGCAGTTCGGTGATCTGGGCTTTCTTTGCCGCCGAGGTATCGCCCGCCATCAGCAGCTTGACGTTGTCATCGTTGAGGTTGTTGACGCGTTTGATTGCCTCGGTGATGAAGGTCTCGACATCTGCCGAGTGCTGGCGAATGGGCGCAAGCAGCGCTTCGGCCGCAATTTTCTCAGGCCCGCCGACGGGCAGGCTGTCGCGGAAGATCGGGCCTTTGACTTTGGGTTTTTCGCCGCTGTAGCGTTTGGTCAGCACCAGCCGGTAATAAAGTGTCTGGTTGCCGTTGGCGCGGCGGGTCGACCAGGTGACACGACGGTTGCCGTCTGCGCGATTGACGCTGACCCCGTAATTATTCGAAATGAAGCTTTCGTTCAGGCTGATGTAATCGTGGGCCAGCGGCGGCACGAACATCTGGATTTTCACCGAATCCTTGGGGCTGGCGACAAATTCGACCTTGGCGTCGATATTCCACAGGTCGTCGGTTTCGTCTTCGGTCACCGGAATGCCGAGCGCCAGTATCTGATAGGCCGTGATCGCAATGCCCAGCGTCACCAGGGCAGTGATCAGGATCTTCAGATGGAGTGTTAGAGAGCGCATGAATTTACTCTGCGTTTAGAGCGACGGAAGCGCAGCCGGGCTTCCCTGCCGAGTATTTAAGACTTGGATCGACCAGCGCATCAAAGTGTTTCAAGGCTTCGGAGCCGATCAAAAGCGGATATTGGAATGCACTTCGGTCGGTCAAGTTCACTTCTATGGTGCGTAAAACTTCACCCATGCAAATAGCCAGGCTGATCACCGGACGTGACGAGTACTTGTTGTCATCGTCCGGGTCGAGATCGTCGGCGCGCCGTTTGATTTTGCTGACCCGGGCGAGCGGTCGTTCGATAGGGTGGATATGTTTGCTGTCGATGGCCAGATAAAAGCGCACCCAGCTCTCGCCGTTGCGCTTGAAATGCTTGATGTCGCGGGCGCTCAGTGATGCGGTCTTGGCGCCGGTGTCGAGTTTTGCCGGAACTTCGACGTCGATATCGCTAAGCCTGGCGTATTCATTGAGGCCGTACACCGTTTTGCTGGCGGCCAGGGTCACGGCGGGCAGAAACAGCAGGTAGAAGCAGGCGGGAAGGGTTGTCAGTCTCATAAATCCTGGCGCGATGAGCAAAAAACCTTGGGAGTCAGGGCGCAAACGGGACGGGCCTGATAAACGTGAGGCAGGCAGCTCGCAAACGCGGGCTCCCGCACGGATCGCGCTGTACAGACGCGACGCGCAGTCTAGCATGAAGCCTTGTGGCTGCCAGTGATCTACCGGTGTGTCTGTTCAGCTTGATTCAGGGCAAAGGCTCGGGCGTTATCAGGAAATTGTCGACAATCATGGGTTTGTCTTTGACTGGAACGATGTTTATGACTAGATTTGCGCTTATGCAGCTAAAGAGTGTCGACAATGCTAAAGGCAGTCGAAAAAACAGCGACAAGCGAAGACGATCCGGAAACCCTTTCCGAGAACGTTTTCCGACGCATTCAGTCGGCCATCGTCAAAGGTGAAATCGCTCCGGGCAGCAAGATTTCCGAGCCCGAGCTGGCGCGTACCTACGGCATCAGTCGCGGTCCGTTGCGCGAAGCGATCCATCGGCTTGAGGGGCAGCGGCTGGTGGTGCGTGTGCCGCACGTCGGCGCTCGTGTGGTCGCGCTCAGTCATGCCGAACTGATCGAGCTTTACGAAATTCGCGAATCGCTGGAAGGCATGGCCTGTCGGCTGGCCGCCGAGCGCATGACCCAGGCGGAAATAGATGAGCTGCGCAGCGTGCTCGACACCCATGAGCGCGACGCGGCGTTTCAGGCGGGCATCGGCTATTACCAGCAGGAAGGCGACTTCGACTTTCATTACCGGATCATTCAGGGCAGCGGCAATCGCACCCTCAGCCAGATGCTCTGCGGCGAGCTTTATCAACTGGTGCGCATGTACCGAATCCAGTTTTCCACCACGCCCAACCGGCCGCGTCAGGCCTTTGCCGAACACCACCGGATTCTCGACGCCATTGCCGAGCGCGACGGCGAACTGGCCGAATTGTTGATGCGCCGCCACATCGGCGCGTCCAGGCGCAACATCGAGCGCCATTATCAGGCGGCTTCCCAGGCAACTTCCGACCGAGGTCAACAATGAGTTCCAACAACACTACTCCCGGCCAGCGTTTCCGCGATGCAGTCACCAGCGAGCAGCCGTTGCAAGTGGTTGGCGCGATCAATGCCAATCACGCGCTGCTCGCCAAACGCGCCGGGTTCAAGGCTATTTACCTGTCGGGTGGGGGGGTGGCGGCGGGTTCGCTGGGGATTCCGGATCTGGGGATCACCGGGCTGGAAGATGTGCTGATCGATGTGCGGCGCATCACCGATGTGTGCGATCTGCCGCTGCTGGTGGATGTCGACACCGGTTTCGGTTCGTCGGCCTTCAACGTGGCGCGCACCGTGCGTTCGATGATCAAGGCCGGCGCCGCGGCGATTCATATTGAAGATCAGGTCGGTGCCAAGCGCTGCGGCCATCGCCCGAACAAGGAAATCGTTTCGCAGCAGGAAATGGTCGACCGCATCAAAGCGGCTGTCGATGCGCGAACCGATGACAGCTTCGTGATCATGGCGCGCACCGATGCGCTGGCGGTCGAAGGCCTGGAATCGGCGCTGGAGCGGGCTGCGGCGTGTATCGAAGCGGGCGCCGACATGGTCTTTCCGGAAGCGATCACCGAACTGGCGATGTACAAGCAGTTTGCCAACCGCGCGGGCGTGCCGATTCTGGCCAATATCACGGAATTTGGTGCGACGCTGCTGTTTACCGTGGATGAGCTGCGCGAGGCCGATGTGTCGCTGGTGCTCTATCCTCTTTCTGCTTTCCGGGCCATGAACAAGGCCGCGGAAAACGTCTACGGCGCGATCCGTCGCGACGGCAGCCAGAAAAACGTGATCGACACCATGCAGACCCGCATGGAGCTATACGACGCCATCGATTACCACACATTCGAGCAGAAACTGGACGCGTTGTTTGCGCAGAAGAAGGGCTGATGCGCATAGAAAGCGAGGGTCGCTCCCTCTTCTACGTCATGCACAGGTCTTGAGATGACTATCGTGCCAATGCTCCGCGTTGGCATGCAGTTCGTGACGCTCTGCGTCACAATTCTCCAGCCTGGCGAGAAAGCAAACGTAATCGAAACTCAGGCCCGCATTCGTATGCCTGAATCAGGTGTCAAGGCTCCAATGTGTGACGCGGAGCGTCACGAAATGCATTACCACGCGGAGTGGTTTGAGCCCCGTTTCCGGGCCCAGTGGGATTGATGCAAGCGATGAGCGCTTAAGGTGTGAATTTATCTCGTGACGCTCTGCGTCCCATCACACAAAAACAATAGTGGAGAACACCATGGCTGAAGCAAAAATATTGAGTGGTGCCGGGCTTCGCGGGCAAGTGGCCGGGCAGACGGCGCTGTCGACGGTGGGCATGGCCGGTGCGGGGCTGACGTATCGCGGCTATGACGTTCGCGAACTGGCCGCCGAGGCCCGGTTCGAGGAAGTCGCCTACCTGTTGCTGTATGGCGAACTGCCAACGCAAAGCCAGTTGTCCGCCTATATGCACAGACTCAAAAGCCTGCGCGATCTGCCACAGGCCTTGAAAGAAGTGCTGGAGCGCATTCCCGCCGACACCCACCCGATGGACGTCATGCGCACCGGCGCGTCGATGCTTGGCACGCTGGAGCCCGAGCTGAGCTTTGATCAGCAGCGCGACGCCACTGACCGCTTGCTCGCCGCCTTCCCGGCGATCATGTGTTACTGGTATCGCTTCAGCCACGACAGCAAGCGCATCGACTGCACCACAGATGAAGACTCCATCGGCGGGCATTTTCTGCACCTGCTGCTGGACAAGCCCCCCAGCGAACTGCATCGCAAGGTCATGGATGTGTCGCTGATTCTGTACGCCGAGCACGAATTCAATGCGTCGACCTTCACTGCCCGGGTGTGCGCATCGACTCTGTCGGACCTGTTCTCTTGCGTCACGGCAGCCATTGGCACCCTGCGCGGCCCGTTGCACGGCGGCGCCAACGAGGCGGCGATGGAAATGATCCGGCGTTTTGCCTCGGCAGACGAGGCGACTCAAGGCACGCTGGGCATGCTGGAGCGCAAGGAAAAGATCATGGGCTTCGGTCACGCCATCTATAAAGAGTCCGACCCGCGCAATGAGGTCATCAAGGGCTGGTCGAAAAAACTCGCAGATGAAGTCGGTGATAGCGTGCTGTTTCCGGTTTCGGAAGCCATCGACAAGGTCATGTGGGAGCAGAAGAAGCTGTTTCCCAATGCCGATTTCTACCACGCCTCGGCGTACCACTTCATGGGTATCCCGACCAAACTGTTCACGCCGATCTTTGTCTGTTCGCGGCTGACCGGCTGGGCCGCGCACGTTTTCGAGCAGCGCGCCAATAACCGCATCATTCGCCCGAGCGCCGAATACATCGGCGTCGAACAGCGCCGCTTCGTGCCCATCGAACAGCGCTGGAAGGGGCAGGGGAGCCGCTGACGAGCTCCCCGCCCGTATTCCGAACACTCCGTGATCGAGTCCCGCAATGAACAGTGAATTCCGCAAACCGCTTCCCGGTACCCGACTGGATTATTTCGACGCCCGTGCGGCTGTCGAGGCGATCAGGCCCGGCGCCTATGCCACATTGCCGTATACCTCGCGGGTGCTGGCCGAAAACCTAGTGCGCCGTTGCGATCCGGCAACCCTGACGGCGTCGCTGACACAACTCATCGAGCGCAAGCGCGACCTGGATTTTCCGTGGTTTCCGGCGCGGGTCGTGTGCCATGACATTCTTGGCCAGACCGCACTGGTGGACCTCGCCGGGCTGCGCGACGCGATTGCCTCGCAGGGCGGCGATCCGGCGCTGGTCAACCCGGTGGTGCCGGTACAGCTGATTGTCGATCATTCGCTGGCTGTCGAGGCTGACGGCAACGATCCGCAGGCGCTGGCCAAGAACCGGGCCATTGAAGATCGCCGCAACGAGGACCGTTTTCACTTCATTGACTGGACCAAGCGCGCATTCAAGAACGTCGAAGTGATTCCGCCCGGCAATGGCATCATGCACCAGATCAATCTGGAGAAAATGTCGCCGGTGGTGCAGGTGCTCGATGGCGTGGCTTTCCCGGACACATTGGTCGGTACCGACAGCCACACCCCGCATGTGGACGCATTGGGTGTGATTGCCATCGGCGTCGGCGGGCTTGAAGCCGAAAACGTCATGCTCGGACGGGCTTCGTGGATGCGTTTGCCGGACATTATCGGCGTCGAGCTGACCGGCCGCCGCCAGCCGGGTATTACCGCAACCGATGTGGTGCTGGCTCTGACCGAATACCTGCGCCAGCAGAAAGTCGTCGGCGCGTATCTGGAATTCTACGGCGCGGGGGCGTCGAGCCTGACCCTCGGCGACCGGGCGACCATTTCCAACATGGCACCGGAATACGGCGCGACCGCAGCGATGTTCTCCATTGACGCGCAAACCATCGATTATTTGCGCCTGACCGGCCGCGAAGACGAGCAGATCAAGCTGGTCGAGCTGTACGCCCGGCATACGGGCTTGTGGTCGGACAGCCTGAGCGAGGTGCACTACGAGCGCGTGCTGAGTTTCGATCTGTCCAGCGTGGTGCGCAACATGGCCGGGCCGTCCAACCCGCATGCACGGGTGGCGACTGCCGACCTGGCGGCCAGAGGCATCGCCGGGCAGTGGGACGAGGTGCCGGGGCAGATGCCGGATGGCGCAGTGATTATCGCGGCGATCACCAGTTGCACCAACACCAGTAACCCGCGCAACGTGATTTCGGCAGGTTTGCTGGCGCGTAATGCCAACCGCCTGGGGCTGACCCGCAAACCTTGGGTGAAATCCTCGCTGGCACCCGGCTCGAAAACCGTGGCGTTGTATCTGGATGCTGCGGGGCTGACGTCCGAGTTGGAGCAGCTGGGGTTCGGCGTGGTGGCGTTTGCCTGTACCACTTGCAATGGGATGTCTGGCGCACTCGATCCGCAGATCCAGCAGGAAATCATCGACCGTGACCTGTACGCCACGGCGGTACTGTCCGGCAATCGCAACTTCGACGGGCGAATTCATCCCTACGCCAGGCAGGCGTTTCTGGCTTCGCCGCCACTGGTGGTGGCTTATGCCATTGCCGGGACCATTCGTTTCGATATCGAAAACGATGTGCTGGGCGTCGCCGATGGCAAGGAAATCCGCCTCAAGGACATCTGGCCCAGCGACGAAGAAATCGACGCCGTGGTGCAGGCGTCGGTCAAGCCTGAGCAGTTTCGTCAGGTGTACATTCCGATGTTTGCCATCGACGAACACACCGGGCCGAAGGTCGAGCCGCTGTATGACTGGCGCCCGATGAGTACCTACATTCGTCGCCCGCCTTACTGGGAAGGCGCGCTGGCCGGCGAGCGCACGCTCACGGGCATGCGCCCGCTGGCGGTGCTGCCGGACAACATCACCACCGATCACCTGTCGCCGTCCAACGCCATCATGCTTGACAGCGCAGCGGGTGAATACCTGGCGAAAATGGGCCTGCCGGAGGAAGATTTAAATTCCTACGCCACCCACCGCGGCGATCACCTGACCGCCCAGCGCGCGACGTTTGCCAACCCGCAGTTGCTCAATGAAATGGCGGTAGTCGATGGCAAGGTGAAAAAAGGTTCGCTGACCCGCATGGAGCCGGACGGTCAGGTCACGCGCATGTGGGAAGCCATCGAAACCTACATGGCGCGCAAGCAGCCGTTGATCATCATTGCCGGTGCCGACTACGGTCAGGGCTCGTCCCGCGACTGGGCGGCCAAAGGCGTCAGGCTGGCGGGCGTCGAGGCGATTGCAGCAGAAGGTTTCGAGCGCATTCACCGGACCAATCTGGTCGGCATGGGCGTCTTGCCACTGGAGTTCAAGCCGGGTACCAGTCGCCTGACCCTGGGCATCGATGGCAGCGAGACCTTCGACGTGATCGGCCAGCGCACCCCGCGCGCCACGTTGACGCTGGTGATCCGGCGCAAGAATGGAGAACGGATTGAAGTGCCGGTGACCTGCCGTCTGGACACCGCTGAAGAACTCTCCATTTATGAGGCTGGCGGCGTGTTGCAGCGCTTTGCCCAGGATTTTCTGGAGGCTACGACCGTGACTTGATCGTTATATATAAGTCTCGCGGGAGCGATCGGGGCGGCGACCCGCATTGCTCGCGAAGAGGCTGGTACAGGCACGAAGACGTTGGCACAGTGCCCAGAAACAGTGCGTTTGGTCCAACGTCTTCGTGAGCAAGCTCACTCCCACAGGGATCTTTATTGCGCCTGATACTGCAGTTTTAGTCCCACGAAATTACAGGCTGGGCATTGTCCCTTGTGGGAGTGAGCTTGCTCACGAAGGCAATGGTTCAAACACCGCATGTCTGGAGACTGTGATGGCCTCTTCGCGAGCAATGCAGATCGCCGCCTCGGTCCCAAGCGTTGAACAGGACAACGAATTCATGGCTCACTCACCACAGATCCGAATCCCCGCCACCTACATGCGCGGGGGCACCAGCAAGGGGGTTTTCTTCAGGCTGACTGACCTGCCGGCAGCCGCGCAGACGCCCGGCCCGGCAAGGGATGCGCTGCTCTTGCGAATCATCGGCAGCCCCGACCCCTACGAAAAGCAGATCGATGGCATGGGCGGGGCGACGTCAAGCACCAGCAAGACGGTGATCGTGTCGCGCAGCAGCAAGCCCGATCACGATGTCGATTACCTGTTCGGTCAGGTGTCGATCGACAAGCCGTTCATCGACTGGAGCGGCAATTGCGGCAATCTGTCTGCGGCCGTGGGCTCGTTCGCTATCACCAATGCGCTGATCGACGCCAGCCGCGTGCCACAGAACGGCATTGCTGTCGTGCGCATCTGGCAGGCCAACATCGGCAAGACCATCATCGCTCATGTGCCGATCAGCAATGGCGAGGTACAGGAAGCCGGTGATTTCGAGCTGGATGGCGTGACGTTCCCCGCAGCGGAGGTGCAGCTCGAGTTTCTTGACCCTGCGGCGGATGAAGACGGCGCCGGCGGCTCGATGTTTCCCACCGGCAACCTGGTGGATGACCTGCACGTGCCCGGTCTCGGCACATTGAAAGCCACCCTGATCAACGCTGGTATCCCGACCATCTTCGTCAACGCCGCTGATATCGGCTACACCGGCACCGAGTTGCAGGGTGATATCAACGCCGATCCGCTCGCACTTGCCCGGCTGGAGACCCTTCGCGCCTATGGTGCCGTGCGCATGGGGCTGATCGGCAGCATCGATGAAGCTGCCACGCGCCAGCACACACCCAAGGTCGCCTTTGTCGCCGCGCCTGCCGATTATGTTTCCTCCAGTGGCAAGCCTGTCGCCGCGCAGGATATCGACCTGCTGGTGCGCGCCGTATCGATGGGCAAACTGCATCACGCCATGATGGGCACCGCTGCCGTGGCGATAGGTACTGCGGCGGCGATCCCTGGAACGCTGGTCAGTCTGGCCGCCGGTGGCGAGCCGCGCAGTGCGGTGCGCTTCGGTCACCCGTCCGGCACGCTGCGGGTCGGGGCTCAGGCTCTTCAGAAGGGCGGCGAATGGACAGTCACCAAGGCGATCATGAGCCGCAGCGCGCGAACCCTGATGGAAGGATGGGTGCGTGTGCCGCCACTGGGCGACTGAACCCTCTACTTGAAACGCCGCTCCACGCCTTTTTCCACCAGCACCTTGGCGGAGATTTCTTCCACCGAAAAATGCGTGGAGTTGATGTGCGGAATGTTCTCGCGGCGAAACAGGCTTTCCACCTCACGCACTTCGAATTCGCACTGTGCGTAGCTTGAATAGCGGCTGTTGGGCTTGCGCTCGTGACGAATGGCGGTCAGGCGGTCGGGGTCGATGGTCAGGCCGAACAGCTTTTCACGATGCTGCTTGAGCGCAGCAGGCAATTGCAGGCGTTCCATGTCGTCTTCGGTCAGCGGATAGTTGGCCGCACGAATGCCGAATTGCATGGCCATGTACAGGCAGGTCGGGGTTTTGCCGCAACGCGATACGCCGACCAGGATGATGTCGGCCTTGTCGTAATAGTGCGTACGCGCGCCGTCGTCGTTGTCCAGTGCGAAATTGACCGCTTCGATGCGCTCCATATAGTTGGAGTTGTGCCCGATGGAATGCGATTTGCCCACCGAATACGAGGAGTGTGAACTAAGCTCCTGCTCCAGCGGCGCGAGGAAGGTCGAGAAGATGTCGATCATGAGGCCGTTGGACGTCGCCAGAATCTCGCGGATGTCCTGATTGACGATGGTGTCGAAGATGATCGGGCGAACATCGTCCTTGTCGGCGGCATTATTGATTTGTTGTACCATCGCCCGCGCTTTCTCGACGCTGTCGATATAGGGCCTGGTGAACTTGTTGAAGGTAATGTTTTCAAATTGTGCCAACAGGCTTTGTCCCAGGGTTTCGGCGGTAATGCCGGTGCCGTCGGAGATGAAGAAAGCAGATCGTTTCATTTTTGTCCTTGATCTTAAGCCGTTGACGATTTCTGGATATCATAGGCGTGCTTGTTGACCCTGAGGGCCAGCAGGTACAGCTTTTTTCAAGGTTCAGGCTTTTGCCCGACCCCACACGCCCGAGGCCTCTCTACACGCGCCCGGGCGAATGAGCTTTTCCCAACAACAAACACAGTTAGTGGAGAGATCACCTTGGTAGAGTACGTAGTTTCCCTCGATAAGCTCGGCGTCCATGATGTGGAGCATGTGGGGGGCAAAAACTCGTCCCTCGGCGAGATGATCAGCAACCTCGCAGGCGCTGGTGTTTCAGTGCCGGGTGGCTTCGCGACTACGGCCCAGGCTTATCGTGATTTTCTCGAACTCAGCGGCCTGAACGATCAGATCCACGCGGCACTCGACGCCCTGGATGTCGATGACGTCAATGCGCTGGCCCGCACCGGTGCGCAGATCCGTCAGTGGATCATGGAGGCCGAGTTCCCCGAAAAGCTCAACGCCGAGATTCGCACTGCGTTTGCCGAATTGTCGGCAGGCAACCCTAATCTGGCCGTGGCCGTGCGTTCTTCCGCCACCGCCGAAGACCTGCCGGATGCCTCGTTTGCCGGTCAGCAAGAAACCTTCCTGAACATTCGCGGTGTCGAGAACGTGATTCGCGCCGCCAAGGAAGTGTTTGCCTCGTTGTTCAACGACCGGGCGATTTCCTACCGTGTGCATCAGGGCTTCGACCACAAGCTGGTGGCGTTGTCGGCGGGCGTGCAGCGCATGGTACGTTCCGAAACCGGTACGGCGGGGGTGATGTTTACCCTGGATACCGAATCCGGCTTCCGTGATGTGGTGTTCATCACCGGTGCCTACGGCCTGGGCGAGACTGTCGTGCAGGGCGCGGTCAACCCGGACGAGTTCTACGTGCACAAGGACACGCTGGCCGCTGGCCGTCCGGCGATTCTGCGTCGCAACCTGGGCAGCAAGGCGATCAAGATGATCTACGGCGAAGAGGCCAAGGCTGGCAAGTCGGTCAAGGTGATCGACGTCGAGCCTGCTGATCGTGCGCGTTTCTGCCTGACCGACGCCGAAGTCTCCGAGCTGGCCAAACAGGCGATGATCATCGAAAAGCACTACAAGTGCCCGATGGACATCGAGTGGGCCAAAGACGGTGACGACGGCAAGCTGTACATCGTGCAGGCGCGTCCGGAAACCGTGAAGAGTCGCGCTTCGGCCAACGTCATGGAACGTTATCTGCTCAAAGAGACCGGCAAGGTGCTGGTCGAAGGTCGTGCCATCGGTCAGCGCATCGGTGCCGGCAAAGTGCGGATCATCAAGGACGTGTCCGAAATGGACAAGGTCCAGCCTGGCGACGTACTGGTGTCCGACATGACCGACCCGGACTGGGAGCCGGTCATGAAGCGTGCCAGCGCAATCGTCACCAACCGCGGCGGGCGGACCTGCCACGCGGCGATCATTGCCCGCGAGTTGGGCATCCCGGCAGTGGTGGGCTGCGGCAACGCCACGCACACCTTGCAGGACGGGCAGGGCGTGACAGTCTCGTGTGCCGAGGGCGACACCGGTTACATCTTCGAAGGCGAACTGGGTTTCGACATCAAGACCAACTCGGTCGATGCCATGCCCGACCTGCCGTTCAAGATCATGATGAACGTCGGCAACCCGGACCGGGCCTTCGATTTCGCCCAATTGCCCAACGCCGGTGTCGGCCTGGCGCGTCTGGAATTCATCATCAACCGCATGATCGGCGTGCACCCCAAGGCACTGCTCAACTACTCTTTGCTGCCGCCTGAAATCAAGGACAGCGTCGACAAGCGGATTGCCGGTTACAACGACCCGGTCGGCTTCTATGTCGAGAAGCTGGTCGAAGGCATCAGTACCCTGGCTGCCGCGTTCACACCGAAAAAGGTCATCGTGCGCCTGTCGGACTTCAAGTCCAACGAATACGCCAACCTGATCGGCGGCAAGCTGTACGAGCCTGAAGAAGAAAACCCGATGCTCGGCTTTCGCGGGGCGTCGCGTTACATCAGCGAAAACTTCCGCGACTGCTTCGAACTGGAATGCCGTGCGCTCAAGCGTGTGCGCGAAGAAATGGGCCTGACCAACGTCGAGATCATGGTGCCGTTCGTGCGCACGCTGGGTGAGGCGAGTCAGGTTATCGACCTGCTGGCGGCCAACGGCCTGAAACGCGGCGAGAACGGCCTGCGCATCATCATGATGTGTGAGTTGCCGTCCAACGCGATTCTGGCGGAAGAGTTCCTTGAGTACTTCGACGGTTTCTCCATCGGCTCCAACGACCTGACCCAGCTGACGCTCGGTCTGGACCGCGACTCCGGCGTCATTGCCCACCTGTTCGACGAGCGTAACCCAGCGGTCAAGAAGTTGCTGTCCAACGCCATTCAGGCGTGCAACAAGGCGGGCAAATACATCGGCATCTGCGGTCAGGGGCCTTCCGATCACCCGGATCTGGCACGCTGGCTGATGGATCAGGGGATCGAGAGCGTGTCGCTCAACCCGGATTCGGTGCTGGAAACCTGGTTCTTCCTGGCCGAAGCGCAGGCGCCGGTCTGATCTGACGCATCACCCGTGCAGGCGATGTGACGTAAAGAACACCTGAGCCGTCATGTGGATCAGGTGTTTGAACGAGGCGGTTTCTTCGGAAGCCGCTTTTTTTATGCGCGTGTATTGAGAGTGCCCGAACGCCTTGATCCATTCCGTCTGTCCAGCCAGATAAAGAGTGATATGCAGAGCAGCAGCCAGCTTTTCCCCGTTGCCTTGATCAGTGCCGAACGTTGTGGCGATCTGGTCGAGGACGTTTACCGTCTGAAGCCCGCCAACAGCCCTGACCTGAGCGTCGAACTGGTGGTGACCCGTCTGGGGCGGGCCGATCAGCCCGACGTGCGTGGTGTGCCCGTGATTCTGCTGCATGGCAGCTTTTCCAACCGGCGCTTCTGGTATTCACCCAAAGGCTTCGGGCTGGGCGCTTATCTGGCCCGCGCCGGTTACGACGTGTGGATTCCGGAGATGCGCGGGCACGGCCTGTCGTCACGCAACCAGAGCTACCGCGCCAACTGCGTCGCGCAGTACGCTCGGTTTGACTTGCCCGCCATCGCTGCGTTCGTTGTCGAGCAAAGCGCCCAGGTGCCGCACTGGATCGGCCATTCACTGGGTGGCACCACGTTGGCTGCGGCGCTGGGCGGCCACTATCTGGGAACGGAAGCCGTGGCGTCGGTTGCACTGTTCGGCAGCCAGATCAGCCGCACGTACTGGCCGCTGAAAATTCCGCCATTGCAATGGTTGGCCCGTTTGCTGCTCAGGTCTTTCGAACATATCTCCGGGCCGCGTTTCAAAAGTGGACCGGAAGACGAGCCGATCGGTATGGTACTCGAAAGTCTGCGCTGGCATGGCCTGTTCGGGCGGTTTGGCGAACACGACAATCACTGGTGGGACGGGCTGAAGGCGGTACAAGTGCCGGTTCTCGCGGTTGCAGCCGTGGGCGATCATCAGGACCCGGTATGGGCCTGCCGCATGCTGTTCGACCAGATCGGCGGTGACCAGCACAAGCAATTCCTCTGCCTGGGGCGCGAACACGGCTTCAGCGAAGATTTCAATCATGTGCAGATGCTGATCAGCAAAGCCGCACAGCAACAGGTCTGGCCGCGGGTGCTTGGCTGGCTCAATGAGCAGTCTGTTCCTGAACAGGTCGCAGAGTTTCGGACGGCAGTGGGCAGTTAGCGGTTAAAGTCGCTATGGTTAGCGTCATTCGGTCGCGTCGGTTTCATTCTGTTCGCGATTTCATGCCTCAGCCCTGACAGGAGTTAACCTCATGCACTACATCACCCCCGATCTGTGCGACGCCTACCCGGAACAGGTGCAAGTCGTCGAGCCGATGTTCAGCAACTTTGGCGGACGCGATTCATTTGGCGGCCAGATCGTGACGCTCAAGTGCTTCGAAGACAACTCGCTGGTCAGGGAACAGGTCGAGCTCGACGGCAAGGGCAAAGTGCTGGTCGTCGATGGTGGCGGTTCGCTGCGTTGTGCGTTGCTGGGCGACATGCTGGCTGAAAAAGCGGCCAGAAATGGCTGGGAAGGCCTGGTGATCTACGGCTGCGTGCGCGATGTGGACATGCTGGCCCAGACCGATCTGGGCGTTCAGGCGCTGGCCAGCTACCCCAAACGCTCGGAAAAACGCGGCGTGGGGCAGCTCGATCTGCCGGTGACCTTCGGCGGCGTGACCTTCCGCCCCGGCGAGTACCTTTACGCCGACAACAATGGCGTTATTATTTCCCCCTCTCCTCTGACGATGCCGGAATAAGCGAAGTATCCATGTTCGATGAAGCAAACGCGCAGTGGGGGCTGGTTCATGCCCTCGTTCTGGACGGTAAAGGCGGGGCGCGTTTCATTGCTCGAACCGAACTGCAGGAACTCCAGTTGCAGCCGCAGGAAAGTCTTTGGCTGCATTGGGATCGCAGTCACCCGCAGACGCATGGCTGGCTGCGCACGGCCAGTGGCCTGAGCGAATTTGCCTGCGACCTGTTGCTCGAAGAAAACACCCGCCCGCGGATGCTGCCGTTGCCGGATCAGGAACTGCTGCTGTTTCTGCGCGGGGTGAATCTCAACCCCGGTGCAGAGCCGGAAGACATGGTCTCGGTGCGCATCTTTGCCGCCGCACAGCGAGTCATCTCGTTGCGATTGCGGCCGCTACGGGCCACTGAAGAGTTGATCGACCTGTTGGCGCAGGGCAAGGGGCCAAAGAACGCGGCGGAGCTGATTCTTTATCTGGCGCAATACCTCACCGACAAGGTTCAGGATCTGGTCGGTGAACTGACGGAATCGGTCGACGAAGAGGAAGAAAAGACCGACGCCGACGAACGGTATAACCCTGAGCACGGCAAACTGTTGCATATTCGCCGTCGCGCCGCGGGCCTGCGTCGCTTTCTCGGGCCGCAGCGGGATATTTATGGTCAGCTTTCGCGTATCAAATTGTCGTGGTTTGCGGATGAAGACGCGGATTACTGGAACGAACTGAACAACAGCCTGACCCGTTATCTCGAAGAGCTGGAATTGACCCGTGAGCGGGTGGGCCTGCTGCTGGAGTCCGAGGACCGGCGCCTGCGCGAGCACATGAACCGCACGATGTACCGCTTCGGCATCATTACCGGTATCTTCCTGCCGATGAGCTTTCTCTCCGGTTTGCTGGGCATCAACGTCGGTGGCATTCCAGGTTCGGACAGCTCGTATGGCTTTCTGGTGGCGTGCTTGCTCATCGTTGCCCTGGCTGCGGGGCAGTGGTGGCTGTTCAGGCGTTTGCGCTGGGTATGAAGTGGTCGGGAGTAGCGCGAACGCGTGGTTTTTTGCCGAGCCTGTGTGACTTGTTGTTTTCGCGTCGCGTCTTTGACTGACATTACGTGAGGTGCCTGATGCACGATCCGTTTGAAGAATCTTTACGCGACATGCTCAATTCTTCATCCTCCAGCCGGGATGACGATGCATGTCTGGGACGTGTCCTGAAGACCGCCAACCGCCAGGTCGGTGCCGGTGTGTTGTTCGGGTTGCTGGGCCGTTGGTCAGAGGCCTTGATGATCGCCGTGAACAACGGTTCGTCGCACGTTTCTCCTGTTTCTCGCCGCACCGTGGCCGGTGCGCGTTCTACCGATAAGGCTGATTGAGCGTGGAATTGAATCTCTGGACCCAGAGCCTTCTTGCTGCAATGACTGCATTGTGGACCAAAGTCGCCAACTTCATCCCTAACCTGTTCGGCGCGCTGGTCGTGGTACTGCTGGGTTTCGTCGTGGCCAAGCTGCTTGACGCGCTGCTGTCCAAATTGCTCGCCAAGCTGGGGCTGGATCGTCTGGTCAGTGGTACCGGATTGACCAAGCTCATTGGCCGGGCCGGTGTGAAAGTGCCGGTCTCGACGCTGATCGGCAAGATCGTTTACTGGTTCGTGCTGTTGATCTTTCTTGTATCGGCAGCAGAGTCGCTTGGTTTGCAGCGAGTGTCGGCTACGCTGGACATGTTGGCGCTGTATTTGCCGAAAGTTTTCGGTGCCGCACTGGTCTTGCTGGTCGGCGTATTGCTGGCGCAACTGGTCAACGGGCTGGTGCGCGGCGCTGCCGAAGGGGTCGGAATAGATTATTCCGCAGGCTTGGGACGAATTGCTCAGGGGCTGGTCATAATCATCAGCATCTCGGTCGCGATCAGCCAGCTTGAGGTCAAGACCGACCTGCTCAACCACGTTATCGTGATTGCCTTGATTACCGTTGGTCTGACAGTGGCGCTTGCCTTGGGCCTCGGGAGTCGGGAAATCGCCGGGCAGATCATTGCCGGAATTTATGTTCGCGAACTGTTTCAGGTTGGCCAGCAGGTACAGATAGGCGATACGGAAGGGCAGATTGAAGAGATCGGTACGGTCAAGACAACATTGCTGACAGAAGAGGGGGAGCTGGTGTCGTTTTCCAATCGCATCCTTCTTGAGCAGAGAGTAAGCAGCCGATAAGTGGCTAACCTGCTAATCTATGCCGCCACGCTGCCGATACAGGCCATGGCGGACATTGACCTGACTGTCGGCAAGATTTGTTTTGAATAAACCTCAACCGTTTTCGACGCGCTACGACCCACGCGAGCTCTCTGATGAGGAGCTGGTCGCGCGAGCCCATGTTGAGCTGTTCAATGTGACGCGGGCGTATGAAGAATTGATGCGTCGTTATCAGCGAACACTTTTTAACGTCTGTGCACGTTATTTAGGGAACGATCGCGACGCTGACGATGTCTGTCAGGAGGTGATGCTTAAGGTGCTGTACGGGTTGAAAAATTTTGAAGGTAAATCTAAATTTAAAACCTGGCTTTACAGCATCACCTACAATGAGTGCATCACGCAGTACAGGAAGGAACGGCGTAAGCGTCGCTTGATGGACGCATTGAGTCTGGATCCACTTGAGGAAGCGTCGGAAGACAAGACGCCCAAACCTGAAGAGCGGGGCGGACTCGATCGCTTGCTTGTGTATGTGAACCCGATTGATCGGGAAATTCTGGTCCTGCGTTTTGTTGCAGAACTGGAGTTCCAGGAGATCGCAGACATCATGCACATGGGCTTGAGCGCAACGAAAATGCGTTACAAGCGGGCGTTAGATAAATTACGAGAGAAATTTGCGGGAATCGCCGAAACTTAATACGGTGCAAATATCTCTTACGAACTGGCAAGGTCTGGTAGACTAGCCGACGAGTTGTCCCCATTGTGTGGGACTGCTTTATAATCATCAGATGGGGATTTAACGGATGAAACTGAAAAACACCTTGGGCTTGGCCATTGGTACTATTGTTGCCGCAACATCGTTCGGCGCTCTGGCTCAAGGCCAAGGCGCAGTCGAAATCGAAGGCTTCGCCAAGAAAGAGTATTACGACAGCGCTCGTAATTTCAAAAACGACGGCAACCTGTTCGGCGGCTCCGTTGGTTACTTCCTGACCGACGACGTTGAACTGCGTCTGGGCTACGACGAAGTTCACAACGTCCGTAGCGACAGTGGCAAGAACATCAAGGGCGCGAACACCGCTCTGGACGCTCTGTACCACTTCAACAACCCAGGCGACATGCTGCGTCCGTACCTGTCTGCTGGTTTCTCCGATCAAAGCATCGGTCAAGACGCTCGCAGCGGTCGTAACGGTTCGACCTTCGCCAACGTCGGCGGCGGCGCCAAGCTGTACTTCACTGACAACTTCTATGCCCGTGCAGGCGTTGAAGCTCAGTACAACATCGACCAAGGTGACACCGAGTGGGCGCCAAGCGTCGGTATCGGCGTAAACTTCGGTGGCGGCAGCAAGAAAGTAGAAGCAGCACCGGCTCCAGTAGCTGAAGTGTGCTCCGACAGCGATAACGACGGCGTGTGCGACAACGTCGACAAGTGCCCAGACACCCCAGCCAACGTAACTGTTGACGCTGATGGCTGCCCGGCAGTTGCTGAAGTGGTTCGTGTTGAGCTGGACGTCAAGTTCGACTTCAACAAGTCGGTCGTCAAGCCTAACAGCTACGGCGACATCAAGAACCTTGCTGACTTCATGCAGCAGTACCCATCCACCACCACCACTGTTGAAGGTCACACTGACTCCGTCGGTCCTGACGCTTACAACCAAAAACTGTCCGAGCGTCGTGCAAACGCCGTTAAACAGGTTCTGGTTAACCAGTACGGTGTTGGCGCTGGCCGCGTAAACTCGGTTGGTTACGGCGAATCCCGCCCAGTTGCTGACAACGCAACTGAAGCTGGCCGCGCAGTTAACCGTCGCGTAGAAGCACAAGTAGAAGCTCAAGCTAAGTAATTAGCCCGCTTGTACTGAAAAGCCCGGCTCAGGCCGGGCTTTTCTTTGTCTGCGATTTGAACAGCCATGCCGCGTAAAGTGGTTTCAGCCCGCCTGCGGCCCCAGTTGGTCGACAAGTGACTGACGCTGCTCGTTGCTGAAAGCAGCGACTGCACCGATGACCAGAATGGCAGGGCTTTTCAGCTCGAACGCAGCCGCATCCTGCTGCATGGTGTTCAGATTGCTCCAGCACTCGCGTTGCCAAGGCAGCGAGGCATTTTCAATCATCGCCACCGGCATTTCGCCGTTCATTCCTCCCGCCAACAGCTGCTTGCGAATCTCCGCCAGCTTCGCCACGCCCATGTACACCACCAGTGTCGTGCCGCCTTGTGCCAGCGCCTGCCAGTTGAGGCTGCTGTCGTCTTGAGTGTGCGCAGTGACCAGCGTGACGCCCCGGCTGACGCCGCGCAGGGTCAGCGAAATACCGCATTGGGTCGCGCCGGCCAGACCCGCCGTGATGCCGTTGACCAGTTCTACCGCAACCCCGTGCGCCTGCAACCACTGCGCCTCTTCGCCGCCACGTCCGAAAATACACGGATCGCCGCCTTTGAGGCGCACCACGCATTTGCCCTGACGGACATAACGCAGCATCAGGCGATGGATAAAGGCCTGCGGTGTCGAGCGGCAACCTCCGCGTTTGCCGACGGCGATGACGCGCGCAGCCGGGCAATATTCAAGCACTGCTGGGTTGACTAGATCGTCGATCAATACCACGTCGGCTTCACGCAGGGCGCGTACCGCCTTGAGGGTCAACAATTCCGGATCACCGGGCCCCGCGCCTACCAGCCAGACTTTTGCGCTCATGCCGTATTCCTCATTCAGTGACCGCCACGGTGTTGATCAGTCTTTTTATTTCCGGCACACAGGAACCGCACTGGGTCCCGCAGCCTAATTGAGTCTTGAGTTGATTCAGGTCCAGGCCGCGTTCGATACCGCTCATGACGGCACGTTGGCTGACGTTCATGCAGTTGCACAACGTCTTGTCCCGATGCTGCGCCGAGGCTTTGCCCGGCTCGCTGCTTAGCGGCGCCAGTAACCAGCGACGCAGAGACGCATCGAAGTGCTCTGCCTGCCACAGCGTGTGCAGCCAGTGCCGGGCGACGGTTTCACCCGCCAGACGGACAGCGGTAATGCGTCCCTCATCGATGCGCACCCGTTTGCCAATCGAACGCGCAGGGTCGTCGTACGCCATCACCGGCCCTTCATCAAGGCCCAGCAGGCGGTCGATGTCGCGCAACAGCTGTGGAGCGGGCGCTTGCGTACTGGCGGCGTTGATGATCAGTGCCGAGTGCTCGCGACCGCTGAGGTTCATGCTCAGGTAATCGAATGCGTCGCACAGCGGGCGCAGTTTTTCAATGCGTTGCTGCACATCGCCTTCGATCAGCGCAAAAAACTGCCAGGGTAAATGAGCTTTTTCGATTCTCACCCCGGAATGCTTGAGCTCGGGTTGTTTGGAGACCGGATCGAACGCTGCCTGGGTCAGGCTGTTCACACCACCCTTGAGGAACCGGTCACCCCAATGCATCGGCAAAAATGCCTGGCCGGGCGCTACGCTGTCGTCACTGCTCACCGGTACGACAAGCGCGCCACGGCGGCTGATCAAGCGCACCAAATCGCCGTTTAGCAGGTCGTGATGCTGCATTTCCTGCGGATCGAGGCTCAACACCGCCTCGCTGACATGCCCGAACAGACGGGCTGCGGTACCGGTGCGGCTCATGCCGTGCCATTGATCACGCAAACGTCCAGTGTTGAGCGTGAGCGGGTACTCGGTGTCCCGCAGTTCTCTGGCCGGGACATAGGCGTCGCACAGGAACTGCGCCCGCCCGGAAGCCGTCGGGAATACAGCGTCCGCGTAGAGGCGTGGCGTGCCTGCTGTCGCACCCGCTGGAAACGGCCATTGCTGTGGGCCTTGTCGGTCGATGAGCGCGCGGTCGATGCCGGACATGTCCAGATCGCGTCCGGCGGTAAGGCCTTTGAATTCATCGAACAAGGCGTCAGGGGTCTGGAAATCGAACAGCGCAGGCGCTTCTGGCTGCAAGCGTTTTTGCAGCCGCTGAGCGAAATCCACAGTGATTGCCCAGTCTGCGCGCGCTTCACCGGGGGGCGCGATGGCTTTGCGCACATTGGAGATACGTCGCTCCGAGTTGGTCACCGTTCCTTCCTTCTCGCCCCAGCTGGCGGCAGGCAGCAGCAGATCGGCAAAGCGTGCGGTTTCGGTGGTCTTGAAGGCCTCCTGAAGCACCACGAACGGGCAGCTTTCCAGCGCCTGTCTGACGCGGTTCTGATCAGGCAGTGATTGTGCCGGGTTGGTGCACGCGATCCACAGCGCCTTGATCGTGCCGCGCTGCAATTGCTCGAACAGTTCTATGGCCGACAGGCCGGGGTTGGCCGGCAAGCTGTCGACGCCCCAATAGTCAGCCACTTGGGCACGGTGTTCGGCATTGCCGGCATCGCGATGGCCGGGCAGCAGGTTAGACAGGCTGCCGGTTTCGCGTCCGCCCATGGCGTTCGGCTGACCCGTGAGCGAGAAGGGCCCTGCGCCAGGACGGCCGATCTGGCCGGTGGCAAGGTGCAGATTGATCAGCGCGCTGTTCTTGGCGCTGCCTGCGCTGGATTGATTCAAGCCCATGCACCACAGCGATAGAACGCTCGGTGACTCACCGATCCAGCGCGCGCAGGTGTGTAACTGCTGCGCAGAAATACCGCAGAGCGTCGCCACGTAGTCAGGCGGGTAGTTATCTGCCAGCGCGCTCAGTTCTGCATAGCCCTGGGTGTGGGCGGCGATGAAATCCGGATCGACTTGCTTGTCGCGTATCAACAGATGCAACAGGCCGTGGAACAGGGCTACGTCGGTTCCCGGCTGGACGGCCAGGTGCAGGTCTGCCAGTTCGCAGGTGTCGGTGCGCCGCGGATCGATGACGATGATTTTCATCTGCGGGCGGTGGCTTTTTGCCTCTTCCAGCCGCCGGAACAGGACGGGGTGCGCGTAAGCCATGTTGCTACCGACGATCAGCACGCAGTCGCTCAGCTCGATGTCCTGATAATTGCACGGCGGTGCGTCTGCGCCCAGGCTGCGTTTGTAACCGGCTACGGCCGACGACATGCACAGTCGGGAATTGCTGTCGATATTGTTGGTGCCGACCAGCGCCCGCGCCAGCTTGTTGAGCGCGTAGTAATCCTCGGTCAGCAACTGGCCGGAGATGTAGAACGCCACGCTGTCCGGGCCGTGCTCGCGAATGCTGTCGGCGAACACATTGGCAGCGTGCTCTAGCGCGGTATCCCAATCGGTGACGCTGCGCGCCAGTCCTTTGCTGAGGCGCAGCTCCGGGTACAACGCACGCGCGTCGACATCGCCGGTCAGGTGCAGGCTTGAGCCCTTGCTGCACAGTTTGCCGAAGTTGGCCGGGTGCGCCGGGTCGCCGCTGACACCCAGAATGTTCTGCCCGTCGTGTTCGATCAGCACGCCGCAACCGACCCCGCAATAACAGCAGGTGGAGGCGGTAACCTGTGTAGGATTGATGGCCAGGCTGGTCATGCGCAGGCGACCTCGTCAGCGGCCGGTTCGCCGAACATCAACTGGTTGCGGATCGCTGCAATGCCCTGACCGTCGCGGATCTGCTGCAAATACCAGCTGCCGTCTGCGGTGTCGCCGTACAGGCAGACACCGACCAGCACGTCGTTCTTGATCACCAGCTTCTTGTAGACCCCGCTGAACGGGTCGGAAAAGGTGATGCTTTCCGTGCCTTCGCCGCCGAGAAAGTCGCCGGCGGAGAACAGGTCGATGCCGGTGACTTTCAGTTTGGTCGAGGTGATCGAGCCCGGATAACGGGCAAAACCCAGTTGCGCAAGGTGATTGGCGCAGACCCGTGCCTGTTCGAAAAGCGGTGCGACCAGGCCATAGGCGATGCCGCGATGACTGACGCATTCACCGATGGCATAGATGCGCGGGTCGTAGGTCTGCAACGTGTCGTTGACCAGGACGCCACGGTTGCAAGGCAGGCCAGCCTCTTCGGCCAGCTCGGTGTTGGGGCGGATGCCGGCGGCCATGACCACCAGATCAGCGTCGATGACGTCGCCGTTCTTGAATTGCACCGCTCGCACGCGCCCGCGGTCATCGCCGAGCAAGGCTTCGGTCTGTTCATTGAGACGAAAACTCAGGCCGCGCTGTTCCAGTGCTGCTTGCAGCATCAGGCCGCTGGTCTTGTCCAGTTGACGTTCCAGCAGCGTCTGACCGTTATGCACCACCGTGACCTGCATGCCACGCAAGCTCAGGCCATTGGCCGCTTCCAGCCCAAGCAGGCCGCCGCCGATGACCACCGCACGCTTGTGCGTGGTGGCGGTATCGATCATCTGCCGGGTGTGGCTTATGTCGCGGTAGCCGATCACGCCTTCCAGTGTGTTGCCGGGGATCGGCAATATGAACGGGCGCGAGCCGGTGGCGATCAGCAAGCGGTCGTAATGCGCCTCGGTGCCGTCATCGGCAATGACCAGGCGTTTGATCCGATCGATTTTCACCACCCGACGGTTGAGCAACAACTGAATACTGTGGGTGTCGTACCAGGCCAGATCGTTGAGCACGATGTCCGCGAAGTCCTGCTCGCCTGCCAGCACCGGGGACAGCAGAATACGGTTGTAGTTGGGGTGCGGCTCGGCACCGAAGACCGTGATGTCGTACAGGTCTTCGCTTAGTTTCAGCAACTCTTCGAGTGTGCGCACGCCGGCCATGCCGTTGCCAATCATCACCAGTTTGAGTTTTTTCATCTTGCCTCCGAGTCGCCAGATAGCGGGCTCGACACAGTACGTGCAAACAAAAAAAGGCGTCCCGTCAGTTGCCTGATAGGGACGCCTTTGTCCGGTCCCGTTATCTCGGGAGGCGCAGCCTTCATCGTTGAGGGCTGCGCGTTATGAATGATCTGAAACAGGTCATGCAGCGCTTGTGCCAACTCGCAATCGGCCGTGTGACGGGGGATCACATGGCCGGTCAGGTGTGTTTCTGCACCGGGTTGAGGCGGGTCGCACAGAAGCGGGGCGGTTGCCGGTTGGCAAGTCGTGAATCAATGACGGCCCATGAGCCAGATCACCACGAGCAGATTGAGCAGCAGCGAAACCAGTGCCACGCTGCGCCAGACTTTCAGCGGTTCGCGTTCCAGCAGCGGCCGGGGCCGTGCAGCGACCGGGCGCAGTTCGGCCTGTTCCAGTTCCAGCAGCCATTGCTCGGCGGTTTCATAGCGATGTTGCGGATCGGCTTGCAGTGCCTTGTCGAGGTTTTGGCTCAGCCATTGCGGCAGATCGGGGCGGTAGCGGCTGGCGGGGATCGGCGTAGCGAAGCGACGATGTTGAAACGCCTCAATTTCGCCGTAGGGGTAATGGCCGGTCAGCAGGTAATACAGCGTGACACCGACGGCGTAAAGGTCTTGTTGCGGGGCAGGCTCGGCACCGTTGAAGGCTTCCGGCGCGATGTAGCTCGGTGTGCCGGGCAAGTCGTCGGGATTGACGGCTGACAGGCCGGGGCAAAATGCCAGACCGAAATCCAGCAGACGCAGTTCGCCATCGTCACCCAGCAGCAGGTTGTCCGGTTTTATGTCGCGATGAATGATATTGCGTCGATGCAGCAGACCGCTGGCGCGCAACAGCCGCGTCGAGAGGTCCTGCCATTGCGCGAGCGGCAAAGGGCCAGCGGCGACGAACAGCTCGGCCAGGGTGCGCCCGGAATGTTCGCGCATCACGTAATACAGGTGCTGGCGCTCTGCGAGCGGGTGCAGCTCGGGGAAGAAGCGCCCGGCAACCCGGCGCAAAAACCACTCTTCGAGCAGCAGCCCCTGGCCAGCCCCGGCTTCGTCATGGCGACTGGCAGGCAGGGTTTTCAGTAGCCAGGGCTGGCCATGTGCGTCGTTGACCCGATAAAGCATCGACTGCCGGGATTGCGCCACGACGCTGCCGACGCTCCAGCCTTCAAACATCTGGCCGTGCTTGAGCGCAGGCGGCAGCGGCCACTGTTGCAACTGTAACAACGCATCGCCCAAGTCATCTTCGCCGAGGCTGTCGACCTGGATCAGCAGCGCGCTGGCGTTGTCCTGACTGCCCGCCAGATGGGCCGCGCTGACCAGGGTTTTCACCGCCGCATCGAGGTCGTCGTGCTCGCCAAGAATCGAGCGAATGCTGGCATCGCCCAGCGTTGCCCAGACACCGTCGCTGACCAGTAACAGCCGCTCGCCCGCGCACAGTTCGCCGTTCAGGTAATCCATGACCACGTATTGATCGAGGCCCAGCGCGCGCTTGAGCACGTGCTGCATGTCGGCCTGTTCCCAGACGTGATCTTCGCTGATGCGCGTGAGCGTTCCGGCAGTCCAGCGATAAACCCGACAGTCACCGACATGCGCGAGGGTGAAGCGTCGACCGCGCAGCACCAGGGCGCTGAGAGTGGTCATCAGGCCGTTGGCCAGCAACCAGCGATTCTGCGCCAGCAGCAGCCGGTCAAGCGACTGAGCCACGCCCCAGGTTTCCGGTGTGGCGTAGTAATCCAGCGCCAGCGCTTGCAGCGTGGATTGGGCCGCCAGTGCACCGTCGGCACACTGGCTGACGCCGTCGGCAAGGGCGAACAGATAGCCCTTGCTGGCCGCTAGCGCCGCCACCGGTGTGACCAGCCGCAGCGCGTCCTGATTCTCCGCGCGCGGCCCGCTGGCACTGAACTCGGCAAAACGCAGTTGCAGCGTCATCGGTGCCTCAGACCCGCGCCGCCGTCACCGCTGCCGAACCCCAGGTGGTTCTCCAGCGACGCTTGACGTTCAGCAGGCCGAACCAGGCCAGCACGGCCAGCCCCGCGAACAGCCAGAGGCCCAACTGGTAATCGCCGGTGTTCTGCTTGATGGTGCCCAGCCCGGCTGCCAGCAAAAAGCCGCCGATGCCACCGGCCATGCCGATTAGCCCGGTCATGACGCCAATTTCCTTGCGAAAGCGTTGCGGCACCAACTGGAAGACGGCACCGTTGCCGGCACCCAGGCCAAGCATAGCTGCGACGAACAGCGCCAATGCGGCCCACGAACTGGGCAGATTGAAACCCACCGCAGCGATGCCGATCGCCGCCACCGCGTACATCACGGTCAGTGTGCGAATCCCGCCGAAACGGTCGGCCAGCGCGCCGCCCAGCGGGCGCATCAGGCTGCCGCCGAACACGCAGGCTGCGGTGTAGTAACCGGCAGTGATCGGGCTCAGGCCATACTGGTCGTTGAAATAGCCGGGCAGGGCGCTGGCCAGGCCGATAAAACCGCCGAACGTCACACTGTAGAAAAACATGAACCACCAGCTGTCCTTGTCACCCAGTGCCTTGAGGTAGTCCGCCACCGACTTGGGCTTGCTGCGCTCCGGAGCGTTGCGGGCCATCAGACTGAAAGCAATCAGGGTCAGCACCAGCGGGATCAATGCCAGGCCGAACACGTTGCCCCAACCGAAACTGGCGGCCAGCACAGGCGCGATCAACGCGGCCAGCACGGTGCCCGAATTACCTGCACCGGCGATGCCCATCGCTTTACCCTGGTGCTGGGGCGGATACCATTGCGATGCCAGCGGCAACGCCACGGCAAACGACGCACCGGCCATACCGAGAAACAGGCCCAGCAGCAGAACCTGGCCGTAGGTGTGAATACCCAGTTGCCAAGCCGCGAACAGCGCACCGATGACGATCACCTGGCCGATGATACCCGCGGTCTTGGGCGACAGCTGGTCGGCCAACAGCCCCATGAAGAAGCGCAACACGGCACCCGCCAGAATCGGCGTGGCCACCATCAGGCCGCGCTGTTGGGTGGTCAGTTGCAGGTCGGTGGCGATCTGTACCGCCATCGGGCCAAGCAGGTACCAGACCATGAAGCTCAGGTCGAAGTACAGAAAGGCTGCGAACAGGGTCGGTTTATGGCCGGCCTTCCAGAAGCTTGTATCCATTGGCACACCTCATCATCTGCTAGGGGTCAGTCGGGCCATGGCCGCGACACGGTTATTCCAGACGTTGTGGTGGAGTGTGTCGGGCGACTCCACCGGCCCCATCGCCGGGGCCAAACGCAAAAAACGCCGCCTCTCTGTCCGCTGAGGCGAAAAGAGATGAGCGACGTCTTTGTCGTAATCGGTGGTAGCCGCCGTTGGCTACCGGTGCCATTGCCCTAGCAATAGACGGGCCAAGCCAGCTGCACGCGGGTTAGCCGCACGCTGCAAGCGGCTTTGAGTGATTTCCAGGCAGCGGAAGCGTGCTGAACCATGACCCTGGATCGAGCGGTGGTCTGTCAAGGCGCTGCAAAAAAGGGCGTGCTGGCAAGCCAGAGTTTTGCCCCCTTCAGCACCTCCACCGAGTTGGTAATGAGCCGATACGGCGTCGCTTTATTGAGATGTTATTAAAGTTCAATGCGGGGGTTATTATTTCATGTGCCACCATTGGTGGTATTAATTGCTGTCACTATGATGCTGTTTCGATGTTGTTCGAGGTGGGTCTTAATATCGATAATACAACAAGTATGAATATTTATTAATTCGCGTATTACGTATATTGTCGTACGACGGCGCGGTGAATATTTAATTTACTTTGTGTCGCAACTCTGACAGCATCCGTTCTGCCGTCAATGACACGATCCGTCAATTAGAAGGTGATGCACTACTTCATCAGCGTGCCTGAAGTTCAAGGTCGTCTGTCAATTTCGATAAATGCTTACTTTGCAAAAAGTAATCGGTTACTCGCTCTTTTCTCGGCTTCCTGATGCCTGCACTGTGCGGGCACTAATGCGAAGCCTGCATTCAGATACAACTCGGCAATGCAAATGTACAGGCCGTGTTGTCTTCCTCTCCGCGCTGCTCCGAAGGGCGCCAATAAAGGATACATCATCATGAGTAATATCAATTACGCACCGACTGTCTGGTCCCGCGCCGATGCGCTGAAGGTCAACGAAAACGACCCGACCACCACGCAGCCGCTGGTCAGTCCGGACTTTCCGGTCATGAGCGATACCGTATTCATCTGGGACACCATGCCGCTGCGCGAGCTGGACGGCACTGTCGTCTCGGTCAACGGCTGGTCGGTGATCCTGACCCTGACCGCCGACCGTCATCCCGATGATCCTCAGTACCTCGGCGCCAACGGTCGCTATGACATCAAACGCGACTGGGAAGACCGGCATGGCCGGGCGCGCATGTGCTACTGGTATTCACGTACCGGCAAGGACTGGATTTTCGGTGGCCGGGTGATGGCCGAAGGCGTATCGCCAACCACGCGAGAGTGGGCAGGCACACCGATACTTCTGAATGACCAGGGCGATATCGATCTTTATTACACGTGCGTGACGCCAGGTGCATCAATTGCCAAAGTTCGGGGTCGTATCGTGACGTCCGACAAGGGCGTGGAATTGAAAGACTTTACCGACGTCAAGATTCTGTTTGACGCTGACGGTACGTACTATCAAACCGAAGCACAAAACTCGACCTGGAACTTTCGTGACCCGAGTCCATTCATTGATCCCAATGATGGCAAGTTGTACATGGTCTTCGAGGGTAATGTGGCGGGCGAGCGCGGTTCGCATACTGTGGGTGTCACCGAACTTGGCCCTGTACCGCCGGGGCATGAAGACGTGGGCGGTGCCAGATTTCAAGTAGGCTGCATCGGCCTGGCCGTTGCAAAAGACCTTAGCGGTGAAGAATGGGAAATACTTCCGCCGCTGGTCACTGCGGTGGGCGTCAATGATCAGACCGAACGGCCCCATTATGTTTTTCAGGACGGTAAATATTACCTGTTCACCATCAGCCACAAGTTTACCTACGCGGATGGCGTGACCGGGCCGGATGGGGTCTATGGTTTTGTCGGCGAGCACCTGTTCGGTCCGTACCGGCCAATGAATGCCTCCGGTCTGGTGCTGGGCAATCCGCCCGAGCAGCCCTTCCAGACGTACTCGCACTGTGTCATGCCGAATGGTCTGGTGACCTCGTTCATCGACAGCGTGCCGACCGAAGGCGAGGATTACCGTATTGGCGGAACCGAAGCGCCGACAGTGAGAATCCTGCTGAAAGGAGACCGCTCGTTCGTGCAGGAGGAATACGACTACGGTTACATCCCTGCCATGAAGGACGTCACGCTGAGCTGACCGATCACCCGTCGCTTCGGCATCAAGAACGCCTGCCTGTGCAGGCGTTCTTCGTTGAATCAACCCAGTAGCTCACTCATCGCGATGATCTGCTCAGCCACCTGAATCAGCTTTTGCTGACGACTCATCGCCTGACGCCGCATCAGGGTGTAGGCCTCTTCCTCGTTGCAATCCTTCATCTTCATCAGCAGCCCCTTGGCCAGTTCGATGCGCTTGCGCTCGGCCAGTTGCTGATCGCGGGCATGCAACTGGGCACGCAGCGCCTGATCACTCTCGAAACGGGCCATCGCCACGTCCAGAATCGGTTGCAGCCGTTGCGCCTGAATACCCTCGACGATATAAGCACTGACGCCGGATTTGATTGCCTGACGCATCACGCCCGGATCATGCTCGTCAGTAAACATCACGATCGGGCGAGGCTGGTCGCGACTGACCAGCACCACCTGTTCCAACACGTCGCGACCGGGCGATTCGGTGTCGATGAGGATCACGTCCGGGCGCACCGCTTCGACGCGGGCGGGCAGGTCGATGGTCAGCCCTGACTCATCGATCACATCGAACCCGGCTTCAGTCAGTGCAGATTTGAGACGGCCGACTTTTCGGGCTGTGTCGTTGATCAGCAGAATACGCAGCATGCTCACGTTCTCCGTCAACGACTGGCAACCGCTGGCGCGGAATCGGCCAGCGAGTGAAGTTTGAAGCTGCGTGCATAACCGGCCGGATCGCTGCCATCCCACACTTTGCCGTCGATCAACTGACTGCTGCGCAGGTTGCCAGCCGGCACGTCGATGCCCAGCGCAGTGGCCGCCTGACGGTACAGTGCCAGTTGCTGGACGCGGCTGGCGACGGTCAGGTAGTCCGGGTCTTCGCGCAACAGGCCCCAACGGCGGAACTGGGTCATGAACCACATGCCATCGGACAGCCATGGGTAATTGACCTGGCCTTGATTGTGGAACCTGACGGGGTGCGGGTCCTGCCAATGATTGCCCAGGCCGTCACTGTAATGGCCAAGCAGGCGCGGCTCGATGCAGTCCAGCGAAGTGTCCAGATAATCTGCGCTGCTGAGCAATTGCGCCGTGCTGTAAAGATTGTGCGGGTTCTGCTCGATGAAGCGGCTGGCTTCCAGCACTGCCATGATCAGCGCCCTTGCCGTATTGGGATTGCGCTCGACGAATTCGCGCGTGCAGCCGAGCACCTTGCCCGGATGGTCCGGCCAGATCGCCTGACTAGTGGCCATCGTGAACCCCAGTTGTTGCTGCACTGCGCTGGCGCCCCATGGCTCACCGACACAAAAACCGTCGATGCGCCCGGCCCGCAGGTGTTGCGCCATTTGCGTGGGCGGCACCACGACACTGTTCACGTCGTCGAGCGGGTGGATACCCTGGCTAGCGAGCCAGTAATACAGCCACATGGCGTGGTTGCCAGTCGGAAATGTCTGCGCGAAGGTCAGCCTTGTGCCGTTTTGGTGCGCGCGGTGGTCGAGCGCCTCAGGAGTGATCACCCCCGCTTGCTGCAATTCGCGGGACAGATTGATGCACTGTCCGTTCTGATTGAGGCCCATCAGGATCGCCATATCAGTCGCCGGGCCGCCGCCGATCCCCAGTTCTACGGCGTAGATCAGGCCGTACAGGCTGTGTGCCGCGTGTAACTGCCCGCTGACCAGCCTGTCGCGCAGCCCGGCCCATGAGGTCTGGCGCTTGAGGTTGAGGCTCAGCCCGTAAGGCTGGGCAAAACCTTGTGTCGCGGCGACGACCAGCGGGGCGCAGTCGGTCAACGCCATGAAGCCGATGTCGAGGCTGTTCATTTCCGGCGCGTCGCTGCCGGTTACCCAGTCCAGAGCATTGCTGGTTCTTTCAGTCATACCGCGCACTTCATAAAAGGCCCATCCAAAAAAAAGGCGTCGCCCGACCCGATGCCAATGCAAGGGGCTGAAGCGACGCCATTGTCGATGCACTGCTCCTTCGTCGCAGCGAGTGCCTGCCGCTGATTCAAGCAAGGCATATGCCAGCGTCACATGACAAGAAGTTTATCGCGCACCTCGCCTGCGCCGCCCGCACACGTCTATAATCGCCACCCTGAATTCAGCTGCTCACGAGCCCATTCCGCCATGTATAACCTGGCCCGCCAGTTACTGTTCAAACTATCCCCGGAAACCTCGCACGACCTGTCGCTGGACCTGATCGGCGCAGGCGGGCGGCTGGGGCTCAACGGCCTGCTGAGCAAGTCACCGGCGAACCTGCCGGTCAGCGTCATGGGCCTGGAGTTTCCGAACCCGGTGGGCCTGGCGGCCGGTCTGGACAAGAACGGCGCAGCCATCGACGGTTTTGCGCAGCTGGGTTTCGGCTTCGTCGAGATCGGCACTGTGACGCCGCGTCCGCAGCCGGGCAATCCCAAGCCGCGAATCTTTCGCCTGCCGCATGCCGAGGCGATCATCAACCGCATGGGTTTCAACAACCTGGGTGTCGACAATCTGGTGTCGAGGGTTCAGGCGGCCAGGTACCGTGGCATTCTGGGCATCAATATCGGCAAGAACTTCGACACGCCGGTCGAGCGCGCGGTGGATGATTACCTGATCTGCCTGGACAAGGTTTACGCGCACGCCAGCTACGTCACCATCAACATCAGCTCACCCAACACAGCGGGTTTGCGCAGTTTGCAGTTTGGCGATTCGCTCAAACAGTTGCTCGAAGCCCTGAGCCTGCGCCAGCAGGAACTCACGCAAGTGCACGGCAAGCGTGTGCCGCTCGCGATCAAGATCGCTCCGGACATGACCGATGAAGAAACCGTGCTGGTCGCGGCTGCGCTGATCGAGTCGGGAATGGACGCGGTGATTGCCACCAACACCACGCTCAGCCGTCAGGGCGTCGATGGCCTGCCGCATGCCGATCAGGCCGGTGGTTTGTCAGGCGCGCCGGTTCGGGAAAAAAGCACGCATATCGTCAAGGTGCTGGCCGGCGAACTGGCCGGTCGCATGCCGATCATCGCCGCAGGCGGCATCACCGAAGGCCGGCATGCGGCCGAGAAAATCGCTGCCGGTGCCAGTCTGGTGCAGATTTATTCGGGCTTCATCTACAAGGGCCCGGCGCTGATTCGCCAGTCGGTCGACGCCATTGCGGCCATGCCGCGCACAGCGGGCTGAATCCAGGGCAAAAAAAGGGGCTCTGCGAAAGAGCCCCTGGGCGTTAGCCCGCCGCCCGGGTCGGGCGTGCATGGTGCAGGTGTGAATCAGTCAATCATGTTGATGGCCCCGACAAGGGCCTGACAGTCTTTGATGTGAATCGCCTCATCCGACCGCGTGAAGTTCGTTGAGTCTGTGGATGCCCGCAGTGCCGGTCATACCGTCCCAGTTGTCGCCGCGTCCTTCGCGCCAGCCATTGATCCATGCCTGGCGTACTGACGGTAGAGTAAAAGGGCAAAGCTCACGGGATTTACCATGAACGCCGTATTGATATCCGCGTAAAAATGCTCTTTCCAACGGATCACGCTTAAGTCTTCTCATAGGGTAATGCCCTCGACTGTTGACTGTAATATCCCTGAGACCCCGTGATGAGGTCGGGCAGAATCTTCTGCCGTTGGTGCCCGCTGCCGGCGTGGCGGGCCTTGATGCCGTCACCGTTGCAGTGATGGCCTGAGTTGATTTCTAACCAAACCGCAGGTCGCTGGGAATGATCGTTTTGTCATAAGCGCGTCACATTATGATCTGTCGAGCAATAAGCAGCGGGGTGTCTCAAAGGTGATTTTTTACTCAGCCCTGTTGAAACGCGGTTTTGCGGGCGAATTGAGATCGCTTATCAACCTCAGGTAGTGGCTGTTTGCCTTACCTGCATAAGCGACGAAGGGTCATCAATCGCTCTGTAAAATGTGACTTTCCGAGGCGGGCTTTTTAGCGGTGCCTTTATTGCCGCCATTGCGGACCTCGATATCTGGTTTAATGTGCACCTTCACTGCCGCATTGATATGCCATGACAGGATCATGCGGTGGACCGGCACTCACGTGCCACGCAGGCGTTCTCCACGAAAGACGCCTGTTCAAATCTGGCAGGGCAATGCGTTGCCCGCCGCTGACGGCTCAGGCCCTGGAATACACATGTCGGATCGCTACGAACTTTTCCTCACTTGCCCCAAAGGCCTTGAAGGTCTGCTTGCCGAGGAAGCCACCGCGCTTGGCCTGCAAGAAACCCGCGAGCACACCTCGGCCATTCGCGGCTCGGCCGACATGGAGACCGCTTATCGGCTTTGCCTGTGGTCGCGTCTGGCTAACCGCGTGCTGCTGGTGCTCAAGCGGTTCCCGATGAAGGACGCCGAAGACCTTTACCACGGCGTACTCGATGTCGAGTGGCACGACCATCTCGAACCGGAAGGCACCATCGCGGTGGAATTCAGCGGGCATGGCTCGGGCATCGACAACACCCACTTTGGTGCATTGAAGGTCAAGGACGCGATCGTCGACAAGTTGCGCACGCCCGAAGGCGAGCGCCCGTCGGTGGACAAGATCAACCCGGACCTGCGTGTCCATCTGCGCCTGGATCGCGGCGAAGCGATTCTGTCGCTGGACCTTTCCGGTCACAGCCTGCACCAGCGTGGCTATCGCCTGCAGCAGGGCGCAGCGCCACTCAAGGAAAACCTGGCAGCGGCGATCCTGATCCGCGCCGGCTGGCCGCGAATTGCTGCCGAAGGCGGCGCGCTGGCTGACCCGATGTGCGGTGTCGGCACATTCCTGGTCGAGGCAGGCCTGATCGCCGCCGACATCGCGCCCAATATCAAGCGCGAGCGCTGGGGCTTCTCTGCCTGGCTCGGCCACGTGCCGGCGCTGTGGCGCAAGCTGCACGACGAAGCGCTGGCGCGTGCCGAGGCCGGCCTGGCGAAAACCCCTTCGTGGATTCGCGGTTACGAAGCCGACCCGCGCCTGATCCAGCCAGGCCGCAACAACATCGAGCGCGCTGGCCTGAGCGACTGGATCAAGGTTTATCAGGGCGAAGTCGCGACCTTCGAGCCGCGTCCGGATCAGAACCAGAAAGGTCTAGTCATCTGCAACCCTCCGTATGGCGAGCGTCTGGGTGATGAAGCCAGCCTGCTGTACCTCTACCAGAATCTGGGCGAGCGTCTGCGTCAGGCGTGTCTTAACTGGGAAGCGGCCGTGTTCACCGGCGCGCCTGATCTGGGCAAGCGCATGGGCATTCGCAGCCACAAACAGTATTCGTTCTGGAACGGCGCCTTGCCGTGCAAATTGTTGCTGATCAAGGTCACGCCTGACCAGTTCGTCACCGGCGAGCGCCGGACCCCCGAGCAGCGTCAGGTCGAGCGTGAGAACCCGGTCGAAGCCGAGGTGGTGGAGCGTAAACTTAACAAGAACGGCAACCCGATCAAGCCGGAACCGGTGGTGGTCGAGCAGGCGCGCCTGAGCGAAGGCGGGCAGATGTTTGCCAACCGCCTGCAAAAGAACCTCAAGCTGATGGGCAAGTGGGTGCGCCGTGAAGGCATCGACTGCTACCGCGTCTACGATGCCGACATGCCCGAGTATTCGCTGGCGATCGACCTGTACCACGACTGGGTGCACGTTCAGGAATACGCCGCGCCCAAGACCATCGATCCGGAAAAAGCCTCGGCCCGACTGTTCGACGCGCTGGCAGCCATTCCGCAGGCGCTGAACATCGACAAGAGTCGTGTGGTGATCAAGCGTCGCGAGCGCCAGAGCGGCACCAAACAGTACGAACGTCAGAGTGCGCAGGGGCAGTTTCTGGAAGTCAGCGAAGGCGGCGTCAAGTTGCTGGTCAACCTGACGGATTACCTGGACACCGGCCTGTTTCTCGATCACCGCCCGATGCGCATGCGTATCCAGCGCGAGGCCGCGGGCAAGCGCTTCCTGAACCTGTTTGCCTACACGGCTACGGCCAGTGTGCATGCCGCCAAGGGCGGTGCACGCAGCACCACCAGCGTCGACCTGTCACGCACCTATCTGGACTGGGCACGGCGCAACCTGTCGCTCAACGGTTTTTCCGACAAGAACCGTCTGGAGCAGGGGGACGTGATGGCCTGGCTGCAGGCCAATCGCGACGAGTACGAGCTGATCTTCATCGATCCGCCGACGTTCTCCAACTCCAAGCGCATGGAAGGTATTTTCGATGTGCAGCGTGATCAGGTCGAACTGATCGATCTGGCGATGGCGCGTCTGGCCCCGGGCGGTGTGTTGTATTTCTCCAACAACTTCCGCAAGTTCGTGCTCGATGAAAACCTCAGCCAGCGCTATGCGGTCGAAGACATCACCGCGCAGACCATCGACCCGGACTTTGCCCGCAACGGCAAGATTCACCGCGCCTGGAAAATCATGGCGCGCGCTTGATCCGGAAAAACCGGGCGGTGAACTGATTTGTCGTGCCTTTGTACAAGTTTGTTCATCGTCCACTAGGCAAACTACTGGCGAGTAGCTATAAAAGATCAATAGCCAGCTTGACGCTTCAGTTCGTTGGCGTCATGAGTTTCTGTCTATGACCGCTAAACGTTTCAGACTCAGAATTCTGAGTTTTATCAATGGTCAGCGCTCTGCATGGCTGGTAGCGGTTCTGGCTTTTCTGATCGGCATTGCACTGACCGTCATGCTGGCGCTGGCGGACAACGAGCTGTATCAGCGTCAGGTCCACCAGCGTTTCGACATGCTTGCAGCAGAGCGCTTCAGCCGTCTTCAGGAGCGTCTGGACCGGCAGGTTACCCGGCTGGACACCCTGAGCCGCTTTTTCATCTTTTCCCAGCGAGTCGAGCAATCGGAGTTCGACGGCTTCGTCGCGCCATTACTGCTGGGCACCCAGGCGTATGCCTGGACCCCTCGCGTCACCAGAGAAGAGCGGGCTGCGTTCGAGGAGCAGGCGCATGCGGACGGTATTACCGATTACGCCATACGCGAGATGACCGACAGCGGCGCGCTGAAAATTGCCGGTGTGCGCAATGAGTACTTCCCGGTGCGCTTCCTGCAAACCGTTAGCAAAACGCCATCGCCATTGGGGTTCGATATTGCTTCGGAGCAGGTGCGCCGCTCTGCGCTGGAACGTGCGCGCCTGCTCAAGCGAATTGTCGCCACGCCGCGCATTCGCTTGCTGGATCCGCCCGACGCCTACGGTATTTTGCTGGTGGCGCCAGTGTTCTCGTCTGGCCGGACCCCAGCGCAGCTGAACGGGTATGTGACGGCGGTCATCAGCCTGGCGCAATTGATGAATGTGGGCACCGCAGAGCAGGACAACCTGGCGGTGACCATGCAGGACCTCAGTTCGCCGGCCAGACCCGAGCCGGTCTACCAGTCGCCGGTGGCTGCCATCCACAACAGGCTGTACGCCAGCAGCCTGCTGAGCCTGGGCGACAGGGATTACCTGATCGAGGTTCGCCCGACGCAGATTTTCAACCTCAGCAATCAGATCATGATGCCGGGCCGGGTCCTGTGGCTGGGCGGGCTGTTGAGCCTGATGCTCAGCGCCTTGCTGTACACCCTGATCAGCCAGCGTCAGCGCGCCTTGCAGCGTGTTGCGCAACGTACCCGCGAGCTGCGCCAGCGTGAATTGCAACTGCGCGCTGCGCACGGGCAGTTGCGCAACGTGCTCGACGCCGCGACCGAAGTGGCGATCATCGCTACCGATCTGGACGGGTTGATCAACATGTTCAACGTCGGCGCGGAGAAGATGCTCGGTTACCCTCAGGAACAGATCCTGGGCAAGTTCCACCTCATGGACCTCTATCAGTCCGCCGAGCTCGAAGCCCGCGCCAGCAGCCTGAGTCGGGAGCGCGGGCAGCCGATCAGCGCCGCCCAACTGATGTTCCTCGACGCGGTACAGGATGGAACGCATCCGTCGCAGGAGTGGACGCTGCAACGCAGTGACGGCAGCACGCTGGTGGTGGATATGCTGGTCACTGCGGTGCGTGACGACCAGGGGCTGTGGACCGGCTATCTGGCCGTGTGCATCGACGTCACCGAGCACAAGCGCGTCAACCAGGCCCTTGCCGAGCAAGGACAGTTACTGAAAAAGCTGGGTTCTCAGGTGCCTGGCGGTATCTATCAATACCACTTGGCGACCGATGGCAGTGCGCGTTTCAGGTACGCCAGTGCGGGCATGTGCGAACTGTTCGAGGTGGGCGAGGCTCAACTGCTCGGCGACGCCGATGCAGTGATGCGCCGTATTGAGCCGGCCGACCTTGCCCGGGTCAGGACCTCGATTCTTGCCAGCGCAAGGCACCTCACTGCCTGGAGCGAGGAGTACCGGGTCGAGCTGCCACGCAAGGGGCTGCGCTGGCTGAGCGCGGCCTCCACGCCGGAGCGGCTGGCCGATGGCAGCGTGTTGTGGCACGGGTTTGTGTCCGATATCACCGACCTCAAGCGCGTCGAGCAGGAGTTGCGAGCGCTGTCGGTCACCGACGTACTGACCGGCGCCTATAACCGGCGCTTTTTTCAGGATCGCATGCAGGCCGAGCTGAAAAGGATCGACCGGCATGGGGGTGACCTTTCGATCATCATGCTCGACGTCGATCACTTCAAGCGTATCAATGACCGTTTCGGGCATGCTGCAGGCGACCAGGTGCTCAGGTCGATTTCGGAAAAGATCAGCCAGCGACTGCGCAGCGACGACGTGTTCTGTCGTCTGGGTGGCGAAGAGTTCATGGTGGTGTGCCCGGGCACGCGAAGCGCACAGGCTTATCAACTGGCCTTGAGCCTGCGTGAGGCATTGCGCAATCAGGTTATCGAAGGCGTCGATCATGTGGTGACGGCCAGCTTCGGGATCGCGAGCAGGCGTGCGGGCGAGGGCATCGACGCCATGCTGCTGCGCGCCGACTCGGGCGTCTATGCAGCGAAGCAGGGCGGTCGTGATCGCGTCGAGCCGGAGCAGCTTTGACTGGATGGCTGAGCCCGGCAGAATTTGAAACAGGCTGATCCGACATGAACAGGCCCGCTGCACGGCGGACCTGTTCGGGTGTTGCGATTCTACTGTTGCTGGATCGAAACCGTGGTGTTGGCCAGTTTGGGCTGGCGGTACAGGTCGATCAGCACTTCGTCCAGAATCGACGAGGCACCGAAAGGGCGCGGGTCGTTGAGAATCGCCACGACCGCCCAGGTATTGCCGTTGCTGTCGCGGCTGAAGCCGGCGATGGCGCGTACTGTGTTCAACGTGCCGGTCTTGATGTGGGCTTCGCCGAGCAGCGGAGTACGCTTGAGGCGTTTACGCATCGTGCCATCGAGCCCGGCCAGCGGCATCGAACTCATGAATTCGGCGGCATATGGGCTGCGCCATGCGGCTTGCAGGATGACCGCCATTTCGCGGGCACTGACGCGTTCTGCGCGAGACAGCCCGGAACCGTTTTCCATGACCAGATGCGGCGCAGTGATGCCTTTTTTCGCCAGCCACTGACGGATCACGCGTTGTGCAGCTTTGCCGTCGTCACCGTCGGCTTCGTTGCGAAACTCTTCGCCGAGGCTGAGGAACAGCTGCTGGGCCATGGTGTTGTTACTGAATTTATTGATGTCACGGATGACTTCCACCAGATCGGGTGAAAATGCTTTGGCGAGCAGCTTGGCGTTGCCAGGCAATACGCCGACGCGGTCCTTGCCCAGAATGGTGCCGCCCAGTTCCTGCCAGATGGCGCGAACTGCGCCTGCTGCGTAGGTCGGGTGATCGAGCAGGGACAGGTAAGTCTGCGAGTTGCAGCCGTTGCCCAACTGACCGGTCACGGTCACATTGACGCTGCCGTCCGGTTGCGTCACCGGGTTGTAGCGCACGTCGCCGGTGCATTGTTTCGAGGCAACCGCCTTGACCTGGTTGTCGATGCGAATGGTGGCAATCGGCGGCTCGACCGACACCAGAATTCGGCCGTCATCGTTGCGCGTCACGAAACGCAGGGCCTTGAGGTTGACCATCAGCGCGTCGGGCTTGACCAGAAACGGCTTGTTGTCATCGTTGCCGTCATCGTTGAACACCGGCAGTTGCGGCTGGACGAAGTGGCTGCGATCCAGTACCAGATCGCCCGTCACCTGCTGCACACCGTTGGCCCGCAGATCACGCATCAGCAGCCAGAGTTTTTCCATGTTCAGCTTGGGGTCGCCACCGCCCTTGAGGTACAGGTTGCCACGCAAGACGCCGTTGCTCAGAGTGCCGTCGGTGAAGAATTCGGTTTTCCACTGGTGGGTCGGGCCGAGCATTTCCAGCGCGGCGTAGGTGGTGATCAGCTTCATGGTGGAAGCCGGATTCACCGACACATCGGCATTGAATACGGTGGGTGTACCCGGACCGTTGAGCGGCAGCATGACCAGCGAGAGCGCATCATCGCCGAGTTTGCTAGCTTTCAGGGCCTGTTGAACCTTGGGTGGCAGGGTGGTGTTGATGACGGCAGCGTGGGCGGGGAGCGCCAGTGGCAAAAGCAGCGAAGCGAGCAGCAGTGGACGGAGCGACTTGATCATTGAATAAAACCCTACCGTAAAGAGGGAAATAAAAAAGAGGGCATGGATGAATTCCCCCGGTAACTATTCTATAACTCGATAATGCTGTTCGATGACTATAGTGAACGCGCAGGAAATGTTCGTGATAAGTGAGAATGCGCGGCGAACGAGCGGCATTATGCCCCAAGCGGGGCAGGCGTGTGATGGGGGCAGGTGCTCAAGTGAGAATTTTTTTGCGCACCCTTGCTCAGGTGCCGGTCAGAACATGCTGCATCTGCAACCCGCAGCAATTGTCGGGCATTTAAGTCGTCAAGCTGGTAAAGTGCCGCCCGGTATTTATTGATGAGGATTGTCCCATGGCCACTAACCGCTCCCGCCGTCTGCGCAAAAAACTGTGTGTAGACGAGTTCCAGGAATTGGGTTTCGAACTGAACCTGGACTTCAAGCAAGAGCTGGATGACAAGGCAATCGACGCTTTCCTCGACGCTTTCCTGAAAGAAGCGATGGAAGCCAACGGTCTTGGTTATGTGGGCGGCGGCGACTTCGGTCTGGTTTGCCTGAGCAAGCGTGGCTCGGTGAGCGAAGAGCAGCGTGCTGCTGTCGAAGCCTGGCTGAAAGGCCGCAGCGAACTGACAGAAGTCACTGTCAGCCCGCTGATCGACGTCTGGTACCCGGAAAAAGAAATCAACCCGGCCGCCTGATGCAAGAGGGAGCAGGCCCGTGCCTGCTCCCTTTCGTTTTTACGCTTCTTTCGCTACGCCTTCCGCTGTTCTCTTCTCTTTGCTGTTTGTGCTGTGTCAGCCTGATGCCGCCCTCAGCGCTGTTGCGCTTTCAGTGCCTTCTCAAGCTCGCTCATCGCCAGGTCCAGCGCTTCATGGCAGGCCTTCAGTTGCGTCTCTGACCCTTCCTGCTCGCATGCGTGTTCAAGGTCATCACAGGCCTGACTGACTTTGTCGGCATTGATAATCCGTGCAGCGCCTTTGATCCTGTGGGCCATTTCACTGATTTTTCTGCGATCGCCATCGCGCAGCAGGTCGGCAAGCGTCAATTGATCATCCTTGTTGCTGGACAGCAACTGAGCGATCAGCCGCTCGACCATTTCCGGACGATCACCGGTCAGACTGCTGATACTTTGCAGGCTGAACGGCTTTGCTTTGCGCGGCAGCGGCGTCAATTGCGCCAGTTGCTCGTTGAGGGTCTTCAGGCTGATGGGTTTGAACAGGCAATCATCCATGCCGGCGTCCAGGCAGCGCTGGGTTTCCTCGTGCTGGGCATTGGCGGTAAAACCAAGCACTCGGCAGCGTGGCAGGCTGTCGGCAAGCTCGCGGGCGCGGATCGCGCGCGTCAGGTCGTAGCCATTCACGACCGGCATATTGCAATCGGCGACCACCAGATCGAAGTCCCCGGCCAACCAGCGTTGCAGCCCTTGGGCGCCATTTTCGGCCATTTCGCAGTGATGACCGAGGAAACCGAGTTGCTCGCACAGCAGCAGTCGGTTGGCAGGGTGGTCATCCACGACGAGGATGTTCAGAACCTGCTGCGCCTGCTGCACGGCAGGCAGGGCGGCAGGCTGACTGGCCAGTGGCTCGAGCGTGGTCAGCATCAACTGCATATTGATTCGAGTACCGATTCCCGGCTCACTGTCGAGTGACAGGCTGCCGCCCATCATCGTGCACAAGCTGCGGCAGATCACCAGCCCCAGGCCGGCGCCGGTTCTGGCCATCTGACCGGTGTTGTCAGCCTGGGCGAAGGGTTCGAACAGGCGTCGCTGATCCTCGACGCTGATACCGATGCCGCTGTCCTGCACGGTGAGATGCACATGCAGTTGTTGTGGATCAGGCGTGTCGGGGGCCTGCAGACTGATCTTCACCTGCCCGCAGCGGGTAAATTTGATCGCGTTGCTGACCAGGTTAGACAGGATCTGCTTGAACCGCAGCGGGTCGATCAGCACGTCGGTGTTGATCCGGCTGTCCAGTTCCAGCACCAGGTCGAGGTCTTTCTGGCGCGACAGGCCGTCGAACACCCGCACCACTGACTCCGCCAGCTGGCGCAGGTTGGCGCGTTCCGGATTCAGCGCCAGCCGCCCGGATTCGATGCGTGCGATGTCGAGAATATCGCCGATCAGGTCCAGCAGCTCGTTGGCCGAGCCGTTGGCCACTTCAATGGCGGGGCGATCCAGCTCGCCGTGATCAGCGCGTTTGAGTGCCAGTTCAAGCATGCCGATCACCGCTATGATAGGCACAGTATTATGATTTGAAAATCTATCAGGGGGCGGTGTCAGTGCAGAAATTGGCTTTTTCTTACGTTCGGTTTTCCAGTCTTAAGCAACGCCATGGCGATAGCCTCAAGCGTCAGACGGACATGGTTGCAAATTGGCTACTGGCAAACCCTGAATACAAGTTAAGCGGAGAGACTAGCTACCAAGACCTAGGGAGACGCTGATTTATTCTAAAACCCAGCTGTTGCCCCCAGATAAATCAAGGCCTCCAGAGCGTTGCAGGGACGAAAAATCGAATAAATCAGCGCCTCCCTAGGCAAATCAGGCTTTAGTGGTGCGCACCTCGACAATGCTTTCGGTCGTCTTTTAGCAGCGATAGAAAACGGCGCTATCCCTAAAGGCTCTGCCATCCTGATTGAACAGATAGACCGTGCAGGACGTATGGAGCCAATGGAAATGCTCCCTCTACTCTCCCGCATTGTGAACGCTGGTGTTGACCTTGTGACACTGGACGACGGAATCACATATGACAGAGCATCAGTGAACAGCAACCACTTGTTCCTGCTCGTCGCCAAGGTACAGCAGGCACACCAGTATTCTGACTCCCTAAGCCGTCGCCTTAGAGCTGCCTATCAGACCAAGCGAGCTAAAGCCGCTGCTGGGGAAGGTGCTACCAGACGTATGCCACTCTGGATCCGGGACGGGAAACTGCGTGACGATATCGCACCATTCGTCACTCAGGTTTTTGAAGACTATGCGGCGGGTATTGGTGAGCGTCGAATTCTTGGAAGGCTCAAAGGACAACATCCAGAATTCGAAACGATCAGTCCTTCGACCTTCCGCCGCTGGCTGAGAAACCCTGTGGCCGTTGGACGCTGGAATGACATTGAAGACGTGTGGCCCGCCGTGGTGAGTAAAGAGCTTTGGTTTCGTGTACAGAAGCGACTGACTGATGGCGTTAAACCCAAAGCTGCCTCATCCAAATATTTGCTATCAGGTCTGGTTAAGTGTGCTCGGTGCGGTAAAAACTACTGTGTTGGCGGACAAAAAGGAGCATTGACGATGCTCTGTGTGAGCCGCCACAGGTTTGGTTCTAACGCAGGTGGTTGCACGAATAAACGATCCATCCCCTACGCCGTGTTTGACTTCATCAGGTCACAGACGGCACATGCCGCATTAGTAAGGGCATCACAAAGCCAGAATTTGACAGCAAGTGAAAAGCGTCAGATTGAAATCGATGGAGAGCTAATCGAGTTGCGTAAGCAGTCATCCCATGCGGCTGAAGGTTTGGTGCGCTATGGGATGGTGAAGGAAATCACGGATGTTCTTGATCGTGTCACAGACCAGATTGACCGGTTGGAGAAAGAGCGTGTAATGCTCCAGGCAGTGCCAGCCCCAGCAACGCTTGACGACATGATAGACGTGGAGAATGACCTACTTGATGATGATATCGTGAAGCTGAATGCGCTTTTGCAAGGCGTAGGCTACGAGATGGTTGTGGATGATCGTACAATCGTCGTGTGCGAAGCCAGCGTATTCAGCACGCTTCAAAGTCAAACTTATAGATACCTTGGTGCGGACCGTGTCACTGGTACTTATAAAGTGACTGCTAACGATGAAGTGCTCCATCACCTGCCTAATCTTGATTCTAAGGTGCAGCAAGATGAATACGCAAAGTTTCTGAAGCAAGAGGCTCGTTACGAGTCTGGTGAGCTGAAACGAGAGATTTATCGCTTGTAGCAAAGCTACTTGCACCGCCACCTCGGTAGTGGCAAATTGACGCAAAACAACATGGAGCAACAAGAATGAAGGGTATCGTAATCTCTGTAGTCAGCTTTTTCGTATGGCTAATGCTGATAATCTCGACATTAGGGAAGGTCTGAAAAAGCCTTTTCTTCAAAAGTCGAAGCCAGTAAATACAGGCGCTCCAGCCCGGTTCCTCTCCAAAAAAATGGGCTTTTTCAGAGGATACTTAGTGGGCTTTGGCTTGGGCAGTGCGTCCGGACATGAAATTTTGGGGGCGATTGCTGGGTTTGGTATTGGGTGCTTCAGTGCTGGATTCTGGTTCTTGCGGGGGGGGGCATTGATTCTACACGCCCCGCTTGCCGGGCTCCTACAGTGAATATGCACTCAGGGTCGATTTTCTGACGAATTCCCACCCCCGCGCCGCGAGAGTCATGCACTTGAGGGTGTTCTCTGATTCAGCTCAGGGAAAAATAATGTGGCTCGCCTGAAGCTGGAGTTTAAGAGACACCCTCTTAACAGCTGACGAGGGTGAGAATAGTTCTCTTTATTAATTTTAAAATAACCAAAGGGGTTGCTTGAAATAGGGTGGCTGACTCGGACGCAGGTGGGCATGAGGCTCAGATCAGCCAATCAGATGATGGTGTCCTCATGTCTGTTCAAGGGTGGACCAGTCAACTGTGGGGTGTTGATTGTTGGAGCACCTTAGAAGGGATAGCACCCTGTGCTCAGGCACAGAGGGTGCCGCACCGTGGCGGGCAAGGATTCTTGAAGGGTGGATGCTCATAGGCTGCTCGCCTTGAGGGTAGAACACGGTTAACTTGCACTCAGGTGTAGGCTGAAGCCCTTACAGGACGTGGCCTGTAGATAAACTACTCTTTAATCTCGGTATCACGTACACACCTACCTGTGGGGGCTTTCTCAACCTTTTGAGGCATTCTTTGCACGTTGAACTGTGGAGGGGTTGACGCCGAGTTCAGCGGCGACAACACGGACAGACTTACCAGCACTCAGCAGGGCCAGGATCGCAGCATCATCCACGGTCTTCACTCGACCTTTGTAAACTCCTTTCTCCTTGGCCTTCGCGATACCTTCCCGCTGGCGCTCTTTCATCACCTCTCTTTCAAACTGGGCAAAGCTGCCCATCATGTTCAACATGAGTTTCTGCATAGGTGAGTCGTCACCAGTGAACACCATAGATTCTTTATGGAAGTGGACGTGTACGCCCTTTGCGTTGAAGTCGGCAACGATCTTGAGAAGGTCAGCCATAGAGCGTGCTAGACGGTCAATCGAATGCACATGAACAACATCTCCTGCGCGTGCCCAATCGATCATGGCGAGCAACTGAGGACGGTTTGTGTCGGAGCCTGACAGTTTGTCAGTGAACACCTTGTCGAAGGTCATGCCGTCAAGTTGACGATCAGTGTTCTGATCAACTGTCGAAACTCGGATGTATGCAATGTTGGTCATGTCAGGGTCTCTGTATGCTTATGACTCTAGATGCGATCAGTTTATCTGTATGCATTGCTAAATTCAACCCTAATGCACACGACTCTGTGAGTTCTGGCGTATGCACGGAGCGTATGCCGTAGACCCTGCCCTAAAGCACACGGCTGACCTCGGACAACTGGATATCTACCGAATCCTTAGTAATTTTCTTGACTTTTGAATTTATAAGATTGATTGGAATTAATGAGAAAATAGGAATATTTCTTATTTGGATGCATGGTGAAAAAGAATTGACAGGATTTCAAAAAACTGAGTCTAACCAGCAGGTCCTTGTCGAAATCTGTCAGTTCTTGCGTTTTTATAGTAAAAGAGAGAGAGCGATAGCAATTTGCTTAGTAATACTGATGCCTGTCAAAGCTCGCCAAGTGCCACAATCCCTTGAAAAAGAATCTTCACACAAGGGTTTGGACCAATGAAAACGGGGGCTTGGAGGAAGTGCTACCAACCTGAAGCCTTACACCGTTCAGTGGCGACTTATTAAGGGAAAATGCGACAGATACAAGAAAGCCCCTACGTAATTAGGGGCTGTCAAGGGTTTTCCATTGGTTTTATAGGGTTATTCTGTACGACCATATGCACCCAGATAGGCATTGCTCTGTTTACCAGCTTCCTTGCCTCCGAGGCGAAGGTGCTCGGACAGTTCCCATCTCAAGCGGTGGTGCTCTTTCTTGAGTGAGGTAAGGTCTGAGTAGAGCTGTGCGTTCATCTGCACCAGCTTGGCGATACTCTGGCGAGCACGCTTTATCTCAAGCCATGACTGGCCTGTCTCTTCGATTAAGAGTCTGCATTGCTGTTCAAGCATCTCTTCACGGGAGAAGAAGCAGTCGAAACCCTCATCGTTGGTCAGGTCAGTAGTCATTGGAGGTGGCCTTTGGAAATGCGATTTTTCCAGAGCCTAGCTCGGCACACTGTATGGATCAACAGTGGTTTGACGGACGGCAAGCCGTTGGGCGGGCGAGAAGAAAATTTCCCTCCGGCCTACACAGAGATCTTAACAGCCACCTTGACGTCAAGGCTTGGGACTTCACCACCTGTCGAGTTGTACGATGCGACATGGACTGTAGCGCTTGTCGAAGTTACATCACGGAAACTGACATCGTATAGAACGCCAGTGGTCCCATTCACCACATTTCCAGTAAGCGCGAACGCTTCAGGTAGCGAATACTTGGTTAGGTTAATTACCGTATCACCATAAGTTGGTGGCAGGCTTCCTGTGTCTGCTGGAGCTTTAACGCTTGCAACGAAGGCAGGAATGCCAGCGGCGTTAGAGCCAGACACTACCAAGTTATTGAAGTAGTCCATCTGTGCAGCTTGATCAATGCCAAAGCGGGTTAAAGCGTCATAGAGAACATTGGCGGTTACATTATTTGGAGCTTGAAAAGTCATTTTTAATTTCCTTGTAATTGTAGGTTGTCCTATCGGACAGAGAGTTGTTGGCAGTATGGCCGATCTGCACTCAAACAAAGAGACAATACTCCATCGCTTGCGATAAGGAGTGCTTGAAAGTCAGAGAGATGGAAAGAGTAGTTGGGTAACATAAATTGGTGAATACCAATTACCCAAAGAAAAAGTGTAATGCTCAGTCGTCGACGACTGGGGGTAAACTCTTGAATAGATAACTATTCAGTCATTGGTAGATGCTACCAGTTGGAAGCGGTGTTAATTGTTGTCGTCCCGACAGAGTAGAAGCAAGAGCTTTTAGTTTTGTATGGACACTATTGTATTAGTAGAGGGGTATCAGGTAGGTCTGCAGTGGTGCGAAGATCGTTTGCTTCGCAGACGCAATTCCGGTTGGAGCGTACACCGCGTGTGGACACGCAGTGTTATACAAAAGACAACTTTTGTCAAGGAGTATTTGCTCTCTCAACTCAAGTTGCTCGGATACGCCACCCTCTAAGGAGGCGCTGATTTATTCGATTTTTCGTCCCTGCAACGCTCTGGAGGCCTTGATTTATCTGGGGGCAACAGCTGGGTTTTAGAATAAATCAGCGTCTCCCTAAGTATCCTCTGAAAAAGCACATTTTTTTGGAGAGGAACCGGGCTGGAGCGCCTGTATTTACTGGCTTCGACTTTTGAAGAAAAGGCTTTTTCAGACCTTCCCTAAACAACGCACCAAATGGGACACTAACTCATGGTGCATATAAGGAACATGAGCGCCGTAGTGATCCTCAAGGTATTTGTAGGCAGCTTCATAACGGTCGTACTGATTAAGAATCTGGTTGTACCGTGTTTTCATTTGTGGGGTTCTCCGTCTGGGTTGATACAGATATTGGGGTCAGCCTGCTGTTGGCACAGGATGATAGCGAGCATTCGAGTAGCTTTAGACACTTCGTTAACGGTGCTGAGTACTTTGGCCTGTGACTCAAGGATCTGAGCGTTAGTATTTTTGCGATTTTGTAAAAGTATTGTCTCTACCCTTGTTTCAAAAGCATATTCAGATTTCAGTGTATAGAGTGGGATGAAAAGGGCAAGCGACACAACAACAGCCCTTATTAGATTTTTAATGTATGCCATGGTTATTGGTTTTATCAGTCCTTACATGCGTTCAGCTTGCTGTGATCTGACTTGACCTAAAGCGTCACGAATAGCATCTTTGGCAATGCCTGGAACCTTTAATTGCTGCTCACGCATAGAGTTGTTGATAAAGTCCATCATGTCATTGCGATCCTTCTCAGTCGCACTACCGTTGATAGTGACATTTACGTTCGCACCCTCTACTGTAATAGGAGTATTGATAGTCTGAGTGGTTTGGACGGCTTGATGCATCTGGCTGCTGTCTCCCACTAAACCTTGCATAGAACTCAGCGTGTCAAACAGGGTTGGCATGCGGGATGCCATCGCTTGATAGTTTAGATTCTTGTCACTATGACTATTGAAGGTCTGGGAGCCGAGATTGATATCCGGTAGAACTGGCTCGCCCAGCACAGGCTCCACATTCTTAGGGAGACGCTGATTTATTCTAAAACCCAGCTGTTGCCCCCAGATAAATCAAGGCCTCCAGAGCGTTGCAGGGACGAAAAATCGAATAAATCAGCGGCTCCTTAGCTTTGTCTTTAATACCCAATGCCCAGTTCCAAAACTCTCCGATTGGACCGGTTTGGCGGCGTCTACCTGAGTCAATATTAGAATAGTCTGGTGTTCCCACCATGCTCGTAGACAGTGGCAGGTCTTGGGTGGACATACGATCTTGCATCTGCTCTTGTTCGGTCTTTTTAGTACCGTCAAGGTTAAGGCCGATTGAGAACCTAATCATGGCAGACTGGGCTTTGGTCATAGCGGCGTCGAGGTCACGAAACAGAGCAGCAGCGGGTTGCAATGCAGTGTTCAGCTCTCGGTGAGCTTCGATGTCTTGGCGAACCACACGATGCTGCACCTGTCCTCAATTCTACCAATTCCCCAAGCTGCAGATTTCTTTGCGTTCATGGGCGTGCGGATTTCATGGCTCATGGTGGCGAGAAAGGTGCTTTTCGCGCGGCTGGCGGCGTCCGCCTGCTCCTTGGCCGCCTGCAGTTCTTCAATGAGCTGGCGACGCTCGCTGATATCGATCCAGCCGCCGATAATGCCTTGTACTTCGCCCAGCGAGTCACGAAACGGCAGAATCCAGTGGTAGATGGTCAGCTGACGGTCGCCGATGCGCATCGGCCGGTCAAGGATCAGCGCCGTGTTGCTGGCCATGACCCGCTGATAGTCGGCAGCGTATTCCCGCGCTTCGAAAGCATTGCCCAGTACGCCTTCGGTGGCGCTCTTGCCGATAATGTCTTCACGCCGCGCTGAAAAGGTGGTGAGGTAACTGTCGTTGCACATGCGCAGCAAACCATCGCGATCGCGCACGTAGATCGGGTGGGGCGTGCCGTCGACCAGCGCACTCATGAATTCGAACTGATCGCTTAGCGCTCGCTCGGCGGCTTCGCGCTGGCGGATCTGCTGGCGCATCCAGGCGTTCCAGGCCAGCAGGCCGATCAGCAGCAAGCCGGCACCGATCACAATCTGATAGATCAGGCGCTGATAATCGTGCCATTTGGCGCTGGACGGTGTGTAGGCGCGCCAGCGATTGTTGATTGCAGCCAGGTCCTGAGGCGCGATGCTGGCCAGCGCCTTGTCGAGAATCGAGCTCAGCTCGATCGCGTCGCGTGAGGTTGCCATTGAGATCAGCGCCGGTTCTTCGCCAATGGTGGCGCTCATGTGCAGGCGCTCTTCGAAGATGCCGGACGACAGAAAGTAGTTTGCGCTGAGCAGTGACGTGACCGCTCCTTCGGTCCTGCCCACTGCAAGCATGTCCAGCGCCTGAAACGGGTTGTCTATTTCCAGCGGCACGACCTTGGGGTATTTGCGTCGCAGCCATTCAAGCATCGGGCTGCCCTGGGTAATGGCCAGACGCTTGCCATCCATTTGTTCCAGATAACTCGGTGAGCCCTGGCCTTTGCGAGTGACCAGCACGAATGAATTGTCGATGTAGGGGCGGGTGAAGCTCAGGCGGTCCTCGCGTTCGTCGCTGGAGACCAGCGCACCGATCATGTCCGCCTGGCCCTGACTGACCTGGTTTTGCATGTCGGTCAGGCTCGGCGAGCGCTTGACGTCGAATTTCAGCCCGGTACGCAGGCGCACCAGTTCGAGCAGGTCGGCGGTGATCCCGCGAAAGTTGCCCTTGGCGTCGAAAAAGGTCAGCGGAGCGTAAGCCTCGTTGACCACTACCCGGACAGTGGGGTGCTGGGCGATCCAGCGTTCTTCGCGTTGCGTCAGTTGCAGCTTCTGGTCGGTGAGCATCAGATCGTTGCCGGCACTCCAGCGCCGGGATATGTCGATGCGTTCATCGACCGGAATCGCTTTGAGCGTCTGATTGATGACGTCCAGCAATCGCGTGTTGTCGTCGCGCACGGCAAAACTGAAGCCATTGGCTTCGTGTTTGCCGAAACTGGCCATCTGTACGTTATTCAGATAGCCCTTGTTGATGATGTATTGCGTTGAAATCGTGTCGCCGACAAAGACGTCGGCCTGATTGAAAGCGACCGCGTTGATCGCATTCTGAAAGGACGGGTAGGTCTTGAGATTGGCGCCGGGGTACGTGGCTTCGATATCGGCTGGCGGCAAATAGTGGTAGACCATGCTCAGGCGCATGCCTTTCAGGCCATCGTTCAGCGGACGTGTTTCGCCGATCCGCGTCACCAGCACCGGCTGATCCACCGAATAGGGCTGTGACAGCCGGATATTGCGCTCCCTCACCTCGAAGCCATTGGCGGTGCCCAGCAGATCAATCCTGCCGTCGACCAGTGCTTTGATCGCGGCGTCGCGGTTTTCAAAGCGCTGCACCCTGATCGGCAGGTCCAGAGCACCTGAGATGATGCCAGCGTAATCGGCAGTTATACCCTCGTAATCGTTGCCGGAAATGGTGATGTCGAACGGTGGGTAATCAGGCGTCGACGTACCGAGGATCAGCTCGCGTCGCCCTCGCACCCACTGCCACTGGCCGCTGTCCAGCTTCACGTCCATGTGAGCCGGGCTCGAGCGACCGAGCAGGGTGTAATGGTCGGCCGCCTCGGGGCTGGCCTGGACAGCGCAGGCCAGGCACAGGCTTTTGGCCAGTATTAATAATTGTCTCAAGCGCTTGGACATCCGTTATCTCACACTAGTGTGATGTTTTCGAAATAAGTTACTTATTGCCTGCGGTTTCAAGTGCTTCACGCGCCCGTTGAATTTTGTTCAGAATCTCCTCTCCCTTTGCGTTCCAAACGTATCGGGTCGGCTGAGCATTACGTAACGCCATGAACGCTGTAATGGAGCTCTCCAGCTCGCGAACCGAGGCAAAACTGCCGTCGCGAAGATACACCGTGATGTCTCGAAAGAAGCGTTCAACCATGTTCATCCAAGAGCTGGAGGTCGGCGTGAAATGAATATGAAAACGCGGATGCTTCGCCAGCCAGGCCTTCACTGCGGCATGCTTGTGGGTCGCGTAGTTATCGACGATCAGATGAAGCTGGAGGTGTTTGGGCGTTTCTTTATTGATCTTCTTGAGAAAGGCCAACCACTCTTGATGCCGGTGCTGACGCTCGATGCTGCTGATCAATTTTCCTTGGAGGTAATCCAGTGCGGCGAATAACGTGACCGTGCCATGACGGGTGTAATCATGGGATTTAGTCTGGATATGACCGATGCCCAAAGGCAAACCCGGCTGTGTTCGCTCCAACGCCTGAACCTGGCTTTTCTCATCACAGCACAACACTAAAGCCTTATCCGGTGGGGCCAGATAAAGCCCGATCACATCCCAGAATTTCTCCTCAAACTGCGGATCGTTGGACAACTTGAATGTGCGCGTCAGGTGGGGCTTTAAATCATTGGCAGCCCACAGCTTATGGACGGTGGTCGAGGAAATACCCGCCGCCTTTGCCATGCTCCGACAGCTCCAGCGTGGTTCTCCGATGCGAGGACGGGTGACCTGTTCCAGGACACGGCGAACTGTCTCGGCAGGCAAAGATGACTTGCGTCCACGCCCAGGTTCGTCGACCAGTCCGTCCAGTCGACGAGCCTGGAAACGCTGGCACCAGAGCGTGATCGTTGGGCAGGAAAAGCCCGTCAAACGTGCAATGTTGTCTCGGGTTTCACCTTCGGCAGCCAGCAGGATTATGCGTGCTCGACGACCCTCTCGCTGAGGTATGGTGGCAGAGCGAACGCGTCGTTTGAGTTCGATCGTTTCTTCAAGGCTAAGCGTGATGTCCAGAGCGCTCACGATAAGCTCTCCACGGCTGGGATGACATCTGAAGTGTAGCCGAAAATAACGAAAAGATATTTCGCGAACAGCACACTAGCGCGTTACGTTTTGCCATCTCGATAAGTTCTACCAAGGTTTTGGTTTTCAGTTTTTGCATAAGACGGGTTTTGTAAGTACTCACCGTCTTGTTGCTCAGAAACATGCCCTTGGCTATTTCCTTGTTGGAGCGTCCCTGCGCGAACAACTGCAAGACCATCAATTCGCGATCGTTGACCAACTTGAATAACTCCAGCTCGCTCGGATTTCCATCTTCACGAACGGCACAGGTCAATGCCTGGCTGGGAAAGTAATTGTAGCCGGTTAATACTGCCTTCACCGAACTGAGCAGTTCGCTCAGGTCTTCCTGTTTGCACACGTAGCCAGACGCTCCTGACTGCATGCAGCGAATCGCGAACAGATTGGGGGTCTGCGAGGTCAGCACCAGAATTTTCGAGGGCAGGCCCATGGTGTTGAAGCGGGCCAGCACTTCAAGCCCGTCGAGCTTGGGGATGCTGATGTCGAGGATGATCAGGTCGGGCATGCATTCGCGAACCATTTGCATTGCATCGACACCGTTGTCGGTCTCACCCACCACTTCATAATTTTCGTTCTCCAGCAGCATTCTTACAGCTAGGGAGGCGCTGATTTATTCGATTTTTCGCCCCTGCAACGCTCTGGAGGCCTTGATTTATCTGGGGGCAACAGCTGGGTTTTAGAATAAATCAGCGTCTCCCTAGGGAGTCGCTGATTTATTCGATTTTTCGTCCCGGCAACGCTCTGGAGGCCTTGATTTATCTGGGGGGGCAACAGCTGGGTTTTAGAATAAATCAGTGTCTCCCTAGGAGGGTGTAGACAAAATCATGTAGTGAGTCGGCGCGCGAGTATTCGAGCCTCGGCCAACCAAACCCATGCCTCGCTTACCGCAAAAAGGCGATCATGATGCATGATCAGTCGCCGAGCTCTCTCATTCCAGGCATGAGTTCGCTCCACTACCCATCGCTTGGGCATGACCACAAATCCAGTCTGAACAGGCTCCACGGAAAATAGATCGCCTTGTTCAGAGTGCCATTGCCCTGTTCTTCTGTTATTCGGGCCACGGATCACTTGAACATCGATAGCGTGCAGTTGATGGGTGCGCTGTGCCCATTTTCCTGCGTACGCACTATCAACAAAAAGCGTGCTCAGTGACGGATATTTTTCCTTCGAGTACGCCACCGCATCATCCGCCGCGTCACGATCCTGCACGCTTGCAGCACTGATACTGACAGCCAGCAGCAGGCCCAATGTATCGACAATCAGACTTCGTTTACGCCCCTTCACTTTTTTGCCTGCGTCGTAGCCGCTGTCACCGCCTTGAGGAGAACTGCGGGTCGACTGTGAATCCAGGATCGCTGCTGACGGGCTGTCAGCGCGTTCTTCCCGCTCACGCCATTGAGCTCGCAAGCGATCATGCATTTGCTCGAACTTGCCTTGAGCGCTCCACCGGCGGAACGTTTTGTAGACATTGTCCCAATGAGGAAAATCGCGGGGTAGCATTCGCCATGAGCACCCCGTGCGTACGACATAGCAACAGGCTTCCAGCAACGTGCGCCGAGAGTGAAGCGGTGGCACTCCTCGTCCGCCCTGGCTTTCAAACAGGTCGGCGACCAGTGCCCACTCGGTATCTGTCAAGCAACTCGGATATAGCTGCTCCGGCAGTTGGCGGCGGTGGGTTTCATTGTAGCCATAGGCTTTATTAGGTTCAGGTGACTGAAAACTTCCCTTGGCCCGCTGCTTTACACGCGTAATCCCTGCCATTTTCAACGCTTTTGCAAAGGTGTCGGGATGCGCAGTGATACCGGTTTCGGCGAAGAATACGAGCGCCAATTCGGCCTGGCTGGAATAGGGCTGTGCATGAGCGAGTTTCACCAGCACGGGATAGTGCTCGGCGGCAATCGAGCGAGGACGTCCGGTTTTAGGCATGGCTTGAGGGCTATTCAGACAAGGGAGTGAAAGTTTAATTTATTTTGTCTACACCCTCTAGGGAAACTCTGAAAAAGACTTCCTAATTTGGCAAAATCTCCGGACACCAGTCGCCGAGCTTTTCGATGATGAAACAGATGACCTTCGCCGACGCCGAGTATGCCGGCAAGCGCAAGCAGACCCGTAAGGAATTGTTCCTGATCGAGATGGATCAGGTGGTGCCCTGGAAAGGTTTGATTGCCCTGATTGAGCCCTATTATCCAAAAGGAGAAGGTGGCCGGCCCGCCTACCCACTGATGGCGATGCTGCGTGTTCATCTGATGCAGAACTGGTTCGGCTACAGCGATCCGGCGATGGAAGAAGCGCTGTATGAGACGACCATCCTGCGTCAGTTTTCAGGCCTGAGCCTGGAGCGAATTCCAGACGAAACCACCATTCTCAACTTCCGTCGTCTGCTGGAAAAGCACGAGTTGGCGACCGGGATTCTCGGCGTAATTAATGGTTATCTGGGCGACCGTGGCTTGTCGTTGCGTCAAGGCACCATCGTCGATGCCACGCTGATTCACGCGCCCAGTTCGACCAAGAACAAGGATGGCAAACGCGATCCTGAGATGCATCAAACCAAGAAAGGTAACCAGTACTATTTCGGCGCCAAGGCTCACATCGGCGCCGACGACGAGTCAGGCCTGGTGCACAGCGTGGTAGTAACAGCGGCCAATGTGGCAGACGTCACGCAGGTTGCCAAACTGCTGCACGGCGAGGAAAACGTAGTCTGCGCCGACGCAGGTTACACCGGGGTCGAGAAGCGCGAAGAACACGCTGGGCGCAAGGTCATTTGGCAGATTGCCGCCCGCCGCAGCACTTACAAAAAGCACGGAAAACGCAGTATTTTGTACAAGGCGATCCGCAAAATCGAGAAGGCCAAGGCCCAGGTTCGCGCCAAGGTCGAGCATCCGTTTCGGGTCATCAAACGCCAGTTTGGCTATGAAAAAGTGCGCTTTCGGGGCTTGGCCAAGAACACCGCGCAGATGGTGACGTTGTTCGCCCTGTCAAACCTGTGGATGGCCCGCCGACATTTGTTGGCGAGCGCAGGAGAGGTGCGCGTGTAATGCAGGAAATGGTTACCGCAAAAGGCTTTGCAGCGGCCGAAAGAGCTAAAAAGCGAAGATAATTGAGCAAATTTCGACATGCATCGTTTTTTGAAAAGTGCTGAGGACTCGGTAGCCGGAAAACATCCGGCTACTTCAGACCTTCCCTAGCCGAATAACAGGGTGGTCGTCGATGATAAAAACTGAGTTCATATTTTATTCCATACAAGCAGCGAAGAAAGCGCGCACCTTAGCTCAGATGATCGTGCAGGCACATGAAGAGACTTGGTCGGCAGGCATATATAGGAAAAGTCCTACAGTAATTAACGTATAGGAGTACGTAAACGCCTACGTTGAACCGCGCTGCGTTTAAAACTCAAAGCGTGTTTCTGTATGTATCCGTTGCTGATTCACAACCTGTTTATAACCGTCTGGAATCATCATTCATGTTGAGTGTTGCTTTCCTACAGTGCGGAAAGTGGATTCAGGACCGGGTCGTCCCTTTATCGCCCGGCCTGTAAGCCCCGATCAATCACAATGTCGCTGTGTGCTGCCGAGTCGGGCAGAGGCTGCGGCTTATTCCTGACCGGACAGCGTGTCGAGCAGGCGACTCAGGTCGGGCCCGTGCAGGGGCTTGCTCAGGTAGCCGAGCAGTGGCAGGTTGCGCTTCACGGCGCACTGTTGCAGGTCTTCGAGTTGCGCATCGGGCAAGCCGCTGAGCAAGATGGCGCAGCGCGCCAGACCGTGGCGGAAGGCCTGGCCGATGAGTTCGAAACCGCTCAGGTCGGGCAGGCACTGGTCGCACAGCAAAAGGTCATAGGGCTCGGGGCTGCGCTGCATGGCGGCCAGCGCTTCCGCTGCAGTGAGCGCCGGTGTCAGCAGAAAGTAGCCCTGATTGTTGAGCAAGACCTGGGTGGCGATCAGTTGAAAGGGATGATCCTCGACCAGCAGGATGCGCAGATTGTTTCTGGACATGATTTTTCCGGAAAGGCGTTGGCGATGCCGCTACGCATCGTCAGGCGTCATGCGAACCCGTAAGCATCGCAGGCAGGTGGATGAGTGCCGACAGGGCAGTGAAGTGGCGGGAATTATTGAGGGATGCAAGAAAAGCTGCGATAGGATTCGTCTGACAAACGTGTAGGGCGCATCCGTATTTTCGGGGGTTGCCAGAGGGTCGAGCAAAAGCGACCGAACGCCCGTCGGCAAGCGCGCGGGCGTTCGGGCTGTCGATGAGGACTAGATTTGACCCGAGCGTCCGGTCATTTCTCTGGCCATTTCACTTGCGTAGCTGTCGGTCATTCCAGCGATGAAGTCGATCATGCGCAGAAAAGAGGCGTGCAGCGGCGCTTTGGGGTCGGGCGCGCTGTTGCCCAGCAGGTCGAGAATCCGCCGATGCTTGAACGAGGGGGTTTTACCGCCAAACTGTTCGAGCGCTGCACCGCAGAACGCGTTGAGCAGTATTTCCAGCGTGGTGTAGGCCCCGATTTCATGCAGCGTCTTGCGCTTGTCCTGGAATATTTTCTTGCGAGCCATGTCCTTGGCGCTCAAGACGCAACGTTTGGCGGGCCCGTGCATGTGCTCGACCAGATCACCGGGCAGGGTGCCCGCGAGCAGCGCGTCTTGCTGTTCGACAAATGCCCTCGCGGCGGCGTTGGTCAGGTGCTCGATGGCCTTGCCGCGCAGGATTGCCAGTTTGCGGCGTCGCGAGTCGCCCGGGCCGAGCTGGCGATAGGTTTCCGGCAGATCATCGCCGACCAGCCCGAGCAGCAGTGACTCCACTTCCGCGTAGTCCAGCAGGTCCATCTCCAGACCGTCTTCCAGGTCGATCAGCGCGTAGCAGATATCGTCGGCGGCTTCCATCAGATAAACCAGCGGATGCCGGGCCCAGCGCTCGTCTTCAAGCTGCGGCAGACCGAGCTTGCCAGCGATCTGCTCAAGGATCGGCAATTCGCTCTGATAACAGCCGAACTTGTGCTTTTTGTACCCCAGCGAGTCGGCATGGCGGGCGGTCCACGGGTATTTGAGGTAGGTGCCCAGCGTGGCGTAGGTCAGGCGCGTGCCGCCGTCGAACTGGTGATACTCAAGCTGGGTCAGGACCCGAAAGCCCTGCGCATTGCCTTCGAAATTGAGAAAGTCGTTGCGCTCGGTCTCGCTCATCGCGTCGAGCCAGCCGCGCCCGGCCGCCTGATTGAACCAGTTGCGAATCGCGTCCTCGCCCGAGTGGCCGAACGGCGGGTTGCCGATGTCATGCGCCAGGCAGGCAGATTGCACCACCATGCCCAGGTCGCTGGGGTCGCACCAGTCGGGCAGGGCAGAACGCAGGGTTTCACCCACGCGCATGCCCAGCGAACGGCCGACGCAGCTGACTTCCAGCGAATGGGTCAGGCGCGTGTGAATGTGATCATTGCTGGACACCGGGTGCACCTGAGTCTTGCGACCCAGACGGCGAAAGGCGCCGGAGAAGATGATACGGTCGTGGTCCTTGTGAAACGGACTGCGCCCCAGTTCTTCGGGGCTGTGCAGGGGTTTGCCAAGTCGTTCGCGGTTAAGCAGGGTTTGCCAATCCAAGGCGGTCACTCCGTCGAAAGTCGTTGCCTAGCTTCCCGGTTCGCCACGCCCGCCGCAAGGGCTTGAGGCGGTATACACCGAAACAGGCCACATGAAAAAGCAAATGCCCGCCCCGGAAATCCGGGGCGGGCAAGTACGTTCAGGCTTGATTCACACAGCGCGCCGCAGTAATCAGAGTCTTCTGTTGCGATTCTGAATGGCACGGCTTTGCATGGCCACCTTGATCAGCGGCGTCAGGGTGATGCCCAGTTTCAACAGGCGGCCCAGCAGGCTGGTGCGTCCGGTCTTGGCCCGCTTGCCGCTCAGAAAACCGAGCAGGGCGACCGAGCCCACACCCCAGAGCGGCGCGTGGCGGAAACCCAGCGCGCTTTTCCAGTCGTGCCGAATGCCACGGAAGCGTTGCAGCGGCTGCAACAGTTGCGTGGATTCGTGGCGGATTTCCTGACGGTGCATCTCCATGCGCAGGCGGATCAGTGCCTTGCGCAATTCACGTCGGGTGTTGCTCTGGTGCGACTTGGGTTCACTCATGGCATCAATCGCTCACGGTCATTGGCCAGTTCTTCGAGGGTCGCGTGAAAGGGTGACGACTCATCGAAAATAGCTGACTTCAGGCGCAATCCGCAAAAGATGGCGGCCAGGAAGTAGAACGTACACAGGCCAATGATTCCGGCCAGTCGGTAGCTGTCCCATAGAACGATCAGCAGCAAGGCCGAGAGCCCGGTCAGCAGCAGCAGGCCGAAGACCAGTGCCAGCCCTGCGAACAGCAGCAGGCTGACGGTGCGTGCTTTCTGCTCCTGCAACTCGATGCCGAACAGTTCCACATGGGTGTGCAGCAGGCCAAGGAAAGCAGCGCCGAGGCGCCGCGGTGAAGAGCCCGGAGTCCCCTCGGGCGGTGCTGATTCCGTTCCAAGAGTCATGATGTTAGCGCCTTGTAGCCAGCAGACCGATCAGAAAGCCGACGCCTGCGGCGATGCCGACCGACTGCCATGGGTTGTTTTGTACGTAGTCTTCTGTCGCGATCACTGCCGCTTCACCGCGCTCGCGCAACGAGTCTTCGGTGGTTTTCAGGGTTTCCTTGGCACGCAACAGGCTTTCGCGAATCTGGCCACGCAGTTCATCGGCTTGCTCACCAGCCAGCGACGCGGTGTGCGCCAGCAGTTTTTCGGTGTCGGCAACCAGGGTCTGGAAGTCTGCTCTCAGGATTTCCTGAGCATTCTGTGCGGTTTGACTGGCCATGATTTTCTCCGTTTAGGTGGCGTATGGATGGTTCGAGTGCAGGCGATTCCTGAAGGTTCACTTCGATTGGCGCATCGTGTTTCATCAGGCAGCCTGCTGCCGCTGCACCTTACTCCAAAACCGCCCGTCAGGAAAAACCGGCAGTGAAGGAAGATTTGAGGGTTCCGTATTTCTCGCCTTTGGCTATGCTCCACACGCGTCACCCTGTACAAGGGCATAAAAGCGCGCCGGGCGCGGCAATAACAGGGTTTTGAAAATACCGAGAGGATGGAGAAAGGCATGGAGCGGCTGTATTCCCTGCAAGGGCTCAGGGGCGTTGCAGTCCTTGGCGTGGTGCTGTTTCACATGATGTCGGTAGAGAGCAAGTTTTCCGGTGGCGATATCCTGTTGCCGCCGTGGCTCGATTTTTTTCAGTTGGGTGTCGACCTGTTCTTCGTCATCAGCGGGTTCGTGATGGTGATTGTCAGCCGCGGTCGCTTTCAGAGCGGTGTAGAAGCACAACGTTTTCTGTTCAACCGGCTGTCGCGCATCTACCCGACATACTGGCTGTACTTCTTCATCACCCTGGCGGTTTATCTGGTGCAGCCAGGGATGGTCAACAGCGGGCATGGTTCGTCCAACCTGCTCATGTCGTTCCTGTTGCTGCCCAACGACAAGGTGCTGTTGGTGATGGTGGCATGGTCGCTGCTGTTCGAATTGTGGTTCTACGTGGTGTTCTGCGCCTTGCTGCTGTTGCGCGAACGCCTCTTGCCGCTGCTGCTGGGCAGTTGGGCGCTGATCATCATGGTCTTCAACGCGCTGGCGGACTGGCAGGACTATTCGTCCGCGCTGAAAATCATCCTGCACCCTTACTCACTGGAATTCATCATCGGCGCAGCGCTGGCGCTGTTCTTTTATGGTCATCACAGCGCGCGCTTGCTGACGGCCGCGGTGTACGCCTTGTTGGGCGTGGCTTTGCTGCCGGGCATGGCGCTGATCGGGCACTACCGGCTGTATGACAGCCAGGGCTTGTCGCGCATGTTACTGGTGGGCGGCACATTCGGCTTGCTGGTGCTGACCCTGGCCTTGCTGGAGCGCCGCAAGCGGCTTTCGGTGCCGAGCTTTCTGGTGGTCGTGGGTGATATGTCCTACACCGTCTATCTGTCTCACCTGCTTGTACTCGGCGTGATCGGCCGGGTCTGGAGTCTGGTGGGCGCGTGGCCGCAAAGTTATCTGGATAATCTGTTGTTCGCCCTGCTGATGATGGCGGCAGCGATCTGCTACGGCTGGGTCGGTTATCGCGGCTTCGAGAAACCTGTACTGGACCGCGCCAACGCCTTCAGCAAGCGACATTTCAGGACGCATTCGACTAAAGAAGCAGCCTAGCCCGGCACCTCGACGTTGCCCGGCACCCGGCCTAGAATGATTCCCGGTCAGACGTATTTATTGCGAGGATGCACGCATGCCACCCGAATGCCAGCTGTTCGGAACCCCGGGGTGCCACCTGTGCGAGGTTGCCGAGTCGGTATTGCTGCCGCTGGCGATTGAGCACGGTTTGATGGTTGAGCTGATAGATATCAGCGAAGATGAACAGCTGTTCGAGCGCTACGAGCTGTGCATCCCGGTATTGCGTCGCATCGATACCGGAGAAGAGCTGGAGTGGCCGTTCGACGAGCCGCAGGTGGTGTCGTTCCTGAGCCGTTGATTCCATCCTTGCACTGCATTTTTCTTCATTACTCTGGACCTGCCGCGCTTTGAATATCGATACCCGGATCAAATTCCGCCATCTGGTGTGCTTCCTCGAAGTGGCGCGTCAGGGCAGTCTGGCGCGCGCCTCGGATGCGTTGTCGATCAGCCAGCCCGCTTTGTCCAAAAGCATCAAGGAGCTGGAAACCCTGCTGGCGACCACGCTGTTCGTGCGCAGCAAGAGTGGTGCCGCGCTCACCGAAGCCGGCGTGGCCTTCATGCGCTTCGCCGGGCCGAGCGTTCAGGCTCTTCGTGAAGGGGTCAACAGCCTGCGTTCCGGCGAGCATGAAACGGTGACCGCGCGGCTGGGTGTGCTGTCGACGGCCGAAAGCCTGCTGGTTCCTGAGGTGGTCAGTCGCCTGCATGCGAAGCACCCGGCGCTGATCGTCAGTGTGATGACCGGGCCCAGCGCCTATCTGTTGTCGCAATTGCGGGTGGGCGAGCTGGATCTGGTGGTCGGGCGAATGACCGACAGCCCGCAGATTCAGGGCCTGACCTTCGAACACCTGTACAGCGAGTCGATGACGCTGGTGGTGCGTAACGACCACCCGTTGCTGGACGCGCCGCTCAAGCGTGAAAGCCTGGAGCGGTTCCCACTGGTGCTGCCGCTTGCTGGCACCACCATCCGCAAGTTTGCCGACAGCCTGTTCGTGCAGTGCGGAATCCAGATGCCGCGCCAGCGTCTGGAAACGCTTTCACTCAGCCTGAGCCGTCGTTACGTGCAATGCAGCAACGCCATCTGGATCGCGCCGCTGGATGCGGTTTCGCTGGAGTTGCAAGGCGGCACGCTGGTTGAGCTGGACATGGGCATTCGTGAACCGGGCGGTTCGGTCGGGTTGTGCAGTAACCCGGCGCTGCCGTTGAGCCGCGCGGCGCACTGGTGTGTCGATGAGTTGCGCAGTATCGGGGCAGCGTACCGCCAGGTGCAGCATCCATAATCATATGGTTATGGATGAATGGGTTTATTTCAGTTCTCCGTAAGCATGAGTTGCGCGACACTTTGCCGCAGCCTGTAGCGTAGGTGATCGATGCCTGCGCGCGCACAAGAAAAACAAGGAGAACGCCATGTCTGCCGCGGACAACAGCCGCTTCGTCATTCGTGACCGAAACTGGCACCCGAAAGCCCTGACCCCGGACTACAAGACTTCGATCCTGCGCTCGCCGCGCCAGGCGCTGGTCAGTATTCCGCAATCCATTTCCGAGACCTCAGGCCCGGACTTTTCGCATTTGCAGTTCGGCCCGCACGACAACGACCTGTTGCTCAATTTCAATCACGGTGGCTTGCCGATCGGCGAGCGCATCCTGATTGCCGGTCGGGTCTGCGATCAGTACGGCAAGCCGATCCCCCATACGCTGGTGGAAATCTGGCAGGCCAATGCGGGCGGTCGCTACCGTCATAAGCGCGATGCCTACCTGGCACCTATCGACCCCAATTTCGGCGGCGTCGGGCGCGCACTGACCGACAGCGAAGGCAACTACAGCTTCCGGACCGTCAAGCCTGGCCCGTACCCGTGGCGCAACGGCCCCAACGACTGGCGTCCGGCCCATGTGCATGTGTCGATCAGCGGCCCGTCGATCGCCACACGCTTGATCACGCAGTTGTATTTCGAAGGCGATCCGCTGATTCCGATCTGCCCGATCGTCAAGTCGATCACCAACCCGGATGCGGTGCAAAGCCTGATCGCCCGGCTCGATCTGGCGTTGGGCAACCCGATGGATTGCCTGGCGTATCGCTTTGACATCGTGTTGCGCGGCCAGCGCAAGACGCACTTCGAAAACGGCTGAGGAGGTTCGCCATGCCCGTACAACTGCTGCAAGAAACCCCTTCGCAAACCGCTGGCCCTTACGTGCACATCGGTCTCGCTCCGCAAGTGGCCGGCAATCCGCCCCGCGAGCTGGAGATCTGGAACGAGCTGGCCAAACCTGACGCGCCGGGCGAGCACATCGTGCTGCTGGGCAACGTCTTCGACGGCAACGGCCACTTGATCCGCGATGCGTATCTGGAGTTCTGGCAGGCCGATCACCAAGGCGTGTATGACACCGAGTTTCACCCGGAGCGGCCGTTCAATGGCTTCGGCCGCACGGCGACCACCGACGACGGCCAGTGGTTGTTGAAAACCATAAAACCGGGCTCGGTGCGCAATGCAGCGGGCGTGCCGATGGCGGCGCACGTCAACGTCTCGCTGTTCGCCCGTGGCATCAATATTCATCTGCAGACGCGGCTGTATTTCGACGACGAAGCGCAGGCCAATTCCATCGACCCGGTGCTGAACCTGATCGAGCAGCCGCCGCGTCGCGAAACCCTGATCGCGCGTCGCTGCACGCATGACGGCCGGTTGGCCTATCGTTTCGATATTTGCGTGCAGGGAGAAGACGAGACGGTGTTTTTCGATTTCTGAAGCAGTGTGCATGCGTTTCATGGCGCCTGCATCGGCAGGCGACCTTATAAAAATAAAAGGACACCGACATGACGCTTTCAGCCAGCGGGCCTGCATCGGGTACGCTCGACGTTCAGGCTTTCATCAACGCACAACCGCTGTCCGGGTATCAGTGGCGGGTGGTCGCCCTGTGTTTTCTGATTGTCTTTCTTGACGGTCTCGACACGGCCGCGATGGGCTTCATCGCCCCGGCGCTCAGTCAGGACTGGGGGATCGACCGCGCCAGTCTGGGCCCGGTGATGAGTGCGGCACTGATCGGCATGGTCTTTGGCGCATTGGGTTCCGGCCCGCTGGCTGACCGTTTCGGGCGCAAATGGGTGCTGGTGGTCGCGGTGTTCCTGTTCGGTATTTTCAGCCTGGCATCTGCCTACAGCAGCAACATCGATCAGTTGCTGGTGCTGCGCCTGTTGACCGGGTTGGGGCTGGGTGCAGCGATGCCCAACGCCACCACGCTGCTGTCGGAATACACCCCGGAGCGGCTCAAATCGTTGCTGGTGACCAGCATGTTCTGCGGTTTCAATCTGGGCATGGCGTGCGGCGGCTTTGTGTCAGCCAAGCTGATCCCGAGCATGGGCTGGCACAGCTTGCTGATGCTCGGCGGAATCCTGCCATTGATACTGGCGCTGGTGCTGATGGTCTGGCTGCCAGAGTCGGCGCGCTTTCTGGTGGTGCGCAACCGTGGCGCCGAGCAGGTACGCAAGGTGCTGGCGCCGATTGCTCCGAAGGTGGTGGCAAGCGTCACGGCGTTTACCGTGCCCGAGCAGAAAACCGTGAGCAGCCGCAATGTGCTGAAAGTGATCTTTTCCGGCACTTACAGTGCGGGCACGCTGTTGTTGTGGCTGACCTATTTCATGGGCCTGGTGATCGTCTACCTGCTGACCAGCTGGCTGCCGACGCTGATGCGTGACAGCGGCGCAAGCATGCAGCAGTCGGCGTTCATCGGTGCGTTGTTCCAGTTCGGCGGGGTGTTGAGCGCCGTGGGTGTCGGCTGGGCGATGGACCGTTACAACCCGCATAAGGTGATTGGCATCGCCTACGCGCTGGCGGGTGTGTTTGCGTATCTGGTCGGACAAAGTCTGGGCAATGTTGCGGTGCTGGCCACGCTGGTGCTGGTCGCGGGCATGTGCATCAATGGTGCGCAGTCGGCGATGCCGTCGTTGGCGGCGCGTTTCTACCCCACGCAGGGCCGCGCCACAGGCGTGTCATGGATGCTCGGGATCGGGCGTTTCGGTGCGATCCTTGGCGCATGGGCCGGTGCTACGCTGCTCGGCCTGGGCTGGAGCTTCGAGCAGGTGCTCACGGCGCTGGTGGTCCCGGCCGCCGTGGCCGCGCTGGCGATTCTGATCAAGGGCTGGGTCAGCCATGCCGACGCCACCTGAAACCATTCAATCTGGAGCGCTGATGTGAGCAGACCGGGTAACCAACTTTTCGACGCCTATTTCACTCAGGCAGACATGCGTGAAATTTTCTCGGACCAGGGCCGGGTGCAGGGCATGCTCGACTTCGAGGCCGCGCTGGCTCGGGCTCAGGCGCGGGTCGGCCTGATTCCGGCCAGTGTCGTGGCCGATATCGAACAGTGCTGTCGGCCGAACTGTTCGATTTCGATGAGCTGGCGATCGCCATCGGCAGCGCTGGCAACTCGGCGATTCCGCTGGTCAAGGCGCTGGGCAGGCAGATTGCCGCACACAGCCCGGAAGCCGAGCGCTACGTGCACATGGGCGCGACCAGCCAGGATGTGATGGACAGCGGGCTGGTGCTGCAACTGCGTCAGGCGACCGTATTGCTCGAGCGCGATCTTGCGCAACTGGCCGAGGCGCTGGCAGAGCAGGCGCAGCGTCATGCGGGTACGCCGCTGGCCGGACGCACCTGGTTACAACAAGCCACGCCCGTCACCCTGGGGATGAAAATCGCCGGCTGGCTGGGCGCGGTCACTCGCCATCGGCAACGCCTGGCCGAGCTCAAACCGCGCCTGTTGTGCCTGCAATTCGGCGGTGCTTCCGGCAGCCTCGCGGCGCTGGGTGATCAGGCGTTTCCGGTCGCAGAAGCACTGGCGAGTGAATTACAGCTGCAACTGCCCGAGCAGCCCTGGCACACCCAGCGCGACCGGCTGGTAGAGTTCGCCAGCCTGCTGGGCATGATCGCCGGCAGCCTCGGCAAGCTGGGGCGTGACCTCAGCCTGTTGATGCAGACCGAAGTGGGCGAAGTGTTCGAGCCCTCCGCGCCGGGCAAGGGCGGTTCTTCAACCATGCCGCACAAGCGTAATCCGGTCGGTGCTGCGGTGATGATCAGCGCGGCCACGCGGGCGCCGGGGCTGGTCGCCACCCTGCTGACGGCGATGCCGCAGGAGCATGAGCGCAGCCTCGGGCTGTGGCATGCCGAGTGGGAAACCCTGCCGGAGCTGTGCTGCCTAGTCTCCGGTTCGCTGCAACAGGCGTTGCAGGCCGTGCCCGGCTTGCAGGTCGACGCTGAGCGCATGCGCTTCAATCTGGAGTCCACTCAAGGCCTGGTGCTGGCCGAAGCCGTGAGCATCGCGCTGGCCCTGCGTATCGGTCGTGACGCCGCGCATCACCTGATCGAACAATGTTGCCGTCGTGCGGTGGAGCAGGGCGCGCATCTGCGTCAGGTGCTCGGCGAAAACCCGCAGGTCAGCGAGCAGCTTTCATCTGCCGAACTGGATCGCTTGCTGGATCCGGCTCATTACCTTGGCCAGGCCCGACTGTGGGTCGAACGCGCCGTGGCTGAACACACAAGGATTTCCCGATGACCGAAGACGAACGTTACCAGGCCGGCATGCAAGTGCGCCGCGCGGTGCTGGGCGATGCACATGTCGATAACAGCCTGAGCAAACTGACGCCGTTCAACGAAGAGTTTCAGGAGATGATCACCCGACACGCCTGGGGCGACATCTGGACCCGCCCGGGGCTGCCACGCCACACCCGAAGCTTGATCACCATCGCCATGCTGATCGGCATGAACCGTGAGGGCGAATTGCGTCTGCACCTCAAGGCCGCAAAAAACAACGGCGTGACCCGAGAAGAAATCAAGGAAGTGCTGATGCAAAGCGCAATCTACTGCGGCATTCCGGCGGCGAACGCGACGTTTCACTTGGCCGAAGCGGTGTGGGACGAGATGGGCGTGGAGTCGTTGAAGGAGGACTGAGAAGTCGCATAACGATCAGTGCTGCAGCGCGGCTTCATGCCTTACCCGCAATCACTGCCCATAAACCAAAGCGCTTTTTTATCGCGATGGCACTGGCGACGCAGAATGCGACGTAAGTGACGGCTGAGTCCTGGCGCTGATCCGGGGGATGCGAGGCAGGACGCCGAGCAAGCCGCACCGGGCCAAGGATGGCCCGTTGCGGCGGCCCCCGGATCAGTGTCAGGGCGAAGGAACCCGACGAAGTCGGGCCGGAAACGGAGCCGGAATTTTGGTTACTTTGATCCTTCAAAGTCACTCGCCGAGGGGCGAAAAGGTGATCTGAGTCGTAACCATACATCACTGACATCGCGGAACCGCCGTGTGACGCAGAGCGTCACGAACTGCATGCCGACGCGGAGCGTCAGCACGATAGTCAAACATATCCAACTGACATCGCAGAACCGCTGTGTGACGCAGAGCGCCACGATAGTCAACGCCGCAACGTTACTCAGGTTTTTTAGAGCAGCGACAGCGGATAGCTGACGATCACCCGGTTCTCGTCGAACTGGTTGGTGTTGTAATCACGGCGCATGGTCGAATTGCGCCACTTGAGCGACAGGCTTTTGAACGCGCCGCTTTGAAACACATAGACCAGCTCGGTTTCCCGTGCCCATTCTTCGCCATCGGTGATGGCACCTGTGTGCACGTTTTCGCCGCTGATGTAGCGGTTCATCAGCGTCAGGCCCGGTGCGCCCAGCGCTGCGAAGTCGTAATCGTGACGCAACTGCCAGGATTTCTCTCTGGCATTGTCGAAGCTGGAGTTGTAACTGTCGTTGGCCAGCGTGCCGCCGCTGGTGCCGTTGACGCGCATCCAGGCGCTGTCGCCGCTGACCTTCTGCAAACCCACGTAAAACGTGTTGCCGCCGTGTCGTGCGGAGAGCAGGGCGGACCAGGTCTTGTTGTCCAGATCGCCGGCCAGCGCCTGCCCGTCATCCTTGCCCTGGAAGTAACCGAGGTTGGCGCCCAGGCTCCAGCTGCCCAGCGGTTGACTGTGCAGCAGGTTGAAGTATTGCTGGTGATAGATGTCTTCGAGCTCGGCGTACCACACCCCGACCTGGGTACGTTTTTCGTTGAACACATATTCGCCGCCGCCAAAATTGAAACGGTCGGAGGTGAACGCTGCGCGGCCATTCAGGGACATGTCTTGCATGCTGGCGTCGTTGCGCGGGCTGTTGCCGCGGAACTGGCCGCCATACAGCGTCAGGTTGTCGATCTCCTTCGAGGTAATCTGTGCGCCCTGGAAGGTTTGCGGCAGTGAGCGGCCGTCATCCGAGCGCAGGATCGGCAGCACCGGCATCCATTCGCCCACCTTCAATTCGCTTTTCGAGAAGCGCGCCTTGCCTGCCACGGCCAGCCGGCCAAAGTCGTCGGCCGGGCTTCCATCGCTGTGAATCGGCAGCAATTGTGTGCCGCCAGTGCCTTTGCCGCCGTCCAGTTTCAGCGATTACAGGCCCAGCGCATCGACGCCGAAACCCACGGTGCCCTGGGTAAAGCCGGAGCGGGCGTCGAGGATGAAGTTCTGCGTCCACTCTTCGGCGTAATTCTGCGCATTGGCCGGGTCCACGAAGTTGCGGTTGATGTAGAAGTTGCGTAGGTTCAGATTGACCTTGGCATCGTCGACGAAGCCGTCGGCGTAGCTGGTGGTTGCCGAGAGGGCCACAGCGACGGCCGCAGAAAGGCCGCAAACGATTTTGCAGGAGGGATTCGAGCGCATGGAACTGACCTTTTTTGTAATTATCGAGTCGTTGTAGCTGGCTGCGATATTGAAATGCCGAAGCGTTGTCCGCAATTGTGAAAGCGTTGTTTGGGGCGATAATCGAACGTTAAGGAGGCGCTGCAAAAATAGCCAACTGTCCCCACCCTTGGCACACTAAGTTCCTTCAACAGCCTCCCTCTCCGTGAGCGTTACGCGCGTGCAGAAGACCTTCTCCGAACTCGAATATACCGGCAAGAAAAAGCAGACTCGCCGAGATCGCTTCCTGGCTGACCTTGAACAGTTGGTGCCCTGGGCCCTGCTGGAGGCGCAAGTGGCGCCGTTTTATAGCAACACCGCAGGCAAGCGCGGACGCCCTGCGATAGGGGTGTCGCGCATGTTGCGCATGTACGTCGTGCAGCAGTGTTTCGGTTTCTCCGATGAAGGTTGCGAAGATGCCGTCTACGACAGCCAGGCCATCCGCGGTTTTATGGGTATCGACCTGGGTCGCGAGTCTGCACCGGATGCCACCACCTTGCTGCGTTTTCGCCGCTTGCTGGAAGTCCATCAGCTAACCCGGCTGCTGTTTGAAACGATTAACCAGCATCTGGCCAGCCGGGGGCTGCTGCTCAAGGAAGGCACTATCGTCGACGCTACTCTGATCGCCGCGCCGCCCTCGGTCAAGAACCGAGAAGGCAAGCGTGATCCTGAGATGCATCAGGCCAGGAAAGGCAATCAATGGCACTTTGGGATGAAGGCCCACATTGGTGTAGACGCCACGTCGGGGCTGGTGCACAGCGTAGTAGGGACGGCCGCTAACGTGGCGGATGTCACCCAGGTTGGCCAGTTGCTTCACGGTGACGAAACCTATGTTTCGGGTGACGCTGGATACACCGGTGCGGCCAAGCGACCGGAGCATGCTGAACGGGACGTTATCTGGTCGATTGCAGAACGGCCAAGCAGTTACAAGCAGCACGGCGAAGGCAGCGTGCTGTATCGGGTCAAGCGCAAAATTGAATATGCCAAGGCGCAACTGCGTGCCAAGGTCGAGCACCCCTTCCAGGTAATCAAGGTGCGCTTCAATCATCGCAAGGTTCGCTACCGTGGGCTGGAAAAGAATACAGCGCAGTTGTTCAGTTTGTTTGGGTTGGCCAATCTGATGCTGGCCAAGCGGTATTTACAACAGACGGCAGGATAAATCCGTCTGAAAGGCGGGACTGGCCCGCCTTTCAGCAAAATGAGGGCAGAAATCTGCTCGAGAAACGTAAAATAAGGCCGGCAGGTTGAAAAAAACCGGCTTGGAAATGGGGACGGTGCGAACGGGTTAATTGTTCAGCGTCTCCTTAATGAACCGGTTCGAACATTTTATGCGAGACGCTGAAAAGGCTTGCTGCGATGTTCGCTGTTTTATGGCTCTGGTCTATGGACAGCCGAAGCGCACGCTGTCTTTTTTTGTGACAGATACAGGTCGACAACACTTGAACAGGGAAGCCCGATGAGCACTGCCAGCACGCCACTGTCCGGCGTCAATCAACCTCTTAAAGGGATTGGCTTCATTCTTCTGGCTACTTTTCTGTTTGCCAGTCACGACACACTGTCCAAATACCTGTCTGGTTTTTATCCGATCATTCTGGTGGTCTGGGCGCGTTATCTGGTGCATACATTGCTCATGGCCTGCATCTTCATGCCGTCTGCCGGGCTACGCGTGCTGCGCACCAAACGGCCTGGCTTGCAGGCGTTGCGCGCGCTGGCGCTGTTGGGCACCAGCCTCTTGTTCACCAGCAGCCTGATGTTCATCCCGCAGGCAGAGGCCACGGCAGTCAACTTTCTCGCGCCGCTGCTGGTCACCGCCTTGTCGGTGCCGCTGCTGCATGAGCGGGTGACGCGCGGGCAATGGATCGCGGTGGTGGTGGGGTTCGTCGGGGTGATGATCATCATTCATCCGGGCGGCGAGCTGTTCACGCCAGCGATTCTGCTGCCGTTGTCGTCGGCCCTGTGCTTTGCGCTGTATCAACTGCTGACCCGACTGGTGAGCCCGTTCGACAGCCCGACCATCAGCAACTTCTTTGCCGGTCTGTTCAACACGCTGTTGATGAGCGCGCTGGTGCCGTTTTTCTGGGAAGTGCCCGCGCTCAAGCACCTGCCGTTTTTGCTCGCGCTGGGTGCGTGCGGCATGTCCGCGCACCTGCTGCTGATCCAGGCCTTCCGCTTCGCCGCGCCCGCCATGCTCGCGCCGTTCAGCTATTGCCAGATCGTCTTCGCCGGGCTGTTGGGGTTTCTGGTCTTCGACCACATGCCATCACCGACCGCGCAGGCCGGCATCGCGATTATCTGCCTGAGCGGTCTGGCGGCGGCGTGGCAACAGCGGCGCAAGGGCGGGTGACACACGGTATGACGCAATTATTCCTTGAGCGTCGGGACTTTGCGCGGGGCCATGAAGTACAGCCACGTCAGTGCGATGAAATACATCGCCGGGATCATGGTGAACAGCACGTTGTAGTTGTTGTTGGTGGCCGTCAGCACCGCACCGACGATCTGGGTCATGAACATGCCGCCAATCGCCGCGCACATTCCGCCAAAGCCGAACACCGTGCTCATCATGTGCTTGGGCGTGTAATCCATCACCAGGCTCCAGATGTTCGCCGTCCAGGCCTGATGCGCGCCGACCGCTACAGAGATGGCCAGCACCGCCACCCACAGACCGCTGGCATTGGCGGCGAAGACCACGCTGCAAATGGTGATGGCGAACACCAGCATCGACAGCAGGCGCGCTTTGGTCGCCCGCATGCCGCGACCTATCAGCCACGATGACAGAATGCCGCCACCCACACTGCCAAAGTCGGCGGTCAGCCAGATAAGAATCAGCGGGATGCCCATCTGCGTCACACTGATCCCCAAGTTGTATTGCTGATTGAGAAACGGCGGCAGCCAGTACAGGTAAAACCAGAACACCGGTGCCGTGATCGCATACGCCAGCGCGAACGCCCAGGTGCCGCGCATCTTCAGAATGCCGGAGAACGGCACTTTCACCGGCTCGGGTTCGACCTCCTGATTGATGTAGTCCAGCTCGGTTTTGCTGACGGTCGGGTGTTCTTCCGGGTTGTAGTACTTCAAGCGCCACATGATGACCCAGATTATTCCCAGCGAACCCATCGCCACGAACGCCGCCTGCCAGCCCCACACCGTCAGTATCAATGGCAGCAAGGCCGGGGTCAGCATGGCACCGACGTTGGTGCCGGCATTGAAAATGCCGGTCGCCACTGCGCGCTCACCGGCCGGGAACCACAGGCGGGTCGTCTTCACGCAGGCCGGGTAGTTGGCCGCCTCGGTCAGGCCCAGAATGAAACGGCAGACCATGAAGCCGACGGCAGATGTCGCCAGACCATGCGCGCCGGTTGCCAGGCTCCACAACAGCACGGCGAGAAAGAACGCGCGCTTGACGCCAACCTTGTCGATAAACCGGCCTTGCAGCACGAAGCCCACGGCGTAACCGACCTGAAACCAGAAGTTGATGTTGGCGTAGTCCATCGCCGTCCAGCTCATTTCCTTGGCCAGAATCGGCTGCATGACCCCGAGCGCTGCCCGGTCGATGTAGTTCAGTGTCGTGGCGAAAAACACCAGAGCAAGCATGCCCCAGCGAGTCTTGCCCACGGCGAGTGCGCCGCGAATCTTTTCGCCCATCCCGGCATGGACGACGGGGGTGTTCTGAGGATTGAGCATGATGATCTAACCATCCGTTCCAGGACTGTGCTGCTGGCAACAGTCGGACTGAGAAGTCCACTCGATGCAGGCGTTGTGCAGGTAAAGTGAAGTCGTAGAACCGTGATTCGACTGGCCGATTGACTCAGGCTTTCAGCGAAACGATTCGTCGGGCCGACAATTTACAGGTTGGGCCGCGCAAGTGTGTTGGATTGTTTCAGGCGGCGCGAACCGGAACCGGGCCTGAGGCCGGGCAGGTTCGTCGGGCATGACGTCTGGCTAGACGGACGAGCGGGTGTTGTGGCGGAGCGAAGTGGGAGCACATGAGCAATGTTCCTGTTGTTTGAATTGTTATGGGTTGCTGCTGATGAAGCGAAAAAGCAAAACGTCCGACTGCGGGTCTATCCTGCAATGTGACGCTGATGTTGCGCATTGCGCGATACAGCGTCAATTGACTAAAACGGCTTCTGTTCGATAATCGAACGTAAAACTAACCAGTTCGTACACTTTAGGTTGCTGTAGGATTTTGACAGGCAAATACTTTATGCGCACCTCTGAATAAGCCATAAAAGGCCAGGAATACGGTGCGATCCCGTCGTGATCCAAGCCGGTCACGTTCATTCAGGAGCTGAAAAGCCTGCAGCGTTCAATTGCTACCGTATCCTTGAGCGGTACTCTGCCCGAAAAGCTCGAAGCCATCGCCGCAGCCGGCTTTGACGGCGTCGAGATTTTCGAAAACGACTTGTTGTATTACGACGGCAGCCCACGCAACGTCAGGCAGATCTGCGCCGACTTGGGGATCGCCATCACCCTGTTCCAGCCATTTCGCGATTTCGAAGGCTGCCGTCGCGACCGCCTGCAACGCAACGTGGACCGCGCTGAACGCAAATTCGACCTGATGCAGGAACTGGGCACCGATCTGGTGCTGGTCTGCAGCAATGCGTCTGCCGATTCGGTGGGCGATGAAAACATTCTGCTCGACGACCTGAGCCTGCTCGCCGAACGTGCGGGCGCCCGCAATCTGCGGGTCGGTTACGAGGCACTGGCCTGGGGCAGGCACGTCAACACCTGGCAGCAGGTCTGGAACCTCGTGCGTCAGGTCGATCATCCGGCGCTGGGCGTGCTGCTCGACAGTTTCCACACGTTGTCGCTCAAGGGCGACCCAAGCGCGATTGCGCAGATTCCGGGCGACAAGATTTTCTTCGTGCAGATGGCCGATGCGCCCATTCTGGCGATGGACGTGCTGGAGTGGAGCCGCCATTTCCGTTGCTTCCCCGGCCAGGGCGAGTTCGATCTGGCCGGTTTCCTTGCGCCGATCCTGCGCAGCGGTTACACCGGCCCGTTGTCGCTGGAAGTGTTCAACGACGGTTTCCGTGCCGCGCCGACCCGCGCCAACGCCGCCGACGGCTTGCGCTCGCTGCTTTATCTGGAAGAGAAAACCCGCCAGCTGCTGGCGCGTGACGAGCCTGCGACGGTGCCCGATGTGCTGTTCAGCCCACCGCCAGCCAGCACGTACAACGGTGTCGAGTTTCTTGAGTTCGCTGTCGACGAAAGCCACGGCGCTCGCTTGTCCGGCTGGCTGCAACGATTGGGTTTCGCCAAGCTGGGCCAACACCGTTCCAAAGCGGTCAGCCTGTTAGGGCAGGGTGATATCAGGATCGTGCTGAATGCCGAGCCGTATTCTTTTGCACACAGCTTCTTCGAGTCGCACGGGCCGTCGTTGTGTGCCACCGCCTTGCGTGTTAATGACGGTCATCAGTCACTGGAGCGGGCGCTTGCGTTCAAGGGGCAGCCCTATCGCGGGCTGGTCGGTCCCAATGAGCGGGAGATTCCGTCGGTGCGTGCGCCGGATGGCAGCCTGATTTATCTGGTCGACACGGCGGTGCCCGGCAATTCGATCTACGACAGCGACTTTGTCGTCGATCCTCAGGCAGTCGCCAAAGGCGGCTTGCAGCGCATCGACCACATGGCCATGGCGCTGCCGGCCGACAGCCTGGACAGCTGGGTGCTGTTCTACAAGAGCATTCTGGATTTCGAAGCCGACGACGAAGTCGTGTTGCCCGACCCTTACGGGCTGGTCAAAAGCCGCGCCTTGCGCAGCCGCTGCAGCACTGTGCGCCTGCCGCTGAACATTTCCGAAAACCGTAACACGGCTATTTCCCACGCGCTGTCGAGTTATCGCGGTTCCGGCGTGCACCACATCGCGTTCTCCTGCGAAGACATTTTTGCCGAAGTCAGCCGCGCCAAGGAAGCCGGCGTGCCGTTGCTGGATATCCCGCTCAACTACTACGACGACCTAGCGGCACGCTTCGATTTCGACGACGAGTTTCTCAGCGAACTGGCGTATTTCAACGTGTTGTATGACCGTGACGCACAAGGCGGCGAGCTGTTCCACGTTTACACCGACGCATTCGACGGGCGCTTCTTCTTCGAGATACTGCAACGCAAGAATGATTACGTGGGTTACGGCGCTGCCAACGTCCCGGTGCGCCTCGCGGCGATGGCCAAGGCGCGCAATGTGGCTGCACGCCAGACCCGGCTCTGAGCCAGGGCCGGCGCCAAGGACGCTGTGCGGGTTCAGTGCCCCTGCGGCTTTCCTCTGTCGCCGGTCGGCTTCATACTCCGCGTATCACTCGTGGTCATGAGCCAACAATGAAAACAACCGACGACTCCGTTGCCACCCGACCTGCCGCCGCTGTGCCGAAGGGGCGCAAGAACAATCCGGAGAAAACCCGCGAAGACATTCTCAAGTCCGCAGTCGCCGAATTCGTCGCCCACGGACTGACCGGGGCTCGCGTCGACGTCATTGCCGAGCGCACCAAAACCTCGAAGCGGATGATCTATTACTACTTTGGCAGCAAGGAACAGTTGTACGTCGAAGTGCTGGAAAAACTCTACGGCGCGATTCGCAACACCGAGAGCGAGCTGAATCTGGGCGAACTGGAACCGGTCGAGGCCATTCAGCGAGTGGTGGAGTTCACCTTCGATCACCACGACAACAACGTCGATTTCGTGCGCATCGTGTGCATCGAGAACATTCATTACGGCGAGAACGTCAAGCAGTCCGACACGATTCAAGCCCAGAGCCAGACGGTCATCAAGGCGCTGGACGGGATCCTGCGTCGCGGTGAGTCCAGCGGCCTGTTCCGCGACGGCGTTCACCCAGTGGACCTGCACTTGATGATCAGCTCGTTCTGCTTCTACCGCATCTCCAACCGCCACACGTTCAGCGAGATCTTCCAGATCGAGCTGTGGAGCGATGACGTCAAACAGCGTCACAAAGCGATGATCTGCGACGCTGTGCTGCGTTATCTCAAGCGCTGAGGCTTACAGGGTGTGGAAGTGCGCCATCATCCGTTGCGCATCAGCTAACTGGCCGCTGAACAGCTCGAACGCCTTGACCGCCTGAAACACCGCCATGGTGCTGCCATCCAGCGTCCGGCAGCCCAGCGCGCGGGCGTGCTTGAGCAATTCGGTTTCCAGCGGAAAGTAGATGATTTCCGCGACCCATAGCTCGGCGCGCAGCAACTCGACCGGCAAGGGCGTGCCCGGCAGTTTGGCCATGCCGACCGGCGTGGTGTTCACCAGCCCATCGGCCTCAGCCATCGCAGCCGGCAGATCGAGACCGACCAGAGCACGCCCGGCTCCGAAGTGGCTATTCAGGTTGTCCACCAGCCCTTGCGCGCGTTGCGGGTCCACCTCAAACACCGTCAAGCACTCGACGCCCGCGCTCAACAGCGCATGAGCCACGGCTGCACCGGCGCCCCCGGCACCCATCTGCACCACTTTTCGGCGCGGGGCCTGGTCCAGGCCGCGCTGGAAGCCTTCGGCAAAACCCAGGCAATCGGTGTTGTGGCCGATGCGTTTCCCGTCCTTGAAAACCACTGTGTTCACCGCCCCGATGCCACGCGCTTCATCGGACAGCTCGTCGAGCAGCGGGATGACTGCTTGCTTGCAGGGGAAGGTGATATTCAGGCCGGTAAAGCCACATTGCTGCGCGCCTTCAAGCAGGCGGGGCAGGGCGTTGATGTCCAGATCCAGCACGTCGATATCGATCAGCCGATACAGATAGCGCATGCCTTGTGCATCGCCTTCATGCTCGTGCATTGCAGGCGTGCGCGAGGCTTGAATGCCCGAGCCGATCAGGCCGGCGAGAACGGAGGGGGTCGCAGCTTGATTCATAGAATATGTCTCTTGTTTTTGTGACGCTGCCGGGATTGCAGGCAGGTGTTGAATGGAATGTACCAGATGGTTAATAGTGCTGCAGGTGGCAGGCGATTGCCATGCAGCGATGTTGTGCGGTGATCGCCCCAATCAGCGATAATCTCCGGCCAGCCGTTTCAGATCCAAGAGAGTCAGAGCCCCCGCATGTCCGATTCCGCGTTCAGTGCCACCCAGCAACAAGCCAGCACCCTGTACCTGCCACCCGGTCCCTGGACCACTGTGCTGGATTGCCTGTGCGCGAAATTCTCGGCGATCAGTCGCGAACAATGGCTGGACCGTATTGCCCGTGGCCGCGTGCTGGATGCTGATGGCAACACTATCGCGCCAGACCTGGCGTACCGCGAAGGGCTGAAAATCCACTATTTTCGCGAAGTGCCCAACGAGACGCCGATCCCGGTGGTGGAGACAATCCTGTACGCCGACGAGCACCTGGTGGTTGCCGACAAGCCGCATTTTCTACCGGTCACCCCGGCAGGTGAATACGTCGAGCAAACGCTGTTGCGCCGCCTGATTCATCGTCTGGACAATCCCGATCTGGTGCCGCTGCACCGCATCGACCGGCATACCGCCGGGCTGGTGCTGTTTTCCGCCAACCGGCAGACGCGCTCGGCCTATCAGGCGCTGTTTCCGACCCGGCGCATCGACAAGTTCTACGAAGCGATTGCGCCCGCGCTGCCGGGGCTGGAGTTTCCGCGTGTGCATGAAAGCCGTCTGGTCGAGGGCGAACCGTTTTTCCGCATGCAGGAAGGGCCAGGAGCCAGCAACACGCAGACGTGCATCGAGGTGCTCGAGCGGCAAGAGCACTTATGGCGTTACGGACTTTACCCGGTGACTGGCAAAAAGCATCAATTGCGCGTGCACATGGCTGCACTGGGCGCGGCGATCTGCAACGATCCGTTTTATCCCGATGCGCTGAAAAATCCAGTCGACAATTACCAGAACCCGCTGAAACTGTTGGCCAAGGGCCTGCGGTTTGTCGACCCGCTCAGCGGCGAAGCGCGTCAGTTCGAAAGCCTGCTGAAACTGGGCTGGTAGCCCACGGCGTCTTACGTTCAGGCCCAAAAAAACCCGCACTTGGCGGGTTTTTCGAATCAGTCACGCGACGCCCGGATCACAGATCCTTGACGGTACGTACCTGGTCCTTGTTGATGCGGGTTTCTTTACCGTCGAGCTGTTTGAACTCGTAGAAGCCCGAGTCTTCATCGTACTTCGGAGTATCGACAGCCTGGATTTCACGACCATCGTTCAGAGTGATCACAGTGGGCGATGCGCAACCGGCGAGGGAGGCGATGCTCAGTGCAAGCAGGAAGGCAGCGGGGAGGGTCCGTTGTTTCATTACTGTGTCTCCAGATGGATTCTTGATTACTTGAACTCTCAGACGGATTCACCGTCAGCAAGTTCCGTATACACGCCAGCAAGTTCGATTAACAGTCACTGGCCATCATTTTCGCCAATTCCGGCCAGCAGGCAGGGCGTGTTCAGGTTGGCGAGGCGCGGATCATCGGCTTGCAGTTGCAGGGCAACCGGTTGCAGTGACGCCATGGCCCGCCGCGGGCTGCGTTCGCCGGCCTGCCATGCGGCTTCCAGCGTTGCAGCGTGGGCGACCGGGATGATACATAAAAGCGGCTGCCAGTGCTGACCTTCACGCACCATCACCGGGCGCAGCGGGTATTCAAACGATTTTTCCCGAAGCGCTTGCAGCAGAGGCTCATCGACCTGTGGCACGTCACAGGGCAACACCAGTAGCCAGCCGTGCCGTGCCTGTGGCAGCGCGGCACGAATTCCGGCCAGCGGGCCGTTGAACTCGGTGTCGTCATCCTGCACCAGCTGATCGGCATAACCCGCGTAGCGTTCGGTATTGCGGTTACAGGAGATGATCAGGTCGTCGGTCAATGGCCGGACCACCTGATGCAGGTGATCGATCAGCGGTTTGCCCCGCCATTCGATCAAACCTTTGTCGCGCCCGCCCATGCGTTGCCCGCGGCCTCCGGCCAGCAGCAGGATCGAGCAAGGCGGCAGTGTGGCTCGGACATTCATCAAACACTCGGCGGGCAGGCAAAAGGAGTGCTGTGATATAACACCGGCCTGTTTCCTTAACAACCGGATGAGGCCATGAAAGCCAAGGCTGACACACCTTTCGTACCCCTGAATATCGCTGTATTGACCGTCAGCGATACCCGCACCCGCGAAACCGATACCTCGGGCCAGATGTTCGTCGACCGCCTGACCGCAGCCGGTCACGGCCTGATCGAGCGCGTGTTGCTCAAGGATGACTTGTACAAAATCCGCGCCCAGGTCGCGACCTGGATTGCCGACGATCAGGTGCAAGTCGTGCTGATTACCGGCGGGACCGGCTTTACCGGCCGAGACAGCACCCCTGAAGCGGTAGGCTGCCTGCTGGACAAGCAAGTCGATGGGTTTGGCGAGTTGTTCCGGCAGATTTCGCTGCCGGACATCGGCACCTCGACCATTCAGTCCCGCGCGCTGGCCGGGCTGTCCAACGGCACGCTGGTGTGCTGCTTGCCGGGCTCGACCAACGCCGTGCGCACTGGCTGGGACGGGATTCTTGCCGAGCAGCTCGATTCGCGTTTCAGGCCGTGCAACTTCGTGCCGCACCTCAAGCAGGCCGAACCCTGCGCGACCCGTGGTTGAGCGCGTATGAGTCACGAGCCGAAAGCCTTGTTGCCGGTTGAAGAGGCCATCGCCCGCCTGTTGGCGATGGCGGATGCGACACGGATCACCGAGCGCCAACACGTTTCGCTGGGCGATGCCGAAGGCCGGGTGCTGGCAGTGGACCTGGTGTCCACACTGGATTTGCCGCCGTGGCCGAACAGCGCCATGGATGGCTACGCCCTGCGGGTGGCAGACTGGACCGGCGAGCCGCTGGCTGTCAGCCAAAGCATTTTTGCCGGTCAGGCGCCCGAGCCACTGGCCCCGGGCACCTGCGCGCGAATCTTCACCGGCGCGCCGATGCCAGAGGGCGCCGATTGCGTCGAGATGCAGGAAAACGCCGAGGTGCTGGCGGACCAGCGGGTACGCTTCAGCGAGCCGCTCGGCATCGGTCAGAATATCCGTCCGCAAGGTCAGGAAACCCGCGTCGGTGACACCGTTCTGGCGGCTGGCACACGCCTCGGCCCCATCGAGCTGGGCCTCGCTGCCTCGTTAGGGCTTGCTGAACTGGACGTGATTCGTCGCGTGCGCGTCGCAGTGCTGTCCACTGGCGATGAGCTGATCGAGCCCGGTCAGGCGCTGGGGCCGGGGCAGATCTACAACAGCAACCGGGTGTTGCTGTGCGCCTGGTTGAAACGCCTGCAATGCGAGGTTATCGATGCGGGCATCCTGCCGGACGATCTGCCGCAGACGCGTGCGGCGCTGGCGAACCTGCACGACGTCGATCTGATTCTTTCCACCGGCGGCGTTTCGGTGGGCGAGGCTGACTTTCTCGGCCATGCGTTGCGTGAAGACGGCGAGCTGGCGCTCTGGAAACTGGCGATCAAACCCGGCAAACCACTGACCTGCGGGCACTTCCGTGGTGTGCCGGTTATCGGTCTGCCTGGCAATCCTGCGTCCACGCTGGTCACGTTCGCTTTATTGGCTCGCGCTTACCTGCTGCGTCGTCAGGGTGTGCTTGACGTTGCGCCGTTGCAGTTTCCGGTGCCGGCCGGCTTCGTCTGGACACGTCCCGGTAATCGTCGCGAGTATCTGCGTGGTCGTCTGGAGCAGGGCAAGGCGGTGATCTACCGCAATCAGAGCTCTGGTGTACTGCGCAGCGCGGCGTGGGCCGATGGATTGATCGAGGTGCGCGAAGGCAAAACCGTCGCCGAAGGTGACTGGGTCAATTTCATCCCGCTGAGTGAAGTGCTCGGCTGAGTGCATTCGAATGGTGGGTCGGGGACACATGAGCTACCCTCAACAACGCTGACAAGTTGGGCAACCGGACTTCGCCCTGGAGTATTGTTATGGCGTCACTGAGAGTGGCTTGTGTTATCCCGACCTACAACGGTCGCAAGGATCTTGATCGCCTGCTGGATTCGCTGGCGACACAGACCGCAACCTTCGACACGCTGATCGTCGACTCCAGCTCGTCGGACGGCACGCTGGAACTGGCCCAGGCGCGCTGCGCCAATGTCATGCGCATCGACAGCAAGGATTTCAACCACGGTGGCACCCGGCAGATGATGGTCGATGTGCACCCCGACTATGACGTCTACGTCTACATGACCCAGGACGCCTATGTCGAAGATGTCGACGCCATTGCCAATATATTACTGCCCTTCGCCGACCCGAAAGTCGGGGCGGTCTGCGGCCGCCAGTTGCCGCACAAAGACGCCAATCTGCTGGCCCAGCACGCGCGGCTGTTCAATTATCCGCCGACCTCGCAGATCAAAACACTGGCCGACGCCGGCACGCTGGGTATCAAGACGCCATTCATGTCCAACTCCTTTGCGGCCTATCGCGGCGAGGCGCTGCAGGCTGTGGGCGGCTTTCCTCGGCATGTGATCCTGTCCGAAGACATGTACGTTACCGCCAAGATGCTGATCGACGGCTGGAAAGTCGCCTATGAAGGCTCTGCGGTATGCCGTCACTCGCACAATTACACGCTGCGCGAGGAGTTCTGCCGCTATTTCGACATCGGCGTATTCCAGTCCCGTGAGGCATGGATCTACGAAACCTTCGGTGGCATCGCGGGCGAGGGCATGCGCTACGTGAAATCCGAACTGACCTTCCTCGGCCCGCGCCGTTTGCTCTGGTGGCCCATGTCGTTCGTGCGCAACGCGCTGAAGTTACTGGCCTACAAGCTGAGCAAGCAGGAAAGCCGCCTGCCCAAGGGCGTGAAGAAAAAGCTCGGGATGTACAAACGTTACTGGGACAGCCCTTACGCCTGACTGTCCCGGCGGCTCAACGTGGCTCAGCTCTTCGCCGCTTCTTCATCCAGTCGGTCGGACTAGAACAATTGGGCGAGGTCGGCCCTGGCTTCACGGGCGGTCTGCAATACTTTGGCGTCGTCGTCATAGACCTCGTGCTGAGCGGCCAGCACTTGTTCGTCATGACGCTTGAAGCGACTGATGCGCGCATTGGCCTGCTCTTCGCTCAGGCCCAGCCCCATGAGCGTCTGACGGCTCATTTCCAGACTCGAATAGAACGTTTCACGCACCGCGTGAGCGCCGAGGTCCATCAGGCGATGGACGTGCTGGCGGTTACGTGCGCGAGCGATGATTTTCATGTGCGGGTACAGTTTGCGGATCAGCTCGGCGGTCTTGATATTGGTGTCGGGATCGTCGGTCGCGATGACGAAGTATTCGGCTTCATCGACCTTGGCGGCACGCAGGATTTCCGGACGCAGCGGGTCGCCATAGAACACCGGCACGTTACCGAAGCTGCGCGAAAACTCGATGGACTCGACGGCGGTGTCCAGCGCGATGAAAGGGATTTTCTGTGCGCGCAGAATCCGCGCCACGATTTGCCCCATACGGCCCATGGCAGCGATCACCACCCGGGGTTTGTCGGTCTGGATATCGCGGTATTCCTCCGGCACTTCCACCGGCTTGACCCTGGGTTTGATCCAGCGCGCCAGCGCTATGAACAGCAACGGTGTGATCGCCATCGACAGGGTGATGGTCAGCACCAGCATGTCATACAGCCCGGCTTCGAACAGCCCTTGCGCGCTGCCAATCTTGAACACCACGAAAGCGAACTCACCGTCTGCGGCGAGCACCAGCCCCAGTTGCAGCGCGCTGCGGTTGTTCAGACCGCCTGCGGTGCGGCCGATCAGGAACAGCATGGGCAGCTTGATGCCGATCAGCAGCAGGGTCAGGGCCAGAACGGTCAGCGGCGAACTGAGCAGCAAACCGAGGTTGGCACCCATGCCGACGCTGATGAAGAACAGGCCCAGCAGCAAGCCTTTGAACGGCTCGATCTGCGCTTCCAGCTCATGACGGTATTCCGAATCGGCCAGTAGCAGACCGGCCAGAAACGCGCCCTGCGCCATGGAAACGCCCACCAGCTCCATCAGCCAGGCGGTGCCGATGACCACCAGCAGGGCCGTGGCGGTGGACACTTCCTGAATCCTGGTCTTGGCGACAATCCGGAACACCGGACGCAGCAGATAACGTCCGCCAATCACCACGATGGCAATGCTGCCCAATACGCGCAGGCCGTGGTTCAGGCTGTCGCCGGTCGTCATCGCTTGGTCGGCCCCGGCGAGGAACGGCACCATGGCGATCAGCGGGATCGCGGCAATGTCCTGAAACAACAGAATGGCGAACGCCATCCGGCCGTGCGGGCTGTTCAGTTGTTTACGTTCCGCCAGACTCTGCAAGCCAAAGGCGGTGGACGACAAGGCCAGGCCCAGGCCGAGAATGACGGCGGTATTCAATGACTGGCCGAAGGCGAACAGCGCAATGCCGCCAATCACCAGCCCGGTCAACACCACCTGCGCCATGCCAACGCCGAACACCGCCTTGCGCATCACCCACAGGCGTTTCGGTGACAGTTCGAGGCCGATGATGAACAGCAACAACAACACGCCGAGTTCGGAGATGTGGCTGACACTCTCCGTGTCGCCGATCAGCCCGAGCACCGAAGGGCCAATGATCACGCCAGCGAACAGATAGCCGATGACCGCGCCCAGTTGCAGACGCTTGGCCAGCGGCACGGTCAGGACGGCGGCCAGTAAAAACACCACTACGGCCTGCAGCAGGCTGCCTTCATGGGGCATGTAAAACTCCTTGGTAATAATTGAACGCACTGTTGAAGCAGGGCGGTATTAGGCTCTGTACGAGAAGTCGCCGAGCGAAGGTCAGGCAAGGCAAAAACAGGCGAGGAACGGCCGGGGTCGCGTTCGACTATACGTGTTGTAAATGAGCATTCCGATTGGACTCGCATCCGAACCTGTTTTTAACGCAGCATCACCGAGCGCAGCCACTTTTCGTACAGAGCCTAAAGCACGTGAGTCTGGCACGGCAATTTCGATTGGGCATGACGATAATCAACACGGTTAATGTTTGACTGAGGGGCGTATGAAGGAGGAGCGGCATGTTCAGGGCTGGCAGTGCGATTCGTTGCGCATCGGCGTAAGATATGTGCGCATTCAGGCAGCGCCACTGCCCGTTCATGAGCATTCAGGAAACGTTATGACCAACAAGCAGCGTTTGATTTACTCGGTACTGATCGCCCTCGGCGTGCTGGCGATCATGCTGGGCTTGTCGCACTTGCAGAACAGCGGTGCGATTACCGAAAAAACCTTTCAGTACATCGCCATCAGCGTGGCGGTGCTGGTCGTGATCCTTAACGGGATCATGCGCCGCAAGGTCAAGCGTTAAGCCAGGCCCGACCGATTGTCCTCGCCGGTGTCACTGGGCGAGGCCCTTGCTGGCGTCGCCCAGCCATTGCGCCGCGCGAGGATGCAGGCTGTAGGTCTTGTCGTCATTGAGATGAATCACACCTTCATCGCACAAGCGTTTGAGCACTTCGCGCACGCTCAGAAACGATAACGGCACGTCCAGCCTGAGCAACTGACTGTGAACGCCCCGCACCCCCAGCGGCTGGCCTTCCTCGCTGGAGACCAGAAGCGCGTCGAGCACCTTGAGCCTGACCAGGCTGGTGCGCAGGCCGAAACTCTTGAGCAGCAAGCGAATGTGCTCGTTGCCCGGCCGCTCGGGTTCGGTGGCAGGCGCCTGTGCCTGTGCAGCCAGCGCGGTTTGCCGCAGCAGGGTGCGAGTCGTGACTCCTTGGCGATTGAACATCCACAGCTCCTTTTCAGGCTTTCTTAACAAATCGTGCGTTTTCGACACTCTCATTTACTAAGACGAACGAGCTTGGCAAAACCTCAGTTCCGAACGAAAAAAAATGCCCGGCCCGGCGCACACATTCGCGCTGCGGTGATGGTGAGGTTCAGGGTAGATGAAGATCTGCGGGAGATGAGGCGATTCATCCGGTTGTGTGCGGATGTTGAAATACGCTCTGAACAGGCCTGTCTGTCAGCCTTTCGGTGCGTCGGGCACGCGCCGGTTAAGCACGGGGTTGCCATTCTGATTCTGGGTGACATACACCGGCAGCACCTTGGGCAGCGAAGCCAGCAGGTTCGACAGATCGCGGGTGTTATAGCTGCCGCCAATGCGCATCGCCCCGGTCGCGGTATCCGCGAGCAGGATAGGCGTCGACAAGTAACGATTGATCAACGGCAGCGCCTGACTAAGGGGCAGGTCATTGAAGATCAGCTTGCCATTGCGCCATGCCAGGCTGGTGTCCCGAGCGTCGGTCTGGCGGATTGACGGCGCTTCGTCACCTGCTTTGTAGCTTGCCTGCATGCCCGGTTCCAGGCGCTGACCAGCGGTGTGATGCGCACGGTCGCTGTTGACCTGAACCGAGCCGTCGACCAGCGTGACGCGCACCTGATCCTGATACATCCACACATTGAAGCGCGTGCCCGTCACTTTGATGCTGCCCTGACCGGCATCGACGACGAACGGGTGCGTGTTGTCGTGGCTGACTTCAAAGAAGGCTTCGCCAGCCTTCAACGTGACACTGCGTCGATCTCGGTAGTTGGCGTAGGTCAGCTCGGTGTCCAGATTGAGTTCTACACGGCTGCCGTCGGCCAGTACCACCAGGCGTGTGGCGTTGCCAGCGCTGTAGGAGTGATAGGTGTCCGGCAGCCAGCCCTGATTCCAGCCGACATAAGCGGCAACCGGTATGGCCAGCGCAATCACGGCAGCCGCCGCAGCATGCGGTGCCCAGCGACGCGTGCGGCGAGGAACGGCCGGGCTGGCTTGCAGTGAGTCGATGGCGATGGCAGGCGCAGGGTGCAGCGGCTCGATCTGCCCGGTAATGTCCCAGACTTCCACCATTGCCTGGTACTCGGCCGCATGCAGCGGGTGCGCGGTCAGCCACTGCTCGAAAGCTTTGCGCTCGGCGTCCGTGCAGTCGTCAGCCTGCAGCCGCACGCACCACTGCGCGGCAGCATCGGTGATCGAATCGCGTTCTGCCTTGCTGAAGAGAGGGTCGCTCATGGGCGCTCCGGCCATTACCGTTCACGCATTCTACCCCCGGAACTCGCGCAGAGAGAACATTCGCAAGTGCTTGTCTGACAATGTGTTGCGTATTTCTTCGTGAATGTAAGCGCCTCTCATTGATGCCGGAGTAGTCCTTCAAGGATGAGAGCGCTACTCTCGGGGTCCACGATTTTTCGTCTTGTTGCCGCCAAAGGGAGTTTCAGATGCGTGACATAGAAAGTGACCAGCAGACCCGGAGCCTTTCGTTTCAGCAACTGTCAGCGCTGTTGCGGCAGATCTTTCTGACCCATGGCACGTCACCGGACGTCGCGGATGTGCTGGCCGAAAACTGCGCCAGCGCCCAGCGCCCAGCGCGACGGGGCGCACAGCCATGGCATCTTTCGCATCCCGGGCTATCTGTCCTCGCTGGCCAGCGGCTGGGTCGATGGCAAGGCCGTGCCGGTGGTCGAGGACGTGGGGGCTGCGTTTGTCAGGGTCGACGCGTGCAACGGTTTTGCCCAGCCTGCACTGGCGGCCGCCAGATCGCTGCTGATCGACAAGGCACGCAGCGCAGGGATTGCCATTCTGGCGATCCGCAGTTCTCATCATTTCGCAGCGCTTTGGCCCGATGTCGAACCGTTCGCAGAGCAAGGTCTGGTTGCCCTGAGCATGGTCAACAGCATGACCTGCGTGGTGCCTCATGGCGCAAGTCGCCCGCTGTTTGGCACCAACCCGATCGCGTTCGCCGCACCGCGCGCAGGCGGCGAGCCGATGGTGTTCGACCTGGCCACCAGCGCCATTGCCCATGGCGACGTGCAGATCGCCGCTCGTGAGGGGCGATCACTGCCAATGGGTATGGGCGTTGATCGTGACGGCCAGCCGACAGAGGATCCACGCGCGATTCTCGACGGCGGCGCGCTGTTGCCGTTTGGCGGGCATAAAGGCTCTGCGCTGTCGATGATGGTCGAACTGCTGGCGGCGGGGTTGACCGGTGGTAACTTCTCGTTCGAATTCGACTGGTCGAAGCATCCCGGTGCGCAGACCCCGTGGACAGGCCAATTGGTGATTGTGATCGATCCTGACAAGGGCAGCGGCCAGCCGTTTGCGCAGCGTAGCGAGGAACTGGTGCGCCAACTGCATGGCGCAGGTCAGCAACGCCTGCCAGGTGAGCGGCGCTACAGCGAGCGGGCGCGCTCCATGGCGCAGGGGATCGCCATCGCTCAGCATGATTTTGAACGCTTGCAGGCGCTGGCGGGAAATTGAACCGTTTACACATTCTCTGACCATTCGTCGCTACCGGCCTTGTGCAGAAGCTCGGATATAAATACTGTATGCATGAACAGTGCGAATGAATGAGGTCGGTCATGTCCCTTGAGTCAGTGCAAAACCAGTCAGCGCAAAACCCGGTTGTTCAATACTCTCGCACGCTTTCAACCGTCAATGAGATGCAGCGAGAAGATTTCCTCAGAATGGCGGCTGCATTGCGCCAGTTCAATGCCTATGAGCCGGACGTCTCCATGGCCATCGCCGCAGCCCGGTCGGGCAATGAATTTCGGTAGGCGAGTGCGATGGAGTAACCGGCCAGCCATCAGCCCCGAACATTTCGTGTTGATTGAGAATATATGGAACGTATATGCTTCGTATATTCTGATTGAGGTGAATAATGGGTCTGGTCAAAATTTCCGAACACATGCACGCCAACCTGCGTTCCGCCAGCGTTGCGCTTAGTCGATCCATCAATGCTCAGGCTGAACACTGGATGCGCATCGGCATGCTTGCCGAATTGCACCCGACGCTGGATTACAGCGAAATCTGCCAGATGCTGATCCGTATCGAGAGCGCAGGCGACACAGTGCTGACGACGCAAACCTTCAGCGTTTCAGAGCCTGCGCTTGCCAAGGCGGCTTCATGAGCAGTGCTATCGGTCTCAAGACCGAACAGGACCTCGTGCAACTGCGCGTTGCGGGCAGGCTCGCTGCCGACGTGTTGGCGATGATCAAGCCCTACGTCAAGGCTGGCGTCAGCACCGAAGCGCTGGACGACATTTGTAACGAATACATCGTCAAAGAGCTGAAGGTGATCCCGGCCAACGTCGGCTATCACGGTTTCACCAAAACCACCTGTATTTCACCCAATGCGGTGGTTTGCCATGGGATTCCGTCAGCCAACGATATCTTGAAGGACGGCGATATCGTCAATATCGATGTCGCGGTGATCAAGGATGGCTGGTATGGCGATACCAGTCGCATGTATCTGGTCGGGGAGGTCAGCCCCTTGGCCAGGCGTCTGGTCGACACCACCTACGAGGCGACCCGCGCCGGTATTCACGCGGTGCGTCCAGGCGCCACGCTGGGTGATATCGGCCATGCCATCCAGAGCGTTGCCCACCGTGAAGGCTTCAGTGTGGTACGCGAATACTGTGGGCACGGGATCGGGCGCAAGTACCACGAAGAGCCTCAAGTTCTTCACTACGGTACGCAAGGCAAAGGTCTGCGGCTGAAAGAAGGCATGGTGTTTACCATCGAGCCCATGATCAACGCCGGCAAGGCGGGCACCAAGACGTTGCCGGACGGCTGGACGGTGCTGACCAGCGACCTTTCCTTGTCGGCTCAGTGGGAGCACATGGTCGCTGTCACTTCAACCGGGTTCGAATTGCTGACGCCCTGGCCCGATGGCACGGGTGATTACCCGGCTATCTTACCGAGTTTATCTCCTTCGAGCGCGAAAATGGCCTTGTCGAAAGGCCATTTTTGTCCGCCACAATCAGGCTAAGGCATGCATCTTTTCCAGTGCACATTGGTGATGCCAAAGCCCTGAGCCTGCAAAATGGCTTCTCGTATCGGCCCTCCAGAGATCTTGCCGCTGACAGCTCCCACGCCTGCATGCAGCGTCGCGCAATGCAGCGCGTCGCTTTGGCACAGGAGGGGTGTCTGATGCAGAAAGGTGCGTGGCTGCCCCTCGAATTGATAGTGAATCTCAAACTCCAGTTGATGGGTCATGGTGGCCTGCCTGAAGGGGCGCAACATGGCGCCGTCTTAAAATGATACAGCGAGGTTTTGGCGGCCCGACGTGAAAGCGCCGGGCTGGCCTGTCATTTTGAGATCGATTCAGGCTTCACCACGTTACATGGCCTCGATCGTACTGCTGTGCCTGCAGCGTAGAACGACAATCAGCCATATCTGGATCCAATCATCGGTTGTCCGATGAGTGGGCGAAAGACTCATTCAAACGCGTGAATTTTTCGTTCTCATTGATTCAAGCGGGAGTTTCTATCCCCTGAACGAGTCATTTGCACGACTTCATGTCGACCGGCCCTACAAATTCATTGCCGTGACCCATCACGCACGCCACTCGTTGGTTACGCTGGAGCTCCCAGGCCTGGGTCGGGTAGGTCTTGTCCCAGGCCTGATAGAGTTGCAGATCCTGGCGGGACAGTCTCAGGTTGTAGTGTTTGCTCATGTAGAAATAAGTCCGGGCAATCATGCCGCGAATCGAGGGGCGAGGCATGACCTTCCTGGCTTTGAAGTCCACTTGCGTCAGGCACGAACCGTATTGGCCTTTTTGCTCGGGAATCCAGCCATAACTGAAGTTGCTGCGATCACCGTTAACCTCGCCGATGCTGGGCACCAGATTATGCAGATCAGCTTCAGCGTGTTTGTAGACATCATCGGTTTTCGTGCAGTTCTTGCGGCCGCCTTTTTGCCAGCACTGACGCTGATGACCTATCTGCCAGGCCGGTACGATGTGTTCCCATTCGATACGGCTGGCGCGTTTGGCGTTCTTGCGCGGAACGTAGCCACAACCGGCCAGATCGACCCGTTTGCCGGTGTACTTGCAGCCGCAATAGAATTCGGTGGATTGCGGCGCATACAGGCCCCAGCCGACTTTCTTGGCTTCACTGAAGGTGCGCGGAGCGTCGGCGTGTGCGGTAAATGAGGCGGTGATGAGCAGGGTGGTGCAGAGCAGGGCAGAAAATCCAGACATCATGCCGTCAGTCTTCCTTCGGCAACGTCCAGAATATTTGCACGCCACCGTCGTCGCGCCAGGCGAGGGTGACGTTATCGTTCTCGGCGATCTCTTCAAGGAGCTGCGCCCAGTCGTCCTCGGATTCGTCAGGTTGACGAAAGAGCAGAGCCGCTCTGGACTTCTGCGCAGTGGGCGAGTTGATGATCTTCTGCACCCGAATACCCATACGCTCGTAAGGGCCCGGAGTGGAGGGGGTCGCTGCGGTTTGTTTTGCCACGGAAATGATCCCAGAGTCTGCTGTACGGGCATACAGTATTTCAGAGTGGGATCTTTCGCAACATCTATGTAGGAAAAATGCCCGAAGTGGCACACTATCCTGTCGAACAAAAACTAATGCTTCTGGAGTCGCGTATGAATATCAAGTCACTGACTTTCCCGATGCTGGCCGCTGCCGCCGTGCTGTTGGCAGGCTGTTCCACACCCACGGTGGTGACGCTGCAGGACGGCACGCAGTACGTCACCCAAGACATGCCCAAAACCAAAACGCGTGATGGTTTCTACGAGTTCGAGGATGTATCGGGCAAGACGATCAGGATCAAAGCCGCCGAAGTGGCCACGGTCAAGCCTGAGGATTAACAGGAAGCCCTTTCGGGAGCGAGCAGCCTTGCTCCCGAAAGGGCGTGCGTATGAACGATCACGGCACACAGATTTCGCCTTCAGCCGATTGACAAACCCTACAGCTTTTTCCATAGTTCGCTCCTCGCAAACGTTTGCGCGTCGATGCCCCGCATCGAACCTGCGTCGTTCGCCCGAACAATAATCACAAGATCGGAGATGAACTCATGAAGCTGCCATTTGCTGGACGCCTTCTCGCTGTCGCCATGTTTGCTGCCGTTACGGCAGTCATGCCCCTCTCTGCTGCAGTTGCCCAGACCCCGGAAAAACCCAAAGTCGCGCTGGTCATGAAATCACTGGCCAACGAATTCTTCCTGACCATGGAAGATGGCGCCAAGGCCTATCAGAAAGAACACGCCAACGAATTCGACCTGGTCTCCAACGGGATCAAAGACGAATCCGACACCTCGGCGCAGATTCGTATCGTCGAGCAGATGATCGTGTCCAGAGTCGACGCGCTGGTGATTGCGCCTGCTGACTCGAAAGCGCTGGTGCCGGTGCTCAAGAAAGCCACCGACGCCGGGATCAAGGTCGTCAACATCGACAACCAGCTCGATCCCGATGTGCTCAAAAGCAAAAACCTGCAAATCCCGTTCGTAGGGCCTGACAACCGCAAGGGTGCTGAACTGGTAGGCGACTATCTGGCCAAGCAGCTCAAGGCCGGCGACGAAGTGGGCATCATCGAAGGTGTGTCGACCACCACCAACGCTCAGCAGCGCACCGCCGGGTTCAAGGACGCCATGGACAAAGCGCAAATGAAGGTCGTGTCCACGCAGTCCGGCAACTGGGAAATCGATAAGGGCAATGCCGTGGCGTCGGCGATGCTCAATGAATACCCGAACCTGAAAGCACTGCTGGCCGGCAACGACAGCATGGCGCTGGGTGCCGTTTCGGCAGTGCGCGCGGCGGGCAAGGCCGGCAAGGTCATGGTGGTGGGTTACGACAACATCAATGCGATCAAGCCGATGCTCAAAGATGGCCGTGTTCTGGCCACGGCTGACCAGTACGCAGCCAAACAGGCAGTCTTCGGCATTGAAGCTGCGCTGAAAGCGGTCAAGGGTGAAAAGGTCGATACCAACGAAAAAGGCGTTATCGAAACGCCAGTAGAACTCGTTACCAAACCCTGATCCACGCTGAGTGAAAAAGCGCCCGTCCGCAGAGGACGGGCGCTGGGAGAAATGTATGTCAGCGTCTGCTCAGACAGCTGTTCTTTCGGTTAGCGGCATTGGCAAAACCTACGCTCAACCCGTGCTTGGCGATGTCGACCTGACATTGATGCGTGGCGAAGTGCTGGCCCTGACCGGGGAAAACGGTGCCGGTAAAAGCACCTTGTCGAAAATCATCGGCGGGCTGGTAACGCCCACCACCGGACACATGGAATTTCAGGGCCAGCCTTATCAGCCTGCCAGTCGCACGCAGGCGGAAAAGCTCGGCATTCGCATGGTCATGCAGGAGCTGAACCTGCTGCCGACGCTGACCGTTGCCGAAAACCTGTTTCTCGACGATCTGCCACGCAGGGCTGGCTGGATCGACCGCAAGCGCCTGCGCGAAAACGCGATCAAAGCCATGGCCCAAGTGGGACTGGACGCCATCGATCCCGACACGCTGGTCGGTGAACTGGGTATCGGTCATCAGCAGATGGTCGAGATCGCCCGCAACCTGGTCGGCGACTGTCATGTGCTGATCCTCGACGAACCCACTGCCATGCTGACCTCGCGCGAGGTTGAAATGCTGTTCGAGCAGATCACACGCCTGCAGGCGCGTGGCGTCTCGATCATCTACATTTCTCACCGGCTTGAAGAAATTGCCCGGGTGTCTCAGCGCATCGCTGTGCTGCGTGACGGCAAGCTGGTGTGTGTCGAACCGATTTCCCGCTATAGCAGCGAGCAACTGGTCACCCTCATGGTTGGCCGGGAGCTGGGCGAGCACATGGACATGGGCGCCCGCCAGATTGGTGAAGTGGCGCTGTCGGTCAAAGGGCTCAGCCGCGCAGGCAAGGTTCAGGATGTTTCGTTCGACGTACGGCGCGGCGAGATCTTCGGTATTTCCGGGCTGATCGGTGCCGGGCGAACCGAATTGTTACGCCTGATTTATGGTGCAGACAGTGCCGACAGCGGGGTCATCGAGGTCGGTCAGCCGTTGCAAGCCGTTACCATCCGTTCACCTGCCGATGCGGTAGAGCATGGCATCGCCCTGATCACCGAAGACCGCAAGAGCGAAGGGCTGCTGATGTCGCAATCGATCAGCGCCAACATCGCGCTGGGCAACATGCATTCCATCGCCAAAGCCGGCGTGGTCAACGCTGACCTGGAGCTGAAACTGGCAGAGCGCCAGGTGGCAGCCATGCGCATTCGCAGCTCGAGTCCGACTCAACTGGTGTCCGAGCTGTCCGGCGGCAATCAGCAGAAAGTGGTGATCGGCCGCTGGCTGGAGCGCGACTGCCCGGTCATGCTGTTCGACGAGCCGACCCGAGGCATCGACGTCGGTGCCAAATTCGATATCTACGCGCTGCTGGCCGAATTGACCCGTCAGGGCAGGGCGTTGGTGGTGGTGTCCAGTGATCTGCGCGAATTGATGCTGATCTGTGACCGGATTGGCGTGCTGTCAGCCGGGCGTCTGATCGACACCTTCGAGCGCGACAGCTGGACCCAGGACCAATTGCTGGCCGCTGCCTTCGCCGGTTACCAGAAGCGTGATGCGCTGCTCAATGATGCAGCGCCCAGGAACGACTCATGAAAAATACGCCTTCTCCGATGCTGACCGTGCCGTCCCGCCGCAGCGCCAACTACTTCGGCCTCGGCACCTATATCGGGCTGGCGGGCGCATTGCTGGTCATGATTGTGCTGTTCTCATTGCTCAGTGATCACTTCCTGTCCTATCAGACGTTCAGCATGCTGGCCAACCAGATCCCCGATCTGATGGTGTTGTCGGTCGGCATGACGCTGATTCTTATCATCGGCGGTATTGACCTTTCAGTCGGGTCGGTACTGGCGCTGGCCGCTTCAGCTGTCAGCGTGGCCATTCTCGGTTGGGGCTGGAGCGTGTTTCCGGCGGCACTGCTGGGCATCGCCTGTGCCACGCTGGCCGGTACGATCACCGGTTCCATCACTGTGGCCTGGCGTATTCCATCGTTCATCGTCTCCCTCGGTGTGCTGGAGATGGCGCGAGGCGCGGCCTACCAGATGACCAACTCGCGTACCGCTTACATCGGCGATTCGTTTGCCTGGCTGTCCAACCCGATTGCGTTCGGTATCTCGCCTTCCTTCATCATTGCGCTGCTGGTGATCTTCATTGCCCAGGCGGTACTGACGCGCACGGTGTTCGGTCGTTACCTGATCGGCATCGGCACCAACGAAGAAGCGGTGCGCCTGGCGGGCATCAACCCCAAGCCGTACAAGATTCTGGTGTTTTCGCTGATGGGCATGCTGGCCGGTGTGGCGGCGCTGTTCCAGATCTCGCGTCTGGAAGCCGCTGATCCAAACGCCGGCGCCGGTCTGGAGTTGCAAGTCATCGCCGCGGTAGTGATCGGTGGCACCAGCCTGATGGGCGGGCGCGGTTCGATCATCAGCACCTTCTTCGGCGTGCTGATCATCTCGGTGCTCGCGGCAGGTCTGGCACAGATCGGGGCGACCGAGCCCACCAAACGCATCATCACCGGTGCGGTGATCGTGATCGCGGTGGTGCTGGACACCTATCGCAGTCACCGGGCGCGGCGCCAGGGCTGATATGGCAACCATCAAGGACGTCGCGGCACTGGCGGGGATTTCCTACACCACGGTTTCCCACGTGCTGAACAAGACCCGGCCGGTCAGCGAACCGGTCCGGCTCAAGGTCGAAGCGGCCATTGCGCAGCTGGATTACGTTCCCAGTGCGGTTGCGCGGTCGCTCAAGGCCAAGACCACCTCGACCATTGGCCTGTTGATTCCCAATGGCATGAACCCGTACTTCGCCGAACTGGCGCGGGGCATCGAGGATTACTGCGAACGTAACGGCTTTTGCGTGATCCTCTGTAACTCCGATGACAACCCGGAGAAACAGCGTGGCTATCTGCGTGTGTTGCTGGAAAAGCGCGTAGACGGTCTGATTGTCTCTTCGGTGGGCGGCGACGCGGGTATTGCAGGCGGTCTTGCCGACGTACGCACGCCACTGGTGATCGTCGACCGCGAGCTGGACGGCATCGACGCCGACATGGTTCGTATCGACCACGAACAGGGCGCGTGGCTGGCGACCCGGCATCTGCTGGCGCTGGGGCATCGGCACATTGCCTGCATCGGTGGGCCGCTCAAAAGCACGGTGGCCGAAATGCGCCTGGCGGGCTATCGGCGCGCCATGCAGGACTCATCTGTCGAGGTCGGCCCCGAATGGGCGCTGCACAGCGAATTCACCAGCTCTGCCGGTTACGAGGCGGCGTGCCAGCTACTGGCCGGGCATCCGCCGACCGCGATTTTCGCCGGCAACGACGTCATTGCCATCGGTGTGTTGCGGGCCGCCGCCGAGCGCTCGATTCGCGTGCCTCAAGACCTGTCGGTCATCGGTTTCGATGATATCCAGATGAGTCGCTACGTTTATCCAGCGTTGACCACCGTGGGGCAGTCGATCACGCAACTGGGCGAAACCGCCGCTGAAATGCTGTTAAGCAGAATCGCTGCACCTCATGCCGGTCCTGTCGAAAAGCGACTCGTGACGCCCTGCGTCGTGGTGCGCGAGTCCACGGCAGCGCCGCACACTTTGTCCAACGAATGACGCGCACGCACAGCAACGGATCAATAAGCCATGCAAGCAAAAATAGTGATAGTGGGCAGTCTGAACATGGACCTGGTCATCCGCGCCCAGCGTTTGCCGCGCCCAGGTGAAACGCTCAACGGCGAAACCTTCGATACCGTGCCCGGCGGCAAAGGCGCCAATCAGGCGGTGGCCGCAGCGCGCCTCGGTGCCAGTGTGGCGATGATCGGCTGCGTGGGAGCTGATGCTTATGGCGAGCAATTGCGTGACGCGCTGCTGGCCGAGCGCATCGACTGCCAGGCGGTGACCGTCGTCGAGGGCGTGGCCACCGGAATCGCTTCGATCGTGGTCGACGCCAACAGTCAGAACGCGATCGTCATCGTTGCCGGTGGCAATGGCCGGCTCGATACGGCCCTGATCGATCGTTTCGATGCGCTGCTGGCCGGCTCCGAGATCGTCATCTGCCAGCTGGAAGTGCCGACCGAGACGGTTTTTCACACCCTGGCTCGTGCCCATGCGCTGGGCAAGACCGTCATTCTTAATCCGGCCCCGGCCAGCGCACCGTTACCGGCAAACTGGTACGGCCTGATCGACTACCTGATTCCCAACGAGAGCGAGGCTCAGACCCTCACCGGCGTCAACGTCGACTCATCGGCCTCGGCTGAGCAAGCAGCGGCTGCGATGCTGGCAGCTGGCGCGCGCAACGTCATTATCACCTTGGGCGAGCGCGGAACCCTGTTCGCCAGTGCCGCTGGCGTGGAACATATTGCCGCGCGTCATGTACAAGCCGTGGACACCACCGCCGCAGGTGATACCTTTGTCGGCGGTTTTGCGGCGGCGCTTGCCGCAGGGCAGGGCGAATCCGAGGCGATTCGCTTCGGTCAGGCCGCGGCAGCCATCTCCGTCACCCGTGCCGGTGCCCAGCCGTCCATCCCGACGTTCGAGGAAGTAAAGGAATTCAATTCGCTATGAAAAAAACACCGCTGCTCAATATCGCCATCTCGCGCGTGATCGCGTCGCTGGGGCATGGTGACATCCTGATGATTGTCGACGCCGGAATGCCGGTGCCGGCCGGGGTCGAACTGATCGACCTGGCGCTGACCCGCGGTGTGCCGGATTTCGTCAGTGTGCTGGATGTCGTGCTCAGCGAAATGCAGGTTGAAAGCCACGTACTGGCCAGCGAGATGGCTCAGGTCAAACCGCCTGCCTTGCAGGTCATCGAGGGCCTGAATCTCGACGATCAGTTGGGCCAGCAGCGCTGGATGAGTCACGAAGATCTCAAGGTCTTGAGCCGTCAGGCCAAGGCCATTATCCGCACCGGAGAGTGCCAGCCTTACAGCAATGTGGCGCTGGTGGCCGGGGTGGTGTTCTAGCTCGTTAAGAAAGGGAGTTTCATATGACATTGATACAGTTTTCCAGACAACTCATCCGGGGAGCACTGCTCTTGTCCATTCTTGGCGCGGCTGCCGTTCAGGCGGCCGAAAAGCGTGACCTGATCATCGACACCGACCCGGGCGCAGACGACGTCGTCGCGTTGCTGCTGGCGCTGGCTTCTCCGGAAGAGCTGAACGTCATGGCCATCACTACCGTGGCTGGCAACGTGCGCCTCGACAAGACCTCGCGCAACGCCCGACTGGCGCGCGAGTGGGCGGGTCGTGAAGAAGTGCCGGTGTATGCCGGTGCGCCCAAGCCGCTGGTGCGCACGCCGATTTATGCCGAAAACGTCCATGGTAAGGAAGGTCTGCCGGGTGTGCCGATCCACGAGCCGGCGAAAGGTCTGGCCGAAGGCAATGCAGTCGACTACCTGATCCGCACACTGAGCAAGGCCAAGCCGCACAGCATCACCATCGCCATGCTCGGTCCGCAGACCAACCTCGCGTTGGCGCTGGTGCAGGCCCCGGAAATCACTCAGGGCATCAAGGAAGTGGTGGTCATGGGAGGCGCGCATTTCAATGGCGGCAACATCACGCCGGTCGCTGAATTCAACCTGTTCGCCGACCCGCATGCTGCGCAGATCGTGTTGAGCAGTGGCGTCAAGCTGACCTACGTGCCGCTGGACGTCACCCACAAGATCCTCACCAGTGAACAGCGCCTCAAGCAGATCGGCGCCTTGAACAACAACGCAGGCAAGCTGGTGGACGGGATTCTCAACGAATACGTCAAACTGGACATGGAGCATTACGGTTTGCCGGGTGGGCCGGTGCACGACGCCAGCGTCATTGCCTGGTTGCTCAAGCCCGAGCTGTTCAGCGGTCGGCAGATCAATGTCGCAGTCGACACCCGTGAAGGTATCGGTTTCGGTCAGACTGTTGCCGACTGGAACGGCACGCTCAAGCAACCGCAGAATGTCTTCTGGGTCGAGAATGGCGACGCTCAGGGGTTCTTCGATCTGCTGACCGAGCGTCTGGCGCGTTTGAAGTGATCATATAGCCTTGATCCAGAGCATCAGGCAGGCAGCCTGGCTGGCGTATACCGGCTGAGCACCTGGCTGATGAAGGTGCGGGCGCCATCGGTGCCCAGCTCCTTGATCAGCAGGTCAACGGCAATAATCATCAATTCTTCCGGGTTTGCCGGGCTGTGCGAGCAGTGGCCCTGAGGCCATTTGGCCTTGATGTCTGCTTCGATGGCGATGGCTGTCATGTCTGTCTCCAGTGAAAGGTCACGCATGACGCTATCCGCTTCAAGGCGTTCGCGTCGCATGTAGTAAACCATCCCCTACACCGTTTGACACTTCTACTTACGCATCACGTCGATGAGCGTTTTCAATGACGCTGCCGATAAACGTTTTGTGACGATTTACCCGCGCATCGCACGTCATCCCAAGGCAGACTCTCGCGCCTGACAGATCAACAGGTTACAGGCGGCCTGTGGCGCCGGGTTTGCAACCAACGCGTTTTGACGCGGTCGGACCAGGTCTGGAAATATTTATTGGCACAGGAGGGTGTATGCCCCTGAAGTTCGCAACATTGGGTTTTGTGGTCGTGACATCGCTGTTGGCCGGATGCAGCAGTACTGGTTCCGATTCCAGCGCTGAAGCGGCACCTGTCAAAGCCGACGCGCCAGCCAGCAATGTCGTACCGGGTCGCTGTGATGCAGCGCTCGCCCAGTTCGCAATCGGCAAACCGGCCTCCATCGAGCTCTTGCAGCAAGTACGCACTCGCTCGGGCTCGCAAGACGCACGCATCCTCGGGCCTGACGACATGGTCACGCTTGAGTACCGCTCCGAGCGTGTCAACGTCAACACCGACGCCTCTGGAAAAGTCACGCGCATCAACTGCGGCTGAGGCAGCGCTTTTGCTTCACGCATAAAAAAACCCCGTCAGTGACGGGGTTTTTTTACATCAGGTGAATCAGTCAACCCGAACTTGTTCTGCTTGCATGCCTTTCTGGCCTTTAGCAGCAACAAAAGAAACGGTCTGGCCTTCTTTCAGGCTTTTGAAACCGTCGCTTTCGATTGCTTTGAAGTGTACGAAAAGGTCGTCACCGCCACCCTGTGGGGTGATAAAGCCGAAGCCTTTTTCATCGTTGAACCATTTTACGGTGCCGGTTTGGCGATTAGACATGGTGTATCTCCAGAAACATAATTTTCAGTAACGTGCTGCTCAGGCCAACTGGGCACACCGGCCTATCATAGTCGAAATGTGCAAAAAGACAGCTACTAAGGTGATCTCTTTACCCAAAGGTCGTATGTATGCAAGGCGTCATACGCGAAAGCTGGCTAAGTGATATCTCGGTCTGAGCGATTTTCAGTCACTGTAAGGCGCCCTGAAAGCCACGTTTCATATGGCTTTCAGGCGAGCGGGGGCGTGCTGCTGTCAGCGGTTCAAGCGAGCTTTTCACTCCCGTTAAAAAATTTGATTATTTTGCCTGGGTGCAGTTTTCGGTGACCAGTTTCTGCAGTTTTTGAGTCAGTCCAGGGGCTGGCGCAGTCTTGGTGTCGCTGAGGGACGCGATTTCTGCCGGAGTGAATTTCTCATTCACCACCTTGGCGCTGCACTCGCAATGAGCCGCGGCGGTTTTGGTATTCAGGTTCTGTTGTTTGGCAGCGGCGACGCACTCTTGTGTGAATTTGTCGTGCGCAGGTTTATCCATGGCAGCCTGGGCACCCCATGGGGCCAGAACAGTGGCGCAGGCGAGGAGGGCGGACAGACGAGAAAACTTCATGGTGTTCTCCTTTTGCTGACTTTCATTGATAAAGAAACGTAGCGAATCTCGACTGGTTCAGATGTTCAGGCTGCCCGTCAGTTCAGAGGGTGTGTTATTTGGCCTGATTTGCGTTGATGTTCGACCGGTGGCGAGTCGGCTGTGCTAGGATGCGCGTCCTGTTATTTTCAAGTGTCCCCAGCGCTGATGGCTTTGGGTGCGACGCAGGCAGATTTTCGTACACTCCAGTCATCTGGTTCGGTTCAAGGTTTGCCGCAAGGCTCCTGCCACTGTGAGGCAGGCACACCACCGAGTCACGTACTGGCTCATCCCAACCCACGTGACCTTTGGTAGGGGTCACCACTAGGAGAGGAGGCGCCATGCCAACTATTACTCTTCCCGACGGCAGTCAACGTTCATTCGATCATGCGGTTTCCGTAGCCGATGTCGCGCTTTCAATCGGTGCCGGTCTGGCCAAGGCCACCGTCGCCGGTAAAGTCAACGGCAAGCTCGTCGACGCCTGCGACCTGATCGAAAACGATGCCAGCCTGCAGATCATCACCCCCAAGGATCAGGAAGGACTGGAAATCATCCGTCACTCTTGCGCTCACCTGGTAGGGCATGCGGTCAAGCAGTTGTATCCTACTGCAAAAATGGTCATCGGCCCGGTGATCGACGACGGCTTCTATTACGATATCGCCTTCGAGCGCCCGTTCACGCCTGACGACATGGCGGCGATCGAGCAGCGCATGCAGCAGCTGATCGAAAAAGATTACGACGTCATCAAGAAAGTCACCCCGCGCGCCGAAGTGATCGAGGTGTTCACCGCCCGTCACGAAGACTACAAGCTGCGCCTGGTCGAAGACATGCCGAACGAGCAGGCCATGGGCCTGTACTATCACGAAGAATACGTCGACATGTGCCGCGGTCCGCACGTGCCGAATACCCGCTTCCTGAAATCCTTCAAATTGACCAAGTTGTCGGGCGCCTACTGGCGCGGTGATGCTAAGAACGAGCAGTTGCAGCGCGTTTACGGCACCGCCTGGGCGGACAAGAAGCAACTGGCTGCCTACATCCAGCGGATCGAAGAAGCCGAAAAACGCGACCATCGCAAGATCGGCAAGCGTCTTGGTCTGTTCCACACCCAGGAAGAAGCGCCGGGTATGGTGTTCTGGCACCCGCAGGGCTGGACCCTGTATCAGGTGCTCGAGCAGTACATGCGCAAAGTGCAGCGTGAAAACGGCTACCTTGAGATCAAGACCCCGCAAGTGGTCGATCGCTCGCTGTGGGAAAAATCCGGGCACTGGGCCAACTACGCTGACAACATGTTCACCACCGAGTCCGAAAGTCGCGACTACGCCATCAAGCCGATGAACTGCCCGTGCCACGTGCAGGTGTTCAATCAGGGCCTTAAAAGCTACCGCGAGCTGCCGATGCGTCTGGCCGAGTTCGGCGCCTGCCACCGTAACGAGCCGTCGGGTGCGCTGCACGGCATCATGCGTGTACGTGGTTTCACGCAGGATGACGCGCATATCTTCTGCACCGAAGATCAGATGCAGGCCGAGTCCGCCGCGTTCATCAAGCTGACGCTGGCTGTCTACGCCGATTTCGGTTTCAAGGATATCGAACTCAAATTGTCCACTCGCCCTGAAAAGCGTGTAGGCTCCGACGAGCTTTGGGATCGTGCCGAATCGGCACTGGCCTCGGCGCTCGACAGCGCAGGTCTGCCTTATGATCTGCAGCCGGGCGAAGGCGCGTTTTACGGGCCGAAAATCGAGTTTTCCCTCAAGGACTGTCTCGGCCGGGTATGGCAGTGCGGCACTTTGCAGCTGGACTTCAATCTGCCGATCCGTTTGAGTGCCGAGTACGTTTCGGAAGACAACAGTCGCAAGAATCCGGTCATGTTGCATCGTGCCATTCTTGGGTCGTTCGAGCGTTTCATCGGAATTCTGATCGAGCATTACGAAGGCGCGTTTCCAGCCTGGCTGGCGCCGACGCAGGCTGTGATCATGAATATCACTGACAAACAGGCCGATTTTGCCCTTGAAGTGGAAAAAACTCTGGCCGAAAGCGGGTTTCGTGCCAAGTCCAACTTGAGAAATGAAAAGATCGGCTTTAAAATCCGCGAGCATACTTTGCTCAAGGTTCCTTATCTCCTCGTCATCGGAGATCGGGAAGTTGAAATGCAAACTGTCGCTGTGCGTACACGTGAAGGCGCTGACCTTGGCTCGATGCCGGTCGCCCAGTTCGCTGAATTCCTCGCACAAGCGGTTTCCCGGCGTGGTCGCCAAGATACGGAGTAATTATTATTAAGCGTGAAATGAGACAAGATAAACGAGCTGCACCCAAGGCCCCGATCAATGAGAATATCTCGGCCCGCGAGGTTCGTTTAATTGGCGCTGACGGCGAGCAGATTGGCATCGTCTCGATTGATGAAGCGCTTCGTATAGCCGAAGAGGCGAAGCTGGATCTGGTAGAGATTTCTGCCGACGCAGTACCTCCGGTCTGCCGTGTGATGGATTACGGCAAATCGATCTTCGAGAAGAAGAAACAGGTTGCTGCAGCGAAGAAAAACCAGAAGCAGATCCAGGTTAAAGAAATCAAGTTTCGTCCAGGGACGGAGGAAGGGGATTACCAGGTAAAACTACGCAACCTGGTACGTTTCCTGAGTGACGGGGACAGGGCCAAGGTATCGTTGAGATTCCGCGGTCGTGAGATGGCCCACCAGGAGCTGGGTATGGAGCTGTTGAAGCGGGTTGAAGGTGACCTGCTCGAATACGGTTCCGTCGAACAGCATCCTAAGATGGAAGGACGCCAGCTGATCATGGTCATCGCCCCGAAAAAGAAGAAATAACCACCAGGGCACGGCAGGCCTTGTGGTTATATTTATCAACTGAATGCGGAGTATCCGAACATGCCAAAGATGAAGACTAAAAGTGGTGCAGCTAAGCGGTTTTTGAAAACTGCTAACGGCATCAAGCACAAACACGCTTTCAAGAGCCACATCCTGACCAAAATGTCGACAAAGCGTAAGCGTCAACTGCGCGGTAGCAGCTTGCTGCATCCGTCTGACGTGGCAAAAGTCGAGCGCATGCTGCGCCTTCGTTAATTTTGATCAAGATATAGAGGAAGTAACTCATGGCTCGTGTAAAGCGTGGCGTCATTGCCCGTAAGCGTCACAAAAAAATTCTGAAACTTGCAAAAGGCTACTACGGCGCGCGTTCACGCGTATTCCGTGTTGCCAAGCAAGCGGTAATCAAGGCAGGCCAATACGCCTACCGTGACCGTCGTCAGAAAAAACGTCAGTTCCGCGCTCTGTGGATCGCTCGTATCAACGCTGGTGCTCGTGTTAACGGTCTGTCCTACAGCCGTTTCATTGCCGGCCTGAAAAAAGCGTCCATCGAGATCGACCGTAAGGTTCTGGCTGATCTGGCAGTGAACGAAAAAGCGGCGTTTGCTGCGATTGTCGAGAAAGCTAAAGCCACTTTGGCCTAAGTCCCCGACAATCACTGGCCCCGGTTTTCCGGGGTCGGTGTTAAACGTCATAAATAGGGGAAGAGCCTTCAGCTCTTCCCCTATTTTGTATCTGGAGTCTGTACATGGAAAACCTGGACGCGCTGGTCTCTCAAGCTCTTGAGGCTGTGCAAAGCGCCGAAGATATCAATGCCCTGGAGCAAATCCGGGTTCACTACCTCGGCAAGAAAGGCGAGTTGACTCAGGTGATGAAGACCCTGGGGAACCTGCCGGCTGAAGAGCGTCCGCACGTCGGCGCGCTGATCAACGTTGCCAAGGAGCGTGTCACAGAGGTCCTCAATGCACGCAAGGCTTCGTTCGAGCAGGCAGAACTGACTGCCAGGCTTGCCGCCGAATGCATCGACGTGACCTTGCCGGGCCGTGGCCAGACCTCGGGTGGTCTGCACCCGATTACCCGCACTCTGGAACGTATCGAACAGTTCTTCACGCAGATTGGCTACGGCATCGCCGAAGGCCCGGAAGTCGAAGACGACTACCACAATTTCGAGGCGCTCAACATCCCAGGCCATCACCCGGCCCGGTCGATGCATGACACCTTCTATTTCAATGCGAACATGCTGTTGCGCACCCATACCTCGCCGGTACAGGTCCGCACGATGGAATCGCAGCAGCCGCCGATCCGCATCGTCTGCCCAGGCCGTGTGTACCGCAGCGACTCCGATATCACCCACTCGCCAATGTTCCACCAGATCGAAGGTCTGCTGGTCGATCGCGACATCAATTTTGCCGATCTGAAAGGTACCATCGAAGAGTTCCTGCGGGTGTTCTTCGAGAAGGAACTGGCCGTGCGCTTCCGTCCTTCGTATTTCCCGTTCACCGAGCCGTCGGCGGAAGTGGATATGGAATGCGTGATGTGCAGTGGCAAAGGCTGCCGCGTCTGCAAACAGACCGGCTGGCTGGAGGTCATGGGCTGCGGCATGGTTCACCCGAACGTGCTGCGCATGTCCGGCATCGATCCTGAAGAGTTTCAGGGCTTCGCGTTCGGCATGGGCGTAGAACGTCTGGCCATGCTGCGTTACGGCGTCAATGATTTGCGCCTGTTCTTCGACAACGATTTGCGGTTCCTCGCGCAATTTCGCTAAGTCGTAACGAACCTTTCAGGAGAGCAGGATGAAATTCAGTGAACAATGGCTGCGTGGCTGGGTAAGCCCGCAGGTTTCCCGCGACGAGCTGGTTGCTCGTCTGTCGATGGCCGGTCTTGAGGTTGACAGCGTGACGCTGGCCGCCGGCGTTTTCACCGGTGTCGTGGTGGGCGAGGTGCTGAGCACCGAGCAACACCCTGATGCCGACAAGCTTCGTGTGTGCCAGGTCAGCAATGGCAGCGAGACCTTTCAGGTCGTCTGCGGTGCGCCGAATGTGCGTCCGGGCCTGAAAATTCCGTTCGCCATGATCGGTGCCGAGCTGCCGGGCGACTTCAAGATCAAGAAAGCCAAACTGCGCGGCGTCGAGTCCAACGGCATGCTGTGTTCCGCTGCCGAACTACAGGCCGGTGAGGGCAACGATGGCCTGATGGAGCTGGCGGCTGATGCGCCGGTCGGTCAGGACATTCGTGTCTATCTGGGCCTGGACGACGCCAGCATCGAGGTCGACCTGACCCCGAACCGTGGCGATTGCCTGTCAGTGGCTGGTCTTGCCCGTGAAGTCGGCGCGCTGTATGCCGCCGAAGTCACCCGCCCGCAGATTGCAGCGGTCAGCGCGGTGCACGACGAAGTGCGTCCGGTTGAAGTGCTGGCTCCTGCGGCGTGCCCGCGTTACCTGGGCCGCGTAATCCGCAATGTCGACCTGTCGCGTCCGACTCCGCTGTGGATGGTCGAGCGCCTGCGTCGGTCCGATGTGCGCAGCATCGATGCCGCTGTCGACATCACCAACTACGTGATGCTCGAGCTGGGTCAACCACTGCATGCGTTCGATCTGTCCGAAATCAACGGCGGCATCCGTGTGCGCATGGCCGAGGAGGGCGAGAAGCTCGTTCTGCTCGACGGCCAGGAAGTCAGCCTGCGTGCCGACACACTGGTCATCGCCGACCACCAGCGCGCACTGGCCATCGCCGGCGTGATAGGCGGCGAGCACAGCGGCGTCACGGCTGGTACTCGCGATATCTTCCTCGAAAGCGCGTTCTTCGACACCATCTCGGTGGCGGGCAAGGCTCGCTCCTACGGCCTGCACACAGATGCCTCACACCGTTTCGAGCGTGGTGTGGACTGGCAATTGGCCCGTGAAGCGATGGAGCGGGCCACTGGCTTGTTGTTGGAAATCACCGGTGGCGAAGCCGGTCCGGTCATAGAAGTGGTCAGCGAGCAGCACCTGCCGTCGATTGCGCCGGTTACGCTGCGTGCCAGCCGTGTCGAGCAAATGCTCGGTCTGGTCATCGAGAACGCCGAGATCGAGCGTCTGCTGACAGGCCTTGGCCTGACAGTGTCTGCCGAAGCCGACGGCCAGTGGCGTGTAGACGTGCCAAGTCATCGTTTCGACATCAGCCTTGAAGTCGATCTGATCGAAGAGCTGGCGCGTCTATACGGCTACAACCGTCTGCCGGTTCGTTACCCGCAAGCACGTCTCGCTCCACAAGCCAAGGCCGAAGCCAAAGGCGATCTGCCAGAGCTGCGTCGTCTGCTGGTTGCGCGCGGTTATCAGGAAGCCATCACTTACAGCTTCATCGACCCGAAGTGGTTCGAACTGTTCACGCCGGGCGCCAAGCCACTGCTGCTGGCCAACCCGATCTCCAACGACATGGCCGCCATGCGCGCCTCGTTGTGGCCGGGGCTGGTCAAAGCCTTGCAGCACAACCTCAACCGTCAGCAGGATCGCGTGCGCATGTTCGAAAGCGGCCTGCGCTTCGTCGGCCAACTCGATGGTTTGAAGCAAGAGCCGATGCTCGCCGGCGTGGTATGCGGCAGCCGCCTGCCGGAAGGCTGGGCGCAAGGTCGCGATGCCGTCGACTTCTTCGACGTCAAAGCCGATGTCGAAGCGGTTCTGGGTTTTGCCGGTGCGTTGGGTGAATTCACCTTCACGCCGGGTCAGCATCCAGCCTTGCACCCTGGCCAGACTGCGCGCATTTTGCGCGACGGTCGTGAAGTCGGCTTTCTGGGCGCCATCCATCCGGAATTGTCGAAAACCCTGGGTCTGGATCGTCCGGTGTTCGTTTTCGAGCTGGTGCTGGCCGAAGTTGCTACAGGTCGTTTGCCGAAATTCCACGAGCTGTCGCGCTTTCCTGAAGTGCGCCGCGACCTGGCGTTGCTGGCCGATCGTGACGTTTCAGCCAGTGCCGTTCTGGACGTAATCCGTGAAAATGCAGGCGAGTGGCTCACGGACCTCAGGTTATTTGATGTTTACCAGGGTAAAGGCATTGATCCACATAGAAAAAGCCTTGCAGTCGGCTTGACCTGGCAGCATCCATCGCGCACTCTTAATGACGATGAGGTAAACGCAACGACACTTGCTATCCTCACCTCGCTTGAGGAGAGGTTAAACGCCACGTTAAGGAAGTAGCGTATGGGGGCTCTGACGAAAGCTGAGATGGCCGAACGTCTGTACGAAGAGCTGGGCCTGAACAAACGGGAAGCCAAGGAACTGGTCGAACTGTTTTTTGAAGAAATCAGGCACGCTCTGGAAGATAACGAGCAGGTGAAGTTGTCAGGTTTCGGCAACTTTGATCTGCGAGACAAGCGCCAACGGCCTGGGAGAAATCCCAAGACCGGAGAAGAAATTCCGATCACGGCGCGCCGTGTTGTCACCTTTCGTCCAGGGCAGAAGTTGAAGGCCCGAGTTGAGGCATATGCTGGAACCAAGTCATAACGACGAGCTGCCGCCGATCCCTGGCAAACGCTACTTCACCATCGGTGAGGTCAGCGAGCTCTGCGCGGTAAAACCGCACGTTCTGCGTTATTGGGAACAGGAATTTCCTCAGCTCAACCCCGTCAAGCGACGCGGAAACCGCCGGTATTATCAGCGCCTTGACGTGCTGATGATCCGCCAGATCCGCGGTTTGCTCTACGATCAGGGCTTCACCATCGGCGGAGCCCGCCTGCGTCTCACCGCCGGCGAACCGAAGGACGATACCCAGCAGTACAAGCAAATGATTCGGGAGATGATTGCCGAACTGGAAGACGTACTGGTCATGCTCAAGGCGTAATCGAGCAAGATACTTCCAAAATTCAAATGCTTAGGGTATATTTCTCAACGTTTTCGCAGGTTGCAAAACAGATACACGCCTAGTCGGGGCGTAGCGCAGTCCGGTAGCGCACTAGCATGGGGTGCTAGGGGTCGAGTGTTCGAATCACTCCGTCCCGACCATATAATTCAATGATTTAGCCCAATCTGAGAAGGTTGGGCTTTTTCATGCGCGTGACTTTTGCGTGACTCGTTGGTTTTTCATGCCTGCCTCCTCTTCAAAATAGTCAGCACCGGTCCGCGTGAATCGGTAGCTGATACCATGTTCGCAGCTTCAATCAGATGCCCAAGCTCAGCGCCTGAGTAATGACTGGTGATGCTGCCGTTCTTGTGGCCGAGCAAGGCCTTCCTATCTTCCTCGGTAACGCCTGCCGCGCGCAGGCGACGGCCGAAGGTATGCTTCAAATCGTGAATCCTGATCGATAGGTAGCCTGGGTGTGCGGGGCGAAGGTTTTTCTCCTGCCAGAGTTTCGCCGCGCGAACCCGTGCCTTTTTCCAGGCAGAATCGTTCATCCGATGCATTGCCGTGTCATTGAATGGGAACACCCAGTCCTTGCTCACGCCGCGCTGCTTCTCGATGATCGACTTTGCCACGCTATTGAGCACCACCAAGCGTTCGTCGCCATTCTTCACGCCTGATCTCGCATGACGTCCGCCGAAGTCGGCCGGGATTAGAAATACGCTGGTGTTGAGTTCCGGCACCGCGATCTCCCACTCCCATCTCAATTTGCAGACCTCCTGCTCGCGACAGCCAGTGTTCACTTTGAATAAAGCCATCGTCTGCAGGTGAGCTGGCAATTCCCCGAAAAGAATCGACTGCTCTTCCCATGACATCGGGTAGGGCTTTCGGCTTGATTTCCTCTCTTCCAGCTTCGAGAGCATCGGCACGCTATCCAGCCATGGCCTTCGCTCACTGTCTCGCCACTTCCTGGCACACAACGACAAAACCCGAACCACGCGCTCAATCGAGATGTTCACCGTGCGATTGCTCACTCCCTTTTTCACCTTGCCGTCCGCAAGCTTCTTGGTCGCCAGCCGATCCTTGATGAATGGCTCAAGAGCCTGATCATCGATATGGGTCAACGGCATGTCGCCAATGAATGGATCAAGCTGAGAGAGGTGATGCGCTGACAACTTGAAAGACGGCTGGTCCTTGATCTCCACCAGAAATTTCATTGCAGCATCACGCCAGGTCCTAACTTGGCGAACCCCGTAGACCTTCTGCTGCCGGATCTGCTCAAGTCGGTGAATCAGGTAGCGTTCTGCTTCTTGTCGGTCAGCTGTGCCAGTAGATTCGTAAAGTCGCTCGCCGTTGATTTTCTTATCGATATGCCAGAGCCCTTTCCTTTGGGAGAGCCCGGTGATCGTTTTTCGCGCCATTGTGTATCTCCTTTCTGGCGCTCGCTGCGGGGCAATTGTTGCTCCGGCGCGCCTTTTTTATCAATCGCTTTGGCTGCCACGTAGGACGATGCCCATTCATCAAGCTCCTGCCGGTCGAAGCCGACACCGCGCTCACCGATAGGGAACTCGTTCACGAAGGGCCGGACGATTGTGTTGAAAAGGGCAAGGTTCATGCTCAGGTAAGCGGGTGCTTCTCCCGCTCGAATGAAGCGCGGCGCGAGCGGGAGCTTGGCGGCAGATTTATTTGCCATAGAGGTACTGCTCCGGGCCGCGCTGGGCGGCGGAAGGGGTTATTCCCAGTCGTGACTGAGCAAAGGGTTGATCGGCGGGTTGCACTGAAGCGTTGCCAGGTCCAGCAGCGTGAAATGACCATCCATCCAGCCTGCTGTATCGATGTGGTAAACGTTTCCCAAGATGGCCGGCTGCCGAAGCGGGGTATGACCCACGACCAGCGCCTTGATGCCTGACACGCCAGAGGCGTCAGCATCTTGAATCCGGTTGCGCGACCACATGCAGGTGTTGTGAACCAGCTTCAGGCGCTTTCGCGTCAGCGGACTCTCCAGCTCCGCGCGCAGCTCATCCCATGACGGGAAGGGGCAATCAGCGTGGACGATGCCGACCAAGCCGTCCGCGGCCTCCACCTCAATGGCGATTGGCAGCTCGTCGAACATGACTTGATAGTTTTTCTGTTCGTCAAGTGGTAGGCCCACGAACCAGGTGCCGCCGTTGTACATCCAGTTGCCGATGTCGCAGGTATCGAAACGGCAGACATAATCGTCATGGTTGCCGCGCACCGGGTGAAACCAGGGCCTGTTCAGCCACTTGATCACGTCTTCGCACTCCGGCCCACGGTCAACCAGATCGCCAACACTGAACAACCGATCTACGGCAGGGTTGAAACCGGCAGCATCTAGCGCGGCCTGCAGCCGAGTGAAGTGCCCATGTATGTCGCCAACCGCGAAATCGCGGCCAGCCGTGTTTTCGGCGAAGCGCTTAATGCGCACCACCTCTATTGTTTCGAGCATGAGCACACCTCGCCCGCCGATCACCGGCAGGCTCTGTAGGGAAGGGGGTTATGGGTACTGGCGGGAGATTCGGTCGGCGATGGCTTCCAGCTTCTCGGCCATGTAACTCATGTCGTTATTGTCTCGGCGTGAGACAACAGCAGAGCGGGCGACATTGCGGCCTTCAAGGATTCGGGCTGCGATCCGGATCAGCCCTGCCTCCAGCTTTCTGCGCAGCCAGCCTTTACGAAAAATCAAAGCTCCATATCCTCTGACTCACCGCCATCGCCGGGCGCTGATCCAGCCTTCGCGAGCGCAATTACTTTTTCTGCCTGCTCAAGCAGCTCCGGGTACTGATCGTTCCAGTTCTGCTTGTAGGCTTTGGCGAGCATCGCTTCGAGAGCCTTCAAGAGCTCTGGTGCGGTGCGCATCAGATATGCGTTCGCCCAGCTTTCGTCGCCGATCACATGCTTGATGCCGTTATGGTCCATCGCGCCGATAGTGGCGATTTCCAGCGGCTCACCGTCGCGCTCGACGCAGATGCAGTAGTCCTGACGGTCTACGAGCCATTTTTCCTTGGTGTGGCTGATCATCAGTACTCGCTCCAGTTCATGTCCTGGATGTATTCGCAGGGGATCAACAAGCTGTCGGGTGGTGTGGTGCTTTCGGTCCTTACATCGCCGAAATATGCAATTGCGGCCTTGGCGCGCTCAAGGGAAAGCTGGGCATGGCGAACCTGCCAGGACTTGCGTTGCTTGTAAGAGCGCAGAGCCAATTCCTTGGTGATGTAAGCGAATCGCCGGCCGTGTTCGCCGCCATCCTTGAGCACTCGCTTGCGATACTGTTTCAGCAGGGATTCGCGTTGCGACCCGCCGAAAAGTTTGTCGTGGAATTCGGAGATGATGTACCAGCACTGATCAGTCTCACCGATGACCACGTAGCGCTTGCAGGTAACCTCCAGGCCTTTTGGGTCAAGCTCATCGACATATCGGTAGTGGTCCGGGCCAAGCTTTTGCTTTTCTTCGGGCATGACTTCGTCCTTGCCGCACACGCGGCTGACATTGAATTGATTGAGAGGGGGTGGTTACTGCGGGGTGTTCGGTCGCACCGGGCAAAAGTGAGGCCCTGTCAAACCCTTGGAGAAGCGCTTTATGAGTTCAAGTATCGGCCTTTCGGCGGTGATACTCGGTTGTTTCGGCACCGCCTGGGCCGCTGCGCGCCAGCAGATTGTCTGGCGGGTCATGTCTGGCCGCCGTTCAGCTTGGCGACTTCATCGAGGCAGGCGTTCCAAACCTTGGTCTCGCCAGTCGCAGCTGCATGCTGGTCGGCGCTTTCAAACTCGTCACGATGCGGTAGGTCAAGGCGCTCCGGCAGCACCACCTTCGCCGTGGCGGGCTGGGCGTGGCGGTATAGTGCGATTACATTGCAGTGCGAACCACTGTTCGGCTCTACCGTTTTATTGAATATGCCAAGAAGCGGCAGGCCATGCGGTTCGCACCAGTACCCAAAAGGCTCGCCCTGCTGATCGGCTGGCTGGGCGAGTAGGGCGCGTAACTCGTTCACGGAGCCGTCTGAGCCTCTATCGTCACCGTTGATACGGGCGATGTAGTCATCCAATTGGTCAAGTAAAGCTCCAAGCTCCCCGCCGAGCGCTGGAGGCTGAGGGGCTGCGGCGAGCATTGCCTCGTAGACCAGTGACGCCTCCCAATCCGGCACGTATTGGCAAGCCATCCCTCCTGCGATCGTCATTTCATCGGTCGGCTCAACCGGCACCAGCTTGAATTCGGTTTTCATGATTTCGATTCCTTCGCGCTCTGCGCATAACGGGCCTGACGCGCTTTGGAGCAGGCCTTGTGGTTTCCGTGGGAGCGGCACTTGCCGCAGATATCGCCGCCACTCTTTGCGGCGAACCACGGGGCAGGGGTGGGCTGTAGCGTTGTGGGTTGGTGGGCTGAGGTCATGCTGCCTTCACCATCTTTTCCGAGTGCCGGTGGTTGGTAGCAAATACAGCGCGGGCAAAGCCCTCGGGAGTAGTGCTGCGAAAGTTCGCCCTGTCAGGGCCGGGCGGGGCTTTGTGAATCCTGTCGTCAGGAAGCCACTTCAGCTCCGCTGCATGCATCGGCATCAGGGCCATGGCCTTTGGCTTTGGCATGAACTTGCCCAGCCATTCCTTGCAGTGCTCGATCGACGCCAACACCCGATCATCAATGCTGCGCTCGGGCATCACGAACCCCCCCCTGACCAAAGACAAGTGTTCTTCGTATAGTTGTCGTCGATGTTGAGCTCGGTAAAGTGGTACGGGTGAAAGGTGTGATTTGGCTTTCCGAAAATCGAACTGAAGACGCTCACTGGATTCTCAAAAAACCATGGCGCACCTGACAGCTGACCGATCACCCGGCACTGCTCAGCGATCAGCGCGGCCTTAGCCTGGAAGAACTTGTCTTTGGCAGCCTTGGCTGCAAAATGAGGCGTTCCGGACACCGCGACATCAGTACATGGCGGGAACCCGGCCACGAAGCGGACGCAGCCCGACGAAATCGCATCTCTCAGTACCAGCCATGTTTCCGGGTGATCGATGATGTGACCAACCCGAGTTATCAGCCCCTCGGTATTAACGCCGGCCGGGTGCTGTGGATCCACCAAGATGGCATGGTATCCAGCCTCAACCCACGGCTTGGCCATCACGCCGGTGAGGTCGCAAAGGAAGATGGCGATATTTTTCGAATGCATGGTTCATCCTCGCCGGGGTGGCGTGAGTCGTTTAATTGGGTAAGGACCGCCGCCCGCCTGCCGAGGCGTTCAGCGCAATAGGTGAGGGTTGGGGTTCAATCGTCGCTGCAGATGCGCAGCGCTTCGCGGTTGTAGGCGAGCTGAAGCTTGTGCTCCACAGTTGGCGATACGGTGATTTCGTGGCGCGGGATTTCAAGCATCGGCAGCGCTCCGCCCGGTCCGAGGTTGTGCAGGTGGTGAATCATCAGAGTCAGCGCCTCGCCCTGTTCCTCGATGCCAGCCCATGCCATCAGCTCACTCAGTGCCTGCTTCGTGCCGGGCCGCACTCTGAGCCGCAATTCCTCTTCCCCGGCCTTCTGCCGCTTGAGCGCCGTCCGCTCGTTCCGCTGTTTCTGGTTAAGGGCCATTTATCAGCTCCGTGTAGCCGCTGGGCGGCAAGTGAAATTGTTCGGCGCGCCTGTTGCGGCGGACCTTTGCAGACAGCCGCCTGATCAAGAGCGCACCGGATAGCTGACGCCGTAGGTATCGAGGATTCGCAGCAGGGTCTTCTGGTTGATCCCGAGTCGTTTGGCGCATGTCGTGCGCGGGATGCCCAGATCCCGGAACGCTTCAATGCGCGGAATCAGCTGTCGGTCAGCCTCCACGCTCACTGCTCCAGGCAGTGCAATAGAGTGTTCCTTGGCGATCCTGCGCAGCCGATCAGGCGACAGCCCGAACTCCCGGATGACATCCTGCTGAGTTGCTTTCTCGGCAAATCGACGGACGATATCCGGCGCAATCAATGCCTCGGCCGCTCGCTTTTCTGCCAGAGCTGATGAAGGTTTGGCGACGGCAAAGACAATTCCGTGATCCGCCGCGATATGCCCCAGTCGCTTGGCGCTGATACCCAGATCGGCCGACGCCTGCTTCAAGCCGAGCCCTACATAGGCCCTCAACCTTTCTGCGGTTCGAAGCTCAAGTTCCAGCGCTTCCCGAGCCTTGCGTTCGTGATCGGCCGTGCTGGCCTTGTATCCGTAGGCGATTGTCTCGGCATTGAAGGTGAGGGACACGCCGCGGGTGATGCTCAGTTCGTGAATCACACCACCGCTGCGCATGTACGCCTCGGTCGCTTCAGCTAGGCGGGCGGATGCGGCGCTGTTGTGCCGCACCATGCTCAGTTCCAGTGAAATCATGGGTTACCCCTCAGAATGGTATATCGGTATCAAAGCTATCGAAGTCGGCGGCAGGCTGCGGCGCCGCCTGCTGCTGCCGTGGCTGTTGCCGCGCCGCGCTGTCCTGATTGCCTGGCCGTGATTGCTGCGCTGGGCGCTGGCCCTGCTGCTGGCCTTCCTGGGGCCTTCCGCCCAAGAGCTGCATCGTGCCCTGCATATCCACTACAATCTCAGTGGTGTAGCGCTTGATGCCGTCCTTCTCCCATTCGCGGGTTTGCAGTTTGCCTTCGATGTAGACCTGCGAGCCCTTGCGCAGGTACTCCCCGGCGATTTCCGCCACTTTCCCGAAAAGCGAAACCCTATGCCATTCGGTTTTTTCGACCTTTTGGCCGGTCTGCTTGTCGGTCCACTGTTCGCTGGTGGCCAGACTCAGGTTGGTTACCGCGTTGCCGTTGGGCAGGTAGCGAACTTCTGGGTCTTGGCCGCATGTGCCGACCAATATGACTTTGTTTACTCCGCGAGCCATGAGCCCTCCTATGCGGCGATGCCGAGAACACGATTCATGCGCTCGTCGAGGATTTCGTAAAAGGTTTGGACGCGCTCACTGATCTTCCGAATCAGCGCCTCGTCCCGGTACAGGCGCTTGACGAACAGTGGCATGCCCGGCCAGTAGCTGATGAAGTCGATCCACTCGCGCTCGGACACCCACAGGCCGCCCTGGCACTGGGCGACGTGTTCTTTCGGGACCTCGCCGGACAGGATCACGCCCACCTGAAACTTTGGAAGCTTCGTCTTGATCTCGATCAGCCCAGAATCGCCGATCAACGCGTCCGGCGAATACCCGATGCCGTGGTTGAGGATGATGCCGACCTCGCGACTGGTGACTTCCTCGCGAGCCTCATACAGGCTTCGAGCTGTCTGCTCCTGCTCATGGCCGCGAATTGTCGCCTTGGTCTGGAAAGGCAGCTCTGCCGCCTCCTCGGTTATGCGCTCACCAATCAGCTGGTCCATGTAGGTGAATGCCGCCACCCCGAAACCGGCCTGACCCTTGCCGTTGACCAGCAAGCATTCCAACTCCGACGCGGTGATGATGCCCAGGCGCAATGCCAGCCATTCCGTCGTGCCTTGCTCGATATCAGTGATTATTTTCATCAGCGCCCCCTTGTGCTGCGGAGTTTTGTGCAGCTGACTTGGTCAGCATGCCCAGCACGTTGTCGAATACCGCTTTCTCGACAGAGGCCGGAGCACCGTGGATTTTTTTGAACGCTTCCTTGGCCTTTTCGCTGCACTTTTCCAGCAGAGTTGCCAGCTGGGCAGCCTGAACGGATGTGACTCGCGGAGTGAGCTGGGCGGCCGGGCCATTGCCGTCATCATCCTCTCCGGTGGTGGTGATGTTCAGTAGAAGCCCGGCGGTGTAGCGCTTGCCGTAACTGACGCTCGATGCAACAGCTTGAACGCCGTTCTTGCTGCCAGTCGCATCTACAGGCAGAACGATGGACGTGCTCTCTCGGTGTCCGGCGCGATGACTCAGCACGCCTTCGACTTCGATGCCTCGCTCGTTACGCGGCGTGCGGAAGGTGATGGCGAAACCATGCTTGGCCATCACCGGCTTGATCATTTCGTTAACGTCCTCCCAAAGCGCGTAGGTGCTTTGAATTCGGCCGTTTTTGTCTTTGATCCCGCCGCGCTCGCCGATCATCGGCATTTCTTCCTGCATCTGCGACAGCGCTTCGTCGTACAGCTGTTTTGCTGTCTGAGCCTGCATGCGCTCATGCATTTCCATCAGTCGCTCAAGCTTGTTGATGTCGCAGGCTGGGTCGGAGGCTGCGCGACTGATCACCGCCATGATGCTTGTGTCCGAACTGATCGGCGTCACTGCTTGGCGACGCTGCTCGGGCATGATGATTTCGGTAGACATGAGGTCCGCCTCAGTAAGTGACTTTGATGTTCGGGATCATGCCGCTGGCGATTAACTTCACAGCGAGGCGAGCACATTCTTCGGTCATGTTGTTATCCATGAACGCTTCCTTTGCGGCCTTGTAGATCGCACCTTTGTGCGCCTTGTCGTCTTCGCGCGCTTTCTGCTGGCGCATCTCTTCGGCTTTGGCGTCTTCTTGCCGCTGCACCTCGGCCAGGCGCGCACGCTCTACAGCTTCGGCCTGACGCTGCTCGGCGGCGACGCGCTCGCTCTCGGCACGCTGAAGGTCTGCAATCCGATCCTGTTCGGCCTGAAGCTTCTGGCGCTCAGCCTGCTCTGCCTGCAGCTTTATCTGTAAGCGCTGGCGCTCGGCTTCTGCCTCAGCATCGCGGAGCTTCTGATCGGCGGCGCGCTTTTGGGTTTCGGCCTGATCTTTCAATTCCTGCTCACGGCGTGCAGCGGCTTCGCGTTCGGCCTGTGCTTTCTGTTCGGCTTCACGCTGCGCACGCTCAACGGCTTGGCGGGCGATCTCGGCGTCACGCTCTTTCTGCTCGCGCTCGGCCTTCTCCGCGTTGAACTTGGCAATCTCTGCCAGCTCTGCTTCGTGCTTGGTGCGGTCAGACAAAAGGGCGCGTAGGACTGCCAGCGACCGGTCTTTGGCTTGCGCCGCTTCTGCCAAAAACTCTTCCCAGCTTTCGTCGATCACTACCAGCTCCAGATCGGCAATGATCTGGGCGACGTGCGCGGCGGTCGGCGTCTCGGCGAACACCGCCAGGTCCTTGATGCGCTGGATGCCGTCGTTGTGGGAGTCAATCCGCCTGTCGTTCGCCTCTTCCCAGTCGGTCAGGGGCTTGCGAGTAGCGTCACGCAGCGCATCCATTTTGGTGACGAACTCTCGCAGCTCGGTCTCGACGACCTTGGGCATTTCCTTCAGGCGCTTCAGGTAATCTCGGCCCGGCTTCTCGACGGCGGTTTTCGACTTGCTGACCTTGGCTGCCAGCGAGGCGATGCGGTCACGACCTTTGCGGGTGGTCAGGTCCGGTACTTCGGCAGTGACCTCTGCGGTAACAGCCTTGAGGAACTGGTTCAGGCCGCCAGTGACATAGATAACCGGGGCGTTGTCGGCGCTGATGTCGTCAATAGTGACGACTTTCTGAGTAGCGGACATAGTTGCTCCTTGCGCCATGACGTTGCCGGGGCGCTACGATTGAATAGGGAAGGGGTTACTGCTGTGCGAAAGGGTCGAAACCAAGACATTCGACGCAGACGGCTGGTCCATCGCCGGTTTGTGACGGGCATAGCAGCTCGTAGTCGACCTTCTTGCCACACTCCATACAGGTGTTCTCGTCGACGTACTGATCAGCCAGTCGGTCTGCGCGACTCATGGAAATTTGTATCGGGTCAGGAATTCGCATTGCGTTGATCCTTACAGTAGCGATGGACCCACAGGCCCCGTGGCTCACGGTATGACTTTATCGGCCAGCCAATAAATCCCAACCGTTCGGCGCGCTTAATCACATCAGCAGGATCAGTTCCAGCGACCTCGGCCAGCTGCTCGTCGATCAACGACGGAACAATCGGTGTGCTCATGCCGCTCTCCTTGGCGCACACAGAACAGCTTTCCGCTGACGGGCGCAGTAATGGTTGAATTCTTCGAGGGTGATGGCGTTGTCGAGCCAGAAAGCAGTGATCCGGCGCAGCGCTTCAATACCGAGAGGATCGGGGCTGTCGTAATCACCGATGACATCAATGAACTTGTCGATGAGGACGTGCGCGCTGATGGTCACAGTTCGGCGTCCTCGAAGTCAGCAATGACACCGTCTGCAGCAAGGGGCCGCAAAAGGCCCTCTGCAATCTCAAAAAGCTTGCCGCGCGGATGCCTGGTGCCGATCAGGTAGCCCGCCAGAGAGCCGCTGGCCCTGCCGAAGAAGTTGCCCAGCACCAACTGTGCAAACAGGTCTTCCCGGTCCTCACCGTCGATCTGGCGTTGGTTCAGATGGTCTTGCAGGGCGGTCAGGTACTCTGCGTGAGTCACCGACCGCTCGGGGTGTCCGCGTCGCTTGAACTTGATGTCAGCACCCTGAATCAGCAGGTCTGAACTGTTCTCGATCCAGAGTCGCTGGGGATTGGTAAGCGGGATATTCGGCGTGCCTGTAGGAGGCAACACCTTTGCTGCTGCGTTCATGATTGCCTCCAGGGCAGGGTTATTCGTGTTGCCCGGTCCACGGGTTGAACCGATAGGCGCCATCCTCAGAGATTGCGGGTCGAATCCCGTTTTCGTCAGCACCAGCGGTGGATTCTGTTTCGCAGCAGTCCATGCATTGGTCGCCGCGCTCGTCATTGAGGTGAATGTGACGCTTGCAGCTCAGGCAGTGCCCGAACTCTGGAGGATCTGGTGGCTGAAAGTTCATGTTCGCCTCCGAGGCGGATGGTGTTGGTGAACCCCTTCGACTGAACACTCAAGAACGGATAGAGGCCATACAGGCACCAGAGAGGGTTCAGTCGGAGAGGTTCGGGGCGTAGAAAAGCCCGAACGTGTCGGGCTTTGTGGGTGCATCTGAGGCGGTGCCGCAGTTGGAAGGCCCCGGCGCGCTGTCGTACTACATGGCTATATCTCCGAGTTACGTTTAAGCTGCGAGAGAGTCTCGTCAGCCGGTGCAGAAGGCCGGACGCTACCCCGGCCATACGGTCGATACACGGTGCGATTGAGACGAGGCCAATCATCGGCTGACGCTGCCCAAAGGGACTCTCACCCTTACCGCCCGGACATTTAGCCGGGACACCCGTGCCACGTTAGCGTGTCTGGCTTCCCACGCCGCTTCTGCATTTGTTGCGGTGATGCAGGGGGCCGCTTTCGCGGTATGTACTCATCCGCATCGGGGTGTGATCTGTCGTCCGGTCTGGGCTGCCCGGCTTACTGGCTTTCGCCTCCCACATTCCGCCGCTCCGGTTCCCATCACGGGGGCCGTCCATTGCAGGGCAAACAAATCACACTCCGATGCAGCCTGGCGCTATGACAGGGATCGGGCAGTTTTCGTCAGGCTGACGCTGGCGCTGGTTGTTCACCGCTCGCCTGCATATACAAGTTGACCAGTGCGGTCAGCAGTTCATCGTGATCAAGGTTTTCAACAGGCAATCCCACATCCTGAAAGGTGGCGATCGCTCGACCCAATGCATCGCTGATGACTTCTTGATCTTCTGGCTCAAGGTCCACGAATTCGGTTTCCATTGTGTTTCTCCGGTTGATTTCCCGTCTGGCCCTGTCGCCAAGGCCAGCCAGTGAAATCTGGTGTTGCACCGCGACCCGCTACTGGCGTCGGTCGCGGCTTGCTGCGTAAGCGGTAGTTGTCTCTCCCTTCTGCCGCTGGGATTCGCGGTGCGCATTGCTTGCCGGGTCATTCACTCGGTTCTGGCGTTTCACCATCGTCAGCCGTACAGGGTTCTCCCTGTCGTGGGCAGCCTTTCGGGGCTGTCTGATCGCCGGTCGCCGGTAGAGGCAATGCGGTCTGTTGTTTGTTGCGCAGACTGTTAAAGAGCGGTTCGATCCGCTGGGCCTGTTGAGGGGCTGTTTCGCGTCTCGATGGGTGAGCTATCACGTATTGTGTTTATTCAGTCAACACGTTTTGTGATTTATTTTCACGCACCCACAAAAAAGCCCGCTCAGTGGCGGGCTGTGTCAGGTCGGGAGGGGGTGTCCAGGAACGAAAAAGCCCGGCGCTGGGCCGGGCTTGGGTCAGGATACTCTGTCGAGTATTTTGTCTCGGATGGTCTGAATATCTGCAACATTTGGCACAATGTCATTCGCCGCGGTCATCAGGCGGGAGGCGTCCTGCTTTGGCAGTTCGTTAAAGTCGCTGCACACCACCATTGAATCAAACTTCAGCCCTTGATGTTTCAAGTGCAGAAGGGTGATGGTGGTAAGGCGAGCCTTATCCTTACCGTTAACCCCGAAGATGAATAAGGGGCGGCGAGCGTCCGTCTTTATTCGGTAATCAATCGAATAGTCTTCTCCTGAAGGTATTTCGGGAGCATACGATTCCTCGATGCGATCCGCTGGAAGGGTCGCATAAAGCACCTCGCGGAGGTCGTGATAGAAAGTCGACTCGACCCGGGTTCTAGACCACAGAGATATATCCTCTACGCGGCTTAGGCCCTGTCCCAGCTGAAATATTCCGCGCACAAGGCGATCGGCAGGGACTTCCAGAAATATCTCTCCGTCATCCTCCTGAAGTCCGTTCTCAGAAAGTATCGTTTCAAAAAGTCTTGCCCTTGGGCCGGTCAGCAGCTTGGCCAGGTCATTTTCATAGCTAAGCCGCATCATGGTGTTGGCGGCGTCGGATATCCTCCAGCCGCCAGAAACCCTGCTGAGATATGTCGTGAACGAGTCACCATCCCTTGCCACCATAGGCAGCGAAACAGTCAGTAAATTACCGCGCACAGAGACAGCCACATCCTCACAGAATGCGGCACATAGGGTCTCTTTAATTGCAGCAACCTCATTCACAGTCCAAGGCTCATTTGTGGTTCATAGGGGGGGGCAGGATCGTCGTTCGGTAGGTCGAGGCCGGTAATATTGCAGTCCTCTAGCATACATAGCATAGCCCCAGATAGGTGATCGTAGCGATCCGTGGTCTCAGCATATTTTTCTGCCTTCTCTCCCATCTCCATGTATCGCTGAGTAGCTCGGTGAATGTGGCACCGATTCACGATAAGCTCACCATCCTCCAGCGGGTTCAAGTGAACATGGTTGCTTCCGTTGTAGCGAACCAGCGTCACCTTTTCGCCGCGCTTTGGGTGGTAGATCAGTCCGCAGGAATAAGCATCAGGGTCTATCTGGTTCTGTCGGGTGTACATCTCAAATGACTTTTCGCCGTCAGCAGACTCAATTTGATACGTGATGCGCTCGGATTTCTTTTGGACCTTGGCTTTCGCATTCGGGTTCATCACCACCTTCGGCATCGAAAGCAATTCACATATCAACTCTTCACTGAAAATCACGAAGTCATTCCTTTAGATGCCGAAAACTGATGCCGACTAACTCCCGCTACCGCACAATATTCCGGCCGTCACCCTGCCGGTGCGGGCTTTGTCATTCCTACAAATCCCCGCCGCGCCAGATGATACGGCTACTCAGATCGTTCCCGTACAATCCTTCCTGCCCTTACCTCATCTACATACCCAGCCAGCTTGTCCTCGTCGGCTTGGAACAGAATGATCATCTTCAGGATGGCCTGAGCATCAGGCTCGTTACCCGCTAGGCTCAATCGCTCGACGATCCGCAGCAACTCCACGGCCGACCACTTCAAGTCAGAGGCGAGGCCCTGTAGGTCGCGTGCGAGTTGTTGATTCGGCTTCGTCAATCCCATGACTGGTACTCCTACAAATTCCCGCCGCGCCATATGGCTCGGCTTTCATGCAAATTTCGTTAGCGACCTGACCACCACACCAATGATCTTGCAGTCATCCGAGCACTGCACAGTGGGGTATGCCGGGTTCAGCGGCTTCAGGTATCTGACCCCGCCGTCTTCTACCAGCTTCTTGAACGTCGCCTCATTGCTGCCGGCCAGCTTCGCAATAACAAGCTTGCCTGGGCGCACATCTGCGCGAGTATCAACAAGGATGAGCGAGCCCTCTGGAACTGATGGGGCCGTAGGTGCCGTCATTGAGTCTCCCTTGACCGCCAGCCAGAACGCCGGGCCTTTGGCCTTGTAGTCCGTGAGCTCGTATTCCTCAGAGCCACCAGGCTCGATCGCCTCGGACCAATCTCCAGCAGCAACCCAGCTCAGGACCGGGTAACGGTACATCCGCTCTTGCTGGGCGATCATCGCTACGTTGGATGGTTCTGGTATTTGAGCTTTAGATGCCTCGAAATCTTCTCCGATAAGTAAAACCCCGTAAGGAACTCCCAGCGCCTTAGCCATCAACTCGATGTCGCCGAGCGTCGGCTCGCGCGTGCCTGATTCGTAGTTACCCACGCGTGATTGAGAGCTCCAGCCGCACAGCTTGGCCAGCGCGGCTTGCGATTTTCCTGCCGCATTGCGCAAGCGCTGCAGCCTTTGTCCGAGAGATTCATTCATAGCGTGGAATTCTAATCACGATATGAAATGCCCGTTCTCACTTATTGTGTTTGCCTTTAACACGATACGTGTTTATCCTTCGGTCAATTATGGAGGAAACCCGATGAACCACGTCCGAATGATCCGAGAGAAAGCTGGCGTGACCCAGGCAGCGCTGCGTCGGGCGCTCGGCTGGAATCAATCACGTCTCGCGAACTACGAGTCAGGTCTTCGCAGCCCAGGCCTTAGCGAAGCGCGACTTATTGTCCTTGCGCTTAATCAGCTGGGCGCGGCTTGCGCTCTGGATGACGCATTCCCCCCGGAAACAGAAACGTTAACCGCCGCTTAAACCCATTCATCAGCCACTGGAGAAAAACATGTACGCCGATCAATCCCACAAACGCGACACACCACGGAAGGTGCGTTTCAACAAAACCCTTGACCGAATCCTGCATCGCGCTGCCGAGCGGGCCGAGATGCAGCACGCCACCTATCTCTACGAAATGATTGAGTGGGCTGTTGAAAACGGGGCAATCGAAGCGCTGAGCAAGGAAGACAAGAAGTCTAGCGCCGCATAGAGGCCCTTTGGAGGTGACTGGTGACTGAAATTGATTACGAGCACCTGAGTGATGGTGCGAAACGGCAGGTTTCGGCCTTTGCATTGAGCAAGGGCCTGAGCATTGCCGAGGCACTCGAGGCAATTGCCATTGAGTTCTTGGCCATGGGAGGCCCGTCTCAGATGGGGCGACCGAAAGCGAAAGTGTACCAATTAGCCCCTAAAGAGGGCCTCAAACGTGACTAACAGCAACCCCAAATCGCAGGCACAAAAAAGCCGGGGCGCAATCCCGGCTCTTTCAACTGCATTCAACACAACGTTCTGGAGCGAATAATGCCCATTTCCCAACACGTCGTCAACTCTGACCGTCCGCGCCACGAAATTGCACCTTCGCAAAACGTGGCGCGCACGATGTCCAGCATCGATCTGCGCGAAATCATAAATGGTGAGCGTGAAGCCGCAGGCGAATCAAAAGTACGCAATGATCAGTTCATCGCCAGGGTCGAGGATGAGATCGGCGAAGAGCTGGGGAGGTGCAAAAAAATTGCACACCCCCAAACCCGCGTGCCGATGGATTCCTACGACCTTACCATTGACCAATGCATGCTCGTAGGGATGCGAGAGTCCAAGGCGGTGCGCCGATCTGTCCTGCAAAAACTGAAGGACATTGAAGGCCCGCGCGTCATTGCCACGCTACCCGACTTCTCCAACCCCGCAGCAGCTGCGCGCGCCTGGGCGGAACAGTTCGAACTCCAGCAGGCAGCCAATCAGGCCCTCGCCATCGCTGCGCCTAAGGTCGAGTTCGTCGACAAGTACGTCGAGTCCACCGGCCTAAAGGGCTTCCGCCAAACCGCAAAGCTGCTGGGTGCTAATGAGGCCCGGTTCCGAGAGTTCCTGCTTGATCGCCGGATCATGTACCGCATGGGCGGCGAATGGCAGGCCTACCAGAGCCACGTCGACGCTGGCCGCTTCCAGGTTAAGACCGGAACCAGTGACGCGGGCCATGCATTCAATCAAGCCAAATTCACCGCCAAGGGAGTCACCTGGATTGCCGGCCTGTGGGCTCAGTACCAGCTGGAGCTGCGGCAATGAGCATGGAACTGATGGTCAAGGCCATGAAGACCAGAGTGGGCAACCCATTGCGCAAGCTCGTCCTGATCAAGCTGGCCGACAACGCTAACGATATGGGCGAATGCTGGCCTTCATACCAACACATCGCTGATCAGTGCGAGATCGGTCGTTCCACTGTGAAGGTTCACATCCGGGAGCTGGAAAGGTGCGGACTGCTGCGCCGTGAGTTCCGTCGCAGGGGTGAATTGAATCAGTCGAATCTCTTCCATCTTTCTTTGAATAGTGGGGCAGGAGCTGCCCTACCTGGGGCAGGAGATAACCCAGGGGGTGGGGCAGGAGCTGCCCCCAGAACCAGTCACTCTTTTGAACCAGTCATTGAACCAGTAAAAGAGCCGGTCGCTGACGCTCCCTCTCGCAAAAAAGCGAAGGCTGTGAAGTTCGACCCGATGACTGCCAAGCCAGCCAATGTCAGCTCCGCTGCATGGGCGGACTGGTGTCAGCACCGCAAGGAGATCCGCAAGACCCTGACCGCCACTACGTGCGCACGCCAAGCCAAGACCCTTGCAGGCCACCACGACGCTGACGCAGTGATCAACCAGTCCATCAGCAACGGCTGGACCGGCCTGTTCCCTGAGAAGGTCCTGCCGGGCACCAAGGCGTCTGCCCAGCGTCAGACCGGCCCTGACTTCTACGACAAGTCGTGGCGCACCGATACGAGTGACGACCTATGAAGGACGTCACTCAGATGATCCCCGGTGCTGCACGGGCGCTGGGCACCGCCGCCCCTTATCAGGCCCCGGCGCAGGCCGGCACGCAGCTGGGCGTTGTGGATGACGCCACTGGCGAAGTCGTTGAGCGCCTGTTCCGCCAACTGCAGGCCATATTCCCGGCGCACAAACAGGCATGGCCGGACGATAAGGCCAAGGCTGCCGCAATGCGCAACTGGACGATGGGCTTCATGGCCGCTGGCATCCGCACGCTTGAGCAGATCCGTTTCGGAATCGAGCAGTGCCGCAAGAGCGGCTCACCATTCGCTCCAAGCGTCGGCCAGTTCATAGGCTGGTGTACGCCTGGGCCAGAGGCGTTTGGCCTGCCAGCGAGCGCTGACGCATGGATGGAGGCATTGATGGGCTTGTACAGCCACGAAGGCGTGAAGATCGCGGCCATTGCCACTGGCCTGTTCGACCTGCGTTCAGCCAAGCAGGAAGACAAGGGCCTGCGCCAGCGCTTCGACCACAACTACACGATCGTGATCCGCCGCGCCCAGTCCGGGCAGCCGCTGGACGGAAAGATCCTGACCGGCATTGGCCATGACAGCCAGAAGACCGAGCTGGAACTCGCCGAAGAGCAGGCCGAGCAGGCGGTACAGGCACGAATCATTCAACAAGGAATCCCGGTAGACGCAGCCTCAGCGCGCGCTCTGCTGTTGGCGAGAATTGGCAGGAGGGCGGGGCAATGAAAACGGAAAGACTAATGCTTTGGGTATTCGGTATCGGCTTCTGGGCGATGTTCATCCTGCTGCAGTTCACGTTCGAGCAGCGAGACAAGGCCCGCCAGTTCCACGCTCAATTCAACGACATGCAGCTGGTCTGCCGGATGGTGAAGCCATGAACCGCGCCAAACCAGCACAACTGCGCCAGGCGCTCGAACTGGCCAACACCTACACCAAGGCCGGCATCCGATTCGTATGCATGCCAGTGGTAGACGAGGCAGACGGCATGAACCTGAACAGTCAGGCCCAGCAGCGCCTTGAGCGCATAGCATTGATCGCGGAATCAGCGGAGAGACTGGCATGAGCATCCTTCCTAACGGAGTAGTGCTGCATATCCACGCGCCGAAGGGCATTTATATCGCCCAGGTGCGCCGCCTGTTCGAGCGCCGCTGGACTCAGGTCGGCGGAGATTTCAAGGACAAGCATCGCGCTCAGGGTGCTGCCGCTCAAAACATGGTCGGCGATTTCAAGCGCGCCCGTGTCCTGTTCTGCGCCGAGTGGTACGACCCTATTGTGGTAATGGAGGCTTCGGTATGACCGTCGATATCGAAAAGCTGGAAGCGCTGGCTAAAGCCGCAAAATCAGGTGGTGCAGAGTGGTCGGATCTGAATATCGACACCGAGCGCATGTACACGGCTGAGGGCATGCTGGTTGAACTGTACGAGTTCGCCACGCCTGCCGTGCTGCTGGAACTGTGCAGCGACAACGAAGCATTGCGCGGCCTGTACCAGATGCACAAGCAGACTGAAGCGCGCGAGATGCGCGACCTAAAAGCCGAGAACGCAGGCCTCAAGACCGGCTACGAAGCTTACGAGCGGGTGAATGCTGAGTTGAGGGCTGAGTGCGATCAGCTCAAGCGTAACCGCGACATGTGGAAGGGCCAAGTAGAGCGACAAAGCGAAATGCTGAGGCTCGCCCATGAAGCTGACAAGCAGCTCAAGGCCGAGTGCGAGGCGCTGCGCAAGGATGCTTCCCTTCACACAAATCTCCAGCGGGCTGCAGGTGAGCTGCCGGACTCATGGAGCATCGACGTATCCGTAGAGCGCCATGCTGGTTGGGTATCGCTTTTGGACGGCGATGGTTGTGAGCACGAGTTAAGTGGAGAGGGGCATCTCGGCGAGCAAGTATCAGAAGCTCTAGAAGTGGCTTTGGAAATGAGCAAGGAGGCCACCCAATGATCCTCACCTGGGAGCAACTCCTAACCCTGCTCAACACCGCCAAGGTTCTGCATAACGGCCGTGAAGCGTATTCGTTCTTGGGGGTGGTTCATGACTGAAATGATCATGCGTAGCCTCGACGACACCAGCCGGCTGCTCGGAATCCTCCACGGCACCGACTTCACCAAGCCGAAAAAGATCGTGATCAAGGATCAGGACCGAAGCGGGGAGCAGAACAAGAAACTCCACGCCTCGCTGACCGATATCGCCAATCAGGTCGAGCACGCAGGACGAAAGTGGGACGTGCTCATCTGGAAACGCCTGCTGACCGCTGCGTGGCTTCGTGAGGCTGGCGATCAGCCGCAACTGATACCAGCGGTAGACGGCCACGGCTTTGACGTCGTGTACGAGCGCACAAGCAAGCTAACCGTTGCGCAGTGCGCAAGCCTGCTGGAATGGATCGCCGCGTTTGGCGCTGAGCACGATGTTCGGTGGAGCCAGAAAGATTTGTGGGAGGGCAGATATTGAAACGTTCAGCCCCAAGCCCCGCAAAAGCTCCACGGGCGAAGAAATGCCGCGTACCTGAGTGCGGGGCCTCATTCGTCCCGCAGAAGCTCGGGCAGGCCGTATGCAGCCCTGCCTGCGCAATCAAAGACGCGCCGAGGAATCAGGCCAAGGCCCGCAAGGCGCTGGTCCAGGCTGAACGCTCCGAGATCAAGGTTCGCAAGGAGAAGCTGAAGTCCCGCAGCGAACACATGAAGGATACCCAGCAAGCTTTCAACGAGTGGGTCCGTCATCGTGACATGGGCGAGCCATGCGTGAGCTGCGGACGGCATCACAACGGTCAGTGGCACGCTGGGCACTACCGGTCCGTCGGTGGGCACCCGGCCCTGAGATTCGAACCGCTCAACGTGTGGAGGCAGTGCGCTCCGTGCAACACGCACAAGTCCGGCGATCTGGTGAATTACCGGGCCGAGCTTGTACGTCGCATCGGCATTGCGAATGTGGAATGGCTCGAAGGACCGCATGAGCCCCAGAAGTACACCATCGAAGAACTGAAAGCCCTGACAGCCAAGTACCGGGCACTGACCAGAGAATTGAAGAAAGGAGAAGCGGCATGATGTATCGGAACGTTGTAGCAGCAGTGGTCCGGGCTCTGGCCGCGGAGACCATCAATTCGGCGGGCGGGTGCGATTTTGAACCCAAGGTCCAATGCGCCAAGCAGAAGGGCGAGATCGTCGGCAAGGAGGCTGCATTGCTGGCTGACTGCATCGTGCACAAGCTGTTGCACGCACAGCTCAGCCCGCGTCAGTGGAACGCACTGGTGGCCAAGTACAGCACCCACAAGGGGCGCAAGATCGATTCGATCGGTCGGCTGGTTGCTGTGGTGAAGAGTTCAGCACCCCAGCGGTTCACCCAGCAAGCGGTTCTGGTCTGGGCAGTGCCACAGCAGTCGAAGGGTATCCAGCGCCAGGTGCGCGAGGTTGCCGCACCAGAGTCGCGTACCGACGAGGAGGGCACCGGTAAGTGGGATTGGCGAAACAAGGCAGCACAGGACTCAACAGAGCGCGCCAACCGACACGCCAGGTCAATCGCCGAAACGCGATCGGGTGAAATGATCGTGCTGGCTGCGTCCAACTACGACATGACCAGTTGGGACAGCCAGGGCCTGACCGAGCGGACTTATCAGCGCTGGAACAAGGCAATCAGGGATGGACTGGAAGGCATTGTAAACGAGGCGCTGACAGAGGCTCAGCACCTGCTTGAGGTGGCTGGAGTGCTGGAAAACGAGGCGGCCTGAAATAGTCCCTCAAAAGTGCTTGCAATGTCATGTCGCCATGTCGCATTATTCACCCATCCTGTCATTCCTGCGCACATAGGGGATTGACCACAAAAAGCCCGGCTTAACCGTCGGGCTTTTTTTGTGCCTGAAATTTGCGTGGTGGAGCAGCGGTCAGCTCGTCGGGCTCATATCCCGAAGGTCGGTGGTTCGAATCCACCCCTCGCAACCAGTTACCCAAACCCCTCGGAACCTCTGATCGCCAAGTTCAGCGAGGGCCTCATTCGTACCTCGTTCCTCATTGGCCGCCCTGACGGCCCTTTTTATTCCGGAGTAAAGATGGACCCAACCGACCTCGGCCCAGGCACAGCTACCTAGCTGGGCGGTACGGGCACAATCCTGCTGGGTGGCTTCCTGTGGTTGAGGAAATTCCTCTCCAGGGACGCGACCGACCGCGCTATGGACAACGCCGATATCGGCACCGTCCGACGGCTCAACGAACTGCTCGACTCTGAGCGCCTGGCTCGCAAAGAGGCCGAGGCCCGATCTGATCAGTTCGCTAAAGAGCGCAACGAACTCGCTGCTGCTGTCGGTCGGATGGAGGGGAAGATCGAAGCCCTGACCAGCCAGATCACTCAACTCACTGACAAGGTCACATCGCAGAGCGCAGAGATTGCCCGCCTGCGCACCAAGTTGGGAGGGCTCAACTGATGGAAAGATGCGCAATTGATTTCATTGCACGCCGTTGGTGGCGTCGAGTCGAGGTGTGGGTTATTGCCTCGCTGCTGGTTACTGGCTCGTTCGCGCTGGGCTTCGGTGCTTCTCAGTGGTCGCTGGCAAGCTGGTATAGCGCCCAGGTCGCCGAAGTACGCCGTGGTTATGACGAGGCCACCGTGCAGCGCGACATGCGCCTGAACAAGCTGGCCAAGACCGCGACCGATGCAGCTGTAAAGGTTGAGGGCGCAGCCGGAAAGGCCACCGAAGCGGCAGAGGCAGCCAGCAAGGCCGCCGACAAGGTCAACGAGGCGGTAGAGCGGCAGACGCCGTAACGCGCCACATATTCAGGCACTGCCATTTTGTGGCGCGGGGTCAGCAATGGAAGTCGAAACTCATCCCGTACAGACGAGCTGCAAGGGAAAGGCCCGCGCTCCTAAGTCGGTGACCATGCGTGCATATGAGGTCTATTGCCACATGTATGGCGGCCAGGAGGCAATGGTCACTGGTGGGTGTCGCGGCGGTTTTGGCTCGGGCGAGCTGATTGCTTTCCTTTATGCGCACTCGTTCCCGAAGCCTGAATGGTCAGCGCGAGTTCAAGAGGCCTTCCGGGGCATGGAGAACATGTGACCAAAAAGAACTGGATGGTTACCACGCCCGGCTACAAACCCTTCCCGATGATCCTTCTTGAGTGCGCCCTCGATCACGATGGTGCACTTACCTTTGCCCGGTCCATCTGGCCGCGCTGCACAGTGGAGTAGAGCAATGATTCGTCCGACGCCGCCAGCCGAACTGCTGATGGAGTCGGAAGAGTCATATGTGTTCATGCGCCTGGTGCCCGCCAAGGACGTCTGGGGATGGATTCAAAGCGAGATCCTTGCCGATACCGGCAGCATCCACAACGAAGACCATGCCCATTTGATCGATGCTGACATCTGCATCATGTGGGCCTCATCTGCCTTCACGAAGCAAGGGCGCACAGTGCTGGGCCAAGCCGAACAGGTAGCGTTCCGTGCCGGTGGTTGGCAGAAGGCACGGATGGAACAGCAGATGCGTGACTGGTTCGGTTATGTGCCGAGTTACATCATCACCTTGGCCGCCGATTACTGCTCACAGTGCAGCGATGCAGACTTCTGCGCACTGGTTGAACATGAGCTCTACCACATCGCCCAGGCAGCCGATCAGTACGGCGCGCCCAAGTTCACGCAAGACGGATTACCAAAGCTTGAGATGCGCGGCCATGACGTCGAAGAGTTCGTCGGTGTGGTCCGTCGCTATGGGGCAAGCCCAGACGTTCAGAGACTGGTCGACGCTGCAAACAAACCTGCCGAAGTCGGCAAACTCAATATTTCAAGGGCTTGCGGAACCTGTCTTCTCAAGCTGGCCTGAGGATAGACAGCAATAGACGGAACCCTACCCTATGGCAGCCCTGAGCAGCGAGGTGAAGGCCTTCATCGTTCAGGCTCTTGCCTGCTTCGATACACCCTCACAGGTGGCAGAGGCCGTCAAGCGAGAATTCAACATCGAGGTGAGCCGTCAGCAGGTGGAGTCACACGACCCCACCAAGCGATGCAGTAAAACCCTGGCCAAGCGTTGGGTGGACATGTTCCACGACGCGCGAGAGAGGTTCCGCCACCAGACGATTGACATCCCCATTGCTAACCGGGCCTACAGGCTTCGGGCTATGGGGAGGATCATCGAGAAGGCCGAGAGCATGAAGAACCTGTCTCTCGCACTACAGGTGCTTGAGCAGGCGGCAAAGGAAACTGGCGACGCATACGTGAATCGTCGCGTAGAGCCTGATAAGTCGCTGGACGACGAGATCAAGCGCCTCAACATTCAAAAGCTTCAGCGCGAACTGGAAGACCCGGACAAGGGGCTCCCCGAGCCGAAACAAGTGATCATCGGGGTGGAAGATGCAACCGATCCTGATGCTGAATAAGCCTCAATTCGAGTTCATCAAAAGCCACAACAAGTTCATGGCCTTCGTCGGGGGCTACCGCAGCGGCAAGACCTTCGTTGGCTGTGTGCGGATGTGCATCAACGCGCTGGAGTTCCCCGGCATACCTCAGGGCTATTTCGCTCCGACCTACCCGCAGATCACTGACATCTTCTACGACACCCTGCCAGGGGTCGCTGAGGCGTTCGGTCTGTTCGCCGATATCGTTGCCAGCAACAAGCGCGTGTACCTGCGAGACAAGAAGGGTAGGTGCCTTTCGACGATTATCTGCAAGAGCATGGAGCACCCGCACCGCATCGTCGGCTTCAACATCGCGCACGCACTGGTCGACGAAATCGACTGTATGCCGATCAAAAAGGCAGACAGCGCCTGGAAGAAGATCATTGCGCGGATGTCCACGGTTTGGCCTGGCCGCGACATGAACACCATCGACGTGACCACAACGCCCGAGGGCTTCAACTGGGTCTATCGCAAGTTCGTCAAGGAGCTGGCATCCGATCCTACGCAACGCCAGTTTTACGGCATCGTGCACGCTTCCACGCGGCAGAACGCCAAGAACCTGCCAAAGGACTACATACCGTCACTGCGCAAGTCCTACCCGGCCAACCTGGTGGATGCATACATCGACGGCCTGTTCGTCAACCTGACGTCCGGCAGCGTGTATCCGAACTTCGACCGACGCCTATGCCACACGGACGAGACGATCCGCCCGGGCGAGCAGCTGCACATCGGCATGGACTTCAACATCAACCGGATGGCAGCAACGATTCACGTTATCCGCGACGGCCTGCCTCGACTGCTGGAGGAGGCGACATCACTGTTCGATACGCCGGCCATGATCATCGAGCTGAAGCGCCGATTCCCTGGCCACAGCATCACTGTCTATCCGGACGCCAGCGGCAAGAACCGCAAGTCGGTCAACGGCAGCGAATCAGATCACAGCCTGCTTCGGGCTGCGGGCTTCATGGTGATGGTCAACCCATCCAACCCCGAAGTGCGTGACCGGGTGCTGGCCGTGAACGCCATGCTCCTGAATGGCGAGGGTCAGCGCCGATACCGGATCAACACCGACAACTGCCCGATCACCACCCAGGTGCTCGAGCAGCAGGCCTATGACGACAAAGGCCAGCCCAACAAAGACGGCACTGAAGACCCAATCGACTCATTGGGATACTTCATTGTCCAGCGCTTCCCGATTGCGGGCGGCTACACACTCGCAAACGTGAGCGACTCATGAGCGCAATAAGCTACCTAAAGGACAGCCTGCAGAACCTCGTCGCTGGACTGGGTACTGCGCGCGACAAGGCTTCACACTCGCACTACATCGCCACTGAACTTGACGACCAGCAGCTGCTGAACGCCTTCCGCAGCTCATGGACAGCCCAGAAGGGCGTCACAATCCCTGCTGTGGACGCGTGTCGCAACTGGCGAGCCTGGCAGGCCTCCAAGAGTGAAATCGAGCTAATAGAGGCCGAAGAGGCCCGCCTGAACGTACAAGGCAAGATTCTTGAGGCCCTATTGAAGGCCCGTCTGTTCGGTGGTGCTGCTGTGTTCATCGGTACTGGTGAGCGGGACACGTCGTCTGCGCTGAACCCTGATCGCTTGGGTAAGGGTGGCATCAAGTACCTGACTGTGATGACTCGCCGTCAGCTTGCTGCCACTGAGATCGAACAGGACCCTCAGAGCGATCGATTCGGATGGCCCAAGGCTTACCGGCTGCCAGGCTCAACTGTAGAGATTCACCCATCTCGCTTGGTGATCTTCATCGGCGTGCGTCACCCCGATCCTGAGCTGGCCATGGGCACGGCTTTCGGCTGGGGCGACTCTGTGCTGCTGTCGGCCATGCCCGCGGTCAAGCACTACGACGAGACCGTAGCCAACGTCGTGAGCCTGGTCTACGAGGCCAAGATCGACGTCATCAACATCCCCAACCTGATGACCAGCCTGCAGGACAAGAATTACGAGAAGAACCTACTGGAGCGCCTGAGGCTGGCAGCGACCGCCAAGGGCATCAACGGAACACTGATCCTCGACGGCACCGAAACTCACTCGTCCAAATCTGCCAGCTTCGGCACCCTACCAGACGTGATCGCCAAGACCGAGCAGGGTGTCTGTGGCGCGTTCGATATCCCCGGTACGCGCATGTTCGGCCAGTCCTCGACCGGTCTGGGTGCCAACGGCGAAGAGAACACCCGCAACTACTACGACAATGTCGCATCGCGCCAGAAGCTGGAGATCAAGCCAGCAATGAGCGTGCTGGACGAGTGCCTGATTCGTTCCGCGCTGGGCAGCAGGCCAAAGGAAGTCCATTACGCCTGGTCGCCACTGTGGCAGGCCACGGCCAAGGACAAAGCCGACATCGGCAAGACAACGGCTGACACCATCAAGTCGCTGAAGGATTCCGGCCTGTTCCCGCCTGATGCCCTTTCCAAGGCCTCGGTGAACCTGTTGGTCGAGCTGAGCATCATGCCCGGTCTCGAAGCAGCCATTGATGAGTTCGGCGCAGGGCTGGATGAAGAGGACGAGGACATCGATCCTCTGGCTGATCCAGATCAGAAAGACCCGCCCATCTGAGGTATCCATGAAAATTACTGATTCAGTCGTACTCAGCGATACCTCGCTGAGTGAGTCCGGCTATCTGGAGGCATTTGCCCGGACAGCAAGAACAGGTATCCAGCAATACCTTGGCTCCGAGCTTGGCCGTCCCGATCTCGCCGTGGTGAATGTCTACCGCGACCAAGCTGACGTTTTCTCTAAGCGATCGCTGCAGACCTTCTCAAAGATACCTGTCACGAACGATCACCCGGGGCAGCCGGTTACCGCCGAGAACTGGAAAGACGTCGCCGTTGGCACCACGGGCGACGATGTTCTGCGTGACGGTGAGTACCTGAAGATCGGCATCAAGATCACTGATGCAAACGCAGTCAAGGCTGTGAACGACGGCAAGCGCGAGCTGAGCGTTGGTTACAGCTGCTCACTGGTATGGGAAGACGGTATCGCACCAGACGGTACGGCCTATCAGGCCAAGCAGACCGAAATCACGGCTGACCATGTTGCGATCGTGCAGCGCGGCCGGGCCGGAACGAAAGCGCGCATCGGCGACGCTTGGGGCGCAGCCCCGATCACTGACCACAAACCCACGAAGGAAAATCACATGACCCTGAAGACGGTTACCGTCGACGGCATCCCGGTTGAAGTAACCGACCAGGGCGCCATTGTCATTGCCACCCTGCAACAGCGCTTGGTCGATTCCGGCAAGCAGCTGACCGACAGCGCCGCCGCGCACCTTGCCGCTATTGCCTCGAAAGACACCGAACTGGCGAAGAAAGATGCCGAGATCGACGATCTGAAGGGCAAGCAGCTCAATGATTCGGACATCGACAAGCGCGTCACCGCGCGCGCTGATCTGATCAGCAAAGCCAAATCCATCGCCGACGCCGACTACACCGGTAAGACCGATGCCGACATTCGCAAGGCCGTCGTCGTCGCGAAATTGGGCGATGCTGCTGTAGTTGGCAAGGCAGACGCATATATCGACGCGCGCTTCGAGATCCTCGTCGAGGATGCCGCCAAAGATCCTGTGCGCAAGCATTTCCAGGCTCAGGACGGCAAGCCAAAGAACCCGAACGATAACGGCCAGCAGGCCTACGAGCAGCGTCTCAATGATGCTTGGAAAGGGGTGACCAACTGATGGCTATTCAATCCAGCTACAGCGCAAACATTCGCGCCGGACTGCCGGGCATGATTGTCGACATGATCCCCAAAACGCTGATCTCCCGCACCGTTCAGGCGGCCGCTGGCTTGGCGTTCGGTGTCCCGGTCATCCAAGGCACTGCCGACAAGGCTGGCCGCGCTTCGGCAGCAGGCGATACCGCGGCAAAGTTCGTCGGCATCAGCGTTCGTGACCGCTCAGTGAAAGCTGAGGGGAATGCCTACAGCCAATACGAATCGGCTCGCGTCATGACCAAGGGCGCGATCTGGGTCACTGCTTCTGTGCAGGTCGCAGCCGGTGATTCGGTCTACTTCGTTCCGGCGACAGGGCTGTGGACCAACGTCGCTACGGACAACGTGCTGGTAGCTGGTGCTCGTTTTGACACCAGTACCGCAGGCACCAATCAAATCGCTCAAGTCCGCCTGGGCTAAGGAGAACACATGCGCCACCTTCAACTTCTCGACGCTCAAGCGGCGTTGGGTTTCGTCACCTCGCAGACCTCGTACATCGAGCGTCAGGTGAACGAGGTTGTCTACCCAGACATCCAGTATCCCGGCCTCATCCCGGTAGACACGTCCGCTCCTGAATGGATCAAGAGCGTCACCTACTACTCTTCGGACAAGATTGGCAAGGCTGACTGGATCAACGGCAACTCCGACGACATCCCCCTTGCAAGCACTGAGCGCTCGAGGTTTGAGACCTCCGTGCATATGGCAGGTATCGGTTACGGCTACGGTCTGGAAGAGATCAGTCAGGCCCAGATTATGGGTATTGCACTGACCGCTGACGATGCGAACGCCGCTCGTCGTGCCTACGAAGAAATGGTCGACCGTGTAGCGCTGGCGGGCGACGCATCGAAAGGCTTCTCGGGACTTTTTAGCTTCCCGGGCGTTACTGCGGGCAGCGCAGTTACTGGCAACTGGTCGACTGCTTCTGCCGACCAGATCCTGGCCGACGTGAACACCTCGCTGACCGTGCAAGCGGCAGGAACGATGTTCACCGCATTCTCCGACACTCTTTTGCTGCCTTACAGCAAGTTCCTGCTGCTGGCAACGCGCAAGGTGAACGACCAAGGTCTGGAATCGATCCTGACCTATCTGCAAAAGAACAACGTTTACACAGCAACCACCGGTCGCCCTCTGCTGCTGAAAGGCCTGAACGGACTGGATGCCGCAGGCGCTGGCAACACCGCTCGCATGATCAGCTATCGCCGCGATCCAAGCGTGCTGAAAATGCACATTCCGATGCCGCATCGATTCCTGCCGGTGTATCAGGCTGGTCCGATTCGCTGGGAAGTTCCTGGCATCTTCCGTTTGGGTGGCGTTGACATCCGTCGCCCGGCCGAAGTCCGCTACACCGACGGCATCTAAGGGGGTCGCATGGCTCTGGTAAAAAACACGCACAGAAAGACCCCGATTGGCCTTCCTGACGGCTCTGTTGTTCCTCCGCGCGGCGAACTGGATGTCCCACATTGGGCTGACTACCGTGATCGCCAGAATCTGGCGTTCTACGTCGATACTGGTGTGCTCGTAGTTGAAGGCGACGACGAGCAGCCGCAACCGAGCAAGGAAGAGCTTCTGGCGCGCCTCAAAGCACTGGGTATCGAAGCCGGCAAGAACTCTGGCATCGAGACCCTGCAGAAGCGTCTGGCAGAAGCCGAGGACGCTGCTGAAAAGCAGAAGGTCATCGACGAGCTGACCGAACTGCAAGTCGAGTTCGACAAGGAAGCGAACCTGGAAGCCCTGCAGGCCGCACTGGCTGCAGCCAAAGCGTAACCCCCGCAAAACCCGGAGCGCACGTCGCTCCACCTATTTGAGAAATCCCGATGCCAGACAGTACTGCAATTGCCGAGCAGTGGAGAGCCGTGCCCGATTACGAGGGAATCTATGAGGTTTCCAGTCTTGGTCGCGTTCGCTCATTGCCTAGAGTGGTGGAATTTGGATCGTCCACTCGGCAATGCGGTGGCATCGTGTTGCGGCAGGGTACCAAGCCCGCCGGATACAAGTTCGTCATGCTTTATCGGGCCGCGGAACAAAAGTGCTCGAACGTCCATAGGCTGGTGGCTGGCGCATTTGTTAAAGGCTACTTCGATGGAGCTCAGGTCAATCACATTGATGGCGACAAGAGCAACAACGCAGCTGGCAATCTTGAGTGGTGTACTGGAAGCGAGAACTGCCTGCACAGCTACAGTACTGGCCTTCGTCCGCGTGGAGCCATAAAGCATCTGGCTCGATCTGGAGAGCGCAATAGCCAGTCAAAGCTGAGCGATCTACAAACCGAAGAGCTTCGCGCGATGCTGTCATCAGGCGTTTCGGGAGTAGAAGTGGCCAGAAGTTTCGGTATCAGCGCATCACTGGTCAGCGACATAAAAAATGGGCGGCGACGAGCCGTAAAGGTGGCATAAATGCCTGAATTCTACGGCTCAATATCAGAAGCAGACCAATACCATGAGGTCCGCGCGAACACCGCCTGGACTGGCGAAGACATGGCGAAGCAGGCCGCGCTGATCCGGGCATCGGTCTACATCGACGGCCGCTACCGGAAGCTTCTTGCGTCTGGCGTGTGGCAGTCATTGTTCCCCGGCGTGAAGACCGAGGGCAGAGGGCAAGCCAGGGAATGGCCGCGCACAGGCGCCTATGATTATGAAGGCAACCCAATACCAGCTGACCAGGTGCCCGTCGAGGTTGAGCAGGCTACTTACGAAGCCGCGCTGCGTGAGCTTGTCGATCCCGGCAGCCTCAGCCCTGACTTCGTCTCCGCCTCAATGGTCAAGCGCGAGAAGGTCGGGCCGCTTGAAACTGAGTTCGCCGTGTCGGTGGGCGCAGACGCCGCCAGCTCTGTCCGACCGGTGATCAGCGTCATCGACGAGATGATTGCACCGGTTCTGGCGGCTCGTTACACGCTGCCAGCGGTGTTTACGGTATGACGCCCGAGCAGATCATCCAAGCCATTGAAGGATTGGAGCCATCGATGCAGCAGGCCTATCTGGCACAGGTTGAGTCTGTTGTTGGCACCGTTACGGTAGCGGAAGTTGAGCGACTCATCACCGAAGAGGACGAGGATGGTCTTGTGGCGCTGCTGAGCTTGGGTGCGCTTTCCGTATTCCTGGAGCTGGCACGCTCAGCATTCCTCGCTGGTGCCAAGTTTGAAATCAAGGCGATCGTTATCCCACGTAATATCGGACGATTCGAGTTCGATGCGCGCGAGCCGGTCGCAGAGCGCTGGGTATCGGCGAAGGCCGAAGAGATCCGGGCCAAGTCAGAGATCGATGTGCGCGCAGCCATCCGAGAAGTGGTTGCCAGTCGCCGCAGGGTTTACCCGGTTGGCGGGACCCCTTCGCAGGTGGGTGTAGGTGTCGAGGTAACTGCCACTCCGATGGTACGCACTACTCGGCAGGCTGCTCTCGACCTTATTGGACGAAAAAGCGCACAAACCGGCGCGCGATCTGGCGGCGTTGTCGGCCTTCCTGGAAATTATGCGCAGTTCGTCATCAATGCTCGCGAGCAGTTGCTTGGCGGCAACCCTGATGAGATGCGCAAGTATCTGCAGCGCATCCGGCGTGACCGTCGCTTCGACGGCATCGTGAACCGCGCGATCAAGGCCGGAAAGCCGGTAGCCAAGGAAGACGTCGACAAGATCGCAGGGCGATACGCTGAGCGACTCATGAAGACCTATGCGGAGATGCTCGCCAAGGCCGAGGCGCTGGAGTCATTCGGGGCTGGCCGTGACCAGGTCTACGAGCAAATGATTGCCAAAGGCCTGGACCGGAATCTGGTCGAGAAAGAGTGGCGTGATCGTCGTGACAACAAGGTGCGACACGCACACGTTGTTCTTGGCGGCCAGGTGGTTCAGAAGGATCAGCCATTCCAAAGCCCTACCGGTGCATTGCTTCGATATCCGGGCGACTCATCGATGGGCGCTGGCTGGAGTGACCGAGCTGGGTGCCGGTGTTCAGCCATCTACCGAATAAGGCGCAAGTGATGCCAGATATCTACGATCGCGCAAAAGCCCTGGCCACTCGGATGCTTTCGCCGCGCAGCAAGGGCGGGAAGGGGCTTGAACTGGTTCTGCGCCGAGAAACTGTTGGCGATTACGACCCAGATGCACCTTCAGTTCCGACCGAATTGGTTGTGAATGGCTCTGGCTTTCGCGAAGAGTACGAAAGCAAGTATATCGACGGGACGCTGATCATCAGAGGCGACGTGAAGCTGCTTGTTTCTCCTGTGCAGCTCGACGGATCGGATATGCCCCTACCGCTGAGCAATGACCGAATCGGGTTCGACGGCACCACCTATACCGTTATTGCTGTCGGCCCATGGAATTACGCCGGCCTGGCGGTTGGCTACGAACTGCAGGTGCGCAAGTAATGGCCAATCACATGACCAGCCGCTACGGGGGCCAGGAGGGCAGCTTCGCTGAGACCCTTGCCGCGTTCTCCGAGAGCACCAAGGCAGTGATCGACGAGGTGTTTCGTTCAGTCGTAATCGAGATCGGCACGTCCGTTGTGGTCCTTTCACCGGTGGATACAGGGCGATTCAAGGGCAACTGGCAGCTCACCATTGACCAGCCTTCATCGCAAAGCCTGGATAAGTACGACAAGGCGGGCCACGAAACCATCGCTGAATTGGTCGCCCAAGCAAACCAGCTGGAGGCGGGGCAGGTAGCGTACATCGTGAACAACCTCGTCTACGGCATCCCGCTGGAGTACGGCCACTCGGATCAGGCTCCTGCGGGAATGGTGCAGATCACCCTGGCACGCTTCCAGCAGATCGTCGAAGAAGCCATCAGGAATACTCAGGCATGAGCCACAACATAATTTCGGCGGCCTTCGAGTCGCGCCTGCTGGCCTAGGCAAAGGCTCGCGCCAAACCGCTGAAAGTGGTCGTCGAAAACGAAACCTACAGCCCGGCGACAGGAGAGACGTACCTGCGGGCCTTCACGCTTCCAGCGGTGACCGGCAGCAATACGCTCAGCGGCGACCACCGGGTCTACGTCGGCGTGTTTCAGGTCAATATCATCACCGCGTCCGGTAAATACCGGACCGAAGCCAGCGGCATCGTGGACGAACTGGCGGCGCTGTTCGCCCTTAACCTGCGCATACCTCGGGCAGGGCTGGTTGCTCTGGTCATGACGCCCGTTGCACCAGGCCCCGGCATCCAAGACGAAAACGCATTCACCATACCGGCTTCCTTCCAGTACCGGTCCGACACCAACTGATTCGCCCGCTGGGCAAACTCAGAACCCGCCAGTGAGCGGGTTTTGTCATTTCTGCAAAGAGGAAAATTAAATGGGCTTCAGACTCCCCAACGGCGCAACCCTCCAGATCGCTTCCGCCTACGGCGCGGCCATCCCGGTGACGGCGCTGAGCAATGCAAACCCCGCGGTGGCGACTGCCGCTGCGCACGGCCTGAGTGACGGCGACATCATTGCCGTAACCTCCGGCTGGACTCGACTAAATGATCGCGCCGCACGCGTGGCGAACAGCCTGACTGGCACGTTCGCACTGGAGCGCATCAATACCCTGAATATCCAGCCTTACCCGGTAGGTTCGGGCGCTGGCTCGGTGCGCGAGGTGACAGCATTCACCGAAATCTCGCAGATCACCGATGTGGCCACAAGCGGCGGCGACCAGCAGTTTCTGACCTTCGGCTTCTTGGCCGACGATGACGATCGACAGCTGCCGACCACCAAGAACCCGATCAGCATGGCGGTGACGGTCGCAGACGACCCTGATCTGCCGTACGTGGCTGTGGTTGAGGCTGCCGACGAGGACAAGGTCGCGCGCGTATTGCGCCTGAACCTGCCAAACGGCGACAGCATCCTCTACAACGCGTACGTGACCATCACGTCCACCCCCGCCCTGTCCCGCAACAACCTGATGACCCGCGTCATCACGCTGTCTCTGGCAGGCCGCCCAACCCGTTACTCGGCAGTGGTGGCGTAACTCATGGCCAAGATCAAGATCGCTCACAACCCGACTTTCAAAGCGCCGGTGATGATCCCTCGCATCGGTGAGTCGCCGGTGAAGGTCGACTTCGAATTCAAGTACATGGACCGCAAGGCCCTGGCCGAGATGTTCGAGTCGTGGAACAAGGGCCGCAAGGACTTGAACGCCAAAACCAACGAAGACGGCATGACCTGGCAAGAAGTGACGGCGGCCGAGATCCTGCTGCAGGTTCAGCAGATCAAAGACGTGGTGACGGGCTGGGGCTTCGACGACAAGTTCAGCGACGAGTCAATCACTGCACTGGTCACCACCTGCGTCGGAGCGCCTCAGGCAGTCATCGAGGCATACCAGGGCGCGTACGATCCGGCCCGCCTGGGAAACTGAGGGCGGCGGCTCGGGCGCTGTACGAGCCTGGGCCGTCCGATCAGCAGCTTGCGGCCTTCGGGATGACCAAGGCCGACATCCCCGATGAGGAGGTCGAGGTATGGCCGGATGCATGGCGTGCCTTCCGACTGTTCGAGTCTCTGTCTACTCAGTGGCGCACAGGTCCGGGCGGCGCGTCCGGGCTTGATTACGCCGCCATCCCAGCAACCGCCCAGATGACCGGCATGAAACGCAGCGAACTGCCTGGCATCTTTTCCGACCTCCGCACGCTGGAAGTCGAAGCACTGCTCGTGATGAGCGAATCGAAATAACGGAGCGCTCATGACGAACATTGCTGAACTCGGCATCAAGGTTGATTCCAGCGATGCCGCACAAGCGACCACGGAACTGGACAAGCTCGCCGCAGCGGGCGGGCGGGCCGAGAAGGCAGCAGACGCGGTATCGGCAGGATTTGAAAAGGCGTCCGGCTCCGCGTCGGGACTGAATTCGGCCGAGAGCAAGCTCAACGAGACAACGGATCAGGCTATCGCACGCCTTACGGCAATGGCAAAGGCCTCTCTGGACTCCAGCGAGTACTACCAGCGACTGACCACCAGCGTCACCGCCAATACTGCTGCTGTGGACGGTTCCGCGTCTTCGGCAGAAAGCCTTGCAGCGCTTCGGCGTCGTCTTCAGGCTGAATCTGATGCGCTGGTAGGCTCCACTGACCAGCTGACCACATCCACCAAGCAGGCTGCCGCCGCTACTGGCGTCCAGGCTGAAGGATTGTCGGCGCTTCTCGGCAGGATCAACCCGGCCGTTGCCGCGCTCGACAAGTTGGACCAGCAGCAGGCCGAGCTTCAGAAGTACAAAAATTCGGGACTGATCGATGCCGAGACGTTCCGCGAATATTCCACGCGCATTGATGCCTCCCGGCAGAAGCTGGGCGAATTCAGTGACACTGTAAAAAGCACCGGCGTATCGACTGCCCAGACCCAGGCGGCGCTGCGCCAATTGCCCGCGCAGTTTTCGGACATCTTCACCAGCCTTGCCGGCGGGCAGAACCCACTGCTGGTTTTGATCCAGCAGGGCGGACAGATCAAGGACTCGTTCGGCGGTATCGGTCCGACGCTTGATGTTTTTGGCAACAAAGTAAAGTCGATTCTTGGGATTGGCGGCGGGATTGGGTCTCTTGGTGATGCCCTGCAAGCAGTTGGGAGCGGAGGCAAAGCCGCCGCAGAGGGGGCAGAAGCCGCAGGTGCTGGCATAGGTAGTCTCGCAGAGGGTGCTAATACGGCTGCTGATGCAGGCAAGAACGCAAAAGAAGCTGCTGATGCCTTGAGATCAGCGGCGCCCGCCACGGCTGCTGGTTTTGGCCTTATCCTTGGCGGCGTCGTTGCAACTACCGCGGCCCTAGTAGCTCTAGGTATCGCCTACAAGCAGGGAAGCTCAGAGACGACCGCCTACAATACTTCTCTTGCCATGACGGGTAACACCGCAGGGACAACGGCCGCCCAACTGAGCGTAATGGCGAAAGCCGTATCCGGATCAAACGGTACGATTCACGAAGCCTCTGCGAGCTTGGCGCAGCTCTCGGCATCGACGCGCATCCCGGTCACGTCCTTCGAGATGATTGCGAAAGCTGCGGCAAATTTCGAGGATGCTACCAACAAAGCCACGTCAGAAACTGTCTCAAACTTCGAGAAAATAGCCAAGGACCCTGTAAAGGCAACGCTCGCGCTTAATGACTCTCTCAACTTTCTTACTGCCAGCACATATGAGCAGATCACGTCGCTGGAGCGTCAGGGTAAAACCCAGGAAGCAGCTACTGTTGCGAGCACGGCTTACGCTGAATCACTGAACTCAGTATCCGCCAAGGTGAAAGCCAATCTCGGGACTATCGAATCCGCATGGAAGGACGTTGCGGACGGAGCAAAAGGTGCCTGGGATGCGATGCTCAACGTCGGCAGAGAGAAATCTTTCGCCGATAAAATGTCAGACCTTGAGCTCCGAATTGCTGATTTCAAAGCTCAGGGCGAATCAATTGGCGGATCGTTCGGCGCATCTTTGTCGAGCAATGCGATCGCCAAGTTGGAGGCAGAGAAGACGCAGCTGCTCATTGAAAAAGGAGAGCAAGACCGTCGAGCGGCCGCAAGAGGAGCGGCGCAAGAGTCCCAGCAGAAGGCTTTGTCTGCCGCAGAGCACATCGGCAAGGTGCGAGCGGAATTCCAGAGCAACGAACAAAAGCGAGAGAAGGAGATCGCTGATTACCGGAGGAATGTAGATGAGCTGAGGAAAAACAATTCCCAAAGCGCATTGCTTGATGAAAAGAAGATTGCTCAAGACATTCAGAACATCAAGGACAAATACAAGGATCCTAAAGCTGCATCGCCTGGAGCAGTTGACCTCACAGCATTTAACGCCGCACAAAACCAACTGAAGTCGATTACCGGTTATTACGACGGCGTCCAGAAGGAGCTGGAGGCATCGCAGAAAGCTGGGCTGGTATCTGCAGAGTCCTATGCCAGTCAGCGCGCGGCGATCATTGAGCAGCAGAAGGGGGATGTGACATCCGCCTATGAGGCAGAGATAGCGGCACTTGAGGCTGCGCGCGCAAAGGCTTCTACCAGCGCCGAGCAGCGCATCCAGCTTGATCAGAAGATCGCTGACGCTCGCACCTCTATGGTGGAGGCGCAGAAAAAGGCTGACAGCGAGCTTTCTGTTTTAGCCACCAGTGAGGCCGGTAGGCTCAAGAAGCAGGAGCTGGCTGTATCGACATACACCAGTGCACTTGAGCAGCAGGTCAAAACGCTGCGCCAGCAAGGGCAGCGCTCTGCGGCCACTCTCGGCATGGGTGATCGCCAGCGCGGACTGACGGACCAGCAGAACTCCGTAGATGACAGGATCAACCAGCAGAAGGTCGAGCTTGCCAACCAATACGGTGATGGCTCTCGGGGTATGAGCCTTGACGAGTACAACCTGAAACTGGCAGCGCTCAATAAGAACCAGCAGGATCTGCGCGACACGGTTCAGGCCAATTACGACGACATGACCACCGCCCAAAACGGCTGGAGTTCGGGAGCATCGTCTGCGTTTCAGGACTATCTAGAACAGGCCAGAGATGTCGCTGGACAAACAAAAACGCTATTCACGAATGCCTTTGACAGCATGGATGACTCTTTGGCGAATTTTGTAATATCGGGGAAATTTTCGTTTTCTGATTTCACAAAGTCCGTTTTGTCCGACATGGCTCGAATCGCAACGCGCCAGGCAAGTTCCGCTCTGCTCGGAAGCCTTTTCGGGGCAGCTACAAGCTACTTTGGCGGTGGAGCATCAGCAGCTACCTCCTTTGGTTCTACCGCGGGCTCTACAGCCGCTGGCTACAGCGATGCAGCTCTAAGCGGATGGTCTGGAATTGGACAGGCCAAAGGCGGGGCGTGGTCTGGCGGTGTGCAGATGTTCGCCAATGGTGGCGCATTCACCAACAGCATCGTCAGCAAGCCCACTGCATTTGGTATCGCTGGGGGTGGTTACGGTGTCATGGGTGAGGCAGGGGATGAGGCTATCATGCCTCTAACCAGAACCGCAGGCGGTCAGCTTGGCGTTCGCGCGCTGGGCGGCGGTGGCGGCTCCAGCAACACCTACAACTTCCCTGTCTCCGTCTCGGTGCAGACATCCGGTGAATCTGCTGGTGAATCTCAGCAGGTATCAACGGAGCTTGGCAAAGGCATACAGCGTGCAGCGAAAGTTGAGGCTGAAACGGCTATTGCCCGCGCGGTGCAGCCGGGCGGGTCAATCTGGCGGCTCACAAATGGCAGGCAGTAATGGCGATTGAAACCTTCACTTGGCCTACCCAGCACGGAGACGCGCCTGATATCAGTTATCGGGTGCGCACCTCCCAGTTTGGGGACGGCTATAAGCAGCAGGTCGGTGATGGCTTGAACAACAAGCTTGACTCCTACCCGGTCACGTTCAGCGGCAACCAGGAAAGGGTTTTGGCGATCATGGCATTCCTCGATAGGCATGCGGGTGCCAAGGCGTTTCTGTGGGCTACTCCCCTTGGCCAAGTAGGCCTGTTCACCTGCAAAAACCCAGTTCCAACCCCAATGGGCGGACGAATATTCAAACTGACGGCCACGTTCGAGCGGGCTTTTCATTCATAAGGATTGATCATGCCCCTGATTGCTGACATCCAGGCTCTTGAGCCTGGCAGTGAATTGCTGCTATTCGAGCTGGACGGATCGGACTATGGGGCGGAAGTGCTGCGCTTTCACGGGCACGCTATCCCACATAGCCCTGCCGAGCTGATCGCGGATGGCTTGAACGCTGACCAGATCCCTGCCAAGTCAATCTGGTGGCAGGGCAATGAATACAGCGCTTGGCCTATCCAGCTTGATGGCATAGAAGCCAATGGCGATGGCACGGCGGTGCGCCCGGTGTTCTCGGCCGGGAACGTCACGGGTCGCATCACTGCGCTGTGCCTGGCCTTCGAGGATCTTCTGGAATTCAAGCTGACCATGCGACACACGTTGGGCCAGTACCTGGATGCCCAGAATTTCCCCGGCGGCAATCCTGATGCGGATCCGTCGCAGGAGACGATTGAAGTCTGGTATCTGGACCAGAAAACCAATGAGGACGGCGAAACGGTCAGCTGGGAGTTGGCCAGCCCGGGAGACGTGGGCGGCGAATCGATTGGCCGGCAGATGACCACGCTTTGTCACTGGTGCCTCACCGGCGGATATCGCGGGCCAAACTGCGGCTACACCGGGCCATACGTCGACAAGGACGGGCAGCCCACCGATAACCCTGAACTTGATGTCTGCGATGCCACGTTGACGCGCGGCTGCACGCCGCGCTTCGGGGCTGGCAACGAAGTACCCTTTGGCGGTTTCCCCGCCGTATCCCTGATCGCGCGGAGCTGACCATGCTGAAATACATCCTGGCGGCCGTGCAGGCGCATGCGGCGGCTGAGTACCCGCGCGAGTGCTGCGGGCTGCTTCTGAGCGTTGGGCGAAAGCAGCAGTACTTTCCATGCTCCAACACTGCGACCGATCCGAACGAAGAGTTTCGCATCAGCCCCGAGGATTACGCCGCAGCAGAAGATGCGGGCACCGTGATCGGAGTTGTCCACTCGCACCCTGATGCGACCAGTCGACCTTCACCGCGAGACTTGGCGATGTGCGAAGCTACGGAGCTGCCCTGGCATATCTTGAGCTGGCCTGAGGGTGATTTGCGCACCATTGTGCCTACTGGCAACACGCCGCTTCTGAAGCGAGCGTTCGTGCACGGCGCTTGGGACTGTTGGCAGGTCTGCGCCGATTGGTACGCGCGCGAGTTCGGCCTGGAGTTCGAAGCATTCAAGCGCAAGGATGGCTGGTGGGAGAGTGCTGACGCGGAGAGCCTTTACGAAACCAATTACGAGGCGGCTGGCTTTTTCAGGGTTGATCAGCCGCAGCGCGGCGACATGATCGTGATGGAGGTCGGCCGGACGAAGCATCCGAACCACGCTGGCATCTATCTCGGCGCTGACGCTTCGCTGACAGGTGAAGAAAGCGGGGTATTCGGGACGGGTCCTTTCCTGTTGCATCACCTGTACGGAAGGCAGTCGGAGATCATCGTGTTCGGTGGCCCTTGGCTTGATCGAACGCGGCTGATCCTCAGGCACCTAAGACCAGCTGGTGTTTGAATGCCTTGGGCATGGGCCTCAATATATGCTGATCAAGTCCAGGCCAAAATACCTATGCAGAACCAAAAAAATTGATATTCTCGCGTTACACATGGAGAGTAATTTATGCGCGTTTTATTGATGTTCTTTGTTCTGGTTCTTTCTCTTTCAGGGTGCGCTTCAAAACCCACGCCTGAGCAGATCCAAAGCGCCGACTATGGCGCTTCGGTTTATCAAGCTGACGCAGAGAAAGCTGTTAAGAGCTTTTTCCAGGTTTACCTGAAAGACCCTGACTCGGCCAGATACAGTTTCGGCTCTGTGTATAGGGGCTATGTGGTTGGTAGCGTGTTTGAGGGTAGAAAGGTCGAGGGCGGCTATCTGCTTGAGGTTGCGGTAAACGCCAGAAATAGTTTTGGCGGTTACGTAGGCGCCAGAAATTACAGATTTTTGCTTAGGAACGACCGCTTAGTTGGTGGCTGGGATATGGGGACCAGCAACATCCCTGTGAAGATTCTGTAGTCACGAATTTCAGTAAAGTCGAATTAATTGCGTGCCGCCTACGGGCGGCTTTTTCATGCCCGGAGAAACCCCATGGCAGCCATTCAATACTCGCCTATGACCACGATCAAGCTGTCGGGATCGCTGGCCCGAAAGTTCGGCCGCGTCCATCGCAGGCAGATCGACTCAGGTCAGACCTGGGAGGTATTCAAGGCCCTCAAGGCAACTCTGGAAGGGTTTGCTGAAGAGATTCGCCGACTTGATCGGCTGGGCATGCGTTTCGCGATATTCCGCAACGGCCAGAACGTCGGAGAGGAAGGCTTCGGGCTTGGAGGTTCGCGCGAGGTCAGGGTGGTGCCGGTGTTGCAGGGTAGCAAGCGGGGAGGCCTGATACAGACTGTCCTTGGCGTTGTCCTGATTGCAGCAAGCTTCTTCGGAGCCCCCACGGCGCCCGCTGGTATTGCTTTGCTGGCTGGCGGCGTGATCCAAATGCTCAGCCCGCAAGCCGCAGGTGTCAAGCAGAGCGCAGCGCCAGAGAACCAGCCGTCGTACGCATTCGGCAGCGCCAAGAACACCACTGCCAGCGGCAACCCAGTGCCGATCTGCATCGGTGAGCGGCGCTGGGGTGGGGCGATCATCTCTGCATCAATCTACGCCGAAGACAAGACGTAATCACCACGAATCCAACAGGCCGCCCGAGAGGCGGTTTTTTTATGCCTGGAGAAAAGCATGGGCGCAGCACGCAAGATCGACATCCACGGCGAGAAAGGCGGCAGCGCCAGCCCAAAAGCGCCCACCGAAGCATCAGACAGCCTGCGCTCGACCAACCTGGCAAAGCTGCTGATCGCGGTTGGTGAGGGTGAATTCGAAGGCACCCCGACTGCTGCGGACATCTATCTCGACAACACGCCAATCAATGATGCGAGCGGCAACGTCAATTTCGAGAACGTGAAGTGGGAGTGGCGTACCGGGTCTGTGGACCAGTCATACATCCCGGGCATTCCATCAGTAGACAACGAGACAACCGTCAACGTTGAACTACGCAACGACTCGCCCTGGGTGCGCTCCATCACGAACACCCAGCTTTCAGCTGTGCGCGTGCGCCTGGCATGGCCCGTACTTCAGCAACAGGACGACGAGGGCAACGTCGGCGGCTATCGCATTGAGTACGCCATTGACGTGTCCACCGACGGGGGCAGCTATCAGCAGGTGCTGAGCGAAGCCGTGGACGGCAAGACTACCACCCGGTACGAGCGATCGCGCCGCATCGACTTGCCGGCCGCCACGTCCGGTTGGCAGATACGCGTACGCCGTCTGACACCAAACCAGAACACCAACAAGATTTCCGACGCGATGTTCATTGCCGGGCTGACAGAGGTCATCGACGCAAAGCTGCGCTATCCGAACACAGCGCTCCTTTACATCGAGTTCGACGCCGAGCAGTTCACAAACATCCCAGCCGTGACTGTGAAGTGCAAGGCCCGCAGATGGCAGGTGCCGAGCAACTACGACCCGGTCGCCCATACCTACTCAGGCGTATGGGACGGCACCATGAAGCTGGCGTGGACCAACAACCCGGCCTGGATCACTTTCGGCATCTGCACTGAGGATAGATTCGGCCTGGGTAAGCGCATCAAGCCGTGGATGGTTGACAAATGGGAGCTCTACCGGATTTCCCAGTACTGCGATCAGGCGGTACCGAACGGTGTCGGCGGCATGGAGCCGCGGTTCCTGTGCGACATAAATCTGCAAGGCAAGGCCGAAGCATGGTCCCTGCTGCGCGATATTGCCGGGATTTACCGGGGCATGACGTATTGGGCTCAAGGCCAACTGGTGATGCAGGCCGATATGCCGCGCGCTCAAGACTTCGACTACGTTTTCACGCGCGCAAACGTGATTGACGGGAAGTTCAGCTACGGCAGCGCCTCGGCAAAGACCCGGTACACTCGCGCAATCGTCAGCTACGACAATCCAGACAACAACTACGACACCGACGTCATACCTTATGCCGATCTGGATTTACAGCGTAGATACGGTGACAAGCCAACTGAGCTGACGGCCATTGGTTGCACTCGGGCATCTGAGGCACAGCGGCGCGGTAAATGGGTTGTGCTAAGCAACAGCCAGGATAGAACGGTCAGCTTCACGACCGGCCTTGAAGGCGCTATCCCGATGCCGGGCTACATCATCCCTATTGCGGACTCGCTTCTGGCTGGTCGCGAGATCGGTGGCCGTATAACTTCGGCTGCCGGCCGCGTTGTGACTCTAGATCGGGACACACTGGCGAAGTCTGGCGACCGACTGATCATCAACTTGCCCAGCGGTAAGGCAGAGGGGCGCACCGTCCAATCAGTAATGGGCAGAGCAGTCACTGTTACGACCTCTTACAGTGAGGAGCCAGCCCCCCAGCTGCAGTGGGCGCTCGATGCGGACGACCTGTCTATCCCGCTGTACCGGGTGTTGAGCACCAAGCGCAGCGCTGAAGGTCAGTACGCGATCACGGCGCTCCAGTACAACCCGAGCAAGTTCGCCTTCATTGATACCGGAGCTCGCCTGGAAGAGCGACCAATCAGTGTAATCCCGATCACCGTTGTCCCGTCGCCTGCCAGCGTTTCGCTGACGTCGACGACGGCTATCGCCCAGGGGCTGGCAGTTACAACAATGACCATCAGCTGGCCCGCCGTGGCCGGCGCGGTTGCCTATGACGTCGAATGGAGAAGGGACAGCGGCAACTGGATCAAGGTGCAGCGTACCGGCTCCACCAGCGTTGACATCACTGGCATCTATGCCGGCGCCTATCTCGCCCGCGTGCGTGCCGTCAGCGCGTATGACATTTCGTCGAGCTGGCGGAATTCGATGCTGACCCAGCTCAAGGGTAAAGAGGGCCTGCCGCCTGCCGTAACCTCACTGACAGCCACCTCGCTGATATTTGGGATCGCGCTCAAGTGGACTTTCCCACTTGGTGCGGAGGACACACAGCGCACGGAAATCTGGTACGGGCCGACGACCGACCTGGCCAAGGCCACGAAGCTCAGCGACCTGGCCTACCCGCAGTCGGAACACGTCATGCAGGGGCTGCTGGCGGGTGTGACGTTCTTTTTCTGGGCGCGGCTGGTGGATCGTACCGGCAATGTGGGTCCGTGGTATCCGACCGGCGTGGGTGTCATGGGGCAGACCAGCAGTAATGCTGGAGCGATCCTTGAAATGATTGCCGACCAGATTTCGGAGACGGAGCTGGCCAAGCAGCTGCTGGACCGGATCGACCTCATCGATGGCGACGGAGCTGGCTCAGTCAATGAGCGCCTGGAAGAGCTGAAGGCCAACATCGGAGAAATCACCGACGCGCTGGTCTACGTGCCCACCGATGCCTACGTGCGGGACAACACCGTGCGCGTGGGCGACAACCTCTGGACGGCCATTGCTGCGGTTCCTGCGGCTGCCGATGGCTCCAACGGTCCGCCGAACCCGGCGTACTGGGTGAACAGTGGTCAGTCGATCCGCACGGCCAACGCTCTGGCAGCCCAGGTAACGAAGAACACCGCAGACATCACCACGGTGGACGGCAAGACCAGCGTTACCGCCAGCCAGCTACAGGCGGTGCAGGCTCAGTACCGGGCTGACAGCGGAGAAGGCGATCTGCTGGACGCTATCAAGGGATGGGACAGCACTGCCAGTGTGGCACAGGAAGTGAAGGTCAGGACGGAGCAGGACTTTGCACTGGCGCAGCGCACGACGGTGCTGGATGCCCGAGTGGGCGGCGCTGAGTCGAAAATCAGCATCGTTGAAACTGCTCAAGCCACGGACAGGGAGGCTACCACCCAGCAGATCACTAACCTGACGGCGACGGTTACCACAAACCAGTCAACGGTTCAGGCTGCCATTCAGTCCGAGGCTACCGCCAGAGCGAGTGCCGACGGTGCGCTGTCCACAAAGCTGGACCAAGTGCAGGCTACGGCCAACGGCGCGAGCGCAGCCGTTCAGACGGTCAGCTCGGCCCAGGCGACCACGGACGGCAAGCTCACAGCGATGTACACCGTCAAATTGCAAGTCAACTCCAACGGCCAGTACGTCATGGCGGGGATAGGCGCAGGGATTGAGAACGTTGGCGGGGTGCTGCAGAGCCAGATCCTCATGACTGCCGACCGGTTCGCGCTGGTAAACACGCTGGCGGGCGGCGCGATATCGACTCCGTTCGTTGCCCAGAACGGGCAGCTGTTCCTCGGTCCGACCTTCATCATGGACGGCACGATCACCAACGCGAAAATCGGCAGCTTCATCAGCTCTACCGACTACGTGGCCGGGCAGCGTGGATGGATCTTGCGCAAGGATGGGACGCTAGAGATCAACGGATCAGGCGCTGCTGGCGGCAGGCTGGTGGTCACCAACCGATCGATACGCGTGTACGACGTCAACAACAACAAGCGCGTGCAGCTTGGAGATCTAAGCGAATGAGCTACGGAATGAGGGTATGGGGCGCAGATGCTGCGCTTCAGCTGGACGAGAATTCGTTCACGATCCGGGTGGTGTTGTCGACGCTCGTTACCTTCTCCGGCACCACAAAGACCAGCCAGGACTTTGCTGTGCCGGGTGTCGGGCCGGGTAACGGTGTTGCAATCGTGATACCGGCAGGCGTTTACGACGGCAATCAGAGGCAGCACGAAACGGAGCTCGTTGACGGTATAGCGAGGGTTTACAACCACACCAGAACTTACGGCTCAAGCACGGTTTCAAACGGCACCATGCGGCTGCTTGTCATGAGGTTTTCATAATGGCGGAAGCATATGGCCTGGAGTTTTCCAATAACAGCAATGTGGTAATTCTCGATTCGCAATATGCGCGTCTGATGGTGATTGCTTCGGGACGCTATCAGCCCACCGAGGAAAGCGGCCTTGGCTCAACCACCTACTTTCCTCGGCCTGTTACATCACAAGAACCGCCCTTGGTGTTTGTTCGGCCCGACACTGTGAATGCGGTTGCAGGGCTTTGCATGATGCGTCTTGTCGGATCGGCCGGTAACTGGACGGGTTTCTATGTGCGGGCGTATGACGTGAACACTGCTCAACCCAACGGCCGCTATTTCGTTGCTCAATTTGCTGCCCAGCCGGTGGCTGACTTTGGGATGCGACTATGGGATGGGTCGACCAATTTGCTTTTCGATTCCGGGACCCCTAGGGAGGCGCTGATTTATTCGATTTTTCGTCCCTGCAACGCTCTGGAGGCCTTGATTTATCTGGGGGCAACAGCTGGGTTTTAGAATAAATCAGCGTCTCCCTAGCGCAAACTTTACTCGCGCGTTTCAAAATTGGACCTACGAGAGATTTGATTATTCATCGCAAAATCTGGTTCGTTGTTACTACTCAGTGCCATTTAACTTTCCCGAAAATGAATATCTGCTTATCAATTCGTTCGGTATGGGTTTGAACTCGGGTAGCGCCATATCGCGGGCACTGTATTGCTGGTGGGACTTTCCGAACGCCAAACTTTACGCAATCACTATTGCCGCCGCTAACCCAACAGCATTTTTCCTACCGGCAGTCTTCGCAAAGATGAATGTCTGAAATCCATTTAGTGAGTAACAAATATGCCTTGGCTTAGAAACGGTACTGTGTCGGTGACAAACGGATCAACAGCTGTAACTGGCGTGAACGTAGCGTTTGACGCTAACTCGCGAGTGGGTGATGCATTCATAGGTCCGGACGGACTTAATTACGAGATCGCCAACGTGGCCAGCCCCACGGTTATCTCGATTCTGCCACCCTATAAGGGCGCGACAGTCAGCGGTGCCGCATACGCAATCATGCCTGTGCAAGGCTACGATAAAATGCTGCGCGACGCTTTCAACCAGCTGCGAGTACAGTTCGGCGACAAGATGGCCGCACTCGGCACCACTGGCAACTACGACACGCTTCCTGTAGACAAGGGCGGCACTGGCGGAGCTAACCCAAAGGATGCCCGTACCGGACTCGGCTTGGGCTCGGTGGCCGTTGAGAACACAGTCCCGGTCGCGAAGGGTGGCACGGGTCGCACGGACGGAAAGGCGCTGTTATCTGAGGTGGGAGTTCAGCAGGCCGCTGCTCTTTATGGATCTCAGGGGCTGTACGTGGGGTGGAACTCATCTGGCTTGGGAGAAGGTCACTTCATCGTGAACCGCGGCGGTGGCGCTGGTGGATTCACGTGGCGCTCGGTCAACGGGACCAATACTGCGACCGGGCCCAGCATGAGCTACAGCTACGACGGGTTGTTGTCGGTCCCATCAATCACTGTGACGGCTGCGCCTATCGCAATTGCTTCCGGCGGCACTGGCGGTAACACTCAGGGCACAGCGCGGAATGCGCTAGGTGTCGGCCCAGACTCTGCTCCCACGTTTGCGGGCTTGGAACTCAGCAACACCAGTCCCTACATCGACTTCCACTACAACAAAACCGCAGCAGACTATGACGTCAGGATCATCAACCAAAACCCCGGAATTCTTACAGTCGCGGGTGCGCTTGAAATTACTGGACGGGTATCTTCAGCTGGTACTTGGTGCAGAGCAGGCCTGAGCGCAGGCCGTGGGGGCACGGTTTACAACTACAACTGGACCGGTTCCAACGTTGACGTCTGGATCGACAACACCTACGTCGGGACCATGACGCTGTTCGGTTCTGACTATCGGTTCAAAAAGTACATCAGCGACGCGAAAGTGTCGTCGTACCTTGATCGGATCGACGCTTACAGAATCGTCACCTACCAGCGCAAGGTGTTCGGCGCAGTTTTTAGTGGCGACGGCACCACCTATCAAGGTTTGATTGCGCATGAGGCGCAGGCGGTTAACCCCTTGGCCGTGACTGGCGAGAAGGACGGCGTCGACGAACAAGGCAACGCACGTATCCAGCAGCTCGACCCGATGGCCTTGATCACCGACCTGATGGGGGCCGTGAAAGAGCTTCACGCCGAAGTGATGGCGCTGAAGGCCGCTGCACAGCCAACGGCCGAACCTGCCGCCGCGTAACACCTGCACAGCAACACCCGCACCCCGCCATCGAGCGGGTATTTTTTTGCCTGGAGAAACACCGATGCCGATCACCGCGCAGCAACTACTGCAGACACTCCCGAACGCCGGCCAGAAAGCCGGCGTTTTTGCACCCGTCCTCAACACGGCGATGAGCAAGTACCAGATCGTGACGCCGTTGCGCATCGCAGCTTTCATCGCCCAGGTCGGTCATGAGTCCGGCCAACTGCGTTACGTGCGCGAACTGGGCGGCAGCGCGTACCTGTCGAAGTACGACACCGGCAAGCTGGCTGAACGCCTGGGCAACACGCCAGAGGCGGACGGCGATGGCCAGCTCTACCGTGGGCGGGGCCTGATTCAGGTGACCGGAAGGGCGAACTACGAGGCTTGCGGCGAAGCGCTGGGGCTGGACCTGATCAGCCATCCCGAACTGCTCGAGCTGCCGCAGTACGCCGCAATGTCGGCGGCTTGGTTCTGGCACCGGGCCGCGCTCAACACGCTGGCCGACAAGGGCGACTTCCTGACCATCACCAAACGCATCAACGGCGGCACCAATGGACTGGCTGACCGTCAGGCGCTGTACGCCCGAGCGCTTGAGGTGCTGGCGTGAAGGCCTTGCCGTGGAGGGCGGTGGGTTTGCTGCTGATTCTGCTTGCGCTGGCAGGTGCGTTGTACGGGGCATACCGGCACGGCGTGACCGTTACCGATCTGGCCTGGCAGGCGAAGTGGGCAAAGCAGGTCAGTGCCCAATCCGAAGCGGTGGCCACCACGACCACCGACTACCGAACCGAAGAACAACGCCGCCAGAAAGCGGCCAACCAGGTGGCAAACGATGCAAGACAAAACCAGACCGCTGCGCTTACTGATGGCTCTGTCGATGATGCTTCTGGTGAGCTCATGCGCATCGAAGCCGGAAAAATGGCAGCAACGGCAAGTTGCGTGCCCAGCGATACCGGAGCTGCCGAACGAGGCAAGGCAGCCACCCGCGCCGCTATGGTGCTCTCCGACCTGCTCGGCAGGGCTGACGCGCGAGCGAGAGAGCTGGCTAAGGCTTATGACCAGTCCCAAATAGCAGGGCAGGCGTGTAACCGCCTTGTTGATGCGCTCCCAAGACCCCTGATTACCTCCGAGTAACGGAACAATAAAATGGCAAATACCCAGCTGATTCAAAGAGACATGGGGCGGACGATGCTGATCGTCAAAGCAAACGGCGGCACGGTGACGGTCGAGAAAAAGGCCGGCGATAACTGGGTTGTGACCGATACGCTTGCCAAGGACGGCGGATATCTTCTGGAGCTGGGTAGCTCCTATACCCGGATCACCCCGACTGCCGGCGCTTATTTCGAGGTGACGCGATGAGCCTTCTGGTTAATCCGGCTCCACGCCGTCAGCCAATCCGCCGTGGCCTGGGCCTGCTCGGTGACAGCTTCTCCGGCAACTGCCACACCGTAGGCCCGACCGTTTACGGAACCGAGGCCTACGGCTATGCGGCGATGATTGCGGCGCGCACCGGCCTGTTCCCCAGCTACCTCGACAACCAGGGAAAGGTCGGTGACCACACCGGCCAGTTCCTTGCCAAGCTGCCGGCCTGCATCGCGTCGTCCACCGCCGATCTGTGGATGCTGCTGTCCCGCACCAACGACAGCACAACGTCGGGCATGACGCTGGCGGACTCCAAAGCCAACGTGATGAAGATCGTCACCGCGTTCCTGAACACTCCGGGCAAGTACCTGATCGTGGGCACCGGAACTCCGCGCTTCGGCAGCAAGGCGCTGACCGGGCAGGCGCTGGCTGATGCGATCGCCTACAAAGACTGGGTGTTGAGCTACGTCAGCCAGTTTGTACCAGTGGTGAACATCTGGGACGGCTTCACCGAAGATATGACCGTGGAGGGTCTGCACCCGAACATCTTGGGCGCGGACTTCCTCAGCTCACGTATCGTGCCGATCATCAATGCCAACTTCGAATTCCCCGGCATCCCGCTGCCGACGGACGCCGGCGACATTTATTCGACTATCAGGCCCTATGGCTGCCTCAATGCCAACCCGTTGCTGACGGGCACTGGCGGCACGCTTCCGGCTGGCGTGAGCGCTGTGGCTGGGTCTGTGCTGGCGGACGGCTACAAGGCAGTTGGCTCTGGCCTGACCGGTATCACCACGCGGTGGTACAAGGAGCCTGCCGCCTACGGCGAGGCGCAGTGCATCGAACTGGGCGGAACCCTGGCGGCGGCGGGTGGCTATGTGTATGTGCAGCCGATCGCCAACGTCACAATGGGCAATCTGGCAGCCGGCGACGTCATCGAGATGGTATCGGCCGTGGAGATTGCTGGTTCATCGCGCGGAATTCTGGGCTGGGAGGCTGAGCTGACATTCACCAAGCCCGTCAGCGGCACGTCCACAACAATCTACTTTCGGTCGATGGACAAGTACCAGGAACCGTTCACGCTACCCGCCAGCTTCATCGGGCAACTTGAGACGCAGCGCGGTACTGTTGATCTGACCGAGACGGTGATCACCTCGCGCATGGGTCTGTACCTGGCCGTCGGCGTGGCGCAGAACACCACGGTGAAGGTCGCGCAGTTCGGCATCCGCAAGGTTTAGGCTGCCGCCACCTGTCGAAAATCTACTCATACAGTATTGCCCGGCAAACCCCATATCGATTCTACTGGCTGCATATACAGTAATTCGGTAGCGTAAAATGCACTATCTCATCCTCAGGCGGCGTCATCTTGGCATCGCCATCGACCGCAAGGAGCTTCACCGGATTGAGCCGGTCCGTGGTGATATCCAGATTGCCGAGTACAAGATCGAGGCGCTGGGCCGCATCGCTATCAGCGCCTTCCTGTACAAGTCATCACCTCATCTGCCGGACGTGATACCGCCACTCATCGATGTCACGATCACCAGCATGGCAACCAACGGAAAGAACCTGACCGGTATTGAGCAGGTCGGTGATGCCTTCTATTGGCAGTCGTGGTGGTGCCGGGAGGTGGTGCTTGGACAAGACTGACCCGCTGGCCGAGTGGAATCGGTGCATTGATGACCGCGGGTCGTTCCTGGCTGAGCATGACCAGCACCGGCAACGACTGATCGACCTGGCTAAAGCTGCACTGGACGGCGGCCAGGTGTGCAGCGAAGAGTTCGGCGAAATGCTCGAGCTGCTCGACTGCGCCAAGATTTGGGTTGAGATAGAACTGGCTGAAGCTGAGGGGTTTGGTTTGTTCGTCGGCAGGACGCCGGGGAAGGGTGCGTGACTTTTGCGTGACTTCTCGTACACCTATGATGATCTATAGCTATTCGATTGCAGCGAGCGCCATAGAAAACAGCCATAGGCTGTGTGTTTGCTGGGGTGCCACAGGCATGGGGTGCTAGGGGTCGAGTGTTCGAATCACTCCGTCCCGACCATATTTTTCAATGATTTAGCCACCTTCGGGTGGCTTTTTCATTTTTGGATGTGGGTACTTTCGCGGAACATCATTCGATTCACTCTTCAAAATCGTCAATATCAGCTCAAGCGAGTCGGTAGTGAATAACATGTTCGCAGCCTCCAGCTTGCCAAGCTCCGCACCTTAGTAAATTGCTGTACCTTTGAACGGGGATAGTTGCGCTGGCGACTATCTATATTCAGTTGCTTCCGACTTCGATTGCTCCGCCACTTCCGTTATGTCGTATATGGTGGGCGTCGGAGCCGAGCTGCGCCTATGCCGGCCCGCATGTTGATAAAAGGATGGGCAGCCGATAGACAGCTAGATTTGATGTTTGAGATGCCACTTTGACACACAGCCGAACGCGTGTTTGGGTCCTAGCTAGGAATCCCATTCAACGGCTTTCCTCGCTGGTTTCTGTTCGCGGGACCTAGTGATGGTTGAGGCGACCGAGCTACCTAGGAGGGTGTAGACAAAATCATGTAGTGAGTCGGCGCGCGAGTATTCGAGCCTCGGCCAACCAAACCCATGCCTCGCTTACCGCAAAAAGGCGATCATGATGCATGATCAGTCGCCGAGCTCTCTCATTCCAGGCATGAGTTCGCTCCACTACCCATCGCTTGGGCATGACCACAAATCCAGTCTGAACAGGCTCCACGGAAAATAGATCGCCTTGTTCAGAGTGCCATTGCCCTGTTCTTCTGTTATTCGGGCCACGGATCACTTGAACATCGATAGCGTGCAGTTGATGGGTGCGCTGTGCCCATTTTCCTGCGTACGCACTATCAACAAAAAGCGTGCTCAGTGACGGATATTTTTCCTTCGAGTACGCCACCGCATCATCCGCCGCGTCACGATCCTGCACGCTTGCAGCACTGATACTGACAGCCAGCAGCAGGCCCAATGTATCGACAATCAGACTTCGTTTACGCCCCTTCACTTTTTTGCCTGCGTCGTAGCCGCTGTCACCGCCTTGAGGAGAACTGCGGGTCGACTGTGAATCCAGGATCGCTGCTGACGGGCTGTCAGCGCGTTCTTCCCGCTCACGCCATTGAGCTCGCAAGCGATCATGCATTTGCTCGAACTTGCCTTGAGCGCTCCACCGGCGGAACGTTTTGTAGACATTGTCCCAATGAGGAAAATCGCGGGGTAGCATTCGCCATGAGCACCCCGTGCGTACGACATAGCAACAGGCTTCCAGCAACGTGCGCCGAGAGTGAAGCGGTGGCACTCCTCGTCCGCCCTGGCTTTCAAACAGGTCGGCGACCAGTGCCCACTCGGTATCTGTCAAGCAACTCGGATATAGCTGCTCCGGCAGTTGGCGGCGGTGGGTTTCATTGTAGCCATAGGCTTTATTAGGTTCAGGTGACTGAAAACTTCCCTTGGCCCGCTGCTTTACACGCGTAATCCCTGCCATTTTCAACGCTTTTGCAAAGGTGTCGGGATGCGCAGTGATACCGGTTTCGGCGAAGAATACGAGCGCCAATTCGGCCTGGCTGGAATAGGGCTGTGCATGAGCGAGTTTCACCAGCACGGGATAGTGCTCGGCGGCAATCGAGCGAGGACGTCCGGTTTTAGGCATGGCTTGAGGGCTATTCAGACAAGGGAGTGAAAGTTTAATTTATTTTGTCTACACCCTCTAGGGAAGGTCTGAAAAAGCCTTTTCTTCAAAAGTCGAAGCCAGTAAATACAGGCGCTCCAGCCCGGTTCCTCTCCAAAAAAATGGGCTTTTTCAGAGGATACCTAGGGAGGCGCTGCAAAAATAGCCAACTGTCCCCACCCTTGGCACACTAAGTTCCTTCAACAGCCTCCCTCTCCGTGAGCGTTACGCGCGTGCAGAAGACCTTCTCCGAACTCGAATATACCGGCAAGAAAAAGCAGACTCGCCGAGATCGCTTCCTGGCTGACCTTGAACAGTTGGTGCCCTGGGCCCTGCTGGAGGCGCAAGTGGCGCCGTTTTATAGCAACACCGCAGGCAAGCGCGGACGCCCTGCGATAGGGGTGTCGCGCATGTTGCGCATGTACGTCGTGCAGCAGTGTTTCGGTTTCTCCGATGAAGGTTGCGAAGATGCCGTCTACGACAGCCAGGCCATCCGCGGTTTTATGGGTATCGACCTGGGTCGCGAGTCTGCACCGGATGCCACCACCTTGCTGCGTTTTCGCCGCTTGCTGGAAGTCCATCAGCTAACCCGGCTGCTGTTTGAAACGATTAACCAGCATCTGGCCAGCCGGGGGCTGCTGCTCAAGGAAGGCACTATCGTCGACGCTACTCTGATCGCCGCGCCGCCCTCGGTCAAGAACCGAGAAGGCAAGCGTGATCCTGAGATGCATCAGGCCAGGAAAGGCAATCAATGGCACTTTGGGATGAAGGCCCACATTGGTGTAGACGCCACGTCGGGGCTGGTGCACAGCGTAGTAGGGACGGCCGCTAACGTGGCGGATGTCACCCAGGTTGGCCAGTTGCTTCACGGTGACGAAACCTATGTTTCGGGTGACGCTGGATACACCGGTGCGGCCAAGCGACCGGAGCATGCTGAACGGGACGTTATCTGGTCGATTGCAGAACGGCCAAGCAGTTACAAGCAGCACGGCGAAGGCAGCGTGCTGTATCGGGTCAAGCGCAAAATTGAATATGCCAAGGCGCAACTGCGTGCCAAGGTCGAGCACCCCTTCCAGGTAATCAAGGTGCGCTTCAATCATCGCAAGGTTCGCTACCGTGGGCTGGAAAAGAATACAGCGCAGTTGTTCAGTTTGTTTGGGTTGGCCAATCTGATGCTGGCCAAGCGGTATTTACAACAGACGGCAGGATAAATCCGTCTGAAAGGCGGGACTGGCCCGCCTTTCAGCAAAATGAGGGCAGAAATCTGCTCGAGAAACGTAAAATAAGGCCGGCAGGTTGAAAAAAACCGGCTTGGAAATGGGGACGGTGCGAACGGGTTAATTGTTCAGCGTCTCCCTAGAGGGTGTAGACAAAATAAATTAAACTTTCACTCCCTTGTCTGAATAGCCCTCAAGCCATGCCTAAAACCGGACGTCCTCGCTCGATTGCCGCCGAGCACTATCCCGTGCTGGTGAAACTCGCTCATGCACAGCCCTATTCCAGCCAGGCCGAATTGGCGCTCGTATTCTTCGCCGAAACCGGTATCACTGCGCATCCCGACACCTTTGCAAAAGCGTTGAAAATGGCAGGGATTACGCGTGTAAAGCAGCGGGCCAAGGGAAGTTTTCAGTCACCTGAACCTAATAAAGCCTATGGCTACAATGAAACCCACCGCCGCCAACTGCCGGAGCAGCTATATCCGAGTTGCTTGACAGATACCGAGTGGGCACTGGTCGCCGACCTGTTTGAAAGCCAGGGCGGACGAGGAGTGCCACCGCTTCACTCTCGGCGCACGTTGCTGGAAGCCTGTTGCTATGTCGTACGCACGGGGTGCTCATGGCGAATGCTACCCCGCGATTTTCCTCATTGGGACAATGTCTACAAAACGTTCCGCCGGTGGAGCGCTCAAGGCAAGTTCGAGCAAATGCATGATCGCTTGCGAGCTCAATGGCGTGAGCGGGAAGAACGCGCTGACAGCCCGTCAGCAGCGATCCTGGATTCACAGTCGACCCGCAGTTCTCCTCAAGGCGGTGACAGCGGCTACGACGCAGGCAAAAAAGTGAAGGGGCGTAAACGAAGTCTGATTGTCGATACATTGGGCCTGCTGCTGGCTGTCAGTATCAGTGCTGCAAGCGTGCAGGATCGTGACGCGGCGGATGATGCGGTGGCGTACTCGAAGGAAAAATATCCGTCACTGAGCACGCTTTTTGTTGATAGTGCGTACGCAGGAAAATGGGCACAGCGCACCCATCAACTGCACGCTATCGATGTTCAAGTGATCCGTGGCCCGAATAACAGAAGAACAGGGCAATGGCACTCTGAACAAGGCGATCTATTTTCCGTGGAGCCTGTTCAGACTGGATTTGTGGTCATGCCCAAGCGATGGGTAGTGGAGCGAACTCATGCCTGGAATGAGAGAGCTCGGCGACTGATCATGCATCATGATCGCCTTTTTGCGGTAAGCGAGGCATGGGTTTGGTTGGCCGAGGCTCGAATACTCGCGCGCCGACTCACTACATGATTTTGTCTACACCCTCCTAGGAAAATCCCTTTGGTATTGATTGTTTTGCAGGGCGCGGCTCAGTACATACCTGGGGGATATAGGGTGCTTAGGCCTATAGCATAGGTTTCGCAGTAGTGCTAAATTGCTACCTCATCTGCATCAGGAGACAAACATGACTAGGGAAGATTTGTTTAAAAGCCACGTTCCCCCAGCAAGAACTCCTCCGGCTCCCCAAGCTCCGGCGACACCGCCAAGTTCTCCGGCACCTTCGCAGGAAAAGCGCTGAGCCTATGGACAGATTTGATGAGCGATCTCACTTTGAAGCAGTCGGAGATATTCGATACTCCGTGAGGTACTTTCATCTCCAAAGCCGGCTTTTTGGGAAAGTTGACGGTCTATTCAAACTGATTTACGTAATCGCTGGCAGCTCTTCTTTCGCGGGCTTTCTGACTGGCAGCCAGCAGCTCGCTGGGGTTGCGGGGCTTGTGACGGCCGCAGTAACCGCGCTGGACATTGTATGGTCGCCAGGCTCAAAACGCTTGATTTGTTCGGAGCTTGCCAAGCGTTATACAGAGCTAGATCGAAAAAGCAAGAAGCTCACACTTGAGGAGCTTGACGAGGATATATGGCGACTTAGGGAGACGCTGATTTATTCTAAAACCCAGCTGTTGCCCCCAGATAAATCAAGGCCTCCAGAGCGTTGCAGGGACGAAAAATCGAATAAATCAGCGCCTCCTTAGAGAAGCTGATGCACCAGCCATAGAAGCCCTGAGAGTAACTGCTTACAACGATTCTGTAGTTGAGAGGGGGTTGGCGTCGTTCCGGATTGACACCACATGGTGGCAAAGGCTGATAGCTGCCTTGGCTTGATCGCGAAAACATCTGAAAATTGGCTGCTAATGCGGGTTTCGCTCTTGGGCGTTAGTGCGCAAACTGCTTTGAGCAGGTACGCATGCATGAGCATCACTCTATCCCATACTTAATTGATACCCTGGTGCTTAACCATATTACAGTAACCTTGGGGTCCTGCATCAGCCGTGAAGATCGTGAAACTGTGCTGCAATCCATCGCGTGCTATGCACCCAATGCCACAGTCTTGGAAAGCTCAATACGGGCAAGGTAAACCTGCGTCTGGCTGGCATTAGTTTTATTCATAGGGTATTGATAGTCAGTCCGGCATTTTTCCGGGCAACCATGGAAGAATCACCAATATGTTGAAAGCGCTCGTGTTGCCTCTTGTATTAATATTTGCCACTCCCGCTTTCGCCGATCTGAAGCTTAGCGATCCTGGTAAAGTCTGCTCATTACTCACGGATCAAGGCCTTAAAGGCAGAAAATGGACACACTATGGTGACGGCACGTCGGGTTGTGCCAGCAGTTACAAAGAGATAGGTGGTGGACTGCCATTGGCTAACAATCTAGCGTTTTATGCGAACGGTCAAGGAGAGACTGTTAACAATGTAAAGCTGGTGCTCAATTACAATCAACCTGACTCCGCAGTCGCGTCAGAAGCTGCTACTAAAGCACTCATCTCAGCGTCAGAGAAGCTTGCGCTGAGATATCTCGGCGCGAAACTGCCTAAATCCATAGTCACCGCAATTGACTGGGGGCGTAGCGCCAAGGTGAATATAGGTAGCGGAGCGGTTGAAGTTGTTCGGGAAGAGTGGACCTCGGGGAAGGGGTACGAGATTCAAGTCATAATGGACTAACCTGCCCGGCGGGTCGTTGGGCTTCAGAATCTTCACCGACGGCTTTGCAGTCCCTTGTCATTTACATCCTCGACCAGGCGCTTAGCTTAGCAGTGACATAAACACTCAGCACCAAGAGAACCCGCCGAAGCGGGTTCTTCACCCCCCCAACCCCCGCGCAGTCCCCACATCCGTAATCAACACATCCAGATACCCCCCCAACAGCGCCCCCCTTATCGCCTGCACCTTCCTCACCCCCCCAGCCAACCCCAGCACCCTATTAATCGACCGCAACTTACCCAACCCCATCGACACCACAAACTCTTCATCCTCCTCAAGCACCGGTTTCCCATGCGCATCAAAGTACCGCAAGCAAATATCCCCAACCGCTCCCCGCTCAGCCAGCACGCGCAACATGTCTTCGGTGTAGTAATTGCCGCTGTTGCGTAGCAGTTGTGAGGGTTCGAGTTCGCCGATGCCGACGATGGCGAGGGTGATGCTGTCGAAGCGGTGGAGGACTTCTTTGACTTCTTCCATTTCGACGATGCGCTGTTTGCTTTCCACCGACTGCTCGATGCTTTGCGATGGCAGTAGGAAAGCGGGGCAGTTGAGGAGGGTGGCCAGGCGTTGGGTCAGCAAGGTGGCTTCGAAGGCGCCTTTGTTGCCGACGCCGCCGAGCAGTTGCACAACTTCCTGGGCACTTTGTTTGCCGGGTTGCGGGTGCATGTGGCTGACCATCGCGCGGATGGTGCTGCTCCAGGAGGAGATGCCGATGTGGTCCTGAGCGCTGAGGCTGGTTTCCAGGTAGTGCGCGGCGGCGGAGCCGATGGCTTGTTTAATGCTTTCTTCGTCGTCCGGCTCGGTGGCTTCGACGACGATCACCTGGCGAATGCCGTACATCTTTTGTAGCCGGGTTTCCAGCTCCAGGTGCAGGCCTTGCGGGCGCATGACGGTGATTTTCACCACGCCTTCCTGCAAGGCGCGGCGCAGGGCGCGGCTGATGAAGGACTGTGAAAGATCGAGCCGGGTGGAAATCTCGGACTGTTTGAGTCCTTCTTCATAGTAGAGGCTGGCGATTTTGCTCATCAGCCGTTGTTCTTCAATCTGGCTCATGCAGGCCCCAAAAAATGATAGCGATATCCCAAGTGGCGGCGAGGATACCAAACTGGCAGCGGGTCGTGCCTGCCATCGCGGTCAGGACATGATCAGCCCGCCGTCGATGTTGATCGCCTGGCCGGTCAGGTAGGCGGCGTCGTCCGAGGCCAGAAAGGCGACCAGCCCGGCGACGTCCGAGGGTTTGCCGGCGCGGCGCATGGGTATGTTGCGCACCCACTCGGCCATCAGTTCGCCCTTGGCGTAGCGTTTTTCGTCGGTGCTGAGGATTTCGCCCCAGACGCGGTCGTTGTAGTCCCACATTTCACTTTCGATGATGCCGGGGCAGAACGCGTTCACCGTGATGTTATGCCGCGCCAGTTCCAGCGCCAGGCTCTGAGTGATGCCGATCACGCCCATCTTGCTCGCGGCGTAATGTGGAGTGTAGATGAAGCCCTGGCGGCCCTGGCCTGACGAGGTGTTGATCAGCCGCCCGCTGCCTTGTTTGACCATGTAGCGGGCGGCTTCTCGGCAGCCGAGCCAGACGCCGGTAGTGTTGACCTGCAGGACCTTGTCGAAGTCTGCGCGGGGCATGCTTTCGCAATGGTCGATGGTGATGATGCCGGCGTTTTGCACTGACACATCGATGCTGCCGAAGCGCTCGTGGGCGCTCTGGTAGAGGCGCTGGATGTCGGCTTCGTCGGTCACGTCCAGGCCCACCGCGATGCTGTTGACCGCGTATTCGCTGGCCAGTTGCTCGGAGGTAAACGTCACGCGTTCGAGGTCGCTGGAAGCCAGCACCAGGTTGGCGCCTTCCTGAGCGAAGCGCTCGGCAATGCCTGCGCCGATGCCTCGGCAGGCACCGGTGATGACCACGGTTTTGCCGCTAAAACGTTGATACATGGGATGCTCCAGTGATGGGCAGGGCAGATTCACCAGCAGACGAATCCGCCGTCCACCAGCAGGTCGACGCCGGTACAGAATGAAGAGGCCTGACTGGCCAGAAAGATCGCCGGGCCGACCATTTCGTCGACGCTGGCCATGCGCCCCATGGGCGTGGTCTGCTCGAAAATTTTCACTTGCTCGGCCACTTCCGGACGCGAGTTCATCGGCGTGGCGGTGTAGCCGGGGCTGATACAGTTGACCCGCAAGCCCTTGTCCGCCCACTCCATGGCCAGGCTTTTGCTGAGGTGGATGACGCCGGCTTTCGAGGCGTTGTAGTGGGCTTGCAGCAGCCCGCGATTGACGATGCTGCCGGACATCGAGGCAATGTTGACGATGGCGCCTTTGCCGCGCGGCAGCATGACTGCCGCTTGGGCCTGGCAACTGAGGAAGATGCCGGTCAGGTTGATGTCGAGCATGGTCTGCCAGCGTTGCAACTCCAGCTCTTCGGCAGCCTGGGCGTTGGCGATCCCGGCGCAGTTGACGGCGACGCTGAGCGCGCCCAGTTCTGCCTCGCTGCGCGCGATGGCGGCATCCAGCGCGGCGCGGTCGGTGACGGTGCCTTCCAGCGCAAGGGCGCGGCGGCCCAGTGCGGCGATGCGTTCCACGGTGCTGCCGATGCCCGCGCTGCCCGGCAAATCGAAGCACGCTACGTCAGCCCCGGCTTCAGCGAGGCCTACTGCGATGGCCTGACCAATGCCGCTGCCGGCGCCGGTCACAAAAGCCACCTGACCATCAAGTCGAAAAAGTCGCATGTCGCTCTCCACGTAATCAGTGTGTTTGCATTCAGGCGGTGGCCATTTCCATGACTGACACCGGCGTTGCTTCGCCACGTTCGAGAATGCCCATCTGCCTGCCACGGCTCATGACCATGACCCGGTGCGACAGGCCCAATACTTCATCGAGGTCGGAACTGACCACGATCACGGCCATGCCGGTAGCCGCCAGTTCGGCGATCACCTCGTAGATCGCCGCCCGCGCACCGACGTCGATGCCTCGGGTCGGCTCGTCGAGAATGAACACTTTGGGGTTGCGGGCCAGCCATTTGGCGATGATGACTTTCTGCTGATTGCCACCGGACAGGCTGTCGATGCGCTGCTCGGGCGCACCTTTCACGCCGAGGCGCGAAATGGCGTTGCGGGCAAACTCGTGCAAGCTTTTTGGCAACACCCAGTTGCCGCTGTGCAGCAGGTCGGTGTTGCCGTAAACGAGGTTGTCCTCGATGCGGTGTTCGACCACCACGCCTTGCTGTTTGCGGTCTTCCGGCACCAGCACCACGCCTGCCTGAATCGCTTGCGAGGGTGAGCGCAGGTGGACGGTTTCGCCATCCAGCTGCATGTGGCCCTGAATATCCCGGGCTGCGCCGGCAATCACGCGGATCAGTTCGGTACGGCCTGCGCCGACCACGCCGGCGATGCCGATTACTTCTCCGGCGCGCACGCTGAAGTCGATGCCGTGCAGGGCAAACTCCCGGCAGGTCAGGTCCTTGACCTGCAGCATCACCCGGTCCTGCGGGGCCTGAAGGGCAGGGAATATGCGCTCCAGACTGCGCCCGACCATTTGCTCGACCAGTTCACGCACCGGCACTTGAGCCGTGGCATGCAGCGCGATCTGGCGACCATCGCGCAGCACCAGAATACGGTCGGCGATGCGCGCGATTTCTTCCAGACGATGGCTGATGTAGATGAACGACACGCTCTGCGCTTTAAGGCGCTCGACCTGCTGAAACAGCAGCTCGGTTTCTTCACCGCCGAGCGCGGCAGTGGGTTCGTCAAGAATCAGCAGACGTGCGTTCAGGGTCAGGGCTTTGGCTATCTCGACCAGTTGCTGCGCGGCCACGCTCAGGCCCTCGACCTTGCGCGACGCCGGTACATTCAGGCCCAGACGCTCGAGCTGTTTTTGCGCCTGCGCTTGCATGTAGTCGCGGTCGACCTTGCCGTGACGCATGGGCAGACGACCGACGAAGATATTTTCGGCAATCGACAACTGCGCCAGCAGGCGGATCTCCTGATGGATCAGGCCGATACCGGCCCCCAGCGCCGCACCCGGCGAGGCGGGCGCGTAGTCCTGACCGAGCCAGGTCATGGAACCGCCCGCTTCGGGCTGCACCAGGCCGGCGATGATCGAGGACAGCGTCGATTTGCCCGCGCCGTTCTCGCCAAGCAGGGCAAGCACTTCGCCCGGCCGGACATCGACATTGATCTGCGACAGCACCTGCACCGGGCCGTAGGACTTGCCGATGATGTTGCGCAGGCACAGCACCGCCTCAGGTGTGACCTCAGAGTTGTGGAGCGTCGGGTTATCCAGAACAGCGTGCATGGCGAACTCCCTGGCTCAAGGATGCTGTTGCAGGAAAGGCGCGACGTTGTCTTTGGTGGTCAGCACGGTTTCCAGCAGTTGCTCCTTGGGTACGGCTTTGCCTGCCTTGAGGTCCAGCGCAGAGGCGACGGCCATGCGGCCCATTTTTTGGGTCTGCTGGGTCATGGTCGCTTGTAGCACGCCGCTGTTCACGGCCTTGAGACCCGCCACGTCACCGTCGAAGCCGACCACCACCACCGGATGATCCAGATTGGCGACTTTCACTGCCTGCGCGGCACCCAGCGCCATGGCGTCGGCGCGGCCGAAGAACACGGTGATGTTCGGGTCACGCTGCAACAGGTCCTGGGCGACCGCGAAGCCTTTGTCCTGCGCCCACTCGGCAGGCTGTTCGGCGACGATTTTCAGGTCGGGGAAGCCTTTCAGGCCTTCCTTGAAACCTCTGGCGCGGTCGTTTTCCGGCGTGGTGCCCAACTGCCCTTGAAGGATGGCGATGCGGCCTTTGCCGCCCGTTACCTTGCCGACGTATTCGGCAAGCATGCGTGCACCGGCAACGCTGTCGCTGGCAATAAACGTATCGCCGGGTGCGTCAGGCGCGTTGCGGTCCACGGCAATCACCGGAATTCCCGCCGCCTTGGCGGCTTTGACCGGCACCCCGGCGGCAGTGGCGCCAGCCGGAATGTAGATCAGCGCGTCGATCTGGCGGGTGATCAGGTCTTCGATCTGGCTGACCTGAGTCGAGGAATTACCCTGGGCGTCAACCGTGATGATCTTCACCCCGCGAGCTTTGCCCTCGGCCTCGACCGACTGTTTGATCTGGTTGAAGAAGTCGGCCTGCAGGTTGGCCACGGCCAGGCCGATGGTCAGCTCCTTGGCCCAGGTCGAACCGGCCGTGGTGAGGGTGGCGGCGGCCAGAGCCGTGGCGAGCAGCAGTTTCTTGGTCATGAACATGGCGGTGACTCCTGATTTTATTGTTGGGGATGTCAGCATCGGTCAAGCGCAAAACGGCACAGCGTCTTAATGAGCACTGTTGGAACGGCGACGCAAGGTATCGATGGTCACAGCAAGGGCGATGACCACGCCTATGACCACTTGTTGAATGAACGGGGAAACCCCCAGCAGATTGAGGCCGTTGCGCAGTACGCCGATGATCAGCACACCGACCAGCGTGCCACCGACACTGCCGACGCCGCCGCTGAGGCTGGCACCGCCGATCACCACGGCGGCGATGGCGTCGAGTTCCAGAGTCAGCCCGGCGCTGGGTTGCGAGGAGTCAAGGCGCGCAGCCATGGTCACGGCAGCGATGCCGGCCAGTGCGCCGCTGATGGCGTACACCCAAAGCGTGATGGCCCGCACCTTGATCCCCGACAGCCGCGCCACTTCCGGGCTGCCGCCAATCGCGTACAGGTTGCGGCCGCCCGCGCGGAAACGCAGAAATACCCAGGCCAGCACCAGCATGATCAGAAACAGCCCGACGGTGGCTGACAGGAAGCCGAAATGACGCACGGTGGCCAGGTTGGTGAACCACTCCGGATAACCGACGATCTGCCGGCCTTCGGTGAGAATGTTCGCCAGCCCACGGGCGACCGACATCATGGTCAGCGTGGCGATGAACGCGGGCAGTCTGGCGTAAGTAATCAGCAGGCCGGACACCAGCCCGGCGAGCATGCCGGTTGCAATCGCCACGGGAATCGCCAGCCCCAGCGTCATGCCCTGATCCTGATAAAGCCAGCCGAGCATCATCATCGAGAAGGCCAGCACCGAACCGACTGACAGGTCAATGCCGCCGATGACAATCACGGCGGTCATGCCGATGGCGAGAATGCCCAGCACGGTCACCTGATCGAGAATATTCAGGCCGTTGCGCAGAGTGAAAAAGAATTCGGAGCTGAAGGAGAAGACCAGCACCAGCAACGCGAGGCCGATCAGCGGGCCACCAATGTTATTGGGCAGCAGCTTGAGCAACCCCCCACGGCTCTGCGGCTTGACGGCCTGATGCACTGGCGCTTTGGCGTCCATAGGGTTCTCCGGACTTATTCTTGTAGGAGTTTTTCGGGCTGCTTGAATATATATGCATGCCTGACTGTTAATTCAGATTCCAGCCGTGGCGCGATAAAGTCAAGCGGTTTAATTTTCTTCGTTTTCGATCAGCAGACGTTTTTCTACCCTGAAAACCCCAAGGCAGAGCCCTGCGTTGGTAATTCCATACGTTCTTCAAAAAGCCTTTCGCCATTCTTTTTTGTGTTTCCGCGTCGGGCCTGCTTGACCTGCAAGACGATCAGCGTCTAAATATAAATATATTTTCAGTGCTGAATAAATATTCAAGCATTTCACAGAACAATAAATATTCGCCGCGTGGCCAGCCCCACAGGAGCCGCTCCATGAATGCCTTCCGCTACGACGCCCAGCAGATCAAAGAACAGGCCCGCCTGATCAGACGCAATGTCATCACCCTGAACGCCGCGTCGCCAGCAGGCGGGCATACGGGGGCTGATCTTTCAGAAACCGACATCCTCGCCACGTTGTATTTCCGGATTCTCGATACAGGCCCCGAGCGTATCGAAGACCCGGAACGCGATATCTACATTCAGAGCAAGGGCCACGGGGTCGGCGGGTTGTATTGCTGTCTGGCGCAGGCGGGATACATTCCCGAGGCATGGCTGGCGGACTATCAGCATTTCAATTCGCGCCTGCCGGGCCACCCGGTGCGGCAGAAGACGCCAGGCATCGAACTCAACACCGGCGCGCTGGGTCACGGCCTGCCGGTTGCGGTGGGCCTGGCGCTGGCGGCCAGAATGTCTGGGAGTAACAAGCGCATCTACGTGCTGACCGGCGACGGCGAACTGGCCGAAGGGTCCAACTGGGAAGCGGCCATGGCCGCCGCCAAGTACGGCCTGGACAACCTGTTCGTGATCGTCGACAAGAACAAGCTGCAACTGGCGGGTTTGACCGCAGAGATCATGCCGCTGGACCCGCTCGACGTGAAATGGGCCGCGTTCGGCTTTGCGGTCAGCGAGTGCGACGGTAACGACGTCGAACAACTGGTCAGCACCCTGGAGCAGATGCAGGTGCGCAAGGGCGCGCCTCAGGTGCTGATTGCCCACACCATCAAGGGCAAAGGCGTTTCGTTCATCGAAGCTCGGCCGGAATGGCACCATCGGGTGCCAAAAGGTGACGAAGTCAGCGCAGCGCTGGAGGAGTTGAATCATGGCGAGTGAACATTTTGCCACTGTCATGGTGGAAGCTTTTATCGCTGCCGTCGAAGAAGGCCTAGACCTCGTGCCGGTGGTCAGCGACTCGACATCCACCGCCAAGATAGCCCCGTTCATGCAGCGTTTCCCGGAGCGGGTCATCAACGTCGGGATTGCCGAGCAGTCGCTGGTGGGCGTCGCCGCCGGCCTGGCGCTGGGTGGCAAGATCGCCGCCACCTGCAACGCCGCGCCGTTCCTGATTTCCCGTGCCAACGAACAGGTCAAGGTCGATGTTTGCTACAACCAGGCCAACGTCAAAATGTTCGGTCTCAATTCAGGCACCAGTTATGGGCCGCTGGCCAGCACCCATCACTGTCTGGATGACATCTCGGTGATGCGCGGTTTCGGCAACGTGCAGATTTTCGCCCCGTCGGACCCGCTCGAGTGCCGACAGATCATCGATTACGCCCTGCGTTATCACAGCCCGGTGTACGTCCGCCTCGACGGCAAGCCACTGCGTGAACTGCATGATTCCAGCTATCGCTTCGCGCCCGGAAACGTCGATATCCTGCGCCGTGGTTCAGACCTGACCATCGTCGCACTCGGTTCGGTGGTGCATGAGGCGGTCGACGCTGCGGCGCGGCTGGCGGAGCAGGGGCTCGACGCGCAAGTCATCAACCTGTCTTCGATTCGTCCGCTGCAACGTGATGCGCTGGTCAGCGCCCTGAGCGGCAGCCGTGGGGTGATTACCGTCGAAGAACATAATATCAACGGCGGGCTCGGCAGCCTGGTGGCTGAATTGCTGGCCGAGAACGCATTGGGCATCAGCCTGATTCGCCTCGGCATTGGTGATGGCGAATACGCAGCAGCGGGTGCCCGTGAGCCGACGCGTGCTTTGCATGGCATCGATGCGGACGGCATTGTTGCGGCCGCTGCACGTTTGCGTTAGGGGCATTTCTGCATGTCGGGTACTCAGAACATGAACGAACACTCCCCGCTGATTCTGGCCATCGATGAAGGCACCAGCAACGCCAAGGCCGTGCTGGTCAACCAACTGGGGCAAGTCGTCGCCCGTGGCTCGCGGCCCTTGAGCATCAGCCACCCGCAAGCCGGTTACTCGGAGCAGGACCCGCTGCTGATCTGGCAGGCCACGCTTGAGGCGATAGCAGACTGCATGACTGGTTTACAGCGTCCGATCAGCGCGCTGGCCATCAGCAATCAGCGCGAGTCGGTGGTGGCGTGGAACCGGGCCAGCGGGGCACCCGTGTCGCCGTGCATCAGTTGGCAGTGCCGCCGTTCGTTGCCGCTGTGCAATGAACTGCACGCTCAGGGCCACGAAGCCATGATTCTGGACAAAACCGGACTGGCCCTCGACCCGATGTTTTCCGCAGGCAAAATGCGCTGGATTCTTGATCATCTGGACGACGGTCACGCTCGCGCAGCGGCAGGCGACATCTGCCTGGGGACACTCGACAGTTGGTTGCTCTGGAAACTCAGCGGCGGACATGTATTTGCCACCGACTATTCCAATGCAGCCCGCACCCAGCTGTTCAATCTGCAAAGCTGCGAATGGGACCCGCAATTGCTTGAGCTGTTTTCGATCCCTGCCGCTGCTCTGGCCGCTATCCAACCCAGCTCAGGCCTGTTTGCTCATACCGTGGCAGTCGACGGGCTCGATGCCGGTATTCCGATTCTGTCGATGATCGGCGATTCGCATGCGGCGCTGTACGGGCAGGGCGGTTTTGCCCCCGGACTGGTCAAGGCGACGCTCGGGACCGGTTCTTCATTAATGACGCCAATGGCCGGGCCCATCGCCTCTCGCCACGGTCTGTCGACGACACTGGCCTGGCACGACGGCGCGATACCGACCTACGCCATGGAAGGCAACATCGTTCACACCGGCGCGGCCGTTCAGTGGGCTGCGCGGCTGGTGGCCGGTGAGTCTATCCATGCCCTCAGCGAACAGGCCGCGCAACTGGCTGACAATGGCGGCGTGTACTTTGTGCCGGCGCTGTCCGGTCTCGGCGCGCCACACTGGCAGGCCGATGCCCGAGGGCTGATTTGCGGCCTGACGGAAGGCAGTTCTGGTGCACACATCATGCGCGCGGCGCTTGAATCCATCGGCTATCAGATTCGCGACGTGTTCGACGCGATGCAGGCCGACATCGGCAGCCCGCTCAAGGAACTCTGGGTCGACGGCGGCGCAACCCGCAACCGCTGGCTCATGCAATTTCTCGCCGACCTGCTGCAACGCCCGGTCATCCGCAGCCTGTCACCGGAAGTCTCGGCACTGGGCGCTGCACACCTGGCAGGTAAAGCCCTCGGCCTCTGGAATGACGCCGCCGACCTGCAAGCGCTGGAAAGACAACGCGAACGCTTCGACCCCGTTCCTGGCCTGAATCTGGATGGCCTGTATCAGGAATGGCAGAAGGCTCTGAGGCGGGTGGTGTGTTAATACCCAAGCATGCACAACGTTTCGGCTGACTTCATCCCAGGGGCAGGCTGCCGTGCTTTTTTGGTTCGTGTGCGTCGATCGTCCGTGATCTTGTCAGGTTTAAGAGCAGACCGGGCGACGCTTCGCTTGTCCGCGAACTGCGTTAATGTGGGAGCGGACTTGTCCGCGAGCTGCCGGGAACCGGCAGCAAAATCATCCGCCTCGGTGTATCAGACACAGCCGAGGTCGTCTGTTTCAGGGCCGCTCCGCAGCCCATCGCAGCCGTCGTAACCTCCGGAATCTCCTACGCCCTCCGGGCAGAAGCCCGTTCTCTGTCGTCAGTTGAGCGCGAATCCCTCATAACACCCCGGAGAGCAATTCGAACAGCACACGTTTCAGTTTTTCCAGCTGCCTGTCAGTCATCTAGAGCAACACAAAAATGCACGTTGCTCGGGATATTTCCTGTAGCGCGTGGGATGCTTGGCGCTGATCAGCACCTGCGCGAGTAACCTTCATGAAACGCAAAATGCCCGCGCTCAACGCGCTCAAGGCTTTCGAAGTGGCTGGCAGCACCGGCAGCTTTACCCGCGCAGCAGAACTGCTCAATGTCACCCAGAGCGCGGTCAGCCGACAGGTGCGTCAGTTGGAAGAGCAGCTTGGCGAAAACCTGTTGGAACGGCGTCATCATCACCTTGAATTGAGCAGCGCGGGCCGCGTATTGCTACGCGCGCTGCACCAGTCCTTCGACAAGATCGAGCTGACGGTGCGCAGCATCCAGCAAAATCCCATGTCAACCGGCTGCACATCAATGCGCCGCCGACCTTCACCAGCCGCTGGTTGATGCCGCGCCTGGGACGCCTGCGCGAGAAGCACCCGGAACTGGAGTTGAGCATCACCACCCAACTGCAGGACAGCCTGGCGGAAACCGCTACGCTGGATTGTGCTATCCGTTTTGGCGATGGCGAATGGGACGGTCTGGACAGCTCGTTGCTGATACAGGAACGGCATATCGCGGTGTGTGCGCCTTCCTTGTATGCACGCGAATCGAGTGAAGGCGCCATCGACCTCAACCGCCTGACATTGCTGCACGTGCTGGCCCGTGAAGACCAGCGCTACCTGACTTGGAAACACTGGCTGGATGCGGCAAAGATCAGTGGCGTCGACACCCAGGGCGGCTATGAATTCGACCTGCTTGACCTTGCCATTCGCGGCGCCATCGAGGGCCTGGGCATCACCATTGCCGACTGGCACATGGTGGCGTCGGAGCTGGCCAGCGGGCAGTTGACCCAGATGCTCAACGTGCATGTGGAGGGCCATCAGTCCTACTGGCTGGTGACCCGGCCGGAGCAAACGTCAATGCCACAGTTGCAGGTGTTCAGCCGCTGGCTGCAGGAGGAAATCTGGTTGGCGCAGCGGCAACTGGAGCCGTCCACTGCCGCGAGTTGAAGGGGGCTGGATAGATGTAACCTGCATTTTTCGAATGTTTCACCGCTCAATAAATCGTTTGTTCAACGCCCTCGGGATACCAAGACTGTAGGGACTGGATAAAAACAACGATGGGCGAATGCACATGCGATCCGAACGAAATTTTGTAAACGGTCAATTCATCGAGTCTGCCAGCGAGGCGCTGATAGCAGTTTACAACCCGGCAACCGAAGCGCTGGTGGGGTACGTTTCGGCGGCCACCACCGCACAAGCCTCTGCTGCGGTAGCCGCTGCCGCCGTAGCCCAGAAAGCCTGGGGCCAGCTGACCAGTATCGAGCGCGCCGAACACCTGCGGGCTTTGGCCGATGCACTTGATGACTGTGCGGAAAACATCGGGGAGGCGCTGGCTGCCGAGTCCGGCAAAAGCGTCGAGGACGCCAGCAATGAAGCGCGTTACGCCGCGCAGATCACCCGCTATCACGCCGAGTGGGCGCGACGCATCGAAGGCAAGATCATCCCCAGCGATACCCCGGACGAAAATCTGCTTCTGCAGCGCGCGCCGATGGGCGTTGTCGCCTGCCTGATTCCGTTCAACTACCCTGTATATACCTTGTTGCGCAAAATCGCCCCGGCGCTGATTGCCGGCAACACGGTGGTTGTGCGGCCGAGCAACAACACGCCGATCTCGGCCTTCGAGATCGCCAGGGCTGTGCAGCAATCGGGCCTGCCTGTGGGGGTGGTGAACATTCTGACCATGGACCACGCCACTGCGGCTGCGCTGTGCACCCACAAGGCGGTCGGCATGATCACCCTGACCGGCAGCGTCAATGCCGGTCGGGTCGTGCTGGATTACTGCAAGACCAACATCGCCAAACCCTCGCTGGAACTGGGCGGCAAGACCCCGGCAATCATCGAAGCCGACGCCGACCTGGAAGCCGCTGCCACTGCCATCGTGGCGTCCAAGACCACCCATTGCGGCCAGTTGTGTACGGCGGTAGAGCGGGTATATGTGCAGGAAAGCGTTTACGACGCATTCCTTGCGCTGCTCAAAAGCAAGATCAGCGCAGTGCAGTTCGGCGACCGTTCCAGCGACGCCAGCCTGATGGGCCCTCTGGTCAGCGCCAGCGCGCAACAGAACATTCACGCCATGGTCGAGCGAGCGATAGCCGACGGTGCGGTGCTGGAAGCCGGTGGTTTTATCCCGCAGGGCAGTGGCCATTTTTACCCGCCGACGCTGCTTGGCAACTGCCGTCAGGACATGGAAATCATTCAGGAAGAAATCTTCGGCCCGGTGCTGCCGGTGCTCAAGTACCGCGACATCGACGAAGCACTGGCGATGGCCAACGATCACCAGTTTGGCCTGTCATCGGTGCTCTTCACCGAGCGCTACCGCACCACCCTGAAAGTGGCCAACGCCATCGAGGCCGGCGAGTTGTACGTCAATCGCACCCCGGCGGACCCGTATCAGGGTTTTCATGCCGGCTGGAAACGCTCGGGCCTGGGCGGCGATGACGGCAAGCACGGCATGCTCGAATACACCCAGACCCGCCTGGTGGTCATGAAGTACTAGCGCGGCAGCCACACGCACTCATCCAATAAAAATAACTATCAAGGGCGCCCGTTTCATCGGGCAGCCCGAGGTCGCATACATGTCCAAGCCTGCAACCACCGTTGCCGCCATTCAGGGTTCGAGCCCGGGCCCAAAAAATCAAAGCGACACCGGACGTCGTTATTTCCAACTGATGTTACTGGTGCTGGCCGCAGGTGCGATCTACCCGATCCTGTACCTGCGTCAGGTCTATCAGACCACCATGCTTGAGGTGTTTCAGATCGACCACAGCCAGCTGGGCTATCTGTACTCGATGCTGGGGACGATCTTCCTGCTCAGCTACTTGCCCAGCGGTTGGCTGGCAGACCGGATTGCGCCGCGCTTTCTGATCTTCTTTTCGCTGGTGGCCACCGGTGTGCTGGGGCTCTGGTATTCCACGGTGCCGTCGATGACCGGGCTGATGATCATCTTCGGCTGTTGGGGGCTGACCACTGGGCTGACCTTCTGGGCCTCAGTGCTCAAGCGGGTGAAGATGATCGCCCATCACACTGAACAAGGCCGCTTCTTCGGCATCCTCGACGGCGGTCGCGGTCTGGTCGAAGCCTTGTTGGCAACGGTGGCCCTGGCGCTGTTCGCGTTTGCCACCGAAAGCCGTGGCCAGTCGTCCAGCGAAGGCTTCAAACAGGTGGTCTACCTGTATGCCTTCACCTGCATCGCCATCGGTTGTGTGCTGGTGCTGGTCAAAGACCCTGCGTCCCTGCAAGACACCGCCGCGGTGGAGAAGGGCAAATACAACCTGCTCAGCGACCTGATGACGCTGGCGAAAATCCCTGAGCTGTGGCTGGTGACGGCGATTGTGTTCTGCGGCTATCACCTGTTCTGGGCCACATACAGCTTCTCCGATTACCTGCAAGGCAATGGCATGACCGCGATCATGGCGGGCACCATTACCACCCTCAAGTTGTGGATGCGGCCGATTGGCGGCCTGGGCGGCGGTTTTCTGGGTGACCGGTCCTCGAACATATCGGTGCTGATCGTCGCGCTGACCCTCGCCACTCTGGCCATGTTCGGCCTGATCGTCTTCCCGGCGATCAACAGCCTGGGGCTACTGATCGGCACCGTGATTTTCATCGGCCTGATGGCGTATGCGATTCGCGGCCTGTACTGGGCGATCCTCGACACTTGCAACATCCCGCTGCGCATCACCGGACTGGCCATTGGCATTGTCTCGGTGATCGGCTACTTGCCGGACGCCTTCATTCCGTTGATCAACGGCTACCTGACCGAGCACTTTCCCGGTGCCCCCGGTTACCGCCTGTATTTCGGCTACATCGCCTTTGTCGGCCTGCTCGGGATTCTTGCTGCCCTGAGCCTGCGTGCCCGCATCAACCGTAAATCCTTGCTACAGAATGTTTAATCAAGACAGGTGCCTGAGATGAAAGTCGTCGCCCTTGAAACGCACATTGTTGCCGTTCCGCCTCCCCATATCGGTGGTATGTACTGGCTGTTCGTCAAACTCAAGACCGATTGCGGCATTGAAGGCGTGGGCGAAATCTACGCCGCCACGTTCGGCCCGAAAGCCATGCTGCCGATCATTGAGGACGTGTTCGAGCGTTATCTGCTCAACCATGATCCGCATCACATCGAGCGCTTTTTTCGGCAGGCCTATTCCAGCGGCTTCACCCAGCGCCCGGACCTGACCATGATGGGCGTGGTCAGCGGCCTGGAGATGGCCTGCTGGGACATCATCGGCAAGGCGGCAAACAAGCCGGTGTACGAACTGCTGGGCGGCAAGGTTAATGAGCGCCTGCGTTCCTAAACCTATCTGTACCCGGTGAACAGCCGGGGCGAGTACGACTACGACGACCCGGACCTGGCTGCCGAGTGCGCGATTGAAAACATGAACAAAGGCTTCACCGCCGTCAAATTCGACCCGGCCGGGCCTTACACCGCGTACTCCGGGCACCAGCTGTCGCTGGAAGTGCTGGAGCGCTGCGAAACGTTCTGTCGCAAGATCCGCGAGGCCGTCGGTGACAAGTGCGACCTGCTGTTTGGCACGCACGGGCAAATGGTGCCGTCCTCGGCTATTCGCCTGGCAAAGCGCCTTGAGAAGTACGACCCGCTGTGGTTTGAAGAACCGGTGCCGCCCGGCCAGGAAGAGGCCATGGCGCAGGTTGCGGCCAAGACCACCATCCCGATTGCCACGGGCGAGCGACTGACCACCAAGTACGAATTCTTCTAATTGTTGCAGGCAGGCGGCGCTTCGATCCTGCAGATGAACGTCGCCCGCTGTGGCGGCCTGCTGGAGGCCAAGAAGATCGCGAGCATGGCTGAGGCCTACTACGCGCAGATTGCCCCACACCTCTACAACGGGCCTATTGGCGCTGCGGCAAGTTTTCAGCTGGCGACCTGTACGCCGAACTTCCTGATTCAGGAAAGCATCATGACCTGGGGCGGTTTCCATGCCCAAGTGCTGACCCGACCGCTGCAATGGGAGGACGGCTACATCATCCCGCCCACCGAGCCGGGCCTTGGGGTGGAGCTGAACATGGACGTGGTGCGCAAGCATTCGCCGTACACCGGCGAGCGCCTGCATCTGCAAATGGCCGCGACCCCGGCTGATGTGAAAGACACATCGCCAGCCAGAGGCTGACGGGATTGCCCGTCCGGTGTCGGGCGGGTTCGATAACAGACTTATGCGGTAACCGTGCATGACATACGACTACATCATCGCTGGCGCAGGCTCGGCCGGTTGCATCATCGCCAATCGGCTCTCGGCCTCCGGGCAGTACAGCGTGTTGCTGCTGGAAGCGGGCGGCAAGGACAGTTCGCTGTGGTTCAGGATTCCGGTCGGTTTCGCCAAAATGTATTACAACCCGACCTTCAACTGGATGTATTACAGCCAGCCGCAAAAGCAACTGAACAACCGCGAGATCTACGCACCGCGTGGCAAGGTGCAGGGTGGCTCGGGCTCGATCAACGCCATGGTCTACGTTCGCGGGCAGGCCCACGACTTCGATGACTGGGCGGCCAACGGCAACGACGGCTGGAGTTTCAAGGACGTGTTACCGTACTTTCGCAAGCTGGAAAACCACCCGCTGGGCGAGAGTGAATACCATGGCGGAAGCGGGCCGATTGGCATCACCCCGATGAAGGGCCATACCCACCCCATCTGTGACGTGTTCCTGAAAGGGTGCGACCAGTTGGGTTATCCGCACAGTGACGACTTCAACGGCCCGACCTTCGAGGGCTCGGGTATCTATGACGTCAACACCAAAAACGGCCAGCGCAGTTCCAGCAGTTTCGCCTATCTGCACCCGGCCCTGAGCCGACCGAACCTGACGGTCGAGCACTACGCACTGGTCGACAAGGTCATCTTCGACAACCAGCGGGCAACGGGTATTTCCGTGACCCAGCGCGGGGTGGTTCGCACCTTCAGTGCCCGCAAGGAAGTGATCCTGTGTGCCGGAGCGGTCGACACGCCGAAGATACTGCAACTGTCCGGCGTGGCGGATCAGCAATTATTGGCCAGGCACCAGATACCACTGGTCAAACACCTGCCAGCGGTAGGGCAGAACCTGCAAGACCACCTGTGCGTGAGCTACTACTACAAGGCCAGCATCCCGACCCTGAATGATCAGCTCGGCTCATTGTTGGGGCAATTCAAGCTCGGTCTTGAATACCTGCTGACCCGCAAAGGCGCGTTGGCCATGAGCGTCAACCAGGCCGGCGGCTTTTTCCGTGGCACCGACGCCCAGGCCCATCCGAACCTGCAACTGTACTTCAACCCGTTGTCGTACCAGATCCCGAAAAACAACAAGGCCAGCCTCAAACCCGAACCGTGCTCAGGCTTCCTGCTGTGCTTCAACCCGTGCCGCCCCACCAGCCGTGGAAGCATCGAGATTGCCTCGAACAACCCGCGCGAAGCGGCGCTGATCGACCCCAACTACTTGAGCACGCAAAAAGACATCGACGAAGTGATTCAGGGCAGCCGACTGATGCGCAAAATCATGCAGGCTCCCGCGCTCAAAAGCATCATCGTCGCTGAGGTGCTGCCAGGGCCAGCCGTCGAGACCGATGAGCAGATGTTGCAGTATTTCCGCGAGAACTGCGGCTCGATCTACCACCTGTGCGGCTCCTGCGCGATGGGCACAGACCCACAGACATCAGTGGTGGACAAACACCTTCAAGTCCACGGGCTGCAAGGGCTGCGGATCATCGATGCCTCGGTCTTTCCGAACGTCACCAGCGGTAATACCCACGCGGCGGTGCTGATGGTGGCGGAGAAGGGGGCTGATCTGATTTTGCAGGATGCCTGAAGTTATCCCGATGCTCTGCTGAGCTGGCGAATCGAAACGGTGGTGCTCACCGCTGCGCCAGAATACTCGCCAGCAACCCCGGAAAACGGCTCTCCAGCACCTGCGTGCGCAGCGAGTTCATGTGCGTGGTGCCGATGTTGCGCGTGTGCACGAGCCCGGCATCGCGCAACACGCGGAAGTGGTGGGACATGCTGGATTTCGGTCGGCCACCGTCCAGTTCGCCGCAGGTGGCTTCGGTCACACCCGCCAGGCAGCGCACAATGCCCATGCGTACAGGGTCGCTCAAGGCGTACAGCACGCGTTCGAGGGTGAGGTCTTCAGGTTCAGGATGTTGGAAGGTTCGCATGGGGTGCATGATATCAAGGCTTCCGTTCATTGCCATAGTTCGATTACCATCGAACAAGTGAAATCCAAAGTCATCTGGCCTACGGGAGCTTTCCAATGTCTGCATTGTTCGAACCCTTCAAACTGAAAGACGTCACGCTGCGCAACCGAATCGCCATTCCGCCGATGTGCCAATACTCGGCAATCGACGGCGTCGTCAATGACTGGCACCACGTTCACCTGGCAAGCATGGCAAGGGGTGGTGCGGGTTTGCTGGTGGTTTAAGCCACCGCCGTTGCGCCGGAAGGGCGCATTACGCCAGGCTGCACCGGTATCTGGAATGACGAGCAGGCGCAAGCATTCGTGCCGATCGTCAAAGCCATCAAGGACGCCGGCTGCGTGCCGGGCATCCAGATCGCCCACGCAGGCCGCAAGGCCAGCGCCAACCGTCCGTGGGAAGGCGATGACCACATTGTCGCTTCCGATTCGCGTGGCTGGGACACCATCGCTCCGTCGGCCATTGCGTTCGGTGCCAACCTGCCGAAAGTGCCGCGCGCCATGACCCTGGAAGACATTGCCCGCGTTCGTCAGAACTTTGTCGACGCGGCACGTCGTGCCCGCGACGCCGGCTTTGAGTGGATCGAGTTGCACTTTGCCCACGGTTATCTGGGGCAGAGCTTCTTCTCCGAACATTCCAACCAGCGTACCGACGAGTACGGCGGCAGCTTCGATAACCGCAGCCGTTTCCTGCTTGAAACGCTCGCCGCCGTTCGTGAAGTCTGGCCAGAAAACCTGCCGTTGACGGCGCGTTTCGGCGTGATCGAATACGACGGCCGTGACGAACAGACCCTCACCGAGTCGATTGAACTGGCGCGTCGCTTCAAAGCCGGCGGTCTGGACCTGCTGAGTGTCAGCGTCGGTTTCAGCACGCCGGACGCCAACATTCCGTGGGGCCCGGCGTTCATGGGGCCGATTGCCGAGCGTGTACGCCGTGAAGCGGGTATTCCGGTCACCAGCGCCTGGGGTTTTGGCGAGCCGAAACTGGCCGAAGAAGCGGTTAAAGCCGGTCAGCTCGACCTGGTCTCGATAGGCCGTGCGCACTTGGCCGACCCGCATTGGGCGTACTTTGCAGCGAAAGAACTGGGCGTCGAAAAATCGGCCTGGACCTTGCCTGCGCCTTACGCGCATTGGCTTGAGCGTTATCGCTAAGGCATAGCGACGACCGGGCGGCATCGTTAATCGGTGCCAGCCCGGCATTTGGGGCAGCCATCCGTACGTGAACCGAAACTATCTGAAACAGAATGTTGACAGTCGAAATTAAGTGTAATACTGTCGTCGACACATTAAGTTTTAACGGATTCCTCCCCATGCCAACCAGCAGTCGTTTTGTGGTTGCCGTCCATACGCTGGCTGCTCTGGCCGTCAGCGATGGCAGGCCGCTACGTTCCGAAGACCTTGCCTACTCAGCGAACACCGGGGCTGTGGTGATTCGTGGGCTGTTGTCCCGGCTGAGTACGGCGGGGCTGACACGTTCGCAATTGGGTGCTGGTGGCGGTGCCTTGCTGGCCAGGCCCGCAGAGAAGATACGGTTGCTGGACGTTTACGAAGCTGTCGAGGACACCGAGCTGTTCTCGTCACACCGGGTGGCGCCCTGCGAAAAATGTGCTGTCGGGGGCAATATCCTGGAAGCCCTCGCACCTACGCTGGTTCGTGCTCGCTCTGCACTTGAGGATGAGCTTGCGAAAGTCACTGTTGCTGACATCGCAGCAGAAGTTGCGCGCCTTGGTAAATTCACTGTCCCGTTAACCTGGTGACAGTTTTGATAATAAATGTCGGTGTGACGCAAACATATCGTCACTTAAAGTTTTGCCGGTCCGGATTCACTTACAACGCTGTTCGTTTCAAGACGATTTACCTTTTTCCAACCCTTCACACAATCAGGAACACATCATGACTATTGGTATTATCGGTTCTGGCGCGCTGGGCTCAGGCATTGCTCGTATCCTTGCCAGCAAAGGCATTTCGGCCATTATTTCTAACAGTCGCGGCCCGGAGTCACTCGCCTCGCTGGTCAAGGAGCTGGGCGAATCCATCAAGGCAGGCACTGTGGAAGAGGCCGCACGTGCAGATATCGTCTTCGCCGCGGTGCGCTGGGTGGATGCAGAAAAAGTATTGCGCAGCCTGCCGGCCTGGGAAGGGCGCATCGTGATCGATGCAACCAACCCGGTGGAATTCATCGCTCCAGACTCCCCTGATGCAAAGGACCCGACCAACCCGCTCGCGGCCTATGGCATCAAGGCGGTAGATTTGCACGGCAAGTATTCAAGCGAAATCTTTCGTCAGTTCGTTCCGGGCGCGCGGGTCGTCAAGGCGTTCAACCACCTTGATGCCAATGTGTTCTCGGCGCCTGACGTAGCAGGCGGCAAGCGCGTGCTCTTCTACTCGGGTGATGATGCAGCGGCAAAAGCAGAAGTGCGCAAGATCATCGAGGACACCGGCTTCGTTCCGGTCGATCTGGGCACCCTTGATATGGGCGGCCCGTTGGCATCGCTTCCGTTCGGTTCGCTCGCTGCGCAGAACTTTATCCGGGTCTGACAGGATATTGATGCAAGGAACCTGATCAGTAAGCTTTATTTGCGCCGCACCCGCGGCGCAATGCCGGTCAGTTGCTGGCGAGCGCACGCCCAGGCCAGGTGCAGGGCGCTGCGCAGTGCCACGGCATCGACGGTCATGATGCGTACCGACACGCCGCAATCGTTCGGCAGGGCGCTGACGCCCAGGTAGCTCTCGGGAACGACGCGCAATGCGTCGCGCAAGGCCCGTTTCACATCCTCCACAGGCAAACCCTGACCCACCAGCATGAAAGTCGCCAAGGCCTGCAGCTCTGCGCTGACCCCCGGCAAGCGACGGTGCAGGTCTGCGCCGGTCAACGCCAGTCGGTCACCGGCCAGCAACTTTCCGGTCGGGCAGTGGATGTGCAGATCGGCGCGATAAAAACCGGGTAAGCCTGCGCTGCCTAGCGGGACGTGCAAGCAGAATGCATCGCAGAGCATCACGCGTGCGTTCGGGTGCAGCGTGACGTTGACCACACTGTGCAGCCGTGCCTGCGGGAACAGAATGGTCGCCATCGGCAGGTATTCCAGCAGCGCGCCGGTTTCGGCGGTCAGCATGACGCTCTGCCGGGCGGGCTGTTCAAGCATGCTGTGCGCAACCGTTGCCGCGCCGGTGCTGACATGCACCTGCGTGTGCGGTCCGGCGTGCAGTTGCAGGTGCAGCGTTTCCCCGGCAAACAGGCCGCCCGAGCACGATTGCAGATAAATCGCCGCCATGCCGGGCGGGTCTTGCGGCAGCTTCAGCGTGCGCCCGAGGTGGAAGGGGTAGCCGACCTCCTGATGAGACACATAACTGGCACCCGAAGGCGCTTTGCTGAAGGCAATGTGTGCCGTGGTTTTTTTACAGACGGGCAGCAATGCTGAATGGGCGTTCATGGGCGATCAAACAGCACGGCGCGGCTGATGGCTTCGACCACTTCATCCACGCCTTCACCGGTGGCGCAGTTGGTGAACAGCACCGCTCTGCCGTTGCGCGCGTCAGCAGATTCGCGACGCATGCGCGGCAGGTCGACGCCGACGTAAGGTGCCAGGTCATACTTGTTGACCACCAGCAGGTCACAATTCAAGACGCCGGGGCCACGTTTGCGCGGAATGTCATCGCCACCGGCAACGTCGATAACGAAGATCCAGTAGTCCACCAGGTCCAGCGAAAAGGTCGAAGCCAGGTTATCGCCGCCGGATTCGATCAGCACCAGGTCGAGATTGCCGAAACGGGCTTCCAGTTCGTCAGCCATTTGCAGGTTAAGGGTCGGGTCTTCGCGGATCGCGGTGTGCGGGCAGGCACCGGTTTCCACGGCGCGTACCCGCTGCGGGTCGATCAGACCGCTGCGCTGCACCCGCTCGGCGTCTTCGCGGGTAGCGAGGTCATTGGTGATGATCGCCAGTTCGATGCCTCGCGCGATAAAACGTGGAATCAGTTGCTCCAGCAAACGGGTCTTGCCCGAGCCGACCGGGCCGCCGATTCCGACGCGCGCAGCACCGGGGTGGGGTTGTGCGTCGGTGTGCTGGATGGGCGTATTCATAGTCGGGTTCATAGCCAGGCTCATGGTCAGGTTTCCTGTGCGGTGGGGTTTCAGCGCAGCATGTAGCGCTGCGCGAGGGGCACTTCGCTGACCGGTTCGCAATAAAGACGCTCGCCGTCGGCATACACATCGAAAGTTTGTGGATCAACGCGGATGTCCGGGCAGGCGTCGTTGTGCAGCATGTCGGACTTGCGCAACGTGCGGGTGCCGAACGCAGGCAGCAGTTTTTTCTTGAGCCCCAGCCGGGCCGCAGTGTCGGCCTCGACGGCCAGGCGGTTGACGAAATTGACCGACAGCGCCTGTTTCGCTTCGCCGAACGCGCCCCATTGCGGGCGCATCACCAAGGGTTCGCAGGTGTACAGCGAGGCCGCAGAATCGCCCATCACGCCGTGCACAATGAAGCCGCCCTTGACCACCAGTTCCGGCTTGATGCCAAAGAACGCGGGGCGCCACAGCACCAGATCGGCCAGTTTGCCGGGCTCCAGCGAGCCGATGTAGCTGTCGATGCCGAACACCCGCGCGGCGTTGATGGTGTATTTGGCGATGTAACGCTTGATCCGTTCGTTGTCGCCCAGTGCCGTGGCTTCTTCCGGCAGACTGCCGCGCTGATCCTTCATTTTCGACGCCAGTTGCCAGGTGCGGCAGATGACTTCGTTGATGCGCCCCATGCCCTGGCTGTCAGAGCCGAGAATCGAAATGGCACCCGTGTCATGAAGAATGTCTTCAGCGGCGATGGTCTGCGGGCGCACCCGCGATTCAGCGAACGCCACATCTTCCGGTACGTCCGGATTGAGGTGGTGGCAGACCATGATCATGTCCAAGTGTTCGTCGAAGGTGTTCACCGTGTAAGGGTTGGTCGGGTTGGTCGAGGAGGGAATGCAGTTGCTTTTGCCGGCCACGCTGATGATGTCCGGCGCATGCCCGCCGCCTGCGCCTTCGGTGTGGTACATGTGGATGGTGCGGTCGCCGATGGCCGCCAGAGTGTCTTCGAGAAACCCGGACTCATTCAGCGTGTCGGTGTGCAACTGGACCTGAAGATCGTACTCGTCGGCGACGTTCAGGCAGGTGTCGATCACCGCCGGCATAGCGCCCCAGTCTTCATGAATCTTCAGCCCCAGACAGCCGCCGCGCAGTTGCCCGAGCAGCGATTCGGGCTTGCTGGAATTGCCGCGCCCGAGAAAGCCGAAGTTGATCGGCCACGCTTCGGCGGCCTGTAACATTTTGCCGACATTCCATTCGCCGCCGCAGTCGATGCCCACGGTGATTGGCCCCAGCGAGCCACCGATCAGCGTGGTCAGGCCCGCCGCCAGTGCGTGATCGCAGAGCTGCGCGGAGTCGAAGTGCACATGCACGTCGATGCCGCCGGGGGTGACGATCAGGCCCTCGGCATCGCGCACGGTGGTGGCGACGCCGCAGATCAATTGCGGGTGTACGCCGTCCATGATCTGCGGATTGCCCGCCTTGCCGATGGCGACGATCTTGCCGTCCTTGATGCCGATGTCGCCTTTGACGATGCCGATCACCGGGTCGATGATCAGCGCGTTGCAGATCAGCATGTCGAGCGCTCCGTCGGCGCTGTCGTGACCGAGCATCAGGCCCATGCCGTCGCGCAGGGTCTTGCCGCCGCCGTGCAGGCATTCATCGCCAGGCACCGAGTGGTCGAATTCGACCTCGGCCAGCAACGAGGTGTCGCCCAGGCGCACCGCATCGCCCGTGGTGGGGCCGTACATGGCGGCGTATTCCTTGCGGGTCATCGTCGCCATGCTTCAGGCTCCCTTGAAATGTTGGGCGCGAGCACGTTCCAGCGCTGCCTGTTTGCAGGCCGGGTCGTGCAGGTTGCCGTTGGTCAGGCCGCTGAAGCCGTGGATGTCGCCAGTCCCGCCGAACTGCACCAGTTGCACCTCGCGCAATTCGCCCGGCTCGAAGCGCACCGCTGTGCCAGCGGGGATGTCCAGGTGCATGCCGAAGGCTGTTTCGCGGGGGAAGTCCAGCGCTTTGTTGACCTCGAAGAAGTGGTAGTGGCTGCCGATCTGCACCGGCCGGTCACCGGTGTTGATCGCGCGCAGCGTCGCGGTCGGGCGGCCACTGTTGAGCTGGATGTCGCTGTCCGGCGAAAGTATTTCGCCAGGTGTCGGCATGATCGCGAGCGGCAGTTTGCCCGGCCTGATCGGCTGGTGCACGGTGACCAGCTTGGTGCCGTCCGGAAAGGTGCCTTCGACTTGCAGCACCGGCAGCAAGTCGGCCACGCCCGGCATGACGTCGTCGGTGTTGAGGATGGTCGAACCGAAACCGATCAGCTCGGCGACGCTGCGACCTTCGCGTGCGCCCTCAAGAATTTCGTCGGCGATCAGCGCCGAGGCTTCCGGAAAATTCAGGCGCAGGCCTTTGCCACGGCGTTTGCGTGACAGCTCGGCAGCGGTGTATAGCGTGAGCCGTTCAAGCTCGGTCGGGGTCAGCAGCATAAGAAGATTCCCGGTTCAGTTGGCAAACAGGCGCAAGTCCTGGGTTTCGTGGCGCATCACGGCGATTTCGGCCAGGGGCGTGAAGCCGCAGGCGTCGTCCGGGTCCGGCGGTTCCAGCGCCAGCAGTTCAGTAATCAGCGGCTGGATATCGGTCAGCACGCGCTGCGCATCGATGTGGCCCATCACCCCGAGACGTACGGCAGCGCTGACCAGCCCGGTACACAACCCGTGCGCGGCAGCCAACTGGCAGTGCTCGCGGTGCATGCCCAAGCGGTTCCAGAGCAGGCCTTGCACCACCGGCAAATGCCCCGGCGCGTTGCCCGCCAGCACCTGTTGCTGATAAGCCGCCGCCCCCGGCGTACCCAGCGCGACGTGCACGCCCAGTAAGGCCTGGCCGACACGGCGGGAACCTTGGCGCAATTCCTCGGCGAGGGTCAGGGCTTCGATTTGCGCGTCCATGTCTATCAGCGCAGAAACGTTATCGGCAGCATTCCGTGCCGCGAGCAGAAACACTCGGTCAAAACTGTTCCAGCGATGGCGCAACTGGCCTTCGACAAAACCGCGCACCTCGGCGCTGCGGTCGAGGCGAGCGGCGCGTTGACGACGTCGCGCGGTGACCCTTTCGCCTGCCCCCAGTCGCCCATCGGCTACCAAGGTTTCCAGCCCCCACGACCAAGCGACCGCGCCGCTTGGAAAGAAACTGTCGGCCTGTTGCAGGGCCAGCAGCAGGCTGCCCAAGGCATTCATGCGCGCCGTACCCGGCCGTCGGCGAGCATCGGCGCCAGGCGCTCAAGGTAATCGGCTTCAGGACCATTGAGCGGGAGTTGCAGGGTGTCGCCGGCAAAGCGCACCGCCCAGTGCATGTTGCCGGCGAAATAGCCCAGTTCCAGCGCCGCCGCCGAGTCCCGTGGCAGCAGGTCGAGGTATTGCTGATCCTGCATCTGCACGACGATGGCGCGCTGACTGTCGAGCATCAGCACCGAGCCGTTACGCAATTGCTGATGGCGCTCCAGGCGTATGGCGCAGTCTGTGCCCCGGTCGCTGGCCAGGCGCAGGCGATGACGCTGAATGTCACTGCCCGACAGGCTCAGGGTTTCCACCTGGCCGGCGTGGTTCAGGTCGTGCAGGCGGTCGGCGAGGGCAGGGTCGCTGGCCTGGCCGAGAATGCGGTCGAGTATCAGCATGGCGATGGCTCCGGTGTTTGGCTCAGATGGTCAGGTAGCGCAAAATGCGCTCGCGATCGACGGTTTCGCGGACTTCGCTGTGCACGAATTCGCCTTTTTCGATGATCAGGTAGCGGTCCGCCACGGCCATGGCGAACGACAGCACCTGCTCGGAAACAATCAGCGAAAAGCCGCGCTCCTTTTTCAGCAGGTTGAGCGCCTTGGCGATGTCCTTGATGATCGAGGGCTGAATGCCTTCGGTGGGCTCGTCGAGCACCAGCACCTTGGGGTTGGAAACCAGCGCCCGCGCGATGGCCAACTGTTGCTGCTGGCCACCGGAGAGGTTGCCGCCCTTGCGTCGGCGCATCTCGAACAGCACCGGGAAGTATTCGAAGATGTAGTCGGGAATGGACGCGGCGGGGGCGCCCTGCATGCCGCTGAGGATGTTTTCCTCGACGCTCAGGTAGGGAAAGATCATCCGCCCTTGCGGCACAAAGCCGACGCCGGCAGCGACGCGGTCGTAGCTCTTGCTGCCGGTCAATTCCTGCCCGGCCAGCGTGATGCTGCCGCTGCGGGTCGGCAGCATGCCCACCAGGCTGCGCAACAGCGTGGTCTTGCCCATGCCATTGCGGCCCATGATCGCCAGCGATTCGCCCGGCGCCAGTTCCAGACTGAGGTCGCGCAGCACATGGCTATCGCCGTAATACACGTTGAGGTTGGAAACATTCAGCATGTTCAGTGCCCCAGATAGACGTCGATGACGCGAGGATCTTTCTGCACCTGATCCATCGAGCCGTAGGCCAGGGTCTTGCCCTGATGCAGGACGGTGACCTTGTCGGCCACCGATTTCACGAACTCCATGTCGTGCTCGATGATCACCATTGCCCGGCCCTTGGCGATGAGCTTGAGCAGGCCGGCGGTTTTCTCCCGTTCGCCTGCGCTCATGCCGGCCACCGGTTCGTCCAGCAGCAGTAACTCCGGGCGCTGCATCAGCAGCATGCCGATCTCCAGCCACTGCTTCTGGCCATGGGACAGCAGCCCGGCCTTGCGCCCCAACTGGTCCTTGAGAAAGATCATTTCGGCGGTCTGTTCGATCTCGCTGTTCAGCGCGGCATTCTTGCCAGCGAACAGGCAATTGAAGATGCCGCGTTTGTCCGGCGAGGAAATATCGAGGTTTTCGCGCACGGTGAGGTCTTCGTACACCGACGGGTTCTGAAACTTGCGCCCCACGCCTGCGCGGGTGATCTGGTACTCGATCATGCTTTCCAGCTGCAGGTCCTTGAAACGAATCCGGCCTGCGCTGGGGCGGGTCTTGCCGCAGATCATGTCGAGCAGGGTGGTCTTGCCCGCGCCGTTGGGGCCGATCACCACATGCACCTGGTTTTCCTCGACATAGAAGTTGAGGCTGTCGACCGCCTTGAAGCCGTCGAATGACACGGTCAGGTCTTCGACACTCAGTAACATCGCGCTCATGACTGCACCTCCTTGTTGCTCAGGCGTTGCAGCAAGCCGGCCAGCCCGGTCGGCAGGAACAGCACCACGCCCATGAACAGAAAGCCGATGAAGTACTGCCAGAAACTGACGAAGTTCTCTGACAGGTAGGTTTTGGCCGCGCCGATCAGCAGCGTGCCGTACACCGCGCCGACCAGTGACAGGCGACCGCCCAGCGCGGCGTAGATGACGATTTCGGTGGACGGAATGATGCCCACCAGTGACGGCGAGGCCAGGCCGACCTGCAAGGTGAACATCACGCCACCCAGCGCCGAGATCAGCGCTGCTACGGCAAAGATGAACGCCTTGAACAGCGCGGTGTTGTAGCCAGAAAAACGCACCCGGTCTTCGCGGTCGCGGATCGCCACGATCACCTTGCCCAGGCGGCTGCGCAGGATGAACCCGCACATCGCTACGCTGGCCAGCAGCAACAGCGTGGTGATCAGGTAGAGAATCCACGGGGTCTGCTGCGTTTTCAGGCTCAGGCCGAACACGGTCTTGAAGTCGGTCAGGCCGTTGACGCCGCCGGTGTAGCCCTGCTGGCCGATGATCATGATCGACATGATCGAAGCCAGCGACAGGGTGATGATCGAGAAGTACACGCCGCCGACGCGCTTCTTGAAGTACGCGTAGCTGAACAGAAACGCCAGCAGCGCAGGCAGGATCAGAATCGCGGCCAGGGTGAAGGTTGCCGATTCGAATGGCTTCCACCACCAGGGCAGGGCTTCGACGCTGTTCCAGATCATGAAGTCCGGCAGTGCCGAGCCATAGAACGCGGCGAGGGCGCTGGCGGCTTCGTCCGTGGCGGTGGCTTCAAGCTTCAGGTACATCGCCATCATGTAGCTGCCCAGGCCGAAGAAAATCCCCTGGCCGAGGCTGAGAATGCCGCCGTAACCCCAGATCATCACCATGCCCACGGCGCAGAACGCCAGGCTCAGGTATTTGCCCGCCAGGCCGAGCCGAAAATCGCCCAGCAGCAGTGGCAGTACCACCAGCAATAACAGCGACAGCCAGATCAGGCTGTAACGTTCGATCAGCGGTAACCAGCCAGCGCTCAACCAGCTCGTTCGGGCCGCTTTGATCGGCGTTGCGGCCAGCGGCTTTTCAGTCATGTTGTTCATCTCAACGTCTCACTTTCGTGGTGAACAGGCCGTTGGGGCGGAAGAACAGCAGCACGATGACCACCAGCAAGGTGATCGCCTTGGCCATGGAGCCGGTGGTGAGGTATTCCAGCGAAATCTGCGTCTGGCCGATGGCGAAGGCCGAGAGGAACGTGCCGAGCAGGCTTTCGACGCCGCCGAACACGACGACGATGAAGGTGTCGACCAGATACTGCTGGCCGCTCACCGGACCGGTGGAGGCGAGCATGGTGAACGAGCTGCCGGCGATGCCCGCCAGGCCGCAACCCAGCGCGAAGGTCACTGAATCGACCCGCGCGGTGTTGATCCCGGCGGCACCGGCCATCGCCCGGTTCTGGGTCACGGCCCGGATACGCAGGCCCCAGCGACTGCGGTACAAAAACAGAAACACGGCAGCGGCGATGACAAAGGTCAGGCCGATGATGAAAATCCGGTTCAGCGGCAGTTCCAGCCCCTCGCTGACTTTCCACGCGCCCTGCAGCCATTGCACGGTGGGCACGCTGACTTCCTTGGGGCCGAACACCTGACGAAACAGTTGTTGCAACACCAGCGACAGGCCCCAGGTGGCCAGCAGCGTGTCCAGCGGGCGGTTGTACATGAAGCGAATGAAACAGCGCTCCAGCAGAAAGCCGAAGGCAAACGTCACCACGAAGGCCACCCCGATGCCGATGATGAAGTACCAGCCTATGAGCTCGGGGAAGTAGCGCTGAAACACCACCGAAGTGACGTAGGTCGCGTATGAGCCCATTGCCATCAGTTCACCGTGGGCCATGTTGATCACCCCCATCAGGCCGAACACGATGGTCAGCCCGAGTGCCATCAGCACCAGCACCGAAAACAGCGAGAAGCCGCTGAAGACTTGCATTACCAGCGTATCGAGAGTCATGCCGTCGTTACCTGTGGCTGCACATTGACGAAAGCGGGCGCGAAGCGAATCGCGCCCGGCCCGGTATCAGAGTTTTGGAAACGGGTTGGGCTCGATGGGCGCGGACTCGTAGATCACGTCCACCTGGCCCTGCGCATTGAGGGTGCCGATGCGCGCACGTTTCCACAGGTGGTGGTTGTCCTTGTGCACCTTGATTTCGCCCTCGGGGGCGTCGAGGGTCATTTCCGAAGACGCGGCAATGACCGCCGGTACATCAAAGCTGCCGGCTTTCTCGACCGCTTTCTTCCACAGGTACACCGCCGTGTAGGCCGCGGCCATCGGGTCGCCGACCACGCGCTGCTGGCCGTAGCGGTTTTTGAAGGCCTGGACGAATTTCTCGTTGACCGGATTTTTCAGGCTCTGGAAGTAGCTCATGCAGGTCAGAAAGCCGACGAGGTTTTCCGCACCGATGCCGGTGACTTCTTCCTCGGTGACGGCCAGCGCCATGAGCGTCTGGCTACTGCTGTCGATCCCGGCGGCCTTGAGCTGTTTGTAGAACGCCACGTTGGAGCCGCCGACGATGGTCGACAGCACGATGTCCGGTTTGGCGACCTTGATTTTGTTGATCACCGAGGAAAACTCGATGGCCCCCAGCGGCAGGTAATCCTCGCCGACAATCGAGCCGCCCTGTTTGCTCACTGAGGCTCGCGCCAGCTTGTTGGTGGTGCGCGGCCAGATGTAGTCGGAGCCGACCAGATAGACGCTTTTGCCTTTGTTGGCCATCAGCCAGGTCACGGCGGCGAGGGTTTGCTGCGAGGCTTCCGCGCCGGTGTAGATGATGGCCGGGGATTTTTCCAGCCCTTCATAGAAAGTCGGGTAGTAGAGCAGGCCTTTGTTGCGCTCGAAGACCGGCAGCACCGCTTTGCGCGACGCCGAGGTGAAGGCGCCAAAGGTCACCGCAACGTGGTCGTTCTCCAGCAGTTTGCGCGCTTTTTCGGCGAAGGTTGGCCAGTCTCTGGCACCGTCCTCGATGATCGGCTCGATGGTTTTACCCATCACACCGCCACTGGCGTTGATCTCCTCGATGGCGAGCTTTTCGGCGTCGACCACCGACGCTTCACTGATGGCCATGGTGCCGGTCAGCGAGTGAATAATCCCGACCTTCACAGCGTCGGCCGCCTGCGCCTGACTGAGCAGGGAAAACGGCAGCAGGCTGATCGCGCCCAGCAACAGGGCATGCTTGATCAAACGGCGTTTGTCGTTATGCATTCACTTTCTCCCAGGAATAAAAAAAGCCCGACGTCCCGGCCAAATCAATGGGCGGGAGGTCAGGCTTCTGTGCCGAATCTGGCGGGACAAACTGTGTCCGATCCAGTCGTACGCGAGGTGTCTCCCTACTTGCCAAGGGGGCGTAGGGCAAACAGCTGGCGCGATGTCTCAGAAGAGACTTAGCAAGGGCAGTGCCAAGTGCAGAAACCGCCTTTTACCCCGGAAGTCGAGGTCGGGCGCAGAGCGTCCCTTCATCTATTGCACGAATAACCCGCCATGCGCCGCTTTGGCGCGAACCAGACTTTTGCGCACCAAAAACGTGAGGCTGCGCACGCTTTTTCCGTAACGCGCGCGCTTTCAATGGCTGAAATACGATGCTTTTGTGGGAGCGAACCGGGCGACACTTCGCTTGTCCGCGAAGGCTTTATTCCTTACGATACATCCTCAGTGGATGTACCGGCCCCTTCGCGAACAAGTTCGCTCCCACAGGTACGCATTTCAATCGATCAGTTAGCGATCATTTCCTTTCACCACCACTGCGCATCCGTACTTGGGGCGCACTCTTTGTACGAACCGGGCACTTTGCGTGCTCGCGAAAGGGTCAACTGCAGTGGGCTTTTGTGGGAGCGAACTTGTTCGCGAAAGCGATGTGATGAGCGACACGACCCCTGCAAATGTACGCCCATCTCTGCCAACAAAAGCCTGTTACCCAGGGAGCACTCCAGCCAGCAGACGTATGAATCATCAACCCCCACACATCACGAATGGCCCGCTACCTGCATGAGCCTGATCAACACCCTCGCAGGGTCCCTTGCCACACGCCCATTCTCGGCAGGTGTGGAAGGCCCCTCGCATGACTGGTCCTGACACTGTCGTCACGCCAGCCCCAGGCACAACCGCCTGAGAGCCACCGTTGAATCCACGGCTTTTCGCTCAGCACTCTTCCAGATCCCGGCCAATGGCGGGCGTCTCACCTCACGTTGAACAAGGTTTATAGGCATGGTTGACCCGATCCGCATAGGAGGTCTGTTTTCCAATACCGGCGTTACCGCTGCCGGTGAGTGTTCAACAATGCGCGGCGCGCAGTTTGCTATCCATCAGATCAACGCAGCCGGTGGCGTGAATGGGCGTCCTCTGGAATTGATTACCCGCAATCCCGATTCGACGCCTGCGCTGTTTGCCATGCATGTCGAGTCATTGATCCGCGACGAAAACCTGCGGTTTTTCTTTGGCTGCTACACCTCGGCAGCGCGCAAGGCTGTACTGCCGGTGGTTGAACGTTACAACGCGTTGCTGCTGTATCCTGTGTACTACGAGGGCTTCGAGTATTCACGCAACATCATTTACACCGGCGCCACGCCGAACCACAACGCCGTGCCGCTGGGTAATTACATGTTCGACCACTTCGGCAGCCGCGTGCTGATGATCGGCTCCGAGTACGTTTACCCCTACGAAACCAATCGGCTGATGAGCGACCTGCTGTATGAGCGCGGGGGCAGCAAGCTGGGCGAGTATTACCTGCCGCTGAAAAACGCCCGGGCTGAAGACTTCGCCAGGCTGATGGTCAAGGCCCGAGAGTTGCAACCGTCGTTTATCTTCTCCACGGTGGTCGGTGAAACCATGGCTCATTTGTATCAGGCTTATGCCGAGGCAGGCCTTGACCCGACCGTCATGCCGATTGCCAGCGTGACCACCAGCGAAACCGACATCCAGCAGATGGGCGTTCATCTGGGCACCGGGCACATCTCGGCGGCCACCTATTTCCAGTCGATCGACACGCCGCTCAATCGCCAGTGCATTGCGCAATACCGGGAAATGTTTGGCCAGCATCAGGTCACCGACCGCTGCTGGGAAGCCGCTTACTTTCAGGTTCATCTGCTGGCCAAGGCGATAGCCCGAGCGGGCAGCACCGAAGTGGAAGACGTGTTGCAGACCATGCGCGGTCTGGAATACGACGCGCCGCAGGGGCGAGTGCGCATCGATGAACACAATCACCACACCTACCTGTATTCGCGGATCGGCCGGGCCAACGCCGAAGGGCAGTTCGACATTCTCTACGAAAGCCAGAACGCGCTGAAACCCGATCCCTACGCCATTGCGCCGGACTTCAGCGGCTGGTCCAGCCAGAGCGGGAGGCGTCCATGACCCTGCGTGCCGCAAAAAAGCGCCTGCGCAACGACAGCGCAGGCGGCATCAAGGACCTGCGCGACATCAGCGTGCTGGTGATGCACCCGGACGATGAAGACGGTCGCAACCTGATCGCCCAGTTGCAACGCATCGGCTGTCAGGTGCGCGTGCAATGGCCGATTCCGGAGCGCCTGCACAGCGAGGCCGACGTGATCGTATTGGCGGTGTCACCGGAGAGTCTTTCGACCAACACGCCGTGGCTGTTGCACAGCGCGACGCCGCCGATCATCCCGGTGATTGCCTATGAAAACCCGATCATCGTCGAGGCACTGGTGCAGCTCAACGCCTGCTCGGTGATTCCTTCGCCGGTCAGGTCGTTCGGCTTGCTGACGGCGCTGGCGATCACCTTGAGCCAGGCGCGCAAAACCCGCGAGCGGGAAAAACACGTCAAGCGTCTGGAAGGGCGCATGGCGGTGATGCGGACTGTGCAGCAGGCGAAAATCATCTTGATGGAAACCAAGGGGCTCTCGGAAATAGACGCTTACAACGCGTTGCGTGACCAGGCCATGGCCAAACGCGAGCCGGTAGAAAAGATCGCCGAAGCACTGGTCAAGGCCCATGAATTGTTTCAAAAAGCCTGCTCCTGAGCAGGCGTTGATGTGACGAGCTACGAGTGTCGGGCCTGTCGCCCGATCCTCTTCTGCTCGGACGTTTGCCATACGCCCTGAACCGGCAGGTATGGAACACCGCGTGGCGACCGGCATGGACAACGACGTCCTCCGGATCGAGCCAAGGCCTGTGCAGTCTGCACCGGCGGCTCCAGTCAATGACCGCCCGACCTCGGGTGGCCCTTACCGTTATCTGGAGAACATCATGTCTGTAAAACGCCCCGTCAAAGCCGACTTTCTGATCGCCGCCCAAGACCACGGTTACGACCTGTCCGACAGCCAGATAGAATCGTTTCTGAGCCTTGCCGACGAAACCCTGGGCTCCTACGAAGCCATTGATGCCTTGTACGCCGCCCACGTCGCACAGCCCACGCCGGTACGCGAGCACAGCAAACCGGCAAACGCCGACAACCTGTATGGCGCCTGGTACGTGAAAACGCACATTGCCGGCGCAGCCAGTGGTCCTTTGGCGGGCAGAACAGTGGTCATCAAGGACAACGTCTCGGTGGCCGGCGTACCGATGGCTAATGGCTCTTTGAGCCTGGATGGCTACATGCCCTCCGAAGACGCCACAGTGGTTAAACGCTTATTGGCGGCTGGCGCAACGGTGGTCGGCAAGTCGGTATGCGAAGACCTGTGCTTCTCCGGTGCCAGCTTTACCTCGGCCAGCGGCGCGGTGAAAAACCCGTGGGACCTGACCCGTAATGCCGGCGGCTCGTCCAGCGGCAGTGCCGTGCTGGTTTCGCTGCAAGAGGTCGATATGGCCATTGGCGGCGATCAGGGCGGCTCAATCCGCATGCCCTCGGCATGGAGCGGTATCGTCGGGCACAAGCCGACGTACAGCCTGGTGCCTTACACCGGCGCTTTTCCGATTGAACGCACCATCGACCATGTCGGCCCGATGGCCAACAACGTGCGCGACTGCGCGGTGATGCTCGACGTGATTGCCGGTGCTGACGGTCTCGACTCAAGGCAGAAGAATCCGCCAGCGGTCAGTTGTGTCGCGACCCTGGATCAAGGCGTTGCAGGCCTGAAAATCGGCTTGTTGCGCGAAGGTTTCGCCATTCCCGGCATGTCCGAGCCGCAGGTGGACGCGCTGGTCAAAGCTGCCGTGGCGCAACTGGAAAGTCTCGGCGCTACGGTCGGTGAGGCAAGCGTGCCGTGGCATCACGGGGTGGCGCTGGACATGTGGAACGTCATCGCCACTGACGGCGCGGCGTACCAGATGCTGCAAGGCAATGGCTACGGCATGAACGTCGACGGCTATTATGACCCCGAGATCATGAGCTACTTCGGCGCCAAGCGTCGCGAGCACGCCAATACGTTGTCCAGCAGCGTGCGCGCCGTGGCGCTGACCGGGCATTACAGCCTGAAAAACCTGCACGGCGCGTCTTACGCCAAGGCGCGCATGCTGGTGCCGGAACTCACCCGCCAATACGACGAAGCGTTCAAGGATTTCGACGTACTGGTGATGCCGACCATGCCGTTCGTGGCGACCCCGTTGACCGCCGCCGATGCGCCGATTGAAGAGTACGTGCACAGCGCGCTGAACATGCTTGCCAACACCGCACCGTTCGACCTGACCGGACACCCGGCAACATCGATCCCGGCCGGTCTTGCCGACGGCCTGCCAGTCGCGATGATGATCGTTGCGCCGCGCTTCCAGGATGCCTTGGCATTGCGCGTGGCGCAGGCGTACGAGCAGGTTCGCGGCGTGTTCCCAAGGCCACCGCGTGGCTGAATACATCGCGTGAAGATCAGGGGCGCTGGACGCTGAAAACAGCCCCCTGTTCCCGACGCATGATGCGCCTGCCGCGATCCGGTTCTTACTGACCGTCAGGCTTTCCCAGCAACGGCAGCTTCGCCAGCATATTCCTCAGCGCCAACGCATCCCACGGCATGTGTTCAGCGATGCCAAGCCCGACCACATCCACTACGCCCGCCACATCGGTCAACAGGCGAACGATCTGTTCGATCGTCATGCTGCCCTGTGCCACGCCGTCGAAACTGTCCGTCGGAATGCCGGGTTGTGCGAACAGCAACGAGCGGAACAGCGCCGGGTCCAGCACATCCAGGTCCAGATGGATTGCCAGGTGCCGGGCACCCGTCTCCTTGAGCCAGTTCAGCACCGGTGCGCTGGAATGCGCCAGGGCTTGCGGCCCGGCACTGCGCAGCCCGAGGCGCTGGATGAACGCGGTTTCCATCGTCTGGGTTTCCTGCAGCCCCGCATACATCACGTTGGCCGGTTTGATCGGACGCTTCACGGCGGCGACGAAATCAGCGTCGCCTTCGCCGAGCAGATTGCCCATGACCATGGCATGGGCATGTTGAAACTCCTTCGGGGTCATGACATCCGGATGGGCGTCGACCCAGAGCACGGCGAGGTCTCCGTCGTACCGTTCGTTCAGGTAGGCGAATGGCGCAAGGTCGACCAGGCAGTCGCCGCCCAGCACCACCAGCCGATCCGGCTGATGGCGGTCGATCAGCTGGCGGGCATGCTCAAGCTGCTCGAGCAGCGCACGTCGGGCAACGATGCCGTCTTCAGCCGCAAGGGGCGTTCCGTCCGGTGCGGCCACGCGGACCTGTTCCACTGGCCCGCAGGTGTCAGGCGCCAGCCACGCGAGCAATTGCGCACCGAAATGGTAGGGCGCGTTATTACCGCCTTGCCACTGGGGGAACAGCAGGCGCAGGGTTTTATCGGAATGGGGTCTCATCAACGATTTCCTTCATCAGCTTGAACGTTGCAGGGACGCGAACGTGCGTCCGGCACGGCTTCCATACTGAGTGGGAAAAGTCCGATCCGCTTTGCTCAGGCAGCCAGTCATTGTGCCGAGAACGCCAATGGGCTCAGCGTGAGGCCAGCAGTTGCCGGGGTGACACGCCATAGGCGTTTTTGAAAGCGCGACTGAAATGCGAAAGATTGGTAAAACCGAAGCTCAGTGCCGCCTCGCTGACCTGACGCACATGGCCCTTGAGCATCGCGTTATGGCAGGCCGAGAGCCGTTGTTGCCACAGCCAGCGAATGACCGTCGTCCCTTGCGAGGCAAACAGCCTGTTCAGGGTGCGTGGTGACACATGGTTTGCCTGCGCGATGCTTTCGACGGTCAACCCGGGGTCGGGCAGATGCTTCAGCAGATACTGTTTGATGCGCTGCAACAGTTGCGCCTGATGAGACTGGCGCCTGACATCAGTGTCCGCGAAAGCCGAGTCGTACGCGGTGGACAGCACGTCGAGTAACGATGCGCTGAGCCGCTCGCCCAGCGACTGCGGCAAGGACGGGCTGTTGCAGGCTTCTGTCAGCAGGGTGCGGGCGATAGTGCCCAGCGGGGACTGGGCCGGCAGGGTTCGGCACACCAGCGTGTCGGCGTTCGGCATGTGTTGCAGCATTAACTCGCGCGGCACAGTCAGCACGATCTGATCATCACCTTCGGGATACCCGCAGGCGTAAGGTCGCGCGCTGTCGTAAAGGACGATATCGCCTGTGCCCTGGCGTGACTCCCTGTCGTTTTGCACGACAAACGCGTCGGGGCAGAACGAGAGTGAGATGAGAAAGTGATCGCTTTGTCGATCGCGGCGCAAGCGCCGGTAGCGGATTGGCGAGGACTGAATACGGGTAAACGTGACGTCGCCATGCTCCTTGACGCTGAGCTGTCCGTTGAAAGGCCTGTCGTCAAGGGGCTGGCTTGCCACCAGGCCATAGGTCGAACTCACGACATCCTGCCAATGGTCGAAGCGCTCTCTGGCTGGCGGCGAGTCAACGGGAAAGATCACGGCCATGCTTGCCTCATCATCGGGAGCCTGTGGCGGAGTGTTTGCAAAATGGAAGTTACCAGATATGGAAGTTAACAGATAAAGCCCGATGTGAAACATTCATTGGACGCTCACGCCGACGAAGAAAATAATTTATTTATCTGTGATCCAGCCGATATAACCGTACGTAAGCTGCGATCTGCTTGTTCAAGCCTTCTAAAACAGGAGTTTCATGGATCCGCGTCTGGCCGGACTTTCATTTTTGCTCACGTTGGGATGGACGGGTGCCGTTATTTTGGTCATCTGGTATTTCGCCTGAAGCAAGCACACGTTTTCAGGCGCGTCAGGGCGTTATATCGCTGTCGTGCCAGACAGCATTGGCATGCCTGTCGGGCAGTAAAAAGATCGGTTGTGGTCACGGCAATAATAGAGTCGCTTTGGTGCCGAGCTAACTGTCGGCACTTGCAGTTTGCGCTATGGAGGGCATTGAGAAACACGATTATGCGGTTTGACCGGCAGGCTCCACATTCAGGCAACGCGAACTTTTGACCTGATCTGTATCCACCGGCGCTCCGTCCCAAACACTCCATAGATGTCCTCTGCCGAGTAATTTATATGTCGACCACAATAATAGAGAACACCCTTGATGACGCCGGGGTACAACTGGACCTTCACTCGCTGATGAACGCCATCGACCGCTCGCAGGCGATGATCGAGTTCGATCTCGAAGGCAATATCCTGCGCGCCAATGCCAACTTCCTCGACTGCGTCGGCTATCGGCTGGAAGAGGTCCAGGGTCGCCATCACCGCATGTTCTGCACGCCTGAATATGCGTCCAGCGTCGAGTATTCGACGTTTTGGGAAAAACTCGGCAAAGGCAACTTCGACGAAGGGCAATACAAGCGCCTGGGCAAGAATGGTCGCGAGATCTGGTTGCAAGCCACCTACAACCCGATCTTCGACAAAGAAGGTAACCCGTTCAAAGTGGTGAAGTTCGCTGCTGACGTGACACAGCAGCGCAAGACCAATGCCGAGTACGAGGGCAAGGTTGCCGCGATTGACCGCTCACAGGGCGTCATTGAGTTCGATCTGAACGGTCGGGTGCTCAATGCCAATGAAAACTTTCTCAAAGTTCTGGGTTATCGCCTCGATGAGATCCAGGGCCAGCATCACCGCATGTTCTGCGACGACGATTACCTGAACAGCCCGGCTTATCGCGCGTTCTGGGCCAAGCTGGAACGCGGCGAATATGATTCCGGGGAATACAAGCGCGTCGGCAAGAATGGTCGCGAACTATGGATCAGCGCCACCTATAACCCGATCTTCGACCCGGACGGCCGCCCGTATAAAATCGTCAAGTTCGCCAACGACGTCACTGAAAGCCGTGCGCGTCAGGCCGAGTTCGCGGGCAAGGTCAGGGCGATCGAGCGTTCTCAGGCCGTCATCGAGTTCGACCTGACCGGCAAGGTACTGACAGCCAACCGCAACTTTCTGGCGGTGTTCGGTTATGAACTGGATGAAGTGGTCGGCGAGCATCACCGCATGTTCTGCTCCGAGGAATTCGTCAGCACTTTGCAGTACCGTGAGCTCTGGGAAAAGCTGGGTCGTGGCGAATACGACGCCAACGAGTACAAGCGCAAACGCAAGGACGGCAAGGAAATCTGGATTCAGGCGACCTACAACCCGATCTTCGATGCGCAGGGCAAGCCCTATAAAATCGTCAAGTTTGCCCTCGACGTGACCGAGGCCAAGGAAACCAGCGTCGAGGACAAAGGCAAGGTGAACGCGATCGATCGTGCCCAGGCGGTCATCGAGTTTGACATGGCTGGCAACATCCTTGCGGCCAACGCCAACTTCCTCAAAGCGCTGGGTTACGGCTTGCAGGAAATCAAAGGCCAGCACCACCGGATCTTCTGCGAGGAGGAGTATGTGCGCGGCACGGCCTATCGCGAGTTTTGGCATGGGCTGGGGCAGGGCGAGTTCTACTCCGGGCGCTTAATGCGGGTGAGTAAATACGGGCAGAAGATCTGGATTCAGGCCACCTACAGCCCGATTTTCGACCACGACGGCCTGCCGTTCAAAGTCGTGAAGTTTGCCACCGACATCACCCGCCAGGTCGAGATGGAGCAAGCCATCGAAGCCAAGACCCTCGCCATGCGTGAATCGGTCAAAGCGCTGATGAGTGCAATTTCCTATGTTGCGCAGAGCACCGACACCGCCACCGAACTGGCCCGCCTGACCCGCGAGCAAGCCAGCCGTGGCTCGCAGACGCTGGTCAAGGCATCCGATGCGATGAGCATGATCGCCAAGTCGGCTGAAGGTATTCAGGACATCATTCAGGTGATCAGCGAGATCGCCAGTCAGACCAACATGTTGGCGTTCAACGCCGCGATCGAGGCTGCACGCGCCGGTGAGCACGGGCTGGGGTTCTCGGTCGTCGCCGACGAAGTGCGCAAGCTGGCTGAAAAGTCCTCGCGGGCGACCAAGGAAATCAACAAGCTGATTCTGGAAACGGTCAGCCGTATCGAGTCGGGCAACGAGATCTCGCTGACGGCCGGTGAAGCGTTCGAGCACATCGTGGACGGCGTCATGCAGACCACCCAGGCCATCGACGGCATCAATAGCGCGACCGAAAAACAGCGCTTGTCGGCGCAGCAAGTCGAAACTCTGATCACCGAGTTGCACCAGGCCAACCTGACCGGTTACACCGAAACACTGGACAAGGTGTCCGTCGGACAACCTGCATGAGCAGCCTGACTGCTTATGGTGTGGTGCAGATCAACGGCGTCCATCTCGCCGTTGTCGCAGACGCGTTGATGGAGGCGGTACACTGGCCGGAAAACCTGCAGCCGCACCCGTTGACCCGTGGCGCGCTGTTGGGGGTGTTTACCTTGCGTGGCAAGCCGGTGCCGCTGGTGGATTTGCGTGGCGAGCTGGCGCAGAACGACGAGGTTTCTTCGCCGACTCCGCTGGTAGCAATCCTCAAATACAGCGGTGGCTATCTGGGGCTGGCGATTGACGCGGTGTGCGACATTCTCAAGGCCCGAGATTCGCAGTTCAGCCCGTTGGGGCCGGGTGGCACCAGCGCCGGGCTGCTGCCGTCGGTGCTGCTGAGCGCAGAAGATGCGCGGATGATCGACAAGCTGGACCTCGATGTGCTGACCCGTTTGCCGGGCGTGCTGTTCGCCGCCGACCCTGGCGCGCAAGTGCTGAATGATCAGGCCCAGGCTGCCAAAAGCCGCCTGCTGCATTATCTGGTGTTCGAGTGCGACAGCCGTCATTTCTGCATCGATGCCAGCGTTGTGACCGAACTGGTGGACAACCCCGAGATATCGCCATCGGATTTTGCCAGTGACTGTTGCTTCGGGGTCACGTCGGTACGTGGCACCAGGGTCCCGGCGCTCAATTTGTCGCAAGTACTGGGGCTGGACCACCCGCGTCAGATGTCCAAGCCGCAATTGCTACTGCTGACCGCTCCGGATGGTCGGGTGTGCGGCTTCGGCTATGACCGCATGGTGGCTATTCAACGCCAAGACCCGGGCAGCCTGCTGGAGGCGCCTGCCTACGGCTTGCCGCACCCTGAATTATTCGCCGGGGTGATGAACCTGGAAGAGGGCAAGCAGGCGTTGTTGCTTGACCACCCGACGCTATTGCAGCGTCCGGAAGTCAAGAGTTACACCCAGGTCTACCAGTATGACGTCAAGCCGGTCCAGGCTTCACACGATGTCACCAAGGCCATGTTGCGTCATGCCTGTCTGCTGTTCGATGCGCCGACACGCTTTGTCGCGCCGTTGAGTCAGATCGTGGAAATCATGAGCGTGCCCACGCAGTTGATTGGTCTGGCGCAACCCGAGACTCATCTGCTGGGGCAGTTCAACCTGCGTGGCGAGCAAGTACCGCTGATCTGCCTCAGCAGCCTGTTGGGCGAAGGCACGCAGTCTCAGGACGAAGCGTCGCGGGTGCTGATCGTGCGCGGCGAGCGCCTGTGTTTCGGTTTCGCGGTGAGCCGTGTCGACGCCATCGATGCGTTCAACCAGTTCGACCCGTCCATGCTCGATCAGGGCTGGCAGGCTAATGTCGGCAAGGGCATTTCGGTCAACGACCGAGTTCGTTCGCTGGTCAGTGTGGGCAGTCAGGAACGCAGCTGGCGCGCGACTCTGCTCGATTTGCAGGGGCTGGCCAGGCAACTGGAGTGCAGCGTCGCGCGACGCAAGGCAGCCTTGCAATCGGTCTGAACTGAATGCGTCGCGTGTGGCCTTACGAAATATCCACACACGGAGTACCCAGTCATGACCGAGAAAAAAGACGAGAAGCAACCAGAACCGGCAAGCGACGTGCCCGCGCATTCCACGCCGGAAGAAAAGGAACGCCTGAAAGACTTCAACAAGGACGGCATCCCGCCAGGGGCCTGCTGACCGAGCTTGAGTGTACGTTGCAAAGCGCTCGGCCTTTCAGGCCGGGCATTGTCAGTCGCCGTATCACGCGTCGCGCAGCAGGTCGTTGGCGTTAAGCAACTGGTAGGCAATCTGCGGACGCGCTTCAAGGGCGCGACGGATGGCGGCGGGGATCGATTGACGGGTCTTGCGACACAGCCCGACTTTCTCCTCGACGACAATGCTGATGCCGCGCATGGTGCGGACCTCATTGAAGCCCGGCGCGACGTCGACGCGCACGCCCAGTTGCTCGTAAATCTTGCGCTGCATGTGCGCCAGGTCTTCCAGGCTTTCGATGCGCTGCAGGCGTTCGATCAGGCTTTTTTCGGCGTCACGGGTCAGCAGCAGGACCCGCAGGTCGGCTTCTTCCGCGTCCAGCCGTTCGCGCTTGCAATCGCAAGCGCCGGGCGGGCAGGGGTTACGGATTTTGACGGGGGCATTCATGGACGCAGCATAGCGATTGACGAGGGCGTCTGGCCATACCCGTGTGGCGCTTTCACGCCGTTTTCAGGCAGGTCAGCGCCGACTCATGACGCTGCGGGGACGGGTTTTACCTGAAGCAGATCAATTAGGCCACTTCATCTCGACCTTGATGACCTTGGCGCTCAGTTCCAGCGAACTCGGCTCGGCCAGTTGCGGCCAGGCTTTCTGCATGGCGTCGATCAGTGCCTTGGAATCCTTTGCTTTGGCGGCTTGTTGTTCAAAGGATTTCAGGTAGTCGGCGGTGAAGGCAACAGCTTTGGTGCCTTGAGGGATTTGCCCGATATAGTGGCCTGGAATGACGGTGGTCGGCTTCAGCGCTTCGATGCCTTTGAGTGTGGCGAGCCAGTCCTGACGGGATTTCGGGGTCTGGGTGTCTGCGATCCAGACGTGAATGCCGCTGGAGACCACGACGCCGCCAACCACGGCCTTGAGCGATGGAATCCACAGGTAACTGCGCTCCGGGGCCGGGCCGTTCAGGCCTTTGATTTGCAACGGCTGACCCTCAACCGTCAAGTGATCGCCTTCAAGCACGTCGGGCAGGACCAGCCTGGCCGGGGCGTTGTCCTTGAGAATCGGGCCCCAGTAAGCGAGTTTGCCCTGCATGGACGCTTTGATCGCTTTGACCGTCGGTGCGCTGGCGACGATCTTCGCGTCCGGGAACGCGGTCTGGATCACGTCCAGACCAAAGTAATAGTCCGGGTCGCTGTGGCTGATGTAGACCGTGGTGAGTTTCTTGCCGCTGGCCTTGATCTTCTCGACCAGTGCCTGAGCATCATTGCGCTGGAACTGCGCGTCGATCAGCACCGCATCGTGCTTGCCGGTGATCAGTTCGGAAGACACCGGGAAAATGGCTTTTTCGGCCGGATTATAAACGTCGATCGCCAGCGGAGCAGCGGCGTTGGCAACCAGAGGAAACAGGACGGAGAGGGACAGGGCAAGCAGGGAGTTGCGCAACATCGGGCACGACCTTTTCAGTGGGCAGAGACAATGGCGCTATCTTAGGTTGCTTCAAGTGAAACAAAAGCCTCAGTATCGGCAATTATGGGTTGCGTAAATCGGACGAATCATGGACCGAATCATGGCGGCGCGAGTGTTTAGCGCCATCAACGAACGGGGCAGCCTGATCGCTGCCGCTGAAGCGCTGGACATGTCACGGGCGATGGTGACCCGCTATCTGGCGCAGATGGAGAGCTGGGCGGGAGCGCGACTGTTGCACCGTACAACGCGCAAGCTGGGGCTGACCGCGTCCGGGCAAGTGACCTTGCTGCGCTGTCAGCAACTGCTTGAACTGGCCGATGCGGTGCCTCTGGCCGCCGACACGCAGGTCGACGAACCTCGCGGCATGTTGCGCATCGCCTGTTCCCAGTCACTGGCACAGGCGGTCCTGGCGCCGGCGGTGACGGCGTACCTGCAACGTTACCCGGGCACTTCAGTGGACCTGCACATCGGCAATGAAACAGTGGACCTGGTCAGTGAGCGAATTGATCTGGCGATTCGCATCACCAATCAACTGGACCCCAACCTGATCGCCCGGCCTCTTGGGCATTGCAACTCGGTCGTCTGCGCTGCGCCAGCGTACCTCGCCGCGCACGGCACGCCGTCCAGGCCGCAGGAATTGAGCGCTCATAACTGCCTGACCTATTCCTACTTCGGTAAAAGCCTGTGGGAATTCACCCATCAACACACGCAACTCAGCGTGCCGGTGGGCGGCAACCTCAGCGCCAACGATTCAGTGGTATTGCTGGAAGCCGCAGCGGCAGGCGCAGGTATTGCCTTGCAGCCGGTGCACTCGGCTGCGCCGTTGATAGCCAGCGGCCAGCTGATTGCTTTGATGCCTGACTACCAGCCGAAAGCAATGGGCATACACGCGATCTACACCTCACGGCATCACCAGTCAGCGACCTTGCGCACGATGCTGGATTTCCTGGCTGAGTGGTTTGCGAGAGTGTGATGCGTCGTGATAGTTGAAGTTATCGCTCCCTACGCTCCCTCTGCTCCAGCGCTCGAAGTTATACACAAGTCCTGAAACGCATGGCAGATGTGGCCAAATCCGCAGCATCAGGCGGAGTACAGATCCCTGTGGGAGTGAGCTTGCTCACGAAGAGGCCTGGATGACCGCCGAAGATTTATGTTCACTGTCAGTCCGCCTTCGCGAGCAAGCGAAGCGTCGCCCGGCTCGCTCCCACGAGATGGATGTAACGCTGAGCGCTCATGGGAATGTAGTTCTCTACGTTCTGCGTCGCACGATAGTTGGTCTTGTCGCCGCTACGCGTCAGGTCTTGAACTTGCGCACCAGGCCGTCCAGTTCGCTGGACAGTATTTCCAGGCTTCTGGAGTCGGCGCGGGCCGAGTCCGAGAGGTTGGCGATCAACTGTGCATCGCCATGGATCTGGCTGATGTGCCGGTTGATGTCTTCCGCCACCTGATGCTGCTCTTCGGCGGCGGTCGCGATCTGAGTGTTCATGTCACGAATCACATCCACCGACTCACGGATCTGCCCGAAGCTGCTGCGTGCCTGGCCGATCTTGGTCACGGACTGCTGCGAAACATCCAGACTGGCGTGCATCTGTTGCGCCACCGAGGCAGTGCCTCTGGCCAGATTGCCCAGCAGGCTGTCGATCTCGGCAGTCGAGTCGGCGGTGCGCTTGGCCAGCGCGCGGACTTCGTCGGCCACCACGGCAAAGCCGCGACCCTGTTCACCCGCACGGGCGGCTTCAATGGCCGCGTTGAGTGCCAGCAGGTTGGTCTGTTCGGCGATGGAACGGATGGTGTTCAGGATCGACTGAATACCCGTGCTATCTTTTTCCAGTTGGCTCATATCCTTGGCCGAGCGGGCCAGTTCTTCGCTGAGCTGATCGACACTGCGCACCGCCTCATCGATCTGCCGCTGGCCTTCGCGGGCCTGCTGTTGCCCACTGTCGGCGGAATCGGCGGCCTGGCTGCAGGAGCGGGCGACCTCGTTGGAGGTGGCGACCATCTCGTGGAAGGCGGTCGACACCATGTCCACCGCTTCACGCTGACGCCCGGCCGCTTCGGCCATGTCATTGGAGACGCGGGTGGAGCTGTGTGAGGCCTCGAGAATCTTCCCGGCGGCCTGACCGATATGCTGGATCAGGCTGCGAATCGCGGTGAGGAACTTGTTGAACCAGCCCGCCAGCTGCGCGGTTTCGTCGGTGCCGCGCACGGTGAGGTTCTGGGTCAGGTCGCCCTCGCCACCGGCAATGCCTTCCAGCCCGCTGGAAACACTGTGGATAGGCCGCACGATGACACTGGCAAAACTGGCCCCGACAATCGCGAACACCAGCGCCAGCACCGCAGCGATAATGCCGATCAGCCAGGTCAGGCGGGTGGCCGAGGCCATCACTTCGTCCTGCTTGATCAGGCCGATGAAGTTCCAGCCCAGTTGCTCGGACGGGTAGACGTTGGCCATGTAACGTTCGCCGTTAAGCGTCAGTTCCACCAGCCCGCTGCCGGTTTTCGCCAGCTCGGCGAAACCATCGCCCAGTTCACCCAGTTTCTTGAAGTTGTGCTCCGGCTGTTTGGGATCGACCAGCACCGTGCCGTTCTTTTCCATCAGCATCAGGTAGCCGCTTTCACCCAGCTTGATCTGTTTGACGATATTGGTCAGTTGCTTGAGTGACACGTCGATGTTGACCACGCCACCGGGGTTGCCCAGCTTGTTGGGGATGGCCCGGATGGTGCTGACCAGCACCGCATCGTCGTTGGCCCAGTAATACGCGTCACTGCGCACGGTCTTGCCAGCGTTGGCCATTGCGGTTTTGTACCACGGCCGCACACGCGGGTCGTAGTTGCTCATTTTCGGGTCTTCCGGCGTCATGATGTAGCTGCCGTTGATCAGACCATAAGAGACATAAGAGTAGGCCGGATGGGCCTTGGCGATGCTGGCGAACAGCTCGGTGGCCTGCCTGTCGTTTTCCGACTGCGCAGTGGCGGCTGCGCCCATGTAGTTACGGAAATCGTCGCCTGCGCCGGCAATCAGCGGGTGCGCCGCGATGTAATTGACGTTCTGCGTGATGCCGTCAAAGAACAACTGCATGGCATTGTCAACCTGGCGAATCTCCCGTCCGCTGCTGTCGACAAAGTCGCTGGTCGCCTTGTCACGCAGGTTCACGATCACGATTGCAGCCACGACCACGATGGGCAAGCACGCAATCACTGCGAACGCCCACGTCAGTTTCTGTTTGATATTCATTTGAGCTCCGGAGTGTCCAGTGCTGCCGCACGTGTTGGGCGCTGCATGATTGCAGTCTGTCGCGCCGGACCTTTGCCCGGAGCGTTGTCTTAGGCTCTGTACGAAAAGTGGCTGCGCTCGGTGATGCTGCGTTAAAAACAGGCGCGGAATGCTCATTTACAACCCGTAGACTCCGCTTCCTTGCCTGTTTTTGCCTTGCCTGACCTTCGCTCGCCGACTTTTCGTACAGAGCCTATGGTCTATCAAGAGTGCAACGGCTTGTTTCCGGTATTCTTTAGGCGGGATGGCGGTAACGGGCATGTTTGTCGTTTCTGAGTCAGGGACGCATTGGACGCCCTGACACAGCTATTCATTTCCTACAGGCTGCGCCCATCGAACTCGGCCATGGCGTCCAGCATGGCGTCCTTGAAATACGCCAGCGAAGCGCGATCAAAGAGAATCTGGAAACAGGGCTCGGTCTGCGCGCCAACGTTGATCACGATCACGTTGATCCGCGCTGCCGAAGTCTGCGCCACCGAGCCGGGGCCGAACGCCTGCGGGCGCAGGTCCACACCGCACACTTTGGCCATCACCTGCGCAACGCACGCGCCACTCAGTTGCAGCCAGGCGTGGCTGTCTTCGCGGGGCAGCAGGTAATTGGCGCTGTGGTCCAGCTCCCAGCGGGCTTCTTCATCGGCAATGCGCTGCCCTTGATCGAGCCGACTGCCCAGCAACAGGTATTCGCTCTGCGACAGGCGAGCGACATGACTGCCATCCGGCTGAGTGAAGGCGCGATTCGGCGCCTCGGGCAGGCTGAAGCCGCGTGCTGTCAGGTAGTCCGCCGTTTGCGAACCGCGAAAACCCACGCGCGGCAGGTCGGTCAGGTCTTCCAGCGTGCACAGGGAGGTGGCGTCAAGTTCGACAGGGCGGTCTGTGGTGATACTGGTCATGGTTCAGAGCTCCTGGCGCTGGTTTTCAGGATCGAAGAAAGGCAGTTTCACCACGGTGGCCTGCACCACCACGCCATCTTCGACGCGGATCGGAATCTGCTGGCCGAGTGTGCTCTGATCGAACGCGGCGTACGCCATGCCGATGATCATGCCAAGGGTTTGCGAGTACTCGCAGGAGGTCACGTTACCGCTGATATCGGCGCCCCTGAGCACCAAATGGCCTTCCAGCGGTAGCGGGCTGGCCTTGGGCAGGGTGAAGCCCACCAGTTTGCGCTTTTGCGGCAGAGCCTCAAGGATGTCCACCGAGCCACGGCCGACGAAGAACGGTTTGGTGCGACTGACCGCCCAGCCCATATCGATCTCGCCGGGGTGGGTCATGCCATCGGTGTCCTGGCTGATGATCACATGGCCTTTTTCCAGACGTAACAGGCGCTGGGTCTCGACGCCGAACGGGCGCATGTCGAATGCCTTGCCCGCTTCTGTCAGCGCGTCCCACAGCCTGAGGGCATGCCGCGCCGCAACGTGGATCTCGTAACCGAGTTCGCCGACGAAACCGACCCGCAGCAGTCGCGCTTTTATGCCCGCAATGGTGCCTTGCCGCACGCCAAGATAGGGAAAGCCCTCGGCGGACAGGTCGAGATCGCTGCACACCTGCGCCAGCACCTTGCGCGAATCCGGGCCTGCCACGTTGACCGCCGCGATCGCCGCCGTCACGTTGGTGATGTCCACGTTCAGACGCCACTGCGCGTTCCACTTGAGCATCTGCTGGTAAATACGGTCCACGCCGCTGGTGGTGGCGGTGACGTAGAAATGCTGTTCGGTAAACCGTGCGCACACTCCGTCATCGATCACCACGCCCTGTTCGTTGGTCATCAGCGCATAGCGCGAGCGGCCGATCGGTTGTTTGAGAAACGCAAAGGTGTACATACGATTGAGCAGTTCGGCGGCATCCGGGCCACGCACGTCCAGACCTCCGAGGGTCGAGACATCGATGATGCCGACCTTGTTGCGCACATGCAGGGCTTCCTGCTGCATACAGGCGTCACGTTGCGACGGCTTGCCGTAGAACGCCGGGCGCTGCCAGATTCCGGCAGGCATCATTTTTGCGCCTGCCTGCACATGGCGCTGATGCATGGGTGTCTGGCGGTACGGGTCAAAGGCACGACCTGCCACGTGCGCCAGCTTCTCGGCCTCGAAGGGCGGACGAGCCGTAGTGACACCGGTTTCGCTGACGCTGCGCTGGGTCGATGCCGCTACCAGACGTGCGGTCGGCAGCACCGAGTGGCGGCCTTGCGACGGACCCATGCCGACCGTGGAGTAGCGTTTCACCAGCTGGATATCGCGGTAGCCGATGCGCGTGGCGTTGACGATGTCACGTACCTGCAAATCTTCGTCGAAATCGACGAAATCCTTGCCCTTGGGGTGAGGAAAGATCGGCCAACTGAAATTGACCTGGGCTTCACCGCGCAGGGCGGCCGGTTTGTCAGCGGCCTTCAGACCCAGTGCCGAAACCGCGTTGTTCGCTGCGTTGGCTGCATCAGCCAGCACATTGTCCAGCGCGTGATAGCCGTTCACTGAACCGGCGATGCTCAGGTTCTGCGGCAGGCCGCTGAGGGCAAATTCGGCCTGTTGATCGTCGTAGGCGAGTTTGCCGCCCGCCTGGCAGAGCAATTGGTAGACCGGCATGTAACCGCCCGACATACACAGCAGATCGCAGTCGACCGTGAAGCCGCTGTCCGCCACTTGGCCTTGACCGGTGATCTTGCGCAGTTCGGCACCGCTGACATGGCGCATGCCTTTTTCGTGCAGCGCTTCGTAGACCGTCGTGCTCATGTGGCAAGTAATGCCGCGTTTTTCCAGTGCGAGCTGCAACTGTCGGTCGGCAGGCTGGGAGCGCATGTCGGCAACGGCGATCACTTCCACGCCCTGATCGTGCAGGTCCAGTGCGGCGAGGTAACCGTCTTCGTTGCCGGTCAGCACCACCGCGCGTCTGCCGGGCTTGACTGCGTACAGCTTCATCAGGCGCTGCACGGCGCTGGTCAGCATCACGCCGGGCAAATCGTTGTTACGAAAAATCACCGGCTGATCCAGCGAGCCGCTGCACACCAGACACTGCGTGGCGCGCACTTTGTACAAGCGCTTGCCCTGAATCACCGGCAGGTAGTTGTCGGTGAACCAGGCATTGCAGGTCGCCTGTTTGAGGACCTGAATATTGCCATGTGCGTCTACCGCAGCGACCAGCTCGCGGCGCAGTTGCTCGGCACGCTGGCCGTCGATATCGAAACGCGCGTAGGTCAGCGAGCCGCCGAGAATCGGTTGCTGCTCGATCAGCAATACCTTGGCCCCGGCGTTGGCGGCAATCAGCGCTGCCTGCAACCCGGCAGGCCCCGCACCGATGACGGCTAGGTCCGTGAACAGATAAGCCTTGTCGTAATACTCAGGCTGGAAATTCAGGTCCAGCACGCCCAGCCCGGCCTTTTTGCGAATGATCGGTTCCCAGACTTTCCACATGCCTTTGGGCTTGTAGAACGAGCGATAGTAGAAGCCCACCGGCATGAACCTGGAGAACTTGCCCAGGTACGCGTCCCTGTCGTTGTCCAGCGAACCGTTGAAGTTCTGTCCGCTGGCCTGCAGGCCTTCTTGCAAAGCAAAGGTGTCGGCCAGCACGTTGGGCTCGTGGGGCAACTGGATCAAGCTGTTGGCGTCCTGGCCAGCCATGGTCAGCGGGCCACGCGGGCGGTGGTATTTGAACGAGCGCGACAGCAGGAAGCGACCGTTGGCCACTAATGCGCTGGCAATGCTGTCGCCTTGCAGGCCCTGATAGGTTCGGCCATCGAAACTGAACGTCAGCGGCTGGTTGCGATCGATCAGCAGGCCCATGGGGGCGGGCAGGCGGGCGGGGCGGGTCATCCTGCGATCTCCTTGGCAGGCGCGGACGTGAAGTCGACGCGGGTGCTGAATACTTCGCGCGGGTCGAAGGTGCGAATGATCTCGTCGCTGCCGGTATGGCGTTCGGCCAGAAACCAGTAGCTGGACGGGTTGTGCATCCACCATTCGCGGACCACGCCCAGGGCGTCTTCACTGTTGAACACGTAATCGGCCCATTCGGCGTCGCTGCAAGTCTGCGGGTCGGGCATGGGTTTGAATTCGCCGCCGTAGGTGAACTCGCTGATATTGCGCGGCCCGTTGAGCGGGCAGGTCATGATTTTCATGTGTCGCTCTCCGTCAGTGGCTGGCCGCTGTCGCGCCCATTTCGTTGACTTGCTGAAAGGTCGAGAAACGTTCCAGCCCGAACGGCCTGATCAGCTCCGGCACTGTGCCGCCGCTGGCCACCAGTTCGGCCATGGTCTTGCCGCAAATCGGCGTGGCCTTGAAACCCCAAGTGCCCCAGCCTGCGTCCAGGTAGTAATTCTTCACCGGTGACAGGCCCATGATCGGGCTGTAATCCGGGGTCATGTCGGTGATCCCGGCCCACTGGCGCATCAATTTGGCGTTGGCCAGAAACGGAAACATCTCTATGGCGTGGGCCAGCAGGCTTTCCTTGAGGCCCAGCGTCGAGCGGCTGTTGAACAACGGGTATGGATCGGAACCGCCACCGAACACCACTTCGCCACGGCTGGTCTGTTGCACGTAGCAGTGCAGGGCCGAGGAACTCACCAGCGGGTCGAGAAAAGGCTTGAACGGCTGGGTGACCATGGCTTGCAGCGGGAAAGTCTGGATCGGCGAACGTATTCCGGCCTTTTTCATCATTTGCGAGCTCATGCCCGCAACCGCTTGTACGGCGCAACCGCACTGAATGGTGCCGCGATTGGTTTTCACCGCCGTGATGCTGCCGTTCTCGATCACCAGTTCCTGCACTTCGGTCAACTGATGAATTTCCACGCCACGCTTGGCGGCCTGCTTGGCGTAACCCCAGGCGACCGCATCGTGGCGCGCGGTGCCACCGTCCATGTGCCACAAACCTGCCAGTACCGGCAGATGGCCGGGGTCCAGATTCAGGCTTGGCACCAGTTCGCGGATCTGCTGGCGGTCGATCATCTCGGTACGGCCGCCGAAATGCTTGTTGACCTCCGCACGCTGGCGAAATGAACGTACCGTGGCATCGGTGTGCGCCAGGGTCAGTTGGCCCCGTTCGGAATACATGATGTTGAAGTCGAATTCGTTGGACAGGCCCTGAAACATCTTCACTGACTCGGCATAGAACTTCACGCCCTCGCTGGTCAGGTAGTTGGAGCGGATCACAGCGGTGTTACGCGCGGTGTTGCCGCCGCCCAGGTAGCCTTTTTCCAGCACCGCGATATTGCTGATGCCGTGGTATTTCGACAGGTAGTAAGCCGTCGCCAGCCCATGACCGCCGCCGCCGATGATGACCACGTCATAAGAGGATTTGAGTTCCTTGGGCGCCGGCAGATCCACCTCGACCGGGTACTCCGAGCTGAGCCCGTATTTCAGTAGATTGAAAGGCATACGGCCTCCGATTGGCTGCGTTGCGCGTGGGCTTGCTGTCTGGCAGCGGTCACTGTGTTTTGCATCAGAAATGCGATGGTCATCGGCCCGACGCCGCCGGGCACCGGGGTGATGGCGGAAACCACATCGAGAACATTGTCGAAATCGACGTCACCCACCAAACGGCTGCGGCCCTGATCGTCGATGCGATTGATGCCGACGTCGATCACCACCGCGCCGGGCTTCAGCCAACTGGCATCGATCAGATGCGGCCGACCGACGGCGGCGACCACGATGTCCGCCAATTGGCACAAGGCTTTGGCATCGCTGCTGCGCGAATGCACCACGGTGACCGAGCAGTGCGCCTGCAATAGCAGGGCGGCCATGGGTTTGCCAACGATATTCGAGCGGCCGATCACCACCGCATGCTTGCCGGTCAGGTCACCGCAGGTCTCGTTGAGCAAGTGCATGCAGCCGCTGGGCGTGCAGGGGGTCAGCACGCGGCGTCCCTGGCTGAGGCCGCCGTCGTTTTCACTGTGGAAACCGTCGACATCTTTGCCTGGGTCAATGGCCTGCAAGGCCCTTGTTTCTTCGATGTGGGCGGGCAAGGGCAGTTGCAGCAGAATGCCGTTAACGCTGTTGTCGGCGTTCAGTTCGGCAATCAACGCCAGCACGCGCGCTTGGCTGCTGTCGGCAGGCAGCCGGTGTTCCAGCGAGCGGATGCCGACTTCCTCGGCGCGCAGGATCTTGTTGCGCACGTACACCTCGCTGGCGGTGTCGGCGCCCACCAGAATGACCGCGAGTGCCGGTTCGATGCCCTCGGCTTTCAAGCCGTGCACGTCCTGTCTGACCTGCTCCAGAACGCGAGCCGCCGCGGCCTTGCCGTCGATGATGCGCGCGCTCATCGGAAAATCACCGTTCGGTCGGTATTCAGAAACACCCGATGTTCCAGGTGATATTTCACTGCTCGGGAAAGCGCGATGGTTTCGTTGTTACGGCCTGCGGCAACCAGATCGTCGGGCAAGTACACATGATCGACACGCTGTACTTCCTGTTCGATGATCGGGCCTTCGTCCAGGTCGCTGGTGACGTAATGCGCGGTGGCGCCAATCAGCTTCACGCCGCGCTCGTATGCCTGGTGATAAGGCTTGGCGCCCTTGAAACCTGGCAGAAACGAGTGATGAATATTGATCGCCCGGCCTGCCAACTGCTTGCACAGCTCATCGGAAAGAATCTGCATGTAGCGCGCCAGCACCACCAGCTCGGTGCCGGTTTCATCGACCACCTTCATCAGCGCAGCTTCCTGCGCGGCTTTGGTGTCCTTGGTTACCGGCAGGTAAATGAAGCGAATGCCCTCGCGCTCGGCCATCGGTCGCAGGTCGAGGTGGTTGGACACGATGGCGGTAATGGTCATGTCCATTTCGCCCTTGTGATGGCGATACAGCAGGTCAGTCAGACAATGGTCGAACTTGCTCACCATCAACAGCACGCGCATGGGCCGACGTGTGTCGTGCAGCTCCCATTGCATTGCGAAATCCCTGGCCACGGCGGCTTCGAATCCGGCTTTCAACTGCTGTATATCGCCGTCGTGACCATCGTTGAAGCGAAACACCGCGCGCATGAAAAAGGTGCCGCTGAACTCGTCATCGAACTGGGCCATTTCACCGATGTAGCAGCTGTTGCCAGCCAGGTACGAAGTCACTGCCGCGACAATGCCGGAGGTTGCCGGGCAGCTGATCTTCAGGATGAAATGGTTCTTCTCGTGTTGCATGGCGTGTCCTCTGGAGGGTGGCGGCAGCTCGGTACAAGGGCGAAAAAGGTCAGATACAGAGGTCTGTTCGTGCAGAATAAAATTCTCTACAGGAATTTAATATTCTTTATGCTGTTTTATAGGCGAAAGAAAATGCAGCGTCCAGAGGTTTCTGGAAACTTTGTTTACTTGAGGGAATATGAAGGGTGTCTGGAGCTGGTTTGAAGGACGTTGTGCGTTCAGTGCAACCGTATTCAGGTAAAGAAACGCCTGAACCAGGCGTTTCTCGACCTTATGACAACGTCAGTCGTGGTGTGCCTCACCCACGAACGTCAGCGAGGTGAACAGGCCTCGTTCGGCAATATCGGCGTTGTCCTTGACTGGCAGGCTGACCTCGGCCGCGATGATATTCAGCCCCTCGTTGCGCACGATCACATTCGCCAGGCCCTGGGCGTCGGTCTCGGCACTGACCACGTCGGGTGCGCTGCGATAATCGCCGATCAGTTTGATACCGGCGGCTGGCTTGCCGTCGATCAGCACGCGCACCGGCAACGGTTTGCCGACGCCGACATGCAACGGATCAGCCTGCGGCACAATGACGAAGTTCAGCTTCTCGAAGGTTGGCAGATGCGCGCCTTCTTCATAGATCGCGACGCTGTATTTAAAGGTGTGAATCGAGTCGGTGCCGTTGGGCACTTTGCTGCGGCCTTCGTTGATCCACTTTTTTTCGGCGTTGCGCGTCCACATGCCGTTATCCAGCGCCACTGACATCACGGCAGGCGGCTTCAGCGGGATCAGTCGAGCATGGTCTTCAAAGCGTTGTACCGTCACCGGGATCATTTTGCCCTGACGATCATAAGCCCAGGCGGCGCTGACTTTTGGGGCCTTGAAGGCGTTGTCTTCCGCGCCATGGCCGTAAACCACTTCGATATTGCCACGTCGCTGCTCGGTCCACAGCCCGTGGGCGCTAACCTGGGTGGCGAACAGTGCGCCGAGCAGGCTCAGGGCCAGTAACGATTTTGCTGCAAGCATGGTGCATCCTTATGGGTGTGAGTCGAAGGTTGTCTGCGTCAAAGGCTGAGTGTCAGGCTGACCGTGAAATTACGCGGTTCGCCGGGCGCGACCCAGTAGTTGCTGTAGGAGCGCTCGTAGTATTTTTCATCGAAGATGTTGTTCAGGTTCAAACCCACCGTGACGTTGTCGCTGGCCTTGTAATGTGCCAGCACGTCCACGGTTTGATAAGCGGGCAGCTCGAAATCACCACCGGACTGCCCCGAACGATCACCGACGTAGGTGTACGCAGCTCCGACGTCCGAGCCACGCAGCACGCCTTCCTGAAACTCATAGACGCTCAGCAGGCTGCCGCTGTGTTTGGCTACACCAAGAATGCGGCTGCCTGACGGGATGGTCCGGTCGCCCTTGGTCACTTCGGCATCGATGTAGGCGAACGCCCCGATAATTCGCACCGCGTAGGTGACTTGCCCGGTGAATTGCAGGTCGAACCCCTGGCTGCGTGCCTTGCCCACTGCGCGGTTTGTGTCGGTGCCCGGGTCCAGTGCCAGCACGTTTTCCTTTTCGATATGGAAAGCGGCGAGGGTGGTGCTCAGGCGGTCGTCGAACAGCTCGCTCTTGATCCCGACTTCGTAGCCGACGCCTTCTTCCGGGTCGAAGGTCTGACCCGCAGCGTCCAGCCCGTTGTTGGGTTTGAACGAAGTGGATGCGTTGGCGAACAGACCGACTTGCGGAGTGAGCTGATAAAGCAGCCCGGCACGCTGGGTGAAGGCGTCCTGACGCTGGCCGGAAGTGGCGTTGGTGGTGAAATCATCCACCTGCTGATCAAAGTGTTCATAGCGCGCGCCGATCATGCCGCGCAGCTTGTCGGTAAAGATGATCTGGTCTTGCAGGTTCAATGCACGGCTTTCGATGTGCTCGTAGAAGTCGGTCCCCGAGCGCGCGCCATTAGGTTTCGGCTGGCCGTACACCGGGTTGTAGATATCGATGGCGTAAGGGCTGCCGGCGATGGTCGTGACCCGTTCGTTCTTGCGGTAATTTTCGTACTCGGTGCCGATCAGCACTTCATGCTCGACGCCAAGGCCGTCGAAACGGCCGCGCAGTTCGAGCTGGGTGATGCTGTCATGCCAATTGTTGTCGCGTTCCCGGTAACGACGGTTGACGGTACGGCCGTCGGCATTCAGCGGGCGCGCCTCACTGGCAAAGCCCGACATCTCACCCTGCTTGTAATGACTGGCGAGGCGCAGCGACCACACGTCATTGAGCTGATGGTCAAGTGCGAACTGGACCATGTTGTTGTCGTTATCGATGTCATCGTCCGGCTCGCCCAGAAAGGTCGAGCGCGACACACCGCTCCATTTGTTGTTGGGCGCGACCACGCCGCGGTCGAAGGTGGAGGTGTGCCGGACGAACTCGGTTTCCACCAGCAGGCTGGTGTCAGGGTTCAGCTGCCAACTGAAGGACGGGGCGACGAACACCCGCTTGCTCTCGACATGGTCGCGAAAGCTGTTGTTGTCTTCGACAGCCAGATTGACCCGCGACAGCAGGTTGCCCTGTTCATCCAGCGGCGTGTTGACGTCCAGCGCGGTGCGATAGCGATCCCAACTGCCCGCACTGGTCTGCAGGGTGGTGAAGGCTTCGCGTTGCGGCTTCTTGGTCACGATATTGACCGTACCACCAGGGTCGCCACGGCCGTACAGGCTGGCAGCCGGGCCTTTCAGCACTTCGATGCGCTCGATGTTTGCGGCGTCCGGTGTGGTCGGGTAGCCGCGGTTGGCGCTGAAACCGTCCTTGTAAAACTCGGAAGTGGTGAAGCCGCGGATGCTGTATTCGTAAAGTGTCAGGCCGCCGAAATTGTTTTGCTTCGACACGCCACCGGCAAAGTCCAGCGCACGCTCGACACTGTTGCTGCCCAGATCCTTGAGCACTGACGCGGGCACCACGCTGATCGACTGCGGGATGTCCCTGATCGCGCTATCGGTTTTGGTGGCGGTGGCCGAGCGGGTGGCGCGATAGCCCTGAACCGGGCTGGTGGCGGTCTCGTACTGATAGTCGGAGGTGACGTTGACGCTCTCCAGTTCAATGGTTTGCGGCACCTCCTGCGCATAGCTGTTGCTGCCCAATACCCCGATTGCCAAGCCTGCCAGAGACGCGATTCTACGAGACGACATGTGAGACTTCCTGATAGTTATAGATACAATATAACATCTCCATTGAGAATTATTGCTGTTTGTTGTTCGGCGGGGATGTAACAGTTGTATCAACCGGCAGGGGGGGCTGAAGCACGAGAGCAGGGTTGAGGTTCTGGAGGGCATTCGATCATGGCAAACCGAGTCCATGCCCAGCGACGGGCACGGGCTCGCGAACGTTTTATTTGATGGAAATATAGTGATCTATGGGGTTCAGGCCATCAACTCCGTCCCCAACTGAAACGCCACCCACAGCGCCAGGCCGGTCGCGAAGGTCAGCGCGATGTTCTCGAACCTGTTGTTGCGGTATTCCTTGCTCAACAGCGACTTCTGATTGGACATGATCAGCAGCCCGAGCGAGATAATCGGCAAACCAATGATGTTCAACGCGTTGACGCCCAGTGTCAGGGTCACGAAGTCGGGCATGCCGGGCAGTGACCAGATCAGCGGGGTGACCAGAATGAACAGCATGAACCACTTGTGCATCGGGTCGTTGTGGAAGACCTTGCCGTAGCGTTCGCGGCGCTTCGGACGGATGTGCTGGAACGCATCGGTGATCAGCATCGGAAAGGCGGTGGTCTTGCCGGAAATGCTGGCGAACAGCGTGGCGAATACGCCGATGAAAAAAATGTACCAGCCCAACGGACCGAAGAATATTTCCAGCGCTTTGCCCAGATCAGCCAGTGTATTCACCTGAATGCCATTGGGCCGCAGGATTTCGACGCCCACCACCCAGATGGCCAGGTTGATGACGATACCGACGATGACTGCAAACAACAGATCGTTACGCTGGATGCGCTTGTGCTGCGGGCCCGTCCAGCCTTTTTCGCGCATGACGTAGGGGTGGACGAAATTGGCAATGGAACCGGCGACTGCGCCGATCACCGACACCGCCACCAGTAGCGCACCATGTACGCCTTCATCGGGTGGAATGCTGAAGCCGATAGTGCCCTTGATGATACCGCTGACATCGGGGCCGGACATGATCGCCAGAGTGAGGAACGCCAGCGTCATGATCGCCAGCAACACCTTCATGACGCCTTCGATCATGGTGTAGATATTACGACCGACCAGCAGCCAGACGGCAATCACTACAGCCGCTGAGCAGAGCAGCGGCTGATTGATGTGCAGCAACATCGCCAGCGCTTCACCGGCGCCCTTGATCATGTAGGCGTTGATCAAATGTCCCATCAGCAACGCGTAGCCAAGCATGAACCACGCGAAAAGCGGATGCAGTTGCGCGTAACCCTGAAGAATGGTCATGCCCTGGTTGTTACACAACTGGAACCTGGCAATGATGTTGACGATCAGGAACCTGAGCAGCAGTGATATCGCCAGCACCCACATCATGGCGTAGCCGTAGCTGGCACCTGCCACCGAAGAGGTGATCAGGTCACCGGCGCCCAACCACGAAAGCACCGCAATAATGCCAGGGCCGAGTAGCTTTGCCAGTTTTTTGAGGCGGGGTTCGGCTGCGGGCGCAGCCTTTTCTTCAAGCGTAGGTGTGCCAGACATGCGTTCTATCTCCATTGTTATTGTAGTGAGACGTGACTCATTTCCGGACAAGATAAGACGTCGTACAACGGGTGTGGAAATTCAAATGTAACTATGTGTAAGGGTGTTTTATGGATGAGGTGTGGTTTCTGCGTCTGTTGTTAATGCACGATAATGATCTGATTGATTCCCACAGTGATGCTCGCGTTGGGTGACGCTCTGCTTCACATCTATGCTGCACCACAACGTCATGCCCTGCCCGTAGCCACTGCATAAACGAAAGCGCTTTTTTATCGCGGTAGCACTGACGACGCAGAGTGCTACGTAAGTGGCGGATCAGTGTCAGGACGACGAAACCTGACGAAGTCGGGCCGGAAACGGAGCCACGATTTTGGTTACTTTGATCCTTCAAAGTCACTCGCCGAGGGGCGAAAGGTGCCTTAAGCCGTAACCAACCATCACTGGCATCGCTGAACCGCTGTGTGACGCAGAGCGTTACGCGATCTGCGCCGTACACTCAAGATCGGACGCAGAGCGTCCAGAACGGCATGCGACTCGGAGCGTCGCACTATAGTCAAAGCGCTTTTTTATCGCGATGGCACTGACAACGCAGATTGCGACGTAAGTGACGGCTGAGTCCTGGCGCTGATCCGGGGGATGCGAGGCAGGACGCCGAGCAAGCTGCACCGGGCCATGGATGGCCCGTTGCGGCGGCCCCCGGATCAGCGTCAGGACGAAGGAACCCGACGAAGTCGGGCCGGAAACGGAGCCGGGACTTTGCCTACTTTGGTCCCTCAAAGTAGGGCGCCGTAAGGGCGCAAAGGTGACCTGAGTCAGAAACAACCATCACTGACATTGCAAAACCGCTGTGTGACGCAGAGCGTCACGCGATCTGCGCCGTACACTCAAGATCGGACGCAGAGCGTCCAGAACGGCATGCGACGCGGAGCGTCGCACTATAGTCAAAGCGCTTTTTTATCGCGATGGCACTGACGACGCCGATTGCGACGTAAGTGACGGCTGAGTCCTGACACTGATCCGGGGGATGCGAGGCAAGACGCCGAGCAAGCCGCACCGGGCCAAGGATGGCCCGTTGCGGCGGCCCCCGGATCAGTGACAGGGCGAAGGAACCCGACGAAGTCGGGCCGGAAACGGAGCTGGGACTTTGCCTACTTTGGTCCCTCAAAGTAGGGCGCCGTAAGGGCGCAAAGGTGACCTGAGTCAGAAACAACCATCACTGACATTGCAAAACCGCTGTGTGACGCAGAGCGTCACGCGATCTGCACCGCACACTCAAGATCGGACGCAGAGCGTCCAGAACGGCATGCGGCGCGGAGCGTCGCACGATAATCACACACGGTACATCAAACGCAACCGAGGAGCGCCGCTTCGCAGCCCATCGCAGCCATCGTAACCTCTTGAATCGCCTACAAACGCAACGCGTCGGAACGAGAATGTGTAACTGTCGTGTCCGTTATCAGCACATTCCGATCCGCACGAATCATCAAACCCCCTATGATGCACACCCCACCGAGCTTAATGGCCTATGAACAATTCGATGACCTCACCGACACTGGCCGCTGCGCAATTCTGTTCGATCAGAGGCGAGCTCAAACACAATCTCGCCGGGCACCTGACGTTCATGCAGCGCGCTGCTGATCTGGGCGCGGATTACCTGCTGTTTCCCGAGCTGTCACTGACTGGCTACGAGCCTGATCTCGCCCTTGAACTGGCCCTTGACCCACGCGATGCCTGCCTGGAGCCGATTCGGGCGCTGGCGGTGCAATTGCAGCTGGTGACCACCCTAGGCGTCCCGCTCAAAGGCGCGGATGGCAGCATCAAGATCGGCGCGCTGACGTTCACGACCGAAGGTGATGTCATTGCCTACGCCAAACAATACCTGCACCCCGGTGAAGACGCGGTATTCAGTGCGGGGCGCGAAGATGGCTATCTAAAGCTTGGTGCGCATCGCATCGGCCTGTGTGTCTGCGCAGACTTCAGTCATCCCGAGCATGTGCAGCGCATCGCAGACGGTGATGCCTGGCTGTACGCCGCCAGTGTGCTGATCTCGCCGGGAGGTTATGAGCACGATGCCAAGCTACTCGCAGGGCACGCCCGGCGCCATTCGCTGCCTGTGCTGATGGCCAATCATGGCGGGCCGACTGGCGGCTGGGCGTCGGCGGGGCGCAGCGGTTTGTGGGATGAAGCGGGGTGTTGGGTCGGCGGAACGGAGGGGGCTGGCGACGGTTTGGTGATTGCGACCTGCCAGCGCGAGGGCTGGCAGGTTCGGGTGGTGATGTCGGAGTAGTTCAGCTCAAGTGCTCAGGGCCTGTTCAGGCTTCGGATCAGGCGCAGGATTGCTCAGCGAAAGCGTCTCCGGCACCGCGACCCACAACAGCACGAAAGCAGCGGCCGCAAGCCCCGCCAGGGTCAGGAACGCCGCGCTGTAGCCCGCCGCATGCACCACGAACCCGGCCAGGCTGTTGCTCAACGCCGCGCCCAGTCCGAACATCGTCGACAGCGCGCCAAGGCTGACGTTGAAGCGTCCGCTGCCCTGGGTCAGGTCCTTGACCACCAACGGAAACAAAGCGCCGAACAGACCTGCGCCGATGCCGTCGAGCATCTGCACCGCCACCAGCCAGTATGGGTCATCGGACAGGGTATAGAGCACGCCGCGAATCGGCAGAAACAGAAAACCGGCCAGCAGCAACGGCTTGCGCCCCCAGACATCGGCTTTCATCCCTACCAGCAGCGCCGCCGGAACCATGACCAGCTGCGCAGCGACAATGCACGCCGAGGTCAGCGGCGTCGCCATTTGCATGTTGATCTGCGACAGCTTCTGGCTCACCAGCGGCAGCATCGCTGCGTTGGCCAGGTGGAACAGCGCGCAGCAGATACCGAACATCAGCAACGGCTTGTTGCTCAGCAGCGCCGCGAACCCGGACGGTTGATGACCGCTGGCGTCGTGACTGGCATCGAAGCCTCGGGCAACGTCATGATCGATCGCGTCGGCGGAGACAAAGCTGATCGCTACCACGCTCGCCAGCGCCATCGCGGCCATGAGATAAAACACTGCGATCGGGCCGAACAGGTAGGCAAATCCGCCCGCCAGCAAGGCTGCGCAAGCGTTGCCCGCATGATTGAAGGTCTCGTTGCGCCCGGTGCGTCGGGTAAATGCCTTGGGTCCGGTAATGCCCAATGAAATGGCGGCGATAGCGGGTGCGAATACCGAGGCCGCGACGCTGCTCAGCGCCTGGGTCAGGGCAACGAGGGTAAATGAGGAGGTGAACGGCAGGATCAGGCAGCTCAGGGTCACCAGCAACGCCGCAACGCCGATCATCGCGCGCTTGTAAGGTGTGCGGTCGATCAAGGCTCCTGCGGGCGTCTGGGTCAGCAGCCCCGCGATGCCCGCAATGGTCATGACCACGCCGATGCTGGCCGGGTCCCATTTATGAACCGCTAGCAGGTAGATCGCCAGGTAAGGACCCAAACCATCGCGCACGTCGGCGAGGAAGAAATTCAGGCTGTCCAGTGAAAGGGTATTGCGGCGATCGGCATGACTGGCCAAGAGCGATATTCCCGTAATTCGTCAGACTCCAGGCAACCGAGTCACGACATGTCTGACCCGGGCCGTTTTCGAGAAGTTTCCCGCCAGAGATGAAACTTTAAGGTCTCAGACATTCTTTTTCTGCAGGCTTTTCATACGCTGGCTGGCGCGTTGCACGGCGGCCATTTTCTCCGGACGTTTCATGCGCTTCCATTTGCGGATGTCATCCTTGGTGCGCCCGCAACTGACACACAGGTCCCCGCTGAGCTGGCACACGGAAATGCACGGGTTTTCGATGTCTTTCGCCATGGTCAACCTCGTTTCGAGTATTTGCGCCTGATGCGTTGCTGCCAGTCGCCGCCATTCTCGTGCAGGCATTCCTGTTCAGAATCGACATGCACATGTGCCGACACATTCGCGACACTCACCTGCGCCTCGTCAAATGCCTCGCGGGTCAGCTCGATCATGCGCTCACCCATCACGCAGGCCAGCGCTGCATGCTTGTTTGCCAGCGTATCGAACACCCAGACCACCTGCAGGCTGGCCGGGAAGGCGGCGTAATCGACCTCATGAGTCAGCCAGCAGAAGCCGGGCAGTTCAGACTTGGCGGTTTCGCAGGCCTGGGTCAGCGCGGTAACAAGGCGGCGCTCGGTGTGGGCCTGCTCGCGTTTGCTCGTGGGCATCGGAGACCTTTGCTTGTGAGGATGGCCGCGTACGATACCTGATTGTCGATTCGGGCCCCAAGGCGAAAACCGGTCAATCAGCCGACAGGCTCAAAGACACGCCTTTCAATTTGCCCCGTGTCGCCAGCAGAGTGTGTGGCGACACTCGCCCGAACGAGAACGTCAATTGACGACGTGCAGCGTGCGCACCGTCAATTGAGTCGAACCCCTGAGAACGTGCCCGGTCTGTTGCTTGTAATTACTTTCAGGGATCTTTATTTATGTCGGCGCAACGTGGACTGGTATTACTTGCACGAGGCGGTTATGCCGCGCGTGGTGTGGTTTATCTGATTATTGGCCTGTTTGCCGTTCTGGCCGCGCAGGGCTCATCGCAACCGGCTGACAGTCACAGCAGCCTCGAGGCGTTGCTGAGCCAGCCGTTCGGCAACGTGCTGGTAGGGCTGGTGGTTGTCGGGCTGCTGGCCTTCGCGGCCTGGCGGGTGCTGCAAGCCACGCGGGATGTCGACCATCACGGCCGCGAGCTCAAGGGCCTGGTGATTCGTGGCGGTCTGCTGGTGGGCGGTTTCACTTACGGCGCGCTGGCGTTTTTCGCGCTCGGCCTGCTGATCAGCGGGCTGAAAAGCTCGGGTGGCTCGGGCGGTAGTCAGACCCAAGACCTGCTGGCCTCGATTCTGTCGTGGGATCACTCCAACCTGCTGGTCTATGTGGTTGCTCTGGTGCCACTGGGGCTGGGTATCGTGCACATCATCAAGGGTTATAAGGCGTCGTTCGAGAAATATTTCGAGGCTGACGAAGACGTCATGAAGTACGTGCGCCCGGTATCACGCTTCGGTCTTATCGCTCGCGGTGTGGCATTCATTGAAATCGCCGTATTGCTGGCCGTCAGCGGTTCCAGCTATCAGGCCATGCACCCGCCGGGTATGAAAGACGCGCTCAACGGTTTGCAGGAGCTGCCTGCTGGCGGGCTGGTTTTGCTGATCGTGGCGCTGGGGCTGATCGCCTTTTCGGTGTACAGCTTCGCTCAGGCAGCGTGGCGCAAGATCAACATGGATGTGCCAGACGCGCCCGACGCGGTCACCCGTCATTTCCACTGATTGCCTGTAAACAGAGGGCTGCATGACCGTCGGGTCGGGCAGCCCTTTTTACGGGCGGCTGTTTCATATAAAAAATCGTACAAAATAGTGTGAACCCTGCCTCAAGTCGCCTCCGGTATGGCCGACATCCTCATTTGAGCTCCGATCATTTTCAGGACCCCGAGCGGTTCTGGATCAGCTTCGGCGCAATAAAAACAAAAGAGGACAGCCATGACCATTCTTCAGCGAGTGATTGGTGGATTTGCCGTGCTGGTTGTGTTGCTGCTTGCCATGGCAGGTATCAGCTATCAGAGCACGCATTCGATCAGCGAACGCATCAGCATCATCACGGGTCAATCTGCGCCCCTGAGCCGGGCCGCGAGTGAGCTTTACGTGCATGTGCTGCGCGCCAACCAGGCACTGCTTGGTGTGCTGGTCAGCACCGATCCCAAACAGATCGACGATGGCAAACAGCCCTTCAACGACAGCATGGCGCGGTTCAATCAACTGCTGGACAGTGTGCCTGCTTATATAGGTGAGCGTGCCGGACTGCGCGATAACCTGAATCAGGAGCGCCAGTTGAGTGCGGCTTATGCCGAACAGGCGCAGACACTGATTGCCAGTCACCGCCAGCACGTATTGCAGGTGCTTCAGGCCAGAACGCTGCAGGGCTACAGCAGCAGCCAGGGCGCACAGCTGACCGGCTACCTTCGGAATTATATTGCCCGTGAACGCAGCGCCGGTTCTCTCGATAACGTGGCGGCGGCGGAAAAGCTGTTGCTGGAAGTCGGCAAATCCTACGAAGGCCTGGCTGCTCACGCTGCCACGCCGGATATCCAGACGTTGCAGCGGTTGCTCAACCTTCAGGACGAGGTGATCAGCTCCCGGGCGCGTGAGCTGACGGCGGTCGACCCGCGCGCCGGGCGTATTGCCGGTGTGATGGTCAACCGTCTGCTCAACGACCTGACCGGGAGTGACGGTGTCTATCAGGCCTACCGTCAGGAGGCAGCGCTGGCCGAGCAGGTCGGCAAACAGCGTCAGGCCGCAGATGCCCGTCTTCAGGCAACGCTGGACAAGATCGGTGAGTTCGGCAATCAGTCACTGGCAGTCGCTAATGAGGCCAAGGCGGGGGCTGATTCGACCATTGCTACCAGCCTTAGCCTGCTGCTGATCGCCTGTCTGCTGGCGGTACTGGCTGCGGCAATCATCGGCACCTGGGTCGCTTTCAGCCTGCGACGTACGCTGGCCGCTTTCCGCGAAGTGCTCAAGACCCTCAGCACGGGTGACATGCGCGTGCGCTTCGATGTCAGCCGGCGGGACGAATTTGGCGAGCTGGGCGGTTATCTGAACGAATTCACCCAATCGTTGCAGCAGACCTTCCGCGAGCTGATCGGCTCTGCCGACTCCCTCGCCCTGACCGCCAGCCAGAACGCGCAGATCAGTGAGCAGACCACCCGCGTGGTGGACGAGCAGAAAGACCGCCTGCATTCAGCTGCATCGGCGATGAACGAGATGGAAAGCACGGTGGAGGAAGTCGCCCGTCGCGCTCAGGACACGCGCAGCGCGGTCGACAACACCAGCGAACTGACCGACAAAGTGCAGAAGCGGGTAGCGGAAACCATCGTCAACATTCGCCAGCAGGCCGAGCAGGTCAACAAGGCGTCGGCGGTGACTGACGAGCTGCAGAAATACGGGCAGAACATCGACGGTATTGTCGACGCGATTCGTACCATTGCCGAGCAGACCAATCTGTTGGCGCTCAATGCCGCCATCGAGGCCGCGCGTGCCGGCGAGCAGGGCAGGGGCTTTGCGGTGGTTGCCGACGAAGTGCGCTCGCTGGCCAGTCGCACGCAGACGTCTACCAGCGAGATTCAGGAAATGATCGGCCAGATGCAAAGCAGGATTCACTCGGCGGTACAGGTGATGAACGAGAGTCAGATCCAGTCCGACCACTGCGTGACGCTGGCGTCGGGTGCAGACGAATTACTGGTGGAAATGGGTGAGGCTGTGGGCACGATTCGCGACATGAATATCCAGATTGCCGCTGCCACCGAGCAGCAAAGCGCAACCGTGCAGGAAACCAGCCGCATGGTCACGCATATCAATGACTCTGCCCAGCAGGCGGCCGATGGTGCCGTACAGTCTGCCAGCAGCAGCCAGGAATTGTCGAAAATGGCCAGGGATCAGCGCGAGCTGCTCCATCATTTCAGCGTTTGACGCTCGGGAGTCAGAACATGAAGCAATGGTTAACGATTTCCCTGGGCGCCGGTCTGCTCTTCGTCGGCTTGACTCATGCCAGCACACCCTTGGTGGGCGTGGGCATGGCCAAATTCAACGACAACTTTCAGACCATCCTGCGTCATGGGGTGGAGAAACAGGTGGCGTTGATGGACGCCGACATCTTCATTGAAAACGGGCAGGACGACGTAGAACTGCAGATGCGCCAGTTCCGCAATCTGGTCAACTCGAAGGTCGATGCAATCGTTGTCGCCATGGTCAACGGCAAGAGTGCGCCTGAAATGATGCGTCTGGCCGGCGAGGCGAAAATTCCGCTGGTATTCGTCAACCGTAACCCCGAGCCGGCCAAATGGCCTGCGCAGACGGCATTCGTGGGATCCGACGAACTCGAGTCCGGCACGTTGCAAATGGAGGAACTGGCACGGCGGGCCGATTACAAAGGCAATGTGGTGATCCTTGTTGGCGATCCGAGCAACAAGTCATCGGTCATGCGCACCGAGGACGTGGAAAAAGTGGTCGCCAAATACCCGAACATGAAAGTGGTGCAAAAGAAAATCGGCAACTGGGAGCGCAGTCAGGCCGCGACTATCGTGATTGACTGGATCAAGCAGGGCGTGGACTTCTCTATCGTCGCGGCCAACAACGATGAGATGGCAATTGGCGCGATCATGGGGCTGGAAAAAGCCGGAAAAAATGCCAAAAACTACCTGGTGGGCGGCATCGACGGCACCCCGGACGGCTTGAAACTTATGGCCGAAGGCAAAATGGCCGTGAGTGTGTTCCAGGACGCCGTCGGCCAGGCCAACGGCGCAGTAGACGCAGCGCTGAGCATGGCCCGTGGCGAACCCTTGGCCTCTCCGGTGATCTGGGTCCCGTTCAGACTGATTACTCCGGAGAATCGTCAGGAGTTTGAGTAAGGATTTGCGCTCTCAGTTGAAATCGAGTCATGCTGCTGACTATTGTGCCGACGCGGAGCGCCGACACGATAGTGAATGTTTGGTCACCAGGCAGTTACCACCGAAATGCTTTTGATGTGCTTTTCAACGGCGATGGCAAAGGTGTCTAGAGCCTTAACCAGCGTCACAGATCTGCACCGCATACTCAAGATCGGACGCAGAGCGTCCAGAACGGCATGCGACGCGGAGCGTCACGTTAGTCAAAGCGCTTTTTTATCGCGATGGCACTGACGACGCCGATTGCGACGTAAGTGACGGCTGAGTCCTGACACTGATCCGGGGGATGCGAGGCAGGACGCCGAGCAAGCCGCATCGGGCCATGGATGGCCCGTTGCGGCGACCCCCGGATCAGTGCCAGGACGAAGGAACCCGACGAAGTCGGGCCGGAAACGGAGCTGGGACTTTGCCTACTTTGGTCCCTCAAAGTAGGGCGCCGTAAGGGCGCAAAGGTGACCTGAGCCGTAAACAACCATCACTGACACCGCAGAACAGCTGTGTGACGCAGAGCGTCACGAACTGCATGCTCACGCGGTGCGTCAGCACGAAAGTCGCAATCGAGATGCGCCCGTTTCAGAGCCGCTTCGCAGCCGTCGTAGCCTCCTGAAGCTCCCGTTCCCTCAGGGCAGAAGTCGCTAAACGGGCGCTTCAGCCATTTACGTATGACGCACTAGACCCGAATATCCTGCGGCCCACGGATCTGCGCTTCGATCCGTGTACCGGTCAGGCGCTCTTCGTTAGAAAAGCCATCGTAGCTGGACAAGTCGCCAAAGCGGATACCGGTGAGCTGCTCGATCTGCGCGACGCTGCGTTGCCAGGTCCTGAGCGGGCCGAACATGATGTCCAGCTTACCCAGCTCGCTAGTCTGATCAATCATGTAGGCACTGGCCGACGGCTTGCCGTCATCACCGAGAAACGCCACAACCTTCCAGAATGCCGACGGAATCCGGATATTCCGGTAACTGCGGTCGTCGTCGCGCAGCACCGGCCCGGTAAACACAGTCACCCGCGATTTCCAGCGTCGCGTGTTCTCGAGAATGTAATCCTCAAGTTCCAGCCAGGTTTTCTGATTGAACGCACCCATCTGCGGCGAGCAGTTAGTGAAATGAAACGTGTCGCTGTTGGCCACCTCGGCTTCCTTGCCCCAGTTAGGGTCCTGACGCCTGACCAAATGACCGCGGTCGAGCAGATTGTCGGCGTACACACTTTCACCGATCTGCGCCTCGGCAGGCAGGCGACCGTCGAATGACCAGGAATCCTTGCTGCGTTTGACCTCAACGCTGCTGGCACCGTCGATGTTGACGCCGACATACAGCGCCAGGCGTCGGCTGCGCGACATGGTGATGGAAAAATGCGTGTAATCGAGGCGATCGCCAGCGTTGTTCAGCGGATATACATCCGGCGCCAGTTCTTCGTCCACAGCAGGCCATGGCACGATGAAATCACCGAGGAAGTTGTCGGCGTAGCCCGTACGCTTTTTCAGCTCGCTTGCCGGTGTGATGCGGGGTGCGGCCAACGCCTGAGGCTCGAGCAGAGCGGTTGAGGCGGTCAGAGGTTTGAGGTCGGCAAGACGGGGACGATAAGCCAAGTCGGCGGTTAACTTCTTGTCAGGCACTGTACTTGCTCCTTCGGTAGGCGTGAGTTTTGTTACAGTTCACCATAGACGCGTTACAGGCCGGCGTCAGGGAGGACAAATGCACAGGCTCATACGCTAAAGCTTTGGCGTTAACAGACGTTAACCATCGCAAGTGAATCACCTTCCACCCCAGGAGCAGCTGAATGCAGACGTTAAAGGCTTTGTACGAGTCAGTCGAAAAACAGTTTTTCGACACACTGACCAAGAAGCTCTCAAGTCTTTTCCTGCTGGTTGTGGTCAGCGCACTGCTGTATTGGGTGGCCTTGAACATTCGGGCCGACATCATGCTGCAATTGCGCGGCACGCAAATTGACGCTGTCGCGCTGGGCCAGATCCAGAGCCGGCTCGACCTGCTGAGCAACGCGATTTTGCTGAGTACGCTGTTCACGCTGGTCGTGGTCAGTTTCATGGTCTGGTACTTTCGTCACTTGATTGTGCGCCCGGTCCTTTCCATGACCCGTGCACTCGAGGAAGTCGCCAGCGGCGAGGGTGACCTGTCCAGGGATTTGCCGTTGCTCACCCATGACGAGATTCGCGTGCTGGCCAGTACCTGCAATCGCTTTCTGGCCAAACAGCGCGAGGTCATCAGCAGTATTCAGGGGCTGACCGTGCAGATCGCCGTCGAGTCGGCGCGTTCGCTGAAAAACATCAGCGATTCCAGTGACAGCGCCACCGATCAGGCGCGTTTCGCCCGAGAGGTCATGGACCAGAGCAACATGGCCGTGGGCAGCATCGAGGACGTGTCGCAGCAGACTCAGGGTATTTCCAGCACCACCGCGCAAAACCTGAGCATGGCCCGTGACTCATACGCCGAACTGTTGGAAGTGACTGGCAATATTAGCCAGATATCCAGCAGTCTCAACGAATTCGGCACGCTGGTATCGGGGCTGAATCAACGCTCCTCCAGCATCAAATCCATTGTCGGGCTGATTCAGCAAATTTCGGCACAAACCAATCTGTTGGCGCTCAATGCGGCCATCGAGGCAGCGCGGGCCGGGGAGAGCGGTCGTGGTTTTGCCGTGGTGGCGGATGAGGTGCGTACCCTGGCGCAGAATGTAAGCCGGGCGACTGAGGACATTTCCCGTAACATCGACGCGATGCTCGATGAGGTCAGTTCCACTCACCAGCAGACCATTCAGATCAGCCACAGCGCCCGGGAAACCCAGCTGGTGGTAGAACGCGCGTCTGGTCACTTCGAAAGCATGATTGGCGACTTCGAGTCCACTAACGACAAGCTGGCCGACATCGCTGAGCATATCCAGCAGTTTGCCTCCACCAACACGGGCATCAACGAGCGGGTCACACGGATCTACTCCGACAGCCAGGCCATCGACCAGCGCATGCAGCATTCCGCAACGGCGACCCGCGATCTGTCCGGTGTCGCCGAGCAAGTGCAGGCGCTGCTCGGGCGCTTCGTGCTCGGCCATGGCGAGCTGGACGCGGCGATCACCCGGGCCAGTCAGTGCCGGGACATTCTGCAGGTACGTCTGGCTGAGCTGCACAAGCAGGGCGTCAACCTGTTCGACCAGAGCTACAAGCTGATTCCAGGCACCGACCCCAAGCAATACAGCACCAGTTACAGCGAGCGTTTTGCGCAAGTCTGCCAGGAAGAATGTGACAAGTTGACCAAAGGGACGCGGGGCGGGAAGGTGACGTTTATCGTCGACAGCAAGGGTTATTGCCCGGTCAACAACAGCTGGGTCTCGCAGAAGCCGACCGGCAACCGTGAAATAGACCTGCCAGTCTGCCGTAACAAACGCATGTTCTCCGACCCGATCGGCTTGCGCGCGGCAGGTAACAAGCAGCGTTTCCTGTTACAGACTTACTTGCGTGACACTGGTGAAATCATGACCGAAATCGATGTGCCGTTCTTTTTCGAGGGGCGCCACTGGGGTAACTTGCGGATGGGGTTCGATGCGGCGCTGCTGTTGGGCAAGTGACGGGCCCCGTGACGTGGGCGCGGACCGGGCGACGCTTCGCTTGTCCGCGAGCTATCGGGAACCGGCAGTAAAACCGACCGCTTCGGTGTACCTGACACAACCGTAGCCACCGGTTTAAGGGCCGCTCCACAGCCCATCGAAGCCGGCGAAATCTCCTGAAGCGCCTACACAAGCATCTCGTGCCAGCGGTTAGCCCAGCAGGTGTTGCGAAATGTACCTGGAGATCTGGACAACCGACGTTTTACCGGTGAATTCGAATTTCACCTTGCCGATTGCCGAAAAGTAAATTTCCAGCTCGGAGTCCAGGTCGAAGGTGCCCGAGGTTTCAACCGACCAGGCCACGATGTTTTTGTACGGCAGGGAAGTAAAATCTTTCTTGCTACCGGTCAAACCCTGCACGTTGACCGAAATGATGCGTTTGGTGGTAAACACCACGCCGTCGCGCATGGACTTGTAAGAGTCAATCACTTCTTCGTTATCCAGCAACAGATCCTTGACCCGGTCGGCATATTCGTCATTCTGTTTGAGTTTGAAGAAGCCCTTGTTATTGAAATCAATCATCTGTCTATCCTTGAGTGTTCGTTTTTAGTCGGGGTGCGGAGCATGCGCCCGGTGGCGGCTCAGAATAGCATCGGCCGTGGCGCTTTATTCTGCAGTCATGCAGGAGGATTGCGCCGGACGGACTTGAAACAACTGAACGTTCACGCAGGCAAAGGCTCAATTTCTACAAGGCGCTGATTTCCAGATCGCCCTCGGAGGTGTGACTTTGAACATTCAAGACCTGACAAAACATGTGAAAGACAGCAAGGTTCACGAACTCGATCTGATCTCCATGGAAGGCGGATCTTACGTGCTCCACGCTTTAGTGGACGGCAAGTCTGTACCGATAGAAGATTCAACCGGCAAGACCTTGCACATTGCCTCGGTAGAAGAGGCACGCAAGGTGCTGTCTTCGGTACCGGATGTGAAACTTTTTATGGCCCAGGCTGTGGCTCACGACGAGATGGTCGGGCTGGACAGCGTTCAGCCCGAATCCTCGCGTCATGAGATTCTGCTGCGCTCGAGCCTTTGATCGCGGGGTCAGGCGCTGCGCCTGACCGCGATGCATTTGATCTCCAGCAGCAGGCCGGGATGGGCCAGTTCTGCGACGCCTATGCAGGTCCATGCACATTGCCCGCGCGGGAAGATACGGTTCTTAACTTCGCGGAATACCGGCATGTGTTCGCTCATGGCGACGTGATAGGTGGTCATGTCGACGATGTCGTCGAACGTGCAGCCGCCTTCAGCCAGTACGGTGCGCAGGTTCTCCCAACAGGCGACGAACTGCGCCTCCGGGTTGAGGATGACTTCCATATCCCGTGTGCGTCCCACTTGCCCGGCACAATAGAGCGTGTCACCCACTCTGACGGCCGGTGCATAGCCTGCACGGTCCATGATTGATTGCAGGGTGGGCGGGACGATGATTTCGCGATCTGACATGTGTAGCACCTGTGTGTAACGTTCAAGTCTGTAGTTTCCAGGCGTGTGGCATGTGAAACGTGCAGCGCCTTTTGTTCTGCGAGTCAATGACCGCGATGTTCAGTTCTTGGCGGCGGGTTTGGCCGCACGACGCGGTTTCTTCACCGTACCGCCCGCAGACGCAGCAACTGCCGTAGTGCTGCGCTTGGCGGTCTTGCGTTTTTTCTTCCAGGGCGGCGCAACGCCTGCCGGGCTGGCCGGGCCGCTGATGGTCATGCGCATGCCGACGCAGCGACTGACCTGTTTGCTCATCCACGCTGCCTGCTTGGCGACGAACTCCTCGAGGCTCATTTCGCCGCTTTGCACCATGTCCAGCGCCTGTTCCCAGATCGCTGTAGTGCCCGGGTCGGCGATGGCGCGAGGCACCGCGTCGATCAGGCTGAAGGCTGCCGGTGTGGCACACAGGGCCTTGCCTTGCTTGGTTAGATAACCCCGGTCCAGCAGACCCTGAATGATCCCGGCGCGAGTGGCTTCGGTGCCGATGCCGGTGGTGTCCTTGAGCTTTTGCTTGAGCAGCGGGTCCTCCACCAGTTTGGCGACGTTCTTCATCGCTTTGATCAGGTCGCCTTCGGTGAATGGCTTGGGTGGCTGGGTCCAGAGGTCCTTGAGCATGACTTCGGCCACGCCGCACTCGCAGCCTTGAAACAACGTTGGCAGGGGCTGCGGTGCAGGCGCTTCGCGACCTTTGGCCGGGGCGAGCGCTTCGGGCATGGCGCGTTTCCAGCCCGGCTCGACGATCTGTTTGCCGACCGCGCGCAGGGCATGTCCTGCGCAGTCGAAGTCGGCCTGGGTTCGGTCGTATTCATGGTTGGGCAGAAACTGCGCCAGATAGCGCGCCCTGATCAGGGTATAGACCGCCCGGGGTTTGCCGCTCAGGCGCTCGACGCCGCGCACGGCGGCAGTCGGAATGATGCCGTGGTGGGCGGTGACCTTGGCGTCGTTCCAGGCGCGCGAACGGCGTTGCGGATCAAGGTGTGGCAACAGACCGGCCAGCGCAGAGTCCGCCTTGGCCAGTGCGGCAATGATGCCCGCTGCTTCGCCATGCTGACTGTTCGGCAAATAGCCGCAATCACTGCGCGGGTATGTGATGACCTTGTGGGTTTCATACAGCGACTGGGCGATATCGAGGGTTTCCTGTGCACCGAGCCCGAGCTTTTTCGAGCAGATTTCCTGCAGGGTGCCAAGGTCGAACGGCAGTGGTGCGGCCTCACGTATCCGCTCGGTGCGCAGCTTGACCAGCCTGGCGCTGGCAGCAGCGCGCATGGCCTCGGCGGCCTGTTGCGCCAGTGGCTGATTCAGGCAGCGGTCCTGATCGTCACAGGCATCCGACGGCGCGCGCCACTGGGCGATGAACGCCTGATCGTCGTGCAGCAGTTTGACGTCGATGGCCCAGAAGGGCGCCGGCACGAAGTCGGCGATGCTGCGATCCCGGTCCACCACCAGCCGCAGGGTCGGGGTTTGTACGCGGCCGACCGGCAGCACGCCCTGATAACCGGATTGTCGGCCCAGCAACGTGAACAGACGGCTCATGTTCATGCCGATCAGCCAGTCGGCGCGGGAGCGACCCAGCGCCGAGTGATACAGGCTGAAAGTGTCGGCCCCTGGCTTGAGCGCCGCCAGCGCCTTGCGAATCGAGGCGTCATCGAGCGCCGACAACCACAGCCGCTGGATCGGGCCGCGATAGCGGCAGTGCTCGACCAGCTCGCGGGCGATCATTTCGCCTTCGCGGTCCGCGTCTGTGGCGATCACCAGTTCCTGAGCCTCGCCCAGCAATCGCTTGACAGCCTTGAACTGGCTGGCGGTGCGGGGTTTGACCAGCATCTTCCACTTTTCCGGGACGATGGGCAGGTCTTCGAGGACCCAGCGTTTGTAACGCGCGTCATAGGCATCCGGCGGGGCAGTTTCCAGCAGGTGGCCAATGCACCAGGTCACGGTCGCATGGGCCCCCACCCAGCAGCCGTCGCCACGTCGGGTAGCGCCGAGCGCAGCCGCAATGTCCTTGGCCTGGGAAGGTTTTTCGCAAAGAAACAGCCGCATGACTACCGTCGTCGAGTACCGGTGTGAGGCTGCAAGGATGGACTTTGAACGGACGCGGAGCAAGTTTTATCTGTATGGATATACAGATAAAAAGGTTTCAAGCGCTGTCATGCGGGTTGCCACAGGCACGACAGCGCTGCAGATCGAGGACCGTGTTTCATGCGCGATCAGCCAGTCTCGTTCAGCTCAGCAGCTCCGAAAACGCCTTGTCGGCCTCCAGCACGGCGGGCAGCCCGGCAAACAGAAGGTCCAGATCAATACCTTCCATCAGTGGTCCGCCAGATGCTGTTTGCGCTGCGGGCGTGGCACCGCCGTGGGTTTCCAGGGCGTCCGAAATGGTGATCGCCTGGGCAACGATCCGCGGTAACGGTGCATTGTCGGGCGCCTGCATCGGTTTGGCCTGATAAGCGATGGCCTGCAGAATCACGTGCGGGAGTTGCCAGCGGCGGGCCAGTTCAGCGCCGACTTCCGGATAGCTGAAACCCAGTTGCAGGGTTTCTCCGGCACCGCGTCCCGGTGTATTGGAGTTGGCGGCATTGTTCAGACGCTCTGCAACCTCAGGGGCGCCGGTCTGGATCAGCAGCTCGCCGATGTTGTGCATCACACCGCAGGTGAAGGCAATTTCCGGATCGACAGTGCCCTGCCGGGCCAGCATCCGGCAGATACCTGCTACCTGAAAGCTCTTCAGCCAGAAACCTTTGAGGTCAAAACTCGGCCCGGCCTTGAACGCGCCGGTCACCGCCGAGGCCATGACCAGCGTGCGCAGGGTGTTGAAACCCAAGCGCATGGCGGCGTCTTCGATACTGGCAGAATCCCGCGAACCACGAAACCTGGCCGAGTTGGCGAGGCGTAACACTTTGGCGGCAATCACCGGGTCCTTCTCTATATTGCGGGCAATGCTTTCCAGATTGGAGGAGGGGTTGTCGAACTGCAGCATCAAGTCCTGAGCCACTTTGGGAATGCTCGGGAGACTATGCAAATCGTCAAAAAGCTTTTCGATACTCAGCATGGCATGGCCATCCTCTGCAGGGCGGGGATGATTTCACCATAGCCAGTTTTTTAGGCTCTGCACGTTTTGCAATCGTTTGTGGGACAGGTATCTCACGCGTCACAAAAAAATAATCAAAGACTTGTCGGTCGCTGCCGATATGACGACGCAAGCGATTCCGTAAAGTGTCGATGCCTGATCCTGGCTGCTGGTTTCAAAATAGCCATCACGCCTGTCGACCCCGGTTGCTGAACGGCCAGTAGTTTGCGCTGTTGAAAAGACAGTGCAGTTGTGACGTTTGATTGACGATCCAGAGATCGTCCTAATTGGTTTTTGCCGTGGAAGTAACCGCTATGAAAAGTCTGGGTTTCAGCAAAAAAATCCTTCTCGCCGCTGCACTGATTGTGGTCGTTGCGTTCAGTGTGTTCATTGTCGTCAATGACTATCGACAACGTCAGTCGCTCAAATCCAGTGTCAAGGCCGAGTTGCAACAATTGGGGACATTGACCACGCAGAATATTCAGACGTGGCTGGAAAGTCGTATTCAATTGCTGCAATCGATGTCGCAACAAATCGCCGTGGACGGCAAGGAATTACCGCAATTGCAGCGTGCAATTGGTCTGGCAACTTACAGCGACAACTTCCAGCTGAGCTATTTCGGCAGTACCGAAGGCGTGATGTTCTCGGTCCCGGCCGGCAATCGTCCAGCTGATTATGACCCGCGTGCGCGTGGCTGGTATAAAGCCGCGCAAAATGCGCCGGGCACCATTGTGACCGAACCGTACATTGCCGCATCGTCCGGCAAACTGGTCATGACCCTTGCCACGCCGGTCAAGATCCAGAATCAGTTCGCCGGGGTAGCCGGTGCCGATATATCGCTGGATAACGTCACGAAAATCATTAACTCGCTGAACTTCGATGGCCACGGTTATGCGTTTCTGGTCAGTGCCGTCGGCAAGATTCTGGTGCATCCGGACAGTAAACTGGTGCTCAAGAACATCAGCGAGGCCTACCCGGGCAACACGCCGAAAATTGCCACGGGTGTGACCGAAATCGACTCCGGCAAACAGCCCGAAATCATTTCCTTCACCCCGGTTCAGGGCGTTTCGACTGCCAACTGGTACGTGGCGCTGGTGCTGGAGCAGGATTCTGCCTACGCCATGCTGAGCGAGTTCCGCACCTCTGCCATCACCGCAATGGTGGTTGTGGTGATGGTGATCATTCTGCTGCTGGGCCTGCTGATCCGCGTGCTGATGCAGCCGTTGCACCAGATGGGCCGTGCGATGCGCGATATTGCCGACGGTGAAGGTGACCTGACCAAGCGTCTGGCCATCACGTCACAGGATGAATTTGGCGCATTGGCCGAGTCGTTCAACCATTTCGTCGAGCGTATTCACACCTCGATTCGCGAAGTGGCCTCGACAGCGGCGCAACTGGGCGAAGTGGCCACACGCGTGGTCAAGGTCTCCAACGCGTCGATGGGTAACTCCGACCAGCAGGCCAACCGCACCGAAAGCGTGGCCGCGGCGATCAATGAACTGGGCGCGGCGGCCCAGGAAATCGCGCAAAACGCTGCGCGCACGTCGCAGCAGTCGAGTGATGCCAGCGGCCTGGCCAGTGATGGTCAGAACGTGGTGCAGCAGACCATCAAGGCAATGAACGAGCTGTCCGGCAAGATCAGTGAGTCGTGCGTGAACATCGAGAGCCTGAATGGCAAGACGGCCAACATCGGGCAGATTCTTGAGGTGATCACCAGCATTTCCCAGCAAACCAACCTGCTGGCGCTCAACGCAGCCATCGAAGCGGCGCGCGCCGGTGAGGCCGGGCGCGGCTTTGCGGTGGTCGCGGACGAAGTGCGTAATTTGGCGCATCGCACCCAGGATTCAGCTCAGCAAGTGCAGAAGATGATCGAAGAGTTGCAGGTTGGAGCCCGTGAAGCGGTGACCAACATGACCGAAAGCCAGCGTCAGAGCGAGGACAGCGTCGGTATCGCCAACCTTGCCGGTGAGCGCCTGAGCAGCGTGACCCGCCGCATTGAAGAGATCAACGGCATGAACCAGTCGGTCGCGGCGGCAACCGAAGAGCAGACCTCGGTGGTCGAGTCGATCAACGTCGACATCACCCACATCAACACCCTCAACCAACTGGGCGTCGACAACCTGCGCCAGACCCTGGAAGCCTGCAACTCCCTCGAAGAACAAGCCGCCCGACTGCAACAACTGGTCGGCAGCTTCAGGATCTGATCCTGCACCTCTGCGTCGCTGCCAACGTACGCGATAGCACTGGCGACGCAGAGTGCGAAGAAGTCGGGCCGGAAACGGAGCCAGGGGCTTTGGTTACTTTGGCCCCATCAAAGTCACTCGCAGAGGGGCGAAAAGGTGCCTTGAGCCGTAAACAAACATCACTGAAATCGCAGAACCGCTGAGTGACGCGAAACGTCCCCCATCTGCATCGCACACTAAAGATCGGACGCAGAGCGTCCAGAACGGCATGCGACGCAGAGCGTCGCACGATAGTCAAAGCGCTTTTTTATCACGATGTCACTGACGACGCCGATTGCGACGTAAGTGACGGCTGAGTCCTGGCGCTGATCCGGGGGATGCGAGGCAGGACGCCGAGCAAGCTGCACCGGGCCATGGATGGCCCGTTGCGGCGGCCCCCGGATCAGTGTCAGGACGAAGGAACCCGACGAAGTCGGGCCGGAAACGGAGCCGGGACTTTGCCTACTTTGGTCCCTCAAAGTAGGGTGCCGTAAGGGCGCAAAGGTGACCTGAGTCAGAAACAAACATCACTGCCATCGCAGAACCGCTGCGTGACGCGGAGAAGAGTTCGTTACAGCCTTCAGGAATAGGGTGTTTGGACCAGCGTCTTCGTGAGCAAGCTCACTCCCACAAGTATCTATGCTCCGTCTAATGCTGTTCGCCGGGGGGCGCAAAGGTGACCTGAGTCAGAAACAAACAGCACTGACATCGCAGAACCGCTGTGTGACGCAGAGCGTCACGAACTGCATACCGACGCAGAGCGCCGGCACGATAGCAACTCCCCTCGTCGCGCCACTCCGTCCAGCAGACAAGAATCCCATGTGCGCATTGCAACAACACCTGCGACAAACTGTTATCCCCCCGTCATTTGCGGTTCATGCGGTTGCAACACCGCGGGGCCAGTCTGGCTGACAACCGAATACGACCTGTCCCGGGTCGTGCCCAGACCGAGAAGCCTCATGAACGCAGCCATTCATGTCCAGGGCCTGAACAAGACCTTTTCGCACAAAAGTGCGCTCGTCGACCTCGCATTGTCTATACAACCGGGAGAAATGGTTGCCTTGATCGGCGCCTCCGGCTCCGGCAAGTCCACCTTGCTGCGCCACCTCGCGGGCCTTGCCTGTTGTGATCGTGGCAATGGCGGACACGTTCAGGTGCTGGGTCGCGAGGTTCAGGCGGCAGGGCGCCTCAATAGCCAGGTGCGACGCCTGCGCGCCGACATCGGCTACATCTTCCAGCAGTTCAATCTGGTCAATCGCCTCAGCGTCATGGATAACGTGCTGCTTGGCTGTCTGGGCCGCATGCCACGCTGGCGCGGCAGCCTGGCGTTGTTCAACCGTGAAGAAAAACAGCGTGCCATGGCCGCACTGGATCGCGTCGGGCTGGCCGACCTTGCCACTCAACGCGCTTCGACGCTGTCGGGCGGCCAGCAACAACGTGTGGCCATCGCCCGGGCGCTGACCCAGCGCGCCGAAGTCATTCTCGCCGACGAACCGATTGCCTCGCTCGACCCCGAATCGGCTCGCCGAGTCATGGAAATCCTCGCCGACATCAACCGCCGCGACGGCAAGACGGTCGTGGTGACCTTGCACCAAGTCGATTACGCCGTGCGTTATTGCCCACGTGCCGTCGCCCTCAAAGGCGGGCGCATTCACTACGACGGCCTGGCAAAAGACCTCAGCAAGCAGTTCCTCAATGACCTGTACGGCGCAGACGAGGATGCCAGCCTGATGATCACCGAACGCAGCCGCCGGGTCCGCCAGCCGTCGCGTCTGACGCTGGCGAAAGTCTGACGATTCAACCTTCACTGCCGTTGCATCCACCTCATTATCAGGAGAGCTTGCATGTTCAACCGTATCGGTCGCGTCCTCGCGTCTGCCGCTTTGCTGACCGCCTGTGCGTTGGGCACTGCCCACGCAGAAGAGAAAGTCATCAATTTCGGCATCATGTCCACCGAATCGTCGCAGAACCTGAAAAGTATCTGGCAGCCGTTTCTCGACGACATGAGCAAGAAAACCGGCCTCAAGGTCAACGCCACCTTCGCATCGGACTACGCCGGTCTGATTCAGGGCATGCGCTTCAACAAGGTCGATGTGGCCTGGGTCGGCAACAAAGCCGCAATAGAAGCCGTGGATCGCTCCAACGGCGAAGTCTTCGCTCAGACCGCCGCGGCCGACGGTGCGCCGGGTTACTGGAGCCTGCTGATCGTGCGCAAGGACAGCCCGATCAATTCGGTTGAAGACATGCTCAAGAACGCCAAAAACCTCACGTTCGGCAATGGCGATCCGAACTCCACCTCGGGGTATCTGGTGCCCGGCTACTACGTATTCGCCAAGAACCACGTCGATGCGTCCACCGCATTCAAGCGCACGCTGAACTCCAGCCATGAAGTCAACGCACTGAGCGTCGCCAAGGGCCAGCTCGATGTCGCGACTTTCAACACCGAAAGCTGGGATCGCCTGGCGGTGACCCAGCCGGACAAGGTCAAAGAACTGAAAGTGATCTGGAAGTCGCCGCTCATTCCGTCAGACCCGATGGTCTGGAGCAAGGCCCTGTCGGACGAGAACAAGGCAAAGATTCGTGAGTTCTTCGCTACTTACGGCAATACCGACGAAGAGAAAACCGTGCTGAAGAACATGCAACTGGGCAAGTTCCTCACCTCCAGTGATGACCAGTTATTGCCGATTCGCCAGCTCGAACTGTTCAAGCAGCGCACTGAAGTCGCCGCCAGCACGACCCTCGATGCTCAGGAAAAAGCCACTCGTCTCAAGGACATCGACGCCAGCCTGAGCAAGTTGCAAGAACGCATGACCGAGCTGAACCCGAAAACCGCAGCCAGCGCCGCCGGCTGATCGCAGTCTCCGACAGGAGGTCTTCATGACCACTCAAGCTGCATACGCGCACGTCGCGGGCAAGCACAACTGGCCGCGCTATCTGGGCTGGGGGCTGTTGCTGGCCGCCCTGGCCTGGGCCTGGCAGGGCGCGGAAATGAACCCGATGGCGCTGGTGCGCGACTCGTCGAACATGGCGACTTTCGCCTCGGACTTCTTCCCGCCGGACTTTCGCGAATGGCGCAGCTACCTCAAGGAAATGCTGGTAACGATCCAGATCGCTCTGTGGGGCACGGCGCTGGCGATTGTCTGCTCGATACCGCTGGGCATTCTCTGCGCCGAGAACATCACACCGTGGTGGATTCACCTGCCGCTGCGGCGCTGCATGGATGCGTTTCGCTCGATCAATGAGATGGTCTTCGCCATGCTGTTTGTGGTCGCGGTCGGTCTCGGGCCGTTCGCCGGGGTGCTGGCGCTGTGGATCAGCACCACCGGCGTACTGGCCAAGCTGTTTGCCGAAGCCGTCGAGGCGATCGAACCCGGACCGGTCGAGGGCGTGCGTGCCACCGGAGCCAGCGCGTTACAGGAAGTGATCTACGGCGTGGTTCCGCAGGTCATGCCGCTGTGGATCTCCTATGCTCTATACCGTTTCGAATCGAACGTGCGCTCGGCAACCGTGGTGGGCATGGTCGGGGCAGGCGGGATCGGGGTGATTCTCTGGGAAAACATCCGCTCCTTTGCCTTCGTCCAGACCAGCGCCGTGCTGTTGGTCATCATCGTTGTGGTGAGCGTGATCGACATTGTGTCGCAGCGCCTACGCAAGCAATTCATCTGATCGAAGAGGAGGTGTTCCGATGAACACTTTTTTTAACCATGCAGTTGTCTAGACAAGCCAGCCCGATGTACCGCGAACTGGCCAACACCTTGCGTGAGGAACTGGCCACTTACCAGCCTGGCGACTTTCTGCCGGCCGAGTTTCAACTGGCCGAGCGTTTCAGCGTCAATCGCCACACCATCCGCCGCGCTGTCGATGAGCTGGTGCGTGAGGGCAGTGTGTTGCGTCGCCAGGGCAAGGGCACTCAGGTGCTGGAACGCCCGCTGATTTATCCGATGCAGGCCGACAGCGCCTACAGCAAATCGTGGTCGGCGCAAGGGCTGGGTGTGGAAGCGATTCTGCTGCGCCGTCGCGACTGTGAGGCCACTCGTGAAGATGCCCTGCATCTGGGGCTGGAAGAGCAGGCGCCGCTGATCGAGTTGCAGACCCTGCGCAAACTGGATGGCCAGGCAGTGAGCCTGATCTTCCATCGCTACAGCGCCCGTTACAGCGAGTTGCTGGCCGATTACAAAGGCGGCTCGGTGCGCCAGTACCTGGCCGAGCGCGAGCTGCCGCTGAGCCGGGTGCAAAGCCTGATCGGGGCGCGACTGCCGTCCCGTGAGGAAGCCGGCTGGCTGTTGATGCCGCGGCACATGCCGGCGCTGACCGTGCTGACCGTGTCCTGCGACGCGGCGGGGCAGCCGGTGGAGCTTTCGCGCTCGGTCAGCCGCGCCGACCGCTTCCAGTATCAAGTAAAGACCCCTTTAGCGACCCCGATCAAGACGACCTGACCCTGAGGTGTGCCATGCAGACAACTCCCGAAATCGCCGCGCGCCAGCACTGGATGGGCGTACTGGCCCGCGCTCACGTCGATCAGCCGAGCCGCGAGCAGTTGAACCGCCATGAGGTCGTGCTGCGTGATACCGAGTACCAGATGATCCGCGCCCCGGAAATCGGCATGACCCTGGTGCGCGGCCGTATGGGCGGCACCGGCTCTGCGTTCAATCTGGGCGAGATGAGTGTCACGCGCTGCGTGGTGCGCCTGGCCGACGGCCGCACCGGCTACAGCTATCTGGCCGGTCGTGACAAGCGCCACGCCGAACTGGCCGCGCTGGCTGACGCCCACCTGCAGGGCGCGCAACAGGCCTGGTGGCTGAGCGAACTGATCGAACCGCTGGCGCGTGCGCAAGCCGGGCGCCGGGCCCACAAGGATGCCGAAACCGCTGCCACCAAAGTGGAATTCTTTACTCTGGTCCGAGGAGAAGACTGATGAACGCCGCTCTTCTGCAACCTGCTTTCACCGATCCTGTACTGGACGCGCAACGCAGTTTTCGTGTGGCGCTCAAGGCGCTGGCCGGCCCCGGCGTGATCCAGACCCTGCCCGCCGGGCATCAGCCACCGGCGTTGCAGGGGCTGGACAGCGCAACCCATGCGCTGTGCCTGGCATTGCTGGACCTCGACACACCCGTCTGGCTGGCACCTGCGTTCGACACGCCAGCGATTCGCGCCAATATTGCCTTTCATTGCGGCAGCCCGATTGTGGCTGATCGCAACGCCGCGCGCTTTGCCTTGCTCGATGCGCCGACGGCCCAGAGTCTGGACGGTTTTGACGTCGGCAACGACCGTTACCCGGATCAGTCCTGCACCCTGTTGATCCAGCTGCCGAGCCTCGAAAGCGGGCGGGCACTGAGCTGGAGCGGTCCCGGTATCGAACGAGAAAACAACGTGGCATTGCCCTTGGAGAACAGCTTCTGGAGTGAGCGTGAATCGCGTAACCCGTTTCCGTGCGGTCTGGACATGTTCTTTGTGTCGGGCAATCGGTTGCTCGGCCTGCCACGCAGTACCCGCGTGAAGGAGTGTGTCTGATGTACGTTGCCGTCAAAGGTGGTGAACAGGCCATCGATAACGCCCACCGACTGCTGGCCAACAGGCGCCGAGGCGATTCGGACATCGCTGAACTCGACGTCGAGCAGATCCGCCAGCAGTTACCACTCGCCGTCGCCCGGGTCATGAGCGAAGGCTCGCTGTACGACCCGCAACTGGCCGCGCTGGCGATCAAGCAGTCGGCAGGCGATCTGGTCGAGGCGATCTTCCTGCTGCGCGCCTATCGCACGACCCTGACGCGCTTCTGCGCCAGCCGACCGATCGACACCTCGAACATGCAGCTCAATCGACGCTTGTCAGCCACCTTCAAGGACTTGCCCGGCGGCCAGTTGCTGGGCCCGACGTTCGACTACACCCACCGCCTGCTGGATTTCACCTTGCTGGCCGAAGGCGAGCATCCCGGCCCGACTGTCGATCCGCAGGCCACGCTGGAGCCGTGCCCGCGCGTGTTGGGTTTGCTGGCCAACGAAAGGCTGATGAAGCCCGAAGTCGATGATGGCGAGCGCGTGGCGGACATCACCCGCGAGCCGCTGGAATATCCGGCCAGTCGTGCCCAGCGCTTGCAGGCACTGGCGCGGGGAGACGAGGGCTTTCTGCTGGCGCTGGGCTACTCGACTCAGCGCGGCTATGGCCGCAATCACCCGTTCGCCGGGGAAATCCGTATCGGCGAGGTCGAGGTCTGGATCGAGCCCGAAGAGCTGGGCTTTCCGATCCTGATTGGCGACATCGAAATCACCGAATGCGAGATGGTCAACCAGTTCGTCGGCTCGGCCAGCGAACCGGCGCAGTTCACCCGTGGTTACGGCCTGGCGTTCGGCAACGCGGAGCGCAAGGCGATGGGCATGGCGCTGGTAGACCGCTCATTGCGCGCCGAGGAATTCAACGAAGAAATCCGCTCGCCAGCCCAACAGGAAGAATTCGTGCTGGCGCACTGCGACAACGTCGAGGCCGCGGGCTTTGTCTCGCACCTGAAACTGCCGCATTACGTCGACTTTCAGTCTGAACTCGAACTGATCCGCAAGCTGCGCAAGTCCGCAACGAATCCGGAGAGCGACCAATGAGTACTGCACCCACGAGCACCGCACCGCAACGGCCTGCACGGGATGAGGCCTACAACTTCGCTTATCTGGACGAACAGACCAAACGCATGATTCGCCGCGCGCTGCTCAAAGCGGTCGCGATTCCCGGTTACCAGGTGCCATTCGGCGGGCGTGAAATGCCGCTGCCTTATGGCTGGGGGACGGGTGGCATGCAACTGACCGCCACGATTCTGGTTGACGATGACGTGTTGAAAGTCATCGACCAGGGCGCTGACGACACTACCAATGCGGTGTCGATCCGGCGTTTTTTCGCCCGCACCGCAGGCGTTGCCACCACCGAGCGTACCCCGGAAGCCACGGTGATCCAGACCCGTCACCGGATTCCGGAAACACCCTTGCACGCCGATCAGATCATGGTTTATCAGGTGCCGATCCCCGAGCCGCTGCGGTTCATCGAACCCTCGGAAACCGAAACCCGCACCATGCACGCGCTGGATGATTACGGCGTCATGCACGTCAAACTCTACGAGGACATCGCGACCTTCGGCCATATCGCCACCAGCTACGCCTACCCGGTGATGGTCGATGAGCGTTACGTGATGGACCCATCGCCGATTCCGAAATTCGACAACCCCAAGCTGCACATGAGCCCGGCGCTGATGCTGTTCGGTGCCGGACGCGAAAAACGTCTGTACGCCGTGCCGCCGTTCACCCAGGTGGTGAGCCTCGACTTTGAAGACCACCCGTTTGAAGTGCAGCGCTGGGAGCAGTGCTGTGCCATCTGCGGCAGCCACGACTCGTTCCTCGACGAACTGATTCTCGATGACGCCGGGACCCAGAGCTTTGTCTGTTCCGACACCGACTACTGCGCACAGCGCGTCAAACAGCAGGAGAACGCTCGATGATCAGTGGCCTTTCAGTGAATCCCGAGGGCATGCGCCACGCCGAACCTGCGCAGCCGCTGCTCAAGGTGCGTGGCCTGATCCGCCTGTATGGCGTGCAGAAGGGCTGTCAGGACGTCAGTTTCGACCTGTACCCCGGCGAAGTGCTGGGCATTGTCGGCGAGTCCGGATCGGGCAAGTCCACCTTGCTGTCGCTGTTGAGTGGCCGCTGCCCGCCGGATCGCGGCAGCATCGGCTATCGCGGCAAGCACGGCGACTGGCTCGACCTGTACAGCGCCAGCGAGGCGCAGCGCCGCACGCTGTTACGCACCGAGTGGGGCTTTGTCGAACAGAACCCGCGTGACGGTTTGCGCATGGGCGTGTCGGCCGGGGCCAACATCGGCGAGCGGCTGATGGCCCAGGGCGTGCGCAACTATCAGCAACTGCGCGGCGCAGCGCTGGACTGGCTGACCCAGGTGGAAATCGATCCGCTGCGCATCGATGACCTGCCGCGTACCTTTTCCGGTGGCATGCAGCAGCGTTTGCAGATTGCCCGCAATCTGGTCTCCAGCCCGAGACTGGTGTTCATGGACGAGCCCACTGGCGGGCTGGACGTGTCGGTTCAGGCGCGTTTGCTCGACCTGTTGCGCGGGCTGGTCCGCGAGCTCGACCTGGCAGTGGTGATCGTTACCCACGACCTGGCCGTCGCGCGTCTGCTGGCCGACCGGCTGATGGTCATGCGCCGCTCGGAAGTGGTGGAAAGCGGCCTGACCGATCAGATTCTCGATGACCCGCAGCACCCGTATTCGCAGCTGCTGGTGTCCTCGGTGTTGCAGCCATGAGCCGCACATCCCACGTAGAAAAGGTGAAACCGATGACAACCCTGATCGAGGTTCGCGACCTGTCGAAAACCTTCACCCTGCATCAGCACAACGGCGTGGTCCTCAATGTGCTGCGCGGCTTGAATTTCTCGGTGCGCAGCGGCGAATGCCTGGTGCTCAGTGGCCAGTCCGGTGCGGGCAAAAGCACGCTGTTGCGCACCTTGTACGGCAACTATTTGCCTGCGGGCGGGAGCATTCGAGTGCAGCACGAGGGTGAATGGGTCGAACTGGTCGGTGCGAATCCGCGCCAGGTGCTTGAGGTACGGCGCAGGACGCTGGGCTACGTCAGCCAGTTTCTGCGCGTCATCCCGCGGGTGTCGAGCCTGGATGTGCTGATGGAGCCTGCGCTGGCAAGAGGCTGGTCGCGCGAGCAGGCACTGGAGCGTGCGCAGCTGTTGCTGACCCGGCTGAACATTCCGCAACGCTTGTGGCCGTTGGCACCCAGCACGTTCTCCGGCGGTGAACAGCAACGCATCAACATTGCCCGGGCCTTCATGGTGCCGTGGCCGGTGCTGTTGCTCGATGAACCGACTGCCTCGCTGGACGACGCCAACCGCACCGTGGTGCTGGAACTGGTCGATGAGGCCAAGCAGGCCGGCGCTGCGTTGATTGGGATCTTTCATGACCGTGACGCCCGCGAGTCGGTCGCCAACCGTCAACTGGACATGACCCCGGTGGACCTCACCGCCAAGGAGTTGCTGCAATGCTGACCGAACAGATTTTCAGTAATGCCCGCGTGGTGAACGCCGAACAGGTGTTCACCGGCACCGTGGTGGTTCGCGATGGGCTGATTGCCGAGGTACAGACCGGGCGCAGCCAGTTGAGTCAGGCTCAGGATCTGCAAGGTGATTACCTGCTGCCGGGGTTGGTGGAACTGCACACCGACAATCTGGAAAAGCATCTGTCGCCACGGCCAGGTGTCGATTGGCCATCGACTTCAGCGGTGATCAGTCACGACGCGCAGATCGTCGCGGCTGGCATTACCACCGTGTTCGATGCGCTGTCGATTGGTGATATCAACCCCAAGGGCAAACGGATGCAGCAACTGCCCGCGATGTTGCAGGCGATTGCCGACGCCAACGCGGCAGGCCTGACTCGCGCTGAACATTTGCTGCACCTGCGTTGCGAAGTCAGCCACCCGGACACCCTGAATGTGTTCCGTGATCTGGTGGACCAGCCGTTGGTGCAACTGGTGTCGGTGATGGACCATGCGCCCGGCCAGCGTCAGTTCGCGCTGGAGTCCAAGTACCGCGAGTACTACATGGGCAAATACCACATGAGCCACGAAGAGATGGATCGCTTCATCGTCGATCAAGTAGCTAATTCCACCGAATACGCTGACCGTTATCGCCGGGCGATTGTCGAGTTGTGCCTGGCGCGTGGCCTGTCGATTGCCAGCCATGACGACGCGACCATGGCGCATGTCGAGGAGTCGGCGGGCTTCGGCATGAACATCGCCGAGTTCCCGACCACGCTGGAGGCGGCCCAGGGTTGCCGGCGCCTGGGCATGAGTGTCTTGATGGGCGCGCCGAACATCGTGCGCGGCGGCTCGCACTCCGGTAACGTGGCGGCGGCATCATTGGCCAGGCAAGGGCTTCTGGACATTCTGTCCAGCGACTATTATCCCGCCAGCCTTCTGCAGGCCGCATTCATGCTGGTCGAGCAGGACAACGAGTGCGAGCTGCCGCAGGCGATAAACATGGTCAGTCGCACCCCGGCGCTTGCCGCCGGTCTGGCGGATCGCGGTGAAATTCGCGTCGGTCTGCGCGCGGACCTTATCCAGGCGCGCAGTCATGGCGGCTTGCCGGTAATCGACAAGGTATGGCGACAGGGCAAGAGGGTGTTTTGATGGTTGGCAGGTTGATTTATCTGATCGGGCCGTCGGGTTCCGGCAAAGACAGCGTGCTGGATGCCGCTCGGGAAACGCTGGCGCGACGCGATTGCCGGGTGGTGCGCCGGGTGATCACCCGTTCCGCAGAAGCGGTGGGCGAGGCGGCGCAGGCAGTGACGGTCGAACAGTTCGAGCAGATGCGCGAGCGCGGCGCGTTTGCCCTGTGCTGGCAGGCCAATGGCTTGCACTATGGGATTCCCATCGAAATCGATCAATGGTTGCTGGAAGGCCATGATGTGCTGATCAATGGCTCGCGGGCGCATTTGCAGAAAGCGCAGATGCGTTACCCGAACCTGCTGGCGGTGCTGCTGACGGTCAATCAGGACGTGTTGCGTCAGCGCCTGCTGGCACGGAATCGCGAAACTCTGGGGGAAATCGAGGAGCGCCTGGAGCGCAACGCACGTTTTGCCGGAGACGTACTGGCCAACGATCCGCAGGTTTTTTCCCTGGATAATTCCGGCGATTTGCAACAGACCGTTGCCACCCTGATTGGTGTACTGGACAAGCGTCACGCATGCGCCTGACGCTGCTGGGCACTGGCGATGCCCGACAAGTGCCGGTCTACGGCTGCCAGTGCGTGGCGTGTCTGGCGGCGCGCGCCGATCAGGCCCTGCGGCGGTTGCCGTGCAGCGCGCTGATCGAGTGCGCCGACCAGCGCTGGCTGATCGACAGCGGCCTGACCGACCTCACCGAACGTTTTCCGCCGCACAGCTTGAGCGGCATTCTGCAAACTCACTACCACGCCGACCATGCGCAAGGCCTGCTGCATTTGCGCTGGGGCCAGGGGCTGGTGATTCCGGTCCACGGCCCGGCGGACCCGGAAGGGCTGGCCGACCTGTACAAACACCCCGGCATTCTGGATTTCAGCCAGCCGTTTGCCGCCTTCGAGACGCGCGCGCTGGGCGCGTTGCAGGTCACCGCGCTGCCGCTGATGCACTCAAGGCTCACCTTCGGTTATCTGCTGGAGGGTGAAGGGCAGCGCATCGCTTATCTGACCGACACCGTCGGCCTGCCAGATGCCACACGTGAATTCCTGCAACGCCAACCGCTGGACCTGGTGATTCTCGACTGCTCCATGCCGCCGCAGCCCCAGCCGCCGCGCAATCACAATGACCTGACCCAGGCGCTGGAAACCATCGACCAACTGCGACCGGACAAAGCAGTGTTGACGCACATCGGCCACACGCTGGATGCCTGGCTGATGGAGCGGCCGCAACGATTGCCGAATCACGTTGTGGTCGGACGAGACGCAATGGTGATGTAAACAGAGTCTGTAGCGCAAAAAACTGTGCGCTGATCGCCCGAAAACGCCCGTTCCAGACGCCTGTAAGCCTGCGACAATTTGTCATTATGAACCGTTTGGTACATTCTGTTCGGCTGTAAAAATCCGACAGGTTCGAAAAATGACAGACAAACAAGGCACAGGGGCCGGCAGCACGTGGCTGTTGCTCGGGCTGGGTGTATTGATCGCGCTGATCGGGCTCGGTCTGGCAGGTGGCGGCGGCTATCTGGTGACATTGGGCGGGAGCTGGTTCTTCCTGCTGATGGGGCTGGCGATGCTGATCAGTGGCGTATTGATCGCAGTCCGGCAACCCAAAGGCGCAGTGCTGTATGGCATCGCCTTGATATTGACTGCGATCTGGGCGGTCTGGGATGCAGGGTTGAACTATTGGCCGCTGGTGTCCCGCGTATTGACCTTTGCCGTGATCGGCTTGGTGGTTGCGCTGATTTACCCGACACTGGTTCGCGCGTCGGGGGCTCAGGCCGGACGCGGCGCTTACGGCCTGGCGGGCGTGCTGGCTATCGGCGTGGTGGCAACCATCGGTTACATGTTCGTGCCCAGCCATGTGGTCAGCGCCAGCAGCGTGCCGTCGGTCGTTCCGGTGGCACCGGGTGCCGAGCAGAAAGACTGGGCGCACTGGGGCAACACCCCGGCCGGCAATCGGTTCGCAGCGCTGGATCAGATCAACAAAAACAACGTCGACACGCTGCAAGTGGCCTGGACCTTCCACACTGGCGACATTCCGCAGAGCACCGGCGCAGGTGCCGAAGACCAGAACACGCCGTTGCAGATCGGTGACACGGTGTATACCTGCACCGCGTACGGCAAAGTCTTCGCACTGGATGCCGATACCGGCACGCAACGCTGGAAGTTCGACCCGCAGGGCAGCGGACCCAACTGGCAGCGCTGCCGAGGCCTGGGTTACTTTTCGGCACCCGTCACTCAAGCTTCTGCTCAGCCAGCGGCAGCCGCGTGCGCCACTCGCGTGTTTCTGCCAACCGGCGACGCGCGCCTGATCGCCCTGGATGCCCAAACCGGCGAGACCTGCAAGGACTTCGGCGATCAGGGCGTCGTCGATCTGAAAACCGACATGGGCGAAGTCAAGGAAGGCTACTACCAGCAAACCTCGACGCCGCTGGTGGCGGGCAATCTGGTGGTGGTGGGCGGCCGGGTCGCCGACAACTTCTCCACCGGCGAACCGCCGGGCGTCGTGCGTGCTTTCGACGTGCACAGCGGCGAGCTGATCTGGGCCTGGGATCCGGGCAACCCGAACACCAGCAAGCGTCCGCCAGCCGGGGAAACCTACACGCGCGGCACGCCGAATGTCTGGTCGGCAATGTCCTACGACGACAAACTCGGCCTGATCTACCTGCCGACCGGCAACGCCACGCCTGACTTCTTTGGTGGTACGCGCACCGAACAGGACGACAAATGGTCGTCGTCAGTGGTCGCCGTAGACGTCAAGACCGGCCAGGTGCGCTGGCACTTCCAGATGACCCACCACGACCTGTGGGACTTCGACATTCCGGGTCAGCCGCTGCTGTATGACATTCCGGACGGCAAGGGCGGTACGCAGCCTGCGCTGGCACAGGTGACCAAGCAAGGCGAAATCTTCCTCCTCAACCGCGAAACCGGCGTGCCGATTTCGCGTGTCGAAGAGCGACCGGTGCCACAAGGTAACGTGCCGGGCGAACGCTATTCGCCGACTCAGCCGTTCTCGGTGGACATGCCGTCGATTGGCAACCAGACCCTGAAAGAGTCCGATATGTGGGGCGCCACGGCGTTCGACCAGTTGATGTGCCGTATTGCCTTCAAGGGCCTGCGTCATGAGGGCGTTTACACCCCGCCGGGTCTGGACCCTGCGTTGCAGTTCCCCGGTTCGCTGGGCGGCATGAACTGGGGCAGTGTCTCGGTCGACCCGACCAACAGTTACATGTTCGTCAACGACATGCGCCTGGGCCTGGCCAACTACATGATCCCGCGTGACAAGATCGCCGCCGGTGCCAGTGGTATCGAAATGGGCGTCGTGCCACAGACCGGCACGCCATTCGGTGCCATGCGTCAGCGCTTCCTGTCTGCGGTCGGCATCCCGTGCCAGGCACCGCCGTTCGGCACCATGTCGGCGATTGACCTGAAGACCAAAAAACTGATGTGGCAGGTTCCGGTCGGCACGGTCAAAGACACCGGGCCGATGGGTATTCGCATGGGCCTGCCGATTCCGATTGGTATGCCGACGCTGGGCGCTTCGTTGTCCACGCAGTCGGGTTTGCTGTTCTTCGCCGGTACGCAGGACTTCTACCTGCGCGCCTTCGACAGCGGCAATGGCAACGAAATCTGGAAGGCGCGTCTGCCAGTAGGCAGCCAGTCCGGTCCGATGACTTACGTGTCACCCAAGACCGGCAGGCAGTACATTCTGCTGACCGCCGGCGGCGCCCGCCAATCGCCTGATCGTGGTGATTACGTTATCGCGTACGCGTTGCCCAAGTAACGCCTATCACCGTCGAGGGGCAGCTTTGCCCCTCGATTTCTGTACCGTCCTCACATCGCACCAATCTCCGGCGTGCCGGTTTTCGTCCCGCCATAAATCGGTGGATGGGTGACGATGTGTGTCAGATCGACCGCCGACGCCAGCAGTTTCTGCAGGTCCGGGCGTGGTCGGGACAAGCGTGGGTTATTTGCCGTTGCTTGCTCAAGCGCCTCGGCGCAGGCCAGCAGCTTCGCATCGCCCCGAAAGCTGCCAATCACTTGTAGCCCGAATGGCATGCCGTTGTGGTCGGTGCCGCAGGGCAAGGACAACGCCGGGTTGGTGGTCAGGGTGATGGTGTAGCACAGCGCCAGCCAGCGGTAGTAATTGTCCAGTTGCACGCCGTTGACTTCGCGCAGGTACAGTTCGCTCCAGGGGAAGGGCGACACGGGTGTGGTCGGTGCAAGGATCAGGTCGTAGTGCTCAAACTGTTTCTGGAACCCGCGAAAAATCCGGCTCTGCTCGCCATGCGCCTTGACGCAGTCTTGCAGCGACATCGCCGCGCCCATCTCGAAGTTGGCACGGGTGTTGGGGCCCAATGCGTCCGGGTCGCGGTCGTGGGCGTCCTGCAAGCCGGCGACAAAGGCTTCTGCGCGCAACACGTCGAAGGTGCGGTGGGCGCTGGTCAGGTTCAGGTCGATGGCTTCGCAGGACTTGAACAGCGGTCTCAGGGCGTTGATCTTGTCGCGGAAGACTGCGCGGATCGGGGTGTCCACCGCGCACGTACCGAAATCTTCGCTGTAACCGACCCGTAACTGGCTGAGGTCGACCGTGCGTGGCGCGAACTCGTCATCGGCAACGGCGTAGCTCAATGGGTCGGACTGCCCCAGCCCGGCGCTGGCGCGCAGCTGCAGCAGGGTGTCAGCGACAGTACGGCCCATCGGGCCGACCACGGAAATCGGCGTCCAGCCGAGTTTCTTGCGCTCGCTCGGCATCAGCCCCGGCGAAGGGCGCAGGCCGACGATGCCGCACAGCGCGGCTGGAATGCGCAGTGAGCCACCGGTGTCCGAGCCGCTGCATAACGGCACCATGTCCACCGCCAGCGCGGCGGCCGAGCCCCCCGAGGAACCGCCGGCATTCAGCTCGGGGTTGAACGGGTTGCCCGTCGCGCCCCACACCACGTTGCGGGTGTTGGCGCCTGCGCCGAGTTCTGGAACATTGGTCTTGCCGACCATGATCGCCCCGGCCGCGCGCAGACGGGCCACGAACAGGTTGTCCTGCGCGGGTAGGTTGTCGCGAAACAGTTGCGAGCCGTAGGTGGTGAGCACGCCGGCGGTTTCTTCCAGGTCCTTGATGCCGATCGGCAGGCCGTGCAGCAACCCCAGCGGTTTGCCTTGCAGGACCGCCTGCTCGGCGATCACAGCCTCATCCCGGGCGCGCTCGAAGCAGGTCGCGGCGAAAGCGTTGATTTTTGGATTAAAGCTTTCGATACGCTCGATACAGGCGTCGAGCAATTCCACTGGCGAGATCTGTTTGTTGCCGATCAGCGCACGTAATTCAGCGGCGGATTTGCCGAGCAGTTCGGATGGATTTTGCATGGGGTTCCTCATAGTGGTGATAGTACTCACGCTCCACATTTACGGCTATGCACGAATCTGCTTTTGATTCTGGCCGGAGGCCGTGGGAGATTCAGGAGGTTAGGACGGCTGCGATGGGGCGCGAAGCGGCCCTGAATTCAGCCACCTTGGCTGTGTCTGGTAGACCGATGCGGCTGGTTGTGCTGCCGGTTCCCGGCAGTTCGCGGACAAGTCCGCTCCTACAAAATCACGGTTCGCGGACAAGCGAAGCGACGCCCGGTCCGCGATACATCTTCAAACATCCCCCAGCGCCAGTATCGTCGCCACCAGCGCCTGACCTCTGGGCACCAATGTGTTCAGCTCCAGATACTCGCCGTCGGTGTGCACCTTGCCGCCCACCGGGCCGAGGCCGCACAGGGTCGGGATGCCGAGGCTGGCGGTGAAACCCGAATCGGCGCAGCCGCCGGTGAATTCGCCTTGCACGCTGAAACCCAGTTCCTGCGCGAGGCCCTGATAGAGACTCAGTAGTTCGGTGCTGTGCCGGGCTTCCATCGGCAGAAAGGTCGTGGCTTCCAGCAGCCTGGCCGATGTGCCAGGCAGTTCCTCTTCGGCGACGATGGTCTGGACCGCCGCGAGAATGTCATCCCACTGCCTGAGTTCGACAAAGCGCACATCGAGCTTGGCCGTGGCGCTGGGGGCGACGGTATTGCTGGAGGTGCCGCCCGAGATCAGCCCGACGTTGGTGGTGATGCCCGCTGCATAATCCGTCAGCGCATGCAGTTTGATCACCTTGTGCGCCAAGGCCTGAATGGCGCTGGCGCCATCGGCGTGGTTGACCCCTGAATGCGCCGCACGACCGCTGACTTCGATGATCAGCGTTGCACCGCCTTTACGGGCGCTGACCACATTACCGCTGGCGCGTCCCGGTTCCGGGTTGAGTACCGCGCGCGCTTGTCGGGCGTATTTTTCGATGTGAACACGAGCACTGGTGGAGCCGATTTCTTCGTCGCCGGTGTACAGAATCTGCACCGGAAACGGCAGCGGGCCGAGGCGTTTCAGCGCTTTAAGGGCAAAGCAGTTCAGCACCAGTCCGCCTTTCATGTCCGCCACACCGGGGCCATAGGCCAGTTCGCTGTCGTTTGTGTAGCCGCGTGTAGCGGTCGTGCCTTTCGGGAACACCGTGTCGCGATGGCCGAGCAGTAACACGGGCTTGCCGGGGCCGCCGGGCAGTTCAGCCAACAGCACGTCACCGAAACCCTCGACGGGGATGCGCTCGACGCTGATCCCGTCGGCCTGCAATTGTGCGCTGAGCAAATCGCCGACCGCATCGACCCCGGCCTTGTCGTAGCTGTTGGAATCGGTATCCACCAGGCGTTGCAGCAGCGACTCCATCGCCTCGTACTGCCCGCTCAGCCAGTCGGTTGCCTGCCGTTGGGCGTCATTCATTCACGCAGCTCCTGTGCCCGATGCTCGCGGGTCAGCCGTGCGCCGTCGGTGCCAAGGTCCCAGAACAGCCCGGCCATGATTTGCAGACTTTCTTTGACCACCGGCGCCAGCAAATGCTCGTCGGGGGCATGCTGCGAGCACGCCGGGTACGAGTGTGGCACCCAGACCGTCGGCAGGCCCAGCACTTCAGCGAACACGTCGTTGGGCAGCGAACCACCCAGATTGGGCAGCAGCGCGGGCTTCTTGCCGGTGGTGGTGGCCAGCGACTCCAGCGCCCAGCCGACCCACGGGCTGTCCGGTGACAGGCGCGTGGCGTGCATCACGTCCATGCGCGTCTGCCGGACCTCGACCTGAGTGAAACCGTGTGCGTCCAGATGCGCACGTACCGCAGGGATAAAGGCGTTGTAGTCGCTGTCGACCACAAAGCGGATGTGGCACAGCGCGTGGGCCTTGCCGGGGATGGCGTGTACCGGTGCGTCCGGGTTGCCGGTCTTGAAGGCGAGGATATCCAAGGTGTTCCAGCCGAAGACTTTTTCGCTGAGCGACAGCGCCGGGTCGCCCCAATTAGGGTCGATGTCCGGATCACCGGGACCGCCACCGACCTCGATATCCGCCAGCGCCGTTTTGACCGCCTCGGGAATGGCTGCGGGCATGAGCCCCGCGACTTTCACCCGGCCGTGCTCATCGACCATGCTGGCAATCGCATTGGCCAGAATGATGCCGGGGTTGGCCAGCAGCCCGCCCCAGTTGCCGGAATGGTGCGCGCCTTCGCGCAGGTTCACCGTCAGCTCGAAGTTGAACACCCCGCGCGAGCCGAGAAACAGGGTAGGGCGCGCGGCGGCCAGACGCGGGCCGTCGGAGGCGATGAAAATATCCGCCGCAAGCTCTTCGGCATGCGCCTGGCAGAACGCACTGAGGCCCGGCGAGCCGTCTTCTTCGCCCATTTCCAGCAGCAGTTTGACGTTGAAACCCAGCGTGCCGTCGCGCGCCTTGAGGGTTTGTTCGAGCGCGGTCAGATTGATCAGATGCTGGCCTTTGTTGTCCGCCGTGCCACGGCCGTACCAGCGATCACCGCGCTCGGTTACCTTCCACGGTGACAGGCCCGCTTGCCACTGCGCATCGTAACCGCGCACCACGTCACCATGGCCGTAGCTGAGCAGGGTCGGCAGCGCCGGGTCTTCGAGGCGGGTGGCGATCATCAGCGGCCCGCGCCCGGCTACCGGGTTGTCGTGCACCTGGACGCTGAAACCAAGCCGCTCGACATGCGGGGTGATGAACTCGTTCAGATAATGGTAAAGCTCCGGCAGGCTCGCGGCCTCCTGGCTTTGAGTGGAGTACGCGACGCTGTCGCCAAGCAGGGCGAAAAAGGTGCCGTTGTCGAACTGCTCGGTGGCGTTTTCGATGGCATGTGAACGGCTACTCATGAGGGCATCAGCTCCAGGGTTTTCGAAGTGTCGCGCAAGTGGCAACGGACGGTTCCGCCTTCCATGCGCCCAGTGGCCGGATAATATTCTTTGCACACCGCCATGCAGCCGGGGCAGCGCGGATGAAAAGCGCAGCCGGACGGCGGCGACATGGGGTTGGGGAAAGTGCCGTGCAGGCCCAGATCGGGAATGCCCAGGTGCGGGTCCGGGGTCAGTACCGAGTCCAGCAGCGCTTGGGTGTAGGGGTGGCCGGGTCTCGCGAACAGTGATTCGCGGCTGCGCTCTTCGACGATGCGGCCCAGATACATCACCGCCACCCGGTCGGCCAGATGCTCGATGACCGCCAAGTTGTGGCTGATCAGCAGGTAGGTCAGGCCGAATTCCTGTTTCAGGTCCTGCAACAGGTTGAGAATCTGTGCCTGCACCGAAACGTCCAGCGCCGAAGTCGGTTCGTCGCAGATCAACACGTCCGGGCGCATTACCAGTGCCCGGGCAATCGCCACACGCTGGCGCTGCCCCACCGGAAAGCTGGCTGGGGTAGCTGTCGATGACTCTTTTCGGCAAGCCGACCACGTCCATCATCGCTTCGACACGCTGGCGGCGTTCGGCGTTGGTGCCGATGTCATGCACGATCAGCGGCAGGGTGACGATTTCGCGCAGGGTTTTGCGCGGGTTCAGCGACGAGTAGGGGTCCTGAAAGATTGGCTGGATGCGCCTTGCCATTTCCTTGCGGTCGGTGCTGGCCAGATGCTTGCCGTTGACCAGCACATCGCCGCTGCTGGGTGCGAGCAGGCCGAGCAGCATCTTCGCCAGAGTGCTTCTGCCGCAGCCTGATTCGCCGACCAGCCCGAGGGTTTCGCCGCGCATCAGACGCAGTGACACGCCATCGACTGCTTTCAAGGTGGCATTGGGTTTGAAAAAGCCACGGCTGATGCTGAATTCGCGACGGATGTCACACAGCTCCAGAGCAATGTCTTTTTTGACGCTGGTGTTCAGGGCTTGATTAGTCATGACGTCATGCCCTCACGCTGCAACACAGGTTCGGCGCCCGCCGAGGCAAACAGGCAGCGGGTCATGTGGTTATGGCTGTGAACGGGCGGTACTTCATCGGCGCAGGCTGTTATCGCCTGCGGGCAACGGTTGCGGAAGGCGCAGCCGTGTTGTTCACCGACCAGGCTGGGCACCAGCCCCGGAATCGAACCCAGCGGTTGGCCCGGCTGAGTGCGTCCGGGGATCGGAATGCTCGCCAGCAGGCCACGCGTGTACGGATGTTGCGGGTTCTCGAACAGCTCGACCGCCGGGGCGGTTTCGACGATCTGCCCGGCGTACATCACCGCCACCCGGTCGGCTATCCGCGCCACCAGCCCCAAATCGTGGGTGATGAAAATCACCGCCAGACCGAACTCTTTCTGGATGTCGCGTATCAGGCGCAGGATTTGCGCCTGAATGGTCACGTCCAGCGCGGTCGTGGGCTCGTCGGCAATGATCACGTCCGGTTCGCACATTAGCGCCATGGCAATGATCACCCGCTGACGCAGGCCGCCCGACAACTGATGCGGGTACTGGCGCAGGCGCTCGCCGGCGTTGCTGATGCCGACTTTTTCGAGCATCTGCGCCGCACGTTGCAGGGCTTCCTTGCGCGATACCTTGCGGTGCCGGGTCAGCACTTCGCTGAGCTGATCGCCGATGCTGTACGCCGGGTTCAGTGAGGTCATGGGTTCCTGAAAGATCATCGCCAGACGATTGCCGCGCAGGTCGCACATCTGCCGTTCGCTCTGGGTCAGCATGTCGATGCCGTCCAGGCTCAGGGTGGTCGCGGTGCGCCGGGCCTTGCGCGGCAGCAGGTCCATGAGTGCCAGCGAAGTCAGGGATTTGCCGCAACCCGACTCGCCGACGATGCACAGCATTTCGCCGCGCTCGACTTCAAAGTCCAGGCCGCGCACTGCGTGGAGCGTGTCTTGCCCGAGCGGGATCTCGACACGCAGGTTTTCAACATGCAACAGCGCCATGTGCGGATCTCCTCTGTCAGTTGCGCCCGTCGGGCAGAATCAGGTCGCGCAGGCCGTCACCGACCAGATTGATGCCCAGCACCAGCACCATCAGGGCGACGCCGGGAATGGCGATGACCCACGGTGAAAAAAACATGTACGGTTTGCCCTCGGCGATCATCAGGCCCCAGGACGGAATCGGTGGCTGCACGCCGACGCCGAGGAACGACAGTGCTGATTCCAGAAGTATCGCGTGAGCCATCTCCAGCGTGGCGACGACGATCAGCGCGCCGACCAGATTGGGCAGGATTTCGCTTGCCAGAATGCGTAGCGTCGAGCAACCCAGTGCCTGCGCCGAGGCGACGTATTCGGCGTCGCGAATTTGTTGCACGGCAGCGCGCACCACCACGGCGAAACGGTCCCAGAGCAGACAGCCGAGCAGGATGATCACAACTTTCAGCGATCCGCCGATCAACGATGCGGAGGCCAGTGCGACCATTACTACCGGCATCGCCAGGCGCGTGGTGATCAGGTAGCTGATCAGCGCGTCGGTCTTGCCGCCGAAGTAGCCCGCCAACAAGCCCATGATGGTGCCGATGACGCCAGAGATCAGCGCTGCCGAGAAGCCGATGAACAGTGAAATGCGCGCACCGTACAGCAGGCGCGACAGGTAATCGCGGCCCAGTTTGTCGGTGCCGAGCACGTAATCCCAGGTGCCGTTGGCCATCCACACGGGCGGTTTCATGCGCAGCATCACGTCTTGTGCGTAAGGGTCGTAGGGAGCCAGCCAAGGGGCGAACAGCGCGCCGAACAGGATGATCAACAGCAGCACCGCGCCGATTGCAAAACCGCGATGACCGAAGCTGTTGCGCAGCGTGCGCCAGACGCTACGTGCTGGCGGCTGGTAGTCGTTGATGACCAGCGGCGATGAGGTGGTTGTGCTCATGGGGCCTCCTATTTCACGCGGATGCGCGGGTCGAGCAGTGCATTGAGCACGTCGGCCAGCAGCGTGAGGACGATGTAGATCACCGCGATCAGCAGCACGACTGCCTGCGCCACCGGAAAGTCATCACGGGCAATCGCATCCCAGGCCAGCTGGCCGATGCCCTGCAGCGAGAAGACCGTTTCGATGACCACCGAACCGCCGAGCATGAAGCCGAATTCCACAGCGGCCAGTGCCACCACCGGAATCAGCGCGTTGCGCAGCGCGTGTTTGAACAGCACGGTGGCGGGGCGCAGGCCCTTGGCGCGGGCGGTGCGGATGTAGTCGGAATTGAGCACATCGAGCATGCCGGCACGGGTCAGGCGCATGATTGCGGGCGTGGCGTAATACCCCAGTGCAATGGCGGGCATGACGAAGTGCGCCCAGGTCGAGTTGCCTGACACCGGCAGCCATTTCAGAGTGACCGAGAACACCACGATCAGCATCAGCGCAAACCAGAAACTCGGCATCGCCTGGCCCAGCACCGCGATGCTCAGCGCCAGCCGGTCCACCCAGGTGTCACGCTTCACCGCTGCCAGCACACCCAGCGGAATGGCGATCAACAGCGCGATACTCAACGCCATCGCGCCCAGCCCGAGGGTGATCGTCAGGCGCGAGGCGATCAGGTTGTAGACCGACTCCTGAAAGAAGAACGAGTCGCCAAAATCAAGGCGCACCACGTCGGCCAGCCATTCGAAATACTGCGTGACCAACGGTTTGTTGAGGCCGTATTGCACACGGATCTGTTCGATCTGCTCGCTGCTGGCTTCCGGCCCGCCGATGGCCGTGGCCAGGTCGCCGGACAGGTGCAACAGGGAAAAGCTGATCACCGACACGGTAATCGCTACGCACAAGGCAATGCCCAGGCGCCGCAAGAGAAATCCGAACATGGCAAGTGACCTTGTGTCCGAGGGGTAACGGGTGGGTGGCCGGCGCTGCAAGGCACTTCAGATGCATCGCAGCCGGTGTCACCGATTGACGTCGCGATCAGCCTATTTCCAGCTCGACAGCACGAAGCGCGGCAGCTCGTCCGGGTACGGCTTGAAGTTCAGGTCCGAGACGTAGGCGTAGTTCATCGAGTAGTTGAACAACGGTGCCCAGTACGCCTGCTCGCTGATGCGCTGCAAGGCCTTGCGGTAGTTGTCCTTGCGCACTTGCGGGTCCAGCGCGTTGTCGGCGGTCTGCAGCCAGCCCTGGACCTGCGGGTCTTTGATGTTGTCGTCGGGGTTGCCCTTGAACCAGGTGCCGGCCGAGGCCGAGGTGTCGAGGATCGAGAACGAGCCCCAGGCCTGGAACGACATCGGCACCTTGCCGCCACGCTGCTGGTCACGCAGGGCCGCGTATTTCAGGTAACGCAGCTTGGCGTTGATGCCCACGGCGCGCAGGTTGCCGATGATCGCTTCCACGTAGTCCCGGTCCCGATAAGCGAAGATTTCGGTCTCGAAGCCGTTCGGGTAACCGGCTTCGGCAAGCAGCGCTTTGGCCTTGGCCGGGTCGTAGTTGTAGACCGTGGCGGCCGTGGTGTCACAGCCGAACTGGCCGGGGTAGCAGGCGACCTGTAACGGCTTGCTCTCGCCGCCGACCAGTTGCGAGGCAAGGCCGTCGCGGTTGATCGCGTAATTGATCGCCTGACGCACTTTCAGGTGTTTCATCGGCGAATCGGCGCTGGAGGTGCCGCGCGCGTCGAGAATCAGAAAGCCGATGCGCATGGTCGCGCCGCTGGTGACCACCAGGTTGGGCATGGCCTTGAGGTTTTCCGCCTGATCGGGGGCTACGCGCCAGGTCCAGTCGATGCCGCCAGTCATCAGCTCGGCCAGGCGCGTTTCGGCGTCGGCGATGACCCGGAAGTTGATATGACCAATCTTCGGCTGGCCCTGCGGGCTGTCCTTGAAGTAGTCGGGGTTCTTGTCCATCTTCACGCCTTCGCCGGTGGCGATGGCCGTGACCTTATAAGGCCCGGTGCCAATCGGCTTACGGCTGAACCCGGCGATTCCGAACTGTTCGAAATACTTTTTCGGAAACATCGGTACGGCGTTGGACAGGTATTCCAGCGCAGGCGGGAAAGGCTTTTTCAGGTGCAGGCGGACGCTGTAGTCACCGAGCTTTTCGGCGCTCTTGATCCAGTCGACGTTCTGTACCGTGACCACTTTGGCGTCGGGCGACACGACGTAATTAAGGGTGAACACCACGTCATCGGCGGTGAACGGGTCGCCATTGTGAAACTTCACGCCCTCGCGCAGCTGGAAATCGATAGTGGTGTCGTCGACCTGTTTCCAGCGGGTGGCCAGCATGGGTTCATAGTGGCCGTTGTCAGGGTTGCGATAGACCAGATTGTCCCAGATCAGGCGACCGAGAATCACGCCTTCGCGCAAGTCGTTGTGATAGGGGCTGATGTTTTCCGGCTCACTGTCGGAGGCGTAGACCAGCGTGTCGTCGGCCTTGCCTGCCAGGGCGGAAAAACTGCTGAACAGGCTCAATAGCGCGATGCTGCGAGCGAAACCCTTGATGCCCATGCCGTCGTCTCCCTAAGGCAAAGTGGATATATCAAAGGGCAGTGGGGCGCAAATGCGAAAAGGGAATGACTAGCGAGGCTCTGGTTTTTTTCTGATCAGAACTTTTTGCTGATCGGGTAGCGGGCCTCGACACGACTCTAGGCAAAGCGTATCAATGCCACAAGCACAATATTTCGAACCTTTCATTGCTGAAAAGGCAACGCAGGAGCATCGATGCAACTTTACGGCGTGCAATCCACGGCTTTGCGCTATTTCCTCGAAGTGGCACGTTGCGGATCGATCAGCGAGGCGTCGATCCGCCTCAATGTGGCGTCGTCGGCGGTCAGTCGGCAGATCAGCAAGCTGGAACGCGAGCTGGATGCGCTGCTGTTCGAGCGCCAGGCGCGGGGCATGATGCTCAGCGAAGCGGGCATTCGTCTGGCGGCCTATGCGCGCAAATCCCAGCTGGAGGCCGAGCAGGTGGTGCTGGAAATCACCGAATTGCAAGGCTTGCAGCGCGGCCATGTGCGCATCGCCTGCTCGGAGGGTTTCGCGCTGGATTTCCTGCCGCAGTGCATCGCGCGGTTCCGGCAGGTGTATCAGGGCATTCATTTCTCGATGGAGGTCTGCGCCCCGGCCCAAGCCACCGAACGGGTGCGCTCGGGCGATGCCGACCTGTGCCTGACGTTCAGCCTGACGCCGCAGAACGAAATCAAGGTCGAGCACATTCACAGCGGCGCCATCTGCGCGGTGGTCAGCCACAATCACCCGCTGGCGTCGCGCAAAGAGGTCACCCTGGCCGAGTTGCAGCCTTACGCCATCGCGCTGACCAACACCGACACGACGTTGCGCCAGTTGTTCGACATCTGCTGCGGCGTGCAGGGCCTGATGTTCGACCCGGTGCTGACCAGCAACTACATCGGTTCGCTACTCAGATTCGTCAGCGAGGAGGGCGGGATCAGCCTGTCCAGCGAAATGACCCTGGACAAGCGCGTGCACGAAAAGCAGCTCAAATCCCTGCCGATCAGCGATGAAGGCATGAAAGCGCGGCGTATCGAGCTGCAAAGCATGGCGGGGCGCAACCTGCCGGCAGCGGTCGCGGCGTTCCGGGATTTTCTGATCGACGAGCTGGCAAAGACCTGAAGTGTCTCTCACGTAAACGGGCAGGCAACAACGCCCTGCATGTAGGCTTGATGATGTTGGCGACTATGATGTTATAGTGTAACGAATTAGCGGTTGCGCGCTCTGCGTTGTCATGCCGCCAACATTACGCTTCGCCCCCTGCGGCGAAGTTTGCCAGCGAGACGACCGACACCATGAACAGCCCCCTCCCAGACGTTGCCCTGACGGAAGTGTCCTCGGCCCTGATCGCACTCGACTGGGTCGGCATGCAAGGCGTCGAAGTGCCGCTGATGCTGGGCGAGCCGGGTGCTACACATCCAGTGCATGCCTACGCGGACCTGCAGGTCGACCTGGCCGATCCGAGCGTCAAGGGCATTCACATGTCGCGGCTCTACCGACTGCTTGACGGTTTTGCCGAGCATCAATTACTCACGCCCGACTCCTTGTCTGCGCTGCTGGAGGCGATGGTCGAGAGCCACGCCGATTGCCACTCCAGCGGCGCACGCATCACGCTGACCTTCAATCTGTTGTGCCGTCGTCCGGCGCTGATCACCGAAGGGCTGAGCGGCTGGAAGTCCTATCCGGTCAGGCTTGAGGCCATCTGGCGGGCAGGGCGTTTGTGTCTCGACGTCTCTGCCGACATCACCTATTCGTCCACTTGCCCGTGCTCGGCGGCGCTGTCTCGACAACTGCTGGAAGAGGCATTTGCCGCACGCTTTGGCCGGCAGTCGTTTGTCGACCGGATGCAGGTCGCGGCCTGGCTGCGGGAAAACGCTTCGTACGCCACACCGCACAGCCAGCGCAGTGTGGCAACGGTGCGCGTGCGGGCGGCCGAGCAGGCCAGCGAACTGGGCCTGATGGCGCTGATCGATGCCGTCGAGCAGGCGCTGGGTACGCCGGTGCAGACCGCCGTCAAGCGCGCCGACGAGCAGGCTTTCGCCCGGCTCAATGGCCAGAACCTGATGTACGTCGAAGATGCTGCACGCAAGATCCAGCAGGCGCTTGAGGGCCACTACGCAGCCTCCAGCGTCAGTGTGCGTCACTTCGAAAGCCTGCATCCCCACGATGCAGCCGCGCAGACCTCCAACTACCTGTCCTGAGGCTTCCTACCGTGATCCGTAAAAATCCGTCTGGCCATTTGCCGGTTATCGCCGAGTCTGCCTACATCGACAACACCGCGATCATCTGCGGCAAGGTGATCATCAAGGACAACGTGTTCGTCGGCCCGTACGCGGTGATCCGCGCCGACGAAGTCGATGCCAGTGGCGACATGGAGCCGATTGTCATCGGTGCCAATTCCAACATCCAGGACGGCGTGGTCATTCATTCCAAATCCGGGGCTGCGGTGACCATTGGCGAGTTCACCTCGATTGCCCACCGCTCCATCGTGCACGGACCTTGCATGGTCGGTGATCACGTGTTCATCGGCTTCAACAGTGTGGTGTTCAACTGCCAGGTCGGCAACGACAGCGTGGTGCGCCACAACTCGGTGGTCGACGGGCGTGATTTGCCGGAGAATTTCTACGTGCCGTCCACCACCCGGATAGGGCCCACTACCGATCTCTCGCAATTTCCGCCGGTGAGCATTTCGGCGTCGGAGTTTTCCGAAGACGTGGCGCACACCAACATCGACCTGGTGCGCGGCTACAAGGCCTTGCAGAACGAGTTTTGAAGCAGCTTAGCGGCAAGTTACAAGCTAAAAGCTTGAGGCTTGCCGCTCCAAACAATCGGCAACCCCCAACAATGGACCTGAATCTTTCATGACAACAGCTGTTCAACCCACCCGGGCGCCGGCCTCCCGGCTTCGCTCGATTGATGCTCTGCGCGGGCTGATTATCCTTTTCATGTTGCTGGACCATGTGCGGGAAACGTTCTTTCTGCACCGGCAGGTGCTGGACCCCATGGACATCACGGCCACTGAGCCGGCGCTGTTCTTCAGCCGCACGCTGGCGCATTTGTGTGCGCCGCTGTTCGTGCTGTTGACCGGGCTTTCGGCGTATCTGTATGGCGAGAAGTACCAGGGTAAAAGCGACGTTTCGGCGTTCCTGCTCAAGCGCGGGCTGTTTCTGATCGCGCTGGAATTCACCCTGGTGAGCTTCGCCTGGACCTTCGAGTTCCCGCCAACCGTCATCTACCTGCAGGTGATCTGGGCTATCGGCCTGAGCATGGTGGCGCTGTCGCTGATGGTGTACCTGCCGCGCTGGGCGCTGGTGGTCATCGGTGTAGTGATCATTGCCGGGCACAACCTGCTGGACTCACTGCATTTCGGCGTCGAGTCGGCCATGCACATTCCGTGGGCGATTCTGCATGATCGTGGCTGGATCGAGGTGTCCGATAACCTGCGCTTCCGCACGTCCTACCCGTTGTTGCCGTGGATCGGCATCATCGCGCTGGGCTACGCGGCCGGGCCTTGGTTTGTGGCGGGTTTTGACGCGGCAAAGCGTCGGAAAAATCTGTGGGCCTGCGGGCTGGGTGCGCTGCTGGGCTTCCTGGTGCTGCGCATGATCAATGGCTATGGCGAAAAGCCGTGGAGCGTTGGCGAGACGACCATGCAAACGGTCATGAGCTTTTTCAACATCACCAAGTACCCGCCATCGCTGCTGTTCATCAGCCTGACGCTGGGCATCGGCATGCTGATCCTGATCGCATTCGAGCGCAGTCAAGAGAAAAGCTGGTTGCGGCCGCTGGTGGTACTCGGTTCAGCACCGATGTTTTTCTACTTGCTGCATCTGTACGTGCTGAAGATTCTGTACCTGATCGCGCTGGCTATCTGGGGTGCGAATCAGGGCAAATACTTCGGCTTCGACCACATGTGGGGCGTCTGGTTGACGTCGGTCATATTGGCCGTGGTGCTGTTTCCGGCCGTGCGCTGGTTCTCCGCACTCAAGGCGCGTCGCCGGGATATCAGCTGGCTGAAGTATTTGTAACTGCTGCACAGGCGGCATGCTGAAAGGTGTGCCGCCTCCCGCCTGAGTTCAATCCCCCTGCGCACCGTAGTTCATGATCGACAGCAGCTTGATCGGCACTTGCACCAGTTGCTCGGGGCCGTGCGGGATGTCGCCGTCGAAGGTCAGGCTGTCACCGGCCTGCATCGGGTACAGCTGATTGCCGTGCCGGTAAATCAGCTCGCCTTCCAGCAAGTGCAGAAACTCGGTGCCGGGGTGCGAGAAGGTCGGAAACTCCTCGCTGGCATCGTCCATCGTCACCATGTATGCCTCGAAACTCTTCTTCGGCCCACGGGTGTGGTTGAGCAGGTGATAGGTGTGGCCTTTCTCGGTGCCGCGCCGGACCACCTCCAGCCCTTCATCGGCCTTGACCAGCAGCGCGCTGCTGCCTTGCTGGTCGTACTGGCTGAACAGCTTTGACATGGGCATGCCCAGCACGTCGCACAGGCGGCTGAGGTTGTCGAGGCTGGTGGACACCTGCGCGTTCTCGATCTTGCTCAACATGCCCTGACTGATCCCGGCGATACGCGCGACATCGGCCAGTTTCAGCTCCTGCGCCTGGCGCTGGCGCTTGATCTGAATGCCCAGGTACTGCTCGAGCTTCAATTTGGGATGGGGTTCGTTCGGCATATTCATCGACTGTGCACGGTTTCCGTTCAATAATTTTTATTTCGCACTGGGAATGTGCGTTCTATCTCTGCAAGCGTAGCTGGCGTTACGGATTATTCCCTGAAGGAAACAAGCTTCCCACAAAAATAACCCATGCAGGCAGCGGGATTGCGCTAGCTGCGCATTTCGAAGTGGCTGGGATCGTGGATTGGCAAGCGCTTTGCATTCCTAATGGGAAGGTAACTTTCCTGTTCGGAATATAACTCGGCAGGCGGTGAAACCGCGGTTCCTCCCTGAAACGTTTTGCCCATGCCAGGAGACAAGCTCATGTTGCCACCCGAAACACAGCGTCTGATCGAACAGCACGGCATCAAGTACGTGCTGGCTCAGTTCGTAGATATTCATGGCTCGTCGAAGACCAAATCGGTCCCTGTGTCCGGCCTGGAGATGGTTGCCGAAGACGGTGCCGGTTTTGCCGGGTTCGCCATTTGTGGCATGGGCATGGAACCTCATGGCCCTGATTTCATGGCCAAGGGCGATCTGGCTTCGCTGACCCCGGTGCCGTGGCAGCCGGGCTATGGGCGGGTGGTGTGCATCGGCCATGTGGAGGGCAAACCCTGGCCCTATGACAGCCGTTATGTATTGCAAAAGCAGGTCGAACGCCTCAGCCAGCGAGGCTGGACCCTGAACACTGGGCTGGAGCCCGAGTTCAGCCTGTTCAAGCGCGATGCTGTCGGCAGCCTGCAAATGGTCGACGCCAGCGATACCCTCGACAAACCGTGCTACGACTACAAAGGCCTGTCGCGCTCGCGGGAATTCCTCGAGCGCCTGACTGAAGCCTTGCAGCCAGTGGGTTTCGACATCTATCAGATCGATCACGAAGACGCCAACGGCCAGTTCGAGATCAATTACACCTACAGCGACGCCATGGAATCGGCGGACCGCTTCACGTTCTTCCGCATGGCTGCCGGCGAGATCGCCAATGACATGGGCATGATCTGCTCGTTCATGCCCATGCCAGACCCCAAGCGTGCCGGCAATGGCATGCACTTTCACCTGTCGATTGCCAGCGCCAGCAACAAGAATCTGTTCCACGACGCCAGCGACCCGAGCGGCATGGGCCTGTCGAAAATGGCCTATCACTTCGCGGCCGGACTGCTGGCCCACGGCCCTGCGCTGTGTGCCTTCGCCGCGCCCACGGTCAATTCCTACAAACGCCTGGTGGTCGGCAATTCGCTGTCCGGCGCGACATGGGCACCGGCCTTCATTGCCTTTGGCGCGAACAATCGCTCGGCGATGGTTCGTGTGCCGTATGGCCGCCTGGAATTCCGTCTGCCGGACGCCGGCTGCAATCCGTATCTGGTCAGAGCCGCAATCATCGCCGCGGGGCTGGACGGCATCGACCGACAGCTGGAAATCGATCACGTCTGCAACGAGAACCTTTACAAACTGAGTCTGGAAGAAATCGCCGCACGGGGCATCAAGACCCTGCCGCAATCGCTCAAGGAAGCCTGCGATGCGCTGGAAGCCGACCCGTTGTTCGCCGAAGTGCTGGGTGATGAAATTGTCAGCGAGTTTATCCGCCTCAAACGCATGGAATGGGTGGAATACAGCCGCCACGTGAGCGACTGGGAAGTGAAGCGCTATATCGAATTCTTTTAGTGGAGCAGCTGCAAGTTTTCAAGCTGCAAGCAGAAGCTGGATTGCGGCGTACTTAAATTTTTCTGTCTATGCGGTTGGTTTTTTAGCTTGCGGCTTGCAGCTTGAAACTTGCCGCTCCGAAAGGTGAGGCTTATGTGCGGAATCGTTGGTTTGTACCTGAAAAACCCGGCGCTGGAGTCGCAGCTCGGCAAGCTGTTCGAGCCGATGCTTGAGGCCATGACGGACCGTGGACCAGACAGTGCCGGGTTTGCGATTTATGGCGATGAAGTGGCGGATGGCTGGGTCAAGCTGACCTTGCAGGCCACTACTGAACCGTATGATTTCAAGGCGCTGATAGCGGCGCTGGAAGGCAAGTTGAATGCACCGCTGGACTGGTTTCAGAATGCCAGCGCCGTGGTGCTGAAGATTCAGGCAGACGAAGCTCCGGTGCGCGCTGCGCTGGCCGAACTGGCACCGAGCGTGCGCATCATGAGCGCCGGGCAGAGCATCGAGATTCTCAAGGGCATGGGCCTGCCGAGGGAGATTTCCACCCGCTTCGGCCTCGCGTCGATGAAGGGCAGCCACATTATTGGCCACACCCGCATGGCTACTGAAAGCGCGGTGACCATGGAAGGCAGTCACCCGTTTTCCACCGGCTCCGACCTGTGCCTGGTACACAACGGCTCGCTGTCCAATCATTTTCGCCTGCGCCAGAACCTGCGCCGCGAAGGCATTCATTTCGAAACCGACAACGACACCGAAGTGGCCGCAGGTTATCTGGCCTGGCGTCTGCAACAGGGCGACAGCCTCAAACAGGCGCTCGACAAGTCGCTGGAAGACCTTGATGGCTTCTTCACCTTTGCCATCGGCACACGCAACGGTTTTGCGGTGATTCGCGACCCGATTGCCTGCAAGCCGGCCATTCTTGCCGAAACTGACGATTACGTCGCCATGGCCTCGGAATATCAGGCGCTGTCCAGCCTGCCGGGGATCGAAAACGCCAAAGTCTGGGAGCCGGTTCCGGCCACCATGTACATCTGGGAGCGCGAACCCGCGCAGGGAGCACGTCCATGAAAACTGTCGATCTTTCCAGCGCCAGCGTGCGCGATCTCAATCAGGCGCTGCACGATCAGGTCAAGGACCTGCAGGATCGCGAGTGGCTGGTGACCCATCCCGGTGGCGCGCATAACCTGGCGGTCGGCGTCAACGAAGCCATCTCCATTGATATCCAGGGCCACGCGGGCTACTACTGCGCGGGCATGAACCAGAAAGCCTCGATCACCGTGCACGGCAACGTCGGCGTCGGCTGCGCGGAAAACATGATGTCCGGCGCAGTGCGGGTCAAAGGCAGCGCGTCGCAGGCCGCAGGTGCCACGGCACATGGCGGTTTGCTGGTGATCGAGGGCGATGCCGGTGCCCGCTGCGGGATTTCCATGAAGGGTATCGACATCGTGGTCGGCGGCAGTATCGGCCACATGAGCTGCTTCATGGGCCAGGCTGGTCGGCTTGTCGTCTGCGGCGATGCAGGCGATGCGCTGGGCGACTCGCTGTACGAAACGCGGATCTACGTCAAAGGCAAGGTTGAATCGCTGGGCTCCGATTGTATCGCCAAGGAGATGCGCGACGAGCATCTGCACGAGTTGCAGGAATTGCTCAATCGCGTAGGCTTCAATGAGAACGCTGCAGATTTCAAGCGCTACGGCTCGGCCCGTCAGCTGTACAACTTCAAAGTCGATAACGCCTCCGCGTACTGATCCAGGAGCACTACCATGAGCGACCCTACAAGCAACAAACCAGCTCCAGTCCTGCGCGAGTCGGCCACCTTCGATCGCCTGACCATTCAGGAAATCCAGCGCGCTGCGGAAACCGGTATCTACGACATTCGTGGCGGCGGCACCAAACGTAAACTGCCGCATTTCGACGACCTGCTGCTGCTCGGTGCCAGCGTGTCGCGCTACCCGCTGGAAGGTTATCGCGAGAAGTGCGGGACTGACGTGGTGCTCGGTAATCGCTTTGCCAAAAAGCCTCTGCACCTGAAAATCCCGGTGACCATCGCGGGTATGAGCTTCGGTGCCTTGTCGGCCAACGCCAAAGAAGCGCTGGGCCGGGGTGCGACCATCGCGGGCACCAGCACCACCACGGGTGACGGCGGCATGACCCCGGAAGAGCGCGGCCAGTCACATCATCTGGTCTATCAGTACCTGCCGTCGCGTTACGGCATGAACCCGGATGATCTGCGCAAGGCCGATGCCATCGAAATTGTCCTGGGGCAGGGCGCCAAACCCGGTGGCGGCGGCATGTTGCTGGGCATGAAAGTCACCGAGCGCGTGGCTGGCATGCGCACCTTGCCGGTCGGCGTCGATCAGCGTTCGGCGTGCCGTCACCCGGACTGGACCGGCCCTGATGACCTGGCGATCAAAATTGCCGAGATTCGTGAGATCACCGACTGGGAAAAACCGATCTACGTGAAGATCGGTGCCAGCCGTCCTTACTACGACGTCAAGCTGGCGGTGAAAGCCGGTGCAGACGTGATCGTGCTCGACGGCATGCAGGGCGGTACGGCGGCGACTCAGGAAGTCTTCATCGAACACGTCGGCATCCCGATTCTGCCCGCCATCCCGCAAGCCGTTCAAGCGCTGCAAGAGATGGGCATGCACCGCAAAGTGCAACTGATCGTCTCCGGCGGGATCCGCAACGGTGCCGACGTCGCCAAAGCTATGGCACTGGGCGCGGATGCGGTGGCGATCGGTACAGCGGCGCTCATCGCGCTGGGCGACAACCATCCACGCCTGGACGAAGAACTGAAAAAAATCGGCTCGGCTGCCGGTTTCTACGACGACTGGCAGAACGGCCGTGACCCGGCCGGCATCACCACCCAGGACCCGGAACTGTCCAAACGTCTCGACCCGGTCGAAGGCGGGCGACGCTTGGCCAACTACCTGCGCGTACTGGTCCTCGAAGCCCAGACCATGGCCCGTGCCTGCGGCAAATCACACCTGCACAACCTCGACCCGGAAGACCTCGTGGCGCTGACCGTCGAATCCGCCGCGATGGCGCGCGTGCCACTGGCCGGAACGTCGTGGATACCGGGTTCGGGTTCTGGGTATTGATCGTCATGTGAATTGGCACGTATTTGCTTTGGATGTGCTTTTTATCGCGATGGCACTGACGATGCCGATTGCGACGTAAGTGACGGCTGAGTCCTGGCGCTGATCCGGGGGGAACTCGGCAAGGATGCCGAGTTAGCTGCACCGGGCCAAGGATGGCCCGTTGCAGCGACCCCCGGATCAGTGTCAGGGCGAAGGAACCCGACGAAGTCGGGCCGGAAACGGAGCTGGGACTTTGCCTACTTTGGTCCCTCAAAGTAGAGCGCCGTAAGGGCGCAAAGGTGACCTGAGTCAGAAACAAGCATTACTGACATCGCAGAACCGCCGTGTGACGCGGAGCGTCACGAACTGCATGCCGACGCGGAGCGCCGGCACGATAGTCCGGGGCGAAAAGGTGACTTGAGCCGTAACCATACATGCGCCGATGTTGTGCCTTACCCGTAGCCGCTGCAACCAAACCGCTTTGGATGTGCTTTTTTACCACGATGGCACTGACGACGCAGATTGCGACGTAAGTGACGGCTGAGCCCTGGCGCTGATCCGGGGGGAACTCGGCAAGGATGCCGAGTTAGCTGCACCGGGCCAAGGATGGCCCGTTGCAGCGACCCCCGGATCAGTGTCAGGGCGAAGGAACCCGACGAAGTCGGGCCGGAAACGGAGCTGGGACTTTGCCTACTTTGGTCCTCAAAGTAGGGCGCCGTAAGGGCGCAAAGGTGACCTGAGTCAGAAACAAGCATTACTGACATCGCAGAACCGCCGTGTGACGCGGAGCGTCACGAACTGCATGCCGACGCGGAGCGCCGGCACGATAGTCCGGGGCGAAAAGGTGACTTGAGCCGTAACCGAACATCACTGACATCGCAGAACCGCTGTGTGACGCAGGGCATCACTTCATAGCGTGGGAACGATAAACAGGCCATCCTGGTTGTGCCTGATACACCCTATGCACCGGTTTTACTAACGGTTCCCGGCAGATCGTGGACAAGTCCACTCCCACGGCCTTTGGCCAGAATCAAAAGCATACTTGTGTATGACGATGATTGCAGAGCGTGGGAACGAGAACGTCTGTGGTTTCAGCCCCGTGTAACACCGTTCGCACAACGACACACCAACCCTCAAGAGGCCAAAGAGCCCCGCTTACTGCACAACCTTCCTTGCTGCCAGACACTTTCCATTCATTCGCGGGAGCTTTGAACATGGTCAATCGTCTAAACGGCACATTCCTACTGGCTTTACTGAGCCTCAGCGCCATCTCACCATGGGCGCAGGCGGCGGAAACCCCTGTCCTGAACACCGGCAGCACCGTATGGATGATCACCGCCGCAGTGCTGGTGCTGTTCATGTGCCTTCCGGGGCTGGCACTGTTCTACGGCGGGCTGGTAAGAGCCAAAAACATGCTCTCGCTGTTCACCCAATGCTTCGGCATCGCCGGGGTGGTCGGCGTGCTGTGGGTCATTTACGGCTACAGCATGGTGGTCGACACCAGCAACATGGTCGAAGGGCAGGTAACGTTCAACAGCTTCGTCGGTGGCCTGAGTCGCGCATTTCTGGCCGGCATGACCCCCGACAGCCTGGTCGGCGATATCCCGGAAGGCGTGTTCGTGACCTTCCAGATGACCTTCGCCATCATCACACCTGCGCTGATCGCCGGGGCCTTTGCCGAGCGCATGAAATTCTCTGCTGCGCTGCTGTTCATGGCGCTGTGGTTCACGCTGGTGTACGCGCCGGTGGCGCACATGGTCTGGGGCGGGGCGGGCGCACTGATGCACAATTGGGGCGTACTGGACTTTGCCGGTGGCACGGCCGTGCACATCAACGCCGGTGTTGCGGCACTGGCCGCGTGTCTGGTGCTGGGCAAGCGAAAGGGTTACCAGAACACTCCGATGCCTGCGCATAACCTGAGCCTGACCATGGCGGGTGCAGCGATGCTCTGGGTCGGTTGGTTCGGCTTCAACATCGGTTCTGGCGGTGGTTTGAGCGGCACCTCAGGCATCATCATGCTCAATACCCAGGTCGGGGCCTGCGCCGGGATTCTTGGCTGGATGTTCACCGAATGGTTCAAGGTCGGCAAACCGAGCGCACTGGGCCTGGCCAGTGGTGCGCTGGCCGGTCTGGTCGGCATCACGCCAGCCTGTGCCTACGTCGGCGTGGGCGGCGCGCTGGCCATTGGCGTGCTGTGCGGCGTGTTCTGCTACCTGAGCGTGACCGTCCTGAAAAAACGCCTGGGCTACGACGACAGCCTCGACGTCTTCGGCCTGCACGGCATCGGCGGCATGATCGGCGCGGTGCTCACCGGCGTCTTCTGCGTGCCCGCACTTGGCGGCCTGGTGCCGGACGTGACCATGGGCGCGCAAGTCATTGCACAGATCAAAGGCGTACTGTTCACCACCGTGTACTGCTTCGCGGTCAGCTGGATCATCCTCAAAGTGGTCAACGCACTGATTGGTCTGCGGGCGCACGAGTCAGTAGAAGAAATGGGCCTGGACCTGGCCGAACATAATGAGCGGGCTTATAACCATTGAGATGACGGTCGCGCCGCTTTGCGTCATTAATCTTCGATGCGACATAACGTCATGCCTTACCCGTAGCCCCTGCAAAAGAAACGTCTTTTTACCGCGATATTACTGACGACGCAGATTGCGACGTAAGTGACGGCTGAGTCCTGACACTGATCCGGGGGATGCGAGGCAGGACGCCGAGCAAGCCGCACCGGGCCATGGATGGCCCGTTGCGGCGGCCCCCGGATCAGTGTCAGGACGAAGGAACCCGACGAAGTCGGGCCGGAAACGGAGCTGGGACTTTGCCTACTTTGGTCCCTCAAAGTAGGGCGCCGTAAGGGCGCAAAGGTGACCTGAGTCAGAAACAGACATCACTGACATCGCAGAACCGCTGTGTGACGCGGAGCGTCACGAACACAAAGAGGACGCAAAGCGTTCAGAAAGGCATGCCGACGCGGAGCATCGGCACGATAGTTCAACCTCAATCCAGCTGACAAAGAAAACAGGACTTGCGCGTACTGACATCAAACAATCTGAACACTCAACGAAACGCCGGCACCACGTGCTTGATAAACAACTCAAGCGACTTCTTTTTCTCCGCGTGCGGCAGGCTGTTGTCGCACCAGAAACTGAACTCGTCGACCCCCAGCTCCTGGTAATAACGGATACGTGGAATGATCTCTTCCGGGGTACCGATCATCGTGTTCTTGCGGATATTCTCCAGCTCGAACTCTGGACGATCCTTGAACTTCTCCTCCGGGCTCGGCGCCAGAAAGCCGTTCACCGGCGTCTGCTTATTGCCAAACCATGCGTCAAACGTGCGGTAGAACTTCGCGATGGCGCTGGCACCGACTTTCCAGCCCTCAGGATTGTCCGCTGCATGCACATGCGTGTGGCGCAGTACCATCAATTGCGGGCGAGGCACGTCAGGGTTATTGGCCAGCGCGGCTTCGAACTTGTTCTTCAGATCGACGACTTCCTCGTCGCCCTTCATCAAAGGCGTGACCATCACATTACAGCCGTTCTGCACCGCGAAGTTATGCGAATCCGGGTCGCGTGCGGCGATCCACATCGGCGGAGTGCTGATCGGTTTGGGCACGCAGGTCGACGTGGGGAATTTCCAGATATCGCCATCATGCGCATAGTCACCCTGCCACAAGGCACGCACCACCGGCACCATCTCGCGCAGCGCCTTGCCGCCTTCAGAGGCCGGCATGCCGCCTGCCATCCGGTCGAACTCCACCTGATAGGCACCGCGTGCCAGACCGACCTCCATGCGCCCGTTGCTGATCACATCCAGCAGTGCGCATTCGCCGGCCACCCGCAGCGGGTGCCAGAACGGCGCAATGATAGTGCCTGCGCCCAGATGAATGCGGGTGGTTCTGGCAGCCAGATAAGCCAGCAGCGGCATCGGGCTAGGCGAGATGGTGTATTCCATCGCGTGGTGTTCGCCGATCCAGACCGTGCTGAAACCGCCTTGCTCGGCCATCAGGGTCAGTTCGGTCAGGCCTTCGAAAAGATGGCGATGACTGACGCTTTCATCCCAACGCTCCATGTGCACGAACAATGAAAACTTCATGACACTTACCTCGTTCAAATCGTGGCGCTTGCGCAGGCTGAACCGGCGTGCGGGTTTTATCTGTCTGATGGTATACCGTAATATTCATGGCGCAAGTCTTTTTTGCAGGCGGCCGCAAAGGACGCAACGGGTAATGGCCAGTCACGAAAAAGCGCCCGGTGCGGGCGCTTTCTGGAGGAGGGGTCAGGTAGCGGTGGCAGGTCAGCTGCAGGCTTCGGAACCGATGTAGTCATCGGTGGAATCTTGAATGATCGGCGCCATGCCTCGGACCGCATGGGCTTGTTCCATGATCTCCAGCGTTGAACCGGTGCCGACCAGATTCACCGTGTGTTTTTCACAGTTATAGAGGCGCTTGGAATAGATCACACCGAGCAGACCTTCCCGACGGGTCACCACCACCCGCAAGTCTGCGCTGCCGCTTTTTTCCAGCAAGGCGTGCTGGGCGGCAGGGTCCAGCGGAACCGTAATGGTTTTCCCTTCGGCGTGTGCCGCCAGGGTGGGAATCCACAAGGCCAAAAGACAGGCATTAAGCTTCATCGGTGCTCCTGCGGATGAATGCAGATATATTGGATCCGAATCTACTCCAGTCACGTACTTCTGAATAGCCACTATGGGCAGCCTTTCGTCGGCCTGTTTTCCGTACTGACTGTTGCCCCGGCAACAGCGGCTCGACAGCTTGCCAGCGTGCAGACAGTTGACGAGATGAGCAGGCTTTCTAACTGATTGATAGTGCTGATTTTATCCGGCTGGCACGGTTGCTGCTCTATCGAGAATGCAAACCCGTTCGATTCCTGCGCTCGGGAATTCCGTCGTCAGAGGAGTACTGATATGAGTCAGCCGTCCATCAAATTTGCGTACTGGGTGCCGAACGTCAGCGGTGGACTGGTCGTCAGCAAGATCGAACAGCGCACCAGCTGGACGATCGATTACAACCGCAAGCTGGCGCAGATTGCCGAACAGTCCGGATTCGAATACGCACTGACGCAGATCCGCTTCACGGCGGGCTACGGTGCTGAATATCAGCATGAATCGGTAGCGTTCAGCCACGCCTTGCTCGCCGCAACCGAAAAGCTCAAGGTCATTGCCGCGATTCTGCCGGGACCGTGGACGCCGTCCGTCGCGGCCAAGCAGTTGGCAACCATCGATCAGCTCACCGCTGGGCGCGTGGCGGTCAACATCGTCAGTGGCTGGTTCAAGGGCGAGTTCCAGGCCATTGGCGAGCCCTGGCTGGAGCACGACGAGCGATATCGCCGCTCGGAAGAGTTCATTCGCGCCCTCAAGGGCATCTGGACCACCGATAACTTCACGTTCAAGGGCGATTTCTATCGTTTTCACGATTACACCCTCAAACCCAAACCGATTCAGCGCCCGCATCCGGAAATCTTTCAGGGCGGCAGTTCGCGAGCTGCGCGCGACATGGCGGCACGAGTCTCGGACTGGTACTTCACCAATGGCAATACCGTCGAAGGCATCAAGGCGCAGGTCGACGACATCCGCGCCAAGGCCGCTGCCAATGGCCATTCGGTAAAAGTGGGTGTCAACGCGTTCATCATCGCCCGGGATACCGAGGAAGAGGCGCGCGCCGTGCTGGCCGAGATCATCGACAAGGCCGACCCGGAAGCGGTCAACGCGTTCGGTGATGCAGCAAAACAGGCCGGCAAAGCCAGCCCGGAAGGCGAGGGTAACTGGGCCAAATCGACTTTTCAGGATCTCGTGCAATACAACGACGGTTTCAAGACCAACTTGATCGGTACGCCACGGCAGATTGCCGAGCGCATCGTCGAGCTGAAGTCAGTCGGCGTCGATCTGGTGCTGTCTGCGTTCCTGCATTTTCAGGAAGAGGTCGCTTATTTCGGCGAGCGGGTGTTGCCGCTGGTCCGTGAGCTGGAAAGCGGCGCCCAACGCAAACCCGCTGCCGCTGTCGCCTGACCCTCCATAAAACCTCCCCAACCCCTGCCTTGATCGCCGTGAGCACTTGTTGCTCACGGCCCGATTCAGAAAATCAGCTGCCGCGGTGATCCAGAGTGCCTCTGCGCGCGTACGTTGAGCCCCGAACAAGCAACTGTCATTCATAAGTGGCATTGTAATGCCACTATCTGGCGTGCATTCTTCCATACCGCTGGGTGCTCGACATTCAGGCAAGGCCGTGTGCCCTGCCGAAAGCGACAGTGGATGGCAAAAAGGGTTGTCGAGGGTCCCTGAGCAATCGGGTCCGGTTTTCAGAAAACCAGAGACACTGGTTCTCAATTGTTGTGGAGGAAGGTTTTGAAACGCGACCTTCGGCTTGCGTCATGGCTGATCTTCGTAGTGTGCGCCTGCGTGGTGATGCTGATGGTCTGGCAGGCATGGACCGCGCGCCGTAACACGCTGGAGAATATTCAGACCAGCACAGTGAATCTGGCTGCGGCGCTGAGCACTTACACCGACGGTATCTTTAAGCAGAGCGAGTTGATGCTGATCGGCCTGACCGAGCGTGTCGAAAAGGACGGCGTCGGGCCTGAGCAGATCGAGCGGCTCAGGTGGGTCATTGCCCGCGAAATGGGCGCGTTACCGCAGATCGATACGGTCACACTGTTTAACGCGGACGGCATTTCGATCTTTTCGACCAATCCCAAAGCCGTGGGGGTCAACAGCGCCGGGCGTGAGTTTTTCAAACATCACCCCGAAGACCCCAGCCGGGCGACGTATATTGGCCCGACGATTCGCAGTCGCGTCTCCGGTGAGTGGGTGATCTCGGTCAGTCGGCGTCTGAATAATCCCGACTCGAGTTTTGCCGGGATCATGGTCGCGACCATAGGTATCAACCATCTGTTGAAGTTCTACTCGGGCATTCAGGTCGGAGATACCGGTGTCATCAGTCTGACCACACCGGCGGGGCACCTGCGCGTAAGGTATCCCCACCTAGAGGCAGAAATCGGTCGTGATCTGTCATCGACGCCAGTGTTTACCACTCGGCGTAACGAGTCGTCCGGCACCGCGCATTTTGTCTCCAGAATTGATGGTGTAGCGCGTTTCTATGCGTTCAAGCGTAGCGAAGTGTACCCAATCGTGACCGTTGTTGCGGTCGGACAGAAGGAAACCATGCTGGCCTGGCTGGGTCAGACCCGTCAGTCGCTGGTGGTCATGCTGTTGCTGCTGGGCCTGGTGGTCGGGCTGGGCGTCCGGCTGATCAGGCACATCCACAGCCGCATACGCGCCGAGGACCAGTTGCTGGATTCTCAGGCAGCGCTCATCCAGCTTAACCAGCATCTGGAATTGATCGCCTCTGAAGACAAGCTCACCGGGCTGGCCAATCGCAGGCGCTTCGATCAGTTTCTCGATGTGGAATTCAAGCGTGCCCGGCGCGAGCGCAGCATGCTGTCGTTGATTCTGATCGATGCCGACCATTTCAAGCGCTACAACGACCATTACGGTCATCTGGCTGGCGACGAATGCCTGGTGGCTCTGGCCCGGCTGGTCGAGCAATGCATTCGCAGGCCGTGTGATGTCGCTGCCCGTTATGGCGGTGAGGAGATGGCGGTGGTACTGCCCGATACTGACGAGTCCAGCGCGCGCCAGGTGGCCGAGAGCATTTTGAAATCCATTCAGAACGAGCGGATAGAGCATCCTGACAGCCCTTACGGGATTGTCACGGTGAGCCTCGGCGTGGCGACCTTTATCGGCACGGATCGACAGCAGGATCAGCGCGGCCTGATCGAACTCGCCGACCGGGCGCTGTATGCCGCCAAGTCTCAAGGCCGCAATAGGGTCAACGTGGCGTCAGAAACCGCCATTGGTACGCTGCCGGCCTGGACTCAGGTCAAGACCCGGGCTGATCAGGAGTCCGGATTGCCCAAGTGACTGACCGCGGGGCGCGAACCCCGCGGGTCGGTCGTTCATTCTTTGCCCGGCAGTTGCTCTGCGTCGGCATTATGCTGCGCGTTGTGCGGCTTGCGGCGCAGCACCGACAGCACCCAGACAAAGAAGATCGGCACCAGAATCACCCCCAGCAATGTCGCGCTGAGCATGCCGCCGATCACTCCGGTGCCGAGAGCCCGCTGGCTGGCAGCGCCTGCGCCGGTGGCCAGTGTAAGCGGCACGACGCCGAGGATGAACGCCAGCGAGGTCATGACAATCGGCCGGAAGCGCAGCCTTGCCGCCTGCAGCGCCGCATCACGCAGTGAATGGCCCTGATCCCACAGTTCCTTGGCGAATTCGACGATGAGAATCGCGTTTTTCGCGGCCAGCCCGATGATGGTGATCAGCCCGACTTTGAAATACACATCGTTGGGCATGCCCACCGCCGTGACCGCCAGCACCGAACCCAGCGCGCCCACCGGGACGATCAGCATCACCACCAGTGGAATCGCCCAGCTTTCGTACAACGCGACCAGCAACAGAAACACCACCACCAGGGCGAGTGCGAACAGCCCGGCGGCCTGACCGCTGGCGACTTTTTCCTGATACGACAGGCCGGTCCATTCATAGCCGATGCCCGCAGGCAATTCGGAAACAATGCGTTCGATCTCGGCCATGGCCTCGCCGGTACTGACCCCGGGCGGTGCGTCGCCTGCGATGCGGAACGTGGGGTAGCCGTTATAACGGGCGATCTGCACCGGGCCTTCTTCCCAGTGCGTCGAAACGAATGCGCCCAGTGGCACCAGTGTGCCGCTGCTGTTGGGCACATACAGCTTGAGCACGCTTTCCGGCGTCATCCGCGCACCTTGTTCGGCCTGCACCACGACCCGCTGCTGACGCCCGGCATTGGCGAAGTCGCTGATCACCGAGGAGCCGAATGCGGTGGACAGGGCGCTGCTGATCGACTCGAAGCTGACCCCCAGCGCGCGCGCCTTTTCGCGGTCGATATTCAAGCGTAACTGCGGCGCTTCGGCCAGGCCTTCCATCATGGCGTAAAGGATTTTCGGATTACCGTTGGCTTTGCCCAGCAGCTCGTTGCGCGCCGCCAGCAGCGCTTCGCGGCCCAGACCTGCACGGTCCTGCAGGCGCAACGCGAAACCGCCGGAGGTGCCCAAACCCTCGATGGGCGGCGGCGTCACGGCCATGACCGTACCGTCGCTCAGGCCGGCAAAGTGCTGATTGAACGCGGCGGCTTCTTCACCGGCCGATTGTCCGTCGCCACGCACTGACCAGTCTTTGAGAGTCGGGAATGCCAGACCGGCGTTTTCGCCCATGCCGGAGAAGCTGAACCCCAGCAGCATGGTCACGGCACCCGTGGCTTCGCGGGACAGCATGTAGTTTTCCAGCAACTGCGCGGTGGCGTCGGTACGCGCCCGCGTCGCTCCGGGCGGCAGTTGCACGTCGATGATCAGATAGCCCTGATCTTCGACCGGCACGAATGACTCCGGCAAGCGCAGGTAGAAAAAGCCCAGCAGGCCGACGATGCCGACGTACAGCAACATGTAGCGACCGGCGCGCTTGATCATGCTGGAACTGACCCGTTCGTAGCGGTCGGTAAAGCGACCGAACAGACGATTGAACCCGCCGAAAAACCCGCGCTTTTCGTGCTGACCGGCGGGGATCGGCTTGAGCAGGGTTGCGCACAGCGCCGGGGTGAAGGTCAGGGCCAGAAAGCCAGAGAACAGAATCGACACCGCCAGCGACAGCGAAAACTGCTGGTAGATCACCCCGACCGAGCCACCCATGAAGGCCAGCGGCAGAAACACCGCAGCCAGCACCAGCGTGATGCCGAAAATCGCCCCGGACACCTGTTGCATCGCCTTGATTGTCGCAGCGGTCGGGGAGAGGCCTTCTTCGGCCATGATCCGCTCGACGTTCTCGACCACTACAATCGCGTCGTCGACCAGAATGCCGATGGCCAGCACCATGCCGAACATGGTCATCATGTTCACCGAGAAACCCAGCAGGTACATGATCGCCAGCGTACCGGCCAGACACACCGGCACCACGATGGTCGGAATCAGCGTGTAGCGGATGTTCTGCAGGAACAGGTACATCACCAGAAACACCAGAACCATGGCTTCGATCAGGGTGTAGATCACCTTGTCGATGGCCACGTCGACAAACCGCGAAGTGTCATACGGCACGGAAAATTCGACGCCTTCCGGGAAGTTCACCGACAGCTCGGTGAGCCGCTGCTTGACTGCCTTCACGGTTTCGATCGCGTTGGCGCCTGGTGACAGCTGAACCGCACCGGCCACCGCACGCTTGCCGTCCAGGCGTGATTCGAAACTGTAATCCTGACTGCCGATGGCAACCCGCGCGACGTCGGAAAGGTGCACCGCAGAACCGTCTTGATTGGCACGCAAAACGATGCGCCCGAATTCTTCGGGGTTGTCCAGGGTGCCCTTGACCGCCAGGGTTGCAGTCAACTCTTGTAACGATGTACCCGGACTGCTGCCGAAGCTGCCCGCAGGAACCTGCACGTTCTGGGCGCGAATCGCTGCGTTGACATCGTCGATGGACAGCCCGAAACCGACCAGTTTCTGCGGATCGATCCAGACCCGCATGGCGGCTTCGGCCGCAAAGAACTGCAGCCTGCCGACGCCGTTCACCCGGCTGATTTCATTGTTGACGTTACGTGCTGCGTAGTCGGCCAGAGCGACCGTGTCCTTGTTGGCCGAATCGCCGCTGTAGTTCAGGGTGAAGATCATCAGGAAGCCGGAGCTGGCCTGCTCGACTTGCAAACCCTGGCTGAGCACGGTCTGCGGCAAGCGCGCTTCGGCTTTCTTGATGCGGTTCTGCACTTCGACCTGCGCCATGTCCGGGTTGGTGCCGGGCACGAAGGTGACATTGATTTCGGCGCTGCCGGTCGAGTTGCTGGTCGACTCGTAATACAGCATGCCCTTGGCACCGTTGAGCTCTTCTTCAATGACGCTGGTCACCGAATCCACCAACACTTTGGCCGATGCGCCGGGGTAGGTGGCAGTGATGGTGACTTGCGGTGGCGCCACGTTCGGGTATTGCGCCACCGGCAAGGCGGGCAGGGCCATCAGCCCGGCCAGCAGAATGAACAGGGCCAGCACCCAGGCAAAGTTGGGCCGCTTGATAAAGAACAGGGACATGGACAGTGATCCTCGATCGCGCTGAAGGCGGCGTTATTGAGCCTTGGCCTGCTGCTGGGCAGCTGGCGATTTGGCGATGACCTTGTCGCCCGGATTGAGCCCGGTCATGTTGCCGACGATCACCTGTTCGCCTGCTTTCAGCCCCTCGGTGATCTGCCAGCGCGCGTCCTGCATGGTGCCTGTCTTGACCGGACGGGCTTCGACTGCGCCGTCCTGACCGATCAGCAGTACGCGGGCTGCGCCATCACTGGAACGCTGCACGGCCCGTTGCGGCACCAGAATGGCGTTAGCGTCGACCCGCTGGGGCGTACGCACACGGACATACATGCCCGGCAGCAACACGCCTCTGGGGTTGGCAAAGCGGGCGCGCAGCGAGACCTGGCCGGTGCTCCGGTCGACGGCGACGTCGGTAAACAACAGGGTGCCGGTGCTTTGGTAATCGGTGCCGTCGACGCTCAGCGACAAGGCATCTTCACCGCCCTTTGGCAGTCGGCCGTCCTGAATGGCTGCGCGCATCTGTAAAGCCTCGGCCGCTGGCTGGGTGAAGTCGGCATAGACCGGGTCCAGTTGCTGGATGGTCGCCAGCAGCGTGGTTTCGCCCTGACCGACCAGCGCGCCTTCGGTGACCATCGCGCGACCGATGCGCCCTGAAATCGGCGCTGTGACCGTGGCGTAGCCCAGGTTCAGCCGAGCCGTTTCCACGTCAGCCTGAGCTGATTTTCTGGCAGCGGCGGCGTTTAGCAGTGCAGAGCGGGCGGTGTCGAACGTCTGGCGGCTGACCGCTTCGATCTCCACCAGCGACTCGTAACGTTTGACCGTGGCCTGCGTTTCAAACAGCGTGGCTTCGGTGCGCGCCAGATCACCCTGCGCCTTGGCCAGCGCCGCCTTGAACGGCGCCGGGTCGATCTGGAACAGCACCGCGCCCGCTTTCACGTCAGCGCCTTCTTCGAAGTTGCGCGTCAGCACGATGCCGGCCACGCGGGCGCGCACCTGTGCGACACGCACCGGCTCGATACGGCCGGGCAATTCGTCGATAACGGTGAATGACTCGGTTTTGACGGCAAGCGCTTCCACTTCTTTGGGGGCCGCAACCGCTGCTTGCTCCTGCTGCGATTTTTGCTCGCAACCGGCCAGGCCAAATGCGCCCAACAGGGCTATCGCAGGCAGAACACGCCAGTTGCTGAAATTACTCATCATTCACCCGGCCGCAGCCCATCAGACGCTAAAGGCGCGAATGATCCACTTTTGTACAGCTATGAGTCAATATTGACTCATATGAGACTTTCGTGACTAATTGTGTATATGCTTTGCGAATAAACAGGCGTTCTGCACAATGCGCCGCACCCACTCTATAACGAGGTAAAGACGCACCTGATGGACGTACCTGCTGCTGACGAAAAATTCCTGAAAGCGCTGGCCGTGGCGCTGGTCGACCATTCCAACGGGACATTCAAAGACATTGCCGAAGCGGCGGGCGTGAGTAAAGCCACGCTCAATCGCTTCTGCGGCACCCGCGCCAACCTGATCGAAATGCTGTTGATCCATGCGTCCGAGCTGATGAACAAAATGATTGCCGACGCCGATCTACAGAACGCGCCACCGCTTGAGGCGTTGCAGCGTCTGGTCGACAACCACCTGACCCACCGTGAAATGCTGGTGTTTCTGGTTTTTCAATGGCGTCCTGACACCATGGACGAAAGCTGCGGCGGCCTGCGCTGGTTACCGTATTCCGACGCGCTGGATGCGTTCTTTCTGCGCGGCCAGCGCGAAGGTCTGTTCCGCATCGACATCAGCGCCCCGGTGCTGACCGAAACCTTCGCCTCGCTGCTGTTCGGCCTGGTCGACGCAGAGCGCCGCGGCCGGGTTGCGCGCACGGGAATGGATGCGGTGTTGCTGCAGATGTTCATGCAAGGCGCGACGTCCGTTAAGTGACAATGGCTTTGCACGAGCTGCCCCCGTGCTGTTTTGTCGCACCCGGCCCGGCACCCCTTCAGATCAACTTCTGGACGTCTGCTCACGGTTTGATACAGGATTGTCGGTATTCCCGACCGCCCTTGAGTGGTAAATTCGCCGCCTTTGAATTTGTCCGAACCCACGCGCCTAACCCTCTAGGGGAAGTAAGACATGACGTACCAACCGACCCGCCGTGAGGTGGTCACGGGCCTTTCCCTGCTGAGCCTTGGCCTGCTGGCTGGCTGTGGCAATTCCAATGCCCTGCCGTTCAAGCACGGCAAGGACATGAGTAACGAGATCGTCGGCCGCAACTTCCGGCTCAAGGACACGCAGGGCAACGTCAAGACCCTCTCGAGCTTTCGCGGCTTGATGCCGATGATTTTCTTTGGCTTTACCCAGTGCCCGGCGATTTGCCCGACGACGCTGGCGCGTGCTGCGCAAATCAGGAAACTGATGGGCGAGGAGGGCAAGACGCTGCAGGTGGTGTTCATTACCCTGGACCCCGAGCGCGATACGCCCGAAGTGATCGATGCCTACGTCAAGGCCTTCGATCCAACCTTCGTCGCGCTGTCTGGCACCCTTGAAGAAACGGCTGCCACTGCCAAAGAGTTCGGCGTGTTTTTCGAGAAAATCCCGTTGGGCGACACCTATACGATCTCCCACACGTCCACCAGTTACGTGTATGACACGCGTGGCGTCCTGCGCCTGGGCCTGTCGCACCGGCTGTCCGCCCAACAATGCACTGAAGACCTGCTCACTTTGATGGAAGTATGCTGATGACCGTTCTGATTCGTCACGCCGTAAAGCCGCTGTTGTTGACCCTTTCGCTGTTGGGCCTGAGCGCTCAGGCACTGGCCGACACCAAAGTCGATGACGCCTGGGTACGTGCCACTGTGCCGGGCCAGTCAGCCACTGGTGCGTTCATGCACATCACTTCAACAACCGACAGTAAACTGATCGATGTTGCATCGCCTGTCGCGAAGACTGTGCAGATCCACCAGATGAGCATGAAAGACGATGTGATGAGCATGCAGCGCGTTACTGCTGTCGACTTGCCTGCGGGCAAGCCGGTGGTGTTCGATGCCAACGGCTACCACGTCATGTTCATGGGCCTGGCGGCGCAGGTCAAAGAGGGCGACAACGTGCCACTGACCCTGACCGTGGAAGATGCCAAAGGCGTCAAAGAGTCGATTCAGGTCACCGCCGTGGCCAGATCGCTGACCACTGACGAGCACGCCGGGCACGGTGATCATAGCGGTCATTGATGGATTGACGCAGAGCGTCGCACGATAGTTGAGATTATCGTTCCGCACGCTCCAGCGTTGGAATGCATTGGGTGACGCTCCGCGCCACAGATCTACGTCGCACCGTGCATCAAGACCGGACGCAGAACGTCGTACGATAGTTAAGGTCTCGCTCCTCATTCGCTCCTCATTCGCTTGTCTTGCATATTCACTATTGATCTAAAAGAAGAACTAAATATTCTTTTCGGGAGCAAGCATTTTTCCGCCATCATGCCTTGCCATATCAAATTTGGAAAGATGACTGATACCAACAGAACCTGGATTTTTATCATGAAAATGCAGGAGTGTATCAATGGGCAATGTCCAGACCGCAGCCAGCGCATATGACGTGCAACGGCGCCAGACGCCGAGCGGCGAGCTGGTTGATCTGGGGCGTCCTTTCCATGGGCCGTTGGCGTTGTCGCGCTTGCACAGCACCCCCAAACCGATCCTCGGGCGACGCGAAGCCGTTCTGTTCGGGGCGCTGGCACTGGTGTTCCACGGCGCGGTTATCTACTGGCTGAGCCAGAACCCGACGCCTGCACTGCCGGTCGTGCCGCCGGAAATTCCGCCGATGACCATCGAGTTTTCCCAGCCCGCGCCGCCCGTTGTGGAAACACCGCCACCACCGCCCGAGCCTGTCGTGCCGCCGGTGGTCGAGCCGCCGCCTCCTGTCGAGGACGAGCTGGCCGTCAAGCCGCCACCGCCCAAACCGATTCCCAAACCCAAGCCCCAGCCGCCTAAACCGGTGGTCAAGCCTGTCGTCAAGCCCGTTGAGCAGCCACCGGCTCCTCCTGTCCCTGCACCACCGGTTGCGGCCCCGGCGCCACCCGCACCGCCTGCGCCGAAACCGGTGACCCCGGCATCGGCCAGCGCGGGCTACCTGCGCAATCCGGCACCGGAATACCCGTCGCTGGCGATGCGTCGCGGCTGGGAAGGCACTGTGTTGTTACGCGTTCACGTGCTGGCCAGCGGCAAACCCGGCGAGATTCAGATACAGAAAAGCAGCGGGCGCGATCAACTGGATGAGGCCGCGCTGGCCGCGGTGAAACGCTGGAGTTTTATCCCCGCCAAACAGGGCGATGTCGCCCAGGATGGCTGGGTCAGTGTGCCGATTGATTTCAAGATCAAATAAGCTTTCAAAATCAAATAACGCTTCAAGTTCCGATAACCACGACATTCGATTGAACCGGCGAGCTACCTGAACAAAAGGCGCATCGCGACACACCCAACGCCCCGTTCAGACTTTGTTCATAGAGAGAGCTGCGCCATGAACCTGATTGCTTCGCCTTTTGAATCCATCGAACACGCAGTCATCTGGCTGCTGGTGATCTTCTCCGTTGCCACCTGGGGTCTTGCGCTGCTCAAGGGGGTGCAGTTCTCACGCCTGAAAGCTCAGGACCGTAAGTTCCACAAGCAATTCTGGGCGGCATCAAGCCTCGATTCCGCCGCCCAGTTGGCTCATGAACAACCGGGCGCGGCTGCACGGGTTGCGTTGGCCGGTTACGCTGCGATTCAGGTACCGGATGGTGCCCAGGCCAACGACCTCAGCCAGTCGATCAATCATCAGGACCGTCTTGAACGTGCCCTGCGCCAACAGATTGTTCGCGAGCGCCGTTCGCTGGAAACCGGTCTGGCGATCCTCGCAAGTATCGGCAGCACCTCGCCCTTCATCGGCCTGTTCGGCACGGTCTGGGGCATCATGTCAGCACTCAAGGGAATCAGCGCCGCCGGTTCAGCAAGCCTTGAAACAGTGGCGAGCCCCATCGGCGCTGCGCTGGTCGCTACCGGTGTCGGTATTGCCGTCGCGGTGCCTGCGGTGCTGGTCTACAACTATTTCCTGCGGCGCCTGAAACTGACCGCCGCCGATCTGGATGACTTTGCCCATGATTTCTACAGCCTGGCGCAGAAGAGTGCATTCCGCGTGCTGTTGCATCCGGTTCTGAAATCCACTGCTGCCGGCGCGCAGGCCGGTCAGAAAGTGAAGGAGGCGTCCTGAAATGGCCTTTTCTACTCAAGACACGGATGAAGTGCTGAGCGAGATCAACGTCACGCCGCTGGTGGACGTAATGCTGGTGCTGCTGGTGGTGTTCATCGTTACCGCGCCGCTGCTCACCAACTCGATCCCGATCAACCTGCCCAAGACCGAGTCCGTCGCACCGGTAGAGCAGAAAGACCCTCTGGTGGTGAGTATCGACGGGCAGGGCAAGCTGTTCATCAACAAGGATGAAATCCAGCCGGACCTGCTGGAGACCAACCTCAAGGCGGCCAAGCAAAAAGCCCCGGATGTACGCGTGCAATTGCAGGCGGACAATGGCGTGAACTACGGCGAAGTGGCGCGAGCCATGGCGTCGATCGAACGCGCGGGTATCACTAAGTTGTCGGTGATCACCGCTAAATAACCGGCTTTTACACTCATACCGTATCAACCGTTTTGGGCCGCATCCTCAGGCAGGTGCGGCCTTTTTTTGTGTGACCTTCGAGGGTGTTTCCGGCGTGACACAAATGTAGATGCTTATGCCTTATTAGTATTTAAATCTTTTAATCAATGCCATTAAGCTATATTGCATCGGGCTACCGGACTACCAATCACACACTGTAATGATCGCCACCGTCCGCCGCACGGATCGCTCGTTGTAACCAGAACATCAGTTTCTGGATCAGGGATTTTCAAGGGGTAGTGGTATGGGGAACTTCAAACGAAACGCACTGGCAACGGCGATTTTTTCAGCCAATTTGCTGAGCATTGCCGGTATCAGTGCAAGCGCATACGCAGCAGAAGCAGCAGATGAACGAAGCGATCAGGGCGCGTCCACACTGGGCACGGTGATCGTCACTGGCACCCGCGCACAGGAACGCACTGCCAGCGCGTCACTGTCGCCCATCGATGTGATCTCCGGTGACAGCCTGCGCAGTTCCGGCTCCAGCGAACTGGGCACGGTGCTGGCGCGGCTCATCCCGTCGATCAACTTTCCCCGCCCGAGCCTGGTGGACGGTGCCGAACTGACCCGACCGGCACAATTGCGCGGCTTGTCGCCGGATCAGGTGCTGGTGCTGGTCAATGGCAAGCGCCGCCACACCTCGGCCTTCGTCAACCTCGGTGGCGCCGTGGGGCGCGGTTCGGCACCCGCCGACCTGAATGCGATTCCACTCTCGGCGATTGACCACATCGAAGTGCTGCGCGACGGTGCTTCGGCACGCTACGGGTCGGATGCGATTGCCGGGGTGATCAACATCATCCTCAAAAGCGCCGATCATGGCGGTTCGGTCTCCAGCAAATACGGGCAATACAAGAAGGGCGATGGCATTCAGCGTCAGGTCGCGGGTAATACCGGTTTCGCGCTGGGCGACAATGGCACGTTGAACCTATCGGGTGAAGGCGCCAATAACGATTACACCAACCGTGCCGGTGATGATTTCAGAGCGTCCAGCGTGGGCTCCACGACCTATGGTCAGCAGGTATTTCGGCAAGGCGAACCGCAAACCGAAGAGGGCAAGTTGCAGTACAACGCCGAGTACAGCTTCAATGAGGCGGCGGAGTTCTACAGCTTCGGTGGCTACAGCAAGCGTCGTGGCGAGACCGCTGCGTTTTATCGGCCGAGCAATGCGTCCAACAACATTGCGGCGATTTATCCAAACGGTTACCTGCCGCTGATTCACGGCACGCTGGAAGACACTACATTTGTTGCCGGACTGCGCGGTGAGCTGGCGGATGACTGGCATTACGACCTGTCCGCCAACTATGGCAAGAACTCTTATGAGTTGCGCACCAAAACCATTAATACGTCATTGGGCCTGAACACGCCGCGCTCGTTCGATAACGGCACGCTGACCAACGATCAGAAGCAACTGAGCCTGGACCTGTCGCGGGAGTTCAACGCAACGTGGCTGCCTTATCCGCTGTCGGTCGCGTTCGGGGCTGAATACCTGCGCCAGGGTTATCAGATCGAGGCAGGGCAGGCGGAGTCGTACTTCCAGACCGGCAGTTCCGGGGCTGGGCGGTTTTCGCGCTGCCGACGCGGGCAGTTACTCGAGGCATAACTTCGCCCAGTATCTGGACGTGGAAACCAACCTGACTGACAAGCTTGGTGTGTCGGCGGCCGTTCGCCATGAGGACTACAGCGATTTCGGCTCAAACCTCAGCGGTTCGCTGTCGGCGCGCTATGATTTCACCCCGCAGGTGGCCTTGCGCGGCAGCGTATCGACGGGCTTTCGCGCGCCATCGCTGGCGCAGCAGAACTTTACCTTTACCTCGTCACAGTTGATTGGCAGCACCATTCAGGAAGCGGGGACATTCCCGGCTGGCAGCAACGTCGCGCAGTTGTTGGGCGCAGACGACCTGAAACCCGAAAAGTCGCGCAACTACAGCCTGGGGCTGGTGTTGCAACCACTGGACAGCCTGACCGTGACCGCCGACGTTTATCACATCGACATCCGCGACCGTATTTCGCTGTCGTCCAATCTGGTGCTCAATAATGCGGCCATCAATTACCTGCGCAGTAACGGCGTAGGCGATATCAACTACACCAGCGCCCGCTACTTCACTAACGCTACCGATACCAGCACCGATGGCGTCGATCTGGTCGTCAATTATCGCTACCAGTTCGACAACGGTGTGCGCTGGAACAGCATGGTGGGCTACAACTACAACCACACCAAAGTCACCGACGTGAAAGCCAACCCGGCAATTCTCGATCAGTTGGGGGTGAATCTGGTTCGGGTGGATCGCCGCGAGCGTATCGGTCTGCTGGGCGACACCACTCCGCAGCACAAACTGACGTTGGGCAACGATCTTACGTTCGGTAACTGGGCGCTGCATTCCAACCTGGTGCGCTACGGCGAGTTCACCAGCTACCAGGCCGACAAGGTCAACGACCAGACCTTCAGCGCTGCCTGGCTGCTCGACCTCGCAGCGGATTACAAACTCAAGAACTGGGTCTTCACCCTCGGTGGCGACAACGTCACCGACAAATACCCGGAGAAACTCAACGCCTTCGCCTCCAGCGGCGGCAACCTGGCGTACAGCACCTTCTCGCCTTACGGCTACAGCGGGGCGTTTTACTATGGGAAAGTGACGTATAACTGGTAATTTGATTTGCCGCTGACGTCATTTCCATTCCGTGTCGGCCTACAGCTCGTGACGCTCCGCATCACCTATGTGCTGCAATACAACGGCATGCCTTGCTCATAGTTGCTGCACATAAATGAAAGCGCTTTTTTGTCGCGATGGCACTGACGACGCAGATTGCGACGTAAGTGACGGCTGAGTCCTGGCGCTGATCCGGGGGATGCTCGGCAGGACGCCGAGCAAGCCGCATTCGGGCCATGGATGGCCCGTTGCGGCGACCCCCGGATCAGTTTCAGGACGAAGGAACCCGACGAAGTCGGGCCGGAAACGGAGCTGCGGGCTTTGCCTGCTTTGGCCTCATCAAAGTAGGTCGCCGAGGGGCGAAAAGGTGACTCAAGTCGGGCCGGAAGCTCACTGAATCGGAGAGCTTTGTGACGCTAGGCTCTGTGTTTCCTTCTCAACTGCCCTGCAGCGGCGTGGCATCCTGAAAGAAGTAATCCCTCCACGAGGCCGGCTTGTTCTTGATAGCACTCACGCGATGCAGGAACTCCGTCAGCGGGTAAGTATTCTTCGGCGTGATAGTGAACTGGAACTCTGGCTGATCGATGATCTTGAGCCGTTCGGCACGGACGATCTTTGCCTTGGTGACACGCAGGTAAATGTCGGCCGCGACGCCGATGTCCTTATCCATGTGCGGCAGGCTCAAGGTGAACATGTCCAGCCGGGCATATTCCTTATCGCCGCACAGTTTAGCTGCGGCAAATTTCAAGTAACGCGACGCCAAGCCATCCTAATATTCTTGTTTTTTATAATTAGCTTAGAAGTAAATGTGCTTTTTAATTGATTTGTGATGCGCCTAGTCTTGTTGATCGTTTGCAGTCTTTCAGGAGCAACACCATGAGCAACGTCAGCGCTTTGCCGATCCAGCCCGATATCACGCCGTCAGGTGGCGGCAGTGTGCGCGACCGGGTTTCGCCGCAAGAATGGGAAGTCCGGGTCAAACTGGCAGCGGCTTATCGACTGGCCGCGCTCAAGCGCTGGACCGATCACATCTACACGCACTTCTCGGCACGCGTGCCGGGGCCGGACGAGCATTTTCTGATTAATGCGTTCGGGCTGCTGTTCGATGAAATCACCGCGTCGAATCTGGTCAAGGTCGATATCGACGGCACGATTGTCGATGACCCCACCGGGCTGGGTATCAACTACGCCGGGTACGTGATTCACAGCGCCATTCACGCTGCGCGCCACGACCTGCAAGCCGTGTTGCACACGCACACGCGCGACGGCATTGCCGTGTCGGCACAGAAAAACGGCTTGCTGCCGATTTCCCAGCATTCCATTGCCTTTTCCGGGCGCGTGGCCTATCACGGCTACGAAGACATCGCGCTGGACCTGAGCGAGCGCGAACGACTGGTCGCCGACCTGGGTGACAAGAGCGTGATGATCCTGCGCAATCATGGCTTGCTGACCGGTGGCGTGAGCGTAGAGCATGCCTTTCAGCAACTTCACGCACTTGAATATGCCTGCAATATCCAGATCGCCGCGCAATCAGCGGGCAATGCCGAGCTGGTGTTTCCTCCGCAGGAAGTGATCGCCAAAGTCGAGGAACAGGCCAAAGTCATCAAGGACGGACACGGTCCGGGTGTCGCACGGCACTGGAATGCGTTGATTCGCGAGCTGGAGCGCAACGGCACCGATTACCGGGACTGAGTCTGCAATGCAGTGATGCGAGGCAGCAAAGGTTGGTGTAGTGTGCGCACCCAAAACAAGGGGCGCATACATGCAAGACCTGCTGAACGAAATCCTCGATGAAGTAAGGCCTTTGATCGGTCAGGGCAAAGTGGCCGATTACATACCGGCGCTGGGCGGCGTCAGGCCCGATCAACTGGGCATCGCCGTCTATGGCAACGACGGCCAGATGTTCAGTGCCGGGGATGCCGAAACGCTGTTTTCCATCCAGAGTATTTCCAAGGTATTCAGCCTGGTGCAGGCCATCGGCCATTCCGGTGAGGACATCTGGCAGCGTCTCGGTCACGAGCCTTCCGGCCAGCCGTTCAATTCGCTGGTGCAGCTCGAGTTCGAGCGGGGCAGGCCGCGCAACCCGTTCATCAATGCCGGCGCGCTGGTGATCTGCGACATCAACCAGGCACGTTTTGCCGCACCTTCGTTGTCGATGCGCGATTTCGTCAGGCGCCTGTGTGGCAACCCTGGCATCACTTCCGATTCCAAAGTCGCCGAGTCCGAATACCAGCATCGCTCCCGCAACGCCGCGGCAGCCTATCTGATGAAGTCTTTCGACAATTTCCATGGCGATGTGGAAGACGTGCTGCGCAGCTATTTCCACCATTGCGCATTGAGCATGAGCTGCATCGATCTGGCTCGTGCCTTCGGCTTTCTGGCCAATCAGGGTTTTTGCGCCCACAGTGGCGAGCAGATTCTCAGCGCTCGCCAGACGACCCAGGTCAATTCGATCATGGCCACCAGTGGTCTCTACGACGAGGCCGGCAACTTCGCCTATCGGGTCGGTCTGCCCGGCAAGAGTGGGGTAGGCGGCGGAATTGTGGCTATCGTTCCGGAGCGTTTTTCGGTATGTGTATGGTCCCCGGAGTTGAACGCGGCCGGTAATTCTCTGGTCGGTATGGCTGCGCTGGAAAAACTCAGTGCGAGGATTGACTGGTCAGTCTTTTGAAGTAAGAAGTGCTCTGGAGCGCAGATGATCAGGAGTCACGGATTGAAGAGCAGGGTGTGCAGGTCACTCATGATGAGCGTCGGGCTGCTGTTGCTTGCAGGTTGTGCAAGCCAGCGCTTCGAAGAGCCTGAACTGAGCCCGCAGCAGGCGCGCGCACAGATCGTGCGGCTGATGCCGGCCGATGTCAGTGACCGGCAGGCGTGGGCAACCGATATTCAGGCCGCGTTTGCCGCGCAGAAAATTCCGTTGACCACTGAAAACATCTGTTCGGTGCTGGCCGTGACCGAGCAGGAATCCACCTTTCAGGTCGATCCGGCAGTGCCGAACATGGGCCGGATCGCCCGCGCGGAAATTGATCGGCGTGCTGCGCGACTGCACATCCCCAACGCGCTCATCGCCACCGCGCTGCGAGTGCGTTCGCCGGACGGCAAAACCTACGGCAAACGACTCGACTCGGCCCACACCGAGAAAGACCTGAGCGCCATTTTCGACGACTTCATCGGCATGGTGCCTCTGGGCCAGGTGTTGTTCGGCAACTTCAACCCGGTCCAGACCGGCGGGCCGATGCAGGTTGCGATTGCCTTCGCCGAAAAGCACGCCGAGGATTATCCCTACCCGGTTGATGGCTCCATCCGACGCGAAGTGTTTACCCGTCGCGGCGGCATGTATTTCGGCATCGCCCACTTGTTGGGCTACCCGGTGAGTTATACCCAGTCGCTGTACCGCTTTGCCGACTTCAACGCCGGTTGGTACGCCAGCCGCAATGCGGCGTTTCAACAAGCCGTGAGCCGCGCGACCGGCATCGAGTTGGCACTTGATGGCGACCTGATCCGTTTCGACTCCACCTCACCCGGCGCCACCGAGCTCGCCGTGCGCACGCTGGCTGACCGGCTGGGCATGAACAAATCGCAGATATGGAACCAGCTCAAGCAAGGCGACACGCTGGAATTCGAGGAAACCGATCTGTACCGCAAAGTGTTTGCGATGGCCGACAAAACAGCGGGCAAGCCTTTGCCACGCGCCATCCTGCCCGGCATCACCCTGAAAAGCCCGAAAATCACCCGCAACCTCACCACCGCCTGGTTCGCCGAACGCGTGGACGACCGTCGCGAACGCTGCGTACTGCGTGCGCCGAAGGGCGTTTGAGTGAGCGCAGATGCTGCCCTCTCTCGCTTCAGCGTCGGAATGCAACACCACTGACATCGCAGAACCGCTGTGTGACGCAGAGCGTCACCGACCTGCACCGCACACTCAAGATCGGACGCAGAGCGTCCAGAACTGCATGCGACGCGGAGCGTCGCACGATAATCGAAGCGCTTTTTATCACGATGGCACTGACAACGCAGATTGCGACGTAAGTGACGGCTGAGTCCTGGCGCTGATCCGGGGGATGCGAGGCAGGACGCCGAGCAAGCTGCACCGGGCCATGGATGGCCCGTTGCAGCGACCCCCGGATCGGTGTCAGGGCGAAGGAACCCGACGAAGTCGGGCCGGAAACGGAGCTGGGACTTTGCCTACTTTGGTCCCTCAAAGTAGGGTGCCGTAAGGGCGCAAAGGTGACCTGAGCCGTAAACAACCATCACTGACATCGCAGAACCGCTGAGTGACGCGGAACGTCCCCGATCTGCACCGCACACTCAAGATCGGACGCAGAGCGTCCAGAACTGCATGCGACGCAGAGCGTCGCACGATAATCGAAGCGCTTTTTATCACGATGGCACTGACAACGCAGATTGCGACGTAAGTGATGGCTGAGTCCTGACACTGATCCGGGGGATGCGAGGCAGGACGCCGAGCAAGCCGCATTCGGGCCATGGATGGCCCGTTGCGGCGGCCCCCGGATCAGTGTCAGGGCGAAGGAACCCGACGAAGTCGGGCCGGAAACGGAGCTGGGACTTTGCCTACTTTGGTCCCTCAAAGTAGGGCGCCGTAAGGGCGCAAAGGTGACCTGAGCCGTAAACAACCATCACTGACATCGCAGAACTGCTGAGTGACGCGGAACATCCCCGACCTGCACCGCACACTCAAGATCGGACGCAGAGCGTCCAGAACTGCATGCGACGCGGAGCGTCGCACGATAATCGAAGCGCTTTTTATCACGATGGCACTGACAACGCAGATTGCGACGTAAGTGACGGCTGAGTCCTGACACTGATCCGGGGGATGCGAGGCAGGACGCCGAGCAAGCCGCATTCGGGCCATGGATGGCCCGTTGCGGCGGCCCCCGGATCAGTGTCAGGGCGAAGGAACCCGACGAAGTCGGGCCGGAAACGGAGCCGGGACTTTGCCTACTTTGGTCCCTCAAAGTAGGGCGCCGTAAGGGCGCAAAGGTGACCTGAGTCAGAAACAAACATCACTTCCACCGCAGAGCCGCCGTGTGATGCGGAGAAAAGTTCGGTACAGTCCAAGAATAGGATGTTTGGACCAGCGTCTTCGTGAGCAAGCTCACTCCCACAAGTATCGATATTCCGCCTGATGCTGTTCGCCCGGGGGGCGCAAAGGTGACCTGAGCCAGAAACAAGCATCACTGACATCGCAAAACCGCTGTGTGACGCACAGCGTCACGAACTGCATGCCCACGCGGAGCGTCGGCACGATAATCAATGCTTTTGATGTGCTTTTTCAACCACTATGGTGCTGACATCGCAGAACCGCTGTGTGACACGCAATGTCACGAAAGGAGCCTCACCGTCATCGCATCCCGCTCACCCTCGAAAAACCTGTCCAGCACCTCCTGAAACATCGACCTGTCAGGCGCAGCGATGGCGAACAGAGTCATACTCGAGCGCAACTTCATATCATCCGGCGAACCGAACATCTGCTGCGCAGTACGTTCTACCTGAGGCGCGATGACACCGGCGCACTGCTCCAGACGGGCGCCGAGCAACGGATGTTGCAGATAGGCCCGCGCTTCATCAAGATCGCTGATGGCAAAACGTTGCGCCATATCACTGTGGCCCAGCCCCTGAATCTGCGGAAACACGAACCACATCCAATGGCTGCGTTTAAGCCCGGCCTCAAGCTCCGTCAACACCTGTTGGAACACCGGCTGCTGAGCGGTGACAAAGCGTTGCAGGTTGTAAACATCGTTCATGATGAGCTTCCTGTTTTTTAACGAACCTGTGGTCGTATGATGGCCACCCGACACGGGGGTTCGACCTGTCTCCAGAGTTTTTTGCGTATGCCCGTCTTCAAGCGCTTCACCGTTTTCATGCAGCAGGCCCTGCGGTCCATGCACCTGGTCTGGACCACCTCCCGCGCGCTGTCCGTCGGCTTGATCCTGGCCACGCTCGTTGCTGGCCTGTTGCCCGCGCTGGCCGCCTGGCTCGGGCAGCGCATCGTCGACGCCGTGGTCGCGGCGATGCAATTGCATGCCAGCGCCGGTGAAGCACCGTTGTGGCCGGTGCTGCGTTACGTCCTGTTCGAAGCGGGCGTATTGGCCTTGCTGGCCGGGGCTCAGCGCGCCTTGTCGGTACAACAGGCGTTGCTGCGAGTGCTGTTGGGGCAGAAGGTCAATACCTTGATTCTGGAGAAAGCCCAGACGCTCTCGCTGTCGCAGTTCGAGGACTCGGAGTTCTACGACAAGCTGGTGCGCGTCCGCCGCGAAGCGTCGACCCGACCGCTGGCGCTGGTGACCAAATCACTGGGCCTGCTGCAAAACCTCATTTCGTTGATCAGCTTCGCCGTGCTGCTGGTGCATTTTTCGCCTTGGGCGTTGCTGATTCTGGTGGTGGGGGCGTTGCCGGTGTTTTTCGCCGAGGCGCATTTCTCCGGGGATGCGTTCCGCCTGTTCACGCGCCGCGCACCGGAAACCCGTCGGCAGAATTACATCGAAACGCTGCTTTCCCACGAGGGTTACATCAAGGAGGTCAAGCTGTTCGGCTTCGCGCCGCTGCTGCTTCAACGCTATCGCGAGACCTTCGAGCGACTCTACGCCGAGGACCGCCGCCTGACTCTGCGCCGCGACGGCTGGGGATTTCTGCTAGGGCTGCTGGGCACGGCCTCGTTCTATCTGGCTTATGCGTGGGTGGTGGTCGATGCGGTGCACGGCCGAATCACCCTCGGTCAGATGACCATGTACCTGGTGCTGTTCAAGCAGGGTCAGGCTGCCGTCAGCAGCAGCCTCAGCGCGATCAGCGGGCTGTATGAGGACGGGCTGTACCTCGCCGACTTGTACGTCTATCTAGGCCAGCCGGTCACGCCACCGACCGGCAGCCTGACGCAGGGCGCGTTGCCTGGCGACGGCATGCGCTTCGAGAATGTCAGCTTCACTTATCCAGGCACCAGCCGCCCGGCTCTCGAGCATATCGACCTGCACCTGGCGCCCGGTCGCAGTGTGGCGCTGGTCGGCGAAAACGGTTCGGGCAAGACCACGTTGATCAAACTGCTGACCCGCCTGTACCGCCCTGATCAGGGGCGCATCCTGCTCGATGGCAGCGACTTGCAGGAATGGGACGAAGACGCTCTGCGCTCGCGGATCGGCGTGATTTTTCAGGATTTCATTCGCTATCAGTTTCTGGTCGGCGAAAACCTGGGGGTTGGCGACACTCACGCGTTTCACGATGAAACCCGCTGGCGCGAAGCCGCAGCGCAGGGCATGGCTGCGCAGTTCATCGAGCAGCTCGACAAGGGTTACGCCACACAATTGGGCCGCTGGTTCGCAGGAGGTCAGGAACTGTCTGGCGGGCAATGGCAAAAGATTGCCTTGTCACGCGCCTATATGCGCCGCGACGCCGACATCCTGATCCTCGACGAGCCGACCGCCGCGCTGGACGCAGGCGCAGAAGCCGCCGTGTTCGACCATTTTCGCGAATACGCCAAGGGCCGCATGACACTGCTCATATCGCACCGCTTTTCCAGCGTGCGCAATGCCGAACACATCGTCGTGCTGGAGCACGGTCGGGTGCTGGAACGCGGTGACCATGACAGCCTGATCGCCGCCGCAGGGCGCTACGCCGCGTTGTTCGATCTTCAGGCGCAGGGCTATCGCTAGGGTCTGTTCCCGTTTCATCGCTCGCTACGAAACGGGAGCACACCCTAGATAAAAGTGTTGCAGTGAATGACCAGTCGGCGTTTTATGGGAGCTCTGTTTCACGCCGTATTTTTTTAATCAAACGGAGACATCGATGCAATTTCGTAAATTGGGCAAAACCGACCTGTCGGTCAGCGCGATCTGTCTGGGCACCATGACCTGGGGCGAGCAGAACACCCAGGATGAAGCATTCGAACAGATTCGTATGGCCAAAGACGCCAAGGTCAACTTTCTTGATACCGCCGAGATGTACCCGGTGCCGCCACGCGGCGAAACCTACACCAAGACTGAAAGCATCATTGGCGAGTACTTCAAGAAGTACGGCGACCGCAGTGACTGGGTACTGGCCAGCAAGGTCGCAGGCCCCGGCCGCATGGAGCACATTCGCGACGGCAATCCGCGTCTTGACCGCAAGAACATCACGGCCGCGCTGGAAGCCAGCCTCAAACGCCTGAACACTGATTATCTGGACCTGTACCAGTTGCACTGGCCGGATCGCAAGACCAATTTCTTCGGCGTGCTGGGCTACACCCACGACCCGGATGATCAGGCCGTCGAGATCGAAGAAACCCTGTCTGTGCTGGGCGATCTGGTCAAGGCTGGCAAAATTCGCCATTTCGGCCTGTCCAACGAAACGCCATGGGGCACTCAGCGTTTTCTGCACCTCGCCGACACCCTGAATCTGCCGCGTGCGGTGTCGATCCAGAACCCCTACAACCTGCTCAATCGGACCTTTGAAGTCGGTCTTGCGGAAATCGCCATTCGCGAACAGATCGGCCTGCTGGCGTATTCGCCACTGGCGTTCGGTGTGCTGGCGGGTAAATACCTGGATGGCGCACGCCCGGCCGATGGCCGCCTGACCCTGTTCGAGCGCTTCCAGCGTTACAACAACCCGCAGGCCGTCAGCGCTACCGCCAAATACGTCGCGCTGGCCCGCGAGCACGGTCTGGACCCCTCACAGATGGCACTCGCCTACGTCACCAGTCGGCCGTTCGTGACCAGCAACATCATTGGTGCCACCAAGCTGGATCAACTGGCGATCAACCTGAAGAGCATTGACGTCACCTTGTCCGACGAGGTGATCGCCGGGATCGAAGCCATTCACACCTCACAGCCAAACCCTGCGCCATAACCTGAACCATGAATAACCTGCACTGAACTTACTTTCAGCCTCGCCAGTCAGCATTTAGGTTGCTCACTACGAGGCTGAATTTCATGCATATCTCACTCAAGCAACAAGTTGCAATCGTCACCGGGGCCAGTTCCGGTCTGGGTGCCGGTGCCGCCCGGGCGCTGGCCGACGCCGGTGCTGCAGTCGTCATCAATTACAACTCCAAGGCTGAACCTGCCGAGAAGCTGGCTGAAGACATTCGTGCCGCTGGCGGCCGCGCCCTGGCCGTTGGCGCCGATGTGTCGAAAGAAGAGGACGTCGAACGGCTGTTTGCCGAAACCATCGAACATTTTGGCGCGCTGGACATTCTGGTCGCCAACTCGGGCCTGCAAAAAGACGCGTCTATCGTCGACATGACCCTTGAAGACTGGAACACCGTGATCAACGTCAACCTGACCGGGCAGTTTCTCTGCGCCCGAGCCGCGTTGCGCCAGTTCATCAAGCAGGGCATGCGTCCGGACGTTTCGCGCGCGATGGGCAAGATCATCCACATGAGCTCGGTGCACCAGTTGATCCCTTGGGCAGGGCATGTCAATTACGCGGCCTCCAAGGGCGGCGTCGATCTGTTGATGCGCAGCATTGCTCAGGAAGTCGGCGAGCTGAAAATTCGCGTCAACAGCGTTGCACCGGGTGCCATTCGCACCCCGATCAACGCCGATGCGCGCCAGGGCGATGCAGAGAAGGAAATGCTCAAACTGATTCCGTACGGCCGCATCGGCGAGCCGGAAGATGTGGCCAACGCCGTGCTGTGGCTGGCGTCGGACGCGTCGGATTACGTGCATGGCACTACGCTGTTCATCGACGGGGGCATGACCCTCTATCCGGAGTTTCGTGGCAATGGCTGATTTCCCGGAAGAAGCGCAAAACCGTATCGAAGACCACGGCATCATCGGCGACATGCGCAGTGCAGCGCTGATTGCCGACACCGGCAGCATCGACTTCTGCTGCTGGCCGGATTTCGACAGCCCGTCGATTTTCACTGCGCTGCTGGACACCACCGACGCCGGGATCTTTCAGCTGGCCCCCGATCTGCCGGACGCGCGGCGGCTGCAGATTTACCTGCCTGACACCAACGTTCTGCAAACCCGCTGGATTTCCGAGCAGGCGGTGGTGGAAGTCACTGACCTGATGCCGATCGGCGAAGACCAGGACGACCTGCCGCGCATTGTGCGCCGGGTTCAGGTGCGCTTTGGCGAGGCGCGGATTCGCATGCGTTGCCGGGTGCGGATGGATTACAGCCGCGCTGAAACCACTGCGCGTTTTGACGGCGAGGATGTCTGTTTCGAAGCAGAAGGCCAGCCCGGCATGCGTTTATCGGCTGCCACGCCGCTGCACCTTGAGCAGCACGACGCCGTGGCCGAGTTCCACATGCAGAAAGGCCAGACCATCGAGTTCATCCTCGGCGGCATCGACGACCCGAATGTCGCGGCCGGCAAGTGCTCGCGCTATTTCGACGACACCCTGAAGTTCTGGCGGCGCTGGGCCGGGCAGTCACAATACAAAGGCCGCTGGCGTGAAATGGTCACCCGTTCGGCGCTGGCGCTCAAGCTGCTGACCTCGCGCAAGCACGGCGGCATCGTTGCAGCGGCGACGTATGGCTTGCCGGAAACCGAAGGCGGCGAACGTAACTGGGATTATCGTTACACCTGGATACGGGATGCCTCGTTCACTGTCTACGCCTTCATGCGCCTGGGTTACACCGATGAAGCCAACGCGTTCATGAGCTGGGTGCGCGGCAGGCTGGATGATGCCTGCAAGCAGGGCGAACGTCTGGGCATTCTGTACGCGCTCGACGGTCACCCGGAACTGCCTGAGGAGCATCTCGATCACTTGTCCGGTTATGGCGGGGCCCAGCCGGTGCGGATCGGCAACGAGGCGTACGAGCAGGTGCAACTGGATATCTACGGCGAGCTGATGGATGCCGTTTACCTGGCCAACAAGTACGGCGACGCGATCTCCCATGACGGCTGGAAACATGTGGTGCGTCAGGTCGATTACGTGTGCGAGCACTGGAGCGACCGCGATGTGGGCATCTGGGAGATGCGCGGTGGCGACCAGCACTTTCTGCATTCGCGGCTGATGTGCTGGGTTGCGCTGGACCGGGCCCTGCGTCTGGCCTTCAAGCGCTCGCTGTCGGGACCGTTCGAGCGCTGGAACAAGGTGCGCGAAGAGATTCAGAACGACATCTGGGAGAACTTCTGGAACGAGGAACTCGGCCATTTCGTGCAGTACAAGGGCAGCCGTAACCTGGATGCGTCCATGCTGCTGATGCCGTTGGTGCGCTTCGTCGGTGCCAACGATCCCAAATGGCTGGCGACTCTGGATGCCATCGAAGCGACGCTGGTGCGTGACGGCATGGTGTTCCGCTATCGCAACGACGATGACCATGATGACGGTCTTGCCGGTGACGAGGGCGCCTTCGTTGCCTGCTCGTTCTGGTACGTCGAATGTCTGGCGCGTGCCGGGCGGGTTGAGCAGGCGCATCTGGAATTCGAGCAACTGTTGCGTTATGCCAATCCGCTGGGGCTGTACGCCGAAGAGTTCGATGGCCATGCCCGCCACCTGGGCAACACGCCGCAGGCTTTGAGTCACCTGGCACTGATCAGCGCGGCCAGTTTTCTCGACCGCAAGCTGGGTGGCGGTCAGGCACTCTGGCAGCCCTGACAGCACAGACGAGCGTGCAGACGAGAACGGAGCCTGCACGAGTGGGTGTCAGGCGCTCATTCGTGCGTTGCCTGTTCATTTGCTGTGCAGGGCGTAACCGACAGGTTGTTCTTCCAGCCGGAAATCTCCGGCAATCGTTGCGCAATAGCTCAGCCGCACCAGATAGACGCCCGTATCAGTGCGCACATCGACGCTTTCGTCGCAAGTGGCCAGCCTGCGGCCACGCAACAGGCCGACAGTCTGAGCCGAGCGTAATGCGCCCATGGGCGTCCAGTCGGCGATGATCAGCGCCCCGTCGGGCACGAATTCTTGATACGCGCGCACAAATTGTTCGGCAGAGCGGTCGCGCAAGTAAGGCACCATGAAGTAATGGATGTCATCACGCAGCGGCAGCGCTTCCTTGTGTAAAGGCAAACGGATCACGCCATTGGCGTACAGCGAATAGGCCAGCAGCATGACCAATGGCGAAGACAGCACAGAGAGGTTGAGCACGGCACCGCGCGCAGCATGGCGTGGCAACAGTGTTCGTAACTGAATCATGCCGATGACACTCAATAACGCCACACCGGGCAGAAAGAACGTGAAACGGTCGGTGACGTTATAGGAAAGCGCGAACAGCAGATTCAGCAACGCTGCGCTCCACAGCAGTCGCAGCCGGTTGTCCCGCGGAAACATCACAAGGCCGATCAGTTGCGGGCCGATCAGCGACAGCAGCAACAGCGCCACTGCATTCTTCTCCCGCCAGACAGCGTCGAAGCGCAGCAGGCTGCTCTCCCATTCCGGGCCCGCGACGGTTGCCGACGCGCCGGTCAGGTAACGGCGAGCAATGTCCAGCAGACCCAACCCGGCGTTGAGGTCGTTGATCACCGCAACAGCCGCTGCCGCGAAGCCGAGCACGAAGCCGGGCAGGGTGATCAGAACCCGCGCTTTATGCTGATAAAGCATGTGCAGGTACAGCGGCAACAGGACCACAAACGTCAATTGATGAATCGAGGCCGCGAGCCCGGTCAGTATGCCGATCACGAGCAGTTTTTTAAGCGCGCCCAAGCGAGTGTCCGCACTGAAATACAGGGCATACGCCAGCAGCACGAACAGCGTGTGCAGCAGATAGACCTCAGCCTTGGTCGACACCCAGAACACGCCGTGCGCCAGAATGGTCGCCACGCCTGCCAGCACTGCCTGCCGCGCGCTGGCACCGACGTTCCGCGCCAGCCGGTAAATGATCCAGGCCAGCGGCAGCAGCAGTATCGAGTTCAGCAAACTGAGCGGTCGTGCACCGAACAGGGTAAACACCACCGCGTTGATCAACTGATAAAACGGATGCTCGAGCGGGCCCAGCGACTGGCTGAAGTACGGCCCCTCGCTGGCACTGGCGAGAAGCATGCCGTTGTCCATCCACTGAACCGGACCGCTGGACGCCATGAAACTTGCGATGATGGCTGCGCCCAGTAGCAACAGCGGCACGACAGTTGAGGCGCGAAATAGATGGGATGACATGCGGCGTCTCCTCCGTTAGATGAGTGAAAGGGCGTTTACAGCAGATGCTCTGGCCTTGCAGTGGCGTTTTTGTAGCGGGACAGCATCGCTGCGCCAATGGCCACCGCGAACCACAGGGTTGCCAGGCGGATCAGCAGCGTGGCCGCAATCGCATCAGCGCCCGGCATGCCTTTGAACATCAACAGCCCGATCATCACCGCTTCGGCACCACCGAGCCCGCCCGGCATGAAACTCAGCGCCCCGGCGAGCATCGCCAGCGCATAGGTGAACACCGCAAAGGTCAGCGGAATCTGTGCGTCCATCCAGCCAAGAATCCAGTAGAACGCCAGCGCCTCGGCGCTCCAGGCGATCAGGCTGAGCAGGCTCGCGGGCAACAACAGGTGCCATTGCTGACACTGTCGGGCGGCGAGCAGAACATCGAACAGCTGCTGTAACAGCGTGCGCCAGCGCGCGGGGCGGTCTGTGCGGGTCAGTTGTCGCAGACGCAGCAGAAGCTGGCGCTGCGAGAGCACCAGCAGGCCGGACAGCACCAGCAGCAGGCCGACGATGATCAGCGGCTGCGCCTGCGGATACCATGACAGGCCGAACAGGGTCAGCAACACGATGGCCAGCAGGTCGGACAGGCGCTCGCTGACAAACGCTGCAAAACTCTGCGGGTAAGGCACGCCCAGCGGTTTGAGCAGCACACCGCGCAGCGCTTCACCGGCCTTGCCAGGCGTGGTGGTCAGAGCGAAGCCGGCCAAGTAGATGCGCAGGCTTGGCTGCCAGGCGAGCGGGTGTCCCAAGGCGCCAAGGTAGAGTTGCCAGCGTCCGAAACGCAGTGCGTAATTGATCGCTGACATCAGCAGCGTCACACCGATTCCGAACAGTCCGACCCTGGCCGTCGCCGCGCAAACCGCCTGCCAGCCGCCCCACAGGGAAAACCCCAAGTAGCCCAGCGCTGAACCGATCACCGACAGCACCACCATGCGGTAGCGCCAGCCTGACAACAGAGGCTGGCCGGTCACAGGTCGAGCCTTTTGAACAGCGGCTGCGGAATCGAGCGAATCACCCACATGATCCATGCCCAGAAGCCCGGCGCATACAGGCTGGTGGACTGGCGCGCGATACCGCGGACGATCCGCTCTGCCACCACTGACGGTTGCGACAGCAGGGCGGCGGGCATCGCCTGGCCTTGGGTCATGGGCGTATCGACGAAGCCGGGCTTGATCGTCACGACGTGCACGCCGAGCTTGAACAGGCGCGCTTGCAAACCGTCACAAAACGTCGAAACCGCCGCCTTGGCCGAGCCGTACAGGTAATTGGACGGGCGTCCGCGCTCGCCGGCCACCGAAGAGATCACCGCCAGCGTGCCGCAGCGCTGGACTTCGAATTGCCTGGCGAGCAGGGTCAGCAACGCAATCACCGACGCGCCGTTGGTGATGAACGCCTGCATCGCCAGGCCCACATCCTGCTCACAGGCCCGCTGATCAGGCAGCGTGCCGTGAGCGACCAGCACGATATCGATCTGCCCGAGGGCGATCAGGCAGTCGGCCAGCATCGCCGGGTGTTCCGCGAAATGCGTCGCGTCCATCTGGTGCAGGGTAATGAACCCTGCACCAAGCGCTTTGAGGTCTGCCGCGTTGCGCTCAAGCTTTTCGATATTGCGCGCCACCAGAAAAAACGTGCCGCCCTCTGCGGCCCAAAGACGCGCGCAGGCGTGGGCAATGGTCGATGTTGCTCCGATGATCAGGATTTTTTTCATGGCATCACTCGTTTCCAGAAGCGGGACATCAAAGTGGGGTCGCGCAGGGCTTCAACCTGCTCCCAGGCCGGGTAGGCCTGACGGAAATCGCTACCGGACATGTGCGCGTCCTTGGCCGGATACAGACGTCCGCCCGCTTCACGAACGATGGCGTCCAGACGCGGAAACAGCGATTCGGTCAGGTCACGGGTGTGGGGAAAGTCCAGCGCCAGCGAGGTACCGGGCAGCGGAAACGAAAGCAGCCCCGGCGAAACGACATCGCCACAGCGCTTGAGCACCGCGAGAAACGAGCCTTGGCCTGAGGCCGCAATGACGTCGAGCAGAAGCTGTATGGCATGCGGCGCGGATTGCTCGGGAATCACGCATTGGTACTGCTGAAACCCTTTGCGCCCATACAGGCGGTTCCAGTGCAGAACCCGGTCCAGTGGGTAGAAAAACGTTTCGTAGGCACTGCGTTGTGGCGCAGGTTTGCGCGGATGGGCATGCCAGTAAAGAGCGTTGAATGCACGCAGTGAGAGGTTGTTGACCAGCGACACCGGTGGAGTGACCGGCACGCTCAGGCTGGCACGCGGATTGACCGATAATGATCCGTAACGCGCATGATCGCCGACGATGTACACGCCGCGGCCGCTGTGACGACCGCGGGCCAGGCAGTCGATCCACGCCACGCTGTACTCGTGATGAGCGTCCAGTTCCTGTGACAGCGTGAAAAACTCGGCCAGATTGGCGAAACGCACCACCGTGCTGTCGATCTGGCTGGCGCGGATCGACAGCAGTTGCAGCTCCACCCAACTGATGACGCCCGTCAGCCCCAAGCCGCCAATGCTGGCGGCGAACAGCCGGGGATTTTCTTCCGCCGAGCAGACCCTTGGCGCTTCGTCGTGGCGGACCAGGCCGAAACGCCGCACATGACAGCCAAAGGTGCCACGCAGGTGATGGTTCTTGCCGTGCACGTCATTGGCGACTGCGCCGCCGACGGTTGCCAGTTGCGTGCCTGGCGTCACCGGCAGAAACCAGCCCTTCGGAACGGCGGCCGTGAGTAGCTGCGCGAGGGTCATTCCCGCTTCCAGCCGCACCAGGCCGCTGTGCCAGTCGGCGTCGATGAAGCGATCCAGCGTGCGCATAGCCAGCACATGATCACTGGCGGCCAGACAACTGTCGCCGTAGCTGCGCCCGTTGCCGAACGGCAGGCTGCTTTGATGGCGGGCAACGACGCCAGCGAGATGGTCCGGCAGCGCGTCGATGCTTTCACAGGCATGGCCCTGCTGGGCGATCAGCGGATAACGTCCCCATGAATAAAGTGGCGCGCTCATGCGGCGATCCAGAACACCAGCAGGAACAGCGCCCCTACGCCTTGACTGACCCGGTCGCGAAGGGCAAACACGACCGGGTCCTCGTTCATCATGCCGCGATGGGTGAGCATCCAGACCCGGGTGATCCAGAACAGCAGCAGCGGGCAGGCCAGCCAGATCACATGGGGATGCTCGTACAGCGCCACTGTGGTGCCTTCGTGGATGTACAGCGCGAGGACCATGACGGACAGGTTGCCGGACGACGCCCCCAGTGAGGCGATCATGTTCAGATCACCGGGGTAATAGCCACGGCCACGGGTCTTGCTGTCCACCTCGCGCAGTCGGGCGTCGCGCAACTCGGCGTAGCGCTTGACCAGCGCCAGGCTGAGGAACAGAAACATCGAGAACGCCAGAATCCAGAAGGTCAGCGGCAGTTGAAACGCCGCCGCGCCTGCCAGAATGCGCGTGGTGTAGAGCATGGCCAGGACGATGACGTCCACCGCCATATGGCGCTTGAGATAAAGCGAGTACACCAGCGTGAGCAGGTAGTAGGCCGCCAGCACGGCTGAAAACGGCCAGGGCAACAAGGCCGCTGCGCCAGCGAAGGCGGCAATCAGCAGCAGCGGTAAGGCGATCAGCCCGGCCTTGATCGACAGTTGCCCGCTGGCGAAGGGCCGCTCGCGTTTGCTGCGGTGATGGCGGTCGTCTGCCAGGTCCAGCAAATCGTTGAGCACATAGACGCTCGACGCGCACAGGCCAAAACACAGGAATGCCCACAGGCCATCGAGCAACTGCTGCGATTGCTGCACCTGATGCGCCGCCAGCAGAGGCACAAACAGCAGCGCATTTTTCAGCCATTGGTGCAGGCGCAGGGCTTTGCGCCAGTCGCGCCAGGGGTGGCTGGTCGAGTTGATCACCTGCGCGACATTGCCTTGCGCACGTGCCTGCCGTTCGACGCCCGCCAGCGGTCGGGCGACGATGGCGTTGCGGGACACCGCCCAGACACACAGGTCATCCCGAGAGTTGCCCATGTAGTCGAAGCCACCCTCACCGTAGTGGCTGACCAGCAGGTCGCGTTTTCGATGAGCAGACAGATTGGTTGCTCCGTCCGAGGCCCACACCTGGTCGAACAACTGAAGATGCTGTGCGATACGTTCGGCAATGCTGCCATGGGCGGCTGTTGCCAGAATGATCAGGCGCCCGGTCTGGCGCTCGGCCTTGATGTAGTCGACGACCTGCGCGTTATAAGGCAGCCAGGCGACGTCGATCGGTGTTGCAAGTGCCAGATGTTGTTTGAGCGCCGCCTTGCCCTGAAACAACCAGACGACCAGTCTGAACACCTGCAGCGGGTGATGTCGAATAAACGCCACTGCTGTTTCAAATAAAAGATCCGAACGCAACAATGTGCCATCCAGATCAACGACCAGCGGAGGAGGGGCCTCAAGAACTCTTCCCTGAATGCCGTGCATGAACAGTCGCTCCTTTGAAAGTGAGCGCACTATGGAACGAAAACGGACAATCGCCACTTCAATAAAGTTAAACAGCCTCGACAATCTCGCCAGAGGCGTGGCGTCAGAAAACGCAGCGGTTCCGCGCTTATGATGCAGGGTCGCTATTGTTTCAACTATGAACTTTATTCAGGGCTGATAACGTCAGTGTTGTAACGTTATTGAGCGCCAGAACGCTGACGTGCAGTTGCATTTATTGAATCACCTGTTTTTCCGGGGAGACATCAAGGAATTGGTGGCCGAGTCGATCCATCTGCATTCCCCCAGGGCGCATCAACCACTGATTAGCCCCAACTGTGCAGCGCTGCCAGAAATGCTGGTCGAGAGCGAACTGTTCGGGCACGTCAAAGGCGCTTTTTCCGGCGCTGTCAGCGATCGCAGCGGCAAGTTCGAACTGGCCAACGGTGGCACGCTGTTTCTCGACGAGGTGGACGAGTTGGCATTGGCGGTGCAGTCCAAGCTGCTGCGTGTGCTGCAAAGCGGTCAGTTGCAGCGGGTCGGTTCGGATCGCGAGCATCGCGTGGACGTGCGCATCATCGCTGCAACCAATCGGGACCTCGCCGAGGAGGTTCGTTCGGGGCGCTTCCGTGCCGATCTCTATCATCGCCTCACCAGCGAATGCCTTGCCCGGCATAATGGCCGATGGACGCAAGTGGCTCGAGAGTTGGCCCTGGACAGAGACAATCTCAATCGTTTGGCCAAGCGGCTGGGTATTCGCTGATAGAGCGTCTGACAACGTTCATTGGTCGCGGATATTGAAAAAAGACTGAATTTTTTTGCAGTGGATAAGGTCACCTATACTTCAAGCCACTGCTGAAAAAAGGATCAGGTTTTCAATGGCGCTTCCAAAACACTACCGCATTGATTATTTATTAAACGGTTCGTTCAAGAGTTTCTACATACGCACCGAGAGCATGGACAACGCAGAGGCCTGGCATTACGCAAGTGTCGATGCAGGCTTGGCGCGCATACCTAAATACCGATTGGAGAAGGTCCCACGGGTCTCGAAGCCTTACGCCGAACACTTCGGTGTGACCAACGTGGAGTGGGCCCAGGCGTGACCCGCACCAATCGCTGATTACTGCCATGGCACTTGCGGTCTCAGCGATGGGTGATCTGTTCCAGCGCCAGATTGCGGGTGCGCGGCCCGAAGCGGCCGATGACGATGATCACGATCAGCATACTGCTGACAATGAACGCCAGCACTCCGGGTGTGCCGAAGTGATCGAGAAATATTCCGATCAGCAAACTGCTGAATACCGTTGACAGACGGCTGAACGAATAGCAGAACCCCACCGCGCGAGCGCGAATGTTGGTCGGAAACAGCTCTCCCTGATAAGAGTGGTAGCTGAAGCTCAGCCAGGCGTTGCAGAACGTGATCATGACCCCGCAGAGGATCAGCCCGGCTGCGCTGGTTTGAAACGCGAACAGGCTGCCGAAGATCATTGCACCTAATGCCGAACCGACAATTTGCCATTTGTTTTCGAAGCGATTGGCAAACTTTACGAACAGCAACGGCCCCAACGGGTACGCCAGCGTAATCACGAAGGCATAGCTCAGGCTGTGGGTGACACTGACGCCTTGCCCAGAAAGCAGCGCGGGCAGCCAGTTGCCAAAGCCGAAAAAACCGATCGCCTGAAAAATGTGAAACACCACCAGCATCAAGGTGCGACGGCGGTAGGGCGGTTGCCACAAGTCGGCAAAGCGTCCCTTGCTTTCGACGGCAACCGCCTCTGGCTGTGGTTCGTCCAGCGGCTTGCCATGCTCTTTCAGGCAACGTGCCTCGATGTTATCCATGATTCGTTCGGCCTCATCGAAGCGCCCCTGTTGCGCCAGCCAGCGCGGCGACTCGGGAAGTGCTGCACGCAGCCACCAGACGAATAGCGCAAATACCGCGCTGCTGATCACCACCCAGCGCCAGCCGGCAAAGCCCAGCGGGTCTTGCGGCACCAGCCACCACGACATCAGTGCGACGCAGGGCACCGACAGAAACTGGATGAAAAAGGCGAAAGCGAAGGCCGAACTGCGGATGCGCTTGGGCACCAGTTCCGACAGGTAAGTGTCGATGGTCACCAGTTCGACACCCAGACCGATACCGACCACGAAGCGCATGCCGATCACGCCCATTGCCGAGGTTTGCAGGCCCATGATCACAGTGGCGACGGTGTACCAGATCAGCGCAAAGGTAAAAATCGCGCGACGACCGAAGCGATCGGCAATCGGACTCAGCAGGCTGGCACCGAAGAACAGGCCGAGAAACGTCGCTGAAGCAAAGGCTGCCTGATCGGAAAAGCCGAACAGGCCCTGGCTGCCGGTGGCAAAGATGCCTTCGCGGATCAGGCCGGGGCTGATATAGGCGGTTTGGAACAGGTCATAGAGTTCGAAGAATCCGGCAATGGACAGCAGCGCAACCAGTCGCCAGAGAGTCGCAACCGCAGGGAGCCGGTCGATACGCGCCGAGATTTGAGCGGCACGCAGCGGTTCGTTGCCCGCAGTGCCTGTCTTCCGCGAAGGATTCATCAATGCCATCCTGAGTTCTTGTTTGAAGCCGGATAGTACGCTTTTACAATTGGTAATGGATTAGCGCTGTGTGCGTTTTTGGGTCCATTCAGGATGAATAATTGTTTAACAGGTTACTTTGTTGACTGTTTATTTCATTTCGGCACTGTATGACGCTGATCAGATAATGGTTGTCCACAAGCTCATGATTTCTTGAGTCCGGGCATATGCCGCGTCCGTCCGGCGCGTTGAGTCAGTATGGATGTATCAACATGTGTCACAAAACTTTAGGATGAGGCTCTTCATTCTTCTGCCCAACAGGGATCCTGTGACGTACAAACTGCCCACCACCGCGACTGCTCCGTTCTGCCCCTCGGCAACCAGTGACAGCATTGTCATCCCGCCAAACGCCTCGCTGCTGCGCAAGATGATGCTGTTCGTCGGCCCCGGATTGCTGATCTCCATCGGCTACATGGACCCTGGCAACTGGGCGACGGCTATCGAGGCCGGCTCGCGCTTCGGTTATTCGTTGCTGTTCGTGGTCGTGCTGGCCAGTCTTTCCGGCATGGTGTTGCAGAATCTCTGTTCGCGCCTGGGCATCGCCACCGGGCGGGATCTGGCGCAACTGTCCGCCAGCCACTACAGCCGTAACGTGGCAAAAGGGCAGTGGCTGCTGGCAGAACTGTCGATCATTGCCACCGATCTGGCTGAAGTGCTGGGTGCGGCGCTGGCGTTTCACCTGCTGCTGGGAGTGTCGATCACCACCGGGGTGGCGCTGACGGCTTTCGATACGCTGATTGTGCTGGCCTTGCAGGGTGCCAACTTCCGCCGTCTGGAAGCGATTGTGCTGGGGCTGATCGCCACCATCGCGGCCTGCTTCGCCGTCGAATTGATCCTGATCAAGCCGTTCTGGCCGGACGTTTTTGCCGGGCTGAAACCGAGTTGGGATGTGCTGAGCAATCAGGAGCCGCTGTACATCGCGATCGGCATACTGGGTGCCACGGTCATGCCGCATAACCTGTATCTGCATTCCTCGGTGGTACAAACGCGAGTCAACGGCTCAGACCTGGCGAGCAAAGCCAGCGCGATTCGCTTCGCGCGCCTCGACACCATCGGCTCATTGAGCTTGGCGCTGTTGATCAACGCCGCGATTCTGATTCTCGCGGCGGCGGCGTTCCACAAGACCGGACACACCGAAGTGGTCGAGATTCAGGACGCCTATCACCTGCTCGATCCGTTGGTCGGCGGGGCTATCGCCAGCGTGCTGTTCGGTGTCGCCTTGCTGGCGGCCGGGCAGAGCTCGACGTTCACCGGCACGATTGCCGGGCAAGTGGTGCTCGAGGGCTTTTTGCAGGCGAAGATTCCTTGCTGGCAGCGGCGTTTCATCACCCGCGCGCTGGCACTGATCCCCGCCTTGATCGGCGTGATCTGGCTCGGCGACAGCTCAGTGGGCAAGATGCTGGTGCTCAGTCAGGTGGTCTTGAGCCTGCAACTGCCGTTCGCGCTGTGGCCGCTGATCCGCTTCACCAGTGACTCGCAACTGATGGGGCCATTCGTCAACAGTCGGCTGGTGAAAGCCGTCGCGTGGGGTCTGTTCGGCCTGATTTCGGCAGCCAACCTGACGCTGATGTGGTTCTGGATCACCTGAACTCGGGTGATTTCAGCGAATCTCAATCCTGACATTAGCGTCAGCCGTGGAGGGCCTGACATGATTGGCTCCGCGTGGACATACATTTCGTGACGCTCCGCGTCACAGGTCTGCGCAGCACCGCACAGTCAAGATCGGACGCAGAGCGTCCAGAACGGCATGTCGACGCAGAGCGTCGCACGATAGTCACGTAACAACGTCAGACGTGGAGAGCTCGGAGATGAACACCAATCGTGCCAATGGAACCGTGTTCGAAACTGATTTGCCTGCCCGGCTGGATCGCCTGCCCTGGGGGCGTTTTCATACCTTGCTGGTCGTTGCGCTGGGCATCACCTGGTTGCTCGATGGCCTGGAAGTCACCCTCGCAGGTTCGGTGGCGGGCGCCCTCAAAGCCAGTCCGGCGCTTAACCTCAGCAACAGCGATATTGGCCTGGCGGGCGCTGCGTACATCGCTGGTGCCGTGTTGGGTGCGCTGTTCTTCGGCTGGCTGGCGGACCGCCTGGGGCGTCGTAAGCTGTTCTTCATCACCTTGCTGCTGTATGTCGGCGCCACCGCTGCCACGGCATTCTCGTTCAGCGTGTGGAGCTTCATGCTGTTCCGCTTTCTGACCGGAATGGGCATCGGCGGCGAGTACACGGCGATCAATTCGACCATCCAGGAATTCACGCCGGCCCGTTATCGTGGCTGGGTTGATCTGACCATCAACGGCACATTCTGGCTGGGCGCGGCATTGGGCGCGGTCGGCTCGATTGTCTTGCTGGACCCGCAATGGATCGGGGCCGAACTCGGCTGGCGTTTGTGCTTCGGGATCGGCGCGGTGTTGGGCTTGTTGGTGCTGCTGATGCGCTTGTGGCTGCCGGAGAGCCCGCGGTGGCTGTTGATTCATGGCCAGTCGGCAGAGGCGACCCGCATCGTCGAGCAGATCGAAGCGGACATGCAACGCCGCGGGCACGTATTGCCTGCCGTCGAGGGTAAACCGTTGCGGCTGCATGCCCGAGACCACACGCCGCTCGGCGAGGTCGCCAGAACGCTGCTGGTCACGTTCCGCCAGCGTTCGCTGGTGGGCCTGACGCTGCTGACCGCTCAGGCGTTCTTCTATAACGCGATTTTCTTCACTTACGCGTTAGTGCTGACGGATTTCTACGATGTGCCCGCCGAGCGGGTGGGCTGGTACGTGTTGCCGCTGGCACTGGGCAATTTCTGCGGGCCGCTGCTATTGGGCAGGCTGTTTGACGTGGTCGGTCGGCGGGTGATGATCAGCCTGACCTATGGCGTGTCCGGGGTTCTGCTGGCAATCAGCGGTTATCTGTTCCAGCAGGGCTTGCTGGATGTGACACAGCAGGCCATCGCCTGGATGGTGATCTTTTTCTTCGCGTCGGCGGCGGCAAGCTCGGCTTACCTGACCGTGGCCGAAACCTTTCCGCTGGAGATACGCGCGCTGGCGATTGCCGTGTTCTATGCATTCGGCACGGGGCTGGGCGGCATTATCGGGCCGACGCTGTTTGGTGAACTGATCGAAACCGGTGATCGCAGCAACGTGCTGATCGGCTATCTGATCGGGGCAGGGTTGATGCTGTTCGCTGCACTGGTGCAGTCGATCTGGGGCATGGCCGCCGAACGGAAATCGCTGGAGGAGGTGGCGCGACCGCTATCGCAGGCGGATAGCCACTAGCGATCAGTTGCCGAACACACCGCGCAGGCTGTGGACCGAGGCCTGCAAGCCGAAAATGCGTTCGCTGACTTCCTGAGCTTCGTGCGGGCGCGCGGAAAGCTCAAGGTACAGCATGTGCCCGGCCATGTTGCGCGACACGCGCTCGAGATCGTCGGCAGTGCGGCGTACATAAGCCTGAATGTCTTCCAGTCGCTCGATTTGCAAGAATGCTTCCTCATAGGTCGCATCCGAGCGCACTAACACCAAAGGGCCGCTCTCATGAGTCCGCCCAAGAAAGTTTTCGGCAACCGCAATCGCTTCTTTAGGCGCACGATCAAATAAAGTTCTCGCCGCTGTCCCGGCTGTTTATTCGTCTTCCTGATCGTCCTGCCCGGAATAGGAATCCAGCAGTTCGGCCAGGGCCAGAGTGCGGCTCAGCCCGCTTTTGCTCGCCACGATTTCAGCCACCGCCTGTGTGGCGGCCACCCTGGCAGCTTCGCGTTCGGCATCGGTGTTATTGGGCGTGGCGGCCTGCGCAGCCTCAATAATCGATTGCTCAAAGGTATTCATGGTGCTCGCTCTTGAAGTTCATGTGCCTGTGATACCGCCAACGGCGAATGGTTTCAAGGTCGATCAGTCACCTTCGTAGGGGAATTCTTCGAGCGCCTGGCCCAACGCTACGCCCTGCGGGCCTTGCAGGTTGTCCAGCACCCAGCATTTGTTGGCATTTTTTGCCAGCAGCAGGCGCGTGGTCTGGCTGCTGACGGGCTGCTGAGGAGCGTCCTTGTAACCCAGGTTGTACGTCATCTCGACCACCGCCTGTTTGTCGGACGTGGACACCAGCTTCCACTCGATCGGCTTCTGCACATCGCCATCCTGTGCGTCGGTCCAGGGGTTGGCGCTGACGGCACACTGATCGCCGTTCTGGCAGGCCCAGTCTTTCTTCAACAGGCTCAGTAGCGATTTGGACAGGTATTCCGCACCACCCTTGTTCTTGAGGTAGAAGTCCTGATGCTTCTCATAGATCCAGCGTGCCGTATCGACCGGCGTTGCAGCAGGGCAGGCAGCCTGTGCGGTGAATGAAAGCAGGAAGGCGAAGGCAAGGGCAACGGTTCTGGACATGGAGCGAGCTCGCGGAAAGGGTGGCAATGGTGGTGACGCGGTGAGTTGCATGCGACAAGTCTGCATTTGTAAGGCATGCGGACAAAAAAGCAATGGTTTTAGGTGATATCTGGCAAGTGATTGATGCACAGCACTGACGTCACGGAATCGCTGTATGACGCGCAGCACCATGAAATGTATCTAGTAGAAGTGACCGGAGCGGCGATCAGAGTGGCTAACGAAGGCAAGGGTACAAGCGCCCCGTTTTTCTGGGCTGTACCGGCCTCTTCGCAAGGCGCCGTCCCGGCTGCGCTCACAAACCCTCTGTGTGGCAATGAGCGCAGAGCCCGGACTGCTCATGACTTACTTCTTGACCGGTACGATATCCATGATGTTGCCGTTCACTTTCTGGAAGCGCACATACTTGTCATTGATCTTCACCCATTCGCTTTCCTTGGCTGGCTCTTCCAGGCCCTTGCTCTTCCAGTCCTTGACTTCAAGATCGCTGCGACGGTACTTCTCCGGTACGCGAGAGCCCAGTTCCAGTTCATGAACGTTGTCTTTGGACTTGGCGATCTTTGGGTCGGGCGTCTCTGCTGCGTGAACCGGCAGGGTAACGGCCGAGAAGCAGCCTAGCAGGGTCATGCAGGCGATCAACGATTTGCTATTCATGTGAAGACTCCCAGTCTGATTAACAGTCGACGGCATAATGCCTTCGTCAGAACTGGGACCTTCACGGTTACAAATCATTCGATCGGTTTCACGATGCTCAGGCGTTGAGTGTTTCAGCAAGGGTCACGGCAAGCGGTGTGGCAGGGCGCCCGATCAGTTCGCTCAGTTGGCGACTGTCGTCGAACAGTGCGCCTTTGGCGGCCGCTGCGTCCGAGTCTGCCAACAGGTTGGCCACGTAGTCCGGCAGGCCGGCCTCGATGAGCGCCGCTGCAAATTCAGCCTGCGGCAGGTCAACATACGCCAGTGCCTTGCCGCTCTGTTTTGACAGTTCGGCGGCGTAGTCGGCCAGGGTATAAGGCTCATCGCCCGCCAATTCCTAGACTCGACCGGCCTGATCCTCTGCGGATGTCAGGGCCACGGCGGCAGCTTCGGCGTAATCCAGCCGCGAAGCCGAGCTGATTCGCCCGTCGCCAGCGCTGCCCAGTACTGCGCCGTGGGCCAAAGCCCCTTGAGCACCTGCCACATAGTTTTCGGTGTACCAGCCATTACGTAACAACACGAATGGCAAGCCACTTGACCGCAAGTAATCTTCCGTCTCACGGTGTTCTTTGGCCAGGCCCAACGCCGAGGTGTCGGCGTGCAACACGCTGGTGTACGCAAGCAATCGAACCCCGGCACTCTTCGCCGCATCGATCACCGCTTTATGCTGCGGCAGACGCTGGCCCACTTCGCTGGAAGAAATCAGCAGCAGCTTTTCTGCACCGGCAAATGCGCTGTTCAGCGTCGACGGTTGCGAGTAATCGGCCTGACGAACCTGAACGCCCAGTGCCGAGAGGTCTGCGGCTTTTTCCGGGCTGCGCACGGCCGCGATGATTTGCGAGGCAGGTATGCGAGTTAGCAACTGTTCAATGACGAGACGGCCAAGCTGGCCAGTGGCACCGGTGACAACGATCATGTTGGAGTTCTCGATTCAGGTTGATGGAAAGCGCCAGCATAGTCATGATGCTTTCTTTTCGTAAGTACGTACAAAAAGGTAAGTGTCATGAGTGAATCCGCCACGCGTCCCTACTCCGAGACGGCCGAATCCATGCTGGCCTTCGTTCGCCAAGGGCAAGTGCTGGCAACTGACTGCCCGTCGAGGGTTGTGCTCAACCATGTCTGCAGCCGTTGGGGTGTGCTGGTGTTGGTGGTATTGCGTGGCGGTATGCACCGCTTCAGCGAAGTGCGGCGCAAAATCGGCGGGGTCAGTGAAAAAATGCTCGCGCAGACGCTTCAGCATCTGGAGCAGGACGGCTTTGTCAGCCGCAAATCGCTGCCCGTGGTGCCGCCGCATGTCGAGTACCGGTTGACGCCAATGGGTGAAGAAGTGGCCTTGCAGGTCGAGACGCTTGCGACCTGGATCGAAACCAATCTGCCACGCATCATGCAGGCCCGCGAAGCGTCTGCCGAGGCGCAGGTGAAGCTTTCTTGAAGTATTTCTGACAGATTTTTCATCTATCCAGGGTCGGCTCGACTGCCTGCCATCGGGCACTTCTTGCTATGGTGCGCGCCGAAATATTCATTTACACGTCAAGTCGCCGTTTGCCCTTCACCGAGAAGCTGTAGAAATGCCCAATCCAATCCCCCTGAAAGACCACGAGAAAGAGACGCGACTGGTCAACCAGCGCCTGATTGCCTGTGCTGTGCTGGTCGGGCTGCTGGCGATCTGTCTGGTTGCGAGGATGTATTTCCTGCAAGTCACCGAGTTCGAATACCACTCGACCATTTCTGAAAACAACCGGGTGCACGTACTGCCTATTCCGCCCGAGCGCGGCCTGATATTCGACCGCAATGGCGAAGTGCTTGCCGATAACCGGCCCAGCTTCAACCTGACCCTGACCCGTGAGCGCGCCGGGGACTGGCACAAGGTTATCGATGAGCTGATGACGCTGCTGCAGCTGCCTGACGAGGATCGCATCCTGTTCGATAAGGAGCTGAAGCAGGTGCGCCATCCGTTCGAGCCTGCAACGTTGCTGTACGAACTGACTGAAGAGCAGATCGCCATCGTGGCGGTCAATCAATACTTGTTGCCGGGGGTGGATGTCGCGGCGCAGTTCGTTCGTCATTATCCGTTGGGCGCGCACTTTGCCCATTCGATTGGCTATGTCGGGCGCATCAACGAAAAGGAAGCTGCCCAGCTCGATAATGACTATCGCGGCACTCAGTCGATCGGCAAGACCGGTATCGAACGTTTTTACGAGTCAGAACTGCATGGTCGGGTTGGCTACGAAGAAGTTGAAACCAACGCTCAGGGACGTGTGCTGCGGGTGTTGAAACACACCGATCCGATACCGGGCAAGAACATCACCCTGAGCCTGGATGCGCATTTGCAGGAAGCGGCCGAGAACGCGCTGGGTGACCGGCGTGGTTCGGTGGTCGCACTTGACCCGGAAACCGGCGAAGTGCTGGCGATGGTCAGCAAGCCGAGTTTCGACCCCAACCTGTTCGTGACCGGGATCAGCTTCAAGCAGTACGCCTTGTTGCGCGACTCCATCGACCGGCCGCTGTTCAACCGCGTATTGCGCGGCCTGTACGCGCCGGGTTCCACCGTCAAACCTGAAGTCGCGATTGCCGGGCTCGACAGCGGGGTGGTCAACGCCTCGACCAAGGTTTTTGATCCGGGTTACTTCCAGTTGCCGGACTTCGACCACAAGTACCGCAACTGGAACCATAGCGGCGACGGTTGGGTGGACATGGACACGGCGATCATGCGTTCCAATGACACCTACTTCTATACCCTGGCGCACAAGCTGGGGATCGACCGGCTGCATGACTACATGACCATGTTCGGCATTGGCCAGAAGGTCTCGCTGGACATGTTCGAGGAATCTGCCGGCCTGATGCCGTCCCGCGAGTGGAAACGCGCCACGCGCCGCCAGGCCTGGTTCCCCGGCGAGACGGTGATCCTCGGCATTGGTCAGGGCTACATGCAGGTCACACCGTTGCAACTGGCGCAGGCCACCTCGCTGATCGCCAGCAAGGGAGTCTGGCATCGTCCGCACCTGGCAATGGAAGTGGGCCATGAGGTGCCGGTCGATGAGCACCCGATGCCGAACATCGTGCTGCGTGATCCCAACGAATGGAATCAGGTCAATACCGGGATGCAGATGGTCATGCACGATCCGCGCGGTATTGCGCGTGATGCGGCGAAGGGCGCGCAATACCGCATCGCTGGCAAGAGTGGTACAGCGCAGGTGGTGGCAATCAAGCAGGGCGAGCGCTACAACCGTCTCAAGACCCTGGAGCGCAACCGCGACAACGCCTTGTTCGTCGGCTTCGCCCCGGCCGATCACCCGAAGATCGTGGTGTCGGTGACCATCGAGAACGGCGAGGCGGGCGGTCGGGTTGCGGGCCCGGTCGTGCGGGAAATTCTCGACGCCTGGCTGCTCGACAGCGACGGCAAGCTCAAGCCGCAATACGCAGTGCCCGCCAAGGCGCCGGGCAATCCGCACGCCTGAGCCGCCTGCTGGCAGGCTGCCTGACCGAGCCCTGAACAGGGCTCAGGTTTTCTGAACTGTCGAGAATGCATCGGGTCGACCACAACAGGCGTGGCAGAGCGCTGCGCGTGTTTATCTGAATCCTTAATTGCCTCGACAAGGAACCCCTAATGTCCAAGACCATCGCCGACCATCTTGCGCAAACCCTCGCAGCGGCAGGTGTTTCCCACATCTGGGGGGTGTCCGGTGACAGCCTCAACGGCCTGACCGACAGCCTGGAACGCACCGATTCGATTCGCTGGATGCACACCCGTCACGAAGAGGTGGCGGCCTTCGCGGCGGGTGCCCAGGCGGCATCCAGCGGCAAGCTGGCGGTTTGCGCAGGCAGCTGCGGACCGGGCAATCTGCACCTGATCAACGGCCTGTACGACTGCCATCGCAACCGGGTGCCAGTGCTGGCGATTGCCGCGCACATTCCGTCCGCCGAAATTGGCCTGGATTACTTCCAGGAAACCCATCCGCAGGAACTGTTCAAAGAGTGCAGTCATTTTGTCGAACTGGTCAGCAACCCCGAACAGTTCCCGCGCGTGCTGGAGCGTGCCATGCGGGCGGCCATCAGCCAGAAAGGCGTGGCGGTTATCGTAATACCCGGCGATGTGGCGCTGAGTGAGTCACCGGATGTGCCTGCGAAATGGGTCGAAGCGAGTCCGCCCACCGTTGTCCCGGCCGACAATGATTTGCAGTCGATGGCCGACATGCTCAACGATTCCAAGGCGGTCACGCTGTTGTGTGGCGCCGGGTGCGCCGGTGCGCACCAGCAGATCCTTGCGCTGGCCGACACGTTGGGCGCACCGATTGTTCATGCGTTGCGTGGCAAGCAGCACGTCGAGTACGACAACCCGTTCGACGTCGGCATGACCGGCCTGATCGGTTTCAGCTCCGGCTATCACGCCATGCTGTCCTGCGACACGCTGGTGATCCTCGGCAGCAGCTTTCCGTACCGCAATTTCTATCCCGAGAAAGCAAACATCATTCAGATCGACCTCGACCCGACTCAGCTCGGTCGGCGCACGCCGTTGGCCCTCGGACTGGTCGGCGGGGTGCGTGAAACGCTGGATGCGCTGCTGCCCAAACTTACCCCGCACAACGACCGCCGCTTCCTCGACAAGGCCCTCAAGCACTACGCCAAGGCCCGTGAAGAACTGGACGAACTGGCCACGCCGACGCCGGACGGTACACCGATTCACCCGCAGTACCTGACCCGTTTGGTCGACGAGCAGGCCGACGCCGATGCGATTTTTACCGTTGATGTCGGCACGCCCACCCTGTGGGCCGCGCGCTACTTGCACATGAACGGCAAACGCAGCCTGCTGGGCTCGTTCAATCACGGCTCGATGGCCAACGCCTTGCCTCAGGCGCTGGGCGCCAAGGCCGAGCACCCGGACCGCCAGGTTGTCGCGTTATGCGGCGATGGCGGCCTGTCGATGCTGCTGGGCGACCTGTTGAGCATTCGCCAGTTGAACCTGCCGATCAAAATGGTGGTGTTCAACAACAGCTCGCTGGGCTTCGTAGACATGGAAATGAAAGCCGGCGGTTACGTGCCCCATGGCACCGATCTGCACGAGACCAATTTCGCCGGTATCGCGCTGGGCGCCGGCATTCTCGGATTGCGCGTAGAAAACGCCGAAGAGCTGCCTGCCGCCCTGCGCAAGGCTTTCGATCACCCCGGCCCGGTGCTGCTCGACGTGGTGACTGCCAAGCAGGAACTGGGCATTCCGCCGAAGATCAAGCTGGCGCAGGCCAAAGGCTTCAGCCTGTACATGATGCGCGCGATCATGAGCGGGCGCGGCAGTGAAGTGTTGGAACTGGCGAAGACCAACTTGCGCTAGTCGCTCTCAGGCGCGTCAACGGCGGGGCAATCAGCGGGATGATTGACCCCGTCATTGATCTTTACCTTGCCCAGCTCGAAAGGATTCACACCTTCCAGACAAGCGACGTTGTACCCGTATTCATTGGGGTTGGAGCGTCGCTGATGGTGGGTGTGAATCCCGCACCTGCCGCAGAAGTAATGCTCGGCGGTACGCGTATTGAATTGATACAGCTTGAGCATGCTCTGCCCGTGAATCACTCGAACCCCATCCTTTGCGACCGACGCGACGATTGCGCCTCTGCGCCTGCACAGCGAGCAGTCGCAGCGTCGCGGATCGACAATACCATTCGGTAAATCCAGCTCGAGCATGATCGCGCCGCAATGGCAGGACGCCTGGTGGACGGGTTTGATGTCAGTAGAACCGACTTGCTTGATCATGAGTTATTTCCTGTGCGTGTTATCAGCCAGCACAAACGCAGAACAATCGTGTGTCACTGCAAATTAAAGCAGACCATCAGGTAAAGCTTGGCACTTCACCGCCGAAACAGTTAAACGGAGGCAAGACCAGCTACGGCAGGCTGAATACCGAATCATCTCTGGTTATAAAAAACGTCACTGTTGAAAGAGCGTTGGGCCATAGATCGTTTTTATAGAAAGTCTGTGAGTCATGAGGTCTGTAATGCTTAGAAATGCTCCTTTGAGTATGAAACTGCTGCTTATTCTGATGTTTCCCCTGCTGGGCTTCCTGGCATTCGCGGGTATTTTCGTCGCCGACAAAAGCGAGACGTTCACCGATAACGGTCGAACCGTCACCGCCACCAGCGCCGCCCGCAAACTCAGTGACGTAGTCACCACCCTGCAGCGCGAGCGCGGCGCCAGCGGCGTGTTCCTGGGCAGTGGCGGCAAGTCGATGCAAGACAAGCTGAAGACCCTTCGTCAGGAAACCGACAAGGCGATCAGTGAGATGCGCACTCAGTCGACCGACGGTATTCCCGGGCTGGAAAGCGTAAGGCGGGCGCTGGAGGAGATGCTTGCGTTGCGTGGCAAAGTGGATTCACTGGCAATCAATAACACTGAATCCGGCGCGCGCTTCACTGACATCATCAAAACCCTTATCGGTTTCAATTATTCGTTGGAAGCCAGTATCGAAGACCCGGAAATTCTCCGCGCACTGAGTTCGCTCAATCAATTCGTCGACATGAAAGAGCGAGCAGGCCGCGAGCGCGTATTGCTCGGCCTTGCCTTCAATCAGAACCGTTTCGATTCTGCGCTGTTGTCACGTTTCAGCCGCAACCTGGGCGAGTTCTCCGGCTACTACGAAGCCTTCCAGCGCTGGGCTCCGGACGTGTTCAAGAGCAAACTGAATGCTGTCCTGCAGAAGCCGGAAGCACTGGAAGTGGCGCGCCTGCAACGCTTGGGTTTCGATACCCCGCTGGGCGACCCGCTGAACGTCAAACCGGAAGACTGGTTCAACCTCTCCACCCAGCGTATCGACATGATGGCTCAGGTAGAAGCAGAGCTGGGGCAGACCGTCACGGGCCTGGCCAGCGATGCGCGCAGTGCCGCTGAAAACAGCCTGTACATGGCAATCGGCACCGTCGTCGTCATGCTGATCGCCGTACTCTGGCTGGCGTCGGTGATCATCCGCAACATCAAGATCGCCGTCGTCGACGTGAATCGCACCCTGATTGCACTGTCCACCCGCGACCTGACCGCCAGAACCTGTTACACCGGCAAGGACGAGTTTGGCGAGATCTCGCGCAATCTGGACAATATGGCGCAACAGATCAGCGAAGTCATTCGCGAAATCGGCAGCGCCACCGCACAGGTGGCCACCGCGGCCGAGCAGTCTTCAGCCGTCGCCTTGCAGACCAGCCAGAACGTGGCACAGCAGCGTCAGGGGACGGATCAGGTCGCCACGGCCATCAGCCAGATGAGCTCGACGGTCAAGGACGTGGCGCGCAGCACCACCGACGCATCGGCCATGTCGCAACGCGTCAACGCCAGCACGATGCAAGGAAAAATCGAGATCGACAACACCGTCACCCTGATCAAAGGCCTCTCGGTCCAGGCTGAACAGACGTCACGGATCATTGACGAACTCAAAGGCGAGAGCGATTCGATCTCCTCGGTCCTCGACGTCATTCGCGGTGTGGCCGACCAGACCAACCTGCTGGCACTCAACGCCGCCATCGAAGCCGCACGCGCCGGCGAGCAGGGCCGCGGCTTCGCAGTGGTGGCCGACGAAGTGAGAAATCTTGCCAAGAAAACGCAGGAATCGACCGTCAGCATCCAGAACATGATCGCCAACCTGCAATCCGGTTCTGACCGCGCCGCAAGCTCCATGCAGGAAACCCTCGGCAAGGCCCAGCAAGGCGCAACCAACGTCGTGCGCGCGGGCGAATTGCTCGAAGAAATCGCCGAAGGCATCGCCAGCATCAGCGACCGCAACATTCAAGTGGCCTCGGCCGCCGAAGAACAAAGCCTGGTAGCCGAAGAAATCCACCGCAATGTTCACGATATCAACGCACTGGTCATCCAGGTCAGCGCCGGTGCCGAGCAGACAGCCGTCACCAGCCGCGAACTGGCTCGACTGGCTGAACAGCAGCAGGGGCTGGTGGGGCGGTTCAGGGTGAGCTGAGGATAGAAAAGGGGGTTTAGAGGCCCGGGAGCGTGAGCTTCCGGGCCTTTTTTGTCAGTGAACCGTTCTGGCGTATGGCTGACCATGCACTATCGTGTAGGTCGGGCCGCCGATGCAGTACGCATGCCATGTGCAAACCGGCTCTCACTTCCCCAACCAGAGCCCAGACCATGTCCGATTCAGTCCCGCCTCCTGCAACACTCCACACCCCTGACAACCCCTCACTGAACGAAGTGGTGACACTGGTCATCAAGCACCGGGTCACGGCCGGGCGTGAAGCTGATTACGAGAGCTGGCTGCGGCGTATTGTGACCATTGCCGGTCAGCAGCCGGGGCATCTGGGCGTTGATGTAATTCGCAGCAAGGACGCTGGCTTACAGATGTTCACCAGTGTGCTGCGTTTTCAATCGACGTTGGTGATGCAGCAATGGCTGGACTCCGACGAGCGGCGCCAGCTTGTGGCGGAGGCTGCGCCTATGCTTGCCGATGGCGATCAGACGCAGGTCAAACCTCACAACGAGTTCTGGTTTACGCCACCGACCGAAGATCGCAGTCCACCGCCGCGCTGGAAGCAGGCATGCGTGTCGTACATGGTCATTCTGCCGTTGACCTTGCTGATTCCGCAGGTGTGGCGGCCGGTGTTTACGCAGGTCTCCTGGCTGTCGGGCTATTTCATCAGCACAGCGCTGGTGACGGTGACCATCGTTTTGCTGGTGGTGTACGTTCTGATGCCCGCGGCGACCCGTTTACTGGCGCCCTGGTTGAATGCTTCCGCGAAATACTCACAGGGAAAGTGATCTGATGACTGACGATAAAGCCAGCCCGCGCCAAAACGATGTTTCCCTCTTTGTACTTCTCCTGTCCTGCCAGTGCCTTTAAATCTTCCGCCAAAGGTATCGCCATGAGTGTCGAGTTGATTCTGTTCAACGGTAAGTTTCATACGGTTGACCGTGCAAAGCCTGAAGCCACTGCGGTGGCGATCAGCGAGGGTCGTTTTGTTGCAGTGGGCGGCGACGCCGAGGTGATGGCGCTGCGCGGCGGCGCGACACAGGTGATCGACCTGCAAAAACGCACGGCGATTCCGGGCCTCAACGACTCGCATCTGCACTTGATCCGTGGCGGCTTGAATTACAACCTGGAACTGCGCTGGGAGGGCGTGCCGTCGCTGGCCGACGCCTTGCGCCTGCTCAAGGATCAGGCCGACCGCACACCCACGCCGCAGTGGGTGCGGGTGGTGGGCGGCTGGAATGAATTCCAGTTCGCGGAAAAGCGCATGCCGACGCTGGAAGAGCTCAATCAGGCCGCGCCGGATACGCCCGTGTTCGTGCTGCACCTTTATGACCGTGCGCTGCTCAACCGCGCCGCTTTGCGCGTTGTCGGCTACACCCGCGATACGCCGAACCCGCCGGGCGGCGAGATTGTGCGGGACGCGCAGGGCCACCCGACCGGCATGCTGGTCGCCCGGCCCAATGCGATGATTCTCTATTCGACGCTGGCCAAAGGCCCGAAGCTGCCGCTGGAGTATCAGGTCAACTCAACCCGCCAGTTCATGCGCGAGCTCAACCGGTTGGGCCTGACCAGCGCGATCGATGCCGGTGGCGGCTTCCAGAATTACCCTGACGATTACGCGGTGATCGAGCAACTGGCCCGCGAACAGTAACTGACGGTGCGCATCGCTTACAACCTGTTCACTCAAAAGCCAAAGGAAGAACTGACCGATTTCAAGAACTGGACAAACACCGTGCAGTTACATCAGGGGGACGATTTTCTGCGGCACAACGGGGCAGGGGAGATGCTGACTTTTTCCGCCGCCGACTTCGAGGATTTCCTCGAACCGCGTCCGGATCTGCCGTCGGGCATGGAGGACGATCTGGAGCCAGTCGTCCGTCATCTGGTCGAACAGCGCTGGCCGTTTCGTCTGCACGCGACGTATGACGAATCGATCAGTCGCATGCTCGACGTGTTTGAAAAGGTCAATCGCGACATTCCGTTCGAAGGTCTGCCGTGGTTTTTTGATCACTGCGAGACCATCACGCCGAAGAATATCGAACGCGTCAAAGCGCTGGGTGGCGGTATCGCGATTCAGGACCGCATGGCGTTTCAGGGCGAATACTTCGTCGAGCGTTACGGTGCCAAGGCCGCTGAACTGACGCCGCCCATTCAGCGCATGCTTTCCGAAGGCGTGCCGGTCGGCGCAGGCACCGACGCCACGCGGGTGTCCAGTTACAATCCCTGAACCTCGCTGTACTGGATGGTCAGCGGTCGCACCGTGGGCGGGCTCGAGCTGTATCCCGAAGGTTTACCGCGCGCGACCGCGCTGGAACTGTTCACCCATGGCAGCGCGTGGTTTTCGTCCGAGCAGGGCAACAAAGGCCAGGTCAAGGTCGGGCAGCTTGCCGATCTGGCGGTGCTCTCGGCGGATTACTTCAGCATCGAGCCGGAAGCCATCAAATGGATCGAATCGGTGCTGACCGTCGTCAACGGCAAGGTGGTGTTCGGCGCAGGCGACTTCGAAACCCTCGCGCCGCCCGGCGTACCCGTGTTGCCGGACTGGTCGCCGGTTGCCAGCGTACCGGGTCACTGGCGTCCGGCGGCACCTTTGGCGTCTCAGGTCCATCATTGCAGCGGCCCGTGCGCCGTGCATGCCCACAGTCATGATAAAGCGCGTTTTTCCAGAGCACCGGTCAGCGACTTCCAGGGGTTCTGGGGCGCGTTTGGTTGCTCATGTTTTGCGTTTTGATCCGCACGGGCAGTTGAAGTCAGGTGGCTTAAAACCATTAGAGACACCCATCAGCGATTCAGTGTGGCACGGTGCGGGACCGTGCCGCTGCGGTGACTATTCAGTCAGCTTTTCACGTAACTGCACGCCCGCAATCAAATTATGTAGTGATTAAAAATAATCACTACATAATCGTTGACGCGCTTCTTTTGCCCTTGCATTATGCAGCTGTCTCCCTGATCGGGAGCGCAGCAAAACGGTACTGAGCAGGCTCGACAAGCCGTCGAGATGTTCCCGGATGTAGGCTGCCCACAAGGCAGATTGATGAAGCTGACCTGGCATCGTCGTCGATAAAGGCGGGAAGCTGGCGAAACGTCCTCATGATGCTTGTAGCGGATCGCTTGTCGATTCCGGGCCGGGTCTTTGGGTTTCGTGACTTCTTCTCTGCAACGTTGACGCCGCTGTGTAGCGGCTTCTCATCAAGGCTACCTGCATGTCCTTGAGGGGCTGGAACTGTATTCGACGAACACTCCATCAGGGTTCGTGGATGACCGTCCGGCACATGAACTTGATGTATCAACTATTGAACAGTCTGCGAGTGAAGGAGCATCAACATGAATATCAACAAACAGCCGACTATCGATCAATTGGCTGGCCTGTTTGCCGCGCGCAAAGACACGCTGTACGATCACATTGTATGGATCGCCGAGTCCGGTGAAGTGCATGTCGATGCCATGGCGCCGCATACCCGGGAGTGCGAGTTCCGCGACGCCCATCCACAGATGCGTGTTGCACTGAAGATGTTCCGCCGTGGACAGGGCTACGTTGGCAAGAAGGCCGCTGCGGATCGCACGTTCATGGAAAACACGCTGCAAGCCTTGAAAAGCGAATGGCAGAAGACCCAGCGCCATTCGCATTCGCAGGTGGCCTGAGCTAGCGGCCGACTAAGCGGAGTCTGCTCCCGACCCCGGAAGGGAGCAGGCTGTATCAGCCAGATAACAGAACCGTTTCAGCTTTAACCCTGAATCATTGTCTTATTGTTGTACAAAACCAAATGAGTGGTATAGATTCCGCTCACGAGTCAGCGTGTATGGCGCTGTTTTTCCCGGTTTCGGTATAGACCACACCGCTGGCTCTCATGACTTTCTGGCCGTCGGTCCCTGACCCGGCGGTACATCTCCAGAGGTTGTCGATGCCCACGCGTGCGCCACGATGGTTATGGTTCCTGATTCTGCTCAGCGGCAGCGCCCTGGCAGACTGGCGTGAAGCGCTACCCAACGCGCAAGTGGTAGGCAGTGGCGAACTCACCCTGTTCGGGTTCCGCATCTACACCGCGAGGCTGTCCAGCCCGGCAAAGCCTTTCACGGCCGACGCGCCGCTGGCACTCGAACTCACGTATCACCGCGCCATCGACCGTGAAGACCTGGTCGATGCCAGCATCGATGAAATCAAGCGTATTTCCGGAGCCGCTGTCAGTGCTGATCAACTGACCGCGTGGCGCCAGCACATGCAGCAATCGTTCGTCGATGTGCAGCCCGGCATGAAGATTACCGGCGTTTATCTGCCTGGTCGTGAGGCGCGCTTCTATGTGGGCACTAAACTGCAGCACGTAGTCCCCGACAGCCAGTTCGCCAAGGCTTTTTTCTCCATCTGGCTTGACCCGAAAACCCGCAACCCGGAGCTGCGTGAAGAACTGCTCGGAAGTACCGGCTCATGATCAATCACGGAGGGCGCATGCTCAAAAAATGGATGGTGTTGCTGTGTCTGGGCCTGGCGCTGAGCGGTTGCGGCGGCGTGCCGGTCAGTCATTACAGTCAGGAAGCGCCGAAGCTCGATCTGCGCAAATATTTCACCGGACGCGTTGAAGCCTGGGGCATGTTTCAGAAGCGTTCAGGCGAGGTGACCAAGCGCTTTACCGTGGTGATCGATGGCCACAGTGAGGGCGAAGTGCTGGTCATGCACGAGGCCTTCAGTTACAGCGATGGCACTAAGCAGGTTCGCGAATGGCGCCTGCGCCCCAATGGCCCTGGCCGTTGGAAGGGTACCGCGGGAGACGTGGTCGGCGAGGCGTATGGCGAAGTGGCGGGCAACAGCTTCCACTGGAATTACGTGCTCAGGCTGCCGGTGGACGGTACCGAATACGACGTCAGTCTCGACGACTGGATGTACCTGATCGACGAGCAGACCATGGCCAATCGTTCGTCCATGAGCAAACTGGGTGTTGAAGTCGGGCAGATCACGCTGTTCTTTCGCAAGACCGGCATATAACCGGGCGGGCGGACAAGGCGCGCCGGTCAGCCGCCGGTCATGTTCATGAAGCGCACCACCTGTACACCGTCATCATGGGTGAAGTTGTGGCTCCAAGGCTTCAACTGCATCGCGTCGATAATGGCTTTCTCGAGTTTCTGCGGCTGACCGGGGTTGGCGCGCAATACCGCTTTCAAATCCACCGAATGCTCGTTACCCAGGCACAGCAGCAGTCGGCCTTCGACGGTCAGCCGTACGCGGTTGCAGGTGCCGCAAAAGTTATGGCTGTGCGGAGAAATGAAGCCGACGCGAATCCCCGGCGCTTCTGCCAGACGCCAGTAGCGCGACGGGCCTTGCGTCGAATCGGTAGACGGCACCAGCGTGTAGCGCTCGGCAATCCTCTCGCGGACCTGATCGCTGGAGTAGAAGGACTCGGCGCGACTGTGCTCGCTGATGATGCCCAGCGGCATCTCTTCAATGAACGAGATATCCAGATTGCGATCGATGGCGAACGCCAGCAGGTCGTTGATCTCGTGATCGTTGCGGCCATGCATGACCACGCAGTTGAGTTTGGTGTGCACGAAACCGGCGGCGTTGGCGGCGTCGATGCCGGCGATGACCTTGTGCAGATCACCCGTGCGGGTCAGCTCGCGAAAGCGCTGCGGGTCGAGGCTGTCGAGGCTGATGTTCAGGCGCGTGACGCCCGCATCAAACAGTGGCGCTGCGAGTTTATCCAGTTGCGAGCCATTGGTGGTCATGCACAGTTCGCGCAGGCCGGGCAGCGCGGCGATTCGTTCGCAAAGCCCGACCACGCCGGCACGCACCAGCGGCTCGCCACCGGTCAGACGGATCTTGCGGGTGCCCAGCGCGACGAAGCGCTCGGCCACCTGGAGGATTTCTTCCAGTGACAGGATCTGTTGCCGAGGCAGAAATGTCATCTCTTCGGCCATGCAGTACACGCAGCGGAAATCGCAACGGTCGGTGACCGACATGCGCAGATAATCGACTTTGCGGGCAAAGCGGTCCATCAGGACGGATTCTGACATTTCACCTTCTGACTGATTGATAAAGCTGTATTCCGTTTGGAGGCCAGCGCGTTGCAGGGGTTCAGGTCTTTTGCACACTGAACGCCGGGTTGCACCGGCGGACAGGCTGGCAGAGTGCCTTGTTTTGTCTTCATAGTAGCCATACAAGGCGCAGATTGCACAGGCTGTATGCCGCCACGCTAACCGAGACGAATTGCCGCAGTCCAATTGCTTGTTCCGATACGCTCATCGACAGGCTCTATGGCAACGGCGCTGGCACGCGCTGTTCAGTCAGAATTCGCCGCTGTACTGCGTTCATAGCGTTCGAGCAACGGCTGGATGCTGATGCCGTGCACCAGAATACTCAACGCCACCACCGACAACGTCATGCCGATGACGACGTGGCCGACGTCATCCGCAAGGCTGCCAATGCCGCGAATGCCGAACCAGCCGACCAGTGCCTTCTGCCGTGGGTTGAGCAGACGCCGACTGACCAGCAGCCAGACGCTCGCCGGGCGGATGACGCAAAACAGCGCCAGCCCAAGGCCGATGGCGCGCCAGTCCCAATACGACGCCAGTGCGGCGCCCAACAAGGTGATCAGCAGCACTTCCATGGCTCGCTCTACCAGGTTGCCGAACACCAGCATGTCGCCCATCATGACGCCGGCGGCCAATTGGGATTCGCTCAAGTCGTTGGTGTCGGCCACCGTGCCTTTTTCCAGCGAAGCCGTCATATGCCCGAGCACGGGCTGTGCCACGTGTTCCGACGGCACGTCCGAGCGGGTGGTGCGGACTTCGGCCTGACGCAAGCCGAAACCTGCGGCGAATACCGACAGAAAACCGAACGCGCCCACACTCTGCGCGACCACATACGCCAGCGCGATCAACGCCAGGGCCAGAAAATCGTTGGGCGACGTGGTGCTGTCGGCATTTTTGATGCGCAGAAAAATCATCAGATGCCCGACGCCGCGTCCCATGAAGTAGCCAATCAGCAAGCCCGCCGGGACGGCCCAGATCAAATCCTTGAGCAGCCAGTCCTCTATCCAGTTGGCCATGCCGCCACCGGAGGTCAGGTACAGCAACGCGAAGATCACGAAAGGAAAAGCCGTGCCATCGTTGAGCCCGGCCTCGCCGGACAGACCGAAGCGCAGCCGATCCTGATCCTGCGCGCTGTTGACCTGGACCATCCCCGCCAGCACCGGATCGGTCGGCGAGAGCATGGCACCGAGCAACACCGAGACGCCCCAGTCCAGCCCGATGAGGTAATGCGCCGCGACGCTGACCCCCGCAATGGTCGCCAGCATTACTGGCCCGGCCAGCCAGTAAGCCGAATGCCAGGCCTTGCCGCTCAACGGCAGGCGCAGCTTGATGCCGGTGCCGAACAGCGAGAACAGCACCGCCACTTCGGTCAGGCGCTCCAGCCATTCGTGGGATTCCTTGAAATCCAGATTCACCACATCGAGGCCCATCGGGCCGATGCCGAAACCGAATGCCAGGCACACCGCCGACGTGGTGACGGGCATCCAGCGCAGATAGGAAGAGGTGAGCGCCAGCAGCATCAACAGGACGCCGAGCACGCTCATGCAGACAATAAAACTCATAGACAAAGAACCATCGTTGAATGCGCCTTGAGAAGTGGGCGTAACGGTGGGACTGCGCTATGCGGCAATAAGTTGAAATAATTTGCCGGGTGGTAAAAAACGCCTGCCGCTGATGGTCAGCGGCCAGGCGGGCGGTGCGCTAGCGCTCGATGCTGCGGCTCCAGCGGGCGTTCCATTCAGGGCGGATGAGGTTGACCTGATCCCAATCGATGGTCACCGCGGTCTCCAGGTATTTTTCCATCGCCTCGACCTGAGCGCGCGTCTTGTCACTGGTCGGGGTTTTCGGGTTGGACGGGATCTGATCGCCGAACTCCAGCGCCGGAGCCTGCGCTTCAGGTGTGAGCAGATACGCGGCGAGCTTCTGTGTCAGTTCCGGCTGGTTGTTGTTGGCCAGCGTACATTCCGCCACGTTCAGCACTACGCCGCCTTCTTTGGGCGACGCATACTCCACCGGCACGCCCTTGATCTTCAATGCGGTCACCTGAGTAGGTGTCAGCGGAAACAGCGCAGCTTCGTCGGTTTGCACCATCTCGGAAATCTTCGCCGAACTGGCGATGTATTCCAGCACGTTGGGGCCGATGGTTTTCGGCCAGGCCTTGAAGCCGGGCTCGACGTCTTTCTCGCTGCCCCCCTGAATGCGGTTGAACATCAGAAAACCGTGCAGGCCGAAGGTCGACGAGGCCAGCGACTGGAACACCACCTTGTCCTTGAAGCGCTTGTCGGCCAGGTCCATCCACGAAGTCGGTGCGCTCCAGCCGTTCTCCTTGAACATTCGCGTGTTGTATGCCAGACCGGTGACGCCGAGGCTGACCGCCGCTGCCTGTTGCTTGATTTTCGCCTTGGCTGGCAGATCACTCAGCCCGCTGCTCGGTTGCAGGGTGTCGCACAGGCCCATGGAAATCGCCCGATACATGATGCCGTCGTCGAGGAAGATCACGTGCATCTGCGGGTTGTCTTTGCTGGCCTGCGCCTTGGCGAGGATGTCTGCCGAGGTGCCCGGCACAATCACCACTTTGACGTTATTGGCTTTCTCGAACGCAGGCAGGACCTGATCGGCATACAGCCGCTCCATGGTCCCGCCGTTCATGCCCAGATACAGCGTGGTTTGCGCTTGCGCAGGCAGGCAAAACAGCGCCGCTGCCAGAGGCAGGCATGACAGGCCGGTGCGGACGAAATGGTGGGGGTTTTTCATAGGGACGACCTTCCTCTGTGCAATGGGATGACGTTCGTAACGGGGTCAGGCTGAGCGGGAGATTGCTGAAAACGGCCAATGGAAAAGGCGTCGAGCGAGATCGACGAAGATCCCGCGCAGACCCATTCGGCCAGCGCTTCGCCCGCCGCCGGGCCAATCTGGAAACCGGCCCCGGCAAAGCCGAAACCATGCAACAGGCCCGGCCGGGTCAGGCTCGGGCCCAATACCGGCTCGCGATCCGGCAGATAACCTTCGGTGCCGCTCCAGGTGCGGATCGCCTGGGCACCGGCGAGTGGCGGATAGAGTTCGGCGGCGTTGCGCAGGATATCCAGCAGCGCCGCTTGTCCCGGTCTGGCGCGCGCCGGGTCGAGGGCAAACCCCTGGCCGCCGCCGAGCACACAATTGCCGCGTGCCACCTGCCGGGCATAGATCCCGCCGCCTTCGACGCCCGTGCTGACGTCCATGAACATCGGCAGCGGCTCGGTCACCAGCATCGCCGGATGCCCGGAATACATCGGCACCGGTTCGCTGAACTGTGCCGCCAGTTGCCCGGCCCATGCACCTGCGCAATTGAGTAGCCACGGCGCGCGCAGGGTCAGGCCGCTGATGGTGCTGACCATGAAGGCCTGGCCGTCATGGCTGACGTCGCTGACAGCCGCCTGTTCGAACACCTGCGCACCCGCCTGGCGAGCGGCGCGTGCGAAGGCCGGTGATACCAGGCGTGGATTGGCATGCCCGTCCTCGGCGCACAAGGAAGCACCGACTGCGACATCGCCCGACCACGGATAACGAGCGCGCAATTGTTCGCGGTCGAGCAATTGCAGGTTCAGGCCAAATTCGCGACTGGCCTCGGCGTAGGCGCGCAAGGCATTCATGTCCTGCTCGCTGCTCGCTGCGCGCCAGTTTGAGATGGCCGGAGCGCTGGTATTCACCGTCGATGCCGATCAGCTCACGCAGGCTGCCCCAGATCTGGTGCGCACGTTGTGACAGCGGCAATTGGGACAAAGGGCGGCCTTGACGTCGGACGCCGCCATAGTTGACGCCGCTGGAGTGCGAGCCGCAGAAGTCGCGCTCCAGCAGGGCGACGCGCGTGCCTTTGCGGGCGAGCGCCAGGGCGGCCGATGCGCCGACGATGCCGCCGCCGATGACAATCGCCTCGGTTTCAATCAGCGCGCTCATGGTAGCTGCTCCGCCGAGTGTGGCTCGACGCCGAACGGAATGGGCTTGATGGGCGCCTGGCCGCGCAGACGGCCGACCTGCTCGATCGAACGTCCGCTTTCGTGCGCGACGATCTCGGCCGCCGCCAAGCCGCACATTCGGCCTTGGCAGCGCCCCATGCCGACCCGGCACATGGCCTTGACCCGATTGATCTCCCAATGACCTTCCTGCACAGTGCTGCGAATGTCGCCCGCCGCGACTTCTTCGCAACGACACACCAGGGTTTCGTCCGGCACGTTGACAGCCCAGTCCTCGGGGAACGGAAAAGCCGTTTCCAGCCCGTGACGAAAGCGCTCGATGCGCTGCAAGCCGGTTTTCAAATCGCTGACACGCAGGGCGTCGACGTCGATACCACGGTCCTGCAACAGGCTCAGGGCGGCCAGTTCGCCGGCCATTTCCGCCGCGTCGGCGCCCATGATTCCCGCACCATCGCCTGCCAGGTACACGTCTGATACGCTGCTGCGCCCGCAGTCATCGCGCGCAGGCAACCAGGCGCGATTCAACGGGCTCCAGGCGAAATCGCAGCCCAGCAGGTCTGCCAGTTGCGTTTCGCTGCGCAAGGCATGGGCGAAGGCCACCGCATCGCAAGGCAGATCAGCGGGTTGATCACTGCGCGTCCACTGCACGCCGCTGACCCGCTGTTCGCCGTCGATGCGCAAAAGCTGCGCGCCTTGATGCACCGGGATGCCTCGAGCCGTCAGCCAGGCGCGGTAATACAGGCCCTTGGCGAGCGTGCCCGGCTGGCCGAGCAGTGCGGGCAGCGCTTTGCACTGGGCGGAGAAGGGTGCGCTGTCCAGCACCGCGACCACTTGTGCACCCGCCTTGGCGTATTGATAGGCCACTAGGTACAACAGCGGCCCGCTGCCGGCAAAGACCACTGTTCGACAATCGCACAGCCCTGATATTTCAGGGCGATTTGCGCAGCACCGAGGCTGTAGACGCCGGGCAGTGTCCAGCCGGGCACCGGTAGAATGCGGTCGGTGGCCCCCGTGGCGACGATCAACTGAGCGTAATCGACGGTCGCTGTCTTACCGTTTTGCAGGGTGTCGAGCTGTCCGTTCTCGGCGTTCCAGACCAGCGTCTGCGGGCGGTAGTCGATCTGGTGTGTCAGCGTGTCGAGGGTTTGATGCAGCGCCACCGCCTTGCCGCTTTCAAAACCGTACAGCGACTTGGCCGAGCGCTGGAAGTTTTCCGGCTGGCGACGATAGACCTGCCCGCCGCCGCGCAGGCCTTCGTCGATCAGGTACGCCTTGATGCCGTGGGCCAGCAGCGTCTGCGCGGCGCGAATGCCTGCCGGGCCGGCGCCGATGACGACGACGTTGCGCTCGTTCATGTCCGCCGCCCCGGTTCGCGATGCACCGTTTGACCGGTTTCCAGCAGCGTCGAGCAGGCGCGCACTCGCTGCCCATCGCCCAGACGCACCCAACAATCCTGGCACGCGCCCATCATGCAGAAGCCGGCGCGTGGCTCGGCGCTGAAATCGCTGCCGCGCAAGTGCTCACTGGCGGTCAGCACCGCTGTCAACAGGGTATCGCCCAATAAGCCGCTGGCCGGCTCGCCATCCAAGGTGAACGAAAGGGCCGGGCGGTCGCGTTCGACCAGTCGCTTGAGCAGTGCCATAACGTGAAAGCTCCGGGTTAATGTTTGCCGACCAGCACGCGATCCAGCCCGTAGACCCGGTCCAGCAGGATCATGGTGATGGCGGTCAGGGCGATGACCAGCGCTGATACAGCGGCCATCATCGGGTCGATGGATTCGGTGGCGTAGACGTACATGCGTACCGGCAGGGTCTGGGTGGCAGGCGAGGTGACGAAGATCGACAGCGTGACCTCGTCGAAACTGTTGATGAAGGCCAGCAGCCAGCCGCCTGCAACGCCGGGCAGGATCATCGGCAGAGTGATCTGGCGAAACAGCGTGAAACGGCTTGCGCCCAATGACTCGGCGGCGTGCTCGGCGCTGCGGTCGATACCGATTGCCGCAGCCAGCACCAGACGCAGCACATACGGAGTAATCACCAGCACATGGGCGAAAATCAGCCAGGTAAAGCTGCCGTTCACCCCCATCAGTGCAAACAGGCGCAGCATCGCCACGCCCAGCACCAGATGCGGAATGATGATCGGCGAGAGAAACAGCGCGTTGAAAAAGTTGCGGCCCGGGAATGTGTGTCGGGTGATTGCCAGGGCGGCCGGGACTGCGATCAGCGTCGCGAGGGTCGCCGAGATGAACGCCAGCACCAGGCTGTTGTAGAACGAGTCGATGAAATCGGCGCGTTCGAACACCGCCTTGAACCAGCGTAACGAGAAGTCAGTGGTGGGCAGGCTCAGGGTGTTTTCCGGGGTGAAGGCCACCAGGCACACCACCACCAGCGGGGCCATCATGAAAATCACCACCAATGCGTGAAACGACAGGGCCAACGGACCGTTCCTGGACATGAATCATTCCCCCAGAGTTTTCTTGTAACGGCTTTCGATCATCCGGTTCCACGACAGCATCACCAGCAGATTGACCAGCAGCAGCGCCACCGCGAGGGTCGCGCCCATCGGCCAGTTCAGTTCCGAGAGGTACTGGTCGTAGATCACCGTGGCGACCATCTTCAGGCGGCGTCCGCCAAGCAGGCCGGGAATGGCGAATGAACTGGCGGCAAGGCCGAACACGATCAGCGAGCCGGACAACACGCCGGGCATGACTTGCGGCAGAACGATCAGGCGCATCACTTTTGCCTGACTGGCACCCAGCGACAGCGCGGCCTGTTCGGCGGTGGGATCGAGCTTCTGCAAAGAGGTCCAGACCGGGATGATCATGAACGGCAACATGACGTGCACCAGCGCGATGATCACGGCAAACGGGGTGTACAGCAGTTTCACCGGTCGCCCGCCCATGAACTGGATCGCCTGATTGATCAGGCCGTCTGCGCCCAGCAGCAGGCTCCAGCCATAGGCCCGCACGACCACCGAGATCAGCAGCGGCGTGAGGATCAGAATCAGGAAGATCGAGCGCCACGGCGTGCCCATGCGGCTCAGAATGTAAGCTTCCGGCACGCCGATCAGCACGCACAGAAGGGTTACCAGCGCACTGATCCAGAAGGTGCGCAGGAAGATTTCATAGAAATACGAGTCGCTGAGCACGGCCGCGTAGTTGGCCAGCGTGTAGCTGTCACTTTTTACGCCGACCTGATAATCGAACACGTTGAACGACAGCATCAGGGTCAGGCCCAGCGGCAGCACCAGTAAACCGATATACAGCGCCAGCGCCGGGGCTGACAGCCAGTAGCCGCGTCTGCCCTGACGCATCCCGGTCAACAGGCTCATGCGCGCACCTCGTCGGCAGCCAGCACACGCAGCAACTCGTTTGGCCAGTCCATGCCGACCGGCGCACCTTCTTCAAGCGGCGCTTGCCCGTCGTTGCGGCGAACCACGGTTATTTCGCCGATGCCGGTCTGGATGCGATACAGCCACTGACTGCCGAGAAAATAGCGCGTGCTGATGCGTCCTGACAGGCGACCGCAGCCGGGGGCAACCAGATCGATTTTTTCCGGGCGCAGGCTGAAGGTCAGTGCGCCGTCGCCGGGCAGTTGTCGAATTTGCGGGCAGCCGTCACTGTCGAGGTCACCCGGCAACATATTGGCCTTGCCGACGAAACCGGAAATAAAGCGAGTGCGTGGATGCTCATAGAGTTTATACGGCTCGTCGATCTGGGTGATGCGTCCGGCCTGCATGACCACCACTCGGTCACTGATCGACAAGGCTTCCGCCTGATCGTGGGTGACCATCAATGTGGTGATACCGACTTCTTTCTGGATGCGGCGGATTTCGAACTGCATTTCTTCGCGCAGATTGGCGTCCAGGTTCGACAGCGGCTCATCGAGCAGCAGCACCGGCGGCTCGATCACCAGTGCCCGGGCCAGTGCAACCCGCTGCCGCTGGCCGCCGGACAACTCGCGTGGGTAGCGCGCGGCGTGCTGGCCGAGGCGAACCAGTTCCAGTACCCGGGTGACCCGCTGTTGCAGTTCGGCAGCGGGCACTTTGCGCATTCGCAGGCCGAACGCAACGTTATCGGCCACAGTCATGTGCGGAAACAGCGCATAGCTCTGAAACACCACGCCCAGACCCCGGCTGCTGGGTTTGGCGTGGGTGATGTCCCGACCGTCGAGCACGATGCGCCCGTCGCTGACGTCAACGAAGCCCGCGATCATTTGCAAGGTGGTGGTTTTGCCGCAGCCGGAGGGACCGAGCAGCGAAACGAATTCGCCCTTGTCCACGGAGAGGTTCGTTGCAACCACGGCGTCTATGGAGCCGTAGCGTTTGGAGAGACCTTCGAGCTGCAGAAATGCCATGCCTGCTTCCACCTGGATACGGGCGCGCCGAGGCGCGCGTTTGTCATGGGCAGATGCGAAATGAAGTCATGCAATTCTGTGGACGTTGGCGCTCGCTCTGAGTCGGCTACCGATGATTGTTCAAATCGCCCCTGTGGACTGAGAGTAGGACGAAGGCTAGGATGCGCTCAATGGCAATTTCACTGAATGACCTGTTTTTTTCAATTAATTCATTCAGTGATCATCAATAGAGAATTAACCATGAGTAATTCCAGTGATCGGAATGCTGAGGGTCGTGACGTTGGTGTCGGCGCAGTGTCCAGGTTGTTCGCCGTCCTGCGTTGTCTGGGCGACTGCGATGAAAGCGGGGAGCGCGTGACCCAATTGGCGCAGCGTGTCGGCTTGTCGCAACCGACCACTCACCGCCTGCTGCGCAGCCTGATGGACGAAGGCATGGTCGAACAGGATGTGCTCAGCAAGCGTTACCGGCTGAGTATCGAATTCTTCGCGCTGGCGGCCAAAGCCGGCAACAGTGGCAACCTGCGTGACCTGGTACGCCCAAGCCTGTTGCGCCTGTCTGCATCACTGGGCGACTCGCTGTTCTTGCTGGCGCGTAGCGGCTTCGACGCGATCTGTCTGGATCGCAGCGAAGGCCCTTACCCGATCCGCACATTCACCGGCGATATTGGTGGCCGGGTAGCGCTGGGTGTGGGGCAGGGCAGTCTGGCGATCCTTGCATTTCTGCCTGAAGACGAACGGGAAACGGTGATTGCCTACAACCTGCCACGCCTCAAGGACTTCCATCTGTATGACGAAGTGTTTCTCCGCTCGGAGGTCGCTAACGTGCGCCGCCTTGGCTACGCCGCCCGCAACACCGGCGCGCTGCCAGGCATGGCCGGGCTGGCCGTGCCGATTCTGGACCGCAACGGGCGTTCGGTCGCGGCGCTCAGTGTGGCAACCATCAGCGACCGCCTGGGCCCTGACCGGTTGATGACGGTGGTGGAGTTGCTCAAGCGCGAAGCGGCGAGCATCAGCGCCCGAATCAACCCCTTCGACCCGACGCTGCGGCGCCCCAGCCAAGTGTTCGGGCAGGCGGAGTAAATCGGCCTCCGGCGTCCGGCGTTATCTTGACGCCTGATTGCCTTGCTGACCGGTCGTCGCTGTTTTTAAAGATAAATTTGTATAAGCCGATGATGATCTCATTGGGCCATACGACTCCGGTTTCCAGAACGATCGTAAGGGATGAGGCCTGTCATGTTATGCGCGCTGACGCATACCTCTTTGTCTTCAGAGATCGTCGTGATGTTCAAATCCCTTAGGCTCCAAATTCTTGGTTTGCTTGGCGGTAGTCTGGTGCTTGTGTTGATCATTGCACTGGCCTGATTCAACTTCCTCTCCGATAACGTGCAAGCCTACCGCAGCCTTCTGAGCGGCCCGGTTCGCGCGTCTCAGTTGGTCGACGACGCCAATCTGCAATTCAAGATCCAGGTTCAGGAATGGAAAAACGTCTTGCTGCGCGGAAAGACGCCTGCCGAGCGCGACAAATACTGGGGGCAGTTCGAAGAGCAGGAGCGCAAAGTGCAGGGCACGCTGGGCCAGCTCGCCGATATGAAAGGCACTGATGCATCGCTGAAAAGCCAGGTGCAGACGCTGCAACAGGCGCATCTGACGCTGGGCACGGCTTACCGCACCGGCCGTGATGCCTTTATCGCGGCAGGCGGCGATGCTGCCGCAGGTGACGCAGCGGTCAAAGGCGTCGACCGTCCGACCAGTGAGCAGATGGCCGGTCTGGTTGACCAGTTACACACGTCCAGCGACGCGCAATCCATTGTGATCAGCAATGAAGCTGAACGGACTGTCCTGATCGGCGCTGTGGTGATGCTGGTGTCTGCGCTGCTGGTAGGGCTGCTGGCGCTGTGGATGGTCAACCGCAACCTGATCGCGCCGATCCGCATGCTTATCGAATACGTCGCCCAGCTGAGTGAAGGCAAGTTCGGCGCGCGTGTCGAGGTCATCCGGCAGGACGAACTCGGGCGTCTGGCGGTTGCCGCCAATACCCTGCGTGATTTCCTGGCTGATACGTTCAGTCGCTTGAAGCGCAGCACCAGCGACCTGGACACTGCGGGCGGCGAGTTGAATGCGATTGCCGAGCTGATGGCGCAGGGCACTCATGAGCAGTTTGAACGTACCGACCAGGTGGCCACTGCCATGACCGAAATGTCCGCCACGGCTCAGGAAGTTGCCCGACATGCGGCACACGCCGCACGCGCGGCAGATGAAGCTGATCAGAGCGCTCAGGATGGCGAGAAGGTCATGCAATCGACCATCGCCACCATCACCCGCATGCGCAACGAGATTTCTTCGACGGCCGATGTCATTCAGCGGCTGGAAACCGACAGCGGGCGCATCGGCAAGGTACTGGAAGTGATCCGCGGCATCGCTGATCAGACCAATCTGCTGGCGCTCAACGCGGCCATCGAAGCGGCACGTGCGGGTGAAGCTGGGCGTGGCTTTGCCGTAGTGGCCGATGAAGTCCGTACGCTGGCGCAGCGTACCGCCGTCTCCACCGCCGAGATCAACCAGATCATCAGTTCAGTGCAGACCGGTGCTTCTGATGCGGTGCAGGCCATTCAGGGCGGTCAGGCGCGCAGCGAGGAAAGCGTCGAGCAAGTCACGCACGCCGGAGCGACCCTGCAACGCATCACCGTGGCGGTGGAAAACATCCGCGACATGAACCGGCAGATCGCGACCGCCGCCGAGGAGCAGACCTCCGTGGCTGAAGACATTTCGCGCAATCTGACTGAAATCACGGCCATCGCCGTGACCAATCAGGACAACGTCAAACGTACCCAGAGCGCCAGTCATGACCTGAAAGGTCTTTCGGCAGGTCTCACCGACGTCATCTCGCGCCTGAGTGCCTGATGAATCCGACCGGCTCTTCGTCAGCGACGAGCCGGTCAGATTCAGGTGTTTACGCCCAGCCTGTGCGGCTCAAGCCTTCGGCCTTGAACACCAGCGCTTTCAGACCACCGTCGACGCGGGCGTCGGGGAATTCCGGAGGGTTTTCCAGACGTTCCTGAAAGCGCAGGCAGGGCGCTTCGATTGCCGTGTGCCCGATCAGAAAATCCGGCCCCAGAGCGGGGTCGTTCATGCACGCCAGCACAGTACCGTCTTCGTCGAGCAGCTCCGGCAAGCGACGCAGAACGCGCTGGTAATCCTTGTCGAGCATGAAGCTGCCTTTCTGGAAGGAGGGCGGGTCAATGATGATCAGGTCATACGGCCCGGAGCGAGTCACTTTGGCCCACGATTTGAACAGGTCGTGGCCTAAAAACGTCACGCAGCTCAGATCGTGATCGTTGAGCCGATGGTTTTCGCGACCGCGATTCAGCGCGGCGCGCGCCATATCCAGGTTCACCACATGGTCGGCGCCCCCGGCAATGGCCGCAACCGAGAAACCGCAGGTGTAGGCGAACAGATTGAGGATGCGCTTGCCCTTGGCCTGAGCTCGCACCCAGTCCCGCCCGTAGCGCATGTCGAGAAACAGGCCGCTGTTCTGCTTTTTGCCGAAATCGACCTTGTAGCGCAGGCCGTTTTCAGTGATCACCCATTCGTCCATGACCTCGCCAGCCAGCCATTGCGTGGTGCTCTGCGGCAGATAACGCTGTTGCAACAGCAAGGTGTGGGCCTGACTATGCTGCCACTGAGGCGTGTCGATCAGCCCGGTCAGCACCTGCGTCAACGCTTCCAGCTCGGACGCCTGCGGTTCCTTGAATACGCAGACCAGCAGCACGCCCTGCATCCAGTCGACGGTGACGTGCTCCAGCCCTGGCCACACGCGGCCGCGACCGTGAAACAGTCGGCGGGTTTCGTTCGGCACATGGCTCAGGGCATCGAGCAGATGGTGTTGCAGGGTCGCGAGTGCTTCAGGGGTCATGACAGCGGTCGGTGATGAAAGGCGGCGTATGGTAAACGTATTTCAGTTAAGGCCGAAACGCGATTGCGCACCCGCCACTCGGGTCATCCACACCGGCGACCCTGTCAGTGCTGCTGTCTGGTATTGCCAGTCGTTCAGAGCGGCTTGGCGCGCACGATTCTTTTCGCGCGGACTTCATCGGCATAGGCTTTGAGCTGATCGGCGTCGCTGTACAGTCGGTTGACCATCTGCAGGATGGCCGTGACGTCGACGTCTTTCATCTGCGAAGCGAGCTTGAGGATTTCTTCAGCCGTGTTCTCAAGGTTTGTTGCGGTGCCATTCAAGTGCTTTTTCAGCTCTTGAGTCGACTTATTGAGCGCCATACGTGTTCCTGTGCGAAGACCTGAAGTTCCATGCCCGGAGCATGGCTTTTTCCGCGATAACAAGCAATCGGGCTTGCGGGCTGACCGCGCATTGATACGCGCATTGATAGAGATATCGGCGTTTTTCCGGTCAGGTTTAGTTCGCATACGGTATTCAGTCGTCGCGGGTCAACACTTCCAGCAGTTCTATTTCGAATCTCAGGTCGGCACCGGGCTTGATATGAGCCCCGATGCTGCGGTCGCCATACGCCAGATGGGCGGGTACGAACAACCGCCGTTTGCCGCCCACCTGCATGCCCATCAGGCCCAGGTCCCAACCTTTGATGACGCGTCCAGTGCCGATCACGCACTGAAACTGCTTGCCACGCTCGTGCGAAGAGTCGAACACCGTGCCGTTTTGCAGCGTGCCGGTGTAATGCGTGGTGATCAGCGCACCCTTGACCACTGCTTTGCCAGCACCGATGTGTACATCGACGACCTGTAGATCATTGCTCATGCCGGATTATCCAGTGCGGTTGACGGGCTGGCTTTTTCGCAGAAATAACCGTCCGTGACAAGTTGCCGGAACGAAAACGGGGAAGCGTTCGCTTCCCCGTTCGGTCTGCACAAACTGTCGGTTCAGAGGTTCTGCGAACTGACGACCATGGCCTGAGCGATGTTTTCTTTCTGCTCCTGGGTGAAGCCGTCCCAGATGTTGGTCTTGGCGTAATAACCCAGGCCCGCCAGGCAGTAGAGGCTGAGGGTCAGGACGATGACGATCGACACGAAGGTCCAGCGGCCTTCGTCCTCGTTTTCCCGTGTGAAGCTGCGGGAATAGTTGTCCTCTGCATTGCGCAAGAACAGCGCGGACGACAGGCGCTTGAGCCACTGGAAAAAATGAACGACAACGATACGCAGCATGGGGAGGTCACCTCATAGATCAAGAAATCGGGTTGCCCGGATGCCATTGATGGCATCGGATGCAAAAGCTGAAAACGAAAAAAGCCCGTCTATTGACGAGCTTTCTTTTTATGGTTCGTGTCGGCAGGGCAAATGAACCGAGGTTCAAGGTCGTCTCGGACGTTGCGCTTGCATGACATTATGGCAACATTTTAAAACAAATGATTTTTCGCTTCTACCCGAAACAGGCTGTTATCAGACAACTGGTCGCCGTTAGCCGTGCGGCAAAACGTCGCTGCATGATTGCTCTGCGGGTGAATGGGGCGTTCAGCAACAGCGCTGACCCAGTCAATTCTTGTAATACTTATGTCAAGTGCGAAACCGATCGGCTTATTGTACGATCAGTGCCCGTATTGATTTTCAGGACTGTATGAATACCCTCCAGGAGCCTCCGAGTTGTCCTCCTTCTATCGTTTATGACCGGCCGATGATGTCCCCTTCGCTGAGCAGGCCATTTCATTCGAACGTTGATTTACCCCGTCCCTTGCACTGTACCGATTCCGGCAGGCCCTCACGTTCCAGTGTTGCAACGCCGTATCTGGCGTTGCGCCGTAGCGTCTGGTCTACAGTGACCCAAGCCACTTTCTGCCATTTTTCCCGTGAGGCTGCATAACTGCCATGGAATGGATCGCTGACCCTACGGCATGGCTTGGCCTGCTGACCCTCATCGTGCTGGAACTGGTGCTGGGTATCGACAACCTGGTGTTCATCGCCATCCTCGCCGACAAACTGCCGCCTGCACAACGCGACAAGGCGCGCGTTATCGGCCTTACGCTGGCATTGATCATGCGTCTTGGCCTGCTGGCGAGCATCTCGTGGATGGTGACGCTGACCGAACCGCTGTTCGAGATTTTCGAAAAAACCTTCTCCGGGCGTGACCTGATCATGCTGTTCGGTGGTGTGTTCCTGTTGTTCAAGGCCACCATGGAATTGCACGAACGGCTCGAAGGCCATGTGGCGCAGCGCGCCGGCAACGCAGCTTATGCGCTGTTCTGGCCCATCGTGGCGCAGATCGTCGTACTGGATGCAGTGTTTTCGCTGGACGCTGTGATTACGGCGGTGGGCATGGTTGAACACCTGTCGGTGATGATGATCGCGGTGATCTTCTCCATCGGCCTGATGATGATCGCCAGCAAGCCGCTGACCAAGTTCGTCAACAGTCGCCCGACGGTGATCATGCTGTGCCTGGGCTTCCTGATGATGATCGGTTTCAGCCTGACCGCCGAAGGCCTGGGTTTTCACATTCCCAAGGGCTATCTGTATGCGGCGATCGGCTTCTCGATTCTCATCGAAGTGTTCAACCAGATCGCCCGCAAGCGCAGCAAGAAGTCGGCGCACGGCCATCTGCCGCGCCGCGAGCGTGCGGCGCATGCGGTCATGCGTCTGTTGGGTGGCCGTAGACTGGAATCCGGTGATGTCGATGAGGAAATCACCGACATGCTTGAAGGCGAAAGCAACGAGCCGGTATTCGACCGTCGTGAGCGGGTGATGATCAGCGGCGTGCTGCAACTGGCTGAGCGTCAGATTCGCACGGTCATGACGCCGAGGGCAGAGATCGACTACATCGACCTGAACGACGATGCCGAGAAGATCCGCCTGAAACTGATGCATTCGTCGTACTCGCGACTGCCCCTGATCGGCGAACGCGGCATCGATGAGCCACTGGGTTTCGTGCACAAAAAGGAGCTGTTCAAAGAGCTGTTGTCCGGCAACGAGCCCGACTTGAAGCTGATGTCACGCAAGGCGATCAACCTGCTGGAAAGCTTCACGATCCTCAATGCCCTGGAACAGATGCGCAAGGAGTCGACCCACATTGCGTTTGTGGTCAACGAATTCGGTGATTTCATCGGCGTGCTGAGCATGACCGACATTCTGGAATCCATCGCCGGTCAGCTGCCGGATGCCAGCGAAGTGGAAGGCCCCGACATCGTCGTGCAGGGTGATGAATTCGTGGTCTCGGGTGCCTTGAACCTGAGCCTGATTCGCGAGCGCACCGGCTTCCAAGCCAAGGCGACCGAGGATTACCAGACCCTCGCCGGGCTGGTCATGAGCCTGCTCGACCGCCTGCCGTCTACCGGCGACAGCTTGAGCTGGCAGGGCTGGAACCTGAGAGTGGTCGGTGTGGAAGAGCGCCGCGTGACACGGGTCGTGCTGCAAAAACAGCCCGAAGTGAGCGCTGGTAAGTAAGCGCTGAGCTGTAAAAAAGCGGGGCCTGTGTGTTGTGAGCAGGCCCCGTTTTCATGTGAGCGCCAGCCTTATTTTCGGCGTGGGCGCGACACCACCGACTCGATATTCTTGCGACCGATCAGCCTGGCTTGGGCAGGTTCAGCAGCCACGGGGGCTTCAACCAGCCATTTGAACATCACCAGGCAGTCCACCAGCCCGAATCGGGCATGACGATAAGCCTTGGGCAAGCGCCCGACCGTTTCGAAACCCAGCTTGGCCCACAGTGCAACCGCGACTTCGTTGCTGGCCACCACCGAATTGAATTGCATCGCCAGAAAGCCGCTGTCCCGCGCCAGTTGCTGCGAGTGCTCGCACATCAACTGTGCCACGCCGCGACCGCGCGCTGCGTCCGTCACCATGTAACCGCAGTTGCAGACATGATCCCCCGGACCTGCCGCATTGGCTTTGAGGTAATAACTTCCCAGCAACTGACCGTCTTCCTCGGCAACCAGCGTGTGCAGCGGCAGCGTCAGCCACAGATTACGCGCCTGCTCGCGAGTGAGCGCAGGATCGTAAGCGTAAGTTTCCTGAGCAATGACGATGGCCTGAAAGGTGGGCCAGAAGCGGTCGAAGTCTTCCGGGGTCATGGGGCGGATCTGGATCATGAGGGGCCTGGGTGAAAGTGGGCTTGAACAATGGACCGTACGTTAGCGTGAGCGTGTTATCACTTCCAAGGCTTTTCGGTAAATTCGGCCGTTGGGGGAGTACGGTGTGGAGGAAATTCAAGTACTTGTTGAACAGCACTTCGTGCTTGAATCGAGCCTCGAAACCCAGCGTGATGTCGGTGCGGTGAGTGACGATCATCATACGCTTGCGGTCGATGGTGACAAAGTTGTACTCGCCCCATGGCAGGCTGTGTTCGTGGTGGATCGGGTTTTCCCAGTTCAGTAGCTTGAGCGCGGCGATGAACGCGATGGCGACCGGGCCGATCAGGAAGAGTAGCGAGCCGGTGAGAAGGGCGACGAAGACGAACAGCATGATGACGAACAGGGCGATGCCTTTGAACAGGCCGGACGCGAAGTCGGGGTAGTGGAGGTAGTACTCGACCGAGGCTCGGTCGGTTTTGATGGTGTAGTGGTAGATGGTTTTTTGGCGAATGAGCAGGCCTACGAAGTAGGCAAGAATACCGGCAAGCGCTAATAGCGTGCCCACTAGCAAATGGGGTGTTTCTGAAAAAGGTTTCCAGCCGCCCCAGATATAAAGCGAACTCGCGATTAGATAGAGGGCGGTAAATACAAGCTGCGTAATCATGATTTCTTTAGGGAGGCGCTGCAAAAATAGCCAACTGTCCCCACCCTTGGCACACTAAGTTCCTTCAACAGCCTCCCTCTCCTTGAGCGTTACGCGCGTGCAGAAGACCTTCTCCGAACTCGAATATACCGGCAAGAAAAAGCAGACTCGCCGAGATCGCTTCCTGGCTGACCTTGAACAGTTGGTGCCCTGGGCCCTGCTGGAGGCGCAAGTGGCGCCGTTTTATAGCAACACCGCAGGCAAGCGCGGACGCCCTGCGATAGGGGTGTCGCGCATGTTGCGCATGTACGTCGTGCAGCAGTGTTTCGGTTTCTCCGATGAAGGTTGCGAAGATGCCGTCTACGACAGCCAGGCCATCCGCGGTTTTATGGGTATCGACCTGGGTCGCGAGTCTGCACCGGATGCCACCACCTTGCTGCGTTTTCGCCGCTTGCTGGAAGTCCATCAGCTAACCCGGCTGCTGTTTGAAACGATTAACCAGCATCTGGCCAGCCGGGGGCTGCTGCTCAAGGAAGGCACTATCGTCGACGCTACTCTGATCGCCGCGCCGCCCTCGGTCAAGAACCGAGAAGGCAAGCGTGATCCTGAGATGCATCAGGCCAGGAAAGGCAATCAATGGCACTTTGGGATGAAGGCCCACATTGGTGTAGACGCCACGTCGGGGCTGGTGCACAGCGTAGTAGGGACGGCCGCTAACGTGGCGGATGTCACCCAGGTTGGCCAGTTGCTTCACGGTGACGAAACCTATGTTTCGGGTGACGCTGGATACACCGGTGCGGCCAAGCGACCGGAGCATGCTGAACGGGACGTTATCTGGTCGATTGCAGAACGGCCAAGCAGTTACAAGCAGCACGGCGAAGGCAGCGTGCTGTATCGGGTCAAGCGCAAAATTGAATATGCCAAGGCGCAACTGCGTGCCAAGGTCGAGCACCCCTTCCAGGTAATCAAGGTGCGCTTCAATCATCGCAAGGTTCGCTACCGTGGGCTGGAAAAGAATACAGCGCAGTTGTTCAGTTTGTTTGGGTTGGCCAATCTGATGCTGGCCAAGCGGTATTTACAACAGACGGCAGGATAAATCCGTCTGAAAGGCGGGACTGGCCCGCCTTTCAGCAAAATGAGGGCAGAAATCTGCTCGAGAAACGTAAAATAAGGCCGGCAGGTTGAAAAAAACCGGCTTGGAAATGGGGACGGTGCGAACGGGTTAATTGTTCAGCGTCTCCTTAGGGAGGCGCTGATTTATTCGATTTTTCGTCCCTGCAACGCTCTGGAGGCCTTGATTTATCTGGGGGCAACAGCTGGGTTTTAGAATAAATCAGCGTCTCCTTAGGCGACCTTGCGAGTGTTTTGATTTTCCAGTTCAGAATGTCTTTGCCTTTCGGCAGAATCGGAGCTTTTTCTTGCTGAGTCATACCGGTGTACTCTCTGCGACTTCCAGGGTCAGAGTGCCCATCCTGCTGGACGCTTTAACTTCAAGTTCCACGGCAGCCAGACCATCAATTTCAGTATCACCTCTTGGGCTCAGCTCCATCTGAAACAGATAGCCTCGATCATCCTCGCCAGGATTTATCAGCGCGTTCGGGTACCAGATTTGCAACTCCAGATACGTCGCGTCCTTGCCGAGCGGCACCCAGGTTTCCCAGATGAGGTCTTCGTTTTCAGGTGGCATTCGGGGGAATGTGAAGTCTTCACTCGCGAGGCCCGCCGGCGTGTTGGTGAGCGTCCCGAACTGTTCAAACTGCTTGAATTGTCCGCGGTCCAGAAAGTCTTCGTGTAGTGGGCGGTCTATCTTTTCTACAGACAATACACCCCATGGTCGTTTGCTGCTGATGACGTTGAAATGTATGGAATGCCCTCGTACAAAATTCGGCAAACGTATTTGTATCCCGGCGCCATTTTGCACAGCCACGCTCATGTAATCGCCTTTACCAAGATATCGGTCTTCATAGTGTACGGTGCTTTTTGCATAAACTTGAGGCGATAGTTGAATCTCCAGCAGTGCGCGGGTTTCTTCATACTCCCCCTTGGCAGAGTCGGGGTAGCGATAATCTAAAGTTCTCGACCAGCAGCACCTACGTAACCACCAGCCGATACTGTCTTGCTTGAAATGATTCAAGGCCATGGTAGCAATAAGATAAATAACACCGGCCACCAGCAAAGCGACACTGAACCATGAGCTCATTGCAGTGATTGCAAGTTTGTTGGCAGGAAATATCCCTGCAAACAGCTGAATTGTTGAACCTGCCCCCATTGCAAACACAGAGACGCCCTTTACAGCAATTGCGGTTTTATCTTCTAATGTTCTAGCGGCGTCAAAGTCCCCAGAAATGTCTTCTAACTCCAGCGCAGCCGCCGCCACTCCAAACGCCCCCATCGCCACCATCGAAACCCTGAACCCACTTATCGCTTCGCCCCATACAACATTGCCCTTCGCCTTCCAGTACCCCGCCGACTTGTCGAGAATCCCGACATTCTTGCCATCGATCAGTACCGGCTTCGCATCCTTGATCACGTTCCACGGTGCCTCGACAAACACCGCCATCAACAGGTTGAAGCTGTACCCCAAACCGTAAGTAACCTTGCCGATATCCTTCACACTGAAATCGCCATCCGTGGTCAGATCACGATACGTCAGGGCAGTGTTGATGAAGTTGAGCATGATCACGCCCCAGGTGATCGAGCCTGCAATACCGCCCAGGTTGTCGAGCCAGCGTTTGGCCTGGGCGAGCCAGTCTTTGGTTATCGCTTTGCCGGTCTGGGTGTATTGGCGAATCTCGTTCTGCAACTGTTTTGCGTACTCGTTGTTCTGGAAGTCGAGCAGGGCGGGCAGGCTCAGTTCGTGCGCGCGCAGTTTCTGTTGATGGGCCGCCAGGTCGCGCGCGATGCTTTTTCGGGATTTGTAGGCAGTTGGGTACTGCCAGCTGCGGCGCGTATCACGGATCTGTTGGTCGAGCACCCGCCACTGGCGTAGCCACTGTTTCAATTGGGTAATGACGTGTTGATTGATCGCGATGTGCGCCAGCGAGTCGAGCAGCACCTGGCCGATCAGCAGCGTACGAATCAGTGCGACGATGTTTTGCTGTTTGCCCACCGCGAGGCGGCTGTCGATGGGCACCCAGGCCAGCAGGATGCTTTCGAGTGTCGCTTTGCCTGCGCCGCGAGCCAGTTCGCCGAGGGCTTTGAAGGTGTCTTGAACCGGCTGTTTCAGCGCTTTCATCCACGGCTTGTCGGCAAAGCCCTGATGATTCAGCGCGCCGTTGAGTTCGCCGATCCGGGTGGCCAGATTGGTGACGTCGCCCAAGCCGTTCAGCAGTGCATCGGCTTCTTGATGCAGGGCGTGTTTCAGCGCGGGCGAGAAACCATAGCGCAAGGTGCCGAACATGCTGCTGGTGTTGGTTTCCTGCTCGGCGAGCCAGGCCGTGGCCGCGTCATCCTGGGCGTAGATGATCTGCAGGTTGAGCATGATCAACTGCAAATACAGCAGGCTTTTCGGATTTGTGGTGTCGATGAACAGTTTGAGCGGTTCGGTGCCCAGTTGGGTCGCCCAGTGCTGGAAATCGCTTTGCGTATCGCGCACCTGTTGCAGGAGTGTGTCTCCGGTCGGCAGGTGCTGCAAAAGGTACTGACGCGCACCGCTCAGATCGACCTCGCGCCGCCATTTGTGGCGATCTTTCCAGGCCTGCGCGCCCTGATCGGTCGGCGTGCTGTGCCGTAACGCGCCTGAATCGTCCTGCGCATGTCCGGGCTCTTGAACACGTCCGGCAGCAACAGCAGGCCTCCGGGGACGGTGTTGCCGCCGATCTGCGCCTCTTCAAAATCGCATTGCTCAAAGTAAGCTTCAATCTCGCTCAAATACTGGTGTGTGAGCAGCGCATCGCCACGCACCGAGGCGGGCAGTTTCTCCGGTTCGCCTTCTGCGCCGCACAGCGTGGTGACGGTCTGGGCGATCTGGATCTTGTGTTCGTGCGCGCTTTGCCATTCCCGAAAAGCCGCCTGATCGGCGGCCAGTTGCATGCCCAGGTCGTTGAAAACCGCGAGCGGGTCGTCGAGGGCGATAAGCAGCGAACTGTCCTGATCGTCGACGCTGCCCCGCCAGAAAACGTCTGCGCCGAGCGGTGAGAACACTGACGCGACCTCATCGCTTGATGAGGGTTGTACAGTCGGAATCGCCGAATCTGCAAAACGGCCATCGTCAGCCACCTTGCCTTCGTCAATATCCGCGACTGCTTCGGCGATGCGGTTCAGCGGCAGGGTGTCGGGCTCGGCCATGCTGATGCAGTAGCGTTTCAGGTCCAGCGCTTTCATCCACAGCGCGCGGCTTGGCGGGTTGGAGCGCATGTGCTCGCAAAGACGCCACGTCCACTGCACGGGCGAAAAAGCGATGTGCAGGCGGTTATCGCGTGGGTAAAGCAGAAAGGGCTGACCACCGCTGGCACCGTTTCGCTGGTCGCTGCCGATGTGCGCGTCGGTCCAGACGATGCGGCTCAGATGGCCGTCGATGGCTGAGACCGCGTATTCATGCAGCGTATCAGCCGTTTCGTCGAACACGTAAACGTAACCGTCGTACAGTTGGCGCAGGGTGTAGCTGCGTGTTTTCAAGGTTGGCAGGCGTGTCCACTTGCCGTCTTTCGGCAGTGGCTTGAGCTTTTCGGGCGCGACGTCGTAACGCGAACGATCCAGCGCATAGCGCACCGGCACGATGGCGATGTTGGGTCCTCGGAAGGGGCACAGGCTGGTGGCCGTGGCGGGTGTTTTGGGGAAAAGGGTCGCCAGTCGCTGTTGGCGGGTGCCGTGTTTTTCGGTCATACAGGGGCGCCTTTATTTTTATAGGGTTTTTGACGGTATTCAGCTAACGCGCTGATGCGCAGTTCCGCAGGCAGGTGCTGGAGCTCTGGGTGCTTGATCTGCCATGACTGATAAGGGTTTTGCGGCAGATTTACGAAATCCAGGCCCCATTCGTGGCAGATGTCTACCCACGTCGCTAGTGCGTACTCGCTGACCAGCCCCCAATCACGGCCGCTGTTCATAGCTTGCTTGAGCCACATGCTTATCTGAGCTTCGGTCTGGTTTGCGAACGCGTGTGCATCCTCCGTCTGAAGCCAGTCATGAATACGTTCTTCGAGGAGCCACCAATAGCACTCGTCAAGCGCGTGCAACTGCGGTTCACCCAGCAAAGCGAAATTCTGCTGCCAGGGGCTTTGCGGGTGAGCGTTGATAAAAGGTACCGGGAGTGAGGAGGAAGTGTGCTGCCATGCATGAGCAGGGGGCTGCACCCAAAGTTGATCGACGGGACCCAATATCCGGCTCAAGTGCTCATTGCTGTAACTGGATAGCCAGTAATGCATCACCAGTGGATCCGCGAAGCGCAGCAGGCTTGAGTTGCCGAGATGGTCGAACGGGCACAGAAAACGGCACAGGTGCTCGACAACTGTTTTCAGGGCGGCACGGCTGGAAAATATACTGGTGTCAGTTCGTGAAGCGGCGGACTCCAGCCATTCGCGAATCAGCGATGATTCTGCCGGGACTTTCACCAGCACCGGACCCTGATTCATGATCGCTGACCAATGCGTTCCCAGGTACAGCGGCATGATCTCGAGAGACTCGGCGCGGTGATACAACTGTTTGATCGCATCAGGTCGTAACACGCCGTCAATCAGCAGATAATTGGCCTGATTCATTGTCAGCCGCCCTCAGCTACTTGCTCGCACCGCGCGCAAAAAGGTTTGCGTTTCATCGTCTGTGTTTGTGCAGGAGTCAGCAGGTCCCCGGGTTCGTCTGCATCCACAAGTGTTACCACGCCAGGCAGCAGTGGGGCGGCGCCGGAACCGTTCCCCGGGCAGCCTGCCGGTTGTGGCTCGATCATCTTGACGCCACTGGCATCCAGCTTGATAAAAGTGCCACCTACTTTGATGGTGATTTCCAGCCCTGCTTCGATGACCAGTTTGTTCCCGGCTTTTATATGAACTTCCTGCCCGGCTTCTGCCAGCAGGCCATCAGTTGCCTTGATGTGCCGTGTTCCTCCCACCGTCAGGTGATCGCTCATTTTCACTTCAGTCAGCCGGGCACCTTTAACGGTCCGGTGCTCCTCAGCTCCGAATTCGCTGTAGCTGTTGGCTTCGACCCGGTCATGGCGCTCATGGCCGACGTTGATTGTCTGGTCGTGCTTGACGATCTGTTTCCAGTCGCGCTGGGCATGCAGATAGATATGCTCCTGCCCGGCGCGGTCTTCGATACGCAGTTCGTTCGATCCTCCACCGCCCGGACTGCTCAAGGTCTTGAAGACACTTTGCGTCTGATTCGCAGGCAATTTGCCGGGCTGCAGGTGCTCTGCATGGTACAGACAGCCGCTGACCAATGGCCGGTCGGGGTCGCCTTCCAGAAAGGTCACCAGCACTTCCATGCCGACTCGCGGGACGACCATGCCGCCGTAACCATTACCTGCCCAACTGGACGAGACCCGCAGCCAGCAACTGCTGCGGTCATTGCCCGCGCCTTCGCGATCCCAATGGAACTGCACCTTGATTCGGCCATGTCTGTCGCAGTGAATTTCCTGGCCTTTCAGGCCGGTGACGACGGCGGTCTGACTGCCGAAGATCTTTGGTTTTGGGTGGCGCAGAGGCGGGCGGTAGGGCGCCTTCTTGGGTGTGGCCAGAAAGGTGTTGCGGTAGCCTTGTTGAGCGTTCCCCTCGTGCTGGCCGGGCACTAGAGATTCCTCCAATACCTGCGGCTGACGGCCTTCATGGCGTACTTCGGTCAGCAGCTAGAGGTCGTTCCAGTCTGTGTTGGGATGGTGGCTGAACGGCATGATATGACCGCTGGCCAGCCTGTGCTGGTTGCTTTGACCTTCGGCCTGACGGTAGTCGTGGCGATGGCGCTCCTGGGCCCGTTTAGCCAGGTGAATGCCGCGATCTTTATCGGTGAAGCCGCCGGGATAAGCGTAGTCTTCGAGCGGGTTGTTTTCGTCATTGTAAGTTGCGCCCTGCATGTCCACGCGCGGACGTTCAAAATGATAGTCGCGGCGCACGGTCTGGCTGGTCCGGGTTTCCAGTCTCTCCAGGAAGTGGTTGACCACGGGCTCACCTTCCACCAGCCCCGAGCTTTGCTGATAGCGCACGGGCGCCAGTTCAGGAAACACCGTTTGGTCATCGCCGAAGATTAATTTATGCGCTGAAGAGCTGTGTTCAAAGTGATAGTGCACGCCTTCTTCTTCACACAATCTCTGGAGGAAGTGCAGGTCCGACTCGTTGTACTGCACGCAGTATTCGCGTTCTGGATAAGTTGCGCGGAGATGGAATTGATAACTGTCGGCCAGTAATCGGTGATCTTTCAGCACTAGAGCAATGATCTGCGGCACTGTTTTGTGCTGAAAAATACGCTGGTTGGTGCGATGCTCAAGTCGGGCCAGGCGCGGGCGCAGGGTGACCGAATAATGCATCAGACGGGTGCCGGAATCGCCTTGGGCGATACGATCGATCAGCCCGTGGACGCCCCGGTCGTTGGGTCCGAATTGCAAAAAAGCCGGTAGTCCCAGCAGGCTTTCGAGGTCCAGTGACAGGCGCTCGCTGACCAGTTCCAGCGTGAAGCAGAAGGGCTGGTTGATGGCTTCATGGCCGGAGAAGGCAAGGACTTGAAAGTCTTGGTTTATATCATCGAGGCTGAAGTTAAAGCGAATCGAGTGACTCGTTTCGGACTGCATGAGTTTCTCTGTCTGTCAGGCGAAGAGGGTACCCCATCGGTCTGCAGATCGATGGGGTAAAGCTACAGATCAACCGCGGGCTGATTTGCCCCACTTGTCGGAACCTTCTGTGTTAGAAGTTACATGAGTTTCTACGATGTCACGATAACTGAAATGTACATCTTGCAAATGTTCAAGGTGTAATCTTTCAGCGGCTTGGCGAGTAGGGGTGTGCTTATTAATGGCAACAATCCTAGCGTCTTTCAGGGTGGTCGTATAATAATGTTGTTTGATACCGTTAGCCATGCGATAAAAGGCTATTTTCACTTCTTCTAACTCTTCTTCCTGGACGAAAGCCTGTAATAACAATGGTGATGCCTTGTCAAAAGATTTTGTGATGCGCACGGGGTTGTGCACGCGTAGACCTGTGCTGTTGCCTGAATGAGGATCGTGAGGAACCGTCATTTCGTGATGGTAATCATGAAGGGTCGATTCGTCTCGATGATCTTCCTGATAATCACCCCCCACAGATTCTTTGGCAGAGGCATCCTTGGTTATAAGGCCTTGAATTTTTCCTTTGACTGTCAGGTAAGCAAGTATTGACATGAACATTCTCCTGAAGATTGGTAAGCACTACGCAACGTGATGTTGATGCGCAGTACCGTAATCCTTTAACAAATAACGTGCCAGCTTTGCGCTGGGCCAAGGTTTGCGAGGGTTTAAAGTTTGGTCGTCGTCTCGCCACCAGGTTTTACAGATTTTCATGAGAAAATTGCGCAGCTACTTGCTCAGCTGAAATCCATTTTCTGCGCAGAAGGGTTTGAGTACTGTTTCCGGTGCGCTTAGATTTTCCATTAAGGAAGGTCTGAAAAAGCCTTTTCTTCAAAAGTCGAAGCCAGTAAATACAGGCGCTCCAGCCCGGTTCCTCTCCAAAAAAATGGGCTTTTTCAGAGGATACTTAAGTAGCCGCTGATTTATTCTAAAATCCAGCTGTTGCCCCCAGATAAATCAAGGCCTCCAGAGCGTTGCCGGGACGAAAAATCGAATAAATCAGCGTCTCCCTAGTGCGTCCTACATTTCTAACTGGATGCGCGTAGGAAATTTCTGAAAGATTGCGGCGTGCCAATTTTCGACTTGTTTGTTCTGAGGGGGGTGGATAAAGTTGGCCCGGCTTCTTTATCAGGTCTGCCAATCTAAACGTTTAACTGCTGATGTCGGAGGGTGTTTGATGGCTTTTCTAGATAATCTGACCATCCACTATCAGGAAGTCGCCCGGCATCCAGTATCAGATCAAGATTATTCAGGCCAGGACATACGCTTCTCGACCCTGTTTGAATCCTTGGAGCAAGCATTGGGCGGTGCGCAGTCAATTTTGGGGGCTTTAACTATTGACTGGCCCAAAATCAGAGAAGGCAGTGAGTCTATTCTTGTCAGTCAATCCAAGGATCTGCGGGTCGCCAGCTGGCTTGCCTGGGCATTATATGAGTGTGAGTCTTTTGCGGGGCTAGTGGCAGGTTTGGGGCTTATCCATCATCTCTGCGAACGTCACTGGCAGGTGTTGCACCCAAGGAAGTTGCGAACCCGGTCTGCTGCCATCGCATGGCTGGTGCTCAGGCTCGAAAAGGTGTTGGCAGAAGATGTGTCTATCGCCAACCAGCTTACCGTCTTTCAACAGCTGGCAAAGTATCTGGACCAGCTGGACGAAATATTGGGTGGCCATTTGGGCGACGATGCGCCATTGCTGCTGCCTTTGCGCAGAAGGCTGGCACGCATGATCGAGCTTGCGCTGCACGCTGAAAAAGAGCCCGTCACCGTGGTCGAGCAAGTTAAAAAGGTGGCTGCCCAGCTGTTTTCAAGCAGTCCTTCTGTTGAAAACGAGAAAGACGCCCAGCGTGCGTCAAACTCCCTGTATGAAACTGCGCGTGATCTCTGCAAATGGTGGCTGAAACAAAAAACGACTGACCCGCGCGCAATTCGCCTTGCTCGGGCAATCGCATGGCTCGCCATCGACAGTACTCCCGAGTGCAATGCACAAAAAATAACGCAGTTACGTGGGCTGCCTGTAGAAAAACCAAGACATTACCAAGAGCGATTCGAGCAGGGCTTTTACGCAGATTTGATCGTGGATGTTGAAGCGAGTTTGATGTCCGCCCCTTTCTGGTTTGATGGCCAGCGTTTGATCTGGGGCTGTCTGAAGGCTCTGGATGCGACCGCGGCTCTACATGAAGTTGAGGCGCACTTGGCGTCACTGCTGAAACGAATTCCGGAAGTCACTGAGTTGCGTTTTCACGATGGCACACCCTTCGCAGATACCGAAACGCTAGCGTGGATAGACGCTCATATTATGCCCCCGGTGGTCTCCGTTCAACACCGATGTGAGACAGACGGAATATCCGGGCTGCCTGAATGGGAGGCTGTTTATGAGGAACTTGTATCCGGTTTGCAGGCGGGCGGGTTCAAGCCTGCCGTGCAGATTCTGAACCAGCACTTGCACATTGCCAAAGGCGGAAGAGAACGATTTTTCTGGAGGCTGTGTCTCGCTCGTTTATGTCATCAGGCGAAAGAGTACACGTTGGCAAAAATTCAGCTTGAGTTTCTCGATGGGCAACTTCAGTCCTCCAGTTTGCATGAGTGAGAACCAGCGGTTTTTCTTGACGTATCACGCTTGCTGTATGACTGCTACGAACGGCTGCCTCAGAGTGACAAGTCAATAAGTCGTAAAGAAGATCTTTATCAAAGACTGTGTCATTACGACATCGAAAGACTAATCGCGTAGCAACGTCCAACTGAAACAGCCTGGAGAAAAGGGTAATGGCCAAAGAAGGCTCGGTAGCACCCAAAGAACGCATTAACATTACGTTCAAGCCCGCTATTGCAGGGGCACAGGAAGAAATAGAACTGCCGCTTAAACTGCTGGTATTAGGCGACTTTACACAACGAGTTGACGAGCGCAAGCTTGAAAATCGTAAAGCGATCAGCATCGACAAGAATAATTTTAACGATGTGATGGCCAAGCAAGAGCTGGAACTTGTTATGAGTGTCCCTAAGGAGACGCTGATTTATTCTAAAACCCAGCTGTTGCCCCCAGATAAATCAAGGCCTCCAGAGCGTTGCAGGGACGAAAAATCGAATAAATCAGCGCCTCCCTAACCGTCTGCAGCCTGATAGCGAGATTGATGATCTGCCCGTCAGTATCAGGATCGCCTCAATGAAAGACTTCAACCCGGCCAGTCTGGTGGAGCAAATTCCTGAACTGAAAAAATTGATGGAATTACGCAATGCACTGATGGCGCTCAAAGGTCCGCTGGGCAATACGCCCGCTTTTCGCAAAGCGATCGATAGCGTCTTGGCCGATACGGACTCACGTAACAGCGTGCTGACTGAGTTGGGTCTGAGTGCCGGAGCGCAGTAGTGCGTTTTAATTTATTGCAGGGGGATTAGAGCATGACCATGAAAGCTTCACCGCAAGCCAATGTTGGCGAGTCTCAGTACGGGATTCTCGACCAGATTATTGCAGAAACCAGGCTGAGCCCCGGTGATGACGCCTATGACATTGCCAAGCGCGGTGTTGCTGCATTCATCGAAGAACTGTTGAAACCCCATAACAGTGCCGAGCCGGTAAAAAAGGCGTTGGTCGACCGGATGATTACGGATATCGACAGCAAGCTCAGTCGCCAGATGGATGAAATCCTCCATCACGCTGACTTTCGTGCGCTGGAGGCGTCCTGGCGCGGATTGCAGTTGCTGATCGAACGAACCGATTTCCGCGAAAATATCAAAGTCGAGCTGTTGAGTATTTCCAAGCAGGACTTGCTGGAAGATTTCGAGGACTCGCCTGAAGTGGTCCAGTCGGGCCTTTACAAGCATGTCTACACCGCTGAGTACGGGCAGTTCGGCGGCAATCCTGTCGGTGCCATCATCGCCGATTATTTTTTCTCCCCAAGTGCTCCCGACGTCAAAACGATGCAATACGTCTCCAGCGTCGCCTGCATGGCGCATGCGCCTTTCATTGCGGCTGCGGGGCCAGGCTTCTTCGGTCTGGAGCAGTTTACCGGTCTGCCTGATATCAAGGATCTGAGAGATCATTTCGAGGGGCCTCAGTTCGCCAAATGGCAGAGCTTCCGTCAGCAGGAGGACGCCCGGTATTTCGCACTGACAGTGCCGCGCTTCCTGCTGCGTGCTCCGTACGAGCCCGAGGAAAACCCGGTAAAAACGTTTGCCTACAGAGAAAATGTCGCTAACGATCACGAGCATTACCTGTGGGGTAATACAGCGTACGCGTTTGCGACAAAGCTGACAGACAGCTTTGCGAAGTTCCGCTGGTGTCCCAACATCATTGGTCCGTTGAGTGGCGGTGCTGTCGAAGACCTGCCGTTGCATCACTTCCACAGCATGGGTGAAATCGAAACCAAGATCCCGACCGAAGTACTCGTCTCCGACCGCCGTGAATACGAGCTGGCTGACGAGGGGTTCATCGCATTGACTATGCGCAAAGGGAGCGACAACGCCGCCTTCTTTTCCGCAAGCTCGGTGCAGAAACCGAAGTTTTTCGGCAATAGCCCGGAAGGCAAGACAGCCGAACTTAATTACAAGCTGGGCACACAGTTGCCTTACATGATGATTGTCAACCGGCTGGCTCACTATCTCAAGGTATTGCAGCGCGAACAGATCGGCTCGTGGAAAGAGCGCACAGACCTGGAGGTCCAGCTCAATAAGTGGATTCGTCAGTACATTGCCGATCAGGACAATCCAAGTGCCGACGTTCGTGGCAGACGGCCGTTGCGCAATGCGCAGATCATTGTCAGCGATGTTGAAGGTGATCCGGGCTGGTACCGCGTCAGTTTGAATGTTCGTCCTCATTTCAAATACATGGGTGCTGACTTTACGCTGTCTTTGGTTGGCAAGATGGACAAGGACTGACGAGACCACACCATGAACGCCCGCGGTAGCCTTTTTGAACGCCTCGCCGGTCAGACAATGCCTGATATTGACAATGAACAGCGATTGATGAGTTCGATAGCCGCTCATGTGTCGGAAATGCTGGGTACCCGCGCAGGCAGCGTGAAAATGCTGCCAGATTATGGGTTGCCTGACCTTAACGACATAAGCCTGAGTTCGCATGAGGCATCAAGACAGTCACGGGCAGCCATCGAAGAGGTTATCCGCACTTATGAGCCGCGTCTTTTCGACGTGCATGTCATGCCTGACGAGAGTAGAGATTGCCCGCTAAAGCGACGGTTCTCTATTGGCGCCTGTGTGGAGATAAACGGAATCAGAAAGTCGGTCAGGTTTTTGGCAACCCTGAGTGGCAATGGTCAAGTGCGTATCGAGTAAATCGATATCAACAGATTTTTATTAATGCCGTATGTTTTTGGGCGTTGGTTTTGTGGCCGTTTACAATTCGGTCGGGTAGGTAGCCGTTGTCATTCAATCACTATTATCAAGACGAGCTGATGGCTCTTCGTCAATCAGGGCGACGCTTTGCCGATCGCAATCCTGCATTGGCGCCGTTTCTGGGGCAGGGCAGTCAGGATCCGGACGTCGAGCGGTTACTGGAGGGCTTCGCTTTTTTAACGGGCCGTTTACGTCAGAAACTGGATGACGATTTACCCGAGTTGACTCACTCGCTCATGCAGTTGTTGTGGCCGAACTACATGCGGGCCATGCCTGCCATGAGCATGTTGCAATTCGAGCCTTTGGCTACTGTGGGCCCCGGCCTTATCGTCGAACGTGATACCCAGGTGGAAAGTGAACCTGTGAAGGGCCTGACCTGTCAGTTTCGCACTTGCTTTGCTACTGAAGTATTGCCATTGAAGATGGCAGGTGTTTCCTGCTCGGCCAGCGGAGGCACAGTGATACTGACGTTGCGCCTGAGCATGACGGGCGAGGGGCATCTGGGCGAACTGGAACTAAGTCAGTTACGCCTGCATCTTGCAGGTGATCGTCACATCAGTCAGGCGCTCTATCTCTGTTTCGTGCGCAAGTTGCAAGGTATCAAACTGTTGCCGTTTGACAGCCACGGCAATCCTTTGATGACGGAAGACGGGCATCCCGCCGAGTTCAGCATCCCTGCAGATCACGTCTGCCCCGTCGGTTTTGCCGAGGACGAGGCGCTGATTCCCTATCCCCTGAATACCTTCCGCGGCTACCGCTACCTGCAAGAGTATTTTTGCTTTCCGGAAAAGTTTCTATTTGTCGATGTAAAGGGTCTGGAGGCTATCAAGTCAATCAACCACGCGCTGTTGACGACGGCTCGTGGTTTTGAATTGGTGTTCGATATGCGTTGCGAGGATATGCAGCGTCTCAGACCCACCCTTGAACATATCAGGCTGTACCGCACGCCCGTGGTGAATCTGTTCAAACAGGATGCCGTACCGATCCAGGCGGATGCGCGTCTGGACGAATACCTGTTGATTCCCGATTACCCAGGGGAAGGCAACTGCGGTATCTATTCGGTGGATAAAGTCACTGGCTGGCAGCCAGGAGGCAAGGGCTATCAAAACTATGTGCCATTCGAATCATTCGAGCATGATCCCGCTGTCGATGTGCAAAGCAACTCGCCGTATTACAGCGTTCGTCACCGTCATTCCATGCTCCACGACGGCTTTGATACGTTTTTAAGCTTCGACCTTCGTGGCGACCGAAAAAATGAAACCATCTCGATCGAATTGACTTGTACCAACCATAACCTTCCCCAGCAGATCAGGGCTGGCGGGATATGCAAGCCGTGCGATGACACGCCGGACTTCTTGCGATTCAGCAATATCACACCCGCCACCAAAAGCTATGCGCCGCCCATCACCCGGGATTTTCTATGGCGCGTCATTAGCAACATGTCGCTGAATTATCTTTCTCTGGCGAGTGTGGAAGCCCTGAAAGTCATTCTCGAAACGTATGACCTGCCGCGTTACTACGACAAACGCGCGGAAAAAGTCAGTCAGCACTTGCTGGGCGGACTCAGGGCCATCAGTCATCAGCACGTTGATCGTCTACACAATGGTCGACCGCTGCGTGGCGTAAAAACCGAACTGCTTATCGCACCTGGCGAGTTCGCAGATGAGGCCAGTCTGTTTCTGTTCGCCTCGGTCCTCAACGAATTCTTTGCGCTGTATGCCAGCTTGAATTCTTTCCATGAACTGCACGTGAAAACCGCTCAGGGAGGTGGTTACGGATGGACGCCACGCATGGGACAGCAACCGCTGCTTTGATAGCTCTGAGCCTGAGTATTCGCGAGTATTCGATTTATCAGGCGATACCTCTGATCCTCGGGATTTTACGTGATCTTCATCCGCACGCCGACGATGAACAGCTTCATGACTTTCTCGAATTACGAGCAAATACCGGACTCGGATTTCCAGGTAGCGATATAGAGGACATGGAGTGTTTCGAGGAGCACGGGTGCCTGTATGTCCGCCTGCGCCTGAATATGATGAGTCTGGCAGGAGCAGATTCTCCCTTGCCGGCTTTTTATGTCGAGCAAGCGCTGGGAGAGCGAGGCAAGCCTAATGCGACCCGCGATTTTCTGGACGTTTTTAATCATCGTCTGCAGAAACTGATGGTGCCCGCCTGGCGAAAGTATCGCTACCACGCCGTTTTCAGCAGCGGCGCGACGGATCCTTTTTCCGAACAATTGTTCGCGTTGATCGGTTTGCATGGCGAGCGTCTCCGCGAAACGACCGAATTGAACTGGAAGCGGTTATTACCCTATCTGGGGCTGCTGAGCCTGCGCGCGCACTCGGCAGCGCTGATCGAGTCAGTGCTTCGTTATTACTTCAAGCATGCCCGGTTATTCATCGAGCAATGTGTCGAGCGAGCGGTGGACATCAACGCCCCTCAGCTCAATCGCCTTGGAAAAGCGAACAGTCAGCTAGGGCGAAATGCGTTGCTGGGTAGTCGGGTGCCTGACCGGGCCGGCAAGTTCCGTATCCATATAAAGCAGCTCGACTGGGACCGCTTCCACGAGTTCCTGCCCATCGGCCCGGGCTATCCGCCGTTGGGTGCTCTGGTGCGGTTCACATTACGCGACCCGCTAGATTACGACATCTGTCTGGAACTTCTCAATGAAGACATCAGAGATCTACGCATCGGTCAATCGAACACCTGTCGGCTGGGTTGGACCAGTTGGCTGGGACGCGAGTATTCGTCGGGCCTGGTAACGCTCAACAGACCGAGTCATTAAGGATCCCTCATGATTAATCCAGATTTGCAGCAACTCGTTAATGCCCTTGATTTACCCACCCGCAAAGAACTTGAGAGCACCGCAGAACACTGCGTGTCCAGAGGCAGCAGCAAGATTCTGGTAGATGATTTGCTGTTTGCCCTCCTTGAACGCCCAGAAGGAATGCTTGCCCGTGCTCTGCTTGACGCAAGTGTTTCAGCTGCGGAGTTTGCAGGTTTGCTGTTTCCGCCCATCGAGCAATGTGCAGACTGTAATCCGGTATTTTCCAGCGAACTTGTTCAGTGGCTTCAGGATGCCCTGTTGATTTCTACGCTGGACCTGGGGCAAAGCCATATTGATCAGGCGGCGCTGATACTTGCTTTGCTGCGTAATCCATTGCGGTACACAGATCGGCCGTACCAGCCATTGTTGGCGAAGATCAACATTGAACGTTTTCGCGATTATGCGCTTGCTGAACAGGTGTCCGGCTTGGCGAGGCAAACGGTTGATCAAGGTGAGTCCCTGCTCGAACGCTTCACTCATAACCTGACACAGCAGGCCAGAGGCGGGTTGCTGGACCCGGTGTTGTGTCGCGATGACTGCATACGCCAGATGATCGACATACTGGCTCGAAGGCGTAAGAACAATCCGATCGTGGTTGGCGATGCGGGTGTCGGCAAGACTGCGATTGTCGAAGGACTGGCGCTGAGAATCGTGCAGGGAGAAGTCCCTGATCTTTTGAAAGACGTCGAGCTGTTGTCGCTGGATATGGGATTGCTTCAGGCGGGGGCCAGCATCAAGGGTGAGTTCGAGCGCCGTCTGAAAGGTGTCATTGACGAGGTCAAGTCATCGTCGACGCCGATCATTCTGTTCATCGATGAAGCCCACACCCTTATCGGGGCCGGCGCCCAGGTAGGCACGGCGGACGCAGCCAATCTTTTGAAGCCGGCGCTGGCGCGTGGCGAGCTGCGCACGATTGCAGCCACTACCTGGGCCGAGTACCGGCAATATTTCGAAAAAGATCCTGCGCTTGCACGTCGTTTCCAGCCGATTCGTGTGCTGGAGCCCACCGTGGATCAGGCCGTCACCATCCTGCGCGGGCTCGCCCCGACCTATGAGCGCAGCCATGGTATCTATTTACGTGATGACGCAGTCGTTGCCGCTGCCCGGCTATCGGCGCGTTACTTGTCCGGACGACAGTTGCCTGACAAGGCTGTCGATCTGCTTGATACCGCCTGCGCCCGGGTGCGCATCAGTCTGGTCGCGGTGCCCGAGCGACTTGAGTGTCTGCGAGGCGAACTGGCTGAGCGGCAGAGACACTTTGATGCAATACAGCGTGATGTCGATGCCGGCATGCGGGTTGATGCCAATGTTTTGAAGACGTTGTCTTCGACTATCTCAGGGATAAAGACCCGCGCAGCCGGGCTCGAGTGCGCGTGGGCTGACCAACAGGCACTGGCTAATCGGCTGCTTGATCTGCGTCGGCAATTGGCCAGCCTAACAGTGCAGCAGCACGCCGGGCCTGCCCGGGCCAGCAAGTGCACGCAGGCACTGCAGTCAGCGTTGGCCGAGGTTCAACAGGCGCTGGTCAGCGCTCAGGTCAACGACCGTCTTGTGAGTTACGAAGTTTGTCCACGGCTGATCGCGGAAGTTGTGCACGCCTGGACGGGTATCCCGTTATCTCAGCTGGTGCAGGAGCACAGTCTCAGCATTGCCGGTTTCTCATCCGGACTGCGTTCGCGCATCCGGGGTCAAGAGCAGGCGATGCAGGCCATCGAACGATCCGTAAAAGCGTCGGCCGCGGGTTTGAATGCGCCCGGAGCGCCGACAGGTGTATTTCTTCTGGTCGGGCCCAGTGGTGTGGGCAAGACCGAAACGGCTATCGCGCTGGCTGATCTGTTGTATGGCGGCGAGCGCTTTCTGACCACCATTAACATGTCCGAGTTTCAGGAGAAACATACTGTCTCCCGCTTGATCGGTGCGCCTCCCGGCTATGTTGGCTATGGCGAAGGCGGCATGTTGACGGATGCGGTTCGACAAAAGCCCTACTCGGTGGTTCTGCTCGATGAGGTAGAAAAGGCAGATCCGGATGTAATGAACCTGTTTTATCAGATCTTCGACAAAGGCATGGCTAATGACGGGGAGGGCAGGGAAATCAACTTTCGCAATACCCTTATCCTGATGACATCCAACCTGGGCAGTGATGTGATTCATGCGAGTTGCCGAAACGGACGCCGCCCGGATGCAACAGAGCTGGAAGCAGTCATCAAGCCGATACTCACTGCACATTTCAAGCCCGCATTGCTGGCCAGAATGCGTGTCGTGCCTTATTACCCCGTTGAAGGTGCAGTGCTGCAGGAATTGCTTGAGCTGAAGTTGAAGCGCCTTGGGGAAAGGCTCGAAAACCGTGGACTGACGTTCAGTTACTCGAAGGAGCTGGTCAGTCATCTGCTGGAACGTTGTACCTAGGGCGATAGCGGCGCCAGGCTGTTTGATCGTTTGCTGGAGTCGTGCCTGACACCGCTCATCACAAATCGTCTGCTCAGTGCCATGAGCACTGGCGCTGTCGTTTCCGTCGTTCATGCAACGCTGGATGGCTCGGGCGGAATTGTCTGTGAGTTCGAATAAAATGGTGTCGTCCCTGAATACACGGCAGGATCCGCTGAGTGAAGCGCAGACACTGATTTCGTATTATTCACGCCTGGCGCAGTCAGCCGACAGCCAGTCGCTGCTGCATGATTTCGCGATGTCCGCTGCTGAACTTTGTCACTGTGAAGCGATTCAGCTTTTCCTGTTCGATGCTGGCCGCAAACGCCTCGGTCTTGCGGCTGAAGTGATGGACGGCGTCGTTCGGAACGGAACACAAAAGAGTCCTTCGGATGACTACGGCGATCAGCCTTTTTTACAGTTCAGCCTGCTTCAGAAAGAGATTGTCAGCATTGCGCACATCGATGACAGCCTTTATGACACCGGGTTTTTGCCAGCCCATGTAAAGAAATGGAAATCACTGCTGTGCTTGCCGTTGCTTGATGGCGATCAGTTGCCTCAAGGGCTGCTGATCTGTGTGAGCCGACATCACAAGGAACTGCGCGGTTATGCCGAAGCGGTAGGTGCGTTGGGCTCGTTTGTCATCTCGCAATTGTCCCTGCTCGAGCTATCGGACAAGCCGACAGACCCCTCGCGCCCCTCGCGCAGGCGCCGTTCACAGACGGCACAGTACGGTCTTATAGGAAACAGCGCCGCGCTGAGCCGCACCACCTATCTGCTGAGCAAGATTCTGGACAGCACCTGTACTGTGTTGCTGACCGGCGAGACCGGGACAGGCAAGGAAATCGTGTCACGCGCGATCCATGAGCACGGACCTCGTCGCGAGAACGCGTTCGTTGCGCAGAACTGCGCAGCGTTTCCAGAGGCGCTTCTGGAAAGTGAGCTGTTCGGCTACCGCAAAGGCGCGTTTACCGGGGCCGATCGAGATCGACACGGTCTGTTCGACGCGGCCGATGGCGGTACGCTTCTGCTCGACGAAATTGGCGATATGCCCATGCTTTTGCAAGCCAAGCTTCTGCGCGTACTGCAGGAGGGAGAGATTCGTCCGCTGGGCTCTAACACTGTACGCAAAGTCGATGTGCGAATCATTGCGGCTACCCATCGGGATCTGCCGACGCTGGTTGCAGAAGGGCGATTTCGTGAAGATCTTTACTACCGGCTTGCTCAGTTTCCCATTGAGCTTCCTCCGCTACGTCAACGTAACGAAGACATTGAGGTACTGGCCCGGCACTTTGCCGATGAGACCTGCCTTCATTCAAATCGTGCTGCGGTGCACTGGTCAGAGGCCGCGTTACAAGCGCTGTCCAACTATGCCTTCCCCGGTAATGTTCGCGAGCTGAAAGGGTTTGTCGAGCGCGCAGTACTGTTGTGTGAGAACGGCGAGTTGACACCGGAACACTTTCCTGTACCCGCCACTGTCAGCGACCCCGTGCGCTTGACGCTGCGTGAGCGTATGGAGCAATTCGAGCGCAGCGTGCTGCTCGAGTGCCTGAGCGACAGCGGAGGCAACCGAACTCGTGCAGCTCATACTTTAGGGAAGGTCTGAAAAAGCCTTTTCTTCAAAAGTCGAAGCCAGTAAATACAGGCGCTCCAGCCCGGTTCCTCTCCAAAAAAATGGGCTTTTTCAGAGGATACTTAGGGAGCCGCTGATTTATTCGATTTTTCGTCCCTGCAACGCTCTGGAGGCCTTGATTTATCAGGGGGCAACAGCTGTGCTTTAGAATAAATCAGCGTCTCCTTAGGTGTATCGCGACGCACTCTGCTTTATCGCCTGGCGCATTTGAAGGTCGCTGCCCACTATGGACGGCGCCATTAACTGTTGATTGACACTGCTTGTCTGGTTCTTTTTCTGGAGGCTTTTGCAATGAATGTTCATGGGTGGCGCATTTTGTTTTCTGTGCTCGCGATGCTGGTATGCCTGGTCGGATGCAGTGGCCATTTCAAATTCAGCGACGATCAGTATCGAGCCTTGGGGAACCCGGAACCGGTCAGTCGCAACCGATAGCGATGACAATAACTATAAAGGAATCTTGCCGTGGATCGGCCATTCAATACAGGCAGTCCGACAGGACTGGAACAGGCGTGTGGGACAGTCGGTGATTTTGCCGCTTTTAGTGTCGATGGCCCTGATGCCCGGCAACTTCAAGACTGCGCAGGTGTTGAAGGTGATTATTTATGCTTGCCGCAACTCATTACTCCACCCATACACGCTGTAGCTCATCAGCGTGAGGAACATATGGACGTGTTCTGGGGGCAGTTCGGCGATGCGCTGGGTATCGAACTCACGTCGGTTGATCTGGCCACTCGCGAAGCGAGCGCTATAAAAGTTGCCCGCCTGTTCAAGCGTTGTCTGGACGGTCTGCAGCAGAGTTTGAAAATACGCAACGAGATTACGCATGAACTGTACGCGGACCTCTCCGACGTTACTCACCCTGATGTCAGCGGTGTCGAGTCTGCGACGGGCGAAACACTGATCAACGGCCTGCTGAACGAGGCGCCACGTCATCTCCTGACTGAAGTAACCATTACTCGCGCCTTTCGTGAGCTTCAGGCCCATGAGACCGCGATGCTGGCAGGTTGTCGTGTGATGGCGCAGGCAGCGCTCGAGCATTTTTCACCGCGCCAGCTTGGCTGGCAATTCGAGCGTGACCGTGGCAGGCCGTGGCTGCTGACCGATGGCCGCCAGTGGCGTGACTATGCACGACACCATCACGATCTGCAGCGGAGCGGCCAGTGGGATGAACACCTGCTTGCCCACAACTTCGCGCCGGCTTATCAACAACAGTTTCGTCTGATCGTCTCTTTTCACCAGGATGTAAAGTAATGACCTCCATGATTATTTATTTCGCTCGGTTAATCGGGCTGCTGCTATTGCTCTCGATGGCCGGGTGTTCGACGCTTTCGCCTTATTCCACGCAAACCCGTCTGGACATCAGCCTGGATGCCGACCATCAGCTTAATCCTGATTTGAATGGCAGGCCTTCGCCGATTGTACTAAAGCTGCTTGAACTCAAACGTCCTGTGACGTTCGGGAACATGGATTTCTTTTCTCTTTATCAACGCGCCGATCAGGTACTGAGCGATGACCTGGTGGCCACTGAAGAGTTTGAACTTCGTCCTGGTGAAGTGCGTGAGTTGAAATTGAAACTGGCCGATGGCAGCCATTATATCGGTGTGCTGGCCGCGTATCGAAACTTGCCGCACACCCAGTGGCGTCAAATAATTAAAATACTCCCCAGGCAGCAGAATCGGGCCGTGTTCGTGCTGGGTGAGTCTGGTCTGTATCAGGCAAACAATAAGGCCAGCGCAGGGAATCCGACATGAATTCACACAAGGTTATCTGGCAGGAAGGCATGCTGCTGCGTCCGCAGCACTTTCAGCACAATGATCGTTATTACGACCATCAACTAAGAGTGCGTACACAACTCGCAGGGCCCTATAACTGGGGTTTTACCGCGCTGGAAATTGATCCGCAGTTTCTGAGTTCGGGACAGATCGTGCTTGCTCAGGCTTCGGGCATATTGCCGGATGGCAGCATCTTCGACATACGCGACCGTGACAGGCCGCTGGCGCTGGATATTCCTGCCAATACTTCATGCATGTCAGTGTACGTTGCGTTGCCGATCGTGGCTGGCAACTGCATCGAGGCGCGCAGTCAGGAACAGGCTGATGTCGTGGCGCGTTTCAGCGCTTATACCGTCAGCATTCTGGACTCAAATGCGGGGGAAGAGAGTGCCACGCCGGTCTTTTGTGCGCGTCCGGAATTTCGCTTGCTGCTCGGTGAACCCTGTGGCGAGCACGCTTACGCGATGCTCAAGTTGTGCCATGTTTTGAGTTGCAGCCCGGACAAGGCAATAACGCTGGACACGGATTTTTCCCCCACATTCATCAGTGCGGGCGGTTCTCGCTACCTGATGTCCTGCCTCAAGAGGTGGTCAGCCTGCTTCGCCATCGAGGGGACGTAATAGCCGAACGTATCGGTGCGCAGGGTCAGGCAAGCGGGGCGCAAGTAGGCGACTTCATGATGCTGCAATTGATCAATCGCAGCGCGCCGCTGCTTCAGCACTACCTCAATATCAGGCATGTCCACCCCGAAAAACTGTACAGGGTCTTGCTGTGCTTGTTGGGTGAATTGTCTACATTTGCCGATAACAGCAGACGACCCCGGCTTGACGGCGACTACCAGCACAGTGACCAGGGTGCGACGTTCCTCAACGTCATGCTCGCCATTCGACAGATGCTGTCCATGGTGCTTGAGCAGCATGCCCAGGAACTCGAGCTGCAAGTCAGACAGTATGGCGTTCTGGTTTCCCCGCGGGTTGACCGCGAGCTGTTGGGTGCCGCCTCGTTTGTGCTTGCAGCCCGCGCGCAGTGCGATGCGGAAGAGCTACGCCTGCGGCTGCCTTCGCACCTCAAGGTCGGGTCTGTGGAAAGTATCCGCGAGCTGGTTGCACTGCATCTGCCGGGGATCCGCTTGAGGCCCTTGCCGGTAGCACCACGGCAGATTCCGTTTCATGCCGGCAAGACCTATTTCATTCTCGACATGGATGAGCACGAGCAAGCCGAAATCAATACATCCGGAGGGTTTGCCTTCCACGTCTCAGGCGAGTTTTCCGGGCTTGAATTGCAGTTCTGGGCGATCAGAAATTGAACAGAGCGACCGATAAGCAGAACACTCGCGGTGAAAACCCGATTGTCTATGGACGGAACACGACCCGTCCGGAAAGCGACGGATTCACAGACATTAATGAAACGAACCTGTTTGAGGGTTTGCAGGAACGACTGCTTTACAGCGCTGCACAGACACCTGAGAAACCGCTCATTGTGCACGTCAATCCGCTTGTTGCCGCGGCGAGTGAATTGCTTGCTCATGTGTCAAGGCTGGCTGTGATGGATGGCGTCGGCGATATCCACCTCTTGAACGTCAAGCTATCAGAACAGGTGAAGCATTTCGAGGCCGAAGCCAGGCGGCACTCGATAGAGAATGATCATCTGCTGGCCGCTCGTTATGTGTTGTGCACAGTGGTGGATGAGGCTGTATTGAACACCACCTGGGGCAGCACGAGCGACTGGTCGAAGATCAGTCTGCTGAGTCGCTTTCACAAGGAAACATTCGGCGGCGAGAAATTCTTTCAGCTCCTTGAAAAGCTGTCCGCCAATCCAATCAGGCACTTGCCGATGCTCGAACTGATGTACCTGTGCCTGGCACTTGGGTTCGAGGGCAAATACCGCTCGAATCGCCGGGGCGGCAACGAGCTGGAGGACATCCGCGACGCCCTTTACCGACAGATACGGCACTTGAGAGGCGATGTGTCGCGAACACTCTCACCCCACTGGCAGGGCGCAGGATCGTCGAGCGTCGATCAACTGCGCATCGCCCCGCTGTGGTTGATCGTGCTGTTCACCTTTATCAGCCTGAGCGTGCTGTATTCGGGGTTCGCCTGGGTACTCGGCGAGCAACGTGAAGCTGTCCTCAAGCCCTTCCAGTCGGCGGATCTGGCGGTGCTCGAGCGCCGGTCCTGAAATGAGAAAAGTCATGAAAAGCCTGTTCAAAAAACTCCTCACGTTGCTGTGCCGCACCTGGTTCTGGTCGCTGCTGTTGGTAGTGGGTTCAGCGACTCTGATCTGGACCGTCGGCCCATTGCTGGCAGTGGCGGACAAGCGGTTCTGGGAAAGTCCGATTGCGCGTCTGGTAACGATCAGCGTGTTGTTTCTGGCCTGGGGACTCGGGATCGTTTTCGCCAACTGGCGCGCCGCTGTGCAAAAGAAGCGGATGGAAGACAGTCAAACCGGTCAGGAGCGGCTGCGTCAGTCTGTGGCCATGGACAAAGAGTGTGTGGAGCTCGTTAGCCGCTTCAAGGATGCCCAGCGGGTGCTCAAAGAATCAGCTGTGTATGGCGACTTGAGCACGCGCCACCGGAACGAATTGCCTTGGTATGTGCTGATTGGCCCAAGTGGCAGCGGCAAGACCAGTCTGCTGGATTTTTCCGGCCTCGACTTCCCCCTTGACAGACCCGGTCGCAGGTTGACCCGCGACACACGCAGCACCAGCAGCTGCGAATGGCATTTTACCGAGCAGGCGGTTCTGCTGGACACCTCGGGTCGCTACTTGGACCAGCCTGAGCCTGAGGTCGACCGAAGTGCCTGGATGACACTGCTGGAACTGGTGCGAGGCCGTCACCGGACCCATCCGCTCAACGGTGTTCTGGTGACGCTACCGATGGACATTCTGCTTGATCGGCTCGACGAGCGTCTGGAGAAAACCGCAAGCGACGTGCGGGCTCGCCTGGACGAGGTCTTTCAGCAGCTGCATGTTGAGGTCCCGGTTTATCTGGTACTGACCAAGGCCGACTCGATCTTCGGTTTCGATGAGTTTTTTGACCAGTTGTCCCGAGAGGAAAGCGCGCAGGTCTTGGGGGCAACTTTTCGAAGCGGGCAACGAGACGATGATAACGATGTACTCGGTCTGGAGTTCGAAACCTTGCTGCAGCGCCTCGGCAGTCAGGTTATTACCCGGATTCACCAGGAACGCGACAGCCAGCGCAGGGGGAAGATGCTCGAGTTTCCCGATCACCTTGGAAAAATCAGGCGCCAGCTGAGCATTTTCGTCGAGCTGGCGTTTTCCGGTAACCGCTATCAGCGGGCCAGTCACCTGCGTGGGGTTTACCTGACGCGCGCACCGCATCTGATCCAGGGCGATCAGCCGTCTGGCGGTGAAGAGGGGAGCGGCCTGCCCGTGCGGCATGCCGGGCAGGCCCGGTTCATTCATGATGTGCTGCGTCATGTGATTTTCCCCGAAGCCGATCTGGCCATGCTCGACAAACAAACGCGGCGAGTGATCCGTTGGCGTCAGAGGGGCGTGTACGGTGCGGCGTTGCTGTTTCTGACTGTATCGGGCGTGCTGTGGGCAACCGGTTTCAGCGCCAACCACGACCGGCTGGAACAGCTGCGTATCCTGGGGCAGCAACTGGTGCAGCAACGTTCATCGTTGACGGCTCAGGATGACTTGCTGGCAGTCCTCGAACTATTGAATACCCGCTACGCCGCCGCTCGGGTGTTTCCGGACAGCAGCGACGTCGCTCTACACGAACGTGTCGGGCTCTATCAGGGAGAACCCGCCAACGACGTGCTGTTACGCGCTTACCATGCTGACCTGCAGACGCAGTTGCTGCCACGTGTGGTCCGTATGTTCGAAGCCCGGATAGTGGACAGCCTGCAAAATCGAGAGCAGTTGCTCAATAACCTGCGCGCCTATTTGATGCTGGTTCAGCGCGAGCACCGGATACCGTCCGCGCTGGAGGCGTGGACCGCAGCCGACTGGTCAATTCGTTATGCCGGCCACGCGCAGGCGCAGCGCGAGTTGAACCAGCATTTCGGGCGCTTGCTGACGTTGCCTTTCACCCATCCTGTCAACGATGCGCTGGTTGCACAGGCGCGCCAGACGTTGCGTAATGAATCTTTTGCCCACGTGGTCTATCGGGTGCTGCGTGATAAAGCCCGTGTATTGCCGGATTACAGCCTGACCAACCACGTTGGTCCTCAGGGAACAGTGCTGGCAGGGGCGGATTATCGGATTCCCGGGCTTTATACCCGGCAGGGCTACGAGCGATATTTTGTGACTCACGGCACTGGCGTGGTGACTGAGATCATGCGGGATAACTGGGTGCTGGGTGAAAGCACCCCGTTCAGCGCGACTCGCTTGCGTGCGCTGATGATCGATCTGGAAAAACTGTATTTCCGTGATTATGCCGATCACTGGGCCGAGGCGATCGGGCGCGTTTCACTGCAACCTTTCGAAGGACCTGTGCAGGGCGCAGCGCAGATGGCCGGATTGACCGCAGCCCATTCGCCGCTGGTGCAGTTATTGATTGAGGTCCGTGACAATACGCGCTTTGCGTTTCTTGCAGACAGTCTCGACACACTGAAAGCCGAAGCTGATAAAGCCGTCTCTGCACCCGTTGCGCTCACGCAGGTCGCTGCAATTGGCGAGCAGTTGCAGCAGTCGGCTGCCAGCAGTCTGCCCGAGACGGCAAAGAGATCCTTGCAGCGACGTTTCGATCCGCTGCATCGATTGCTGGATGATGATAACGGTCCCGCTGCCGATCTGGTGACAGGACTGACTGCCATCAATGAATTGCAGATGCAAATGGCCACCCTGGGCCGCTCGGGTCAGCCAGATCTGGCTGCCTACGAGATGGCCAAGGGACGAATGTCGGGACAGCAGGACGCGCTGAGCAAATTGCGTAATGCCGCCACGATGCTCCCTCAGCCGGTTGGTGGCTGGTTCAATGCGCTGGCGGAAGACACCTGGAGCTTTGTGCTGTATCAGTCTCACCACTACCTCAATCAGCGCTACAAGGCAGAGTTGTATGGGTTCTACGAGCAGTCTCGCGACAAGCGTTACCCGTTTCACGCACACAACAGCAGCGATGTGGCGCTTAACGATTTTCGCGAGTTCTTCAAAGCGCAGGGGATTGCCGAGCGCTTCTTCGATAGCTACCTGAAGCCGTTTGTCAGCGGTGACCCCGGGCGCTATCGCTTGCGAACCATCGATGGCTTCAGTTTGCCGATGAGCCGTGCCTATCTGGATCAGATGGCAAGCGTGCATAAAATCCGCAAAGGTTTCTTTGCCGAACAGATGCAGGAACCGCAGGTGCAATTCACCCTGGAACCTCACACTCTTGACCCCGGCGTGCGCCGCGCAGAGTTTACGCTGGGTGATCAGTCGCTGGAGTATCGCCACGGTCCGATTGTGCCGATGCCGTTCAGCTGGCCTGTCGATGTCGAAGATGGGCGTGCGAGTCTGGTCATGGAGGGCATGGTCGGTCGGCCGCTGGGCATCGAAAAGAATACCGGGCCTTGGTCGTTGTTCCGGCTCATTGATCTGATGCAGGTCGAGTCGCTGAGAGGGCGCGATGTTCTGATGCTCAAGGCGGATGTTGGCGGTATGCGTGCCCACTATCTGTTGTCGAGCCAGCGTGCGCCGAACCCGTTCGACATGAGTGCGCTACGCGCCTTTCGGATGCCCGCGCAGCTTTGATGGCGGGAGGGGGGATGAGAGACAGGCCAGAAAAATCATGGGCTTGGGCGTAAAACCTCTCAACGAAGATGAATTAAATTTAAGACAAATTGGCCAAGCTCATCCAGCGGCGGTTGATACCATGGCGTGGCAAATGGCTACCGCGCGGTATGCAGCGCCTGGGAATTTGGCTCTATAAGGCCTGGCCTCGCAACGTGCGGGGCCGGGTTCGTTAGAACACTCGACTTTCGCACCGAAAATACCCATCTGACGCTGCATGAAACGCCTCATTGGCTGCGCCCGGTTGCCAGACCGCTTAATCGAACGACCCCATCTCTGCGTCCAGACAATCGATAAAACAGGAAAAGTTTCAATGAGCATGCAATCGTTCATCGCGGCCGTGCAGAAAAACGGTGCCCGCACATTTCGGCAGGCCTCGTGGATAGCCACGTCCGTGGCTGTTTCGTTGACCGGCATCCTGCCCGCGCAAGCAGCCGGCGATCCTGCCGTGGTAACACCTTGGGGCACGATAAACGAGCCGCCCAGCCCGCCAGTCTGCAAACAATTACCCGCCACCTTGACTCCCAAGGATGGCTCGCTGGACAGTGTTGACAACGCAGCGCTCGACTCTCGGCCTGACCAGGACAGAATCCAGAGTGCAATCAATGGCTGCGCAGCGGGGCAAGCTGTCCAGTTGGTCAAAGGTGCAGACAACAACTCGGCGTTTCTCAGCGGTCCTTTGCAGTTGAAATCAGGCGTTACGCTCTGGATCGATGAGGGCGTTACGCTCTTCGCGTCACGCAACCCCAAGGACTACGACAACGGCAAGGGCACTTGCGGCGTAACGACGGTCGCCAATCAGGACGCCTGCAGCTCACTGATTTCGGCAAAAAACACCCACGCCAGCGGTGTCATTGGCAAAGGCGTCATTGATGGACGGGGCGGCAGCCTGCTGACCGCCGGTGCAAATGCCAACCTGCGCAGCTGGTGGGACCTTGTTTACCAGAAGACCTTGTCGAACATTTATCAGCAAAAGCCGCGCCTAATACAAGTCAGTGGCGGGACCGACTTCGTTATTCAGGGGCTGACGCTGCAAAACGCGCCGGACTTCAACATTGTGACTGACGGCGTGACCGGCGTGACGGTCTGGGGAATCAAGATTCTGACCCCCAGCCGGGTTTACAGCGTAGAGGGTTACCACTGCCCGACCGGTTCGACGCCCGACCAGAAGACCCCCGGCACCTGCTTCACTCCGGAAACCGTGAAGAACACGGACGGCTTCGATCCCGGCCAGTCAAACAAGGTCCTTCTGGCTTACTCCTATATCAGCACGGGCGATGACAATGTCGCGATCAAGTCCAGCAGAACGTCTGGCAGCCGTGATCTGATGTTTGCACACAATCATTTTTATTACGGTCACGGCCTGTCCATTGGCAGTGAAACCAATGGCGGCGTACACAATGTCAGCGTTGTGGATTTGAGCGCCGACGGTGGAGACAGCCAGGACGGCATTGGACTCAGAATCAAGTCGGGGGCAAAAAACGGTGGGACGGTAGACGGCATCAGCTACGAGAATGTGTGCATGCGCAACGTCAAGTTTCCGATGGTGTTCAACACCAATTACGGTAACACCAGTGGCACGTCGTACCCTGATTTCAGCGGCATCACGGTGAAGGGCTTTCATTACCTGAACAGCCCACGATTCGGTGGCGGCAAGATGACGTTTGCCGGCTACGACGATAACGGTCAGAAACGACCGATTGCCATCACGCTGGATAATGTTGTCTTCGACGGCACTCAACCCGGCTTCACAGCGCTGACTGCCACCCACTTCATACTGGGACCAGGACCGGTCAGTTTTGCCAACAAATTAGTGCCTTCGATAAAAGATGACGTCACGGTGTCCGGTACTCCAGGCGAGGGCACACCGGTCGACTGCACGGCAGCATTTGTGCCTTTGAGGACGGTCCTGCCTGGCGCCCCGTTCTAGCAAGCGTCAGTCGACCAGCCTGACGAGACTTGGCTCCATCGAATCCGCACTCATTTCAAGCAGCGCCAGCGTCACCGGCAGTTTGAAGCGTCTTCTGCCGGCACTGCCCGGGTTCAGATACAGCGTGTCCCCGCGCCATTCGATGCGGGGTTTATGCGAGTGCCCGGTGATGACCAGTTTCACACGGTCATCCAGCAACGCCGGAACATCGGCGATGTCGTGGACCAGCAGGATGTGCCAGCCTTCGATGGCGAAGCGCAGGTGATCGGCGATGGTCGTTGCCCAGGCTGCGGCCATGTCGTTGTTGCCACGCACGATGTGCAGTGGGGCGATGGCGCTGAGTTGCTCGACAATATCCTGACTGCCGATATCGCCGGGATGGATGATGGCTTCGCAGCCTTCAAGCGCAGCAACGGCTTCAGGACGGAGCAGTCCATGGGTGTCGGAAATCACGCCAACTTTCATGCAGATTCTCGGTAAGGGCAGGGTGGACGCGCAGTGTAACCCGTTGTGCGCGCCCAGCCTGCTTGAAGCCATTGGCGGTAGCCCGTTTCGATCCACTCGGATCAGGCCTGACCGACCTTGATCACTACTTTGCCGAACGCACCTCTGGCGAGGTGTTCATAGGCCTCACGCGCCTGTTCGAAAGGGTAGACGTGATCGATGACCGGGCGAATCCTGTGTTCGTTGAGGAATGTGTTCATCCGGTCGAATGACGAGCGGGGTGCTACGGCAATGCCACGAAAGGTGGTCTGGCGGAAGATCATCGGCATTAGGTTCAGCGCCGAAGTCTGGCCGGTCAGAAAACCGATCTGCGCGATGCGTCCTCCGGCTTTGGTGGCGGCAATCGATTGGTTGATGCCGTCGCCACCCGCCACGTCCAGCAGCAGGTCGACGCCCTTGCCGTCAGTGAGTTTCAATACCTCATCTGCCCACTCGGGGTGGGTTCGATAGTTGACCCCGGCCACGGCACCCAGCGCTTTCACTCGTTGCAGATTTTCGTCTTTGCTGGAGGTGGCGATGACTTTCGCGCCGAGCGCCGTTGCAATCTGCGCGGCGAAGATCGACACGCCGCCCGAGCCCTGCACCAGAACGGTTTGCCCGGCCTCGATCTGGCCGAAATCGACCAGTGCGTACCAGGCGGTCAGGGCGGCAATCGGCAATGTGGCGGCCTCTTCGTCCGACATGGCATCCGGTGCGCGCACCGCGCTTTGTTCGTGGATGATCATGTATTCGGCCAGCCCGCCCGGCAAAGGCGAGCCAAAGCAGTAGTCGGGTTCGTCCGGGCCTGGCGGGCCGTCCAGCCAGCGCGAATAGAGGTGCGAATTGACACGATCACCTACCGCGAAACGGCTGACCCCTTCGCCGACAGCGACGACAGTGCCTGCAGCATCGCTCACCGGGATAAGAGGCTTCGGCACCCGATGCGGCTCGTAGATACCGTCGACAATGGCTTTGTCGCGAAAGTTGAGCGACACCGCGCCGACTTTGACCAGCAGTTCTCGGGCTTTGGGAACCGGCGTATCGGTTTCTCCCAGCACCAGGTTGTCGAGCCCGAAGTCGTTTAACAGCCATGCTTTCATTTTGAAGCCTCCAGCGATCATAGGGTGCACACAGAGGTGTGGGCGCTGGGGGCATTGTCGGTAAAACGCTGTTGCAGATAAATGCGCGAAAATCGACAGGATTGTTATCCTGCAACGCAACAATCGTGCGGCGGATCTTCAGGGGAGATGGCCAGATGGACCTTTTACAGTCGATGCAGGTGTTTGTAAAACTCGCTGAACTGGGCAGTTTTACCAAAGTGGCCGAGGCCATGCAGGTCGGTCGGCCGCACCTGACGCGGACCATTCAGGATCTTGAAGCATCGCTGGACGTCCGGCTGTTCCAGCGCACAACCCGCAGCGTGAAGCTCACCGCCGAAGGTCAGCGTTTCTATGAGCGCGTGAAAGGCAATCTGGCGGATCTCGCTGAAACCACGTCGATGTTTGATCGAAACGGTTCGGCGCTGCGTGGGCGGCTGCGAATCGATATTCCGGCAGCGTTCAGCCAGCGCAGTTTCATGGAAACGCTGAGGAGCTTTACCCAGGCTTTTCCGGATATTGAAGTCGTGCTGGGTGTTACCGACCGGACCGTGGATCTGGTGGCGGAGGGCATTGATTGCGCGTTGCGCATTGGCGAGCTGCCTGATTCGAGTCTGGTGGTCAGAAAAATCGGCAAGGCCACAATGGTGACCTGTGCCGCACCTTCCTATTTGCATGCCTTCGGGACACCGCAAACGCTGGACGATCTGAAACGTCATTGCGGGGTGAGCTTTCTGTCCGGTCACAACCATCGGCCTTTGCCCTGGCACTTTTCATTGAACGGCGAGGATCTGCCGTACCCTGCGCGCGGAGGAATTACCGTCAACGAGTCCAATGCCTACGTGCAGTGCGGGCTCGCCGGTTTCGGAATTCTGCAAGCGCCAGGCATTACCGTTGAGTCATTTCTGGCCAGCGGGGAGCTGGTTGAAGTCCTTGAGGCGTTTCGCCCGTTACCGCGTCCGGTCTCTGTGCTGTATCCGAGCCGGACTCATCTTGCGCCGCAACTGCAGGCATTTGTCGAGTGGCTGCGGGCACATTTCCCGCAACTTCATCCTCGCTGGTTCGACGTTCACTAGGAAAGCGCCCCCGGACAAAGGCGCTGCTATCAGGTCACGTCAATCAAGCCCAAGCGCCAGCACCAGCCGCTCAAGTCCGACGCCGAACCCGGCCCCTTCACGATAGGCGCCGCCACCGACCACTTGCTGCTGCGCACCCAGGCCCGGACAGCGCATCTCGAAACCGTTGCCTTCCAAGTAGTAACTCAGGCCGCGTTTGACGGCGACATTCAGTTCGTAATCCAGCCCCAGCGAGTCGAGAAAACCCGTGCAGATCGCCTGACTGCGCTGCAATGCCTGTTGCGGTAACGGGCCAAGAATTTCCAGTCCCAGCTGAGTGAATTCCCGATAACGCCCGGCCTGCGGTCGTTCGTAGCGGTAACAGCGTGCTACATAGAAAAACAGCGCTTCGCTGCGTCCATTCAGAAGTATTTCGCTGCGCTCCTGAAACAGCGCAGTCGCCTCCGGGATCAGGCAGCAGGCGCGCCCGGCCTTATCATTGAAGGCCCACATCTGACCGATGATTTCACTGCCGCCGGCTTTTTCGATAAAGGTGTCCTGGCCCCACAATGCCGGGACGATGGCTTCTTCAGCACCCGCTTCGATGAAGGCAGCTCCGGAAACGATTTTCCGTTTCACGCAGGATGGCGGCTTCTGGTCCGGTCACGATACGGGTTCCACGTAACATGGTCATAAGGGTGATCTCCGTTGTTTTTAAGGTGATGAATCGGTTTTCAGGTGACAAATCTACAGGCAATAAAAAAGGCGCCTGAGCAGACTGTGTGAAAACCTAGCAATCTGCGCAGCGCTCAAAGAAAATGCTCCGTATCGAAAGATACAGAGCATTTTTCGTTATGGCCTACATCCAAGGTGAGTCCCGCAGCCAGACCAGCCTATTCCCGGTCTCGCTGGAAGAGTTGATCCCCGAGGATCACCTCGTTCGTGTCATTGACCTGTACGTTGCCAGGCTCGATCTGGTGCAACTGGGCTTCGATAAAGCGATTCCAAAAAGCACGGGGCGCCCTGCTTATGATCCCGCCGATCAGCTAAAACTCTACCTCTACGGCTATTTTCAGCGGATTCGCTCATCGCGACGTCTTGAAGCCGAGTGTCAGCGCAACATCGAAGTGATGTGGCTGATCAACCGGCTCAAGCCCGACTTCAAGACCATCGCCGATTTTCGCAAGAACAATAAACCCGCCTTCATCGCGACCTGCCGTGCTTTCGTTCGGTTTTGTCGCACGGCAGGCTTGATCGCCGGTGAGTTGGTGGCCATCGACGGCAGCAAGTTTCAGGCGGTCGCATCCTCACGGCGTCATGTGAATTTGAAGCAGCTCAAGCGCCAGGAAGAAAAACTGGATAAGCGCATCGCTCAGTATCTGGCCGAGCTGGATGAGGCCGACAAGGCTGAAACCACAGATTCAATTGATCGCAGCGCAATCAAGGTAGCCCTGGCACAGCTTGAGGCTCGACAACAGGATAATCAGAGTTGCCAGGCACTGATGCGTTCGATGGGCATCGAGCAGTTCAACACCCATGAAAGCGATGCCCGAATGATGCGCACGGCCAAAGGGCCACGTGTGGCCTACAACGTGCAAACCGTCGTGGACGCCGAGCATTGCCTGATTTTGCATCATGAGGTCACCCAAGATGGCGATGACCGAAAGCAACTGGAGCCGATGGCCAAGGCCGCCAAAGCAGAGTTACAGCAAGATGATCTGACGGTCACTGCCGATGCCGGCTACTCCAATGGCAAGCAGTTTCAGGCCTGCGAGGATGCTTCGATTACGGCCTATGTACCGCCCAATCGTTCGAAAAACCCTGGCAGTCAGGAAGAGCAGCTCTTTGAGCGAAAAGACTTTATCTATGAGACCGGACACGATCGTTTCCAGTGTCCGGCAGGCAAATGGTTAACGCTAAAACAGCACAACAAAGGTGATCGGATCTATCAGGCTGAGGTCGATGACTGCGCCAACTGCGCGCTGAAAACGCAATGCACTCGAGCCCGGCGCCGTTATGTCTCACGACATGCCCATGAAGAGGCTTTCGAGCGGATGGAGCAAAGAATGCAGGCGCATCCTGAGATGATGGCCAACCGAAGATCCATCGTTGAGCACCCCTTCGGCAACCTCAAGCAATGGCTATTTGGTAATGGCCGTTTCTTGCTGCGACAACTGGAGGGTACAAAAGCTGAAATGGCCTTGGCGGTGAATGCCTATAACCTGAAACGAGCGATTAAAGTGCTCGGTGTGCGCCATCTGATGGCTTTGATGGGCTGAGCGGACATTTTTTTCGTCTGCTGCCAATACAAAAAAAACGCCCCGAACAAGTCGGGGCGTTTGCTTGGGCCTTCATCAGTGTGTTTTCACACAGTCTGTGAGGCGCCTTGGTCTGTTTCACTGATGGGTCAGAACATGGATCTAAGTCTGATCAATCGATGAGCACAAGCAACCGCAGCACCTTGGAAAGGGGCCGTGAGGGTGATGTCGATTGCTTCGAGGAATCTGGTTCATGGGCTGATCCTTGCACGCTTTCAGTCGTGGTTCAAGCGCAGTCGAGCGCAGGCTTATCTCAGTCGTGCCATGCTCAAGGCATCGACGAACACACCATCGCGTACGGCGTAGTCGCGCAGGCGACCCTCGACTTCGAAACCAAACTTGCGATAGAGACCTTGCGCGGCTTCGTTGTCGGCATACACCGTGAGCTCAACGCGATGCAGATTCATCCAGTTGTCCGCCACATCCAGCGCCGCTGCCAGCAACATTGAGCCAATGCCCTTGCCGTGCCAGGCTGACGCGACGCCCATGCCGATCGAGCCCACATGGCTCTGTCGGCTGCGTGCGTACTGCTCAAGGCCTATGTTGCCGATCACTTCGCCGCCATTCAGAGCGACCAGTTTCAGATGGCGATCAGTGCTGTCCGCCAGCCTTTTGCGCCACACATCAATTGACTGGTAGGGCATCTGCAGTACTTGGCGACAGACAGCCGGCTGGTTGTACAAGGCGGTCACACCTTCCAGATTGGCGTCGGTCAGGCGCTGGATGAGGACTTGCGGCGCGGGCATGTGCACGTGGATTCATTCCTTGAATTGAAACGGGCTGAGGAGTTTAAAGCTCAAGCATTGGTTACGGCCAGCATGCGCAATAAGATGTTGCGCGCGATCTTTCATAAGTGTACCGTTGTGTTCACTTATGAAGGGGGTCGCATCATGTTAGCCACTTCGAATACTCGATCATTTCAGGAACCCATCAAGCCAGGCATCGGCACGCGCATCTTCGCCGGCAAGCAGGCGTTGCTGTCAGGTGAATACGCCGGGGAAATTCGTGAATTGCTGGAGCAGCGGGGTGTGCTGGTGTTTCCGCAGATTCACTTCACAGACGCTGAGCAGATCGCCTTCACTCGCACGCTTGGCACCTTTGCCCCGGAAGCAAGTGACGGGCAAAACATCACCAAAATCACTCTGGATGCGAAAGAAAATCCGGCGGGCGCGGAATTTCTCAAGGGTTCGCTTTACTGGCATATCGACGGCACCAGCAGCGATACGCCGATTCTGGCGTCGCTGTTGTCCTGCAAGGCGACAGCGACCTGGGGCGGGAATACGGGGTTCTGCAACACCTACGCCGCTTACGAAGGCCTGTCGAGCGCTGACAAACAACGTTACGAATACCTCCGGGTCATTCATGCACCCTGGGCATCGTTACTCTATTACAATCCCGAGCCCAGCCTCGCGATGCTCACTGCCATGCAGGCCATTGGCGAGAAGGAGCTGCCGTTGGTGTGGAAACATCGCTCCGGTCGCAAATCGCTGATTCTGGGCTGTACCGCACAGCAGGTGCTGGGTGTCAGCCTGGAGCAAAGTGCGCAGATTCTGGTGGGCTTGCGCGAATGGGCCACGGCTGAGGCGTTCAGTTACAGCCATGAATGGCAGGTCGGTGATCTGGTGATCTGGGACAACACGGGCACCCTGCACCGCGCGGAAGCTTACGATCCGGCATGCGGGCGGATGATGCATCGCACCAAGTTGCAAGGCGAAGAGCCGTTCGAGTGACCCGTCGGCCTGCGACATGCGACATGCGACATGCGAGCGACTTCCCGGCGTCCATACTGAGCCGCTCATTTTGAAACGAATCGTTTACCGGACAGGAGATGCAGTCATGTGCGGACCTAAAGAGCCTATTGCGGGTGTGTTTTTATTGTTGGTTCTGGCTGCCGGAGGCTGGGTGGCCCAAGAGCCATTTCCTCATTTCGGGATTGATCTGACGCTGGACACTCCCGCGCACCGGGAAAACTCATCCAGACAGATTTTGCCCCGGCACTCGCCGCCACTCGATGACAGCCAGTTCAGCAGCGCAATGCTCGAACCCGTGCACATGTACGCGGCTATAGAGCAGCCGAACCCGCTCTGACCGGATGCAAGCTGCGCTCAGCGGTCAGTCAACGGCCGTGAGGGCCGGGTTCGGCAATATTGGCGAAGAAAATACAGCCGATCAGTCGCGCAAACAGGGTTAGCGTTTCGGCCAGATCGGGGTCGTCAAACAGCGTTGTGCGTGAATCCAGGGCGCATAGCGCGCCATACAGTTGCCCGTCCGGAAGAAAGATCGGCACGCCCGCGTAACTCTCGATGGCATACCTTTTTACAACTGGAAGACTTGCGTATCTGCCGTTCTGGCTGATCTGCGGCACGAACAGTGCCTGGGGATTGACGCAGAACTCGCTGCACAGGGTGGTTTCCAGTGCGAACACGTCACCGTCGTCGATGCCAAGGTCATTCGGGTCATAGACCGAGCAGGCTATCCAGTCCGAATCGGTAAACTTCGCGATGCCAGCGAAGCGCATGCCTGTCAGGCGAGTGACGAGTCGCAGCACGTTGGTTGTGGCTTCGATCTCGGCAATTGCAGAGCGCTCCTCAGTGGTCAGGCCACCCCTTGAAGCCGTCAATTCCAAACTCATGCAATTCTCCGGAATACTTAATGTGCACGCAGCGTTGCATGCTAACTGACCCGGTTGAAAAAGCCATATGCATCAGAGCAACTCGCGAATTATTTGTGAGCAAGAATTATTGACGCCAACTTTAAAGTTTACCGCCGCGCTGCCGACATCTGTTTGTTGTATGGATGGCAAGGATCAGCCGCGTTTATTCACCCGATGACTTAACAAGAGCGACCCACGTTGAAAAACACTCTGAGCAATATTTCTGTCAGGTCCAAGCTAGCGCTGGGGTTTGCTCTGGTCATCGTGCTGACGGTGCTGATTGCCTTCACGGGCTGGGCCGGTATCACCTCGCTGAGTGAGCGAAGCGAACGGATTGCCGACATCGGCAAGATGAGCACGCTGACCCGTGATGTGCGAATAGCGCGGCTTGCCTACATCATCAACTACGATGCCGATCGAGCCGCCAAATGGAAGAAAACACTTGAGGCGCTGGAAGACCACGTCAAGTACGCGCAGGAAGTGTTCGACTCTCCGCTGAACATACCGTTGGTGAATGCGTCCTCCGACGCGCTGAAAGATTATCGCATCCAGTACGAGAACGTGATACAGGCTACAGCCGCCCGCGAAGCGACCCGTGGCGTGTTCGGCCAGTATGCCGATGCCGGCGCTGAGGCATTGAAAACGCTGAATGCGTACGCGCGATCGGAAAATGGCAATGCTCAGGATCGTGATGCCATCACTCAGGCGATGGTGTTGTTCCAGAAAATGCGCTTCGATCTGCGCGGCTACACCTATTCGCTGAAAGCCGAGAACAAGGCGCCAGCAGAAGCCTCCATGAACACGGTTATTGCCTACGTTAAAAATCTGCCTGGCTTCGACAGCCAGTCCGCGATTACCAAGAGCCTTGAAGACTCGTTGATCCGCTATCAGAGCACCCTGAACGAGTTCACCGCTGCGCAGGCCAGGATCGAGCTGGCTCAGGCTGGCATCGATAAAGACATCAATATCCTGTTCACGTCCGCTGACCAGCTTTCCGCCAATCAGGTCAAGCTGAGAATCGAAGATGTGGGTCAGGCCAAGACCATGCTTGCGATGTGGCTGGTTGCAGCGCTGGTAGTGAGTTTCCTCGCAGCGTGGATCATCACCCGCCTGATCGTCGGGCCGTTGCTTGAAACATTGAAACTGGCTGAGCGCGTGGCCGATGGTGATTTGACGCATAACGCCGCCGTGACGCGCAAGGATGAGTTGGGAAGGTTGCAAGGCAGCATGTTGCGCATGACCACCAATTTGCGCGAGCTGATCGGCGGCCTGCGCGATGGCGTGACGCAGATCGCCAGCGCTGCCGAACAGTTGTCGGCCGTTACCGAACAGACCAGTGCCGGGGTGAACAGTCAGAAAAGCGAGACGGACCAGGTCGCGACGGCCATGCACGAGATGTCCGCAACCGTTCAGGAAGTGGCGAGAAATGCAGAGCAGGCCTCTCATGCGGCGGTCAACGCGTCGAAAGAAGCGCGGGAAGGTGATGGCGTGGTGTCGAGAGCCGTTACTCAGATTGAAAAGCTGGCCACTGAAGTTCAGCTCTCCAAATCGGCGATGGATGATCTCAAGACCGAGAGCAACAAGATCGGTGGCGTGCTTGATGTGATCAAGGCCGTTGCCGAACAGACCAATCTGCTGGCGCTCAATGCCGCCATCGAAGCCGCACGCGCAGGCGAGGCCGGACGTGGCTTCGCCGTCGTTGCTGACGAAGTGCGAAGCCTGGCCCAGCGTACGCAAACCTCGACCGAGGAAATTGCAGCGCTGATCAGCGGGCTGCACAGCCGTACCACGCAAGTGGCGACCATCCTCGACAACAGTCAGGCCCTGACCACCAACAGTGTCGAGCTGACGCGCAACGCGGGTGTCTCCATCGGCAACATCACCCAGGCAATCTCGACCATCGAGACGATGAACCATCAGATCGCTGCGGCAGCAGAAGAGCAGAGTGCGGTGGCCGAGGAGATCAACCGTAGTGTGCTGAATGTCCGGGATATTTCCGAGCAGACCGCGTCGGCGAGTGAGCAGACCGCCGCGTCGAGCGTCGAACTTGCCCGTCTGGGGGTTCATTTGCAGAACATGGTCAGCCGCTTCAAGGTCTGAGTATTCAACCTGAAACATCCGGTGCGGGCGCAATGCCTCGCACCGGCTGCAACATTGCGTTTAGCCCTCGCCAGCCGTTATCGCCCCCAAAGCCCCAGCGCAAACTCCACAAAACTTCTCAGTTTGGGCAGCCGATAACGGTCCTGCACGTACAGCAGGTTCATCGGCCGTCTGGGCAGATGATAGCCCGGCAGCAGCGCGACCAGTCGGCCCTCCTGCAAGTCTCGCTGGACCAGTGCATCTGGAAGCATCACCACGCCCAGTCCGGCACGGGCCGCCTGATACAGCCCCGCTGACGTGTTGGCCACCATCGAGCCGTCTATATCCACCAGCACTTCGCCTTCAGGCCCGGTCATACGCCACTGGGTGCCAGCGGTGCGCCACTCATCGCCTGCCGGGTAGGCGAACGCCAGGCAATTGTGCGAGCGAAGGTCTTCGGGGCGGACGGGTGCACCATGACGAGCAAGGTAGTCTGGTGCAGCGCATATGGTCAGTGTGTAGTCCTGCAGGGGGCGGGCGATCAATGGCGATGATTGCGCGATGTTACCCAGGCGAATGGCGACGTCAAAACCATTGTCGATCATGTCCAGACGCTGATTGGTCAGCACCAGATCGAGTTTGACCTCGGGAAAGCGCCGCGAGAACTCGACCAGGGCAGGGGCCAGCAATTCCGAACCAAACGTCAGCGGTGCAGTCATGCGCAGAGTACCGGTCGGGTCGCCCTGCGCCTGCTCGGCCAGTTGCTCGGACTCGGCCACCAGCCCGAGTACTTCCAGGCAGCGCTGATAATACGCGGTGCCAAACTCCGTCAGACGCTGGCGGCGAGTGGTGCGCTGCAGCAGGCTGACGCCCAGGCGCTGTTCCAGTGCGCGCAGGTGATTGCCGACCATGGTGGTAGAAATCGAACACGCCTGGGCCGCGCCGGTCAGGCTGCCCGCTTCGACGACCTTTACATACACCCGCATCGCCTGAAATAAATCCATTATCAATCCTTGCTTTAAAATGATTGAAGTATTTCGCTGTTTATCCAGAACAGGTGGTTAACGATACTGCAAAAAATCGAAACATACCCAAGGAGCTTCACGTCATGACCGCCACCTGCCTGATGACCACCTACCAACCGCTCGCGTTGAGTTTCACTCATGGATTGGGCACCCAACTGTGGGATCAGGACGGGCGCGAGTACCTGGATGCGGTGGCCGGTGTGGCGGTGACCGGGGTAGGGCACTCGCACCCCGTGCTGGTCGAGGCGATTCGCGAGCAGGCGGGCCTGTTGCTGCACACGTCCAACCTGTACAGCATTGACTGGCAGCAGCGTCTGGCGCAGAAGCTGAATGCCCTGTCAGGGCTTGATCGAGTGTTTTTCAACAACTCCGGTGCCGAGGCCAACGAAACCGCACTCAAGCTGGCGCGCCTGCATGGCTGGCACAAGTACATCGAGCAGCCCTTGGTCGTGGTAATGGAGAACGCCTTTCACGGTCGTACGCTGGGCACGCTGTCAGCCAGCGACGGGCCGGCGGTGCGTCTGGGGTTCAGTCAGTTGCCGGGGGATTACATCAAAGTGCCCTTTGGCGATCTGACGGCGTTCGATAAGGTTTGCGCCACCCACGGACATCGTATCGCATCGGTACTGGTCGAGCCGATTCAGGGCGAGGGCGGCGCTCAACTGGCACCTGCCGGGTATCTCAAAGCGTTGAGGGAACGCTGCACGCGGCGCGACTGGCTGCTGATGCTCGACGAAATCCAGACCGGCATGGGGCGTACCGGCAAGTGGTTTGCCTTTCAACATGAAGGCATTGTGCCGGACGTCATGACCCTCGCCAAAGGCCTGGGCAATGGCGTGCCGATCGGTGCCTGCCTGGCGCGGGGCAAGGCGGCCGGTCTGTTCACGCCCGGCAGTCACGGCAGCACGTTCGGCGGTAACCCGCTGGCCTGTCGGGTGGGGTGCACGGTGATCGACATCATCGAGCAGCAGGGGCTGGTGGAAAATGCCCGCGTGCAAGGGCAGCATCTGCTCGACCGGCTGCGCGACGTGCTCGGCGATCACCCTTGCGTTCAAGAGATTCGGGGGCAGGGGCTGATGATCGGTATCGAGTTGCAGCACGTCATTCCTGACCTGACCCGGATTGCCGCCGAGCAGCACGGCTTGTTGATCAACGTGACGCGCAGCAAGGTCATTCGCCTGCTGCCGCCATTGGTGCTGGAGGCCGCCGAGGTGGAGCAGGTCGTTCAGCGGCTGGCGGCAACGTTCGACAGTGTCGGCCAGCGGTCGCTCAAGCGTATGGCCTGATGAAACGGATTTAGGAAAAGGACTACGCCGGGCTGTACCGCAACGACCCATATGCGGTAGAAGAGACAAGCATCGCGTGTGTCTGCGCGATGGCTACCCAATGGATTTGAAAGGAGCCCACCATGTTAATCCGGTCCCTGACCCTCGCCACCCTGCTTGTCGCTGCCGGTACAGCGCTGGCTGCTGACAGCGACGGCCCTTTGGCACAGGAGCGCGGCAAGTCGCGTCCCTTGATCATCATCGCTCCCAGTACGCTTGATCCCACGCTGGTCAGTCTCAAGAAAGCGCTGGAAGAGCCTGCCAACCGCGAGGCGTTCGTGCAGCGCAACATGGTGCTGTACACGGTGGTCAATACCATCGGTGAGCGCGATGGCAAAGCGCTGGACCCGCAGTCGACCATGGCCTTGATCCGTGAGCTGAAGCTGGGGGCGGGGGTGAAGACCCGGGTCATTGTGGTGGGCAAGGACGGCGAGAAGAAGATCGAAAAGTCAGAGTCGATTGACCCCAAAGAGATCTTTGCCACGATCGATCAGATGCCGATGCGCGAAAAAGAAGCTGCTGCACCCGCACCAGTGCCTGAAGCGAAGCCGGCGCCAGCCGAAAAGCCAGGCAAACCAGTCAAAGGTGCGGCACCCGGCAAGACGCTGGATGACTGAGTGATGCCGTTGCGCGCGGTTCACCGCGCGCTTGGTCCATGCAGCGTGTTGATCACTCGCCGCGAATGTACTGTTCAAGTTGCTGAATGAGGCTGGCCTGCTCGGCTATCGCTTCCTTTACCAGGTCGCCGATGGACAGCAGGCCCAGCAACTGCCCGTTTTCCACGACGGGCAAGTGACGCAGGTGGCTGTCGGTCATGATGCCCATGCACGTCTCCACGGTTTGTTGCGAATCAACGGTGATGACCTTGCTGCTCATGATCTCGCTGACCGGCGTACCCACTGATGAGCGCCCCTTGAGCACCACCTTGCGCGCGTAATCGCGTTCACTGACCACGCCGACCACCACGCCGTCGTTGACCACGGGCAATGCGCCGATGTTTTTCTCGGCCATCAGCCTGAGGGCCTCCAGCACCATCTGATCCGGGCCGATGGTGTGCACCTGCTGATTGTGCAGGTCCTTCAATTTCAGCAGCTGGGCAACGGTTTTCATGACGCTCTCCGGGATAAGGACCTGAATGACTGTAGTGCATGTTCATGGCCACTACAGAATCGTGCAGTGCGCGGAATCGAGCAAGATTTAAATCAGGATAAGCGGCATAGACGGAAATCAATGGTCAGCATCTGTTGAATATGCCTTGAAATCGACCGCCAACCGCGTCTTTACCCTCTGGGCCAAGTAGAATCAGCCCCTTGATAATAGCGTCGAGGGTGCAGCGTTGGATTTACCGCAGGGCTTTATCCTGAGTCGGCACTGGCAAGATACGCCCGCCGGGACCGAGGTCGACTTCTGGTTGGCCACCGACCAGGGGCCTCGTCACATCCGCCTGCCTTGTCAGCCCTCGGTGGCCTTCATTCCGGCCGAGCAGGGCGAGCGGGCCCGCGCCTTGTTGCGCAGCGAACGTGGCGTTGAGCTGCGCCCTCTGGAGCTCTGCGACTTTCGCCATCGTCCGGTGCTGGGCGTGTACTGCCAGCAGCATCGGCAATTGATGAACATCGAAAAATTGCTGCGCCGAGGTAATGTCGACGTCTACGAAGCAGACATCCGTCCGCCCGAGCGTTACCTGATGGAGCGTTTCATCACGGCCCCGGTGCAGTTCACGGGCACACCGAATGCCGAGGGTGTGCTGTGTGACGCGCAGATCAGGCCGGCCCCCGATTATCGGCCCGGCCTGAAACTGGTCTCGCTGGACATTGAAACCACGGCGCGCGGCGAGTTGTATTCCATTGCGCTGGAAGGCTGCGGACAGCGTCAGGTTTATATGCTCGGCCCGCCCAACGGCGGCAACGAGGCGCTGGATTTCCAGCTCGATTATTGCGACACCCGCGCGCAGTTGCTGGAGCGCCTGAACGACTGGCTGGCGCTGCATGACCCGGACGCGATCATCGGCTGGAACGTGGTGCAGTTCGACCTGCGTGTGCTGCATGAGCATGCGCAGCGTTTGCAGGTGCCCCTGCGCCTCGGGCGCGGCGGAGAGGCTATGGGCTGGCGCGAACATGGCAGCCGTAACAATCACTTTTTTGCCGAAATCAGCGGGCGACTGGTGATCGACGGTATCGAGGCATTACGCTCCGCGACCTGGAGTTTCCCTTCATTCAGCCTGGAATACGTGGCGCAAACGCTTCTGGGTGAAGGCAAGGCCATCGATACGCCTTACCAGCGCATGGACGAAATCAACCGCATGTTCGCCGAGGACAAGCCCGCGCTGGCACGATACAACATCAAGGACTGCGAACTGGTAACGCGCATTTTCGCCAAGACCGAGCTGCTGACCTTCTTGCTGGAACGCGCCACAGTGACCGGTTTGCCGGCTGACCGCAGCGGTGGCTCGGTTGCTGCGTTCTGTCATCTGTACATTCCGCTGATGCATCGTCAGGGTTTCGTCGCGCCTAATCTGGGCGAACGCTTACCGGAAGCCAGCCCCGGCGGTTTCGTCATGGATTCGCAACCCGGGCTGTACGAATCGGTGCTGGTGTTGGACTACAAAAGCTTGTATCCGTCGATCATCCGCACGTTTCTCATCGATCCGGTGGGCCTGATCGAGGGCATGCGTCACCCTGAGGACAGCGCCTCGGTGCCGGGTTTTCGCGGCGCGCGTTTTTCCCGCACGCGACATAGCCTGCCAGCCATCGTCGAGCGCGTCTGGCAAGGACGCGAAACCGCCAAGCGCGAACACAACGCGCCGCTGTCTCAGGCCCTGAAAATCATCATGAATGCCTTCTACGGCGTGCTGGGTTCCAGCGGCTGCCGTTTCTTCGATCCGCGGCTGGCATCGTCGATCACCCTGCGCGGGCATGAAATCATGCTCAAGACTCGCGACCTCATTGAGGCCCAGGGTTATACAGTGATCTACGGCGACACCGACTCGACCTTCGTCTGGCTGGGCCGCCCGCACGGGCAGCAAGAGGCAGCAACCATCGGCAAGGCGCTGGTGGAACAGGTCAACCAGTGGTGGCGTGAGCATTTGCATAATGAATATGGCCTGCACAGTGCGCTGGAACTGCAATATGAAACGCACTTTCGACGCTTTCTGATGCCGACCGTGCGCGGCGCCGAGGAGGGCAGCAAGAAGCGCTATGCCGGGCTGGTCGCACGCGCGGACGGCACCGAAGAAATGATCTACAAAGGTCTGGAAACAGTGCGCACCGACTGGTCGCCACTGGCTCAGCGTTTCCAGCAGGAATTGTATCTGCGTATTTTCAAGCGCCAGCCGTACCAGGACTATGTGCGCGACTACGTGCAGCGCACGCTGTCAGGCGAACTGGATGACTTGCTGATTTACCGCAAGCGACTGCGCCGCAAGCTCGACGACTACCAGCGCAACGTCCCGCCGCATGTTCGCGCAGCGCGTCTGGCCGACGAATACAACGACCAGCAGGGGCGGCCGAAGCAGTATCAGAGCGGTGGCTGGATCAGCTACGTGATGACCACCGCCGGGCCGGAACCGCTGGAGATTCGTCTCGCGCCGATCGACTACGATCACTACGTGACGCGCCAGTTGCAGCCGCTGGCCGACGCGATTCTGCCCTTCGTGGACGATGACTTCAGCAAACTGGTCGGTGGCCAGCTCGGGCTTTTCTAGCGCTAGACCCGGTGCTCGGCAATCCACGGCAACACCTGCTCGCAGGGCGCTTCGATCTTCATGCTCAGCAACTCGTCTGCGCGGGTCTTGCCGTGGTTGATCGCAATGACCGGCTTGCCCTGTTCAACCATGGCTTTGCACAGGCGGAACGCTGACCAGGCCATCAATGAAGTGCCTACCACCAGGAGACCTTCTGCCTGCGCGACACTTGATGTCGCATTGGCAGCGGTTTGCGCGGCGACGTTTTCACCGAAGAACACCACGTCCGGTTTTAGCCTGTCGCCTTCACAGTGCGGACATTCGGGAACCTTGAAGGCGGCTTCGAAGGCCGGGGCCAGCAGCGTGTCGCCGTCGGGTGCCTGCAACGCGTGCACCCCGACCAGATACGGATTCTGAGCGATCATTCGTTCTTGAATGAGTGCCCGGTCGCTGCGTTGCTGGCAGCCAAGGCACAACACCCGATGCAGGCTGCCATGCAGCTCGATCACATCATGGCTGCCGGCCTGGCTGTGCAGCGCGTCAACGTTCTGGGTGATCAACCCGGTAATGGCTCTTTTGCCTTGCAGCTCGGCCAGTGCCCGGTGCGCGGCGTTGGGCTGCGCGGCGCGGATACGCGGCCAGCCGAGCATCGCCCGCGCCCAATAGCGCTGGCGCGCAGCCGGGTTGCCGAGAAATTCCTGATACATCATCGGCTGCTTGCCGCGCCGCACGCCGTCCTTGTCACGGTAGTCCGGGATGCCTGACGCGGTGCTGATACCCGCACCGGTCACGACCAGAAACGACTTTTCGGCCATTGCATTGCAAAGCGTTTCGAGCTGACGGTGAGTTGTGCTGTCCAGCATCTTCAAACCTCGGGTGACGTGCGTTGCCTGTTCAAACCACAAGGCCGCGAGATTAGCAGCAGCCTTCGAGCTGTGAGCGGCCAGGTCCAAGGTTGGTTCAATATCCGTTGTTGATTGCGCCACAGTCATGGCAACCTTGGTTCTTTGTCTCTATGCCAAGGAAGCCTGATGCGATCGTTCGATTTCAAACAACTGGACGTGTTCAGCGATCAACCGCTACTCGGCAATCCGCTGGCCGTGGTGCTGGGCGCGGATGGCCTGACCGACGAGCAGATGGCAGCGTTCGCGCGCTGGACCAACCTCAGTGAAACCACCTTTCTGCTCAAACCGACAGATCCGCGTGCCGACTATCGCGTGCGTATCTTCACGACCCTTGTCGAGCTGCCGTTCGCTGGCCATCCCACCTTGGGCAGCTGTCACGCTTGGCTGGAGAGCGGCGGCGTGGCGCAGGGTGAGGAAATCATTCAGGAGTGCGGCATCGGGCTGGTGCGCATTCGCCGCGAGGGCAGTGGGCTGGCATTCACTGCGCCCCCGTTGCTGCGTTCGGGCGCGGTAGAACCGGAGCTGATCGAGCGGATTCGCCTTGGCATGAAGCTCGGTACGGGGGACATTCTGGATGCGCGCTGGGTGGATAACGGCCCCGGCTGGGTCGCTTTCAGGCTGGCAGATCGCGCCAGTGTGCTCAATTTGCAGCCTGACTACGCGCAACTGAGCGGCCTGAAGCTCGGCGTTGTCGCGCCATGGGACCCTGCGGTGGAGGGTGACGAGGCGCAGTTTGAAGTGCGCGCTTTCGTGCCCGGTGACGGCATGGCCGAAGACCCGGTGACCGGCAGCCTCAACGCCGGTATCGCCCGCTGGTTTCTGGAAGAGGGCCTCGCGCCCGAGCGTTACGTTGTCAGCCAGGGCACCGCACTCGGACGCAAGGGGCGGGTGTCCATTCAGCGAGTGGGTGACGATATCTGGGTGGGTGGCTCGACCGTGACCTGTATCGAAGGGCGGGTTTCGTTTTAGGCACCGGGCGTTATACATCAACCCAGGCATTCCCGATAATCTCAACTATCGTGCGACGCTCCGCGTCGCATGCCGTTCCGGACGCTCTGCGTCCGATCCTGGATGCATCAGCCAGGGCACGAGCGTCGCAACGTCAAAGACTCAATCCTTCAGCGCAATCTTCTTGCCGCGTCGGGCGGCGATGTCACTGGCCTGGCCGTCGCGCTGTTTGCCGGTGCGGGCCTGAGTGATGAGTGCCGGGATCAGCGGGCCTTCCGGCAGGTTTTTCCAGAAGCGCGAAGGGAAGTGACCCTCCATGACCTTGGGGTTCAGCCGGGCGGGATTGAAGATGTGACTGTAATACGTCAGCCAAAGCTCACCGTGCGGGTCCTCCACCTGCCTCGCCATGGTCTTCCATGCTTCCGGGCAGCGGCGTTCGTGAATCAGCTCATTGCCGTCGTAATAGACACCGTCATGTGGCGTGGCAATCATCCAGCGATGCTGGCCCATTCGCCCTATGAAGTGTTCACTGGCACTCAGCAGAATATCGTGGGCCGGCTCATGCCAGGCTACATACTGCGGGCGCATGATCGCTGCTTCGTTGTCGGCAGGCGGCAGCGCCACAAAACGCAGAAAGGCATGCAGATGGTGCGCCTCGCGCCGTACCGATTTGAGACGTCGATGCAGCTCGCTGCCCAGTTTGTCGCCCGCCATCATGGCCGTTCGATCACCATGCGTAACGCGCCACAGCACTTCATACAGCAAGCTCCAGCGCTGCTCGCCGCGATAGCGCGACGTGCTTTCCAGCAGTTTCAACAACTCCAGCGGAACCCGCGCTTGAAACGGGCCGTATTCTTCGGGGTATTGTTCCTCGCTGCCAAACAGGTCGGCTGCATCAGGGGATTTCCAGCTGACCTGGCTGGGGTCGATCTCGTGGCTCAATAGCCAGCGTGCCTGAGTTCGCCACGTTTCGAACAGATCATCACAATCGAGACAGATCATCCCCAGAGCCCCATTTGCTGGGGCTGCGGCCGGTCGCGCAACTGATGATGCAGGAACTCGCTGGTGGTCTCGGCATGTGGCGGGTGATAGTCGCTGGTGATGATGAACGGTTTGGCTTTGGCCAGCACACAACGCATGCGGGTCAGGTCTTCGTAACGAATGCGCCGCTGCTTGCGCAGCTCGACCAGCCGCTGGGTGGTACGAATGCCGATGCCCGGCACCCGGGCGATCAGCGCCGGGTCGGCGTTGTTCAAGTCCAGTGGAAACACTTGCCGATTGCCCAATGCCCATGCCAGCTTGGGGCCGATATCCAGGGCAAGATCGCCGGGGCCGCTGAGCAGTTCGCCTGCAGTGAAACCATACCCGCGCAGCAGAAAGTCGGCCTGATACAGGCGGTGCTCGCGCATCAGCGGCGGGGCGGCCAGCGGCACGCTGTTGGGGCTGTTCGGGATCGGGCTGAACGCCGAGTAGTAGACCCGGCGCAGCTTGAAGTCACTGTACAGTGACTGCGCGCTGTGCAGGATGGTGCTGTCATCGGTGGCGTCAGCGCCAACGATCATTTGCGTACTTTGCCCGGCTGGCGCAAAACGCGGCGAGCGCGGTTCGTTGCGCACAGTCTGTTCGCCGGTGTAGATGGTCTGCATGGCCTGCTTGATGGACGCGACGTCTTTTTCCGGCGCAAGGGTTTGCAGGCTGAGATCGGTCGGCAGCTCGATATTGACGCTCAGGCGGTCGGCATAGCGCCCGGCCTTTTCGATGAGCGCCGGATCGGCATCGGGAATGGTCTTGAGGTGGACGTAGCCGCGGAACTCGTGCACTTCGCGCAGCAACCGCGCCACCTCGACCAACTGCTCCATGGTGTAATCGGCCGAGCGAATGATCCCGGAACTCAAAAACAGCCCGCTGACGCAATTGCGACGATAGAAGTCCAGAGTCAGGGTGACCACTTCTTCGGGCGTGAAGCGCGCGCGCGGCACATCACTGGAGCGGCGGTTGACGCAATACTGGCAGTCATACAGGCAGAAGTTGGTCAGCAGGATTTTCAGCAACGAGACGCAACGTCCATCGGGCGTATAGCTGTGGCAAATGCCCATGCCGTTGGTGGAACCCAGCCCGGATTTGTTCTGCGAGCTGCGCTTGGGGGCTCCACTGCTGGCGCACGACGCATCGTACTTGGCGGCGTCTGCGAGGATGCTGAGCTTGTCGATGAGCTCCATGGAAAGACCCTTGACTGTTTGGATGTACAGTATAGGTTTGCCAGTACAGACTCAAGCAACGCAAACGCGATCAGACCGAAGGTCGGCAGGCGTGGTCACAGCAACAGCTTGCATTCTTAAATGTTATTTTATAACGAAGTGTGTCTTTGATATGTAATACTGTAACGAATAATTGCAGGTTACTGGCGCGTGAAATCTTCTCAATCTTCTTCGATCCCGGCTTCCGTTCTGGCCCAGTCGGCCTGGAAACGAGTGCTGTTCTCGCTTGCGGTACTGGCGCTGTTGTGGGCGGCGATCGGCTGGTCGGTGGCCATTCCGTGAGTGCCGCGATCAGCCTCGAAAACCTTACGGTGGCTTACGAGCGCCGCCCCGCTGTGCATCACCTCAACGGTCGATTCGAAGCGGGCAGCCTGACGGCGATTGTCGGACCGAACGGTGCCGGCAAGTCGACCCTGATCAAGGCCATCGCCGGGACCATGAAGCCTGCGCAGGGGCGTGTCGATCGCGGGCGTCTGGCAACCCGCACCATCGGCTATCTGCCTCAGGCCGCCGAAATCGATCGCAGCTTTCCGTTGAGCGTGGCGGATACCGTGGCCATGGGCGCGTGGCACAGCATCGGGCCGTTTCGTGGCCTGACGCGCAATCATGCCCGGCTCACCGCAGAGGCGCTACGCACCGTCGGGCTGGAAGGGTTCGAAGGTCGCAGCGTGGGTTCGCTGTCGTCCGGCCAGTTCCAGCGCGTGCTGTTTGCCCGGCTGTTGCTGCAGGACGCTTCGGTGATTTTGCTGGACGAGCCGTTCACCGCCATTGATGCACGCACCACTCGCGATTTGCTGGAATTGGTGCGGGCCTGGCACGGCCAGGGGCGGACCGTGATCGCGGTGTTGCACGACATCGATCAGGTTCGTCAGCACTTTCCGCAAACGCTGTTGATGGCCCGCGAAGCCATCGCCTGGGGTGACACAGCGGATGTGCTCAGCGTTGCCAACCTGCGCAAGGCGCGCAACATGGCGGAATACTGGAGCCCCGACGCACTGTTGTGTGATGTCGAGGACGAGCGCACATGATGCTCTACAGCCTGATCGTCGAGCCGTTTATCGAATTCGGTTTCATGCGTCGCGCGCTGGTAGCGTGCCTGGCCCTGGGTATCGGTTCGGGCCCGGTGGGCGTGTTGCTGATGCTGCGACGCATGAGCCTGGTGGGCGACGCCATGAGTCATGCGGTGCTGCCGGGGGCTGCGGTAGGCTTCATGGTCGCCGGCCTTTCACTGCCCGCCATGGGCTTTGGCGGCCTGATCGCCGGGTTGGCGGTGGCGTTGCTGTCCGGGCTGGTCAGCCGCCTGACGTCACTGCGCGAGGATGCCAGTTTCGCCAGTTTCTACCTGACCTCGCTGGCAGCCGGGGTGCTGATCGTGTCGCTGCACGGCTCCAGCGTCGACCTGCTGCATGTGCTGTTCGGCACCATTCTGGCCATCGATGACGCGTCGATCTACATGGTCGGCAGCATTGCTTCGTTCACGCTGGTGCTGTTGGCGGTGATCTACCGCCCACTGGTGCTGGAGTGCTTCGATCCGGGTTTCTTGCGCGCCGAGGGCGGGCGTGGATCGCTGTATCACGTGTTGTTCCTGCTGCTTGTCGTGCTCAATCTGGTCGCAGGTTTTCAGGCGCTGGGCACGTTGATGGCGGTCGGCATGATGATGCTGCCCGCAACGGCTGCGCGATTCTGGAGCAATTCGCTGAGCGGCCTGATGTTGATTTCGACGCTGCTCGCCACCTTGTCCGGGCTGATCGGCCTGATCGTTTCCTATCACCTTGGCGTGGCCTCGGGGCCCGCCATCGTATTGACCGCGAGTGCGTTTTACGCATTTTCCCTGCTGTTCGGACGCACAGGCATTGTGCGTCGGCTGTTTCCCAAACCTCACCTGGCCCACTGAAAAGGTATGTCATGAAACGATTGATGCTGTTGAGTTCGATGGCTGCACTGGCGTTGTCCGCGTTCGCCAGTCTGGCCCAGGCCAAACCACTTGAGACGGTGGCATCGTTTACGGTGATCGCCGATATGGTCAGCACGGTCGGCGGCGAGCGTGTTCACGTCAAATCCCTGATCGGCCCGAATGGCGACCCGCACGTCTACGAGCCAACGCCAAGTGATGCTCAGGCACTGAAAAATGCCGATCTGGCTTTTGTCAGCGGCCTGCATCTGGAAGGCTGGATGGATCGGTTGATCAAGGCCTCAGGCTACAAAGGCCAGCCGGTGGTGCTTTCGCAAGGCATCAAGACGCGCAGCATGGATGAAGATGGCAAACGCATCGTCGATCCACATGCCTGGAACAGCGCTGCCAATGGGGTGATTTATGTGCGCAACATCATCGCTGCATTGAAGAAAGCCGACCCCGAAGGTGCCAGCGAATACCAGGCCAATGGCGACCGCTACATCGCTGACTTGCAACAGCTCGATCAGTACGCCCGTGATCAGATTAACTCGGTCCCGGCGGCCAGCCGCAAGATCCTGACTTCTCACGATGCGTTCGGTTATTTCGGTGATGCCTACGGCGTGACGTTCCTGTCGCCGCTGGGTCTGTCTACCGAGTCCGAGGCGTCGGCAGCCGATGTTTCGAAGCTGATCCGGCAGATCAAGGCCGAACACGTCAGCGCGTATTTCTTCGAGAACTCCAGTGATCCGCGTCTGGTCAAGCAGATCGCCCAGGCCAGTGGTGCCCATCCGGGCGGCGAGCTGTACGTTGAATCACTGTCGCCAGCCGATGGCCCCGCGCCAACGTACGCGAAGATGTTTCGCTACAACGTCGATACGCTGACGGCAGCGATGAAGCGCAATCAGTAAACCCGAACACGCGCAGCCCTTGCGAGCAGGGCTGCGCGAGGTCATGCCTCAGTCAGTGAGGAATTTGAACACAGTGGTCTGGGTGTAGGCTTTGCCCGGGTCCAGTCGAGTGCTGGGGAATGTCGGCTGGTTGGGCGCGTCAGGGTAATGCTGGGTTTCAAGCGTGAACGCACCCCAGTGCGGGTAGACCTTGCCGCCCTTGCCGTGGATGCTGCCATCCAGGAAGTTGCCGGTGTACAGCTGCACGCCGGGTTCGGTGGTGAACAACTGCAGTTTGCGCCCGGACTGCGGGTCGCTGACCTCGGCGGCCAGTTTCTTCACATCGCCTTTGGTGTCCAGAACCCAGTTGAAGTCAAAGCCGCCTTGCTTGGGTTCAGCGTACTTGAGCTGCGGATGATCATCCTTGATGTGCTTGCCGAAGGCCGTGGGTTTGAGGAAGTCCATCGGTGTGCCGGCCACGGCGGGCAATTCGCCGGTCGGGATCAGTTTGTCGTTGACCGGCGTGTAATGCGAAGCGTGCAGGGTGGCGACCTGCTTGAGCACATCGCCGCTGCCTGCGCCCGCCAGATTGAAATAGCTGTGGTTGGTCAGGTTCAGCACCGTCGGCTTGTCGGTGGTGGCCCGGTAGTCGATTTTCAGCTCGTTCTTGTCGTTCAGGCTGTACGTGACTTCGGTCTGCAGGGTGCCGGGGAAGCCCATTTCGCCATCGGGTGACACGTACGTGAGTTTCACGCCGACCGAATCACCGGTTTTGGTTTCCTCGGCTTTCCACAGGCGCTTATCGAAGCCCTTGTCACCGCCGTGCAAGGCGTTGGTCTTGTCGTTGAGCGGAACCTGCCAGGTCTTGCCATCGAGTGTGAATTTGCCACCTGCGAGGCGGTTGCCGAAGCGGCCAATGGTCGCGCCGAAATAAACCGTGCCGTTGTTCTGGTACCCCTGTACATCATCGAAGCCCAGCACGATGTCTTCGACCTTGCCAGCCTTGTCCGGCACCAGCAGCGATTGCAGGGTGGCGCCGTAGGTGATGATGCTGGCCTGCACGCCGTGGCTGTTGCGCAGGGTGTATTTCTCGACGGCGGTGCCGTCCGGCAGTTGGCCAAAGGTGCTGTGTTCGCTGGAGAGTGCTGCAGCCTGTGCAGTCAAGGTGCTGATCATCAAAGACAGTCCAAGGGTGCTGAGAAGAGCATGCGTTTTCATCTGATCTACCCACTTTTATTGTTATTGGTAAGACTATTTGATCGGATTTCATCCGATGCATGGGGTTATAGCCGATAAAATGCCGCTTGAAAAATAAATTGTAATACTATTTAGTAGTGCACGTGTCAGCGAAGCGGCGTGCGTCACTTTAGCCGATCCGGCAATATTTCGTGCCGGACGGGCTTGTCTGATCAGCGACGGACAGGCTGGCCAGGTGCGCGACACGACCATTGAGCGGTACCCCTATTTAAAAAGTGCCTTTACAACAATAACAAAGGACATTTTTCATGAACTGGCTGCCCGTTTCCGAGCACCGTTTCAAGCTGGCCGAGGGCTCCTTCTGGGATGCCGAAACGCAGGCCCTGTACTGGGTCGATATCGCCGGCTTTCTCGCCTGCCGGCTGGTTGCCGGGCAGTACCGCCAATGGCGTATGCCCGAGCCTGTTTCCGCGTTCATTCCGACCACCCATGGCGACGCACTGGTGACATTGGCCAGCGGCGTATATCGCCTGGATCTGACCTCCGAAAAAACCTCGTTGGCGTTGTTCTGCGTGGCTGACCCGACGCCCGGCAATCGCGCCAACGAGGCCCGTTGCGACGCAAGTGGCCGCCTGTGGCTGGGCAGCATGCAAAACAATATCGACGCTGAAGGCGGTGATGTGCCGCTGGTTCGTCGTTCGGGCGGGTTGTTTCGCGTCGATGCCGACGCGCGCGTGACTCGCTTGCTGGACGGGCAGGGCATCGTCAACACCTTGCTCTGGAACGCTGATGGCAGCGTGTTGTACAGCGCCGATACCCTCGATGACGTCATTTATCACTACCCGGTGCGGGACGACGGTGCGCTGGGCCCCCGCCAGATCTGGGCCGCCGAGCACAGTCGCGGTTCGCCCGACGGCTCGGCAATGGACGCCGAGGGTTATGTCTGGAACGCACGCTGGGGCGGCAATTGCCTGATCCGCTTTGCGCCGGATGGCAGCGTCGACCGGATCGTCGAATTGCCTGTCAGCCATCCCACCAGTTGTGTGTTCGGCGGTCCTGACCTGGACACGCTGTACATCACCAGTGCTGCGCCCGCCGACGCTCATGGTCAGTTCGACGGCGCGGTGCTGATGGCGCATGTAGGCGTCACGGGAACACGGTGCCAGCGCTTCGCCGGCTAAGGTTTTTCGCGGCCGGCGCACTCCAGCAGGAGCGCGGCGGCAGAGTGACATTAGGTTACATAGCGGTCATTCATTATATGGTATGACTATTTAATCGGTGCCGGACGTCTCCGCGCTCGTCACCGCCACTTCGCTGAACGTTGTAGCTATTCAATAAAAATAAGGAGTTAGCTATGTTGAGTCGTCACGGGATTCGTTCCCTGTGCTGTGCCGCTGTTGCCACCGCCATCCTGGGCATGAGTGGCGTCACTTCTGCCGCTGAAGAAGTCAAAATCGGTTTCCTGGTCAAGCAGGCTGAAGAGCCTTGGTTTCAGACCGAGTGGCAATTTGCCGAGAAAGCCGGCAAGGACCTTGGCTTTACCGTCATCAAGATTGCCGTACCCGACGGCGAGAAGACCCTGTCAGCCATCGACAACCTGGCTGCCAACGGCGTCAAAGGTTTCGTGATCTGCCCGCCTGATGTTTCCCTCGGTCCTGCAATCGTCGCCAAGGCCAAGTCCTACGACATGAAAGTCATGGCAGTGGATGACCGCTTCGTCGACGCCAAGGGCAAAACTATGGAAGACGTGCCATATCTGGGTATGGCGGCCTTCGAAGTGGGCCAGAAGCAGGGCGCCGCCATGGCGAACGAGGCGAAGATTCGCAAGTGGGATGAAAGCGAGTGGAAAGGCACTTACGCAATCATTAACACTTACAGCGAACTCGATACCGGCAAGAAACGCACCGACGGCTCGGTGGACGCGTTGAAAAAAGCCGGTTTGCCAGCGGATCACATTCTGTTCTCTGCACAGAAGACGCTTGATGTGCCGGGCGGAATGGACGCTACCAACTCGGCGCTGCCAAAGCTGCCGGGCGACGCTAAAAACCTGATCATCGGTGGCATGAACGACAACACCGTACTGGGCGGTGTACGCGCCACCGCCAGTAATGGCTTCAGCGCCAAGAACGTGCTGGGGATCGGTATCAACGGTACCGACGCGATCGATGAATTGAAGAAGAAAGAGAGTGGATTCTTCGGCTCGATGCTGCCAAGCCCGGACAAGGAAGGCTACAAGACGGCCGAGTACGTGTTCAACTGGGTCACCAAAGGTGTGGAGCCGCCGAAGTACACCGCTATGGATGACGTGACACTGATCACTCGCGAAAACTTCCAGGCTGAACTGACCAAAATCGGTCTGTGGAAGTGAGCTGAGCGAGGGGCCTGATTTTCAGGCCCCTCACACATGCGAGGAGGTTGGTTTCATGCAACAGGCTGTCGAGCTTCAACCCATAGGCGGCGCCCTGCGTTTCAATGGCATCGGCAAGGTGTTTCCGGGCGTCAAGGCGCTGTCTGATATCACCTTCGAAGCCCGTCCCGGCAGCGTTCATGCGCTGATGGGCGAAAACGGCGCAGGCAAGTCGACGCTGCTGAAAATCCTTGGCGGGTCGTATCAGCCCAACAGTGGCAGCCTGCAGATCGGCGACCAGACTCACCAGTTCAGGTCCACTGCCGACAGTATTGCAGCGGGTGTCGCGGTGATTCACCAGGAGCTGCATCTGGTGCCGGAAATGACCGTTGCCGAGAACCTGCTGCTCGGGCACATGCCCAACCGCTTCGGTCTGATCAATCGTCGCGCGATGTACCGCCAGGCCGCTGAGCTGCTCAAGGGGCTGGCCGACGAAATTGATCCGCACACCCGGCTGGGCGATCTTTCGCTGGGCCAGCGGCAACTGGTCGAAATCGCCAAGGCCATGTCGCGCAACGCTCATGTCATCGCCTTCGACGAACCGACCAGCAGCCTGTCGGCGCGTGAGATTGACCGCTTGATGGCAATCATCGTGCGGCTGCGTGACGAAGGCCGGGTGATTCTTTACGTGTCCCATCGCATGGAAGAAATCTTCCGCGTTTGCGATGCCGTGACGGTGTTCAAGGACGGCCGTTTCGTCAAAACCTTCGAGCAGATGGCCGACCTCGATCACGACCGGCTGGTGACCTGCATGGTCGGTCGCGATATCCAGAATATCTACAATTACCGGCCCCGCCAGCATCAAGGCCCGAGCCTGCGCGTGACCGGGCTGATGGGGCCAGGGCTGCACGAGCCGGTTACCTTTGCGGTGCAAAAGGGCGAGGTGCTGGGCTTTTTCGGTCTGGTGGGCGCCGGGCGCACCGAGTTGTTTCGGATGTTGTCCGGGCTGACGCGCAGCACGGCGGCTAGTCTGCAACTGGATGGCCAGCCGCTGACCCTGCGGTCGCCGCGTGATGCCATCGAGGCGGGGATTCTGCTGTGCCCCGAGGATCGCAAGAAAGAAGGCATCGTGCCGCTGTCCAGCGTTGCAGAAAACATCAACATCGGTGCCCGGCCGCGGCACGTGAACCTTGGCTGCCTGATCCAGGGCAGTTGGGAGCGGGATAACGCGCGCAGTCAGATCAAATCGATGAACGTCAAGACGCCATCGCCTGACCAGCAAATCATGTTTCTGTCCGGGGGCAACCAGCAGAAGGCGATTCTCGGTCGCTGGCTGTCGATGCCGATGAAAGTCCTGCTGCTGGACGAGCCGACTCGCGGCATCGACGTCGGTGCCAAATCTGAAATCTACGAAATCATTCACAACCTCGCTGCTGACGGGATTGCGGTGATTGTGGTGTCCAGCGATCTGATGGAAGTCATGGGTATTTCAGACCGCATTCTGGTGATGAGCGAAGGCGCAATCACCGGCGAACTCAACCGCGACGAGGCTGACGAGTCGCGACTCCTGCAATTGGCTCTGCCACGCACGCGCGGCTGACAATCGGTCCCTGACCATGAACAATAAAAAAGAGGTGCGTATGTCTACCGAATCCAGCCTGCAGGCTCCCCGTCAGGCCATGAACCTGCGTCGTTTTGTCGATGACTGGGTGATGCTCCTGGCGGCCGTGGGAATCTTCCTGCTCTGCGCCGTGTTTATCGACAACTTCATGTCGCCACTGAACATGCGCGGCCTTGGCCTGGCCATTTCAACTGTGGGTATCGCGGCCTGCACCATGCTGTATTGCCTGGCGTCCGGGCATTTCGACCTGTCGATCGGGTCGGTGCTGGCCTGTTCCGGGGTTATCGCCAGCATTGTGATCCGCGACACCGACAGCGTGTTTCTGGGCGTGTCTGCCGCACTGGCGCTGGGCCTGGTGGTCGGCCTGATCAACGGCATCGTGATCGCCAAACTGCGCATCAATGCCTTGATCGCGACGCTGGCGACCATGCAGATCGTGCGCGGCCTGGCTTACATCTTTTCCAACGGCAAGGCTGTCGGCGTCTCCAATGAGGACTTCTTCATCTTCGGTAACGGCCAGGTGTACGGCGTGCCGGTGCCGATCCTGATCACCATTGCCTGCTTTATCTTCTTCGGCTGGTTGCTCAATTACACCACTTACGGGCGCAACACCATGGCCATTGGTGGCAACCAGGAAGCCGCCTTGCTGGCCGGCGTGCACGTCGATCGCACCAAGATCATCATCTTCGCTGTACACGGCCTGATTGGCGCGTTGGCGGGGGTCGTTCTAGCCTCGCGCATGACTTCGGGTCAACCAATGATCGGTCAGGGCTTCGAGCTGACGGTGATTTCAGCCTGTGTGCTGGGCGGGGTGTCGCTGAGTGGCGGGATTGGCATGATTCGTCACGTCATTGCTGGCGTATTGATTCTGGCAATCATCGAAAACGCGATGAACCTGAAGAACATCGATACGTTTTATCAGTACGTGATTCGCGGCACGATTCTGCTGCTGGCGGTGATCATCGACCGGATGAAGCGCCGCTAGACATCTGGCTCCGTTATGGAAATAACCCTTGCCGGTACAGTGGCAGGGGTTTTTTATGGGCGTAGGCCGGGCGCGACACAAGCAATGAAGCGGTAGTGGTGCTGCCGCAGCATTCAGGTTTTTTCCGAGGCCGATGAGGGCTGTAACCGGAAGTCCAGTCCTGCCCGGGTGCCCAGTGTCGGCATCGACTCCAGCGTCAGTGTCCATTGAAAGCGTTCGCAGATACGTCGCACCAGAAACAGCCCCAAGCCTTTCCCGCTGCCTGCCCTGATCGGGTTTCGCAGCAGTGACAGGTAGTGCCGGGAAGCCTGCTCGGTGTCGAAGCCTTCGCCCGAGTCGGTCACGCTCAACACACCCTCCTTGAGCCGCACAGCGATGGTGCCGTCATAGGTGTTTTCCGCCGCATTACGCAGCAGGTTACCAACGGCGATGCGTAACATCGCTTCCGGCACGTATAGGGTGAGCGACTGGTGAACCTGCACCGAGAACTGCACCGGTTTGCCGTCGAGCAGATGCTCGTGATCCTTGACCAGAGCGGGCAGCAGGCGATCGACTTCGAGCGGGTCATCCTGATGCGAGGTCAACGGCTCGCGTGACAGATACAGCAGCGCAACCATGATTTCCGTAAGGTTTTCCACGGTGGCGCGCATGCGTTGCAGCGGCGGCTTTGCGCACGGCGGCAGTTTTTGCCTGGCCAGCACATCCAGCGCACCGCTGATTACCGCAATCGGCGTGCGGAACTCATGGCTGGCCTGATCCAGCAGCGCACGTTCACGGCCTATGAAGTGTTCGACCCGCTCCAGATGCGCATTGATGCCGCAGGCAATGTCCTTGAGCTCTTCCTGAGCGTACTGCACGGGCAACCGTTGCGCGGGTCGTTCCGGGTCGAGTTGCTTCATGCCCCGCGCAAGCGCCTGAACCGGACGATGCAGGCGAACGTACAGCCAGGCGATCACGGCAATAATCAGGATCAGATTGAGTAGCAGAAACACCGCCCCGATCAAAGCGATGAGGTTCTGCTCCCGCTCCAGATCGCTGATGTCGATAGCCGCTATCAAACGCTCCTTGCCCAGCGAGGTGACCAGCACGGCGTAGTCGGGGTCGGAGAAGCCTGAAGATCTTCGGTCCAGATCGCCCTCGCTGTAGAAACCTGGTGCAAGTGACGCGAGAAAAGGCGGCATGCCGGTCGCGGCAGTATCAGTGCGGGTGTCGTTCGACAGTTTCCATATCTGAATTCTGTCGCCTTTCTGTGGTTTGGGCTGTGGCGTGTCTGCAAGTGCATTGGCTGTCGCGGTTTCAAGCAATTCTTTCCAGATCGGGTGATCGACGAGTTCCTGGCTCATGAATGCCTGAGTGGTCAGGCCGGTGGTCATCAGTAGCCCGAAGCCGAGCAGAATTGCACTGATCAGGCGATGCAGGCTGCCCCGGCGGCCGGGAAGATTGATCATGGGCACACGCACAGGCGAAAACCGATACCCGGTACTGTATGGAGCAGCTTTTGCTCGGCGACCCGCTCGCCATCGATGGTCTTTCTGAGCAAATGCATGTGCGAGCGCAGCAGGTCGCCGTCGGGCACGCTGTCGCCCCAGATGAGCAGCTCCAGCTGCGTGCGCGTAACAACGTGCGGCGAGTTGCGCATCAGAACCTCCAGCAGGGTTCGTCTGATCGGCGAAAAGGGCAGCTGGACACCGCCGCGCATGATGGTTTGTGTGCCCAGGTCGAAACACAGATCGGCGACTTCCAGCACCTGCCGAACATCCGAGCGCTTATGACTGCGCGCAGCCAGCACCCGCAAACGAATTTCCAGCTCAGGCAGGGCCAGCGGTTTGACGATGTAATCGTCCGCACCCGACTCAAAGCCCAGCAGCTTGTCGTCCAGTTGGTCCTTGGCGGTCAGCAGCATCACCGGCACCGGATTGCGCAATTCGGTGCGCAGGTGACGCAGGAGGCTGATGCCGTCCATGCGCGGCATCATCCAGTCCAGCACGATGACGTCGTAGTGGTTTTCGCTGATCAGGCGCATCGCGGACTTGCCGTCGGGCGCCGCATCCAGCGTATGGCCGCAGGCTTCCAGGTAGTCGAACATGTTGGCGGCCAGCGCCAGATTGTCTTCGACGATTAAAACACTCAGTGATCGTTCGATCATGATGGGATAGCACTCTGCCGAGGGTGAAGAGAGCGAGGGTCGCTCAATTGAACGTCAGGTAATCCACGGCGGCGCTTACCGTGAACAGGCTGCCGAAGATGAACATCAGCAGGCTGCCATTGATCGCCCATTTCAAGGTGTTGTAGAGCGCCTTGTTGGTGCTCTTCAGACGCTTGCCGCGTTTGAGCACCGGGTTCAGCCTGTCGAACAGTGCGCTCGCTGCCCCGCGGGCATCTTCTTCGGTATTGGCGACTACTGTCAGGTTGGCCAACTGATTGTAGAGCCGGTTGAACAGTCTGCCAGGCAGATACATCGGGCGCTCGATGTCACACATCAGAATCAGTCGTGGCGCTTCACTGTGGTTGTGGACATAGTGCGGGCGAGTCTCGTCGAAGATGAAATCCTCTCCGTCACGCCAGGTTGTCGTTACGCCGTCGACGTTGATAAAACAGCTGTCGCTTTGCGGCGTCTTCAGGCCCAGGTGATAGCGCAATGAACACGCCAATGGATCTGCGTGTAGCGTCAGGCTTGCCCCGGCGGGCAGCAGTGAAAACATGGCTCCTTTGATACCGGGCACTTTTTCCAGCAGTGCGGTGGTTTGTGGGCATAGACGCTGTGCTGACGGATGGTTATACCCGTACCAGGTCAGGTAAAACTTGCTCCAGCCATGTTTGTAAAATGTTCTGAATCCGACGTCGTAGAAGCCCGGCGAACCCTCTTTTACGATGCTTTCAAAAACGCCTTGTTTATCGAGCGCCAAGGCCTCGTTGCGGATGATCTGCCAGTTCTCCCGAAGCAGGTTCGTGCCCGGAAAGTGCAGGGTATCGGTCACGGACTTGCGAGCATGGGCATGCGTGAAGGCGTACAGGAAACAGTTGAAGGGCGCAAAGACCGGCCAGCTTTTGCGCAGGTACTGAGAAAAGCGTTCATAACGCATACGTCCCCTGAAACGATAAACGTAATAGATGGACCCTGCGGTATAAATGAGCGCGACTATTAGAACGGTCATGTTGACGTCTCGAATGTAACCCCGGCGCTGGCCGTAACGGGTATCAGAACTTGCGCGAAATGCCGATGAACATCGACGTGGAACTGTCTGTGTCACGCTCTACCAGCGGGCTGTCGCTCAGTTCATTCGGCAGTGCGCTGTAGCGCAGGTTGCCCGAGACTTCCCACTGTTTGCCGATGGGCTGGGAAAAACCGAGACCGACATAGGACACCGTGGCGCTGCCTGGACGGTACTGGGCAATGCCGCGTTGCTCTTCTTCTTTCAGCATACCGTAGTAGTAATCCACCAGGTTGCCAGACATATGGGTGGCACCGACGTTGGGCTTGAAGCGGGTGTTGCCCCAGGTGAAGGGGTACGCGTATTCAAGGTTCAGCGAGTAGCCATCGCTGGCACCGCTGATGTCGTTTTTGGCGACCACTTCAAGCTGGCCGGCAGCGCCGCGCAGTTTGGCGGCCAATCCTGCGTCGATGCCGTTGTCGCGGTCTTCCAGCAGGTCGCGGTCGATGCCGTTTCTGGCCAGTTCGCGGCGACCGAAGTCGTCACGATCGATGCCGTCCATCTGCAGGGCAACAATGGCATCGAGAGAGAACGATTCGGTGTTGATCAGGTGATAACCTGCGGTTACACCGTTCACATAAAAACGTTCGCCTTCATATTTGATCAACGGTATCGGGTTGACCTGTGTGCCGACGCCCGAATAAGGGCTCTCGCTGATTGCCGCGCCCAGGCCCAGGCTGAAATCGCCGGGTTCTGCATGGGCGAACTGCAACGACAGGGCAGGCAAGGCAACGACGGTCAGTGCGGGGAGGAAAAAGTGTTTCATGAAGAGGGCTCTCTGAGTGATCTTGCTGACGTACATCAGTGTGCAAGGGCGCGTGTCGTTTGCACGTCGCTGCCGTCGACATGGCCGGGCGCACCGGTCACCCTGGCCAGATAACGCTCGATTGCCGCTGCGTAATCGTCCCCGGCCACCAGCCCGACATACCCGTCGGGCCGCACCAGAAAGATGATGTTTTCCTCAGCGCTCACGCCATAGGCTTGGCACGCCTGACCGGCTTCATCGACCAGACCGTCGCGGTCATTGCTGATGTGCGCGGGCCGCACGGCAAAGGCCCGCAGGCATCGCTTGTCGTGGCTGTCGAACGCCTGCATCGCCGCGATGGCATGCTTACCAAATGCCAGCAGTGTGAAGTGCTCGCCCCGGAAGATGTCGAACAACTGTGTGCTCCCGCAACGCTGCTGCGAGCAGGTGGCATCCGGCGCGCGATCGCCTGCCTGGACCTTGCCGTCGACGTTGTCGGCACTGTTCACCGAAAGTGAACTGCCGCGGTAGTTGAGCAACAATTGCCGCTCCTTGTCGCCACGCCTGAGTTTTGGGATACCGGCCCCGGTGGTGTTATTAAACAGTTCGCTGGACAACTCCAGCACTGCCGCCGCCACCGGTCTACGTTCTTCTTCGTAAGTGTCGAGCAGTGTTTCGGGCGCGCCACCCAGCACCGCTGCGAGTTTCCAGCCCAGGTTCCAGGCATCCTGCACGCCGGTGTTGAGGCCTTGTGCGCCTGCCGGGGTGTGCTCGTGGGCAGCGTCGCCCGCGAGAAACACCCGTTCGACCCGATAGCGCTCGGCCAGGCGCACATTGGGCCGGAACACTGAAAGCCAGGTCGGACTGTGCAGGCGAATCTTCTTCTCGCCGGTGGCTGCCAGCCAGCGGGTCTGAAGAGTGTGCTCCGACAGCTCCGGGACGGGTTCGTCGGCGTCAAGACGCATCATCAACTGGAACAGGTTTGAATGCGGCATTGGACACAGGCCGATCATTGCGCCTTTGCGCATCGGCCATACGTGCCATGCATCCCGTGAAAGCCCGTCCACCTCCAGGTCGCCGACGATCATCCGGCCTTCCTGAGACGTGACGCCCGCAAAGTTAACGCCCAGTTGCTTGCGCACGAAACTCTTGCCGCCGTCAGCGCCGACCAGATAGCGCGCGTGCACGCTACGAGTCTGCCCTCGGCAATCGAGCTGCACAGTGACACCTTCGGCATTCTGTTTGATGTCGAGGGCTTCAGTGGCCCATTCGACCTGAATGCCCCATTCGGCCAGTCGGTCACGCAACACCTGTTCGGTGCGCCATTGCGGCACGAGCCATACGTTCGGGTAGGGGATATCCGCTGTCTGTTTCTGGTACTTCATCATGTTCCATTTGAGGCTTAACAAAGAAACATGAAACTTCATGGGTGGATACAACTGCCCGGCGCGCAATAGAGGCGCTGCGACGCCAAGGCTATCGAACACTTCTATGGTGCGCGGTTGTATGCCTTTGCCGCGCGAGCCATTGAACGGCTCCGCCGCTTTTTCAATGATTCTGACGTTGATACCACGCTGGGCCAAGTCGCAGGCCAGGGTCAGTCCGGTGGGTCCGGAGCCGATAATCAGGACGTCGCAAATGTCCTGTTCGATATGCTGATGTGTATTCATTTGATAATGCCTGTCTGTAGGTTCAGGGCGTGGTGAAGTCCGGCGCTGCTTTCACCGCTGTCAGGGAGCGAAACTATTTTGATAATGGTTTTGTTGAGCGATGAAACAGTCTTCAAACCTGCGCTGTCTGGTGTTCGGCGAGGGCTGTGCGCTGCCTTATTGCTGCGACCACATAGTCCGGCGCCTCGTCAGGCAGTAGATGGCCGACTTCGGGACACACCGTTTCTATGCTGTTTGCGATATCCCGAGTGAAGTACTGACTGTCGATATGTTCGCCGCGCAAGACCAGCGTAGGTGTCTGGATAGTGCGGATTTCAGCCGAGCGATCACGCTGATCCGTTGCGGCAAAATCGATGAATGCCTGGAGATTACCGGGCAGATTTGAAAGCTTGAATACCCGCTCAATAAGCACCTCGTTTGGCCAGGACATCCTGGCACCGACCAGTTTGCTCAGACTTTTGGCAATGGCATCACGCGAAAAGCTCTTTTCAAGCAGCGCTCGACCCACCGGGTTTTTCGCCAGTTGCATGATCATCGGCAGCGATTTCTCGGGGTAGCCAGTAGCATTCATCAGAATCAACTGTTCGACGTCCTGCGGGTAGTCCAGCGCGTAGTTCCAGGCGATATTCCCACCCAGGGAATTACCGGCCAGGCTGAAGGCACCGACGGACAACGCTGACGTGAATTGTTTGAGAAAGCGCACATAGGTGTCGATGCGGTAATCGCCATCCGGGCGCGGGCCGGTAAAGCCAAAGCCCGGTAGGTCTAGACGTATCAGCTCATGATTCCGGGCTAGCTGTGCGACCACTTCGTCGAAACAATGCAGTGATGAGCCGCTGCCGTGCAGCAGCACCACTGCGGGGCCTGAGCCTTGCCGCCTGAAGTGTACTTGCATGCCGTCGAGGGAAAGGAATTGTGAATGGGTATCGAGATAAATACCGCCTTCTGACATGTCAGAACTCCGCATGTGTGGGAGCCACTTCCAGCGGCTGATCGTTCATTCTCCTATTTCGGATACGATGTATCCATAATGGGTTTCTGTCAACGAATCAAATGCCTCGCCAGGCAAGTGAACAGACGAACGGCGATAAGGCTCGATGCATCACAGTGCTCGCCGCAAGCGATCACGTTGAGCTTATAATCCGCGCATGACTGAAGACCTGAAGTGCCAAACCGTTCCCGGAAGCCCTCGCTGGTGGATGAGCCGCCAACCCCGCTTGGAAAAAGTTGCAGGGCGGGGCCGTCCTTCGCTGTCGGTCGAGCGGATCATTGCCACGGCACTTGAGACGGTCGATGAGGTGGGTGCGCAGGCGTTCAATATGCGCATGCTTGCCGAGCGTCTCGGGTCCGGGACGGCGACGCTCTATCGGCATTTCGCCAGCAAGGACGAGATACTGATTTACGTGGTCGACAGAGTGCTTGGCGAAATGAGTACGGATCAACCCGAGATGGCTGAACGCGCGCTGCACGGGCAGGGCAGCGAAGGGAATTCCTGGCAAAAAGCCTGCGCAGCCGGGGCCGAGCGCCTTTATGGCGTGTTGCGCAAGCATCAAGGTATCTTGCCGTTGCTGGTGTCGCAAATACCCATCGGGCCTAATGGGCTCAAGCGTCGCGAGCAGGGCATTGCGCTGTTTCTGGCCAACGGCTTTCCTGCCGAACTGGCTGCTCGTGCCTACACGTCAGTCGCCCACTATGTGTTGGGTTTTGCCATCCAGCAGCATTCAAACGTTTCAAACGAGGCCGCGGAAGGCGAGGATCTGATCGGGTTTTTCGCTGCACTCGATGCGAGCGAATACCCGGCGATTGCCGCCGCCGGACGCCATCTGCCCGGTATTTCTGTGGAGGATGAGTTCAGGTTCGGCTTGAAGCTGATCATCGACGGGCTGAACCTGGCGCTTGCCGAGGCCCTGCGGGGCACCGGCAAGCGCTGAGGCAATTGCGGCCCGGCTCATCAAGCAGGCGAAGCTCAGCGAGTAGGCGAAGCCAGGGCCGAGCCGCTCAGTCGAGTCAGCCCGTACAGCACTGCTCCGACCACCAGCATGATGCCTGCGCGCAGCCAGGTTTCCGGACCTTGCTGAGTGAGCAGCAGCAGGCAGGAGAGAATGCCCAGGGCCGGGATCACCCAGTGAACCTCGAAGTGGTCGGCTTCGACCTTGTCACGCTTGAGAACCAGCACAGCGATGTTCACGCTGAGAAACACGAAGAGCAGCAACAGCACCACGGTTTCAGCGAGGATGGTCAGGGTGCTGGTAAACGACAGGGCGATGGCCACCAGTGTGGTTGCCAGAATCGCCAGGCCCGGTGTGCGCCGCTTGGGCAGCACCGAGCCCATCGCCGCGGGCAGTAGGCCTTCGCGGGCCATGCCGAAGGTCAGTCTGCTGGCCATGATCATGGTCAACAGCGCGCCATTGGCGACCGCAATCAACGCCATGACTGCGAACCAGGGGGCGGGTATTCTGAGGCCCGAGGCACTGACCACGTCCATCAGTGGCGCGTGCGAATCCTTCAACTGTTCAACGGGCAACACCATTGCCGCGCCCACGCCGACCAGCATGTAGATCGCACCGGCGATCAGCAGCGCGCCGAACAGGGCGCGCGGGTAGACCCTGCGCACATCCTTGATCTGGCCGACGTTTCAAAACCCACGAATGAATAGAACGCCAGCAGCGACGCGGCCAGAATCGCGGTGGCCGGAGAGGCCGTATCCAGCTCGAACACTCGTTGCGCAACGCCATGCCCCTGGCTGACGAACCAGGCAGCGGCGGCAATGACCATCAGCAGGCCGCTCAATTCGATGACTGTCATGACCAGATTAGCCGACAGCGACTCCTTGATACCGCGCGCATTGAGCAGGCCGACAATGACCAGAAACCCGACACAGACCCACTGCGCAGGCCAATTGACCAGAGCCTGAAAGTAGTCGCCGGCAAATGCCACCGCCAGCCCGGCGGCACTGGTGACGCCAGCGGCGACCATGGAAAACCCCACCAGAAACGACAGCAGCGGTTTACCGAACGCCTTTTCGGCGTACACGGCGGCACCGCCCGCGCGCGGGTATTTGGTGACCAGCTCAGCGTAGGAAGCGGCGGTCAACAGCGCAAAGCACAGGGCAATCAGCAACGGCGCCCATATGGCGCCTCCGACGCGGCCGGCGATTGTGCCAGCCAATGCGTAGACCCCGGCGCCGAGTACGTCGCCAAGGATGAACAGCATCAACATCGGGGCGGTGATTGCCCGGTGCAGCGACGGTGTGTCTGAAGTGGCCATGGTGAAAGATTCCTTTTTCATTAGCGCTGCTGCGGGGGTTGGGCTCACGGCGAGAGGGCGTAATCGAGTGGTGGTTCAGTCAGGGGTCTTCGCGTGATTTGCTCAACGCCTGCGCTGCGTTCTACAGCGGTCGAGCAGACGTTGACGCGGCGCCTCCGGACGCAGCGCGTAAGCGATTGTCTGCAGGAAATACGTTATTCGCAGCATGGCGCAGGCAGGCAAAGACAGTTTCACGCGTCGTTGTCGGTCGATTGCAGCAGTCATCGGTTCCTCCGGCGGGATTTAAAAGCTGTCACCGATTGCTGTCGATGCAGGTATAGAAAAGTGATCGTCATAGCGGAGGTAAATTCAAAGCGATGGGCAGCGACCCTGACCGGCGGTGTTTTCAGCTCGTTGTCGAGGAATAAAACGGAGTATCCGGGTTACAGGCTGTCTCAACCGTATGCTCAAGAGAATCGAGAGGATAAAAAGGTGGGACACAGCAGCCAGCAACAGTACCGTCTGGTCTGGACGGCTCTGCAAACGTTACGCGAAGAGGTTCGTAACCTGCAGCTCAGTGAACTGGAACGCGACGAAAGTTTGCGTGGTCGGCAGACAGTCGATGACCGGGAAGCCATCCAGCAATCGTTTGTAGGTCTTGATCAGGCGCTCGATGATATCGAGGCCACGCTGGCCACGATTGGTGAGGCGACCGGGGAAATCGGCAAGCTTTGATTCCTGTCTGGCTGCCTTTGACGGCGTAGGCCCCAAGACGGTGGAAATATTCATGCGTGAGGCAGGGAAGGTGTTGTATTGAATATTGCGCAAGCATCACGTATCGGCTGCGCTGGCTGGAGTCTCGGGCGCGAGCACTGGCCTGCGTTTCCTGAGCAAGGGAGCCATTTGCAGCGTTATGCGTCGCGCTTCAACGCCGTCGAAATCAACAGCTCCTTTTACAGGCCGCATCGGCCGCAGACTTACAGGCGCTGGGCGCAGTCGGTGCCTGCCGACTTTCGCTTTTCGGTCAAGATCCCCAAACGTATTACCCATGAACAACGTTTACAGGGCTGTGAAATGTTGCTGGATACGTTTCTTGCTCAGTGCTGCGAGCTGGGCGAAAAACTGGGCTGCCTGCTTATCCAGTTGCCGCCTTCTCTGGACTACGTCCCGGATGTTGCGGAACGCTTTTTCGACGCACTGCGTGATCGTTATGCAGGCACACTGGTTCTTGAACCACGTCATGAGTCCTGGCGCCAGGCCGAAGCTTTATTGATTGCGCAGCGTATTGCACAAGTGGCAGCCGATCCTTCGCCGATAAGCCAGGGCGGTATCCCCGCAGGATGGCAAGGAGCACGTTACTGGCGGCTGCATGGCTCACCGCAGATTTATCACAGCGCCTATGGCGCTGAACGACTGGCATCGTTGGCCCGACAAGTGCAGGCATCGGTCGAAGAGGGCGTTGAAACATGGTGCGTATTCGATAATACAGCCAGCGGTGCCGCTGTCGGCGATGCATTGTTGCTTCAGACCATGAGCCAATAGGCAGCACCGCACGCCCATTCTCAAGCGCATTCAATAATCCATCCTCCAGTTGCCGAATAACGACGCCCGTTGAAAAAGCGGGTCAAGCCTGAAGCAGTTGGTGCAAAGCCCGCTCCAGCTGATCTGCACTGAACGGTTTGGCGATGCACTGCCGCTCTGTCCATATCTCTGGGAGAGCCAGTCGCCCGTATCCTGAGCAGAACATGAACGGGAGACCTCGCTGGGCGATGATGGCCGCGACTGGAAACGAAGTGCCACCGATAATGTTGATATCCAGTATCGCCAGGTCGTAATCACCGTCGCGCGCACAGGCGATACCTTCTTCAAGCGTGCTGGCATGGCTTGCGGTCGTGAACCCCAGGTCTTCGAGCATGGCTTCCATCAGCATCGCGACCATCGTCTCGTCTTCCACCAGCAGAACCCTGCGCGGCAGGTGTTCACTCTCTGATTTGTGGCTCATAAGTCGCTCTCCGGTTTGTCTGGCCAGGGAATCAGCATCGACCAGACGATGCCGGTATTGAGGAATTCAACCTCGGCTTTGCCCTTGAGCTCGCGCTCGACGCTGCGGCTGATCAATTTGAAACCGAAGCCCTTCACCGTACTCGCAACGACCGGTGGGCCGCCTGTTTCTGTCCATTCAACCGATAAGGCAGGGGAGTGCGGCCCTGTGTTCAGTCGGGAGGTGACAGTGACCCGACCTGCTGCCGACGAAAGCGCGCCGTGTTGTACAGCGTTTGCCATCAACTCATGTAGCACCATTGAAAATGTCAGAGACGTTCGCGGCTCAAGGGTGATCGGGTCGCCCTTGAAGGTGATCCTGTGCAGCCCGGCGTCCTGCTCCCGAAGTTGTTCGACCAGGTCAGCCAACTGAGTGGACACCCATTCAGTACGCGTCAAGGCATCATGGGCATGGCTCAGGGCATGCAGACGTGCATCGAAACTTCTGCGAAACGCCGGGAGTGATTCAGAGCTGTTGGCGGTAAGTGCGGCCATCGCCTGAACAGTTGCCAAGGTGTTTTTGACCCGGTGGTTGAGCTCATTCAACAACCCGGCCCGAGCGACACGGTCTTCAATTTGCTGGCGCTCCAGCCTGGCTGATATTGATTGCGCCAGACGCTCGGTATTGCCGCCTTGTTGCAAAAAAGTCGTTTCGCCGGATGTCGCTGCCCCTTGATGTCTTGGCAGACTGAACGAGAATACGCTCCCGCAGCCGGGTGTGCTGTCAACCCAAAGACGCCCACCGTGAGCGCTGATGATGCCCTGCGAGATGTAGAGTCAAAGGCCGTTGCCGTGCGGGTTGCCTTCCTTGACGGACCAGTAGCGCTGGAAAATGTGGGGTAAATGATCTGCCGGAACGCCGACGCCGTTGTCACTGATTCTGAACAGGACCTCATCGCCGCTGGCGACCGCGTCGATATCGATCTTGCCACCCTTGGCAGTGAACTTGATGGCGTTGCCGACCAGGTTCGAAAGCACCTGGAAGACGCGCTCCGAGTCAGCGTCAATCACCAGACCAACAGCTGCGGTGCAATTGAGCTCGATACCTTTTTCCGTCGCCAGCATCACCAGAAGACTGCACGCCTCTTCAAGCAGGCTGGTGACGTTCAAGGGCAGGCAGGACAACGGGTAACGGCCTGTTTCGATTTTTGCAGTATCCAGCAGGTCTTCCAGCAGGCTGTTCATGCGCGTTGTCGCTTTTTCGATGGTCGCCAGCGCACGGCGGATATTGCGGTTTTCAACGCTGGTATCGTCAACCGCCCAGCGCTGCATCATGCCGCACTGCATGATGATGATTGACATCGGGTTGCGCAGGTCATGAGATACCACCGCGACCAGCTCGTCACGCAGTCGCACGGCCTCCTGTTCACGCTGGACCTGACGCTCCAGGTCATTTTCCAGAGCAGAGCGCCGCATATCTTCAGCCGCATAGAGATCGCCCATTGACCATGGCCGTGCAATTCCGGTGACCTGTTGTTCCCACAGGTCGAACGATTGCCGGGGATGCAGGCGATGACTGGCCGTTCCGGCCGGCCCGGCGCTCAGGTGCTGGGCCGGATCGCCGCTCCAGTTCATGGTGGAAGTGAGCTGCGGGCGGAACCACATGACGGCGTTGTCCACCGGCTTGGGCAGGGTGAACGCAATAACGCCACTCGCCACGTCGCGGTAGGCTTTACTGTCGATACAGTGCTGCTGCATCGAGTCCGTGTAGAAAATTCCCAGCCCTTGAAGTCCCTTGGCATGCTCATGACGACGCTGACCGAGCATGCCCTCGTCGCGAATCCAGCGATGTAACGCTCGTACCTGTTCAGGTGCCGGACAATCTCCGAACAGATGAAGATGGTCGTCGATCAAAACGGCGGCACCCTGCGCTTGCGTCAGCGACTGAAGAAGCTCCGGTCGACCCACCAGGCCGTCCAGAATCTCATGGTCGGCATGGCTCATGGCATCCGCCAGTTGCCTGAGCAGTGCAACTTTCTCTTCCCGTTCGCGCTGAAGCTGAGTGGCAACGATGGCAGAGATCTTTACCGACAAAAGCTGCCCGATCATGGCACAGGCGTCGCGATACTCCCTTGAAACCAGCAGCGGATCAGGGTGACCGCAGGCAATCAGCCCCCACAATTCACCGTTGTCCAGCAGCGAGATGCTCATCGACGAACCTATACCCATGTTTTTGAGGTACTCGCAGTGAACAGGCGAAACGCTGCGCAACGACGAAAAGCTCAGGTCCAGCGGCAGCCCGGTGTCAGGACGCAACGTCGGTATCAGCGGGACCGGTATGTAGCCTGCATCGGGAATGACCCTGATCCAGTTCAAGCGATACAGCTCGCGCGCCTGGGCAGGAATGTCCGAACCCGGAAAATGCAGGCCGCTGTAGCTGGGCAGCGTACCTGTCAGTGCTTCGGCGACTACCTCACCGTGCCCCTGGGGCTCAAACCGGTAGATCAGGACCCGGTCGTAGCCAGTGAGCGCCTGTATTTCATGCACGCTGATATCAAACAGGGTTTCAAGGTCTGTGGCGGCATGCAGGTTGCGCAAAACCCGGGTAATGACGCCGGGTTGTTCCCGGGCGGGTTCAACGTAGGGCTCCAGTTCGATGATCAATACATCAGCAGACCGATGAAGTACTGCACTGTAATCGGTGGCAGCAAAGCTGAGCCGCAAAGGCTCAATGTCTGCTGCACCGGGCTTCTGGTAGGCCTGAGTGATTAACCGTGCGTGCTCGGGCGAGACCCATTGCGACAACGGAACGCCCAAGAGTTCGCTGGCCTCAAGCCCCAGTTTGTCAGCGCAGTTGGCGCTGACTTGCTCGATACACAAGGGATCGCCGGTAACGGTGAGAAGCACGCCATGCGGCTGAATTGCGCCAGGTACACGAATCGGTTCACGGGCGCACTCGGCAAGTGCCGCTTCGAGAGCTGCATCGGGACCTGAGTCCCGCGTGTGCTCGCTCATTGTGTGAGCTCCAAATAGTATTTCAATCGGTAACGACCAAATGCAGCGCTGAGGCAACAGGCAGTCGCCGCGCAGTCGCGAACACGTGGAGAAAATAGTGGTCGGCCGCGGCAATGCTTGAAGCGCTCAGCGGCCTGGATTAACGGCGCAAATGTCAGAGGGGCTGCCGCAAAATGGCGGTGTTGAGCTTTTATGAGACAGCTCTGTCGATAAGAACCAGAGCCGAAACGTGATGAACAGACGCTTGCAGCCACTCACAATGACAAAGGCCGAAGGCAAGCGCGATTCGGTTGCCTGATTGGCCAGTAACTGCCAGGCGGGTGTCAGGTCATCCATGACAAATAACGCTGTTGGTGTTCAGTCCTGCGCAGCGTTTCAGGCGTGGTCAGCCCTGACCATTCAGCATACGCTCTACTTCGGCGTTTTTCTGACGCAATGTTTCGGCGTCCTGCTCTTTTTCCTTGATCGAGGTTGGCGTAATAGTCTTGTCTACGCCCTCTGTGTCGGCGTGTTCGTGTTCAATGTCCTTACGCACGACTTCAACCGGTTTGCCGGAGTGGTCAACGGTTGGCGTGTAAGGAGCGTCTTTGCTGATGTCGTTCTGATCGTTCATGGCAGTTCCTCGCAAGTGGATCGTATGGATTGGAGGGACGTATGAAAGGGGGAGTTCGATGTATTTTCGGCTGGCCGCACTAATCGCCAAAAAAAAGCCCCGCCAGACAGGGTCTGGCGGGGCTTCGCTTCAAGCGGTGTAGGCCTTAAAGCGCCATGTCACTGGCTGGATTGCTTTTCGCTGGCTGGGCAGCAGGCGTTGGCGCGGTGCCTGCCTTGTTGACCGGCGGTGGTGGAGTCAGCTGCAGGACTTCGGCGGTGTAAGCCCATTCCTCGGCAACGCGATCCGGGTTGTTGTTCAGCTTGGTGCCGTAGCTAGGCACGATCTGGCGCAGTTTTTCCTGCCACGCCGGGGTCGCTACCTTGTCCTTGAAGACCTTCTCAAGCACGCCCAGCATGATAGGCGCTGCAGTCGAAGCACCTGGCGATGCGCCCAGCAGACCGGCAATCGAGCCGTCCTTGGAAGCAACGATTTCGGTATCCAGCTTCAGAACGCCGCCTTTCTCTTCATCACGCTTGATGATCTGTACGCGCTGACCGGCTTGCATCAGGCGCCAGTCTTCTTTCTAGGCGTTCGGGAAGTACTCTTTCAGAGCAGCGAAGCGATCGTCGTCAGACATCATCACCTGGCCTGCGAGGTATTCGATCAGCGGGTACTGTTCGATACCGACGCGGGTCATCGGCCACACGTTGTGCATGGTGGTGCTGGTCAGCAGATCGAAGTACGAGCCGTTTTTCAGGAACTTGGTCGAGAAGGTCGCGAACGGGCCAAACAGGATCACGCGCTTGCCGTCCAGGACACGGGTGTCCAGGTGAGGAACCGACATGGGCGGCGCACCGGTCGACGCGATGCCATAGGCCTTGCCCATGTGTTGCATGGCGAGGTCCTGGTTCTCGGTCACCAGCCACGAACCGCCGACCGGGAAGCCGCCGTATTCCTTGGCTTCAGGAATGCCCGACTCTTGCAGCAGATGCAGAGCCGCACCGCCGGCACCGATGAACAGGAACTTGGTATCGGTTTCGGTGACAGTGCCGTCTTTCAGGTTCTTGTACTTGACGCGCCAGGTGCCGTCATCGTTGTGATTGATATCTTCGACTTCACTCGACAACTGCAGATTGAAATTCTGCTTGGCTTTCAGATTGGCGACGAACTGACGAGTGATCTCGCCGAAGTTGACGTCGGTGCCGATCGGGCTCCAGGTCACGGCCAGCTTCTGCGCCGGGTCACGACCTTCCATCATCAGCGGGACCCACTTCTTGATCTGCTCATGGTCCTCGGAGTACTGCATGCCGCTGAACAGCGGGCTGGCTTGCAATGCCGCGTAACGCTTGCGCAGGAACTGGATGTTGTTGTCGCCCCATACGAAGCTCATGTGCGGCGTGGAGTTGATGAACGAACGCGGGTTCTTCAGAACACCGGTCTTGACCTGCCAGGACCAGAGCTGACGGGAGATCTGGAAAGCTTCGTTGATCTCGATCGCCTTGGAGATGTCGACGTTGCCGTTCTTGTCTTCCGGGGTGTAGTTCAGTTCGGCCAGTGCCGAGTGACCGGTACCGGCGTTATTCCAGCCGTTGGAGCTTTCTTCGGCGACGCCGTCGAGACGCTCGACCATTTCCATCGACCAGCTTGGCTCCAGCTCGTTGAGCCAGACCGCCAGGGTTGCACTCATGATGCCGCCGCCGACGAGCAGTACGTCGACTTTTTTGGTTTCAGCTGCATGCACGGGCATGATGCCCATGGAAATGGCCATACCCAAAAGGGCCGTATTCACTTTCTTAAACATTCTGCCATCCATTTGATAAACGCCATCCGCCGACTGTTCCTGAAGCTGCGGCCTGTCACATGCTTCGATGCATGCGACAAACTCTCGCACCCACAGGGACTAGAGGTGGACATACAAGGCCAATATAATACCGCTCGAGACCTCAATTTATGTCCTGCTGCGCTGGCTTCTTATCATCGTTGGACTCAGCGTCATGAGTGACATTCTTGCTCTGTCGGTGTGTTGCGGTGTCCGGAAATCTATCCGGCTACACCCAGGCAAATCACACCGGGTCAGCCTGCTCACGGAGTCTGAGACGCCGCACTGGGGCATGGAGGCACGCTAGAGGCGTATTTTTCTACCCGCTCTGCGCAAAACCATGGTGCCATTCGGCGAAGACGCGGCATTTTCGCATAAACCGGGTACCGGTTGCGAGGTGCCACCATCAAATCGGTCGTCAATGCCCCGATTTAGACGCCTCACGACTTTCCTGACCTTCTATATCGTCATTTTCGAGCAAGTCTTGAGCGGGCGCTGGACCGTCCGTGCCTGTATCGACCACGCCTTTCCCGCCCGCTGATGCAAGCGTTGCTGAGCGTACTCGGCCCTCTCTCTGCCTATTCATGAATGTTTTTCATGACCGCTAGTCAATCTGGCTGGCTAATCAGCGCCTGAACCAGCTGTTAGGGTCAACAGATGATCGTGCGCCGTGCGGCCAACCTGCGGATACAGACGCCCGTCAATGAGTTGGAACTTTAGCGGCGCTGGCCAGTTAAACACTTATGCCGGTGATAGCGTTTTGACTCTCTTGACCGATGAAATAACAGGTCAGTGAGTACCAGCACGTCCGGGCCGCTGACCAAAAATAACGCCCGTCGCTTGATAGCAGCGTCGGCTATGACCGAGTGATCCTGATGACTGAACCAAAAAAGCACAAGGAACCTGCTGCTGACAGCAGTGCCGTGCAGCCCTCGCGCCGCAACTTTCTGAAGTTCGGCGCATCGGGTATAGCTGCCGCCACGTTGTCCAGCTGGATACCCGCCGACGGCATGCTGCAGGCCGCACCCGCCGCAGCGCTGGCGCCAGTGGTCGAGGACAATGACGCACCGGCAGCCGGCGAGCACCGTATCCAGCTCAAGGTCAACGGTCAGGTTCATACCCTGAACGTGCCGGCCAACGCGGTGCTGCTCGACGTGTTGCGTGATCGCCTGCAACTGACCGGCACCAAGAAAGGCTGCGACCATGGTCAGTGCGGCGCCTGCACGCTGCTGGTCAACGGCGTGGCGATCAACTCCTGCCTGTCCATCGCGGTGCAGCACCAGGGCGACAGCATCACCACCATCGAAGGGCTCGCCGAGAACGGCACGTTGCATCCGGTTCAGGAAGCCTTCTGGGAGCATGACGCCTACCAGTGCGGTTATTGCACGTCAGGGCAGATCATGAGTGCCGTCGCCATTCTCAAGGACCCGAACATCCCGTCCGATGATGCCAGCGTGCGCGAAGCCATGAGCGGCAACATCTGCCGTTGTGGTGCTTACAAGAACATTCTGTCGGCCGTGCAGTCGGCGCGTTCGAAAATGGGGGGAGCTGCCTGATGCGAACTTTCGATTACGCACGCGCGGCTTCGCCTGCACAGGCGGTCACTTCGGCGTCGGGCCAGGGCCAGCGCTTTTATCTGGCGGGCGGCACCACCTTGCTCGATCTGGTCAAGCTCGATGTCATGCAGCCGGAACAGTTGGTGGACATCAACCACTTGGCGCTGAAACAGGTCGAATCGCTGCCCGACGGGCGTCTGCGCATTGGCGCTCTGGTCAGTAATACCGACCTGGCCAGTCATCCATTGGTACAGCAGCGCTACCCGCTATTGTCCGAAGCGTTGCTGGCCGGGGCATCGACTCAGTTGCGCAACAAGGCCACCACAGCCGGCAACCTCATGCAGCGCGTGCGCTGCCCGTATTTTCGCGACAATGTATCAGCCTGCAACAAGCGTCAGCCTGGTTCGGGCTGCGCAGCCATCGGCGGTCTGAACCGCAGCGTGCACGCCGTGCTGGGTAGCAGCGATCACTGCATTGCAACGCACCCTTCGGACATGTGTGTGGGCATGGCGGCGATTGGTGCGCAGGTCACGGTGCAAGGTGCCAATGGAACACGGGATATTCCGTTTGCCGACTTTCACCTGCTGCCCGGTGACACGCCGCAGCATGAACATGCGCTGGCCCCTCACGAACTGATCACCCATGTGACCCTGGATGCGCCACTGGCGGGCGGACGATCCTCTTATCTGAAACTGCGTGATCGCACCTCCTACCAGTTTGCCCTTGCGTCAAGCGCGGTGATTCTGGTGATGGACGGCAAGCGCATTGCCGATGCACGCCTTGCACTGGGTGGCGTGGGCACCAAGCCATGGCGTGCGGTCGAGGCGGAACGGGCGCTGATCGGTCAGCGCGCCGACATGAACACCTTCACCAGGGTCGCAGAGCTGGCGATGAAAGGCTCGCGCGCCTACGAACACAATGCCTTCAAGATCCCGCTGGGTCAGCAGGTCATCGTCCGCAATCTTCGCGACCTCACGGCCTAAGAAATTCTCATGAGCGAAAATATTATCGGCACGCCGCAACGTCGCATCACGGCGGCCAGAAAGTCAGTGGTCAGGCGCGCTACGCGGCGGACCATCCCATGGGCGAGATGCTTTACGCTTATGGCGTCTACAGCACGATTGGCAACGGGCGCATCGTGGCCATCAACGACCAGCAGGCGAAAGCGATGCCGGGCGTGGTGGATGTCTTCCATCACGGCCACTTTCCTGCGCTGCACCGCACCCCGAATACCAAGCTGAGCTTCGCCAGGATGCTGTCGGCGAGCAAAGCCGACGAGCACCGCCTGCCGTTTGAAGATGATCAGGTTTACTACCCAGGACAGTTCGTCGCACTGGTGGTCGCCGAAAGCTTCGAGCAGGCGAGGGCAGCCGCGCATCGTGTAACCGTCGATTACCAGCAGCGCCCGACGGTCAAGGATCTGCAGGAAGGCATGCGCGTCAATGGCGTCCGCGATGGCGGTGCGGGGCATAACCGTGGCAACCCGGACCGCGCATTTCAGAGCGCCAAGGCTCAGGTCGATCAGACTTACACCACGCCGGTCGAAGTGCATAACCCGATGGAAATGCACGCCAGTACCGCGTGGTGGCAGGACGGCAAGCTATTCGTTTACGAGAGCACTCAGGGCGTGGTCAACCATCGCAACCTGCTGGCCAACGTTTTTGACCTTCCGCCCGACCGGGTGGAAGTGCGGGCACCGTTCATAGGCTCCGGCTTTGGCGGCAAACTCTGGCCGTGGCCGCATTCGGTGGCCGCCTGCGCTGCCGCCAAAGCGACCGGGCGATCGGTGCAGCTGGTGCTGCCGCGCGCGCAGATGTTCACCACCGTGGGCCACCGCCCGGAAACCCGCCAGCGTCTGCGTCTGGCCACTGATGCCAGCGGCAAACTGGTATCGATTCGGCATGAGTCGCTCAACAACACCTCGATGCTCGATGACTACACCGAAAACTGCGGTGGCGTGACGAAAAGCCTGTACGCCTGTGACAACGTGATGGTCAGCCACAAGATCAGCCCGATCAATCGTGGTACGCCCACATCGATGCGCGCCCCGGGTGCGGCCCCGGGCCTGTTCGCGCTGGAGTCGGCTATCGACGAAATGGCTCTCGCCAGCGGCATGGACCCGCTGGCGTTCCGCAAGCTGAACCTGTCCGACAGAGATCAGAGCATGGGCTTGCCATGGTCGAGCAATCACTTGCCGGAAGCCATCGACAAGGCCGCCGAACGGTTCGGCTGGCAGGCGCGCAAGGCTGAAGTCGGCTCGATGCGTGAAGGCGATGAAATCATTGGTTACGGCATGGGCGCGTGCAATTGGGAGGCTTATCAAGTACCGACCGATGCGCGCGTCATTCTACGTGCCGATGGCACGGCGCTGGCGCAGTGTGGCTTGCAGGACATTGGTACCGGAACTTACACCATCGTTGCACAGACCGTCAGCCAGTTGACCGGTATCCCGATGGAGCGTGTCGAGGTGGAGCTGGGCAGTTCGTCGTTTCCGGCAGGCCCGGTTTCCGGTGGCTCATGGGTCACCGCCAGCGTAATGCCGGCGATTGCCGGGGCAACGCGTGAAGCCTTGCAGAAGCTGCGTCAGTATGCGGTGAGCAAGGGTGCGGTATTCGCCGGGCAGGACGCCGAGTCGATCAAGGTCGAAAACGGTCAACTGGTGATGGGCGAGCAGCGCGTCGGTTTTGTCGATGTTCTAAACGGCCAGCGTCTGGCGCGGGCCGAGGGTAATTTCCAGAGCGGCATGCCCGAAGCTGGCAAGCACTCGTTTCGTTCATTCGGTGTGCACTTTGTCGAAGTGCGCTTGGACCCGGGCATTTCCAGCCTGCGGGTTTCGCGTGTGGTCAGCGCGATTGACGTGGGCAAGGTGGTCAACCCGCTGGCGGCTCGCAACCAGGTTGAAGGCGCGATTGTCATGGGTATCGGCATGGCGCTGTTCGAGGCAGCCGAGTACGACCCGCGCAGCGGCATGCCGGTCAATAACAACTACGCCGAGTACGTGGTGCCGGTGCATGCCGACCAGCCTGACATCGATGTGCTGTTGCTCGATTACCCGGATTACAACCTCGGCGAGTTCGGTGTGCGCGGCATCGGCGAAATCGGCGTGACCGGCCTGGCAGCGGCTGTCGCCAATGCGGTCTATCACGCGACGGGCAAACGGGTGCGCAGTCTGCCGATCACCAAGGAAAAACTGATGGCAGGGCTGTAAGGATGAAACAACTCGATTTGCAGGTTGTGCAACAGGCGCGTGACTGGCTGGCCACTGGCAAGCCGGTCTGGCTGTGCACCGTGCTCTCGACCTTCGGCTCGGCCCCGCGTGGGCCGGGGGCCATGCTGGTGGCGCTGGGCAGTGGCGAGCATCGCGGATCGCTGTCGGGTGGTTGCGTGGAAGAAGACTTTCTGGAGCGCGTCGTCGCCGGACAGTTTCAGCCGGTCAATCAGGTGGTTCGTTATGGTGATGGTGGTTTTGCGCCCACGCGGGCCTTGCCTTGTGGCGGCGTGCTGGACGTATTGATCGAGTGCATTGCACCGAGCCCGGAAGCCGACGCCCATCTGGCGGCTATCGAACAGGCGCTGGCCGGACGCGAGCTGGTCAGCAGGGAAGTGCAACTGGGTGGCATGCAGAGAAGCGTGGGACCTGCCGCGCTGGGTGAGGCGCGGGTACAGGTCGACGGTGAACGCATCAGGATCCGCATGGGCGCGGTCTATCGCGTACTGCTTGCCGGTCTGTCACCCGTGGCCGAGTTCTGCGCCAGTTTTGCCGTCGCCATGGGCTACGAAGTGATTGTCTGTGACCCGCGTGTCGAGGTCACGGCAGGTTTCTCGATGCCGGGCGTTGAAGTGCGCGGGGTCTTGCCTGCCGTGTTCATCGCCGAAGGCGGCTGCCACAGTTCGACGGCGGTACTGGCGTTGACGCACGATCCGAAACTGGACGACCTGAGCATGCTTGAAGCCGTACGTACCGAGGCGTTTTATATCGGCGCAATGGGCTCGATGCGCACCAGCAGCAAGCGTCTGGAGCGTCTGGCGCGGATCGGCGGGCTGGAGGCCGCGGCGCTGGCGCGCATTCACGCGCCTATCGGTTTGAATCTTGGCAGCAAGACGCCGGCAGAAATTGCGATTGCGGTGATGGCCGATATTCTGCGGGTTGCCAACGGTGTCAGTCGCGACGATCTTTAAGCTGTTGCTGGCAGGCCATGGCCAGCGCTGATCGCGTGTCTGCATCGCGCAAAACGCCGGGATCGTCGCATCGCAGTACGTCGCAGCGCTCTGGATTATTGACGATCAGCGCCTTTGCGCCCTGATCACCTTCGAGTGTCAGCAACTGGGGCCAGAACCGGCGCCCGATGATTACAGGATGGCCGCGCTGGCCTTCATGCATCGGCAGGGCAATGCGCAGAGGATCAGCCAGCACGGCCAGGTCGCGCAAGGTCTGTGGCTGTATCCAGGGCATGTCTGCCAGCAGAACTGCGACTGCGTCGGCCGACGAGTTCATCACTGCTGCGACTCCGCTGGCCAGACTGTGGCCCATGCCGAGGTCGGCGTGTTCGCTGCGAATGATCTTGACCTCTGCGGGAATATTCAGCGCTTCGGCATCATCGTCCGCACGCAGTATCACGGCGACATGCACGAAGGCTTTGCTGGCATTTTCGAGACTTGCAGTCAGCAACGTATGCCCACCGGGCAGCGGCGCCTGACGTTTGTCTCCATCAAATCGCCGACTGCGGCCTGCGGCGAGGACCAGGGCGAACACTTCGGGGTTCTGGCTGTCTATGCTGCTCAATCCGATGCCTTATGAGTGGTGAGGAGGTTCGCTTGCAGCCGCGCGACGCCGCACGGCGTGGCGCATGCAGAATGCCTTATTTCGCTGCTCTGCCGGTAGCGGTACGAATCATGTTTCCGAGGGTTACACGTGGACAATCACATTCGTCCTGTCGAGCTGGAAAAAGCTTACCGTCTGCTCAGCCACGGACCGACCGTGCTGGTGTCTTCCAGTCACGAAGGCGTTCATAACGTCATGGCTGCGGCCTGGGCCTGTGCGCTGGACTTCTCGCCGCCCAAGGCGACGCTGGTGATCGACAAGATGACCAAGACCCGCGGGCTGGTGGAGAAGAGCGGTTATTTCGCGCTGCAGGTGCCTAATCTGGATCAATTGCAGATGACCTTTGACGTCGGCACCCAGAGCAAGGTTTTCACCCCGGACAAGCTGGACAAGGCCAACGTGGACCTGTTTCGCATTGAGGGGCACGTCTCGCCGCTGGTCGTCGGCTGTTCGGCCTGGCTGATCTGCAAGGTGATTCCCGAGCCGCATAATCAGCAGGCCTACGACCTGTTCATCGGCGAAGTGGTGGGTGCCTGGGCCGATACCCGGGTGTTTAAAGACGGGCATTGGGAATTCGAAACAGCCGACCCGAAATGGCGCAGCCTGCACTACGTGGCGGGTGGGCACTTCTATACCATTGGCGAGCCTGCGGTAGTGGAAACAGGCGAGGAATGATCGCGATGTCTGGCTCTAACGATCTTCGCCGACCGTAAGGGCCTATTCGTGAGCAAGCTCACTCCCACACAAGCACACTCATCGCTCCCACAGATGACTCCCGTGGGAGCGAGCTTGCTCGCGAAGGCGGACTAACTGCTCAGCAAATAGTCAGCGGCTGCATCAGTCTCTTCGCGAGCAGCGCGGATCGCCGCCCCGGTCACTCCCGCAACGGCTGTGTATCTGCTGAACCCTCAGTGACGATCCCGCCACACGGTCTGCGCATTGCAGAATTCGCGTACCCCGAAGTGCGACAGCTCACGACCAAAACCGCTTTTTTTCACGCCGCCGAAGGTCACGCGTGGATCTGAAGCGCTGTAGCCGTTGATGAACACACCGCCGGTTTCCAGTTCTTCGGTCATGTGCTCGGCCAGTTGCAGGTCACGGGTATAAATCGTCGTGGTCAGGCCAAAGTCACTGTCATTGGCCAGCTCCAGAGCGTGCTGCGCGTCTCTGGCGGTGATGATCGACGCTACCGGGCCGAACAGCTCCTGCCGGAACGAGGTCATCTTATCGGTGACGTCACCGAGCACGGTCGGTTGATAATAATTGCCCTGGCCTTCAGCCTTTTGGCCGCCCAGCAACAGCGTGGCGCCTTCGGCGAGCGTGTCCTGTACCTGGGCATCCAGTTCGTCGCGCAGGTCGAAGCGCGCCATGGGGCCAATGTAGGTTTCGCTGGAGAGGGGGTCGCCTGTCACCAGTTGACGCGTTTGCTCGACGAATCTGCGGGTGAACTCCTCGACCACGCCTTGCTCGATGATCAGGCGCTTGGCCGCCGCACAGACCTGCCCGGTGTTCTGGAAGCGGCCAATCACCGCCGCTTTCACCGCCTGATCCAGATCGGCGTCGTCGAGCACGATAAACGGATCGGAGCCGCCCAGTTCCAGTACACACTTCTTCAGTGCGGCACCGGCCTGAGCGCCAATCGCCTGGCCGGCACGCACGCTGCCGGTCAGCGTCACCGCCGCAATGCGCGGGTCAGCAATGGCCTTTGAAACGCCCTCTGGCAACACGTTAAGCACTTCGAACACGCCCTCGGGAAAACCTGCTCGCTGGAACGCGTCGCGCATCAGATACGCACAGCCCATCACATTCGGTGCATGCTTGAGCACGTAGGTATTACCAGCCAGCAAGGTTGGGATGGCGCCGCGCAGCACCTGCCAGATCGGGAAGTTCCACGGCATCACCGCGAGAATCGGCCCCAGCGGGCGGTACTCGATACGGGCCTTGTCATCCTCGACCTGAGTCGATTCGGCCGTTAGCATCGCCGGGCCCTGTGCTGCGTACCAGTCGCACAACTGCGCGCATTTTTCGACCTCGCCTCTGGCCTGGGCGATGGGCTTGCCCATTTCTTCGCTGATCATCCGGGCGATGGTTTCCGCGTCGTCGCGCAGCGCCTTGCCCATGGCGACGATCAACTGTGCGCGCTCCTGCACGGGCTTGCGTTTCCAGCCTGCGAAACCGGCGGCCGCACGCGAGAGGGTAATGTCCTGCGCCGCTGCGGATTCAAACGGATAGTGGCCGATCTGCTCGCCGGTGGCCGGGTTGATCGAGATTGCATGGGTATTACTATTGATAGTGGTCATTGCGCCATCCTGTCCAGGTGGGGAGTGGGACCAGTCTATCGGCGTGCTATGCTCTCTAAAACTGAACAATAATGATCGTATTGTTCATGATTGGAGAATTAAGTGGATCTGGTCCAGCTGGAAATATTCACGGCCGTCGCCGAGCACGGCAGCATCAGTGCTGCCGCGCAGCAGATTCATCGCGTGCCTTCAAACCTGACCACGCGCATCAAGCAGCTCGAACAGGACCTTGGCGTCGACCTGTTCATTCGCGAAAAACATCGCCTGCGTCTGTCTCCCGCAGGCTGGAATTTTCTCGATTACACGCGACGGATTCTGGACCTGGTGCAGGAGGCGCGTGCGGCCGTTTCCGGAGACGAGCCACAGGGGCCTTTTTCGCTGGGTTCACTGGAAAGCACTGCCGCTGTGCGTATTCCGGCATTGCTGGCGGCCTACAATCAGCAGAACACCAAGGTCGAACTGGACCTGTCCACCGGACCGTCCGGTACGATGATCGATGGCGTGCTGGCGGGACGACTGGTGGCCGCGTTCGTCGACGGGCCCGTGCTGCATCCATCCCTGGAAGGCGTCCCGGTATTTGAAGAAGAGATGGTTATTATTGCGCCGCTCAACCACAGCCCGGTCAAGCGTGGCCGTGATGTCAATGGTGAAAGCATCTATGCGTTTCGTGCCAACTGCTCGTACCGCCACCATTTCGAGCGCTGGTTCACTGATGATGCCGCGGTGCCGGGCAAGATCCATGAGATGGAGTCCTACCACGGCATGCTGGCCTGCGTCAGCGCCGGTGCCGGGCTGGCGTTGATGCCGCGCAGCATGCTGAAAAGCATGCCCGGCTGCGCCACGGTCAGCGTCTGGCCGCTGTCCGAGAAATTTCGCTTTCTGCACACCTGGCTGATCTGGCGCAGGGGCGCGGTGTCGCGCAGCCTGACTCGCTTCGTGGAGTTGCTGGAGCAGCGCGGCACGCCTGCCAGCGTCACGCAAAGCGCTTAACGGGCCGCAGAAACGCGCTCGACAATCGCCGCGCCCACCTGCTGAGTCAAAAGCGTGCCGCCTAGATCCGGCGTCACGTCACCATTGGCGATCACCTGCTCGATAGCCGTGATGATGTCGTCATGCGCCGTTGTGAATCGCTCATCGCCCTGACCGAGGAATTCCAGCATCAACGCACCTGACCAGACCATCGCAATCGGGTTGGCGATGTTCTGGCCGAAGATATCCGGTGCCGAGCCATGCACCGGTTCGAACAGCGACGGGAAGTTGCGTTCCGGGTTGAGGTTGGCCGAGGGCGCGATGCCGATAGTGCCAGCGCACGCCGGACCGAGGTCGCTGAGGATGTCGCCGAACAGGTTGGAGGCGACGACCACGTCGAAGCGCTCGGGTTGCAGCACGAAGCGCGCACAGAGGATGTCGATATGCTGCTTGTCCCAGCTGACGTCCGGGTACTGACTCGCCATGGCCTCTGTGCGTTTATCCCAGTAGGGCATGCTGATCGCCATGCCGTTGGATTTGGTCGCCGAAGTGACGTGCTTGCGCTCGCGTTTGCTGGCCATTTCAAAGGCGAACTTGAGAATGCGGTCGACGCCGCGACGAGTGAACACCGATTCCTGCAGCACAAACTCGTTTTCGGTGTTTTCGAACATGATCCCGCCCAGCGACGAGTATTCGCCTTCGGTGTTTTCGCGCACTACGATGAAGTCGATGTCACCCGGTTTGCGATTGGCGAGCGGGCAGGGTACGCCGGGGAACAACCGCACCGGGCGGATATTGGCGTACTGGTCGAATTCGCGTCGAAACTTGAGCAGCGAGCCCCACAGGGAAATGTGGTCAGGCACTTTGTCCGGCCAGCCCACAGCGCCGAAAAAGATCGAGTCGAAGCCTTTCAGCTGGTCAAACCAGTCGTCCGGCATCATCTTGCCGTGTTCTAGGTAGTAATCGCAGCTGGCCCAGTCGAAGTACTCGAATTCCAGATCCAGCCCGTGTTTCGCAGCGACTGCCTGAACGACCTTGACTCCCTCGGGCAAGACTTCAAGACCGATGCCGTCTCCGGCGATGGCCGCTATACGCGGTTTCTTGTTGTTCATGGCAGGGCACTCTTTTTGAACGGCAGGTAAGGGCTGAGTAGCACAGGCTATCCATGCTATAAGCGCACGATACAAAGATAATCAGCCGATTAATGGATTGAGAAAACACGAATCGTGAATTATCCAAACCTTGATGACCTGAACGTGTTCATTCACGTTGCGCGGCGTTCCAGCTTCGTGGGGGCGGCCAATGAGCTGGGCATGTCTGCTGCGTACGTCAGCAAGCGTGTCAAGCTGCTGGAGCAGAACCTGGGCGTGGTGTTGCTGCACCGTTCCACGCGGCAGGTGTCGATCACTGAAGACGGCGAGCGGGTCTACGAGTGGGCCAAGGGCATTCTGGAGTCCGTGCAGCAGATGGGTGATGAAGTGGCGGCGTTGCACGGCGAACCGAGCGGCCTGTTGCGTGTGGTCAGCAGTCAGGGCTTCGGCCGGCGCTTTGTTGCGCCGGCCTTGTCAGAGCTGGCCGCGCGCTACCCGAAGCTGGATATCCGGCTGGATATTCAGGATCGGCTGGTCGACCTGATCGAGGAAGGCGTGGATCTGGACATCCGTGTTGGCAACCAGATCGCCCCGCACCTGCGCGCCCGTCATCTGGCCCGCAACTGGCGGGTCTTGTGCGCGAGCCCGGCGTATCTGCAACGGCAGGGCACGCCGGTCAATCCGGGTGAACTGGCCAACCACGATTGCCTGGTGATCAAGGAACGTGATCGGCCATTCGGCATCTGGCATCTGCACGGGCCGCAAGGCGCAGAGACCGTGAAGGTGACCGGCAGTCTGTCGACCAACCATGGCGAAATTGCCCGCCAGTGGTGCCTGGACGGGCGAGGGCTGTTATTGCGTTCGCTCTGGGATGTGCGCACCGACCTGGCCGAAGGTCGGCTGATTCAGGTTCTGCCGGAGTATCGGCAGGATGCGGATATCTGGGCGGTGCACACCTCACCGCTGATGAGCTCGGCGAAGATGCGCGTCACAGTGGAATTCCTGCGCGATTACTTCGCCGTGCATCACGCGCCCGTCTGACTCAGAATCAGTGCGCCCCGGCTGCTTTGTTCAGGTCGCTGTCGGTCCACTCGGTGTAGATACACGCATCGGCGGCGGCCCAGCGCACCCGCACCGGATCGCCGGCCTTGAGCGGCATGCCGGTGGCCGACAAGGCCTTGACGGTCATCGCCGTGCCACCGGTGGTCACCAACGAGCAGGTCTGGCTCTCACCGAGAAACAGCACTTCAGCGACATTCGCGCTGACTTCGTTCCAGCCGGCTTCCAGTGGCGTGGCGGCCGCCTGGGAAACGCTCAACGCTTGAGCCTTCTCCGGACGCACCATCAGCAGCACGTCTTGATCGGTATTGAGCCCCGACGTAAGGCGTATCGCCAGCGAACTGCCTTCGAACGCGGCCACGGCGTTGCCCTGTGCCTTGAGCTTGAGGAAGTTGGAGTTACCGAGAAACGAAGCCACAAAGGCGTTTGGCGGGTTCTGAAACAGGTCGTAACCGCTGCCCAGACCGACGATCTTGCCGTGGCTGAAAATCGCAATGCGCTGGGACAGGCGCATGGCTTCTTCCTGATCGTGGGTCACGTAAACAATGGTGATGCCCAGCCGACGGTGCAACTGACGGAGTTCATCCTGCAAGTCTTCGCGCAGTTTCTTGTCCAGTGCACCGAGTGGTTCATCCATCAGCAGGATGCGCGGTTCGTAGACCAGCGCTCGGGCAATGGCAACCCGTTGCTGCTGACCGCCGGACAATTGCGAAGGGCGGCGGTGAGCGAACTCTTCCAGTTGAACCAGCTTGAGCATCGCATCGACCTTTTTCTCGCGCTCGGCCGTCGGCAGCTTGCGGATCGCCAGCGGGAAGGCAATGTTGTCGCGAACCGACAGGTGCGGAAACAGCGAGTAGCGCTGGAACACCATGCCGATATCACGCTTGTGCGGCGGCACATTCACCAGCGACTTGCCGCCGACCAGAATCTCGCCTGAACTGGGGGTTTCGAAACCGGCCAGCATCGACAGCGTGGTGCTTTTGCCCGAGCCACTGGAGCCCAGAAAGGTCAGAAACTCGCCCTCCTGGATATCCAGAGAAATGTCGTCAACGGCGGCGAAGTTGCCGTAATGCTTGTTCAGGTTGCACAGCACGACCAGCGGTTTTTGCTGTGGCTGGGCGGGGTCTTTGATCACGGCACTCATGAAATACTCCTGGCTTCGTTGCGACGACGCAGGGTCGCAGCGATGAACATGATCACCACCGACAGCGCGATCAGCAGCGTTGAGGCGACAGCGATGACGGGCGTCAGGTCCTGACGCAGCGTGGTCCACATTTTCACGGGAAGGGTCTGCAGGGTCGGGCTGGCCATCATGACGCTCAGCACCACTTCGTCCCACGACACCAGAAACGCGAAAAGCGCGCCGGCCATCATGCCCGGCCGGATACCGGGGAAGGTTACCTTGTAGATCGCCTGCAAACGCGATGCGCCGCAGATCACCGCAGCATCCTCAATGGACTGATCGAAGAGCTTCAGCGAGTTGATGATCGAGATGATGGTGAACGGCAGGGCGACGATCACGTGGCTGACGACGAAGGAGAACAGCGTGCCGGTGTAACCGAGCTTGAGGAATAGCGCATACACCGCCACGGCGATGATCACCAACGGCACGATCATCGGCAGGGTGAACACACCGTACAGCATGTCACGCCCCGGAAACCGGCCGCGCACCAAGGCAAAGGCGGTCGGCAGGCCCAGTGCCACCGAGGCGATGGTGGTCAGTATCGCGACTTTGAGGCTGGACATCGCCGCCGCCATCCAGTCCGGGTTGGAAAAGAACTGCTGATACCACTTCAACGTCCAGCCAGGCGGCGGAAACACCAGCCACTGCGATGAGCCAAACGACAGCAGAATGATGAACAGGATCGGCAGCAGCAGAAACAGTGCGATCACCACCGTGGTCAGGTACAGGCCCGTACGCAGCCCCGGGCTCATGGCATTGGGTGTGAGGAGCATGGCGGTTTACCTCGCGTTACTGGCGCCGACCGGGGATTCCGGCTGGAGCTTCAGGTAGAAGTAGAACAGCACCAGCGTGATCAGCACCAGCAACGCAGCGGCGGCACTGGCCAGCCCCCAGTTGAGGAACGATTGCACCTGCTGAACGATGAACTCAGGCAGCATCATGTTCTGTGCGCCGCCCAGCAGCGCGGGCGTGACGTAGTAACCGAGCGACATGACAAACACCATCAGGCCTCCGGAAAACAGCCCCGGACGGCACAGCGGCAGAAACACCCGGAAAAAATTGCTCCACGGGCTTGCGCCGCAGATCGAACCGGCTTGCAACACCATCGGGTCGATGGCCTGCATGGTCGCCTGTAACGGCAGGACAATGAACGGAATCATGATGTAGCTCATGCCGATCACCACGCCGGTCAGGTTGTGGACCATTTCCAGCGGCTGATCAATGAGGCCCATGCCCATCAGCGCCTTGTTGATGACCCCGGAAGCCTGCAGCAATACCAGCCACGAATAGGTGCGGGCCAGCAGGCTGGTCCACATCGACAGCAGCACGATATTGAGAATCCAGCGTCCCCAGCCGCGTGGCACCAATGTAATTACCCAGGCCAGCGGGAAGCCCAGCAACAGGCTGAACAGCGTGACCAGCCCGGCAACCGAGAAGGTGTTCAGCAAGACTCTGGAGTAGGCCGAGTTAGCGAACAACTGCTCGTAGTTGCCCAGACCGGGCACGGGTTCAAGTACACCGCGCAGCAGCAAACCAATCAGCGGCGCAAAGAAAAACAGCCCTAGGAACAGCAGCGCCGGCAGCAGGTTGCGGCTGCCACGCCAGCGCTGTGCGAGGGATGGGGGTGACTGCATGCTCGTCGCCTTGTGGTGGGCCGCGCCAGCAGTGCTGTGCGCACCACCGGCCGGGTCGGGTTGACGAGGGACGGCAGCCGTCATTTTTACTTGACCAGCCATTCGTTCCACCGTGTCGCAATGTCCGCACCGTTCTTGGCCCAATAGGCGAAGTCGAGGGTGATCTGGTCGGCAACATGCGCGGTCGGCAGGTTAGGCGCCAGCGTGGAGTCCAGTCGCGCCACGCTCTGGGTGTTGACCGGCGCGTAGGCGCTGAGGTTGGAGAAGTCGGCCTGACCTTTGGCGCTGGTCGCATTGGCGATGAACTTCATCGCAGCGTCCTTGTTTTTTGCGCCTTTGGGCACCACCAGAAAATCAGCCATGACCAGGTTCTGCTTCCAGCTCACGCCCACCGGCGCGCCGTCCTGTTGCAGGGCGTAGACCCGGCCGTTCCACATCTGGCCCATCGACACTTCGCCAGAAGCCAGCAGTTGCTGCGATTGCGCACCGCCGCCCCACCAGACGATGTCTTTCTTGATGGTGTCGAGTTTCTTGAAGGCACGGTCCAGGTCCAGCGGGTAGAGTTTGTCGGGCGCTACGCCATCTGCCAGCAGGGCCAGCTCGAGTACGCCGGGGCTAGGCCATTTGTACAGGGCGCGTTTGCCGGGCCAGGTCTTGGTGTCGAACATGGCGGACCAATCGGCAGGCGGTTTGGCGCCTACTTTGCTCTCGTTGAAGCCGAGGACGAAGGAGAAGAAGAACGAGCCTGCGCCATGATCGGTGACAAAACGCTTGTCGATCTCGTCGCGCTTGATGGTCTTGAAATCGAGAGGCTCCAGCAGGCCTTCGCTGGCGGCGCGCAGGGCGAAGTCGGCTTCGACATCGACCACATCCCACTGCACGTTACCGCTTTCGACCATGGCCTTGAGTTTGCCGTAGTCAGTCGGGCCATCCTGCACCACGGTAATGCCGCTGGTTTTGCTGAAGGGTACTGCCCAGGCTTGTTTCTGGAAGTCCTGCGTGGAACCGCCCCAGCTCACGAAATTGACGCTTTCGGCAGCGATGGCGGCAACGCTCGACAAAGCCAGCATCCCAGCTGCCAAGACTGCCGTTGCACGTTTGTTAAACACCATGTTCACGCCCTCATTTGTTGTGTTTTTGAGCGGGCTTTTGTCGCCCGCTTAGTCGGGAGCAGTAGGTCCAGTGGGCCTCGAAACTTGAAACGGTCAGGTGCTTTTATTGATGCTGTCCCGTGCCGGGTGTACCTGACGAAAACTTACGGTTTATGGAATGTCATATTATGGTATTCCAAACTTTCTGCAAGGGTTTTGCCCTGTCAAAATGCCTTCATTCGATGCTTTTCAAGCGTGAAAGCCGAGGGTCAAAGGCCGTTCGTCACTGCATCAGCCGGGAAACGGAATGCTTTCAATCACTTCCAGATCGTAGCCGGTCAGGCCGGCGTATTTCAGCGGCGGGCCAAGGTGACGCAGCTTGCCGACGCCCAGGTCCTGCAAGATCTGCGCACCGGTACCGACTTCGGAATAGATGCGCGATTGCGAACGTGTATATTGCCGGGGCGGCTGAGTGAGTTGTGGAATGCGCTCCAGCAAGGCTTGGGAGGATTCGTGATTGGCCAGCACCACGACCACGCCGCGTCCTTCTTCGGCGACCCGTTGCAGAGCCGCCCATAACGTCCAGCTGGCGGGGCCGGTGTATTCTGCACCGACCAGGTCACGCAGTGGATCGACCACATGCACGCGCACCAGCGTGGGGTTGTCACGGCGAATCTCGCCCATCACCATGGCCATGTGCACGCCACCTTCGATGCGGTCTTCATAGCTGAACAGGCGGAAGGTGCCGTGCACCGTGGGCAGTTCGCGCTCACCGATTCTGACGATGGTGTGTTCGGTGCTCAGCCGGTAGTGAATCAGGTCGGCAATGGTGCCGATGCGAATACCGTGCTTTTCCGCGAACCGCTCCAGGTCCGGACGCCGCGCCATGCTGCCGTCGTCGTTCATGACTTCGACAATGACCGACGCGGGCGTAAAACCGGCCAGCCTTGCGAGATCGCAGCCTGCCTCGGTGTGACCGGCGCGAGTGAGGACGCCGCCGTCCCGCGCACGCAACGGGAAGATATGGCCTGGCTGCACGAGGTCTTCGGGAATTGCAGCCGGATTGACCGCTGCCTGCACCGTGCGGGCGCGATCCGCAGCGCTGATGCCGGTGGTCACGCCGGTGGTGGCCTCGATGGACACTGTGAAGGCGGTGGCGAATACGCTGCCGTTGCTCGGCACCATCTGTTCCAGGCCCAGACGCTGGCAATGCTCATCGGTCAGCGTCAGGCAGATCAGCCCGCGTGCCTCACGGGCCATGAAGCTGATGGCCTGCGCCGAACAGCAGTCGGCGGCCAGCAGCAGATCACCTTCGTTCTCCCGGTCTTCGTCGTCGACCAGCAAGACCATCTTGCCTTGGCGGTAGTCTTCAATAATGTCTTCGATGCGATCGAATGCCATGCTCGGGATCCCGGTTTAATGGATGACTAAATCGTGGTATACCATAAGACAGAATATTTCACAGATTCCCAATCAATGAAACAGTGAGATCGCGATGAAGGCCTATTGGATTGCGCACGTCGATGTGACCGACCCTCAGCAGTACAGCGAATATACCCAGCGTGCGCCAGCCGCTTTCCAGTTATATGGTGGGAAATTTCTCGCTCGCGGCGGTCGATCAGAAGCCATCGAGGGGCGAGCGACGCCGCAACGCACGGTGATTATCGAGTTTGAGTCCTATGAACAGGCGGTTGCCTGCTATCAGTCATCCGAATACCAGAACGCCATGAGCCATCGGCAGGGCGCGGCGAAGGCCGAAATTGTGATCGTGGAGGGCCAGCCGTAAGCCTCAAGCCAGAAGCAAAAGTACGTACGCCTCGGACCGCTTCGCTTGCAGCCAACCGCTTGAAGCTGCTCTCAGCGAATAAAGTGGACTTTGCCGGTGTCGTCATTGCCGATGTAGATGCCATACACACCGGCCTGGCGCTCTTCAATGTAGCGTTCCAGTATCTGGCGGATGGCGGGGTAGTAGATGCTGTCCCAGGGGATGTCTTCGGGGGCAAAGAATTTATAATCGAGGGTTTCCGGGCCGAACTGGCCAGTGATTTCCAGAGAAAGGCGCGGAACACGATGTACACCTCGCTGATGCGTGGCACGCTGAAAATCGAGTAGGGCGAGAGGATTTCAGCGCGCACGCCGCTCTCTTCCCAGACTTCACGCAAGGCCGCCTGCTCGGTGGTTTCGCCGCTTTCCATGAACCCGGCTGGCAGTGTCCAGGTGCCGGGACGTGGCGGGATGGCGCGCTGGCAGAGCAGATATTTGCCTTCCTGCTCGATGATGCAGCCCGCAATGATCTTCGGATTGACGTAGTGAACGTACTGACAACCGCCACAGATCAATCGCGCATGGGTGTCGCCGCTTGGGATGCGCTGAGCCAGGTCAGCGCCACCGCATTGAGGACAAAAACGCGGTGTGGCCATGTCAGCGACCTATGCGAGGCTCTTTGAGGACCACAGGCGCAACGATATCGCGGACTTTTGCGTCGTCATCCTGTTTGGATTTCAGGTATTCCAGCGCCACCCGCGCAGCGTTGCGCACGTGATCGACCGAGGCCTGATGCGCCGCCAGCGGGTCGCCGCTTTTGATCGCTTCGACGATCAGTTCCATTTCCTTGTTGCTGGCGTCGCGACGGTTTTCCTGAGAAACCGAGGTCGCCCGCAGGTAACTGATGCGCGCCTGCAACTGGCGCAACTGAGTGGCGGCAACCTGATTGCCCGAACCTTCCAGCAACACATCATAGAAGCCCTGTACCGAGTCGATCACCTGCTGCAACTCGCCTTCCTTGAGCGACTGACGATTCTCTTCCAGCGCCTTCTCCAGCGCTCGAATGTCCTTGGGTTTGGCGCGCAGGGTGAACAACTGAACGATCAGGCCCTCCAGCACGCAGCGCAGTTCGTAGATATCGCAGGCATCTTCGAGGGTAATGATGGCGACGCGTGGACCTTTGGCATCGGCAAACTCGACCAGGCCTTCGGATTCCAGATGGCGCAGCGCCTCGCGTACCGAGGTGCGGCTGACTCCCAGACGATCACACAGGTCCCGCTCGACCAGACGGTCCCCCGGCAGCAACTGGAAATTCATGATTGCGCTGCGCAGTTTGTCCAGCACGATCTCCCGCAGTGTGATCGGGTTGCGATTGACCTTGAAGTTGTCGTCGAGTGGCAGGCGTTTCATCGGGTGTGCTCGGTATTGGGCTGTCAATGTAAAAAGGCTGGCGGTGTAAAAAACATGACGGTAGACATGATCGTAACCAACGCCCTGCTCATGTCGTCAGCCCGCGAAACGCGCGGGCTGCTGCATGCCCCGGAGCTTTGAACCCGGGTCGCGGCCGAGTTTATCACGCCGATGCCTGCCACCACCAAAAGCCCCCGCCGCAGCCTCAGACGATCGGCGCAAGCGCCCCCATCTTGCCCCGGTGATAGATCATCGGGGTTACCGGGATCGCCGGCAGAATCAGGTTTTTCACCGCGCCGACGATGATCGCGTGATCACCGCCGTCATATTCGCGCCACAATTCGCACTCGATGATCGCCGTGGCCTTGTCCAGCAACGGGTTGCCCAGCGCGCTCAACTGCCATTCGATGCCCTTGGTCTTGTCTTTGCCCTTGCTGGCGAACGCGTAGGCCTCGACTTGCTGATCGGCAGACAACAGGTGAATCGCAAACTTCTTGCTGTCGCGCAGCACCGGATAAGTGTCGGACGCGTAGTTGGGGCAGAACAGCACCAGCGCCGGGTCAATGGACAGCGCACTGAACGCGCTGGCGGTGATGCCGACCAGATTGCCCTCGGGGTCCAGTGTGGTGACAATCGTCACGCCAGAAGGGAATGACGCCATGACTTCTTTGTAGATACTCGGTTCAATCATCGCAGTGGCCTCGTTAACGCATGACAAATGGATCAGGCATGGGCGCCTGCGAAAGGTTGATCCACACCGTTTTCAGTTCGGTGTAGGCCAGCACGGAGTCTATCCCGCTCTCGCGGCCGTAGCCGCTGTTTTTGAAACCGCCGATGGGCGCCATGGCCGATACGGCGCGATACGTGTTGACCCAGATGATACCGGAACGAATATTCCGAGCCAGCCGGTGGGCGCGGCCCAGGTCGCGGGTCCAGATTCCGGCGGCCAGGCCGAACTGCGAGTCGTTGGCAATCGCCAGTGCTTCGGCTTCGTCCTTGAACCTAATCACTGATGCCACAGGACCGAACACTTCTTCCTGCATGATCTTCATCGAGTTGTGGTCGCACTCGAACAGCGTCGGCTCATAAAACCAGCCTTTGCTGTCCAGTTCGGGCCGCTTGCCGCCCAGGCGCAGGCGCGCCCCTTCGGCTAGCGCGTCGGCCACCAGGCCTTCGACTACCGCCAGCTGTTGAGCGGTGGCCATCGGGCCCATTTCAGTGGTTTCGTCCTGAGGGTTGCCGATGCGGATCCGGCTCGCACGTTCGACCAGGCGCTCTACGAATTCGTCGTAGATGTCATCCTGCACCAACAGGCGCGAGCCGGACACACAGCTTTGCCCGGATGCGGCATAGATACCGGCGACTGCGCCGTTGATGGCACTGTCCAGGTCGGCGTCGGCAAAAATGATGTTGGGTGACTTGCCGCCCAGTTCCAGCGACAGCTTTGCAAAGTTTTCGGCGCTGCTGCGCACCACGTGACGTGCCGTGGCAGCGCCGCCGGTGAAGGCAATCTTGCGCACCAGCGGGTGGCGGGTCAGGGCTGCGCCGGTGGTGGGGCCGTAACCGGTGATGACGTTGACCACGCCGGGCGGAATGCCTGCTTCAAGCGCCAGTCGCGCCAGTTCCAGCACGGTGGCCGAGGCGTGTTCCGAAGGCTTGAGGACGATGGTGTTGCCTGCCGCCAGCGCCGGAGCGAGCTTGATGGCGGTCAGGTACAGCGGGCTGTTCCAGGGAATTATCCCGGCCACCACACCCATCGGTTCGTGCACGGTGTAGGCAAACAGGTCAGGCTTGTCGAGGGGCAGGGTGCCGCCTTCGAGTTTGTCAGCCAGCCCGGCGGTGTAGTGAAAGAACTCTGGCAGGTAACTGACCTGGCCACGGGTTTCACGAATCAGCTTGCCGTTGTCGCGGCTTTCCAGTTGTGCCAGTTGCTCCTTGTTCTCGGCGATCAGGTCACCCAGCCTGCGCAGCAGCTTGCCGCGTGCGGTGCCCGTCAGACCGCGCCATGCCGGGCTTTCGAAGGCTTTTTGCGCCGCTTGCACAGCGCGTTCGACGTCCGCTTCATCGGCGTCGGGCAATTGCGCCCAAGGTTCGGCCAGTGCCGGGTTGAGGCTGTCGAAGGTCTTGCCGGACAGCGCATCGACCCACTGGCCGTCGATGCACATCTGAAAGCGGGTAAGGCTCATGCAACGATCCCCTTTATCGAATTGTGAACGGACGCCGACTTGTCCAGAAAGTCGAGCAACACCTGGTTGACCAGGCGCGGAGACTCCACCGGCATCATGTGGCGCTGATCAGGCAGTATCGCAACTTCGGCACCGCGGATGCGCATGGCCAGTTCACGGGCCATTTCCGGTGTGGAGCCAGGGTCCAGCTCGCCAGTGGCGATCAATGTCGGTGCGCGAATATCGCCCAGATCCTCCGCGCGGTACATATCCTGAGTGGCAAACAGCTTGTACGTGGTCAGGTAGCCCTGCGGGTCGTTGCTGGCAAGATTTTGCCGGATGGCCGCGATCTGCGCCGGATTGGCCGCCTGATACTCGCGGCTGAACCAGCGTGACAAGGCCTCGGCGGCGTTGGCATCCGGACCGTGCTCGGCTGCTTGACTGGTGCGCTCGACGACGCGCGCGCGCTGTTCCGGGCTGCGATTGAAGACGCTGTTGAGAATGACCAGCCCCGAGAGGTGCTGGGGAAACTGCAGCGCGAATGCGCGTGCCACCAGCCCGCCCATCGAGAAGCCGATCACCGTTGCCTGCGTCAGGCCAAGGTGCGCCAGCAGCTCGCGCAATTGCTCGGCATAGCCTGGCAGGCCGGTGTCCGGATCGGGGCGCGGGCTGGCGCCATGCCCGAGCATGTCGTAGGCAATGACCTGATAATGCGGCGCCAGCCCTACGATCTGGCCGCCCCACATCTCTTTATTCAGGCCCACCCCGTGAATCAACACCACAGGGTGACCTTGGCCGGTAGCCAGATAGCTGGTACCCGCCGGGGTGCGTTCAGCGGTGAGCTGAGTCATGGATCGCTCCTGCGCAGAAAGTGATAGGGACGATTACTGCGCCTTTTCGGCAGCCAGTTCTTCCAGATCGAGGTAGCGATTGCCAATGCGCGGGTGCAGACGCCCGCCATTGGCAGCGCCCAGCACGACAATGATCTCGTCGGCGCGCGGCGCGTCTTCGATGTGCATTTCCAGGGTGATGTAGTGCGAACGCAGGCCTTCATCGTCCTTGTGCATCATCGGGATCTGAATGGAAGTGCCAGGGCCGCCGCGCTTGTTGGTGAAGCTCAGGTAGCTCTTGGCTTTTACCGCTTCGCGGTAGTGATTGCCGAAGCGCAGGGTGTGGATCACCGCCGAGGCGTGTTCGATTTCGCCGTCCGTACCAACCACCGCCGCCTTGCCGTAGGCCTCGATCCGGTCTGCACCGCCGATGGCATCGGTGAGGCGTTTGACCATCAGTTCACCCAGATCCGAGCAGTTGGCGCGAATTTCCGGCTTGAGATCCTCGACAAAGCCACGGCCCAGCCATGGGTTCTTGATCACGACCGCCAGGCCAACCATGGTGACCGGCTTGTCGGTGGCTTTGCCGCCTTCTATGAGGGTTTCTTCGGTGTAATTGACGATCTTGCGAATTTCAAAGCTCATGAACGACTCCAGGAGCAGCTACTTTGTATTTCGTATGATGGTATACCATAAGATTAGGCGTGCAAACGCTTATTTACGCGTGTATCCGTCAACTTGATTGCTCTTGAACCGCTGTGAAGTGTGGACTCCGTCTTCGTCGTCCATGACCGCTCGTCAGGTGTGCGGGCAATCGTTTTGAACATGCCAGTTCTCGTTGTGACAGACATTCGGTGAGCCGTAAAAAGCTGCAGCGAATTTTTAAGCTCAGGAGAGCCGGATATGAAAGCGATCGTCTATAGCGGTCCGCGTGACGTCAGTGTCAAGAACGTACCGGATGCGAAAATAGAGAAGCCGACAGACGCTCTGATCAGAGTGACTTCCACCAATATCTGTGGTTCGGACCTGCACATGTACGAAGGTCGGACCTCGTTCGAAACCGGGCGTATCTTTGGCCATGAGAACATGGGCCAGGTCATCGAGGTCGGCGCAGGTGTTGACCGCATCAAAGTGGGGGACTGGGTCTGCCTGCCGTTCAACATCGGTTGTGGTTTCTGCGAAAACTGCGAGAAAGGCCTGACCGGTTATTGCCTGACCGCCAACCCGGGCAGTGCTGGCGCAGCGTATGGCTTTGCCGACATGGGCGACCATGAAGGCGGCCAGGCCGAGCTGCTGCGCGTGCCGTACGCTGACTTCAATTGCCTGCTGCTGCCAGAAGATGCGTCCGAGCGCGAAGACGATTACGTCATGCTCTCGGATATCTTCCCGACCGGCTGGCATGCCACCGAGCTGGCGGGTTTGCTGCCGGGTGAAAGCGTGGCCATTTACGGCGCTGGGCCGGTTGGCCTGATGGCCGCGCACTCGGCAATGATCAAGGGCGCTTCGCAAGTGTTTGTGGTCGATAGCCACCCGGACCGTCTGGCCCTCGCGGCGAAGATGGGGGCGACGCCGATCAACTCGCTGGAGCAGGGCGCTGTGGATCAGATTCTCGACCTGACCAATGGCAAAGGCACCGATCGGGGTTGCGAGTGCGTCGGTTATCAGTGCTGTGACCGGCATGGTCACGAAGCCAATCACGTCACGATGAACAACCTCGTGGCCTCGACCAAGGCGACCGGGGGAATCGGCGTCGTAGGCGTGTTCGTGCCACAGGATCCGGGTGTTCACAACGACCTGGCGAAGGAAGGCAAGATGGCCTTCGACTTCGGCTCGTTCTGGTTCAAGGGCCAGCAGATCCGCACCGGCCAGGCCAACGTCAAGGCTTACAACCGTCGGTTGGCCGAGCTGATTCATCACGACCGTGCCAAGCCTTCGCAGATCATTTCCCACCGCCTGAAGCTGGAAGAAGGCCCGGCGGCCTATGGGCATTTCGATGCTCGTGATGAGGGCTGGACCAAAGTCGTGCTCAAGCCTGGCGCCTGATTGTCGCAGCCTGCACCAACCCCCTTGTCGGGCCCGGCCACAGTGCCGCCGACAAGGGTTGTTACCGTTCAAGGAGACGTATCCAGATGAATGAAGACTACCCAAAACCACCGTTTGCCAGTCAGCCGCAACAGGTTCCAGGCCTGCAGGGCAAAATGGACCCGTACCCGGATTGCGGCGAAAAGAGCTACAAGGGCTCTGGCCGCCTCAAAGACAAGATCGCACTGATTACCGGCGCTGACAGCGGCATTGGCCGCGCCGTGGCGATTGCCTTCGCTCGGGAAGGTGCGCAGGTCGCGATTTCGTACTTGGACGAGCACGAAGATGCTGAAGAAACCAAGCGTTGGGTCGAAGAGGCTGGCAGAAAATGCCTGTTGTTGCCGGGCGATCTGGCGCAGAAACAGCAATGCGAAGACATCGTCAGCAAGACGGTCGCCGAGTTTGGCCGTATCGACGTGCTGGTCAACAACGCCGCGTTCCAGATGAATCACGAAACGCTGGAAGAGATCTCCGACGAAGAGTGGGTCAAAACCTTCGATATCAACATCACCGCGATGTTTCGGATCTGCAAGGCTGCGGTTCCGCACATGCCACGTGGCGGATCGATCATCAACACCAGTTCGGTCAACTCGGACATGCCCAAGCCGACGCTGTTGCCTTACGCGACCACCAAAGGTGCGATTGCCAACTTCACCGGTGGCCTGGCGCAGTTACTGGGCGACAAGGGTATTCGCGTGAACAGCGTGGCACCCGGCCCGATCTGGACCCCGCTGATTCCAGCAACCATGACCGACGAAGACGTGAAAAGCTTCGGCGCCGAGACCCCGCTGGGCCGCCCCGGTCAGCCGGTCGAGGTTTCTCCGATCTATGTGCTGCTGGCCTCCGACGAAGCCAGTTACATCTCGGGTTCGCGTTATGGTGTGACGGGCGGCAAACCGATTCTGTAATGTGGTATGACCTGTCCGGTGTCCAGCGCGGGCACCTGACAGGGTGCGCCTCTCCCCGCAAGCCCCCGATGTTGCTTGACCCGACATGTATTACCTTCCTAAATGCCACACCGCTTTTTCGAGCGATTTCCTCCTAATCATCATGGAGAATTCCGATGTATCCAGACGTACAGCTTTATATCGACGGCCAATGGCGCGCCAGCCGCGATAACCGCAGCCTGCCAGTGATCAATCCTGCCACTGGCGAGTCGCTGGGCAGCGTGGCGCACGCCGGTATCGCCGATCTTGACGAAGCGCTTGCAGCAGCCGAGCGCGGCTTTGCCACCTGGCGCAGCACGTCGGCCTACGATCGTTACAAAATCATGCAAAAAGCCGCCAATCTGCTGCGCGAGCGTGCCGACAGCATTGCCCGGATCATGACCCAAGAGCAGGGCAAGCCGCTCGCCGAAGCGCGTATGGAAACCCTTTCGGCTGCGGATGTCGTCGACTGGCTGGCCGAAGAGGGCCGCCGCTCGTATGGCCGCCTTGTACCGTCGCGTGGCGTGTCCATCGAGCAGAAGGTCATCAAGGAACCGGTCGGTCCGGTCGCCGCGTTCACTCCGTGGAACTTCCCGATCAATCAGGTGGTGCGCAAACTGTCTTCGGCGCTGGCGGCCGGCTGCTCGATCATCGTCAAGGCTCCGGAAGAGACACCTGCGTCACCTGCTGAGTTGATTCGGGCGTTTGCCGATGCTGGCGTTCCAGCAGGCGTTATTGGTCTGGTTTATGGCGATCCAGCGGAAATTTCCGGTTATCTGATTCCGCACCCGGTGATTCGCAAAGTGACGTTTACCGGTTCTACGCCGGTCGGCAAGCAGCTCGCGGCGTTGGCTGGCAAGCACATGAAACGCGCGACCATGGAGCTGGGCGGGCACGCGCCAGCTCTGGTGTTCGACGATGCTGACATTGACCTCGCTGCTCGCGTACTGGCCACGGCCAAGTTCCGTAACGCCGGGCAGGTCTGCGTATCACCGACGCGTATTCTGGTGCAGCGCAAGGTGCTGGACGCATTCACCGAGAAATTCGTCGGTCTGACCCGCGAAATCAAGGTCGGTAACGGTCTGGAGTCGGGCACGACCATGGGGCCGGTGGCCAATGACCGACGTATTCCGGCACTGGTGGACCTGATTGAAGATGCAGTGGGCGCCGGTGCAACGCTGTCAGCCGGTGGCAAGGCCATGAACGGGCCGGGTTACTTCTTCGAACCAACGGTGCTGAGCGGCTTGACGCCTGCCATGCGCATCATGAACGAAGAGCCTTTTGGTCCGGTCGCGCTGCTGGTGCCGTTCGACACGGTCGAGGAGGCCATCGCCGAATCCAATCGTGTGCCATTCGGGCTGGCGTCCTACGCATTCACCACGTCGATGAAGACTGCTCAGGCGCTGAGCACCCACATTGAAGCCGGCATGCTGTCGATCAATCATCAGGGCATCGGCTTGCCGGAAGTGCCGTTCGGCGGGATCAGGGATTCCGGCTACGGCTCCGAAGGCGGTACCGAGGCCATCGAGGCATACCTGAACACCAAGCTGGTGACCCAGTACAACTGAGTGCTGGCCGGTTAAATGAAAACGGTCGCGATGTGCAAGCATCGCGACCGTTTTTCGTTACGCAGCAGGGATGATCAATCCTTGGCCTGAATACCAGTCTGCTTCATGACCAGGTTCTTCTCTTTCTTGTATTGCAGCGCGACTTCCGGTGCCGGACCGCTCTGGCCGGTTTCCATCCACTTGCGGATCCGGCTGGCGTCGGCGAAGTGGGTGTATTTGCCGAAAGCATCGAGAATCACCACCGACACCGGGCGGTTGGCCATAGTCGTCAGCAGCACCAGGCAGTGACCGGCCTGGTTGGTGAAGCCGGTCTTGGTCAGTTTGATGTCCCAGTTATCCTTGCGCACCAGATGGTCTGTGTTGCTGAAACCGAGGGTGTAAGTCGGTTTGCGGAAGGTCACCGTCTTTTGCTCGGTGGTGCTCAGCTCGCTGAGCATCGGGTATTTGCGTGCGGCCATCACCAGCTTTGTCAGGTCACGTGCGGTCGAAACGTTGTACACCGACAGGCCGGTAGGTTCGACATACGCCGTGTGTTTCATACCCAGCGCCTTGGCCTTGGCGTTCATGGCCAGGATGAACGCCGGATACCCGCCCGGATAGCTGTGCGCCAGACTGGCAGCAGCGCGGTTTTCCGACGACATCAACGTGATCAGTAGCATGTCCCGACGGTTCATTTCGCTGCCGAGCTTGACGCGGGAGAACACGCCTTTCATTTCCGGAGTCTGGGAAATATTCACCGGGATGACTTCATCCATCGACTGTTTGGCGTCGAGCACGACCATGGCGGTCATCAGTTTGGTTACCGAGGCAATCGGTACGATGACATCCGGATTGCTGGAATACAGCACTTTGTCGGTCTGCAAATCGATGACCATCGCGCTGCCGGAGGCGAGATGCAGGTTGGAAGGGTCGCGGTTGAGGACGGCGGTTTCATTGGCAAACGTGGCAGTGGAAAGTACCGGACCTGTAAGTACACATAATAGGCCCAAAACAGACAGACGAATTTTCAAGAGCAAGGCTCACTCGATAAAGGGTGGTAATGGAAGGGATCGCGTCAAAACGCTGCATTTTATGAGCAGACTTTAATGTATGTCGATGGGTGATGCAGGGCGATTCATCAATAGATGCAGGAATCGGGATTCCGTTAAGTCACTGTTAAGTGGCTTTCTGCTTGCGGGCTAGCTAAAACGGCCCGGGCATTGAATAGTCGTGGTGCGCGCGGCCCACACCGATTAGCATTCTCTGCATTCAGGTCTGCGGTTCAAGGAGTCATGCAATGCTCAAGGGGTTTATCGGCAAGGATTATCTGCTACTGGTGATCGCTGCTTCGCTGGTTGTCGTGCTGTTACTGGGCGCAGGCTTGACCTCGCGTCCGGCCGACTGGGCTGGCTGGATGCAGGCCATCGGCCTGATCGTCGGCTTGATGGTTGCCGTGGCGGTTCCGGCCATTCAGCGCAAACAGGACGCAGCGCTGGCGCACAAGCAGTTGCGTGATCGGGAAGTGGGCTATGCCCGTCGCATGCAATACCTGTGTGGCGAGCTGAGCGAGTTGCAGGGACGCATCAGCCTGAACCTGACGCATTTGCGTGCCAGTGACCGCCATAGCCTGAAGTACACGTTGCAGGATTACCTGCACCGGCTGTTCGAGTCCCACAAGCAGGACCTGAATGACGACCGGGTAGTGTTGGCGCATGAATTGCGGCAGGTCGCCAATGACCTGATCGACGAACTCGACAGCGGCCGCACTGACCGCGTGGTGTTCATGGCGCTGGAGAAGCGCCTGCAGAAACTGGCTCATCGCTGCCAGGTCAACGCGGCAATGGCCGAACGTATCTGAGTGAAAGCAGCGTGCTGATCAGCTGTTGAGGGGTTGACGTTGCAGTTGACGGGACAGCGCTTCGGCCACCGGCAACGACGCGAGCGGGCCGCTGACCGGATCGCCGTCCTGAATCAGATACCAGCAAGCCAGCAAGCCTTTTGCTCTCAGCGTGGCTGGCACTGCGCTGCCGACGACGGACATGATGTTTACCTTGGTCATAACGCTGCCTCCTCGAACCGTGCCGTTACTGTAGGGGGCAATCGGCAACGTTAAAAATCGACGTTCTCAATAGTAGTCATTGATGACAACAGGGGTTCGCAGCATTGCGCGAGCGCGCCATGTCATGCGCACACCCATTAAAAAACCCGCCTGCAAAGGCGGGTTTTTTGTGCTGTTACCAACGGCCACGTGGCGGGCCGTAGTAATAACCGGGGCCTGGGGGCGGGCCCCAGCGATGGTAGTAGCCGGGCGGTGGGGGCGGCGGGTAGCGCTCGACAACCTGATACACCGGAGCCGGCTGGTAGTAGACCGGCGGTGGTGCGTAATAAACCGGCTGCTGTTGCACGTAGACCGGCTCGCGTTCCACGTAAACCGTTCTGTCACGGCCTGAAGATACCGCCGCCCCGACAACGGCAGCGCCTACGATAGCACCTACCACGGCAGGGCCACCCCAGCCACGGTCAGCATTCGCCTGGCCAGCAAGGGCCAAGGCACCTACAAACAAGGCAATTTTGGGGATTTGACGAATCATGACTGTTCCTCGCTCTCAACCCGTTGTCGCGCGCCTGCATCACTCTCAAGCACTGCCACGGGATAACACTATGACATCGAAATTGTAAGAATCTGCGAAAGCGCTGAGTAAATTTTATGTAAGGTGCGTTTCCGCATCGGCTATTGCGTAGCTTACGCTGTTGTCAAAGTGGCAAGCCATTACCGTCTGGAGGAAACACCATGCCCATTACAGCTAACAGGGACACGCAGTTGTGTATGTCCATGGCCGCGCGCCCGGGAAACTTCGGCGTCCGTTTTCATAATCATCTTTTTCAGCAATTGGGCCTCAACTTCTATTACAAGACCTTCTCGCCGAATAACCTGCCGGCTGCCGTGGCGGGCATCCGTTCGCTGGGTATTCGCGGCAGCGCCGTGTCGATGCCGTTCAAGGAGGCCTGCATCGAACTGGTCGATGAACTGGACGCGTCGGCGGCCGCTATCCAGTCGATCAACACGATCGTCAATACCGACGGCCATCTGAAAGCGTTCAATACCGACTACATTGCCGTGGCGCAGTTGATGGACAGTCACGCTGTGCCACGCAGCGCATTTGCCCTGCGCGGCAGCGGCGGCATGGCCAAGGCGGTTGCCTTTGCACTCCGGGATGCAGGCTTTACCGATGGGCTGATCGTGGCCCGCAATCGGCAGGCAGGGCAGCGTCTGGCCGAGGCCTGCGGGTTTCGCTGGCAGGCGGAACCGGGAACGGCGCGGCCTCCGTTGCTGGTCAACGTCACCCCGTTGGGCATGCAAGGTGCGCAGGCCGATGAGCTGGCATTCGACCTGCCGGCTATCGAAGCTGCGCAGACTGTTTTCGACGTCGTGGCGACGCCTGCTGAAACACCGTTGATCCAGGCTGCCCGTCGGCTGGGCAAGCGCGTCGTGAGTGGCGATGAAGTCGCGGCCATCCAGGCGCTGGAGCAATTCGTGCTCTATACAGGCGTTCGCCCGACCGATGAGCAGTACCAGCAAGCGGCGGCTTTCGCCAGAGCCGGCTAGCCACACGCTGCTGTTCGCTCAAGGCGGGCAGGGCAGTGCGTTTCACTCCAGCCTGGCGAGGCGTTCTTCCAGTGCGGCAACCCGCGCTTCCAGTTCATCGATGCGTTGACTGGCGACCGGATTCGCTGCGCCGCGTTCCGGCGGTTGCTGGCGAGTCGCGAGAAGCTCTTGCCTGTCTTGCGGATCACCCAACAGGTGCATGTAGCGGTCTTCACGCTGGCCGGACTGGCGTGGCACCAGCACCGCCAGCCCGCGCCTGATCAGGCGTTCGAGTTGGTGAACGATCTGCTCGCTGTCCTCGAAGTCGTGCATGCGATTGCTGCGGGTCAGCAGTTCACTGACGGTCTGCGGCCCGCGCAGCAACAGCAGACCGGTGAGGATCACTTGTGCAGGAACCACGGTCTTCACGCTGGCCGGACTGGCGTGGCACCAGCACCGCCAGCCCGCGGCTGATCAGGCGTTCGAGTTGGTGAACGATCTGCTCGCTGTCCTCGAAGTCGTGCATGCGATTGCTGCGGGTCAGCAGTTCACTGACGGTCTGCGGCCCGCGCAGCAACAGCAGACCGGTGAGGATCACTTGTGCAGGAACCAGCTCAAGACCCTTGTCGACCTTGTGCTCCCAGCGATCAGCACGGCTGCCCATCACCAGACGCGTCAGGCCGTGTCCTTCCAGCGCGCGCAGGCTTTGACCGACCTGGCCCTGGGTCAGGTTCATGACCGGATCACGGCTGGTCTTCTGGTTGCAGGCAAGCACCAGTGCGATAAGGGTCAGCGGGTAGGTCTCGGGGTTGGTCGCCTGCTTCTCGATCAGGCAGCCAAGAATGCGGATTTCCGTGCTGTTGAGCTGCAATGCCTCGGTGGTCGCGGGCGATTCGCTGGAGGAGGGTTCGTTAGACATGAAGCTTCCCTGAGTGATGGCGGTGGATCAGCGTAGGGCGTGGCAGGAATTATTGCCAGTGGCTCAGGCGATCATCTACGCATCGACTGAAAAGTATCACGGTGATTCGCAGCCGGGCGGTCTATAATTGCGCCTTTCTCACTCAGGATACGTCATGTCTATTTCCCTGTACGCCGCCTCCATTCCTGTCTTTCAGCAGATGCTCAACGCGCTCAGCGATGTGCTGACCAAGGCTGAAACCTACGCGAACGAGAAGAAAATCCAGCCCCCGGCCTTGCTACAGGCCCGCTTGTTCCCGGACATGCTGCCTTTTACCCGTCAGGTGCAGATCGCTGTCGACTTCGCCAAAGGCGCGTCGGCGCGTCTGGCTGGCGTCGAGATCCCGCAATACGAAGACACCGAGACCACCTTCGAAGAGCTGCAGGCATTGCTGGCCAAGACCCTCGCCTTCATCGGCAGCATCACGCCTGAACAGGTAGACGGCAAGGAAGGCATCGAGATCGTCCTGCGCCCTGGCACTGAAAAGGAAAAGCGCCTGAATGGTCAGGCTTACCTGCTCAGCTACGCCTTGCCGCAGTTCTTCTTCCACGTAACCACCGCTTATAACCTGCTGCGCCACAATGGCGTCGAGATCGGCAAACGCGACTTCATGGGCAAGTTTTAAAATCTGAAATCAGGCGCCCGGCTCACTCCTACAAGGCCTAAGCCCTGTGGGCGCGAGCCGGGCGACGCTTCGCTTGCTCGCGAATGGCGGCATGCTCTGATAACCGGGTAGTCGAGCCCCTGCCTTCGTGAGCAAGCGCACTCCCTCGCGCTGAGCGATCAGCATTACATCCCGCTTAAATCCCCCGCAGGTCGTAGTGTCTGGCTATCGGCCTGTATCGCTGTTCTGGAGTATTCTTGTTGTTGCCCATCCTTCTGTTGTCGGCCGCCGGTTTTACCGTGCTGACTACAGAATTCGTCATTGTCGGCCTGTTGCCCGCAGTGGCCCGTGACCTGAATGTCACGGTTTCTCAGGCAGGCCTGCTGGTGACCCTGTTCGCGTTTACCGTGGCCGCTTTCGGTCCTTTCCTGACCGCCTACTTTTCGCGTTTCGAGCGCAAGCGTCTGTTCATCAGCATCCTCATCCTGTTCGGATTCTCCAATGCGCTCGCTGCACTGGCCCCTAATATGGCGGTGATGGGTGTAGCGCGCCTGATCCCTGCGCTGGGGTTGCCGGTGTTCTGGGCGCTGGCCAGTGAAACGGCGGTGGATATCGTCGGGCCGGAGTTTGCCGGGCGGGCGATTGCCAGAATCGGTTTCGGAATCGTCTGCGCCACGGTGTTTGGCATTCCAGTGGGAACACTGATTTCCGATGCCTTTGGCTGGCGCAGCGCATTTGCAGTACTGGCCATACTGGCGCTCGCCAAGGCGCTGTTGCTCGTGGTCTACCTGCCCAGAACGGCGGCGAAGAAAAATCCGGTTTCAATCCTCAAGCAATTCGCCATTCTGCGCAGCCCGATGATGCAAGGGCACGTGCTGCTTTCAGTGTTGGTGTTCAGCGGCATGTTCACGGCATACACCTACCTGGCAGACATGCTGGAGCGCCTGGCCGGTTTCGATAGCAATCTGGTCGGCTGGTGCCTGATGGGCTTTGGCGCGGTCGGTCTGCTTGGCAATTCGCTGGGCGGGCGCATGGTCGACCGTCATCCGCTGATCGCCAGCCTGCTGTTCTGCGTGTTTATGGTGATCGGCCTGGTGGCGGTGGTGCCAAGCATTCATTCGGTCATTGCACTGGCGCTGGCACTGGCGGTGTGGTGCATCACGCAGGCCGCGCTGTTTCTGGTCAGTCATGTGCGCCTGATCAAGGCCGCACCCGAAGCGCCTGCGTTCGGCGCATCGCTGAACATTGCCGGGGCGAACCTGGGCATCGGCATAGGCGCAGTCATCGGCGGCCGGGTGATTGATCATCTGGGGCTGGGCAACGTCGGTTTCGCCGCCGCCGGAATCATCGTGCTGGCCATCGTGCTGGCGCTGGTGCTGATCAAGCGTGACCCAGGCCCGCTTGCCGCCTAGCCCGCGTCGGTAAATAACTGGTTTCGGGCGCTTTCGGCGATGGCCACTACGCCGGGGTGCCGAACCTTGCGCTCGACGGTAATGGCGTAGAACGACTCGGTCACCGCGTCCGTCTGGCCGATGAGCTGCACGTCATACTGGCTCTGCACTTCATCGGCGATCACGCTGGGTGCTACGAAAATGCCGCTGCCTGATTTCCCGAATGCTTTCATCAGGGCGCTGTCGTCGAACTCGCCGATGATGCGCGGCTGGATTTTCAGCTCGGCAAACCAGCGCGTCAGTCTGCCACGCACCACGGTTTCCGGCCCCGGAATCAGCAGTGGCGCGCCGTGCAGACACTGCGGGAAATCTGCCCCGACGCGTTCGGCCACTTCGCGCGTGGCGAAAAAACTGATCCCGCATTCGCCCAGTTTGTGGCTGTGACCTTTGATATCCAGATGCGGCGGCATCGGGCTGTCCGAGATCACCAGGTCCAGACGCTGCACTGCCAGCTCTGCCAGCAACCGTTCCAGCTTGTCCTCGCGACAGGTAATCCGGATGGATTCCTGCAGATTCATGGTCGGTGAAATCAATCGATACACAATTGATTTGGGCACCACATCCGCCACGCCGATACGGAACAGCAACTGTTGTTCGTCCGGCTGCGAACGCAGCAGGTTTTCCAGCTCGTTGCCCAGTTGAAACATCTGCTCGGCGTAGGGCAGGGCCATGCGACCGGCTTCGGTCATTTCCAGTTGTCGCCCTACGCGCTGAAACAGATCGACGCCCAGCGAGGCCTCCAGCAGGCTGATTTGTCCGCTGACGGTCTGGGCCGTGAGGTTCAGCTGCTCGCACGCGCGCACGATACTGCCAGTTTTGGCCACGACCCAGAAGTAATGCAGCTGCCGATAGTTGAGCATGGGTTTTTTGCCGATTCGTAAAAACCGAAGTATACGCCTTGTAAAATCGAATTTTCCTGATGTTTCAAAATGTATAGAGTTGTTGCCAACGCCGGTTCTGACAGAACACCTGAGAGGGCATCCGGCCTCGCACATTGAGGAAAACTCATGAAGACATCTATTTATGCGGTAATGCTGAGCGGCTCGCTACTGGTAATGGCAGGATGTGATCAGATAGAGTCGTCTACCAAGCGGGCGCTCGATACCGCAGCAGAGACTGCAAAGCAGACCATCGAAGATACACATCAGGCGGCGACCAAGGCGCTGGATGAGGCCAAACAGGAACTTTCCATTCTTGAGACGCCACCAAGCAAGGCTGAAACCGAAAGCAAGTCCGACAAAGAAATCTAACGCATAACTATTGGCTCAGGCGGGGCAGTGATCTATGGAATACCTTTTGGAACTCGCGACAAGTCCGGCAGCCTGGATTGCCCTGGCGACGCTGGTGGTGATGGAAGTCGTGCTGGGTATCGATAACCTGATCTTCATTTCGATCATCACCAACAAGCTGCCGGAACATCAGCGGGAAAAAGCCCGGAAACTGGGTATCGGCATGGCGCTGGTCATGCGCCTGGGTCTGCTGAGTACGGTGGCCTACATCGTGCAGCTGACAGAGCCGGTGTTCGAAGTGTTTGGTCAGGCGTTCTCATGGAAAGACATGATCCTGATCGCCGGTGGTCTGTTCCTGGTCTGGAAAGCGACCACGGAAATCCACCACAGCATGGACGTCAAGACTGACGAAGAGAAAGCGCTCGGTTCGGTGGTTGCGTTGAGCATGGGCGCGGCAATCGTGCAGATCCTGATGCTGGACCTGGTGTTCTCCATCGACAGTATCATCACTGCCGTGGGCATGACCGAGCTCTTGCCGATCATGATCATCGCTGTAGTGACCGCCGTGATCGTGATGCTGGTAGCTGCCAACCCGTTGGCGAAGTTCATCAACGACAACCCGACGGTGGTCATGCTGGCACTGGGCTTCTTGATCATGATCGGTATGACGCTGATCGCCGAAGGCTTCGGCGCTCATGTTCCGAAGGGCTACATCTACGCAGCCATGACGTTCTCGGCCGCCATCGAAGGCTTGAACATGCTGGTACGCAGAGCACGTCGCAGGAAGGCTGCTGCCGCAAAAGTATCAGCCAGCTGATAGCGCGCTAGGCTGGAAAAAAGGTCGACCCGGGTAACCGGGTCGACCTTTTTGCATTCAATGCATCGTGCACATGCATGGAAACAGGCGTACGTGGCTCAGCCGATTACCGCAGGTTGCCCGTTGACCGGCTTTTCCAGGTCCGGCTTCTGCACCGCAATGGGCTCGATGCTGCGCGGAGGATGGCGGCGCCGCGAAACGCGCATGACCCCCCACAGCATGGCGCTCGACACGGCGAGCCACGAAGCGGTCAGCATCACGATTGTCAGTTCCAGGCTCATAAGTGCCTCCCCATCCTGCTTTTTGTAACGGTCTTGATCACTGACAGTCTAGTACGGGCCATGTTTCGGTTTAATTGACCAATGGCATCGGGCTATGACTGATTGGCTCGTTTTCCGCCGAACGGGCGGCTGAACAACGCTATACCGGAACGCCGGACAGCTCTATGATCAACGCCCGGATCGGGTCGCGGGTTGCCCGACATCAGTTCAAGTGAGTGAGCATGCTGTCGTTGTCTGTCTTTTCCAGTTCCAACCTCTTCAAACGCTGCTGGCTTGCCGGTGCGCTGGTTCTTGGTCTGGCCGGTTGCACTTCAATGGTCACGCCCGGCATCAAGCGTCTTCCGGATCGGGTCGAATTGACCTCTGTGCCGTTCTTCCGGGGTAATGCCTATCAAAGCGGCCCAATGGTGCTGGCAAGCATGCTGGCCAATCAGCAGGTGCAGACCACGCCTGGCTTGCTCGACAAGCCGCTGCAACTGCCGGGTGCAGAAGATCGCCTGGAGCAGAACCTGCCGAAAGTTGCACGCGAATATGGCTTCATGGTCTATCCGCTCGATGGCGAATTGCAGGACTTGCTGGCTCAGGTCTCGGCCGGTTATCCGGTGATGTTGCGTCTTGCCCAAGGCTCCGCATTCTGGAAAGGGTCGCGTTACGCCGTGTTGATCGGTTACAACCGGGTTAAAGAAACGGTATTGCTCAACGTCGGGATGGACCGCCGCTATTCGATGAGCTTCAGCAGCTTTACCTCTGCCTGGAAAGGCGCTGGCAGTTGGGCGGTACTGGTTCAGTCACCTCGCCAGCTGCCCGCCAACGTCGATCAGCAGCGCTGGTCACAGGCGGCTGATGCGCTGGCGAAGGCTGGTCAGGAACAGGCGGCAGGCGAAGCCAGGAAAACCCTGGCACGCGGCGTTAAATGAAATCTACGCAGCGTTGACAAAAACGGCACCGAGAAGGTGCCGTTATGAGGTTGATCAGAAACCCAGTTTATCCCGCAGGCTGTAATACCAGGCGCCCAGCGCAGTCAGCGGCGTGCGCAGCATCTGGCCGCCAGGGAACGGATAGTGCGGCAGGTCAGCGAACGCATCGAAACGCTCGGCCTGGCCGCGCAATGCTTCGGCCAGCACCTTGCCGGCCAGGTGCGTGTAGGTGACGCCGTGGCCGCTGCAGCCCTGTGAATAATAAATGTTCTCGCCGAGCCGTCCGACCTGCGGCAGGCGCGACAGGGTCAGCAGGAAATTGCCGGTCCATGCATAGTCGATCTTCACGTTCTTGAGCTGCGGGAACGCCTTGAGCATCTTCGGTCGAATGATCGCCTCGATGTTGGCCGGGTCTCTTGCGCCATAGACCACACCACCGCCGAAGATCAGGCGCTTGTCGGCGCTGAGGCGGTAGTAATCCAGCAGGTAATTGCAGTCTTCGACGCAGTAATCCTGCGGCAAAAGGGTTTTCGCCAGCTCATCGCTCAACGGTTCAGTGGTGATCACCTGAGTACCGCATGGCATCGATTTCGCCGCCAGCTCCGGGACCAGATTACCAAGGTAGGCATTGCCCGCCACAATGATGAACTTCGCCCGGACCTTGCCCTGTGCGGTATGGACCACCGGGTTGGCGCCGCGCTCGATGCGGATCGCTGCAGATTGCTCGTAGATCGTGCCGCCCAGTGTCTCGACGGCAGCCGCTTCGCCCAGCGCCAGATTGAGGGGGTGGATGTGGCCACCGGTCATGTCCAGCAAACCGCCGATGTATTGATCGCAGGCCACCACCTCATTGATGCGGCGTTTGTCCATCAGCTCCAGCTTGCTGTGGCCGTAACGCTCCCAGAGGCGCTGCTGCGCTTCCAGATGCGCCAGCTGTTTGCTGGTCAGCGCAGCAAACACGCCACAGTCCTTCAGGTCGCACTGAATGCCATAACGGGAAACCCGATCACGAATGATGGCCGCACCTTCAAATGCCATCTGCCCCAGCAGCTGCGCCTGACGCGGGCCGACCGTGCGCTCGATCACGTCGATGTCACGGCTGTAACTGTTGACGATCTGCCCGCCATTACGCCCCGAGGCGCCAAAGCCGACTTTGGCGGCTTCCAGCACCGTGACCCGGAATCCGTTCTCCAGCAGGAACAGCGCGCTGGACAAACCCGTGTAGCCAGCGCCAATGATGCACACGTCCGTCTCGACCTCGCCCTGCAAAGCGGGCCGTTCTGGCGCGGGATTGGCCGAGGCAGCGTAATAGGACTGCGGGTAGGGCGTGTTCGCCATCCTGAGACTCCGTTTAATATTCTTGACGATGGCGCTGATCGTACCCGAGATACTAAGCCTCTGCCAGCCACACACGAAAACAGCACTGACCTGCCTTTTAACAAAAAGGACTGTAATTCATGGGCTTAGGATAAAAACAGATTGACAGGCAGTTGGATGTCCGTAAAATGCCGACCCACAGCAGGCACGTAGCTCAGTTGGTTAGAGCACCACCTTGACATGGTGGGGGTCGTTGGTTCGAGTCCAATCGCGCCTACCAGACAAAATCCGCTCTGCTGGGCGGTGAAAAAAGGGCTAACCGAAAGGTTGGCCCTTTTTTGTTGACGTGTTTTTTCAAGGCCTGATTTCTCCGGCGCGAAGGCGTATAAACTCCCACCCTATAGCTCAATACATGAGCTTTACAGGGGGCCAACTCAGAGTTTAAAAACCAACTGCAGCGTACTTCCGATCTGGATGTTGTAATCAGCCAGCGTTCGTCCATCTTCCAGCTGCTTACCTGCAAATATAAGTCGTTGGTTATCAGGCAAAAAACCCTTCTCGTCCTGTATCCTGGCTTTCACGTTATCGATCGTGTCGCTGTTTTCTACTTCGAGCGGAAATTTTCCGCCTATGAATTGTTGTATGTGAATTATCATATGGCTTAACTGAGTGGTTTGTTAAATATAAATGTGCTCGAACATAAATATCTGCGTTGGACGTTCGAGGTGTTTGTATGTAAGTCAGGTTAGAACTGCATGGCGATGAGTGATACTAGTGTACTGTTTGCGAAATTATTTACCCATGACCTACAAACTAAGTTATTGATAAAATTTGAATTTTCCGTTCGTCAGTAGCTGGTTTTTTCGAAAACAGTACACTAGTAAATTTGCTAGGTTGGGGTTTTGTAAGATTCTCATCGTAAAGCTGGGTGCGCAGGGCGTCGCTTGATTTGCGTACGGAAAGGACCAACGAGATTTCTGACGCCGCCTGATCAAGGCAGAGTTCTGACGTCGAGCCTAAAAAATTCGCGTATTCAGAGAGTTACTGCAAAAAAGCATTTGACAGGTAATCGAATATCCGTAGAATGCCGACCCACAGCAGGCACGTAGCTCAGTTGGTTAGAGCACCACCTTGACATGGTGGGGGTCGTTGGTTCGAGTCCAATCGCGCCTACCAAACAAAATCCGCTCTGCTGGGCGGTAACAAAAAGGGTCAACCGAAAGGTTGGCCCTTTTTTGTTGGCGACTTTCGTACCGATACCCTGCATTGCTACGCATCCCGCGACGCTCGGCGTCACATAGCCGTCGCGGTACAACGTTATGCTGTGCCCGTAATCACGGCACATAGATAAAAGCGCTTTTTTGTCGCGATGGCACTGGCAACGCAGAGTGCGACGTAAGTGACGGCTGAGTCTTGGCGCTGATCCGGGGGATGCGAGGCAGGACGACGAGCAAGCCGCATTCGGGCCAAGGATGGCCCGTTGCGGCGGCCGCCGGATCAGTGTCAGGGCGGAGGAACCCGACGAAGTCGGGCCGGAAACGGAGCTGGAACTTTGCCTACTTTGGTCCCTCAAAGTAGGGCGCCGTAAGGGCGCAAAGATGACCTGAGTCAGAAACAAATATCACTGACACCGCAGAATCGCCGTGTGACACGGAGCGTCACGAAAGGCATGCCGACGCGGAGCATCGGCACGATAGTGCATGTTTTGCCACCACGCAGTTGCCACCGAAATGCTTTTGATGTGCTTTTCAACCACGATGGCACTGACAACGCAGAGTGCGACGTAAGTGATGGCTGAGTCCTGGCGCTGATCCGGGGGATGCGAGGCAGGACGCCGAGCAAGCCGCATCCGGGCCAAGGATGGCCCGTTGCGGCGGCCGCCGGATCAGTGACAGGGCGAAGGAACCCGACGAAGTCGGGCCGGAAACGGAGCTGGGACTTTGCCTACTTTGGTCCCTCAAAGTAGGGCGCCGTAAGGGCGCAAAGGTGACCTGGGCCACAAACAAACATCACTGACACCGCAGAACCGCTGTGTCACGCGGAGCGTCACACCCCTCAAGGAATCAAACGATCCCGACGCAACTTCTCAAACACATTGAAAAACGCATTATCGCTCGCCTCGAATGCCGTAAAGCCCAACTTGCGGCTTTTCGACATATCCGTGACCACTTCAATCGGACGACCCAAATCAGCATCAGTGTGCCACGGTGAAATCAAACGGCTGATGTCCGCTTCCTTGAGCTGATGCTTGCTGACAATCTCAGTCCACGCCGCCTGATCATTGGCCATCTGCGTTTCCAGCAGCGCCGGCCGGTCCGGAAACGCTGCCGGCTGCAGATCGAAAAACTTGGCGATCTGACCCCACATCCAGCTCCAGCGGAACACATCACCGTTAGTGATATTGAAGGCCTGATTGGCCGCCGCCGGAGTGGTGGCCGCCCACAGCTGCTGTTTGGCCAACTGACGCGCATCGGTCATGTCCGTCAGGCTGTCCCACTGCACACGTGAGCCGGGGAACACAAAAGGTCGGCCGGTGGCTTTGCAGATCGACGCATAGACGGCCAATGTGGTCGCCATGTTCATCGCATTGCCAACCGCGACACCGGTCACGGTATGCGGGCGATGCACACTCCAGGTGAAGCCGTCTTTCTGCGCAGCGGCGAAGACTTCATCTTCCTGCGCGTAATAGAAGTTTTCAATGTCCAGGCGTGGCTGGTTTTCGCGGAACGGCGTTTGCGGCAATGTGCCTTTGCCATAGGCCTCGAATGGGCCGAGGTAATGCTTGAGGCCGGTGACCAGTGCCACGTGCTGCACGCTTCCGGCAGGTCGCACGGCGTCCAGTACGTGACGCACCATCGCCGAGTTGACGCGAATATTCTCGGCTTCGGTAGCCTGACGTGACCAGGTGGTAATGAACACATGGGTGGGTTTCAGGTCAGCCAGCGCCGCATTCACCGACGCCGGGTCCTGAAGATCCGCAGCCACCGGAATCACGCCGGGCACGGTAGACGGGTTACGGGAGAGGGCGGCGACTTGCCAATTGTTTTCCAGCAACAATTGTGTGATCGCGCTGCCGACAATGCCACTTGCGCCAACAACCAGGGCGGTCTGAGTCATGGGGTTCTCCTGAGACGGGGATGAATGTAATAACCGTCTTGCCGTCTAGGAACAGCTTGAGGCCATACGGTTCAATCCAATCGTTCAGATAATCCCTTGAGTGAGCGCGTGTTTCTGAACAAGTCAGGCCTGTCGGGCGTGTGACTTGACGATGGTTTTGGTTGCCTTGCTGGCTTTCAGATCACCGAGGTTCTTCGGCGCGAGCCACTTGCAGGCGGAGATCTCATTCTGCGGCGATGCTTCGATGGAGCTGGGCACCTGCGTCACGAAGACATAGTGAGTCACCTGATCTTTCTCGTAGACAGCAAGGTACGAGAGATCAAGGTTTTCCAGCCCTGTTTCTTCGCTCAGCTCGCGCATTGCGGCTTGGGCAGGCGTTTCGCCAGACTCGATCTTGCCGCCAGGCAATGCCCACCTGGACTTCGGTTTGCGCACGTAGAGGATTTGGCCGTCACGTTTGCAGATGACTGTCGCTCGTTGTTTCATAGTTCGTTCACCTGTTAAAACGTCCGTTGCCATCAATATCTGCAAGGACTTCGTGAACTTGAGACCCAAGGGCAGTCAGCTGTAGTCATTGATTTGTAATAAAAAGTTCATTTTTGTCGAGCTTCAGGCCCGATGGTACGTCAGCAGGGCCAAGAGCGCCTGTGACCTGCGGTCGATCAGCGCAATCGTCAGCTTATGGATGAAGTATGGAGCGTCAGTGGCCAAATGCAGGGTTTCAGTTCCTCTGTTGCGACGTACGGAAGGTTTTTTTCAAGGTTGCCGTCCCTGGCAACGTTTTTCTCAAGCGTTCTTGACGAACTCAGGCCGCTGAAGCTTCCTGCTTGAGGCTGGCCATATCGATGACGAAGCGGTATTTGACGTCACCTTTCAGCATCCGCTCATAGGCTTCGTTGATGTCCTGCATGGCAATCACTTCAATGTCGGACACGATGCCGTGCTCGGCACAGAAATCGAGCATTTCCTGAGTTTCCTGGATGCCGCCGATCAGCGACCCGGCCAGGCTGCGACGCTTGAAAATCAGATTGAAGACGGTCGGAGACGGGTGCGGCTCTGCCGGGGCACCGACCAGCGTCATGGTGCCGTCGCGCTTGAGCAGCGCCAGAAAGGCATCGAGGTCGTGGGGTGCCGCTACGGTGTTGAGGATGAAGTCCAGGCTGTTGGCCTGCGCGGCCATTTGTGCCGGGTCCTTCGACACCACCACTTCATCTGCGCCCAGACGCAGGCCGTCTTCGCGTTTGTCAGGCGAGGTGGTGAACAGCACCACATGCGCGCCCATGGCGTGGGCGATCTTGACGCCCATGTGGCCCAGCCCACCGAGGCCGACAATCCCCACTTTCTTGCCGGGGCCGACTTTCCAGTGGCGCAGCGGCGAATAGGTGGTGATGCCCGCGCACAGCAGCGGCGCTACGGCGGCCAGATTGGCATCGTGAGAGATGCGCAAAACGAACTTTTCCTTGACCACGATGGTGTCGGAATAGCCACCGAACGTGTTTTCGCCACCGAATACCGGGCCATTGTAAGTGCCGGTAAAACCGCTCTCGCAATACTGTTCTTCACCTTCGGCGCAGGACGCACAGTGCTGGCAACTGTCGACCATGCAGCCGACCCCGGCGAGGTCGCCCACTTTGAAGGTCTTGACGCTGGCACCGACAGCGGTCACGCGGCCGACGATTTCGTGGCCCGGGACGGACGGGTACAACGTGTTGTGCCATTCATTGCGTGCCGTATGCAGATCGGAGTGGCAAACGCCGCAATAAAGAATATCGATCTGCACATCGTCAGCGCCGGGGGCGCGTCGCTCGAACTGATAAGGCCTCAGTACGTCCTTGGCGGACTGGGCTGCGTAGCTGTAAGTCTTGACCATGGGTGTCTCCTTCAAGGTTGGACATGTGTAGCGCTGGGCGACAGCATAGTAGAGCCGCGCATTTTCGTGTTTAAGCGGGTGCAACAGCGAAATCCGACCAGCGGGTGTGCCAATCTATGCTTCGCAACGCGTTCTGCGTCACATGTGGGCATCGCGGCACCACAGGGCGCTGCCAAAAAACATTGAACTTTGTAACAATGCCGCGACACGCTTGTAACCTTTGGTCATCGCCGTTGAATATGACCGTCGCTGGCCCACGCACCTGGTGTTTTCATGACAGTCAATCATCTGGCCACGGGCCCGCACTCGCTGAGCGACGTATCCGATCCGCGTGTCGCTCCGGTTGACAGTCATGTCAGGTTTTCCGATCAGGTGGGCATTGATGCGCTTTTGAGCGCCACGCGCTTGCTCATACCGGGTGTTGCGTGGGCTGCTTACTCCGCCGGTGAACAGAAATGCCTGCTGGGGCAGGGCGATGGGCAGGCGCGTTGGCCGGCCCATATCCCGTTCGAGGACTTCGAGCCGTTTTGCGCGGAAAGGCAATTGCACCGCAGAGTGGCTGGAAAAGGCGAGGGCGTGCTGGGATGGGTTCTGGCTCCCGTTGCCGAGCAAGACAACACATTATTGAATGACCTCGCTGTCCAACTGGGTTCGCTGTTGCAGACGGCAGCGCTGGTGAGGGCCCAGAGCACCCAACGGGTACTCTACGAGATCAGCCTGCTGGCCAGCTCCACGCTGGATAGGGGTGCCTTTCTGCGAGGAATTCACGAGCAGTTGGCTACATTGATTGACGCCGAGAACTTTTACGTCGCGCTCTATGATCGACAAAGCAGCAGAATCACCTATCCCTATTACATCGACCGTTTCGATGACGAGGCGCTGGCACCGGAGGCGTTCGAGTTTCTCGACGTCAATCGAATTTCGCTCACTGGCCATGTGTTGCTGTCCGGGGACACATTATTTCTGGGAGCCTCTTGTATCGAGCAGGCGCAGGCTCAGGGACGTTTTTTCTGCGTCGGCCGTCGTCCCGAGTTCTGGATGGGCGCGCCGCTGAAAAATGCCTCGGATGAGGTGTTCGGCATGGTCGCGATGCAGGTCTACGACGTGTCCCGGGTTTACAGTTCGCCGGACCGCGCCCTGTTTTCGGTGGTTTCGCGGCATGTGGCGATGGCGCTGGACAGGCTGTTACGCCGTACCGATCTGGAACAGACCGTGATGCTGCGCACCCAGCAACTGTCGGCCGCCAATGACGCGCTCCGGCAGGAGGTGCAGGACCGGGAGCGCGCCGAACACTTGCAGCGTGCGTTGTTTCGCATCGCCGAGCTTTCCAGCCAGCCCGGTGACATGAACGAGCTGTTTCACAGCCTGCATACCATCGTCGGCGAGCTGCTGGTGGCGCTCAATTTCTACATCGCGCTTTACGATAATGCCACGGGTGAAGTCACCTTCCCGTATTACATCGATGAGTACCAGCTCACATCGCCCCGTTCACGGCGTGGGCAGCGGGGGTTCACCGAATATGTGATCGGTCAGCGCCGACCGTGCCTGATCGATTACGAGAACGCGCGCAAGCTCGAGCGCATGGGTGAAATCGAGGTGCAGAAAAAGTCCAGTCGCTCCTCTTCCTGGCTCGGTATTCCGCTGTTCGACGGCGACGATGTACGGGGCGTGCTGGTGGTGCAGAGTTATTCCAAATCGGTCAGCTACACATTGCGTGACCAGGAGCTGCTGACTTTCGTTTCCCGTCACATCGACACCGCACTCTCGCGGCGCAGCGCCGCCGAGGCGATCCACACCGCCAATCTGCGGCTCGAGGCCCGCGTTCGCGACCGCACCCGTGAGCTGGACCAGGCCAATGCCCGGCTTCAATACGAAAACTCTCACGACTCGTTGACCGGGCTGCCGAACCGCAGCCAGTTGCAACAACGCCTGAAGCAGGCGTGGCAGGATTTCTGCGTTCAGGACCGGCAACTGATTGTCATGTTCATCGATCTGGACCGTTTCAAGATGATCAATGACAGCCTCGGGCATCACTGCGGCGACATCTTGCTGGTTCAGGCCGCCGAGCGATTGCGCAGTTGCATGTGCGAAGGTGATCTGCTGGCCAGACTGGGCGGCGACGAGTTTGCCGTGCTGGGCATCAATGCTGCGCTGCAAACAGGCGTGGATATCGCCCAGCGGATACTGACCGCGTTCGAACAGCCGTTTGTGATCGACGATCACACGGTGTTTTCGTCGTGCAGCATTGGTGTGGTGGGCGCTGATCGCCAGTTTCATCAAGAACCTGCCGACCTGTTACGTGACGCGGATACTGCCATGTATCGCGTCAAGAATGGCGGGCGCGACAGCTTCGCGGTGTTCAACCAGGCGTTGCGCCGTGAAGTGCTGGATCAGGTCGAGCAGGAAGGCGCGTTACGCACGGCCCTGAAATGCACGGATCAACTGATCCCGTATTTCCAGCCGGTGATCTGCACCGCCACGGGCGAGTTGCTGGCACTGGAAGCGCTGATCCGCTGGCGGCAGCCGGACGGGCGCATCATCGCGCCGGAAAGTTTCCTGCCGGCGCTGGAGGGGCTGCGACTGATCGGCCGCCTCGACCTGTACATGCTCAAGCAGGTCATCACCATTCTTGCTCAGCCCGAGAACGGCGACTGGCCGCCCGTGCATGTGAACTGCTCCAGCTACAGCATTACCCGCCCGGCCTTTGCCGCCGAAGTGCTGGCCATGCTCGCTGAACAGGGCGTTGCGCCCGGACGCCTGTGTCTGGAACTGACCGAAGGCGCGCTGGTCGCTGATCCCGAGCAGGCACGGCTGTCCATGAAGCAACTGGCGGATCAGGGCATGTCGGTGATGCTCGATGACTTCGGCGCCGGCTTTTCATCCCTCAGCTATGTGCATCAGTATCATTTCAGCGGCTTGAAGATCGATAAGTCGTTCATCCTCGGCCTGGCCTCCAGCGTGCGCAGTCGCGCCATCGTCCGCGCGATTGTGCGCATGGCCGAATCGCTGGACCTGACCGTGGTGGCCGAAGGCGTCGAGGACCTGGAAACCCTGGAGCTGCTGCGCGAGATCGGCGCAGGGCAGGCACAGGGTTACTATTTTTCGGCACCGGTGCCTATTGAGCAGTTGCACGTTTCCAGTGGCAAGCTTCAAGCCAGAAGCCTTTAGATTGCCGCTTGCCGCTGCCCCTGGCGGCAATGCCTGGCTGTTTTTTGACGGTGGCTGGCCGGACGTTTTCAGGCGACGCCATGTAAATCAACAGGTTAGGCATTTAACGCGCACTTGGCACTGGACTTGCTTTTGAACTTGCGCAGCATGTTCATCGGGAGGTGAAAGATGATTATTGGCACAAATGCGCTTGAACAGTTGGTGTCCCGAGCGGTTGGCGGGCGCAAGACTGTGGACGAGGTGTCTCAGGACGCTTTCAGCGCGGTCGCCGCTGCTGGCCTGACTTCAGGTACAGCCCCGGTTACTCAGCAAATCGGCAATTCGACATCGCAAGACAGCAGCGGTTACAACGAATCTTTCGCCCGCATGATGATCAACCTCAAATCTGCCGGTGATACGTCGCTGTCGGAGAAGACGGGGGATCGTGACAACGGTTTTACGGGTTCGGTGGCTAACGTTGCCAGCACCACTGACACCGGGTCGACAGGTTCGGTAGAACAGAAATTCATGGACGCTCTGAAGCAGACAGCCGAAGAGAAAGTGCGCGAGAAACTGACCGGCATCAGCCAGAAATCCTATGACGCCATGGCGCCTCAGGACCAATTGGCGATCGACCAGAAAGTCCAGGACGCACTCAAGGACAAGCAGAACGATGTGGCGGATGATATCAATACGCGCATCAGAGGGATCAAGGCCGGAATGGTGGCCTGATCGAGGTAGCCTATTCAGTTGTTTGTTCGTTGACTGTAATGGCCCCTTCGTGAGCAAGCTCACTCCCACAATCGGAATACACTCCGATTTTGGGAGTGAGCTTGCTCACGAAGGTTACGCTCGATGCAGCACAGCAGGAGTGGAGCTGCACGGTCTCTTGTCTGTCTCTGACGCTTTTTACCCCAATTGATGCCGATACGGCAGATCCGGGCCGACCTTGGTACAGGTCAGCGCCGCTGCGCCAACGGCAAAATTCAGCATTTCGTTCAGGGTTTCTTTCGACAGCGTCGACAGCGCCTCTGGCGTGTCCAACTGACGTTCACTCAGGAACGTCAACAGCGCCGCCTGAAATGTGTCTCCAGCGCCCACCGTATCCGCCGTCACCACGGTTTTGGCGGGCACCGACCAGGTGCCATGCTGGCGAGTGAACACGCTGGCGCCCTGTGTGCCTCGGGTCACGATCACCAGTCGAGTCTGCTTACCTAACCAGCCCTCTGCCAATTGCTGCGCATCACTGTCTGGATACAGCAGGTGCAGGTCTTCGTCGCTGACCTTGATTAGATGAGCATGTTCGGCAAAGGCCGCCACCTGGGTGCGCCAGCGCTGAATGTCCGGCGCCGGGTTGAGGCGCACGTTGGGGTCGAGCGAGATCAGTCGGTTGGCGCTTTCCCGTGCGACCAGTGCCAGCAAAGTGTCGGCAATCGGCTGCACCACCAGCGAGAACGAGCCCACGTGAATCCCGCGGACCTGCTCGTCCAGCGCAGGCAGGTGCTCAAGGCGCAGTTGTCGATCGGCGCAACCGTCACCGCGAAAGCTATAGGTGGGCGAGCCGTCGCTGCCCACCGCCACCATGGCCAGCGTGGTGGGTGCATCGAAATCGATCAGGTGATCGACCGCGACCGTTTCCTGCTCGAGCACCGCCCGCAAACGACGGCCCAGGTAGTCGGTGGACAGCCCGGCGAACAGGCCTGCCTGCACGCCCAGACGACGCAGGCCGATGGCGACGTTGAACGGCGAACCACCGGCAATCGCGTCGAACCCCAGTCTGTTGAGAGAGCCGCCGTCGTCAGGGCGGGTGAAAATATCGAACAGTGCTTCGCCGCAAACCAGAAACATAAGTGCTCCATGAAAAGACCGGGTTCAAACTTCGCGTTATTGTGCCTGATGTAGCTGTGCCTGATAGCGCTGGTAGACCTGCTGATAAGCCTCCACATTCTGCCTGACCGGACGGGTTTCGCTGCCCTGATCGAGACTGACGCAACGGTCGCAGAGTTGTTGCAGGCTTAGCGTCCCGCCAGTGCTCTTCGCGACGCACCAGGCCGCCTGGATCGCCGCACCCAGCGCTGCGGCCTCTGAATGATCGGTACAGATCACCGGCGTGTCCATGATGTCGGCAACGATCTGCCGCCACACCGGGCTTTTCGAGCCGCCACCGATCAGCCGGATTTTCTCGCTTCTGATACCGCTGTCCCGCAGCAGGTCGAGCCCGTAACGCAGCCCGAATGTAGTGCCCTCGACGACCGCCCGGCTGAGGTTGGCCTGCGTCAGGTTGGTGCTGTCCAGCCCGATGATGCTGCCGGTGGCGTCGGGCAGGGCGGGCACGCGTTCACCGTTGAGGAAGGGCAGCATCAGCACGCCTTCAGCACCAATGGGCGACTGAGCGACCGCCTGATTGAAGCCCTTGATATCCAGCGCGAACAGCTCGCGAATGGCCGAAGTCGCATTGGTCAGGTTCATGGTGCAGATCAGCGGCAGCCAGCCGCCTGTCGATGAGCAGAACGTCGCCACCGACTCATGCTCGCTGACCCGTGCCTCATCGGCATAGGCATATACCGTGCCCGACGAGCCGAGGCTCATGGTGATCAGCCCCGGCTGAATATTGCCGGTGCCGATTGCGCCCATCATGTTGTCGCCGCCACCGCTGGACACCCGCGCGGCAGGGTTCAGGCCCAGCAGCGCGGCGATTTCGGGAAGCAGCGTGCCAACCGGCGCGTCGGCTTTCAGCAAGTCCGGCAACGCCTTGCCCAGTCTGCCGCTCGGGTCGATGTGGGCCAGCAGTGGCAGGTCCCACTCGCGGCTGCGAACGTTGAAATAGCCGGTGCCCGATGCGTCGCCGTATTCCGTGCAGGCGCGCCCGGTCAGCCAGTAATTAAGGTAATCATGCGGCAGCAGCACCTTGTCGATACGTTCGAACACCTGCGGGTGCTGCTCTTTGGTCCACAGCAGTTTGGACACGGTATAGCCCGGCGCGATAACCAGACCCAGGCGCTGCAAAGAGCCCTGTGCGCCGCCCAGATAATCCAGCAGACGCTGGTTTTCCGGGGCCGATTCGGTGTCGCACCAGAGTTTCGCCGGGCGCAGTACCTGGCCCTGATCGTCAAGCAGCACCAGCCCGTGCTGCTGGCCGGAAACGCCAATGCCCTGAATTTGTTGCCCGGAGACGTCAGCCAGCGCCAACGCTTCGCGGACCGCCTGCTGCAGCGCATTCAGCCATTGCTGCACGTCTTGCTCGCGGCGACCGTTGTGGTCGCTGATCAGGCTATGCGGCGCCGAACCTTCGCCCAGCACCTTGCCGTTTTCGGCATCCAGTACCAGCGCTTTGCTGCCTTGGGTCCCGCAATCTATGCCAAGAAACATGGCGTGTCCCTCAGAGGCTTTTGGCCAGCAGTTTTTCCAGTGTGCCACTCACACCCAGTTCGCGTAGATCACGGAGGTTCTGCTCGAAGGCCGCGACGAACTCGGCGGAGTGTGGAATAGCCAGGCCGAAGATCTCTTCGACGTCCAGCAAACGCTCGGTAATCAGTGCGTCATCAGCCACCAGTGCCTGACAGAACTCCGCGCGCGGGTCGGGAATGGTGTAGACCGCGCCCTTTTCGTCGACGCCCTTCAGGTACAGCGCCCAGGCCGCGACGACCAGCGAAGCGCGCTCGAGATTGCCCTGATCGACGATCAGCCGGTTGATGGTCGGAATGGTGAATTTCGGGAATTTTGACGAGCCGTCCGAACAGACCCGCTCCAACTGGTCGGCAATCGCCTGATTGGAGAAACGCTTGATCAGCGTGTCCTTGTAATCGTCCAGATCGATACCTGGCACCGAAACCAGTTGCGGGGTGACATCCAGGTCCATGTAGGCGCGGATGTAACGCACGAACAGCGGGTCGTTCATGGTCTCGTGCACAAAACGATAGCCCTTCAGAAAGCCCAGGTAGGTCAGGGCCAGATGGCTGCCATTGAGCAGCTTGATCTTCATCTCTTCGTAGGGCGTGACGTCGTCGGTGAACTGCACGCCGACGTGTTCCCAGGCAGGGCGGCCGCTGACGAATTTGTCTTCCAGCACCCATTGCACGAAGGGTTCACAAACCACCGGCCAGGCGTCGTCGATGTGCTTGTCGGCGGCTAACTGCTGACGATGGGCTGTGCTGGTCATTGGCGTGATGCGATCGACCATGGCATTGGGGAATGTGACGTTGGCAGCGATCCAGTCGTGCAGCGCAGCGTCGCGCAGGGCGGCGAAGGTCAGCAGCGCCTTGCGCGCCACTGCACCGTTGTGCGGCAGGTTATCGCAGGACATGACAGTAAACGCCAGCGTACCTTCGTCACGGCGACGCGCCAGCGCTGCGCAGAGGAAACCGAATACGGTTTTTGGCTGTTGCGGGTTGGCCAGGTCGTGCTGGATCTGCGGCAGGTGGGCCATGAACTGGCCGTTGCTGTCGTCGATGCAATAGCCGCCTTCGGTGATGGTCAGCGAGACGATGCGAATCTCTGGGCTGGACAGCGTATCGATCAGCGCCTGCGGGCTGTCTTCGGCCAGCAACATGCCGCTGATCGAGGCAATGATGCGGGTTTTGGTGTCCGGTGTATCGCCCAGTTCGTAGAGCGTGTACAGGTAATCCTGTTCGGCCAGGGCATCGCGCACGGCGCGGTCTTCAGGTCGCAGGCCGACCCCGCAGATGCTCCAGTCCAGGCCTTCGCCGCTGTTCATCAGCGCATCGGTGTAAAACGCCTGATGTGCACGATGGAAACCACCGACCCCTATGTGGGCAATGCCCTGACGAGTGTTGTCGACGGCGTAGGCGGGCAGGGCGATATCAGCGTCCAGCTGTGACAGATTGTTTTTGTTCAGCTTGATGTGTTGAGCGGACATGACAGGGTTCTCCGGGACTCAGGCAGCGACTGTCTGCAAGGCTTTGGCGATCACCAGACCTTGTGCGTTGAACAAGTGGCAATGGGCGCTATCCAGATGCAGGTTCAGCGTTTCGCCGTACTGACTGGCCAGATCGCCACGGATACGCAGGGTCAGCGGCTCACCGGAGCGGGTCCGCACGTGGCAATACGTATCACTGCCCAGGCGTTCGCTGACATCGGCGATGACCTGCAACTGGCAATCGCCGTCCTGCGCCAGGTTCAGGTGTTCCGGACGAATGCCCAGGGTGACCGCGTCACCGACACTTCGCCCTGCGCCGTTGACCGGCAGGTTGATGCGCGTGCCGGCGTCCAGTTCGACTTCGCACTCTGCGCCGCTCACCCGGCTGATCTTGCCTTTGAGGAAGCCCATTTTCGGCGTGCCGAGAAAACCGGCGACGAACAGGTTGGCCGGGTGGTGATACAGCTCCAGCGGAGAGCCGACCTGCTCGACCTTGCCGCCATTGAGCACCACCACTTTGTCGGCCAGCGTCATGGCTTCGACCTGATCGTGGGTGACGTAGATCATCGTCGCCTGCAACTCCTTGTGCAGCCGTGAGAGTTCGAGTCGGGTCTGTACGCGCAACGCGGCATCGAGGTTGGACAACGGTTCGTCGAACAGGAAGATTTTCGGGTTGCGCACGATGGCCCGGCCAATCGCCACACGCTGGCGCTGCCCGCCGGACAGTTGCTTGGGCTTGCGCTCCAGCAGCGGGCCGAGTTCCAGAATGCGCGCGGCCTCATCAACTTTCTTCTTGATCTCGGCCTTGTCGCCACCGGCCAGGTCCAGTGCAAACGACAGGTTCTTACCGACCGTCATATGCGGATACAGCGCGTAGGTCTGAAACACCATCGCCAGATCGCGTTTGGCCGGGGTGACCTGAGTGATGTCGCGGCCATCGAGTTCGATGGTGCCGGAGGTGACTTCCTCGAGCCCGGCGATCAGCCGCAGCAGGGTGGACTTGCCGCAGCCTGACGGGCCGACGAAAACCACGAATTCCCGGTCTTTCACGTCCAGATCGATGCCCTTGATGATCTGATGACCGTCAAAGCCTTTTTGCAGGTTTCTGATGCTGAGGTTAGCCATGGTGAACTCCTTTTTATTCTCTGGGCCGGGCTATTTGACAGCGCCGAACGACAGGCCGCGAACCAGTTGTTTCTGACTGATCCAGCCGAAAATCAGGATGGGTGCGCACGCCAGGGTTGACACCGCTGACAGCTTGGCCCAGAACAACCCTTCGGGGCTGGAGTAGGAAGCGATCAGGGCGGTCAGCGGCGCGGCGGCGGACGAAGTGAGGTTCAATGACCAGAACGCCTCGTTCCAGCACAGAATCAGTGACAGCAGCGCGGTGGACGCCAGGCCGCCCTTGCAGATCGGCATCAGTACCCGAAAGATCTCTTGGCGGGTGCTGGCCCCGTCCAGTCGCGACGCTTCGAGGATTTCACCGGGAATATCCTTGAAGTAGGTGTAGATCATCCAGACCACGATCGGCAGGTTGATCAGCGTGTAGATGATGATCAGCGCCAGCCGCGAATCCAGCAGGCCGAAGGTCTTGGCCAGCAGGTAGATCGGCATCAGCACGCCCACGGGTGGCAGCATTTTGGTCGAGAGCATCCACAGCAGCGTGCTTTTGGTGCGTTTGGTCTCGAAGAACGCCATGGAGTAAGCCGCCGGGATGGCGATCAACATGGCCAGAGCGGTGGCGCTGAAGGAAATCAGCACCGAGTTCCAGGCGAAGTGAAAGTAATCGCTGCGCTCCTGAATGTGCAGGTAGTTCTCCAGCGTCGGCGTGAAGAGCAGTTGCGGCGGCGTGGCGAAGGCGTCGATCTCGGTTTTGAAGCTGGTCAGCACCATCCAGAAGATCGGGAAGAACACCACCGCGGCGATAATCCAGGACAGGGTTCCGAGCAGCAGGCTTTGCAGGCGGCGTGATTGCTTGAGGGTCATCATGGCAAGGTCCTCATGACTTGTCGGTGAGGTTTTTGCCTATCATCCGGATCAGGATGATCGCCGCGATGTTGGCAATGACCACGGCGATAAGACCGCCCGCCGAGGCCATGCCGACGTCGAACTGCAGCAGCGCCTGGATGTAGATCAGGTACGCGAGGTTGGTCGAGGCAAAACCCGGCCCGCCATTGGTGGTGGTAAAGATTTCAGCGAACACCGAGAGCAGGAAGATCGTCTCGATCATCACCACGACCGCGATAGGGCGAGCCAGATGCGGCAGGGTCAGGTGCCAGAAGATCGCAATGGGACCGGCACCGTCCAGGCGCGCTGCTTCCTTCTGCTCCTGATCCAGCGACTGCATGGCGGTCATCAGGATCAGAATGGCGAACGGCAGCCATTGCCAGGACACAATGATAATGATCGACAGCATCGGATAATGCGCGAACCAGTCGATCGGCTCGGCACCGAAGAACTTCCATACCGCAGCCAGCACGCCGGACACCGGGTGAAAGATCAGGTTTTTCCAGATCAGGGCGCTGACCGTCGGCATGATGAAGAACGGCGAGATCAGCAGGACGCGCACGATGCCGCGACCAAAGAACTCGCTGGCCTCGAGCAGCGCCGAAATCAGCACGCCGAGGATCACACTGATCGCCAGCACACTGCCGACCAGCAACAGGGTGTTGCCGGCGCCGGGCAAAAAGCCGCTGTCGGTGACGAAGTACTGAAAGTTCTCCAGCCCGACGAACTCGTTTTCGCCAGGCGACAGCAGGTTGTAACGAATCAGCGAAAAATAAATGGTCATGCCCAGCGGCACGATCATCCAGATCAGCAGCAACGCAACGGAGGGGCTGACCAGAAACCAGCCCGGTTTGAATCGATGTTGCTTGAGTGGGGGCTGATCGCCGGACAGGTCCGTGCGTTCAGGGATGGCTGAGGTCTTCATGGGTGGCTCCGAACCGGATTGCACGAGGTGATGCACAAGTGGGCGACAGGACGCAAGCCGCAGCCTGCGCCCTGATGCCGGGCGTTTACTTCTTCGGGTAACCCGCGCGTTTCATGTCCCGCTCGGTAGCGGTTTGTGCATTTGCCAGGGCTTTTTCAACCGTGGCCTAGCCGATCAGTGCGGCCGAGAACTGCTGGCCGACACTGGTACCGATGGCCTGGAACTCAGGGATGGTGACCAGTTGAATCCCGACATAAGGCACGGGTTTGAGCGTTGGCGCCTTGGGATTGGCCACCTTCAGCGATTCCAGGGTGATGTTGGCAAACGGTGCGGCTTTCTTGTACTCGTCGGTGTAGGTCGAGGCGCGGGTGCCCGGCGGTACGTTGGACACGCCGTCGGTATCTGCGACCAGCCTGGCGTACTCTTTCGAGGTCGCCCACTGAGTGAACTCGGCAGCATCTTTTGCATTCTTGGCGCTGGTCGGGATCGCCAGCGACCACGAATACAGCCAGGAAGAGCCCTTGTCGGTCACCTCATGCGGTGCGTAGGTAAAGCCTACGTTGTCAGCCACTTTGCTTTGCTTCTTGTCGGTGACGAACGAGCCGGCGACGCTGGCGTCTACCCAGATCGCGCACTTGCCGCTGTTGAACAGCGCAAGGTTTTCGTTGAAGCCGTTGCTCGAGGCGCCCGGCGGGCCGGATTGTTTCAGGGTGTTGACGTAGTAATTCAGCGCGTCCTTCCACTCCGGCTGATCGAACTGTGGTTTCCACTGCTCATCGAACCAGCGTCCACCGTAGGCGTTGGCCAGCGTGGTAATCAGCGCCATGTTCTCGCCCCAGCCGACCTAGCCGCGCAGGCAGAGGCCGTACTGTTCCTTGGACTTGTCGGTCAGTTTGCCGGCGAACTCGGCAATCTGTGTCCAGGTCGGGCGTTCCGGCATGGTCAGACCGGCTGTCTTGAACAGGTCGGTGCGGTAATAGGTGATCGACGCTTCGGCGTAGAACGGCAGGGCGAACAGCTTGCCATCGACTGACAGACCGTCGCGCACCGACGGGAAGACGTCGTCCAGCGCGTAACTGGCCGGCAAGTCCTTCATCTCCTGCAACCAGCCTTTCTGGCCCCAGAGTGAAGCTTCGTACATGCCGATGGTCAGCACGTCGAACTGACCGCCTTTGGTGGCGATGTCGGTGGTCAGACGCTGACGCAGAACGTTCTCTTCCAGCACCACCCAGTTGAGCTTGATGTCAGGGTGCTGTTCTTCAAAGGTTTTGGAGAGGCGCTGCATGCGGATCATGTCGCTGTTATTGACCGTGGCGATGGTCACGGTTCCGGCCTTGGCACTGCCACTGAACACGAAACAGGTACTGAGGACGGAACTGGCGAGCAGAAGTTTTGCTGAGGTTTTCATTGATCACTCCTCTTCCACGCCCAGTGAGCAGTAGAAGGCTGGTTATTGTTTTTTTCTCTTCCGGAGGTGAGGAAGATGTGCACTGATTACAACGGCGTTCGGGCTGAAAGACAAATCCTGCACCGCACTCCGACTGATACTATTTTGCACACGCGAATTGAGCGGCAATGCCGCGCAATCGCCCTCGGGCACGCTTTGAGGCTATGGCAGCGTAGACGAAGATCGCGCGGCGAGGGGCAAATCAGTACAGGTTTTGTTCGGTCAGACGCTGCACGGCGAGGCGGCGATAGTGCGAGGGTGTCATGCCCTTGAGCTGCTGAAAGCGCCGGTTGAAGTTGGAAATGTTGTTGAAACCCGACTCGAAACACACGTCAGTCACGGGTTTGTCGCCATCGGCCAGCAGCTCACAGGACTTGCTGATACGCAACCGGTTGACGAACTCCACGAAGCAGCGCCCGGTGGCCTGTTTGAACACCCTGGAAAAGTAGGTCGGCTTCATGCCCAGATAGTCCGCGACTTCCTCCAGTGGCAGTTCGCGGCTGTAATGGGCAAAAATGTAGTCCACGGCGCGGTTGGTGCGGTCGACACTGTGTTCGTCTGCGGTGTGCGCGACAGCCGTGCCTGACAGCAACTGGTAGTCGTCGCTGGCCGCCAGCAACTCGAGCAGAATGAAAAAGTGCCCCAGGCGCGTGACGCCGCTTGAATCAGCGATCTTCTGCATCTGCTTCATTGCCTGGCGAATCGTGCGCTTGCAGCGGAATTCGATACCGTAGCGGGCGCGCTCCAGCAGTGGCGTGAGGGTTCTGAGCTCGGCAAACACCTGATTGCCGCTGTCCAGCAATTCATCGGTAAAGTTGACCAGCATGTCGCGCTTGGGCACCACCTGACCTTCGTCGACCTGGCTGATCCAGTTGTGCGGCAGGTTCGGGCCGGTGAGAAACAGGCTGGCAGGGTTGAAATTACCGATGTAGTCGCCGACAAAGACTTTGCCGGAACTGGCGACAATCAGGTGCAGCTCGTATTCCTTGTGGAAATGCCAGCGTACCAGCGGACAGGGGAAGCCGTGCTCACGATAGATGATCGACAGGCCGTTGTGGTCGTCCATCAGCTCGTAGGAAGGGTCTGCAATTCTTGTTGTTTTATTCATGGCGTCGTCATGTTCAGCAAGTGCCAGGGCCATAATGTGCCTGATTTTTTACATCAATGCGCAATCGTCAGCCAACTATCGCCTGCGATCAGGCGTTCGCCATGATTCGCCACACGGGAGTGTACCGCTCGATGAAACAGATTCTGCTGATCGGCATGGGCGCCGGTGACCCCGAGCAGATTACCGTGCAGGCGATCAACGCCCTGAATCGCGCCGAGGTGATTTTCGTGCTCGACAAGGGCTATGTCGACGACCAGTTGCTGCAACTGCGCAAGGCTGTTTGCGAGCGATATATCATTCATCAGCATTACCGGATCGTGCAGGTTCAGGACCCTCGGCGCGAAAACGATTCAGCGCATTACGCACGGGGCATCGAGCACTGGCATGAGCAACGCGCAGTGTTATTCGAACGGCTGATCGGTGATGAGCTGAACGAGCAGCAAGTCGGCGCATTTCTGGTATGGGGCGATCCGTCGTTGTACGACAGCACGCTGCGTATTCTGGACCGGGTGCTGGCGCGGGGCAGGGAGACGCTCGACTATCAGGTGATCCCCGGCATTACCAGCGTCCAGGCGTTGGTAGCCCAGCATCGGATACCGCTCAACCGGATTGGCGAGTCGATCCATATCACCACTGGCCGACGCCTGGCGGCAATGAGCGATGACCTGCCAGAGAACGTGCCAGACAATGTGGTGGTGATGCTCGACGCGCATTGCAGCTTCGAGCGGTACGTCGGGCAGGGGCTGGATATCTATTGGGGCGCCTACCTGGGCACGCCTGACGAAATACTGGTCGCTGGCAAGCTCGACGATGTCTGTGAGCCGATCAAGCGGCTGCGGGCCGAAGCACGCAGCCGCAAGGGCTGGATCATGGATACGTACCTGTTGCGTAAGCCGGTCTAGCTGTTTTCATCCTTGTGGCGATTCTTGGCTTCGATCCATTGCGCCATGTATTTGGTGCTTTTGTGATGGTGATGCCGAAGCATGGCGCCGGTGAAGTTGGCCAATCGATGGGCTGGCAGGTTGCTGCGCAGCGCCTCGATGCGCTCGATCAGGCTGGCACTGTGCTGCTGGTGCCGGTAGCGTGCCTGCAACAGTACCCAGCCGGCGCGTTGCGCTTCCAGCCACGCCCTGCGATCGCGGTAGAGCTTGACGGCCGACGCGGCGATCTGCGCCGGTTCGCTGGCGATCAGCCCCGGCCATGGCAGCCCGCCACTCATGGCTTCCGCACCCATGGGCGTGGTCACTGACGGGGTGCCGCACAGCATGGCGTCCATCAGTTTGCCCTTGATGCCTGCGCCGAAGCGCAACGGGGCCAGGCAGACGCGTGCTTGCGACATGACCTGCAATGCGTCTTCGGCCCACTGCATGATGTGGAAACCCTGCGCGGCATTGTGCAGCGCAGTGGCCTTGGGCGGCGTGTAAGCCCCGTAGATGTGCAGTTGCGCGTCGGGCAGTTGGTGCCTGATCAGCGGCCAGATGGCGGTTTTCATCCAGAGCACGGCGTCCCAGTTGGGCGCGTGGCGGAAATTGCCGATGCTCAGAAAGTGTGCGCGCTCATCGAATGGCCTGGCGTTGTCAGGCACGCCGTCGATCATCAGCGGGCACCAGTGCAGCAACGATTCCGGCAGCCCGAACTGAGCGGTCAGCAAGTCGATCTCCACGTCTGAGGTCATCAGGTTGAGGTCGCAGCGATACAGCGAAGCGACCTCGCGCTGTGCCAGGTCGCTGGCGGCGATCTGCCGGAACAACTCGGCGTTGGACGATTCGAAAAGACCGTTCAGATCGTCGGGCCGCTCTTTGAGCATCTGATGCCGGGCATGACGCAGGCTCTGGAAATCCGAAGTCTCCAGAATGCGCAGGGCGTCCGGGCATTGCTGTTCGACGCGCCAGCCGAACTGCTCTTCGATCATGAACTGATCGAACAGCACCACGTGGGGCTGCAACCCGGCGACAAAGGTGTCGAACGAGCCGCTGTTGAGGGCTATTCGAACTTCCTGAATGCCCAGGCTGACCAGATCGGCGCGGTGCTCGCCTTCCGTGGCCGGGCTGGCGAACGTAATCTGCCAGTCGTGCTCGAGAAAGCACTGGATCAGCTGCATCATGTGCCCGCTGGCGGCAGACGAGCGCGGCTCGGGCCAGACATAGCCGATGATCAGCAACCGGTTTTTTGTGTCTTCGCGGGGAAGGGCAGAGGCAGCGTCGAGACTAGACAAGAATGCTTTTTACCTTGTCGCGCAACTGGTCGATGGAGAATGGCTTGCCAATGGAGTGCATGCCGGGCGGAACGTCGATGTTCTCGGAATAGCCGCTGGCAAACAGGACCGGCAGCTCCGGGCGCAGCTCGATGACCTTTCTGGCCAGCGCAGTGCCCTTCATGTCGGGCAGCCCCTGATCGGTCATCAGCAGATCGATGCGATTGCCGGAATCCATCACCAGCTTCAGGGCGGAGGTGGCATCTTCGGCCTCGAGCACGGTGTATTCCAGCTCTTCGAGCACGTCGACAATCAGCATGCGCACAATGGTGTCGTCCTCGACCACAAGAATGGTGCTCGCTGCGTCCGGCATGGTTGACTCCTTAAAGCCTTGAATGGGGTTGGAACTGAACCAGCGCTGAGTGTCTGGCATTCTGCTCTGTTGGCTCCGCATGACCGAGCCTGTTCTGTACGCGATCATTACAGTCTATGTATCAGTAAGTAAAAACGCCAAGGAAGTTCAATCGTTGAACAAATACCGGGAATCGTGGCGACAATTCACGGTCCATGCGTCACGCACATGGAGGGTCGCGAGCTTATCGCCGATTTATGTGTGAAATTTCAATCCTCTAAGGAGGCGCTGATTTATTCGATTTTTCGTCCCTGCAACGCTCTGGAGGCCTTGATTTATCTGGGGGCAACAGCTGGGTTTTAGAATAAATCAGCGTCTCCCTAAGTGAGAAATGAGAGTGTTTTTCGCAGGTTTGCGGCAAACTCTGTCGTTTTGATCCATTTGCCAGGGATATTTCATGAATCGGACGTCTGTCGTCGACGAGCAGCGCTTTCGCAAGTTACTGGGACGTAACGTAGGCTTGCCATTGGGTGTGGGAGTGCTGAGCGCAGTCTTCTTCATTGTGTTGATCAGTTATCTGCTGTCGGCAATACAGTGGGTCGAGCACACAGACCGGGTCATTAATAACACCAACCGCTCGATGAAGCTCTCCATCGACATGGAAACCGGCATGCGCGGTTTTCTGCTGACCGGCGATCAGCACTTCCTTGACCCCTACGAGGTGGCCAAGCCTTTGCTCGCAGCCGAACTGGAGGGTCTGAAGAAGCTGGTGGAAGACAACCCGACGCAACAGGACCGATTCCGGCGTCTGACCACCCTGCAGCAGGAGTGGAACGCGTTTGCTCAGGAGATGATCGATCTACGGCGCAACAATGGCGACTTCCAGACGCCCGTGCTGGCCGGGCGCGGCAAGCGCATCACCGATCAGATCCGCACCGAGTATGAGCAAGCGGTGGAAATGGAGCAGCAACTTCGCCTGACCCGTAACGCCGAGGTCACGCGCAGCACGGTGCTGTCGGTTTCGCTGTACCTGATCTTCGTGGTGATTGTCAGCGGTATCCTGGCTTATATAGGCCGCAGAGACTTGCTGTCGCTGTCGAACACCTACAGTGAAAACCTCCGGTTGCAGGAAATCAACGCCGAGCGTCTGCAGAAAGTCGCCTGGCTGCGCAATGGTCAGAGCGAGCTGGCGGAGCAGGTGCTTGGGCAACTGACCCTCAACATGCTCGGCAATCATATATTGCAGTTTCTGACCCGCTACCTCGGCGCTTCGGTGGCTGCCGTTTACATCCGGCAGGAGCATGGCGGTCTGGCGCGCGTGGCGTCCTACGGGTTTTCCCGCGAGCAGGAACAGCAGGCGCAGATCATCCATAGCGATGAGGGCATTGTCGGTCAGGCTGCGCGCCAGAAACGGATCATCACCCTCGACGAATTGCCGGAAAGCTATTTCAAGGTGGCCTCCGGTCTCGGTGAGGGATCACCCCGCAGCGTGATCGTGGTGCCGACCAGCAACGACGATCAGATCAACGGGGTTATCGAACTGGGCTTTTTGCGGCCCTTGACCGAGCAGGACGTCGAGTTTCTCGAACTGGTGTCCGACAACGTCGGCACCTCCATCGAAGCCGCTCGTTATCGCCAGCGTTTGCAGGAAGTGCTCGCCGAAACCCAGCAGCTCAACGAAGAATTGCAGGTGCAGCAAGAAGAGTTGCGCACCGCTAACGAAGAACTGGAAGAGCAGTCGCGTATTCTCAAGGAATCGCAGGCGCACCTGGAAACCCAGCAGGCCGAACTGGAACAGACCAATGAGCAACTAGCCGAACAAAGCAAGGCTCTGGCTGAACAGCGCGACGCGCTGGACCGTAAAAACGAAGAGTTGAATATGGCTCAGGCGGAATTGCAGGCCCGGGCAGACGAGCTGCAACGCTCCAGCAAGTACAAATCCGAATTTCTCGCCAACATGTCTCACGAATTGCGCACGCCGCTCAACAGTTCGTTGATTCTCGCCAAATTGCTGGCCGAGAACCCTAAAGAGAACCTGACGGCCGAGCAGGTCAAGTTCGCCGAATCGATCTATTCGGCAGGCAACGACCTGTTGAACCTGATCAACGACATTCTGGACATCTCCAAAGTCGAAGCCGGCAAGCTTGAAGTGCGCCCGGAAAACAGCAGCGTGCCGCGCCTCGTCGAAGGCTTGCGCACCTTGTTCCAGCCGTTGGCCACCGAGAAGAAACTGGCGTTCACCGTCGATATACAGGCGGGCGCGCCGACCATGCTGTTCACCGACCGCCAGCGCCTGGAGCAGATTCTCAAGAACCTGCTGTCCAACGCGATCAAGTTCACCGAAGCGGGCGCGGTCAGCATGATCGTCTCCCGGCAGCCGGGCGCGGGCATCGTGTTCAGCGTGCGCGACTCGGGGATCGGCATCGCGCCAGAGCATCAGCAGGGCATTTTCGAGGCATTTCGTCAGGCCGACGGGACGACCAATCGGCGTTATGGCGGCACCGGGCTGGGCCTGTCGATTTCCCGGGATCTGGCGGCATTGCTGGGCGGATCGATCAGTGTCACCAGTGCGCCAGGGCAGGGCAGCATCTTCACGCTGGTGCTGCCGGAGCACTACACCGAGCACGGCGCTCCCGAGTCTGTTATCGCCCCGGCAATCGCTGCCCCCATCGCTTCGCGTCTGCCTGTTCCCGCTGCACCGGCCATTCAGCCGCCCGCACCGGTCGAGCCCGCGGCGCCGGTATTTGCCGATGACCGCGACAAGGCACCGTTCGAGCGGCGCTGCATTCTGGTCATCGAAGACGAAGTGCGATTCGCGCAGATCCTGTTCGATCTGGCCCATGAACTGGGTTACGACTGTCTGGTTGCGCACGCTGCCGATGACGGCTTCAACCTTGCCGCGCGCTATACGCCTGACGCCATTCTGCTCGACATGCGCCTGCCGGATCACTCCGGCCTGACCGTGTTGCAGCGCCTCAAGGAACTGGCGCCGACCCGGCACATCCCGGTGCATGTCATTTCGGTCGAGGACCGTCAGGAAGCGGCACTGCACATGGGCGCCATCGGCTACGCCGTCAAGCCGACCACCCGCGAAGAACTCAAGGATGTGTTTGCCAAGCTGGAAGCCAAACTGACCCAGAAGGTCAAGCGCATCCTGCTGGTCGAGGACGACGCGTTGCAGCGTGACAGCATCGCGCGGCTGATCGGCGACGATGACATTGAAATCACCGCGGTAGGCTTTGCACAGGAAGCGCTGGACCTGCTGCGCGACCACGTTTACGACTGCATGATCATCGACCTCAAGCTGCCGGACATGCTCGGTAACGAGTTGCTCAAGCGCATGTCGACGGAAGATATCTGTTCCTTCCCGCCGGTCATTGTCTACACCGGGCGCAACATGACCCGCGATGAAGAGACCGAGCTGATGAAATATTCGCGCTCGATCATCATCAAGGGTGCACGCTCGCCCGAGCGGCTGCTGGACGAAGTCACGCTGTTTCTGCACAAGGTCGAATCGCAACTCTCCAACGAGCGGCAGAAGATGCTCAAGACCGCACGCAGCCGGGACAAGGTATTCGAAGCGCGCAAGATACTGGTGGTCGACGACGATGTGCGCAATATCTTCGCCCTGACCAGTGCGCTTGAGCATAAGGGCGCCGTGGTGGAAATCGCCCGAAACGGGTTCGAAGCGATTGCCAGGCTCAACGAGGTCGAGGATATCGATCTGGTGCTGATGGACGTGATGATGCCCGAGATGGACGGTTATGAAGCCACCGTCGAGATCCGCAAGGACCCGCGCTGGCGCAAGTTGCCGATCATTGCGGTGACCGCCAAGGCCATGAAAGACGACCAGGAACGCTGCCTGCAAGCCGGTTCCAACGATTACCTCGCCAAACCTATCGATCTGGATCGCCTGTTTTCGCTGATTCGTGTCTGGCTGCCGAAAATGGAGCGTATCTGAATGAATGCCGCCATGCCGGGCTGCATTCGTGACAGCGCGGAGTGTCCCCATGCAGCTTGATCGAAGCGTCGATATCGAACTGCGCCTGCTGATCGAGGCGATCTACCTCAAGTACAGTTACGACTTTCGCGATTATTCCGGCGCGTCAGTCAAGCGGCGGGTGATGCATGCCTTGCGTCAGTTTGAATGCAGCACCATTTCTGCCTTGCAGGAGCGTGTGCTTCACGATCCGGCGGCGTTCATGCAGATGTTGCAGATTCTCACCATCCCGGTCAGCGAAATGTTTCGCGACCCTGCGCACTTTCTGGCGATTCGCACCGAAGTCGTGCCATTGCTGCGCACGTATCCGTCGATCAAGGTCTGGATCGCCGGGTGCAGTACGGGAGAAGAGGTTTACTCCATGGCCATTTTGCTGCGCGAAGAAGGTCTGCTGGAGAAGGCCATCATTTACGCCACCGATATCAACCCTTACTCGCTGGAAAAGGCCAAGCAGGGCATTTTCTCCATGGAAAACCTGCGGACCTATACCGAGAACTACCGCAACTCCGGCGGCCAGCGCAATTTCGCCGATTACTACACCTCAGCCTACGATTACGCGATTTTCGACAAGACCCTTCGCGAGAATGTGACCTTTGCCGATCACAGCCTGGCGACGGACAGTGTATTCTCCGAAACACAATTTATTTCTTGTCGTAACGTGTTGATTTATTTCAATAAAAAATTGCAGGAACGCGCCTTTGGACTGTTTCACGAGTCCTTGAGCCATCGTGGTTTTCTGGCGCTGGGCAGCAAGGAGACGCTCGACTTTTCCGCTTACGGCGGTGCGTTCGAGACATTGATCAAGCCTGAGCGGATCTACCGCAAGTTATGAAAACCCATTTCGACGCTGATTCGCCCGTTAACGATTTGCCCATTGTCGATGCGATTGTCGTCGGTGCCTCGGCCGGCGGGGTTGAAGCGTTGCTGAGAATATTCAGTGCGCTGCGACCCGGTTTCAGTTTGCCGGTATTGACGGTGCTGCATTTGCCGGATGATCGACGCAGCCAGCTGGCCCACGTGTTCCAGAATCGCTTGCAGATGCCCGTCAAGGAAGCCGATGACAAGGAGGATATCGTGCCCGGTACGCTTTATTTTGCCCCTTCGAGCTATCACCTTTCGGTGGAGTCGGATCGCAGCCTGTCGTTGAGTCAGGAGGACCGCGTGTTTTACTCGCGTCCGAGCATCGACATCCTCTTCGATTCGGCGGCGGACGCCTACGGCTCGCGGCTGGCAGGCGTGCTGCTGACCGGCGCCAATAATGATGGTGCGCGAGGTTTGCTGCAGATCAGGAAACACGGTGGTTTCACGGTAATCCAGGACCCTTTGCAAGCCCAGGCGTCGACTATGCCCGAGGCCGCTCTGGCGCTGCACTCGCCGGATTACCTTCTTTCTTTGACTGATATTGGCCGATTGCTGGTCGAGCTGGAACGAACCGCATGTTAAGTGAAATTCAGGCCAAGCTGCTCATCGTCGACGACCTGCCGGAAAACCTGCTGGCCCTCGAGGCATTGATCAAGCGCGAGGATCGAATCGTCTTCAAGGCCCTCTCGGCTGACGAAGCGCTGTCGCTACTGTTGCAGCACGAATTCGCGCTGGCCATTCTCGATGTGCAGATGCCCGGCATGAACGGCTTCGAGCTGGCCGAAATGATGCGCAGCACGGAAAAAACCAAAAACATCCCGATCGTCTTCGTCAGTGCTGCCGGCCGAGAGCTGAATTACGCGTTCAAAGGCTACGAAAGCGGTGCGGTGGATTTTCTGCACAAGCCGCTGGATATTCATGCGGTGAAGAGCAAGGTCAATGTCTTCGTCGATCTGTACCGACAGCGCAAGGCCATGAAACTCCAGGTTGAAGAGCTAGAGCGCAGTCGCCAGGAGCAAGAGCTGCTGCTCATGCGCCTGCAGTCCACGCAGGGCGAGCTGGAGCACGCCATCCGCATGCGTGATGACTTCATGTCGATCGTCTCGCATGAGGTACGCACGCCGCTGAACGGGCTGATTCTGGAAACCCAGTTGCGCAAGCTGCACCTGGCCAAGGATAACGCCGGCGCGTTCACCATGGAAAAGCTGCGGGCCATGGTCGACCGCGACGAGCGACAGATCCAGAGCCTGATCCGGCTGATCGAAGACATGCTCGACGTTTCAAGAATTCGCACCGGTAAATTGTCGATCAGGCCGAGCCCGTTTGACTTGAGCGAGCTGGTCAGCCAGTTGCTGGAAAGCTTCGCTGCGCAGATTGCCGCTGCCAACTCCAGCATCACGCTGTTTGCTGACGAGCCGGTCATTGGTGTCTGGGACGAGTTTCGCATCGAGCAGGTGGTGGCCAACCTGCTGACCAATGCGTTGCGTTACGGGGCACGCAAGCCTGTCGAGGTGCGGGTGTTTGGCAAGGATGGCCATGCCTGCATCGAGGTCACGGATCAAGGCATCGGCATCACGCCTGAAAACCAGAAGCGTATTTTCCAGCAGTTCGAACGCGTCACGACCAACCACGCAGTCGCCGGACTGGGGCTCGGATTGTTTATTTCCGAGCAGATCGTGATGGCACACGGTGGGCGCATCGAGGTTGAAAGCGAGGAGGGTGTGGGCTCTACGTTCCGCATTCGTCTGCCGCTGTAGCACCTTGTTGCAGCGGTGGGCCAATGGCAATCAAGTTTAATCGCACACAGGCGCAACCTCCCATAACGGCCGTGGTCGTAATGGCAGCTATTTATAAGATCGAAGGCAGTTCAATGAGCGCTGATGCAGAAAACGTCGTACTAATTGTCGAAGACGAACCGCTGATCCTGATGTTGCTCGCCGATTATCTGTCGGGTGTGGGCTATCGCGTTCTTCAGGCGGAAAACGGTGAGCAGGCTTTCGAAATTCTGGCCACCAAGCCTCACCTGGACCTGATGATCACCGATTACCGGCTGCCGGGCGGCATTTCGGGTGTGCAGATCGCCGAGCCTGCGGTCATGCTGCGTCCTGAGCTGAAAGTGATTTTCATCAGCGGCTACCCGGCAGAAATCCTCGAGTCGGGCAGTCCGATCGCTGCCAAGGCACCCATTCTGGCCAAGCCGTTCACGATGGAAACCTTGCAGTCCAAGATCCAGAGCCTGCTGGCCTGACGCCGAATCTGCAACGGATGCCCCGAGCGCCGGGCGTGCGGCGGTCATTGAAATGAAGAAGCCTGATATCAGGCTTCGATCATTTCCCTGACTTTCGAGGTCAGGTGGTCAAAAGCGAATGGCTTGGTGATCAATTGCATACCGGTTTCGAGAAAGCCTGCCCGCACGGCGGCATGCTCGGCATAGCCGGTAATGAACAGCACCTTCAGCTCGGGCCGTAACTGGCGGGCGATTTCGGCCAATTGTCGGCCGTTCATGCCCGGTAGCCCCACGTCACTGATCAGCAGATCGATGCGCTGCCCCGACTCGAGAATAGGCACTGCCCCCGGCGCATCACTCGCTTCGATGAAGGAATAGCCCAGTTCACTCAGCACCTCACCGACCAGCGCGCGAACCGCCGAGTCATCTTCGACGATCAGCACGGTTTCGCCGTCTTCAGCGTGAATCGCATGGCTCTGGAAGCTCTGCTCATCATCGTTCTGCAAGCCTTGAAAGCGCGGCAGAAACAATTGCACCGTGGTGCCTTGACCGACTTCGCTGCTGATCGAGACATGGCCGTGTGATTGTTTGCTGAAGCCATAGATCATCGACAAACCGAGGCCGGTGCCCTGGCCAATCGGTTTGGTGGTGAAAAACGGATCGAATGCCCGGCTGATCACTGCCTCCGGCATGCCGCAGCCGGTGTCAGTGACGCTCAGCACCACGTAATCGCCCGGCAACAGGTTTTCATGGGCGTTGGTGAAGCTTTTGTCCAGGTGCTGGTTGTACGTCTCGACCACCAGCTCGCCGCCGCCTTCGGACATTGCATCGCGGGCATTGAGCACCAGGTTGAGCAACGCATTTTCCAGCTGGTTGGGGTCGGCTTCGGCGGTCCACAGGTCCTGCGACAAGCGCACCTGCAAACGAATGCTCTCGTTGACGCTGCGGCGCAACAGCTCGTCCATGGCGTTGACCAGGTGGTTCATGTGCACCGGTTTGGAGTCCAGTGACTGACGACGCGAGAATGCCAGCAAGCGATGGGTGAGGGCGGCAGCGCGGTTGGCGGACGTCACGCCCAGATCGATCAGGCTTTCCAGTTCCTGCACCTGGCCGCGCGCCACACGTCTTCTGATCAACTCAAGACTGCCAATGATGCCGGTCAACATGTTGTTGAAGTCGTGGGCGATGCCGCCGGTCAACTGACCTACCGCCTCCATTTTCTGCGACTGGCGCAGTACTTCTTCCTTATGGCGCAGCTGAGCAGTGCGTTCTTCGACTTGTTGCTCAAGGGTCTCGTTGAGGCGGCGCAGCTGGGATTCGGCCTGCTTGCGTTCGGTGATGTCTGACGTGACGCCCGCCATCGAGCTGGCCATGCCGTGGTTATCGCGAATCGCACGGGCACGCACATCCACCCAATTGAGTGAGCCGTCAGGCCACACGTTGCGGTATTCGATGATGAAGTCGACACCGGAATCGAGACTGCGCTGCAGCGCCGATTGCATGCGTGGCTGATCTTCGGAATAGACCACCGACAACCAGTCGTCATAACCGAACGCTTCCTGCTCATCCCGGCCAAAATGCGCCTTGGTGATGGCGGAGCAGTTGAGTTTCAGATTTTCCGCCTGCAATTGCCACGAGCCGAGACGTCTGGCTTTCAGTGCGTTCTGCAGGCTGCGCTCGCTTTCATGCAGATCCTCGATTCGCCCCCGGGCTTCATACTGCCGCCTGCGGCCACGCACTGCGGTCGTCACCAGGCTGACCAGCGTGACCGGATGAAACGGGCGCTCCAGGAACGTCACGTTGCCGAGAAGATTGCCCAGGCGAGCGGACGGATTATTTTCCGGACCGCCGTGATGGGTGAGCAGCACGATGGGCAAGTCAGACCACGCCGGTTGTTGCGCCAACAGATCAAGCAACGGGTTGATATCGCCATTTTGCAGTGCTTCGTCGGCGATGATCGCAAGACCCGCTCCGGCAGCCAGTTCCCTGACCAGTTCTATCAGGTCGTGAACTACGGCTGCCGGGAAGCCCGCTTCGTCGAGTATCCGCCGGGCAATCTGATTGTCTCGCCCTCTGGGGGCAAGAATGATTGCACGCTCGGCCAGTTGACCCGGAATACTCACAAGTCTTCATCCACCAGAAGTGGCTTTTTGTCGCCCAGGTAAGTGGGGATGCCGCCCAAAACGCCCTGGAAGGCATCCAGCGGCTCGCCGATGGTCAGCCCGGTCGAGCTGATGCGGTATTCGCGAATGGTCGATTCGTGAGTGCCGGTTCGCTTCTTGATAATCGAAACGGCGCGACGTACCTGACCCTGTGCCTCGAAGTAGCGCAGCAGGATGACGCTGTCGGCAAGGTAGGTGATATCGACCGGCGAGCGCATGTCGCCCACCAGCCCGTGCTGAGCGCCGGTGATGAATGTCGATGCGCCCTGACGATTGAGGTAGAGCAACAGCTCATGCATGTGCAGCACCAGCGCGCTTTCTTCCGGCATGGCTGCCTGATAGCCATTGATGCTGTCGATGATCACGGTTTTGATCTGCTTGAGATCCACCGCACGGCGTACGCGGTGCGCGAACTCGCCAGGCGACAGCTCCGCTGCATCGATCTGCTCGATCACCAGATTGCCAGTATTCTGCAATGCACGAAGGTCAATGCCGAGCTTGAGCATGCGCTCGAACAGCAGGCCCATTTCTTCATCGAAAATGAACAGCCCGACGCGTTCGCCGCGTGCCACCGCCTGCACTGCAAATACCAGCGATATGAGCGATTTGCCGGTACCGGCCGGGCCGAGGATCAAGGTGCTCGAGCTGCTTTCAATGCCACCGCCCAGCAAGCTGTCCAGCCCTTCGATCCCGCTGCTCATCTGCGTACGCGGGATGTCAGAGCGGTATTCGGCCGCGATCAGGCGCGGAAACACATGGATGCCGTCTTCGGCAATGGTGAAGTCGTGATAACCGCCGCGGTACTTCTGGCCACGGTATTTGACGATCTTCACGCGCCTGCGCTCGGCGCCGTAGGTTGGTGTCAGCGATTCGAGGCGGATTACACCGTGGGCGACGCTGTGCACGGTCTTGTCGAGCGCTTCGGTGGTCAGATCATCCAGCAGCAGTACCGTCGCGTTGTAGCGGGTGAAGTAATGCTTGATGGCCAGAATCTGCCGACGATAACGCAAGGAGCTTTGCGCCAGCAGGCGAATTTCCGACAGGCTGTCGATCACCACCCGCGATGGTTTGACGCGCTCGACCACCTGAAAGATGTTGCGCGTGGCTTCGCCAAGCTCCAGGTCCGAGGAGTAGAGCAGGCTTTGATGATGATCGCCGTCGAGCAGGTTCTCGGGCGGGGTCAATTCGAAGATATTGATTTCGTCCGCCAGTTCCCAGCCGTGCGAAGCCGCACCTTCGCGGAGCTCGTGCTCGGTTTCGGACAGGGTGATGTACAGCGACACTTCACCCAGGTCTGCCCCTGCCTGGAGAAACTGAAGTGCTACGGTTGTCTTGCCGGTTCCGGGTTCGCCTTCGAGAAGGAAAACATGATTGCGTGAAAGACCACCTGAAAGGATGTCGTCCAGACCTTCAATCCCGGTTGCCGCTTTTGACGTATTCAAGTATCGCCCTCTGATAACCCATGTAGGTTTTGATGCTGCCTGATACTGGACCGCCTCACAATCTCGCGGTTCACACTATTTGCGGTGGGTGTTGCGATTACATCCATCCAAATGAGTGGCCCAGGGTCCTGAAAAAGTTGTTTCAGTCGGCTTACGGTATTTATTTATCTGTTGTTATAGTTCGGCTTCCGGATTTTGAACATGTCTGAGGATCACGCGGTGTCCAAGTACCAGGCCTTCAAGGTCGAACTGGCCGACAGCATTGCCCATGTGCAGATCAACAGGCCCGATAAGATCAATGCCATGAACGCGGCATTCTGGTCGGAAATCATCGAGATATTCGACTGGATAGAACGTAACGACGAGGTGCGCGTCGTGGTGCTGAGCGGTGCGGGCAAGCATTTTTCCTCAGGTATCGACCTGGCGTTGCTGGCCTCGGTCGCTGGTCAGATGGGCGAAGACGCAGGCCGCAATGCGCGACTGCTCAGACGCAAGATTCTCGACATGCAGGCCTCGTTCACCGCGGTCGACCGTTGTCGCAAGCCGGTACTGGCTGCCATTCAGGGCTATTGCCTGGGCGGTGCCATTGACCTGATTTCGGCGTGTGATATGCGCTACGCGGCGGCCGACGCGCAGTTTGCGATTCGCGAAATCGACATGGGCATGGCGGCCGATGTAGGCACTTTGCAGCGGCTGCCGAAAATCATCGGTGACGGCATGCTGCGCGAACTGGCCTACACCGGACGCACGGTCGGCGCCGAGGAAGCGCAGCGCATCGGGCTGGTCAATCGCACCTTCGACGATCCTGCGAGTCTCTTGGAAGGTGTGTTTGCGCTGGCGCGGGACATCGCGGGCAAGTCGCCGATCGCCATTGAGGGCACCAAGCAGATGATCAGCTATATGCGTGATCACCGGGTCGAAGACGGGCTTGAGCACGTTGCCCTCTGGAACGCTGCCATGTTGCAATCACCCGACCTGAAGCTGGCGATGGTTGCGCACATGAGCAAGCAGAAGCCGATATTCGAAAATTGATACAGCACGATGCTTGTGCGCAGACAAAGGAGTTTTTCCATGACGCGCCCGGTGCGTTGGACAACAGCGGTTCTGGATATCGAGGCTGAAGGAGGCTTGGCCGTGGTCCACAGCGATCAGGGCTTCCTGCTGGACAGCAACGGTGTGATGTTCCCCAGAGCCTGGCTGAACGGTCTGGATCTGCCGGTGCAGAGTGAACACGGCATAGGCCATCTGGACGGCGAACCTGTCTATCTGCTGGTGCTGGAAGGGCCGGCCGACGTCGAGGGCTGTACCTGGCAGGGCCTGCGCCAGTTCATGATGGAGGGCGACTTTGCGGTGTTCCAGATGCTCGGTTACGCCGCGCAGGTCAGCACCTGGGCCAGAGAGCATCGCTTTTGCGGTGCCTGCGGTCGGCCAACGGTGCAGATCCCGGGTGAGCGGGCGATGTACTGCGAGCACGACACGCTACGACTGTATCCACGTATTTCTCCGAGCATGATTGTGCTGGTGACTCGCGGTGATGAAATCCTGCTGGCGCGTTCGCCGCGCTTCGTCACCGGCATGTACAGCGCGCTGGCCGGTTTTGTCGAGCCGGGCGAGACAGCGGAAGACTGCGTACACCGTGAAGTGATGGAAGAGGTGCAGGTCAGAATCAAGAACCTGAAATACCTGGGCAGCCAGTGCTGGCCGTTCCCGCATTCAATGATGCTGGGCTTTCATGCGGAATACGACAGCGGCGACATCGTGCCGCAAGCGGAAGAGATCGAAGACGCGCGCTGGTTTCATATTAATGACCTGCCAGCGTTACCGGCCAATCGCTCCATCGCTCGCTACCTGATCGAAGCGTATCTGTCGCAGCGCTCAGGCGCCGCCGAACCAGTGTTGCCAGGCTAGGCGCACGGTCAACCCCAGCACGACGGTGATGAACACCGGGCGGATGAATTTGGCGCCGCCCTTGATCGCGGTCCCTGCGCCAAAGTACGCGCCGAGCATCACGGCCAGGCCCATGCTGAGGCCGATGATGTAATCCACCTGACCGGAAAACATGAACACCGACAGCGCCACGGCATTGCTGACGAAGTTCATGCTGCGCGCCACGCCGCTGGCTTTTACCAGATCCACCGGGTAGAGCAGCAGGGTACTGACCGTCCAGAACGCCCCGGTGCCAGGTCCGGCAACGCCGTCGTAGAAGCCCAGCCCCAGCCCCTGTGGTAACTGCCATTTCTTTTTGATAGGTGCGTCGCTGTCCAGTGGCGCCTTGGGCGTGCCGCCAAACAGCAGGTACAGGCCGCAGCCGAATACAATCACCGGGAGCATCTGGTTCAGCCATTCGGCAGGCAGGTAATGAGCAATGACAGCGCCAATGGCTGCGCCGACAGCAGTACCGACCACGGCATGCAGCCACTGGCGTGGATGAAACAGTTTGCGCCGGTAGAAGGTGAAGCTGGCCGTTGCCGAACCGAAGGTCGAACTGAGCTTGTTGGTCCCCAGCACCAGGTGCGGCGGCAGCCCGGCCGTCATCAGTGCGGGCGTGGTGAGCAATCCGCCGCCGCCGGCTATGGCGTCGATGAAGCCCGCTAAAAAGGCCACCACCGCGAGGATGGCAAAGGTGGTCAGGTCGACGCTGAGTTCAAAAGGCATGACAAGAGGGCTTATAGAGAGAGCGGCAGAGGGCAGAAGGACTGCCCGAATGTCGCGCATTCTACCCCTCGTCAGCGCTCTCAGGAAGTCAGATATCTGCCAGCGCGACCCAACGCTGCTCCGCCGCAGCAAGGCGTATGGCCGTTGCCAGGCGCTCGATTTGCCACGCCTCTTCGAAGTCCGGCCCATGGCTGCCCAAGCCACAAACCGCCTGAATCAACGCCTGTACCTCAAGCGCCTTGAGCTCGTTGTAGCCCAGCTGATGACCGGGTGCCGGGCAGAAGGCGGCATAACCCGGCTGGGCCGGACCCGCCAGCAGCCGCTGAAAACCACCGCGACCCGGTGCGCCCGCCCGGTACACGCGCAATTCGTTCAAGCGCTCCTGGTCAAACGCCAGGGTGCCTCGAGTGCCGCTGATTTCGAAGCTCAGGTGATTTTTGTAGCCGTGCTTGAGCCAGCTGCTGCTGAAGGTCCCGCGTGCGCCGTTGGCGAAACGCAGCAGCGCATGGGTCTGATCGTCGACGGCGATGGCGCGCATTGCTGAGCTGCCCGAACTGGCAGGACGCTGCCGATGTATGGTGCTGCAATCGGCGCAGACGGCCTCGACATCGCCCAGCAGATAACGCGCCATTCCCAATAGATGGCTGCCCAGATCAGCCAGGGCGCCGCCCGCGTGCGCGGCATCGCAACGCCATGACCAGGGTGATGCCGGGTTGCCCATGAAGTCTTCGCTGAATTCACCCTGAAAGCTGACGATATCGCCCAGTTCGCCCGCATCGATCATGTCTTTGGCCAGGCCGATCATCGGGTTGTGCTGATAGTTATAACCAACCTTTGTCACCACCCCGCCCGCTTTGGCACTGCGGTGCATTTCATCGGCCTGCGCCAGACTGACCGCCAGCGGCTTCTCACAGTAAACCGCCTTGCCTGCAGCGATGGCGGCCATGGCCATGGGGTAGTGCAGGTGGTTGGGCGTGGTGATCGCGACGATCTGCACCTGCGGGTCGTGGATCAACTGTTGCCAGTCGGCATGGCTGCGATCGAAGCCCCATGCCTGCGCGCACTGTTCGGCTCGCAGATGGTCGGCGTCGGCCAGGGCAACGAGGCGAATGCGGGCCGGCAATTCCAGGGCCGCGTTGGCATTGCCAAACGCAAGCGCGTGGGCACGTCCCATGAAACCGGTGCCGATCAGGCCGATGCCCAGTTCCGGTAAAGCAACAGATGGGTGGTGTTCCCGCATGACAGTCTCCAGAGAGGATTGTTGTTATGCGGAAAATATATTCCAAAAAAAAATAAATTGAAAATTAATTCATTGTTTCGACGGGCTATCGGTCAGGACAGAAACCCGCCATCGACATTCAATGCCACGCCTGTGGTGTAGCTGGACGCTTCGCTCGCGAGGTACAGCACTGCGCCAGCCATTTCACTGGGTGCTGCAACACGTTTCAGCGGGATTTGCGAAAGCGCGAGGTTGAGGATCGCATCGTTCTTGACCAGCGCCGAGGCAAATTTGGTATCGGTCAGGCCGGGCAACAAGGCGTTGCAGCGAATACCGAACTCCGCACATTCCTTGGCAAACACCTTGGTCATGTTGACCACTGCCGCTTTGGTCATCGAGTAGACACCCTGATAAGCACCTGGCGACACCGCGTTGATCGATGCCACATTGATGATGCTGCCGCCTCCACTTTCCCGCATCAGCTTGCCTGCTTCCACGGACATGAAGAAATAACCGCGAATGTTCACGTCGACGGTTTTCTGGAACGCACTGAGGTCAGTGTCCAGCACGTTGCAGAATTGCGGGTTGGTGGCGGCGTTGTTGACCAGAATGTCCAGGCGGCCGAATTGCTGGCGAACCTGGGCAAACACATGAGTGATCTGTTCCATCTCACCGATATGGCAGGCAAGTGCCGTGGCCTGGCCGCCTTCGGCAACGATTGCGTCGGCCACCGCCTGGCAGCCGTCGAGCTTGCGGCTTGAAACAATGACGTGTGCACCTTGCTGGGCCAGCAGTCTGGCAATCGCTTCGCCGATGCCACGGCTGGCGCCGGAAACGAAAGCGATCTTGCCATCAAGGTCGAAAAGCTGGGTTCTGGACATTGCAGTTCCTGGTCTTGGCGCCATCAAAGGCTGGATTTGGCGATTACCGCCAGGCTCATCTGCTCGAGCAGCCGGTTCATCTGCACGAACTGATCGAAGCGTTTGTCCTGGGTCTGGCCGTGATAAAAACGGTAGTAGATCTGTTGCACGATACCGGCCAGACGAAACAGGCCGTAGGTGTAGTAAAAGTCGAAGTTGTCGATACGGATGCCAGCGCGTTCGGCGTAGTAATCGACGAACGCCTGCCGGGTCAGCATGCCAGGGGCGTTGCTGGGCTGGCGGCGCATCAACTGCACGGGCGCAGGATCGTCCGCCTGAATCCAGTAAGCAAGGCTGTTGCCCAGGTCCATCAGCGGATCACCCAGCGTGGTCAGTTCCCAGTCCAGCACGCCGATGATGCGCATCGGGTTCTCGGCGTCGAGGATCACGTTGTCGAAGCGATAGTCGTTGTGCACGATGCTTGAGGTGGGTGAGTCGGCAGGCATTTTCGCCGCCAGCCAGGCCTTCACCTGCTCCCACGCCGGAGCGTCCGGGGTCATGGCTTTTTCGTAGCGTTCGGACCAGCCGACAATCTGCCGCTGTACATAACCTTGCGGCTTTCCCAGATCGCCGAGCCCGCACGCCTGATAGTCGACCTGGTGCAGGTCGACCAGCTTGTCGATGAAGCCCTTGCACAGGTTTTCGGTCTGCTGCGTGTTCAGGCCCAGCTGCGGTGGCAGGTCAGAGCGCAGAATGATCCCTTCGACGCGCTGCATGACGTAGAACTCCGCGCCTATCACCGACGCATCGGTGCAGTGCAGATAGGCTTGAGGGCAGTAAGGAAACGCGTCCTTGAGCTGGTTGAGTATCCGGTATTCGCGCCCCATGTCATGCGCTGACCTGGCCTTGTGGCCGAAAGGCGGGCGGCGCAGCACCAGCTCTTTTCCGGGGTACTGGATCAAATAAGTGAGGTTCGACGCGCCGCCGGGGAACTGGCTGATGCTCGGGGTGCCTTCGAGCGTCGGGAGGTGAGCCTTCAGATAGGGATCGATGAGGGAAACGTCCAGTTCTTCGCCCGGACGAATCTCGGTGGACTGATCGGTCAGCGCCATGCTTATCCCTTTTGCTTATTATGGTCCGTTAGAATCATTGACTAATTTAATGATTGATCCATCCGCCAGCAACTGCGCTAAAGCGTTATAGGCTAGCGTGTTGCCGGGCGATCAGCAGCCTTGATTCCGTACAGACAGGCCAAAAAAAACCGAAGCGGTCAGCTTCGGTTCGGGTGCACGTTTCAGGCAGTTATACCGGAAACAGCTCGCTGAGCTTCATGGCCAGCATCATGTCGCCCTCGGCGCGCAGCTTGCCGCCCATGAATGCCTGCATGCCGTCGGTTTCGCCGCTGACAATGCCCTTCAGGGTCGCGCTGTCCATGACCAGCGTCACATTGGCGTCCGGGTTTTCACCTTCCTGCAGTTCGCAGGTGCTGTCCTTGACGATCAGCGCGTAATGTTTGTCTTCGTCGGTGATGTTGAAGCCAAATACTAGGTCCAGGCCGGCCGCAGCTGCCGGGTTGAACTTGGCTTGCATGGTTTTGACGGCGTCGTCTACTGAGGTCATTTCGTGATCCTTTTAGAGTGATTGCTGCGTCCGCAGGGACGCAATGTACGGAAACTAGCGGTACGTGATGAGTTCTGGAGTCTTCAGCAATTGCAGATGCGTATAACTGTTGAAAGAAACCAGGCTAACCTCGTTGCCTTTGAATTTAAGCTGATGCAGCGACGCATTGACGATGTGCCAGTGCAGCTCGACCGCTTGCGCGGCAGGCATGCCGGTAATCAGATGCAGCAGGGCGGTGATGGTGCCACCGGACGTGAACACGGCGATGCGTTCATGCGCGCTTGCCGACTCAAGAATTCTGCTCAGACCGGCCTGCACGCGAGCCACGAAGGCCGCCCAACTTTGCAGCTCCGGAGTATCGTGCCGACCGCTCAGCCAGCGCTGGGTGATCAGCGTGAACAGCCGCTGAAACCCGACGCGATCCTCTGCCGCGTTGCGCAGAATGTTCAGGGCGTCGGGTTCTTCGCCGAGCACTGCCGGAATCAGCGCACGAATCACCCCTTCGGCGTCGAATTCGTCAAAGGCGCTGTCAGTCTCGATGAGCGGTACTTCCAGCCCGGCTTCGGCGTATTGCGCCAGTGCATGCCGGGCGGTGTCTTTCTGGCGCAACAGCTCACCTGACAGGCAACGGTCGAATTTCAGCCCAAGGTCAACAAGGTGCGCACCCAGCACCTGCGCCTGACGAATGCCAACCGGCGACAGAACGTCGTAATCGTCTGCACCAAATGAGGCCTGGCCATGTCGTATCAGGTAGATGCTGCCCACGTCCGTCGTCTCGGTACGTTGAAGGTCTGGCGAGGTTATGAGGGATGCCGGGGAGCTGTCAATGAAAAAACATACGCTCGTTTGAAATCATCGTTTTAATGGTTTGTAACGGGTCGCCTGCTGGTGAACGGTACAGGGCGCCGGTATGCTGCATTCATCGCAGCCCTTGATCGGTAAGGGCTTAACGCAAGTGAGGAACAATCGTGGATTTTGTTGTCGATTACGCAAGTTTTCTGGCCAAGACTGTGACGCTGGTAATCGCCATCGTCGTGGTGCTGGTTGCCATTGCGTCCATGCGCGGCAAGGGCCGCCGCAAAACTGCTGGCCAATTGCAGGTCACGCGCCTCAATGACTTCTATAAAGGCCTGCATGATCGCCTCGAGCAATCGTTGCTGGACAAGGATCGCCTCAAGGCGCTACGCAAAGAGCAGGGCAAGGCGCTGAAGAAAGAGAAAAAGCTGGCCGAGTCCAAGTCACGCGTCTACGTGCTGGACTTCGACGGTGACATCAAGGCGTCTGCCACGGAAAGCATGCGCCACGAGATCACCGCATTGTTGACCCTCGCCACCGATAAGGACGAAGTGGTTCTGCGTCTGGAAAGCGGCGGCGGCATGGTGCACAGCTACGGCCTGGCATCCTCGCAACTGGCGCGCATTCGGCAGGCAGGCATTCCGCTGACCGTGTGCATCGACAAGGTCGCGGCGAGCGGCGGTTACATGATGGCGTGCATCGGTAACAAGATCATCAGCGCACCCTTCGCCATTCTGGGCTCCATCGGCGTCGTGGCGCAGTTGCCGAACGTCAATCGACTGTTAAAAAAGCACGATATCGATTTTGAGGTGCTGACAGCGGGCGAGTACAAGCGCACGCTGACCGTATTTGGCGAAAACACCGAAAAGGGCCGCGAGAAATTTCAGCAAGACCTGGACATTACCCACGACCTGTTCAAGACCTTCGTCGCCAGCTACCGCCCGCAACTGTCCATCGATGAAGTAGCGACCGGCGAAGTGTGGCTGGGCATGGCGGCCATCGACAAATTGCTGGTCGACGAGCTGAAAACCAGCGACGAATACCTGGCTGAACGTGCCAAAGAGGCCGACGTGTTCCACCTGCATTATGTTCAGCGCAAAAGCCTGCAAGAGCGCATGGGCATGGCCGCAGCCACGTCAGTGGATCAGGTGGCTAGCAAGTGGTGGGGGCGTTTGACTCAGCAGCGGTTTTGGTAGGATCTTCTCAAGGCGTGATGAGTCGTGCCGATGCCAGGGGGCAAGCGTTAACCTCAGCTATCGTGCGACGCTCCGCGTCGTCATGCAGTGTCGTGACGCTCTGCGTCACAACCCTGCGCTGAGCCGCCCATCAAGATCGGACGCAGAGCGTCCAGAACTGCGTTTCCACGCTGGAGCGTGCTGAACGATATCCCCCGACTATGCATATAAACAAAAGCGCTTTTTTATCACGATGGGACTGACGACGCCTATCGCGACGTAAGTGACGGCTGAGTCCTGGCGCTGATCCGGGGGATGCGAGGCAGGACGCCGAGCAAGCCGCACCGGGCCATGGATGGCCCGTTGCGGCGGCCCCCGGATCAGTGTCAGGACGAAGGAACTCGACGAAGTCGGGCCGGAAACGGAGCCGGGATTTTGGTTACTTTGATCCTTCAAAGTCACTCGCCGAGGGGCGAAAAGGTGACTTGAGTCTTATCTAAATCTACCTGACGTCGCAGAGCCCTTTTGTGACGCGCAGCGCCACAAAAGAGGACGCAGAGCGTCGGCACGCTAGTCATAATCCGGAGTAAGCTGGTGGCGAGAATCAGCGCCTGCGGAACAACGGCAATGGCTCGTCAGTTGCCGCTTGGTACGTCACCGAAAAATCCTTCAGGCCTTCCAGCGCTTCATACGGATCTTTGTCAGCACGCACCGCGAAAGCGTCGAAGCCGCAGCGACGCATGTAGAACAACTGGTCACGCAACACATCGCCAATCGCCCGCAGCTCGCCCTTGTAACCATAACGCTCACGCAACAGACGCGCGTTCGAGAAGCTGCGGCCGTCGGTGAACGCAGGGAAGTTCAGGGCAATGACCTGAAACTGGTCGACATCAGCACCGATTTCTTCCGCTTCTTCGTCGCTGTCCAGCCACACACCCAGGCCGCCGTCGCGTGCCTTGAGGGCGTGCGAATGCTCGCGCCACAGCGCCAGCGGAACGATCAGATCGTCGCAGTTGGACAGGCTGTCAAAGGTCGTCTCCTTGGGCAGCAGATGCCAGGTTTCGTCGATGACCTCGTTGTTCTTAATGATTCGCTGCATAGACGCGCTCCTTGAAAGGGTCAATGCCAATACGCTGAAAGGTGTCGATGAAGCGTTCGTCTTCGTTACGCTTCTCGACGTAGACGTCGATCAGCTTCTCGATCACGTCCGGCATCGCGTCCTGGGCGAACGAAGGGCCAAGGATCTTGCCCAGGCTCGCATCACGGCTGGCACTGCCGCCGAGCGAAACCTGGTAGAACTCTTCGCCTTTCTTGTCGACGCCCAGAATGCCGATGTGGCCGACGTGGTGGTGACCGCAGGCGTTCATGCAGCCGGAAATATTCAGGTCCAGCTCACCGATATCGAACAGGTAATCCAGATCGTCGAAGCGGCGCTGGATGGATTCGGCAATCGGGATCGACTTGGCGTTGGCCAGCGAGCAGAAATCACCACCCGGGCAGCAGATAATGTCAGTCAACAAGCCGATGTTAGGGGTCGCAAAGCCGTTTTCGCGCAGCTCGTTCCACAGTGCGAACAATTGGGCCTGCTCGACATCGGCAAGGATGATGTTCTGCTCGTGGGAAGTGCGCAGCTGACCGAAGCTGTAGCGGTCGGCCAGATCGGCGACGGCGTCGAGCTGTTTGTCGGTCAGGTCGCCCGGCGCCACGCCGGTTGGCTTGAGCGACAGGGTCACCGCAATGTAGCCCGGCTTCTTGTGAGCCAGTACATTGCGCTGACGCCAGCGGGCGAAGCCCGGATGCTGGGCATCGAGCGCGGCCAGTTCAGCGTGTTGATCGCTGAGAGCCTTGTATTGCGGGTCGACGAAATGCCGCGAGACGCGCTGCACTTCGGCTTCGGTCAGGGTGGTCTGGCCGCCACGCAAGTGGGCCATCTCCGCCTCGACTTTCGCCGCGAACACTTCAGGGGTCAATGCCTTGACCAGAATCTTGATGCGCGCCTTGTACTTGTTGTCGCGACGACCGTAGCGGTTATAGACCCGCAAAATGGCGTCCAGGTAGCTAAGCAGGTCCTGCCACGGCAGAAACTCGTTGATGAACGCGCCGACCACCGGAGTACGGCCCAGCCCGCCACCGACCAGGACCCGGAAGCCCAGTTCGCCAGCGTCGTTATGCACCGGTTCAAGCCCGATGTCATGAACTTCGATCGCTGCGCGGTCGCTGGTCGAGCCGTTGATGGCGATCTTGAATTTGCGCGGCAGGTAGGCAAACTCCGGGTGAAAGGTGGTCCACTGACGAACGATCTCGCACCATGGGCGCGGGTCGATCAGCTCATCGGCGGCAACCCCGGCAAACTGGTCGGTGGTCACGTTGCGCAGGCAGTTGCCGCTGGTCTGGATGGCGTGCATCTGCACGGTTGCCAGCTCGGCAAGAATATCCGGCACGTCTTCAAGCGCCGGCCAGTTGAACTGCACATTCTGACGGGTGCTGATGTGCGCGTAGCCCTTGTCATAATCGCGAGCGATCTTTGCCATCATGCGCGCCTGGCGCGACGTCAGTTGGCCGTACGGTACGGCGACGCGCAGCATCGGCGCGAAACGCTGAACATACAGCCCGTTTTGCAGGCGCAACGGTCGAAACTCTTCCTCGCTCAGCTCCCCGGCCAGATAGCGGCGGGTCTGATCCCGGAACTGCTTGACGCGGTCCTCGATGATCCTCTGATCGTAATCGTCGTATACGTACATATAGGTCCTGTTCTCAGGCTTCGTCATGAAGCAGGTCAGTCGCGTGAAAGTCCGGGCGGCAACACCTGTCGTTCGCTGTCTGCCTGCTTCATCTGGTCAATTCTGCGCGCACGGCCGCGCACTCCCCGGGGAGCGGAGGCGACGATAGCAGTTTGCAGATATCGATAAAAGTGATGTTTATATATATGCAAATCACTAAAAGCGATAAGCAATTCGACGCGGGTTCATATCCCTGCTTGCCGTGTGGTCAAGACTCGACTTAACTGAGGTTGTTACCGTGAAGAAAGTGGCCAGACCTGATTTTTCATGTGCAATCACCTACAAAACCGACAAGAGGCGATGCGATGAGCAAGCACCCGAAAGTAACCAAGCCAAGCAAGTCTGTTGATGCCTGGGCTATTCTTTTCATTGTCATTCTGGCCGTTGCCGCCGCGCTGTTCTGGGTCAGCAGCCGGTAACCTTCCGGATAAAGATTTGCCCTTGCCTCCAGAACCTTGCAGGTGCGGCCGATAGCTCGCCTGTAAAGCGACTAATCGCTGGTGTCTCAAGGCTCAATGGTATGAAGGCGTGTCTCCGATGGCTGATCGTGCTCGGCTGGCTGTGGTCCGCTACTTCAGGTGCCGCTTCTGTGGTGTTCATAAGCCCCGGTTCGGAAACCGACGGTTACTGGCAGAGCTATTCAAGGGTGATGCAGACGGCTGCCCTCACAACCGGCATGTCTCTTAAAATACTCTACACCGATCGCGACACACGAACCTTGATCGCCATGGCACGGAAAACCTTGCAGGGCGACGAGCGGCCGGACTATCTGCTGTTCTCCAACGAGCTGAACGTGGCTCCGGAGATCCTGCGCCTGTCCATCGGCAGCGGGGTCAAGCTGTTTGCGGTCAATAACACGCTGACCGCCGACCAGATGCGCATTCTGGGCGATCTGCAGGTTCGCTATCCGGATTTCATCGGCAGCCTGGTCGGCAATGACGAGGAGGGCGGTTACCTGACCGCCAAGCGGCTCATCAGCCTCGCGCCTCGTTCTACCGAGGGGGCGACCGTTGAAATGCTGGCCTTTTCCGGAACCAATACCACCGCCGTTTCGCTGCTGCGTGAAAAGGGCATGCTGCGTGCTGTTGCCGAACACCCCGACGTGCATCTGCGGCAAATCGTCCTCAGCGGATGGCGGCGTGATCGGGCGCTGGAGCAGGCCCGCGTACTGTTCAAGCGCCACCCGGACATTCGTCTGGTATGGGCGGCCAATGAACTGATGGCATTTGGCGCCATGGAAGCCTTGCGCGAGCGCGGCGGTCTGCCGGGCAGGGACATGGTATTCAGCGCCATCAACGGCACGGCCCTTTCATTGCAAGCGCAATTGAATGGCAGCCTCAGCGTGGTTGCCACCGGCCATTTCACCCTGGGAGGCTGGGCCATCATTCTTCTGCATCGCTACGATGCCACCCAGTTGCATGCTCGTCAGCCATTGGGGGCGCGAACCATCGACGTTGTGCACCTGGTCGAGCCGCAGGATACGCAGCGCTTTCTGGAGGCGGCCCGCAACGAACGTTACCAGCTCGACACACGAGCCTTTGACGCGCAGGCATCGGGTGAGAAGTCGCCGTTTTCGCTGAAAGGCATGTTGCCGCCGGCCGCGCAAGGCAGCCAGTAGGCGGCTGGTGTCACAGGTGCAGCCGAACGGGTGTCGGCTGCACCTATGAGGGCATTACTCGTCGTAGCCCAGGTTGGGTGCCAGCCAGCGCTCGGTCACGCTCAGGTCCTGGCCTTTGCGCGCCGTGTAGCTTTCGACCTGATCCTTGTCGACCTTGCCCACTGCAAAATACTGCGCCTGCGGATGAGCGAAATACCAGCCGCTGACTGCCGCCGCAGGGAACATCGCGTAATGCTCGGTGAGGAATACACCACTTTTACCTGGCGTATGCTCCGGGGTGCCTTCGGGGAGCGGATCGAGCAGGGCGAACAGAGTGCCTTTTTCCGTGTGATCAGGGCATGCCGGATAGCCAGGAGCCGGGCGAATACCCATGTATTGCTCCTTGATCAGCGATTCGTTGTCCAGCGCTTCGTCTTTGGCATAGCCCCAGTATTCCTTGCGCACCTGCTGGTGCAGCCATTCGGCGCAGGCCTCGGCGAGGCGGTCGGCCAGCGCTTTGACCATGATCGAGTTGTAGTCGTCGCCTTTGTCCTGATAGGCCTTGGCAATCTCTTCGGCACCGATGCCGGCGGTGGTGATGAAGCCACCAATGTAGTCGGTCAGGCCGCTGTCTTTGGGCGCGACGAAGTCGGCCAGCGATAAGTTCGGCTTGCCGTCAGGCTTGATGGTCTGCTGACGCAAGTGATGAAGTGTTGCCAGCGGTTTGCCGTCATCAGCGTAGACTTGCAGATCGTCATCGTTGACCTGATTGGCTGGCCAGAAACCGAACACCGCACGCGCGCTGATCAGCTTCTCGTCGATCAGCTTGCGCAGCATCTGCCGAGCATCTTCAAACAACGCGGTAGCGGCCTCACCGACCACTTCGTCGGTCAGGATGCGCGGGTACTTGCCGGCCAGGTCCCACGAGATGAAAAACGGTGTCCAGTCGATATATTCGGCCAGCACGTTCAGGTCGATGTCCTGCAGAACGCGAGTGCCGGTGAAGGTCGGCTTGGCGGGGATGTAGTTTTCCCAGTCGAACTGCGGCTTTTTCGCCACCGCTGCGCCATAGCTCAGGCGTTCGGTGCGCGCGCTGCGGGCCGAGGTGCGCTCGCGCACTTCGATGTATTCCAGGCGGGTCTTTTCGATGAACGCCGGTTTCAGCTCCTTGGACAGCAACTGCGTCGCGACGCCGACGGCACGGGACGCGTCGGTGACGTAAATCACTGCATCGTTGCTGTACTTGGGCTCGATCTTGACTGCCGTGTGCGCTTTGGAGGTGGTTGCGCCGCCGATCATCAACGGCAGGTGGAAGTCCTGACGCTGCATTTCACGGGCAACGTGCACCATTTCGTCCAGCGACGGGGTGATCAGCCCGGACAGACCGATGATGTCGCACTTCTCGTCGCGGGCCACCTGCAGGATTTTCTCGGCAGGCACCATCACGCCCAGATCGACAATGTCATAACCGTTACAGCCCAGCACCACGCCGACAATGTTCTTGCCGATGTCGTGAACGTCGCCCTTGACCGTGGCCATGAGGATCTTGCCCTTGGCTTCGGGCTTGTCGCCTTTTTCCAGTTCGATGAACGGGATCAAGTGCGCCACCGCCTGCTTCATCACGCGGGCCGATTTGACCACCTGCGGCAGGAACATCTTGCCCGCGCCGAACAGGTCGCCCACCACGTTCATGCCCGCCATCAGGGGGCCTTCGATTACCTCGATGGGGCGGGTGAAGCCCAGGCGCGATTCTTCGGTGTCCTGCACGATGTGCGTGGTGATGCCCTTGACCAGCGCGTGTTCCAGCCGCTGATTGACCGGCCAGCTGCGCCATTCCTCGGTTTCGGCTTCTTTTACGCTGCCGTCGCCCTTGTACTTGTCGGCAATCGCCAGCAGGGCGTCGGTGCCGTCCGCCGTGCGGTTGAGCACCACGTCTTCCACGCAATCACGCAACTCGGCCGGGATCTGATCGTAGATTTCCAGCTGCCCGGCATTGACGATGCCCATGCTCAGGCCGTTACGGATCGCATGCAGCAGGAACACCGAGTGAATCGCCTCGCGCACCGGATTGTTGCCGCGGAACGAGAAGGAGACGTTGGACACACCGCCCGAGGTCAGGGCGTACGGCAGTTCATCACGGATGTAGGCACAGGCATTGATGAAGTCGACGGCGTAGTTGTTGTGCTCTTCGATGCCGGTGGCGATGGCAAAGATGTTCGGGTCGAAAATGATGTCTTCCGGCGGGAAGCCCACTTCGTCGACCAGAATGTCGTAGGAACGTTTGCAGATTTCCTTCTTGCGCGCCTCGGTATCGGCCTGGCCCTGTTCATCGAACGCCATGACCACCACCGCAGCGCCATAACGCTTGCACAGGCGAGCATGATGGATGAACTGCTCGACGCCTTCTTTCATGCTGATCGAATTGACGATGCCCTTGCCCTGAATGCACTTCAGGCCGGCTTCGATCACTTCCCATTTGGAGGAGTCGATCATGATCGGCACGCGAGAGATATCCGGCTCGCCTGCGATCAAGTTGAGGAAGGTCACCATGGCCTTCTTCGAGTCGAGCATCCCTTCGTCCATGTTGATGTCGATCACCTGGGCACCGGCTTCGACCTGCTGCAGGGCGACTTCCAGCGCTTCGGTGTAGTTGTCTTCACGAATCAGGCGGGCAAAGCGGGCAGAGCCGGTGATGTTGGTGCGCTCGCCGACGTTGACGAACAGCGACTGACGATCGATGGTGAACGGTTCGAGACCTGACAGGCGACAGGCTTTCGGGATATCCGGAATCTCACGCGGCGCGTAGCCGGAAACGGCTTCGGCAATCGCCTTGATGTGCGCAGGCGTGGTGCCGCAGCAGCCGCCGACGATGTTCAGAAAGCCGCTTTGGGCGAATTCTTCAATGATCTTCGCGGTCTGGCTCGGTAATTCGTCGTATTCACCGAAAGCATTGGGCAGGCCGGCGTTGGGGTGCGCAGACACATGCGTATTGGCCTTGTTGGCCAGCTCTTGCAGATAAGGACGCAGCTCGCTCGCGCCCAATGCGCAGTTCAAACCAACCGAGATCGGTTTGGCGTGGCTGATCGAATTCCAGAACGCTTCGGTGGTCTGCCCGGACAGCGTGCGCCCCGAGGCGTCGGTGATGGTGCCGGAAATCATGATCGGCAGTTCGACGCCCAGCTCTTCGAATACGCCCTGTACGGCAAAAATCGCGGCTTTGGCGTTCAATGTGTCGAAAATGGTTTCGATCAGAATCAGGTCAGCGCCGCCTTCGATCAGGCCCTTGGTGGCTTCGGTGTAGTTCTCCACCAGTTCATCGAACGTGACGTTGCGATAGCCGGGGTTGTTGACGTCCGGTGACAGCGAGCAGGTCCGGCTGGTCGGGCCCAGCACACCGGCGACAAACCGCGGTTTTTCGGGGGTTTCGAGGGTCTTGGCGTCTGCCACCTTGCGCGCCAGACGAGCGCCTTCGACGTTCAGCTCATAGACGATCGATTCCATGCCGTAATCGGCCTGGGACACTTGGGTGGCGTTGAACGTGTTGGTTTCGAGAATGTCGGCGCCCGCATCGAGGTAGGCTTTTTCAATCGCGCCGATCACATCGGGGCGAGTCAGGATCAACAGGTCGTTGTTGCCTTTGACATCGCTCGGCCAGTCGGCGAAACGCTTGCCCCGGTAGTCCTGCTCTTCGAGCCGGTAGCTCTGAATCATCGTGCCCATGCCACCATCGAGGATCAGAATCCTCTGTTTGAGAGCGTCGAGAAAGGCTTGATGGCGGGCGCTGCGGTCAGACATGGGGGCTACCTTGAGAAGGTCGATGCTTTAAAGAGCGCGATGATAACAAACCGGAACGCTTTTGGTGCAGATGTGCCTTTTGCATGAAATTCATTCATGTTAAGAGGGCGGTTGACATGACAGTGCTCTGCGCTTTGGCAAACAGCGCCACAGGTATCGGACCAGCGCACTTTAGCGCTGCATGCATTGCGGGGTATGGCCTGCGGCCATCGTCGTTTCCTGAACGAGAGGCTTTTTTTGCGATCTTTTTTTCAAAAGCGGGGTCGGAAATGGGGCGCGCCATGTGCCACCGGGTTTTTTGGGGCAGTGGTTGAAAGTCAGGCAGCAGAGGTTTCAGTGATGTTGATTTCGGTTCAGGCCCTGCGGGCATTTGCTGCATGGTTTGTGGTATGCCACCACTTCATGCAGATTTTTTTCGACTTTAAGGCCAGTGGTCCTATCGGTGAGTTTTTTGTTTCCAAAGGCGCCGTCGGCGTCGATATCTTTTTCGTCATCAGCGGTCTGGTGATCTTTCTGTCCACGCAAGACAAGGAAATACCTGCACGGCGCTTCATTCTGCACCGCCTGATCAGAATCGTTCCGGCCTATTGGCTGTATACCGTCGCCATGGGCTTGCTGCTGTTGATTGCAGCACCGATGCTGCCGCATCAGGTCATCGGCTGGCAGAACTTTCTTCTGTCGCTGATCTTCATTCCCTCGGAAAACCCCGGCGGTTATGGCCTGTACCCGACGCTGAACGTCGGCTGGACGCTCAACTACGAAATGTTCTTCTATCTGTTGTTTTCGATGGTGTTTCTGTTCGAGCAGCGCCATCGACCGCTGATCATTGCGGCTGCGCTGTTCGCCGTCTGTGAGGTGCTGGCGAAGGCTGGCCTGATCAGCCGCTTTTACGGCAATGACATTGTTTACGAGTTCCTGCTGGGTATTGGCATCGGCATCCTTTATCGCCGTGGCCTGATTCGCAATGCCCTGTGGTTGCCATTGGCCGGCATCGCGGTGGGGCTGTATGCGATCAATAACCTGACCAACGAGCAACGGTTACTCAACTGGGGCCTGCCTAGCGCGTTGATCGTGCTGTCGTGTATCTCCCTGGAACCGTATTTCAGAGGCAGCCGCCTGCTCAAAGTGTTGGGGGACTGCTCCTACTCGGTGTATCTGCTGCACGTGCTGGTGTTATATGGCGGTTTACTGATGGCGCAACGCTTCGGCCTGAGTCCTTATGTTGTGTTTGCATTCTGCGTGCCGATCATCGCCATCGGCGCGTGGGTCAGCTACGAGTGGATAGAGAAGGGCCTTTATCAGCGCATCAAGGGCTGGCTGGACGGGCGGCGGCAGGTCAATCGAGCGCAGGCGTTAACCTGACAAAAATACTAGGACTTTGTGTGCGGCGGCCGATTGGCGTAAACTGCACGCACGTCTGCGAGGAATATTCATGACCGCTATCACTATTACCGATGCCGCCCACGATTATCTGGCCGATCTGCTGGAAAAGCAGAATACCCCAGGCATCGGCATCCGCGTGTTTATCACCCAGCCCGGCACTCAATATGCCGAAACCTGCATCGCCTACTGCAAGCCGGGCGAAGAAAAGCCCGAAGACAAGGCCATCGGCCTGAAGAGTTTCACGGCCTGGATCGACGGTTTCAGTGAGGCTTTTCTGGACGATGCGGTCGTTGACTACGCCACCGATCGCATGGGCGGCCAACTGACCATCAAGGCACCAAATGCCAAGGTTCCGATGGTCAACGCCGACAGCCCGATCAACGAGCGTATCAACTACTACCTGCAAACCGAAATCAACCCGGGCCTTGCCAGCCACGGTGGTCAGGTTAGCCTGATCGACGTGGTCGAAGAAGAGGCGAAGCATATCGCCGTTCTGCAATTTGGCGGTGGCTGCCAAGGCTGTGGTCAGGCCGATGTGACCCTCAAAGAGGGCATCGAGCGCACGTTGCTCGAGCGTATTCCCGAGCTGTCGGGTGTTCGCGATGTGACGGACCATACGCAGAAAGAAAACGCTTACTACTGAGTCGTTTTTGCTGCAAAGAAACGCTCTGGCCTGGCCGGGGCGTTTTTGGTTGCGCTGCAAAATGTGGCGCTAGCGTCATAAAGCTGCTGCACTGGCCTCTTCGCGAGCCAGCGAAGCGTCGCCCGGCTCGCTCCCACGCTTGATAAGCGCTGGGCCAGGTTTTTGCGCGCACGGATGGTTCAGGCCATCTCCACCAGTACCGCACCTTCAGCGACCATTTCGCCCTCCCGGCAGTACAGCGCAGTGATCACGCCGGCGCTGGCTGCGCGGATGCTGTGTTCCATCTTCATCGCCTCCAGTACCACCAATTGCGCTCCGGCCTCGACTGCCTGTCCCGTCTCGACCAATACGCGCACGATGCTGCCGTTCATAGGCGCAATCAAGCCGCCTTGCTGGCTTTGGCCCGCGTCCACTTGGGCCACCGGGTCTGCTTTACTGAGGGTGTGCAGGTCTCCCTCCCATTTGAGATAAAGCGTGTCGCCGCGACGGATCGCCAAGTGGTGACGGCGCACGCCGTTGCACTCAATGCTCAACCAGTCGCCATCCAGCGCGAACAATGATGCGCTGCTGTTGCGCAGGCGGACGGTGCGGGTCTGGCCGTTGCAACTCAATTGCAGATCGCGCTCGGCTGGCATGCCTGCGCGCCAGCCGCTTGGGGATGACCAGGGTGAATGCGGGTCAGCCGGGTGGATCCGGGCCGGTTCGCTTTGGCTGAACGCTTCGCCAGCCACCTGCCAGAAGACCTCGCTGAGTTCGATGGTGCCGGGCAGCAGCTGAGACTGATGGCGCGCAATGAAGCCGGTGTCCAGTTCGGCGGCGGCAAACGCCGGGTGGGCGATAATGCGCCGCAGAAACGCCAGATTGGTCCTGACTCCGCCGACCGCACACTCGTCGAGCATCGCCAGCAGGCGCAGACGCGCTTCTTCACGCGTCTCGCCCCAGGCGATCAGCTTGCCGAGCATCGGATCGTAGAAGGGGGAAACACTGTCACCCTCGGCCACGCCGCTGTCCACACGTCTGCCGATGCCTTGGACAGGTTCGCGATACAGGTTCAGCGTGCCGGTCGCGGGCAGGAAGTCGTTGGCCGGGTCTTCAGCGTAGAGCCGCACTTCGATGGCATGCCCGATCAGCGGAACCTGCGCCTGAGTGATCGGCAGCGGCTCACCACGCGCCACGCGGATCTGCCACTCGACCAGATCCAGCCCGGTAATGTATTCGGTCACCGGGTGCTCGACTTGCAGGCGCGTGTTCATCTCCATGAAGAAGAACTCGCCGCGTGCGTCCAGCAGGAATTCCACAGTGCCCGCGCCTACGTAGCCAATCGCCTGCGCCGCCTTGACTGCCGCCTCACCGATGGCTTTGCGCAACTCAGTCGTCTGACCCGGTGCCGGCGCCTCTTCGACCACTTTCTGGTGGCGGCGCTGAATCGAGCAGTCGCGCTCATTGAGGTACAGGCAATGACCGTGCTGATCGGCAAACACCTGAATCTCGACGTGACGCGGTGAAAGCACGTATTTTTCCACCAGCATTCGCGCATCGCCGAACGACGACTGCGCCTCACGCTGCGCCGAAGCCAGCGCTTCTGCCAGTTCGCTGGCTTGTTCGACCACTTTCATGCCTTTGCCACCGCCGCCAGCGGTGGCCTTGAGCAAGACCGGGTAGCCGATTCGTTCGGCAGCCGCCGCGAATGTTTCGCCGTCTTGCGCAGCGCCGTGATAGCCCGGCACCAAAGGCACCCCCGCGTTTTCCATCAATGTTTTGGCTGCCGACTTGCTGCCCATGGCATCAATGGCCGAGGCGGGTGGGCCGAGGAATATCAACCCGGCGTCTTCTACAGCTCGCGCGAAATCGGCGTTTTCGGAAAGAAAACCATAACCGGGATGGATCGCTTGCGCGCCGCTCGCCCGTGCGGCGTCGATCAGCTTGTCGATCATCAGGTAGCTGTCTGCGGCTTTGCTTCCACCCAGATCCACGCGGATATCCGCTTCCCGGCTATGCCGCGCATCGTGGTCGATGGCGCTGTGCACGGCAACCGTGGTCAGGCCCATGTTTTTCGCGCTGCGCATGATGCGACAGGCTATTTCGCCCCGATTGGCGATCAACAGCGTGTTCAGCTGTGGCGTGCTCATGATTGCGAGTCCTTGTGGGGTTCGGTCGGGGCAGGGCGCTCGCTGGCCTGTTCGTCAGGCGCACGCTGCCAGCCCGGCGCACGCTTCTGCAGAAAAGCGCGCAGGCCTTCTTGGCCTTCGGCGCTGGTGCGGATGCGGGATATGGCGCTTTCACAGTAACGACGCAGCGCAGGCGTCAACTCGCCACTGCCCACTTCACGAAGCAATTCCTTGCTGACACGCATGGCCTGCGGGCTGTTGAGCAGCAGGTTATCGATCCATTCGGTCGTTTTGGCTTCCAGTTCCGCGCTTGCATAGCACTCGGCGATCAGGCCGATCTGCTGCGCACGCTGGCCGTCGAAGCGTTCGGCGGTCAGCGCATAGCGACGTGCCGCACGCTCACCAATGGCCTGCACCACGAACGGGCTGATGACCGCCGGGGCGAGGCCGATACGTACTTCAGAGAGGCAGAACTGCGCATCTTCACCAGCGATGGCCATGTCGCAACAACTGATCAGGCCCAGCGCGCCGCCAAAGGCTGCACCCTGCACCACGGCCAGCGTCGGGAGTTTCAGTCTGGCGAGGTTGTACATCAACTCGGCCAGCTCCCGTGCATCGTCCAGATTGGTGTTGTAGTCCAGATCGGCGGCCTGCTGCATCCAGGCCAGGTCGGCGCCTGCGCTGAAATGCCGGCCGCGGCCACGCAGCACCAGAAAACGCAGGCGGGTATCGGCCTGCAGCTGATCCAGGGCAATGATCAGCTCGCGAATCATTTGCGCGTTGAACGCATTGTTCTTGTCCGGGCGATTCAGCCAGAGCGTGGCGAAGCCTCGCGGATCGTCAATCAGTTCCAGGGTAGCGAATGAGGTCATGGTTATTTCCCCGCTTACATGCGGAACAGGCCGAAGGTCGTCGGCTCGATGGGCGCGTTGAGCGAGGCGGAGATAGCCAGCGCAAGGAGGTCGCGGGTCTGTGCCGGGTCGATGACGCCGTCGTCCCACAGACGGGCGCTGGAGTAATACGGATGACCCTGGTGTTCATACTGATCGAGAATCGGCTGTTTCAGCTCGGCCTGCTGTTGCGCACTGAATGCCTGTCCGGCACGTTCAGCCTGTTCGCACTTGACCTGCACCAGTACGCCTGCGGCCTGTTCGCCGCCCATCACGCCGATGCGCGCGTTGGGCCACATCCACAGAAAACGCGGATCGTAGGCGCGGCCACACATGCCGTAGTTACCGGCGCCGAAACTGCCGCCAATGATCACTGTGAATTTCGGCACCTTGGCGCAGGCCACGGCGGTGACCAGTTTGGCGCCATGCTTGGCGATGCCGCCTGCTTCGTACTTCTGGCCGACCATGAAACCGGTGATGTTCTGCAGAAACAGCAGCGGAATGCCGCGCTGGCAGGCCAGTTCGATGAAATGCGCGCCTTTCTGGGCGGCCTCGGCAAACAGAATGCCGTTATTGGCCAGAATGGCTATCGGGTAACCGTGCAGATGAGCGAAGCCGCAGACCAGCGTGGTGCCGAACAGCGCCTTGAATTCATCGAGCACCGACCCGTCGACCAGCCGGGCGATGACTTCACGCACGTCAGACGGTTGCTTGATGTCGGTCGGGATGATGCCGTACAGCTCGTCACTGGCGTATAACGGGGCGGTGGGCGTGATGACGTTCAACTGACCCTGCTTGCGCCAGTTGAGGTTGGCAACACTGCGCCGTGCCAGTGCCAACGCGTGTTCGTCGCTGTCGGCATAGTGATCGGCCACCCCGGACGTGCGGCAATGCACGTCGGCACCGCCGAGGTCCTCGGCACTCACCACTTCGCCCGTGGCGGCTTTCACCAGCGGCGGGCCAGCCAGAAAAATGGTCGCTTGCTGGCGCACCATGATCGCTTCGTCGGCCATGGCCGGAACATAAGCTCCACCCGCGGTGCAAGAGCCCATGACCACGGCAATCTGCGCAATGCCCTGAGCGCTCATGTTGGCCTGATTGAAGAAGATCCGCCCGAAGTGTTCACGATCCGGGAACACTTCGTCCTGACGCGGCAGGTTGGCACCGCCGGAATCCACCAGATAAATGCATGGCAGGCGATTCTGTTGGGCGATGGTCTGCGCCCGCAGATGCTTTTTGACGGTCAGCGGGTAGTAGGAGCCGCCTTTCACCGTGGCGTCATTGGCGATGATCATGCATTCGACGCCTTCCACCCGACCAATGCCGGCAATCACACCGGCCGCCGGGACGTCTTCACCATACACCTCGTGCGCAGCCAGTTGACCGATTTCCAGGAACGGCGAGCCGGTGTCCAGCAGGCGGTTGATGCGCTCACGTGGCAGCAGCTTGCCGCGCGAGGTATGACGTTCCTGGGCTTTTGGCCCGCCGCCTTGCTGGACGTTGTTCAGTTGGCTGCGCAAGTCTTCGACTTGCAATAGCAACGCCGCGCGGTTGCGCGAGAATTCGTCGGAGCGCGGGTTGATTCGGGTGTGCAGGATGGCCATGAGAGCTCCGGAATCAACGGGTTTCGTTAAACAGTTCGCGACCGATGAGCATGCGCCGGATTTCGCTGGTGCCTGCACCGATTTCGTACAGCTTGGCGTCGCGTAACAGTCGACCGGCCGGAAACTCGTTGATGTAGCCATTGCCGCCAAGAATCTGGATCGCGTCCAGTGCCATCTGGGTCGCCCGCTCGGCGCTGTACAGGATCACGCCTGCGGCGTCCGTGCGGGTGGTTTCGCCCCGATCGCAAGCCTGAGCAACCGCGTACAGATAAGCCCGGCTGGCGTTGAGCTGGGTGTACATGTCGGCAACCTTGCCCTGAATCAGCTGAAACTCACCGATGCTCTGGCCAAACTGTTTGCGGTCGTGAATGTACGGAACCACCACGTCCATGCAGGCCTGCATGATGCCGGTTGGCCCGCCGGAGAGGACCACACGCTCGTAATCCAGGCCGCTCATCAACACGCGAACGCCACCGTCGAGTGCGCCCAGCAGGTTCTCTTCTGGCACTTCGACATCGTCGAAAAACAGTTCGCAGGTATTGGAGCCGCGCATGCCGAGCTTGTCGAACTTGCTGCCGCGCGAGAAGCCTTTCCAGTCGCGCTCGACGATAAACGCACTGATGCCATGCGCGGCTTTCGCCAGGTCGGTCTTGGCGTAGATCACATAAGTGTCGGCATCCGGACCATTGGTAATCCAGGTTTTGCTGCCGTTGAGAATGTAACGGTCACCGCGCTTGTCTGCCCGCAGCTTCATCGACACCACGTCCGAGCCGGCATTGGGTTCGCTCATTGCCAGCGCGCCAACGTGCTCGCCGCTGACCAGCCGGGGCAGGTAACGGGCTTTCTGCTCGGGGTTGCCGTTACGGTTGATCTGGTTGACGCACAGATTGGAATGCGCGCCGTAGGACAGCGCCACCGATGCTGAGCCACGACTGATCTCTTCCATGGCGACCACATGCGCCAGATACCCGAGGCCCGCGCCGCCGTATTCTTCGCTGACAGTGATGCCCAGCACGCCCATCTCACCGAGTTTGCGCCACATGTCGGCCGGAAACAGATTATCCCTGTCGATCTGCGCAGCACGGGGGGAGAGCTCTGCGGCCACGAATGATTGCAACTGATCGCGGAGCATGTCGATGGTTTCGCCCAGGGCGAAGTTCAGGCTGAGGTAACTCATGAGCAGCGTTCCTGTTTTATTCTTGGAATTGATTTTAAACGGATTGGCTATGACCTTTACGTTAACGTAAGCCTGCGGATGAGCGCTGTCAACGTTCTGTTTAACGCGATCATGGGCTTCAGGAAGCGGCGAGAGCTGTGGGTGGGGGATAAACTATAGATGGGGGCCTGCGTGCCAGCACAGGCAACTCCCGGAAAGCACGAAGGGGAGCCTGGGCTCCCCTTCAAGGTATGTTGCTATGCTCGTTTTTGTTTGTCGGGAGGCCTGTTGTTGTTTTTGGCGACCTGGCCCTTCACATCTTTTTTGAGCGATCCACAAACGGGACCAAGAGCAAACGTATTTTTTTGAGCGCTGATGCCACTTTCATCGCATTGATCCAACCAATACGGGAGCTGCCTCGGGGCAGTTTTGTTGTTCTCTGTCTGGCTGCGAACGTCCTGCAAGGCAGGTCATTCAGAAAGCTATCCACTCCAAAAAAATCTGTTAGCTACGTCTCTGTCCGTGTTGTTCTTGTTATGTCAGAGCCGGTACGTATTGTTTTTATTGGGTTGTTGCGTACTTTTATTCTTGTTCTACGAAAGATATAGCAGGACCCGTGCCAGTTTTTCAAAGTCCCCGGAAACCGGATGTTTGAGGAATTTTCCGAGCATCGAATCAACTGATTCTGGTGTCGTTTGTTTCCGTGTTACCCATTTGTCTCGACAAGACGCGGGCAGGGTAACACTCCGTGACAATGTGTCGCACCCTGTTGCCGACCGGTGACGGTTGTCAGGCTGACAGCCGCGCTTTGGCCACACGCGAACCATTGTCGCGCCCCAGCACCTCGCAAATACGCTGACCGGCCGAGATGACCTGATCGAGATCGACGCCTGTCTCGATACCCAGCCCGCGCAGCATGTACAGCACGTCTTCGGTGGCGACATTGCCGCTTGCGCCTTTGGCATACGGGCAACCGCCGAGGCCTGCGACAGAGCTGTCGAAAACCTGGATGCCTTCTTCGAGACCGGCATAGATATTCACCAGCGCCTGGCCGTAAGTATCGTGAAAATGTCCGGCCAGCTTGCTGCGAGGGATGTGTGCCGCGACTGCATTGAACAGGGCGCGGGCAGCACCGGGCGTGCCGATGCCGATGGTGTCACCCAGCGAGATTTCGTAGCAGCCCATCGCATGCAGTTCGTTGGCCACTGAGGCGACCTGTTCGGGGGAGACATTGCCCTCATACGGGCAGCCCAACACGCAGGACACATAACCCCTGACCCGCAAGCCATGCAGACGCGCCGCTGCCATGATCGGTGCGAAGCGCTCCAGGCTTTCGCTGATCGAGCAGTTCAGGTTGCGTTGAGAGAAGGCTTCGCTTGCCGCCGCGAACACTGCAACTTCTCCGGCGCCGGCCGCCAGCGCGTCTTCGAACCCGCGCAGATTCGGCGTCAGGGCCGAGTAAATCACGTCTTCGCGGCGTTGGATTTGCGCCAACACCTGGGCCGAGCCTGCCATCTGTGGCACCCATCGAGACGACACGAAACTGCCGGCTTCAATGTGGCCAAGCCCGGCTGCGCTCAAGTCGTCGACCAGGCGCACCTTGTCCTCGATGCTGATCGGCAGTGCTTCATTCTGCAGGCCGTCACGCGGGCCGACTTCAACGATATTCACTTTTTGCGGGAGAGACATGGCAGTGCCCGTAGGGTCAGGTTGGCGTGGCAGCGGTTTTATCGAGTTCGGCGCGGCAGCGCTCTTCGGCGGTGTCCAGTTCCAGCTGCATCTGCTGGATGTCCAGCAGTTGCTGTTCCAGCTGTGCACGACGCTCGGTGATCTTGCCGAGCATGGTCTGCAATTGTTTTTGATTGCCGCCGCTTGGGTCGTACAGCGAAATCAGCTCTTTGCATTCGGCCAGCGAGAAGCCGATCCGCTTGCCGCGCAGGATCAGTTTCAGAGTGACTTTGTCGCGCGCCGAGTAGATGCGCTCCAGCCCCTTGCGCTCAGGGCTGAGCATGCCTTGCTCTTCATAGAAACGGATGGCGCGGGTAGTGATGTCAAGCTCGCGGGCGAGCTCGGAAATGCTGTAGGTGTGACTGCTCATGGCGACGCTCGGCGGGACTTCGGCTCTAACGTACGGTTGCTTGACGTATGCGTCAAGCTACAAGCCTCAAGCTACAAGCCTCAAGCTACAAGTCAGGAGCTTGAAGCTTGAAGCTTGCCCTGGCTCCTCACACTTTTTCTTGGGCGACGACCCGTTGGGCCAGCTCGATGATCTGCTCGCGCATCCAGCGGTTGGCGGGGTCCTGATCGGTGCTTTCGTGCCAGTAGAGGTGGGTTTCAACCGAGGGAACATCATTGATCGGCAAGTACACATAATGCAGATCGTTACGCCGGGCGAAGCGCTCCGGTACGGTCATGACCATGTCGGTCTGCTGCAATACCTGAATGGCCATCAGGTAGTGCTGCGAGCGTAGCGCAATCTTGCGCTGGATGCCCATCTTGCCCAGTGCCAGGTCCACGTGGCCCAGCCCGCTACGGCGGCTGGAAATATGAATGTGCGCCTGCGCCAGATAATCATCCAGCGTCAGCGCGGTCTTGCCCGCCAACGGGTGGCCCTTGCGCATGCTGCACACGTAGCGGTCTTCCATCAGCTTGACGTGACGCACCTGCGGGTCGGTATTGAGCGGCGCGTCCACGGCGAAGTCCAGCCGACCGGCTGCGAGTTCCTTGGTGGTTTCACGGCGCTTGAACAGAAAACTTTCGATAGTGACGGCAGGCGCCAGGCGTCGCAGCCGCTGGAACAGCACAGGCAGGATCACCGCCTCGGTCAGGTCGGTCATGCTGATGCGGTAGTTCTTGTTGGCCTGCAACGGATTGAATATACGGCTTTCCTGCACCGACACCCTGAGCAGCGAAAGCGCATTGCGCACCGGACCGATGATGTTCTGCGCCATCGGCGTCGGCACCATGCCCTGTGCCGTACGCACGAACAGCGGGTCGTTGAACGTCTCGCGCAAGCGCGCCAGCGCGTTGGAAACGGCGGGCTGGGTAATGCCGACGATCTGCCCGGCGCGGGTCAGGTTGGCCTCGGTGTAGATGGCGTCGAAGACAATGAATAGGTTGAGATCGACCTTGCTCAGGTTCATGGGTTGGGCGCCTCGTACTGTTATTGTGGTTCGCTGTTGATCAGGACTGGGCGTGATACAGCATTGAAGAATCATATATGGGTTATGAATGTTAATACACGCTGAGAATAGATTAGATAAATGACTGGAGGTTCTCTAGCATCCGCGTCACAACATCGACATTCTGATCGAAAAGGTAGCGGCCCATGGATTTCGCATACTCCCCGAAGGTGCAGGCACTGCGTGAGCTCGTCACCGCGTTCATGGAGGCTTACGTTTATCCCGCCGAGCCGGTCTTCGAGCAGCAAGTGGCCGAGGGTGATCGCTGGCAGCCCACTGCGATCATGGAAGAACTCAAGGCCAGGGCCAAAGCCGAAGGGTTGTGGAATCTGTTTTTGCCGGAGTCCGAACGAGGGGCCGGGCTGAGCAATCTGGAATACGCACCGCTGGCGGAAATCATGGGCCGTTCCATGCTGGGGTCGGAGCCATTCAACTGTTCTGCGCCTGACACCGGCAACATGGAAGTGCTGGTGCGCTATGCCAGCGAGGAGCAGAAACAACGCTGGCTCGAACCGCTGTTGCGCGGCGAGATTCGCTCGGCCTTTGCCATGACCGAGCCTGATGTCGCGTCGTCGGACGCCACCAATATGGCCGCGCGCGCCGAACGTGTCGGCGAGGAGTGGGTCATCAACGGACGTAAGTGGTGGACCTCCGGGGCCTGTGACCCGCGCTGCAAAATTCTGATTTTCATGGGCCTGAGCAATCCCGACGGGCCGCGTCACCAGCAGCATTCGATGATTCTGGTGCCGGTCGACACGCCCGGCGTGAAGATCGTCCGGTCACTGCCGGTCTTCGGATATGACGACGCACCCCACGGGCACGCCGAAGTGCTGTTCGACAACGTCCGCGTGCCTTATGCGAACGTGCTGCTGGGCGAGGGTCGGGGTTTCGAGATCGCCCAGGGGCGGCTGGGTCCTGGGCGTATCCACCATTGCATGCGCTCCATCGGCATGGCTGAGCGAGCGCTTGAGCTGATGTGCAAGCGTGCCATCGACCGCGTGGCGTTCGGCAAGCCGCTGGCTAGGCTGGGTGGCAATGTCGATAAAATCGCTGACTCGCGGATGGAAATCGACATGGCCCGGCTGCTGACCCTCAAGGCCGCTTACATGATGGATACTGCGGGTAACAAGGTCGCCAGAAGCGAAATTGCACAGATCAAAGTGGTTGCGCCCAACGTCGCTCTGAAAGTGATCGACCGGGCGATCCAGATGCATGGCGGTGCCGGGGTTTCCAGTGATTTCCCGCTGGCTTATATGTACGCCATGCAGCGCACCCTGCGGCTGGCCGATGGCCCGGATGAAGTGCACCGGGCGGCGGTCGGCAAGTTCGAACTGGGCAAGTACTTGCCTGCGGACCTGTCGCGCAGCCGTTCCTGAGCCGCGAGCGAACTACTGCACCCAGACTTCGACGCGGCGATTCTTGATCCGGCCGTCGTCAATATCATTGGTCGCCACCGGCATCTCGTCGCCCAGCCCGAGGATGTCACGGAAGGTCACGCCGCTCTTCAACAGTTCGCGGCGCACGGCCATGGCCCGCAGCCGGGAAAGCAGGGCGGCACGCGCCGGGTCGCTCTTGGCGTCACCGAAGCCGACCAGCGTCACATGTTGGTCGAGCCGGTCATTGGCTTTCAGGTAATCAACGACGCGCTTGAGGTCCTGCTGGGCCTTGTTGTCGAGCCGGGCGCTGCCCTGGGCGAAGCGAAAGTTGACCGAGAGTCGCTCGGCCTTGCGGGTCAGTGCCTGATAATCGGCCGGCATCTGTGCCGTCGGCTGAACCTTGAGCGCCTGCACGGTTTGCGCGACAAACCCTTCCTGAGCGACGATGGCCTGACCTTCGGGGCTTTGCGCAAAGCGCACCAGTGCCTGCGCCCAGCGTTGATGCGCAGCGGGCGGAACGTACAGATAGAGCCGCCGCGACAGCGGGTAATCCTCGGTAGCGACCAGGCTGGTGGTCGGCAGCATGGGCCGCGATTCACCGTCGGCAATCGCTACCGCTCTGGCGCGCCTGATTGACGGCAGGCCGGTAAAGCCTACGCCATTGGGGTCTTTGCTGACCTCATCGGAGAGCTGCTCGCTGGACTCGAAGCGTACCGCAGCGCTGGACAGGTTCTTGCCATATTTGGCCAGTACCAGTTCCTTGAAGGTTTCGTAGGTGCCGGACTTTTCATCGCGTACATACAGATGAATCGCACCAGGATTGCCGCCCACTTCGCTCCAGTCCCTGACTTCGCCGCTGAAAATGCGTGCCAGTTGCTGAGTGTCCAGCTGCCGCAACGGGTTGCCGGGGTGCACGATCACCGCGACGCCATCGATGGCGATGATTTGTTCACCGGCAGCGCTCTTGAGATCGCCAAGGCCGGCCAGCTCTTTGGCTTCCTGGTCCTTGATGGGCCGCGAGGAGGCTGCGATGTCTGCTTTACCGGCCTTAAGTGCCGTGAACCCTGTGCCTGAGCCATGCGCGGCGACCTCGATGCTGACCGTTTGACCTGTTGCGGCCACGCCGGTCACTCGTTGTTCGTTGAGCGCAGCACCTGGCAAGGTTTGCACCGATTGCAGGCCTTGTAGGCGCAGCAGGCCTTCGACCAGAGCCGGTCCGAGTTCGGCATTGATGGTGTTGGAGCCTTGAATACGCAAGGTGGGTGCGTCGCCTGTGGGTACGGGCAGCGCCGCCAATGCAGCGAAGGGCAGGGTGGCGCTCGACAGGATCAGCGCCGTTAGCAGAGCGCGCAGCATCGGCGTCACCATGGATCACGGAAGGGTGACGGGAGATTAAGACAAGGAGGTTGCTGGAATATGACAGTTAAGCGATTAATGCACTGTCAGACGTCGATCTGCCTGTTCAGGCAGGCAGATCGGAAAGCGAATGCCGGATCAGGTCAGTTCGAGCCAGATAGGCGCATGATCCGACGGTTTTTCCATGCCGCGCAAATCGTAGTCGACGCCCGCTGCTTTGATGCGCGGCTGCAAGCCGGTCGAGGTCATGACCAGATCGATACGCAGGCCACGCTTGGGCTCGTCTTCAAAGCCGCGGCTGCGGTAGTCGAACCAGCTGAAGCGGTCGCTGACCTCAGGGTGCAGGTAACGGAAACTGTCCACCAGGCCCCAGTTTTTCAGGCGCTCCATCCATTCGCGTTCTTCCGGGAGGAAGCTGCACTTGCCCGTCTTCAGCCAGCGCTTGGCATTGTCGGCGCCGATACCGATGTCGCAGTCTTGCGGTGAAATGTTCACATCCCCCATCACGATCAGCGGCTGCTCGTTGCTGAAGCGACTCTCCAGCAGTTGCTGGAGATCTTCATAAAAACGCTGCTTGGCCGGAAATTTGGTCGGATGATCGCGGCTTTCGCCCTGCGGAAAATAGCCGTTCATGATGATGATTGGCTGACCGTTGCTGTCTGCGTAGGCGCCCCAAATGAAACGCTTCTGGGAGTCCTCATTATCGCCCTCGAAGCCTTTGTGCAATTCCAGTGGTGCATTGCGCGACAGCAGAGCGACCCCGTAATGGCCTTTCTGGCCATGAAAATGGACGTGATAACCCAGCGCCTCAATGCCCGCATGGGGGAATTGCTCGTCCGACACCTTGGTTTCCTGAAGACCTATCACGTCAGGCTGATGCTTTTCGATCAGTGCCGCCAATTGATGCGGTCGAGCGCGCAGCCCGTTGATGTTGAACGAGACGATTTTCATAAAACAGCGGTCCTGAGCAAAACAAACTGCGATGCTAGCTGACCTGCCGATCGAGAACCAGCGTCGTCGGGCATGATGGCAGCGGCGGGGCGGACAATTCGTTTGAACTGTTCTCAATTGCCATCACTCGAAAGCCTGCTGCCAAAACCGCTGCGCCAGACGCAGTTCCGTTAACACGAGGCCCTTTATGTCCCTACCTGTTGCCATCACGGGCGAAATCCGCCAACTCGACAGCGGTTATTCCCGTGAAACCCGCGCCTTGTTGTTCAGGGCTTACCGGCATGACCCGACGTTCGCCTACCTGTTCAACGCCGAGCGCGAAGGGTACGAGCAACGCGTGCTGGCGACCATTCGCCATCTGGTCAAACAGCATTTTCTGCAAAACCAGCCTGCGCTGGGTCTGTTTCTCGAGGATCGCCTGGTCGGCGTAGCCTTGGTCGCGCCGCCGCAGCGTCGTCTGGGCGTTACCGAAAGCTGGGCCTGGCGCTTGCGCATGGTCATGGACACCGGCCTCGGCTGCACTCAGCGCTATCTGGCGTATTACAACGCGGTACTGGCCTGTGTGCCGACCGAGACCGCGCATGTTCTGCCGCTGATCGGGCTAGATCCGGAATATCAGGGCCAGAAGCTCGGTCAGGACTTGAGCGAGCAATTGTTGGCGGCCTTGCACGACTGGTGCGCGGTAGACGAAAACTCGCAGGGTATCGTCGTCGACACCGGAAACCCTCGTTATTTCGAGTTCTACAAGCGACAGGGCTACGAGGAAATAGGCGAGATCGCTGTAGGGCCGGTCCGAGAACATGTGTTCTTTCATCCGAACCCTCAGGTTTCACTGCCGGTTCCTGACGCAGTGGCTTGAATATCCGCCAATTCGTGGGCTTCTAGTGCGGCCTGTCGATCGTGATAGCATCCACGGCCATGAAAATGTTCAGACTCTTCAGCAGCCTGGTCCTGATGTCCATGAGTGCAACGGCGCTGGCCGAGGCGCGCCTGGACGTCAGGGTCGAGCCCGGCAATCCGCAACTCAAGGCCAACGTGGAAGGCTATGTGGGCGATCTGGGGGAGCGCGACGTCAAAGCCCTGCGCAATTTCAGCCTGGGTGCCGAGCAACAGGCAGAGAAGGCTGCCCAGGCGCTTGGCTATTATCAGGCGCAGATCGACAGCGAAATCCAGGACGGCCCCGAGCCGCGGCTGGTCATCAAAATCAAGCCGGGCGAGCCGATTCACCTGCGTAACGTGGTCATTCGGGTCGATGGCCCCGCCGCGTCCCTTGCTGCATTCAAAGTGCCGAAAAGCGACGCGCTGAAAACCGGTGCAGTGTTGAACCACGGCAATTACGAAGACGCCAAGCGCCTGATTCAGAATCAGGCATCGCGCTTTGGCTTCTTCAGCGGTCACTTCACCCGCCAGAGGCTTGCCATCGACCCGCGCGCGGGCGTCGCCGACATCGAGCTGGTCTATGACAGCGGCCCGCGTTACACGCTTGGCCAAGTGAAATTCAGCGGTAACACGCCCTTCGACGAAGACCTGCTCAAGCGCATGGTGCCCTTCAAGGAGAACACACCTTACGACTCGCAATTGATTGCCGAACTGACTCAGGACATGCAGGCCAGCGGCTACTTCGAAGGCGTCCGCGTCGACGCAGTACCAACGGCGGCGGTGAATGATGTCATTCCGGTCACCGTTCAGCTCGAGACCCGCAAACCGCGCACCTTGGGCCTGGGTCTGGGCTATTCCACAGATGTTGGGCCACGCGGCAAAGCCAACTGGACCCGGCATTGGGCCAACCCGCAGGGCCATAGCTACGGCTTCGAGTCGGAAATTTCCGCGCCACGGCAGAACGTCGGCCTATGGTACGACGTGCCGCTCGATCCGCCGTTGACCGACAAAATGCGCTACGCCGGCGGTTATCAGTACGAAGAGATCGCTGGCACCGATAGCCTCAGCAAGCTGCTGACTGCCGGGCCGGAATGGCACAGCAAGCTGCCCAGCGGCTGGGAGCGGGTCATTTCCCTGAAGTGGCAACGCGAAGAATATCGACTGGGTGACGATTCGGGCCTCAGCACGCTGTTGATGCCCGGCATCAGTTACTCGTACTTGCGCAGTGACAATCGGATCGACCCGAGCCAGGGCTATCGACTGCAATTCGAGACGCAGGTGGCCAAGGAGGGCATGTTGTCGGACGCCAACCTGGTGCATGCCAATGTGTTGCTCAAAGGCCTGACGACAGTCGCCCAGAACCATCGCCTCCTCGGCCGCGTGCAATTGGGCGGCAACCTCACTGACGGTTAGACCTCGATACCGCCTTCGCTGCGCTTCTTTGCCGGTGGTGATCAGAGCGTGCGCGGCTACGACTACCAGAATCTCTCACCGACCAACTCTGACGGTGATCGCATTGGTGGTCGATACATGTTCGCGGGCAGTGTCGAGTACCAGTATTCGATTGCCGAGAAGTGGCGGCTGGCGACCTTTGTCGATCAGGGCAACTCGCTCAATAACCTCGACAGACCCGATCTGAAAACCGGGGTCGGCTTCGGTGTGCGCTGGGTTTCGCCGGTAGGGCCGCTGCGTCTCGACCTGGCGCACGGGCTGGACGATGACGGTGGAATCCGCCTGCATTTTTCGATGGGACCGGAACTTTGAACAGGGTGAACATGAAGCGCGGCGCGAAAGTTCTTGGTTTGAGTCTGATCGCGCTGCTCGTGCTGATCGTTGTCAGCGCCGGGTTGCTGCTCGGCACCTCATCCGGCAGCCGCTGGGCGCTGGCGCGTGTGCCCGGGCTGCAACTGGAAAATTTTCAGGGCCGGCTGGGCGGGCAGTGGCGCGCAGATCGATTGCTATGGCAGCAGGGCGAAGACCGCGTCGAGGTTCAGTCTGCCGATTTTGAATGGTCGCCTGCCTGCTGAAAATGACACTGTGCATTGATCGCCTGCATGCCGGACACGTCCTGTTGCACTTCCCGCCGAATGCCGAGCCCGCTACTGACAGCCCTGTCAATCTGCCGACCCTCAATCTGCCGTTGTCGCTGCAACTGGGCGATGTACAGCTGGGTAGCCTGCAACTGGACGGCGTCGAGCAGTTACGTGATCTGAAGCTGGTGGCCCACTGGACCGCCGACGGCCTGCAGATCGACAGCGCGCATCTGCAACGCGACGCGCTGATTCTCGATCTCAACGGTCTGCTCAAGCCCGAAGGTGACTGGCCGTTGAGCGTCAAAGGGCAACTGCAACTGCCGCCGCAGGATGGCCAGCCCTGGACGCTGGCGCTGGATATTCAAGGCGAGGTGCTCAAGACCCTGCAACTCAAGGCTGACAGCAGCGGCTATTTGCCGGGCGTCCTGAGTGGCGAGCTGCAACCCTTGACCGAACACCTTCCCGCCCGGCTGAAACTGACCTCGGAGCACTTCAAACCCAGCTCCGCACTGCCCGATACGCTGCAGCTTGACCAATTGCTGCTGACGGCCGAGGGTAACCTCGACACGGGCTATGCGATCAACGGCACGGCGAACCTGCCCGCGGAGAAAGGCCCGATTGCGCTGGCATTGCAAGGCCGTGCAGATGCCAAGGGAGCCACCATCGCCGCGCTGGATCTCAGCGCCAGTGACCAGCAGCGCCTGGCGATCAATGGCACGCTGAATTGGCAAAGCGGGTTTTCCGCAGATGCCAGCATCGACTGGCTGGATTTCCCCTGGCAGCGGCTTTATCCGCTGCCCTCCGAGCCGCAAGTGTCACTTCACAGCTTCAAAGGCGAAATTTCTTACACTGATGGCAATTATCTGGGCAATTTCAACGCCAGCCTGAAAGGACCGGCCGGTGCGTTCACGCTGGTCAGCCCGTTCAGCGGCAATCTGCAGGAAATTCACCTGCCACAACTAGAACTGGTCGCAGGACAGGGCAAGGCCGGTGGTCATCTGAACCTGAAGTTTGCTGACGGCATTGGTTGGGACACGGCACTTGACCTGACCGCACTTGACCCTTCGTTCTGGGTCGCCGAGCTGCCCGGCAAGCTGGCCGGTCCGTTACGCAGCCAGGGACAGTTCCGCAACGAGCAGCTTGAACTGACCGCCGATCTGGACTTGAAAGGTCGTCTGCGAGGCCAGCCCGCCTTGCTGCAAGCCAAGGCTGATGGCCGGGACCAGCAGTGGAATGTCAGCAGCTTGAATATCCGCCTCGGCGACAACCGCATTCAGGGCGCAGGCAGTCTGCAACAGCGTCTCAAGGGGCAGTTTGACCTTGATCTATCGCGTCTGGCCCAACTGTGGACGCGCTTGCAGGGGCAGGTCAAAGGGCGGCTCGACCTGGCGGGAACGCTACACGCGCCAGAGGGCAAACTGGCGTTGCAGGGCAGTCAGCTCGCCTTGCAGGACAATCGCCTGCAAAGCCTGACGCTCGACGCCAGACTTGACCCGGCGCAGCGCGCAACCATCAGTCTCAAAGGCGCAGGCATTCAAGCGGGCGACACGGCCTTGGGCACCTTGCTGGTCGACGGGCAGGGCACGCTGAAAGCCCAGCAGATGAAGCTCGATTTGCAGGGCCCGCTGCTCAAGCTGGCAATGGCGCTGGAGGGCGGGCTCGATCAAGGCAACTGGCGCGGTCGTCTGGCCAGTGGCAGCGTGCAGAGCGGCGGTCAGAACTGGCGTTTGCAACAGCCGGCAAAAATCGAGCGCCTGGCGGACGGCAGGCTCAATTTCGGCGCGCACTGCTGGCTTTCAGGGTCTGCCAGCCTGTGTGGCGGCGATCAGCGTCTGATGCCGGAACCTCGTCTGCGTTATCAACTGAAAAATTTTCCGCTCGACAGCCTGGCGCAATGGATGCCCAAGGATTTTGCCTGGAAGGGCGCATTGAATGCCGACGTTCAGCTCGACATTCCAGATGCCGGTCCCAGTGGTCAGATTTCTGTCGACGCTGGCGGCGGTACCCTGCGGGTGCCCAATAACGAGCAATGGCTGGACTTCCCGTATCAGACGCTGAAACTCAGCAGCACCCTGACCCCCAAGCGTATCGACTCGCGTCTGGAGTTCGAGGGCGGCAAACTGGGACGATTGCTGCTGAATGCGCAAATCGATCCTTTAGCCAAAGACAAGACGCTATCAGGCGACTTCAACCTTTCCGGGCTGGATATCTCGGTCGCACGGCCCTTCGCGCCGACGGTGCAGAAACTCAACGGGCGCCTGAACGGTAACGGGCGTCTGTCGGGCAGTTTGCTGGCGCCTCTGGTCAATGGCAGCGTCAATCTGGAGGGCGGTGAAGTCGTGGGGCCCGAATTGCCGATGGAGTTGCATGACCTCAAGGTCCAGGCGCTGATCGCTGGCGAAAGCGTGCAGATCAACGGTGGCTGGAAAAGTGGCAGTACCGGTCACGGCACCCTGGGCGGTCAGGTGGCCTGGGGGCAGAACCTGACGGTGGACGTCAGCCTCAAGGGTTCGCAACTGCCGATCAATGTCGAACCCTATGCTGCGGTGGAAGCCGCTCCTGATCTGAAAATATCCATGCAGGGCGACCGGCTGGCGATTTCCGGCAAGGTGCTGGTGCCCAAGGGGACGATTACCGTGCGCGAGTTACCGCCGTCTACGGTCAAGCTGTCGGGTGACACGGTGATCGTCGGTCAGCAGACCGAGAAAGGTGCACCACCGCTGGCGGTGGGGATGGATATCGATGTCATCGTCGGGCAGGACAAGCTCAGCTTCAGCGGCTTCGGACTCACCGCCAATCTGGCCGGACGTGTCCACATTGGCGATGACCTGGACACTCGCGGCGAACTGAACCTTAACGACGGACGTTACCGCGCCTATGGGCAGCGCTTGACCATCCGCAAGGCAAGGCTGCTGTTCGCCGGGCCTGTCGATCAGCCGTATCTGGACATCGAAGCCATCCGGCAAACCGATGATGTGATTGCCGGCATTCGTCTGAGCGGCAGTGCCGAACAGCCTACCACCGAGGTGTTCTCCGAACCGGCCATGAGCTAGGAGCAGGCCTTGTCCTATCTGGTCATGGGCAGGCCGTTGAGCACCTCGGGCGAAGACAACAACATGGTCGCTCAGGCAGCGCTGGCACTTGGCGTGGCGGGCAGCTCCTCGACCACCGGCAAACTTGCCGATAATCTGGGCATCAAGGATTTCGAGCTGGATACCTCGGGCACTGGCGACAAGACCAACGTCGTGGCCAGTGGCAAGATTACCGAGAAGCTCAGCCTGCGCTATGGCGTGGGTGTTTTCGAACCGGCCAACACCATTGCCTTGCGTTACCTGCTCAGTAAACGGGTTTACCTCGAAGCGGCGAGTGGTGTTGCCAGTTCGCTGGATATTTTCTATAAAAGGGACTTCTGAAGAGGGGCAGGCGCCTGGTGATGCCTGAACCTTTGCGCAACCGGTTTACCCTGTTAAAACAGTGTGATCCTTTACACACCTTGTCCTCAGGCTTCCGGCAATCATGGATCGATTCAACGCCATGCGCGTATTCACCCGTATCGTCGAGCTGGGCGGCTTCGCAAAAGCTGCTGACAGCCTGCACCTGCCGCGTGCGTCAGTGACAATTTTGATCAAGCAACTTGAGGCGCATCTGGGCGTGCAATTGCTGCAGCGCACTACGCGCCAGGTCAGCACCACGCCGGACGGCAAGGCCTACTATCAGCGCTGTGTCAGCCTGCTCGCCGATCTGGACGACGCCGAAGCAGCATTTTCGGCCAAGGGTGCCGAACCCAAGGGCTTGCTGCGGATTGATTTGCCGGTGAGCCTCGGCCGGATGGTGGTAATCCCGGCCCTGCCCGAATTCACCCGGCGCTACCCGCAAATCAGTCTGGAAATCGGCATGAGCGACAGGCCGGTCGACCTTATTCGCGAAGGCGTTGATTGTGTGCTGCGCGCAGGCGCTGCCTTGGATGACACACTGGTTGCGCGGCCGTTGGGCAGTCTGACCCAGATCACCTGCGCCAGTCGCGACTATCTGGACCGATATGGCACGCCCTTGGACCTGCAGGATCTCGCGCAGCACCAGGTGATCGAATATTTCTCGGCCAGCACCAGTAAACGTTATGGCCTGGAGTTCATGACCGATGGCTGTGGCGGTGATCACGGCATGACCTGCTCGGTCTCAGTCAACAGCGCAGACGGTTATGTAGCGGCCTGCGAGGCGGGGTTTGGCCTCGTGCAGGTGCCTCGTTATCACATTGCGACACAACTGCGCAGCGGTGCACTGGTCGAGGTGTTGCGGGAATATCGCCCACCCGCCTTGCCGTTGACCGCACTTTATCCGCCGCATCGGCAATTGTCGCGACGGGTGAGGGTCTTCGTTGATTGGCTGGTTGAATTGTGTGAACACCCGGATATCCGGGACAGACTGGTTTCCTGAGAAAATTCGGACTTTTCCGATATAGGCCGAACGGCACTTTCGTGTTTAACTTCCGGCTCTTTACCCATTTTAAAAAAGGAATATGTTTCATGGCTCAAGTAACCCTCAAAGGCGGCCCTGTTCAAGTCAATGGCGAGCTGCCTGCAACTGGTAACAAAGCACATGATTTCACCCTGACCGCTGCCAATCTCGCCGACGTGACCCTGGCTGACTTCGCCGGCAAGCGTAAAGTGCTGAACATCTTCCCGAGTGTCGATACCCCGACCTGCGCCACGTCGGTGCGCAAGTTCAACGCTCAGGCCAACGAGCTGAGCAATGCAGTCGTGCTGTGCATCTCCGCCGATCTGCCGTTTGCCCAGGCGCGCTTCTGCGGCTCTGAAGGCCTGGAAAACGTACAGAACCTGTCCTCGTTCCGCAGTGCCGATTTCAGCCAGAACTATGGCGTTGCCATTGCCGACGGCCCGTTGAAAGGCCTGACCGCCCGTGCAGTGGTCGTGCTGGACGAAAACGACAATGTTCTGCACAGCGAACTGGTCAAGGAAATCGCTGAAGAACCGAACTACGACGCTGCATTGGCTGTATTGAAGTAACATTCTGCAACCTGTTGACGGCCTGAAACCCTTCAGGCCGTTATTCTGTTCGTGCTTTGTACGTTTATTAAGTAAGCACTTGGTAAAGGCGCTGTGCTTGTCACGTATCTGTGCCTATTGTTCTGCCTTCCGAAGATCCCCCCACCGTAATGGTTGATTTATTCATGCAATCGTCTGGCCCTCGTAAATCCCGTCGCTGGTTGATCAGTTTGTTGGTCCTGATGGTCATTGTTGCCCTGTGCTGGTGGCTCTGGCCCGCAGCCACGTCCGGCAAGGGGGGCGAGAGCAAAAAAGCCGGCGTCGGTGGCGTGGCCCGACCCGGGTTCGGTGCTTCGGCGGTGCCGGTGCGCGTGGCACCTGCGACCGAAGGCGACTTTCCGATCTATTACAAGGCGCTTGGTACCGTGACGGCGATGAACACCATCAACGTACGCAGTCGGGTGGCGGGGGAGCTGGTCAAGATCTATTTCCAGGAAGGTCAGACGGTCAAGGCCGGTGACCTGTTGGCAGAAATCGATCCGCGCAGTTATCAGGTCGCCTTGCAGCAGGCCGAAGGTACGCTGGCCACCAACCAGGCGTTGCTCAAGAATGCTCAGCTCGATGTGCAGCGTTACCGTGGGCTATTTGCCGAAGACAGCATCGCCAGGCAGACGCTGGACACGGCCGAGTCGCTGGTGAATCAGTACCAGGGCACGATCAAGACCAATCAGGCCGCGGTAGCGGAAGCGAAGCTGAACCTGGACTTCGCCCGCATCCGCTCTCCGATTGCCGGTCGTGTGGGCCTCAAACAACTGGATGTGGGCAATCTGGTCGCCGCCAATGACACCACTGCGCTGGCAGTGATCACCCAGACTCGGCCCATCTCAGTCAATTTCACGCTGCCCGAAAAAGACCTGTCCAAGGTCATCGCCCGTTATCGCACCGGCGAAAAGCTGCCCGTCGAAGCATGGGACCGCGGCGACACGAAAATGCAGGCTGTCGGCGTACTCGCCAGCCTCGACAACCAGATCGACGTTGCAACCGGCACGCTGAAATTCAAAGCCCGTTTCGATAACGATAACGAAATCCTGTTCCCCAACCAGTTCGTCAATGTGCGACTGCGCGCAGATACGCTGAAACAGGCGATTCTGGTGCCGATCGCCGCCGTGCAGTTTGGCACCGACGGCACATTCGTCTATGTGCTCGACGGCGACAAGAAGGTCAAACTCAAACTGTTGAAAACCGGTCCGAGTGACGAAACCTCGACGGTGATCACCGAAGGGCTTGCCGTCGGCGAGCGGGTGGTGCTCGAGGGCACCGATCGCCTGCGCGATGGCGCCGAAGTGGAAGTGGTCAACGACAGCAAGGACGTACCGGCAGGCCCGGGCCAGAAGTTGCACGGCAAGCCGGACAGCGGCACTGACAAGTCGGCAGCGCTTGGCAAGGTGGAAAAACCAAACGTATGAACATGTCACGCCTGTTCATCCTGCGTCCGGTAGCCACCACGCTGAGCATGCTGGCCATCGTCCTGGCCGGTCTCATCGCCTACACCTTGCTGCCGGTTTCGGCCTTGCCGCAGATGGACTATCCGACCATTCGCGTGATGACGCTGTACCCCGGTGCCAGCCCGCAGGTAATGACCAGTTCGGTGACTGCGCCGCTGGAGCGTCAGTTCGGACAGATGCCCGGGCTGACCCAGATGGCGTCCACCAGTTCGGGGGGCGCGTCGGTCATCACCCTGCGTTTCAGCCTCGACATCAATATGGACGTGGCCGAGCAGCAAGTGCAGGCAGCGATCAACGCAGCCACCAACCTGCTGCCAACCGATCTTCCGGCGCCTCCGGTCTACAACAAGGTGAATCCGGCCGACACGCCGGTGCTGACCTTGGCAATAACTTCGAAAACCATGCTGTTGCCCACCCTGAATGATCTGGTCGATACGCGCATGGCGCAGAAAATTTCGCAGATCAGCGGCGTCGGCATGGTCAGCATTGCCGGCGGGCAGCGTCAGGCAGTCCGGATCAAGGTCAATCCCGAGGCGCTGGCTGCCAATAGTCTCAATCTGTCCGATGTGCGCACGCTCATCAGTGCGTCCAACGTCAACCAGCCCAAAGGCAACTTTGACGGCCCGACCCGGGTATCGATGCTCGATGCCAACGATCAGCTCAAGTCTCCCGAGGAGTATGCCGACCTGATTCTGGCCTACAAGGACGGCGCACCGCTGCGTCTGAAGGACGTGGCGGAAATTGTCGGTGGTGCGGAGAACGAACGGCTCGCCGCCTGGGCCAACCGCAGTCAGGCAGTCCTGCTGAACATTCAGCGCCAGCCGGGGGCCAACGTGATCGAGGTCGTCGACCGGATCAAGGCCCTGCTACCCAGCATCACCAACAACCTCCCGGCAGGTCTGGACGTTGTGGTATTGACCGATCGTACCCAGACCATCCGCGCCTCGGTGACCGATGTTCAGCACGAACTGCTGATCGCCATCGTGTTGGTGGTGCTGGTGACGTTCCTGTTTCTGCGTCGTTTCAGCGCGACCATCATTCCTTCCGTTGCCGTGCCGTTGTCGCTGGTCGGCACGTTCGGCGTCATGTACCTCGCCGGTTTCTCGATCAACAACCTGACGCTGATGGCGATGACCATCGCCACCGGCTTTGTGGTCGACGACGCCATCGTCATGCTGGAAAACATCTCCCGGCATATCGAGGAGGGTGAAACGCCCATGCAGGCCGCGCTAAAGGGCGCCAGGCAAATCGGGTTTACCCTGATTTCTTTGACCCTTTCGCTGATTGCAGTCCTCATTCCGCTGCTGTTCATGGCAGATGTGGTCGGACGTCTGTTTCGCGAGTTTGCCATTACCCTGGCGGTGGCCATCCTGATCTCGCTGGTGGTCTCGCTGACGCTGACCCCGATGATGTGCGCGCGCCTGCTCAAGCGCGAGCCGAAGGAAGAGGACCAGAGCCGCTTCTACAAAGCCAGCGGCGCCTGGATCGACTGGCTGATCGATGTCTATGCGGGCAGGTTGCGCTGGGTGCTCAAGCATCAGCCAGTGACGCTGCTGGTTGCCATCGCCACCCTGGCCCTGACCGTACTGTTGTATATCGTGGTGCCCAAGGGGTTTTTCCCGGTACAGGACACCGGCGTTATCCAGGGCATTTCCGAAGCGCCGCAGTCGGTCTCGTTCGCGGCCATGAGTCAACGTCAGCAGGCGTTGGCCGACATTATTCTCAAGGACCCGGCGGTGGTCAGCCTGTCTTCGTATATCGGTGTCGACGGCGACAACGCAACTCTCAACAGTGGACGCCTGCTGATCAACCTGAAAACCCACGGCGAGCGTGATCTGACCGCCAGCGAAGTCATCCAGCGTCTGCAGCCGCAAGTCGACAAGCTGTCGGACATCCGCCTGTTCATGCAGCCGGTGCAGGACCTGACCATCGAAGACCGGGTCAGTCGCACCCAGTACCAATTCAGCATGTCATCCCCCGATGCCGAACTGCTGAGCAAGTGGAACCAGACGCTGGTCGATGCGCTGAGCAAGCGCCCCGAGCTGACCGACGTCGCCAGTGACCTGCAGGACAAGGGCTTGCAGGTTTTCCTGAATATCGACCGCGATGCGGCCAGCCGGGTCGGCGTAACGGTGGCGAATATCACCGACGCGCTGTATGACGCCTTCGGCCAGCGGCAGATATCGACCATCTACACTCAGGCCAGCCAGTACCGCGTGGTGTTGCAGGCGGCTTCCGCCAGTGAGCTTGGTCCTGCGGCGCTTGAGCAGATTCACGTCAAGACCACCGACGGCGCGCAGGTAAAACTGTCGAGTCTGGCCCGGGTAGAGCAGCGTCAGGCCCAGTTGGCGATTGCGCACCTCGGGCAGTTTCCGGCCGTGATGATGTCCTTCAACCTTGCGCCCGGCGTGGCCTTGGGCAAGGCGGTGGAGGTCATCGAGCAGGTGCAGAAGGACATCGGCATGCCGATCGGCGTGCAGACCCAGTTTCAGGGCGCAGCCGAAGCGTTTCAGGCATCGCTGTCCAGCACGTTGTTGCTGGTGCTGGCGGCAGTGGTGACCATGTACATCGTGCTGGGCGTGCTCTACGAGAGTTACATTCACCCGATCACCATTCTCTCGACACTGCCTTCGGCGGCGGTCGGGGCCTTGCTGGCGCTGTTGATCAGCGGCAACGACCTGGGAATGATCGCGATCATCGGCATCATTCTGCTGATCGGCATCGTCAAGAAGAACGCGATCATGATGATCGACTTCGCTCTGGATGCCGAACGCAACCGTGGCGTCGATCCGGAAACGGCGATCTACGAGGCAGCGTTACTGCGTTTTCGGCCGATTCTGATGACCACGCTGGCGGCGCTGTTCGGCGCCATCCCGCTCATGCTGGCCAGCGGTTCCGGTGCCGAATTGCGTCAGCCGCTGGGGCTGGTGATGGTCGGCGGGCTGTTGCTCAGTCAGGTCCTGACGCTGTTTACCACGCCAGTGATCTACCTGTATTTCGACCGTCTCGGTCAGCGCTGGAGTCGTAAACCCGCTGCTCCGGACCGTTCGCTACAGGCAGACGCATGAACCTGTCCGCGCCCTTCATCCGCCGTCCCGTTGCCACGGTCCTGCTGAGCCTGGCGATCATGCTGCTGGGCGCGGTCAGTTTCAGATTGTTGCCGGTAGCACCGTTGCCGAACATGGACTTCCCGGTCATCGTGGTCTCCGCCAGCCTTGCCGGGGCCAGCCCGGAGATCATGGCCTCCACCGTGGCAACGCCGCTCGAACGCTCGCTGGGCAGCATCGCCGGGGTCAACACCATGACCAGCAATTCGAGCCAGGGCACGACTCGCATCATTCTGCAGTTCGATCTCGACCGCGACATCAATGGCGCGGCGCGCGAAGTGCAGGCGGCCATCAACGCGTCACGCAACCTGCTGCCCAGCGGGATGCGCAGCATGCCGACCTACAAAAAGGTCAACCCGTCCCAGGCACCGATCATGGTGCTGTCGATGACCTCGAGCGTGCTGGAAAAGGGCCAGTTGTACGATCTGGCTTCGACCATCCTGTCCCAGAGCCTGTCGCAGGTGTCGGGGGTGGGCGAGGTGCAGATCGGAGGCAGTTCGCTGCCTGCAGTGCGCATCGAGCTCGAACCGCAGATGCTCTCCCAGTACGGCGTCTCGCTGGATGACGTGCGCACCGCGATTACTGCCAGCAACGTGCGCAGACCGAAGGGGCTTGTCGAGGATGACCTGCATAACTGGCAGGTTCAGGCCAACGACCAGCTGGAAAAAGCCGCCGACTATGCGCCGTTGATCATTCGCTACAAGGATGGCGCGACCCTGCGCCTGAAGGACGTTGCCAAGGTCAGTGATGCGGTGGAAGACCGCTACAACAGCGGCTTCTTCAATTATGATCAGGCGGTGCTGCTGGTCATCAACCGTCAGGCTGGCGCCAACATCATCGAAACGGTGGCGCAGATAAAAGCGCAGTTGCCTGCCTTGCGGGCCGTGCTGCCTGCCAGCGTCAAGCTGCAGATCGCCATGGACCGCTCGCCAGTGATCAAGGCGACCCTGCACGAAGCCGAAATGACCTTGCTGATCGCGGTGATTCTGGTGATTCTGGTGGTCTTTCTGTTTCTCGGCAGTCTCGCGTCGCTCATCCCTACGTTGGCGGTGCCAGTATCGCTGGTGGGCACTTTTGCCATCATGCACCTGTTCGGCTTCTCTCTGAACAATCTGTCGCTGATGGCCTTGATCCTTGCGACCGGCCTGGTGGTAGACGATGCCATTGTGGTGCTGGAAAACATCTCCCGGCACATTCATAACGGCGTGGAGCCAATGAAGGCGGCGTTTCTGGGCGCCAAAGAGGTCGGTTTCACGTTGCTGTCGATGAACGTCTCGCTGGTGGCAGTGTTCATTTCCATCCTGTTCATGGGCGGGTTGGTGGAAAGTCTGTTTCGTGAGTTTTCCATCACCTTGTCGGTGGCGATCATCGTTTCATTGATCGTGTCACTCACGCTGACGCCCATGCTCTGTGCCCGTTGGCTGAAGCCCCGCGAAGCCAGCGGCGAAAATGCCTTTCAGCGCTGGAGCGAGCGGGTCAATGACCGCATGGTGGAGGGTTACGACCGTTCGCTGGGCTGGGTGCTGCGCCATCCGCGTCTGACGCTGATCAGTCTGCTGATCACCGTCGTGGTCAATATCGCGCTTTACGTGGTGGTGCCCAAGACGTTCCTGCCGCAGCAGGACACCGGGCAACTGATGGGGTTTGTCAGGGGCGACGACGGCCTGTCGTTCTCGGTGATGCAGCCGAAGATGGAGCAGTTTCGCCGTGCCGTGCTGGCAGACCCCGCTGTGGAAAGCGTTGCCGGATTCATCGGCGGCAGCAGCGGCACCAATAATGCGTTCATGATCGTCCGCCTGGTGCCGATTGCCGAGCGCAAGCTGTCAGCGGAAAAAGTCGTGGAGCGTCTGCGCAAGACGTTGCCACATGTTCCAGGCGGACGATTGTTTCTGGCGCCGGATCAGGACCTGCAATTGGGTGGGGGCCGTGAGCAGACCAGTTCGCAGTACCAATACATCGTCCAGAGTGCTGACCTGACCAGTCTGCGCCAGTGGTATCCGAAGATCGTTGCAGCGCTCAAGTCAGATCCCGAGCTGACCGCCATCGACGCCCGGGAAGGGCGTGGCGCTCAGCAAGTGACACTGGTGGTCAACCGCGACACCGCCAAACGGCTTGGCATCGACATGAGCATGGTGACCTCGGTACTCAACAATGCCTACAGTCAGCGCCAGGTATCGACCATCTACGACAGCCTCAACCAGTACAAAGTGGTGATGGAGGTCAATCCCAAATACGCACAGGACCCGGTGACCCTCGAGCAGGTTCAGGTCATTACCGCAGACGGTCAGCGTGTGCCGCTATCCAGCATCGCTCACTACGAGCGCAGTCTGGCCAATGATCGGGTTTCCCATGACGGGCAGTTCGCCGCTGAAAACATCTCCTTCGATCTGGCAGAAGGCGCGACTTTGGACAACGCCAACGTCGCCATCGAACGGGCCATTGCTGCCATAGGGCTGCCAGAGGACATCATTACCAAGACGGCAGGGACCGCCAGCGCGTTCGCCGCAACCCAGAAGAGCCAACCGTGGATGATTCTCGGGGCGCTGCTGGCGGTGTATCTGGTGCTGGGGATCCTCTATGAAAGTTACATTCACCCGTTGACCATTCTGTCGACCTTGCCGTCGGCGGGTGTCGGTGCCTTGCTGACGATCTACGTAGTGGGCAGCGAGTTCAGCCTGATCTCCCTGTTGGGGCTGTTTCTGTTGATTGGTGTGGTGAAAAAGAACGCCATCATGATGATCGACCTGGCATTGCACCTCGAGCGCGATCAGGGCATGGCACCTGAGGAGTCGATCCGTAATGCCTGCCTGCAACGTCTGCGGCCGATTCTGATGACGACCATGGCGGCGATTCTCGGTGCCTTGCCACTGCTGCTGAGTACCGCCGAAGGTGCTGAAATGCGCAAACCCCTGGGGTTGACCATCATTGGCGGCCTGATCTTCAGTCAGATCCTGACGCTCTACACCACACCTGTGGTTTACCTTTATCTCGACCGTCTGCGCCATCGTTTCAGTAGATGGCGTGGCGTGCGCACCGATGCTGCTCTGGAAACTCCGCTATGACCGAACGCCCGGCTTTCACATCCCGTCCAGAATGGCTGATTCGCCCGCTCGGGCTGGCAGTCTGTATCGCTTTGCTCAGCGCCTGCGCGGTCGGACCGGATTATCAACGGCCGACCATGGCTGCACCCCAACAGTTCAAGGCGGTTCAGGGCTGGCGGGCGGCGACCCCCGGCGATGCAATGGCCAAGGGCGCCTGGTGGCAGGTGTACAGTGACAAAGACCTGAACGCGCTGGTCGAGCGCCTCAACACTTCCAACCAGACCGTGGCTCAGTATGAAGCCCAGTATCGCCAAGCCCAGGCGCTGGTGCGCAGCTCTCGAGCGGCGTTCTTGCCGACGCTGGACCTGACGACTGGCAAGACCCGTTCAGGGCAGGGCACCGGGACGTCAAGCACCGGGACCAGCGCTTCGGGGATCCGTAACAGCCACAACGCGCAGTTGGGCGTCAGTTGGGAAGCCGACGTCTGGGGCAAATTGCGCCATGGCCTGGAAGCCGATACTGCAAACGCGCAGGCCAGCCTTGCCGACCTGGCGGCAATGCGCCTGAGCCTGCAATCGGAGCTGGTCCAGAATTACCTGCAACTGCGGGTGATCGACGAACAGAAGCGCTTGCTGGAATCCACCGTCGACGCCTATCAGCGTTCTCTGACCCTGACCCAGAATCAATACCGCGCCGGTATTTCCGGGCGTGATTCGGTCGCTCAGGCGCAGACCCAGTTGAAAAGCACGCAGGCCGACCTGATCGATCTGGCCTGGCAGCGTGCGCAATTCGAGAATGCTATTGCCGTGTTGATGGGCATGGCACCGGCAGACTTCAGCCTGCCAGCCATTGCCACGATTCCGCATTTGCCGGATATTCCGCCAGGGCTGCCTTCGCAGCTGCTGGAGCGCAGGCCCGATATCGCCGCCGCGGAACGCTCTGTGATGGGCGCCAACGCCAATATCGGGGTTGCCAAGGCAGCCTACTATCCCGATTTCACGCTGAGCATGAGCGGTGGCTATAACAGCAGTACCTTCGCCAACTGGATCAGCCTGCCGAACCGTTTCTGGTCGGTCGGGCCGCAACTGGCCCTGACCCTGTTCGACGGCGGTCGCCGTTCGGCAGAGGTCGAGCGCACCGAGGCCCTGTATGATCAGACGGTCGCGCAATACCGTCAGACGGTGCTCAACGGCTTTCAGGAGGTCGAAAACTACCTCATCCAGCTCAAGGTCTATGGAGACGAAGCGGCGGTGCGTGAGGAGGCTCTGGTGTTCGCGCGTGATTCGTTGCGCCTGACCAACAATCAGTACAAGGCCGGCCTGATCGGCTATCTGGATGTCGTCAACGTGCAGGCGACTGCGTTGAGTAACGAGCGCAGTGTGCTCAATGTACTGCAGAGCCGCTTGCTGGCCAGCGTGCAGTTGATCGCCGCGCTGGGCGGTGGCTGGGAGTCGGAGCGTGATCTGGTGTTGAAGGAGTAGCCAGCAGAAGCGGCAAAAGGCAAGTTTTCTTTAGCTATCGCTAATCCATGCAAAATTAATAGCGTACTGCCAGCTTTTTCGACCAAGTGCCGCGACATTTGGTAGCTAATGCGTACAATCAGCGCACAAGAACGGCATGGACGCACTCATTGGGCTTCAGGTGTGTTTATGTTGATTGGCAGTTATATACCCTCGCTTGTCGTTCTTTCCGTTTTTGTTGCGATCCTTGCGTCCTATACCGCGTTCGACCTCGCTGGGCGGATCATCTCGGCTAAAGGGCGGGTCGTGTATGTGTGGATTGTCGGCGGCGCGTTTGCGATGGGAGTCGGCACCTGGTCAACGCATTTTATCGGCATGCTCGCCTTCGTCTTGCCCATCGACCTCGGCTATGACGTGCCGCTCCTGCTGTTTTCGCTGGCGATGATCGTTATAGCGTCGGGATTTGCCTTGTGGCTGGTCGCGCAACCGCAGCTTTCGAGAGTGCAGCTGGTGCTGGGCGCGGTATTGCTGGGCCTGGGTATCAGCGCCATGCATTACACCGGCATGGCGGCCATGCGCATGCAGCCCGGCATCGAGTACACGCCCTTCCTGTTCGTGCTGTCCCTGCTGATTGCCATTGCCGCATCGGCGGCGGGGTTGTGGATCGCGTTCCACCTGCGCCATCACCGGCCTCGTGTGTACCTGGCTCGCGCGGGTGCCTCGGTGCTGGTGGGCATGGCAGTGGTCGGCATGCACTACACCGGCATGGCCGCGGCCAACTTTGCCGAGGGCAGTTTTTGTGGCGCATTGATCAACGGACTGAGCAGCAACGGGCTGGACAGGGTGGTGCTGGTCGCCAGCCTGACGGTCCTGAGCCTCACCCTGTTCGCCTGTATTCTGGACGCCCATCTCGAAGCCCGCACGGCAGTGTTGGTCACTTCCCTGAGCCAGGCCAATCAGGAACTGACCCATCTGGCCATGCATGACAACCTCACCGGTCTGCCCAATCGTGTGCTGCTGACGGAGCGCATCGAGCAAGCCATGGCCAGGGCCGACGAAACCGGTGGCTGTTTTGCCTTGATGTTCATGGATCTGGACGGCTTCAAGCCGGTGAACGACGCCTTTGGCCATCACACCGGCGATCTGTTGCTACGTCAGGTTGCCTTGCGTCTGCGGCAGAACGTCAATCGGCACGACACGCTGGCCAGAGTCGGTGGTGACGAGTTTGTGCTGCTCATCGAACTGGACGATCAGCAGGACGCGCTGACTGTGGCAACACGGCAGGTCAGTGAAATCAGCAATCCGTTCCTGATTGGCGAACATCAGTTGCAGATTTCGCTGAGCATCGGCATTTGCATTTATCCCGGCCATGGTGCAACCCAGCACGAACTGCTGGTCAACGCCGACGCGGCCATGTACCACACCAAAGCGGCCGGCAAGAACGGCCACAGTTTTTTTGATGTGTCGATGAACTGCAACGCCCGCAATCAATTGCAGTTGTCGCAGGATTTACGCACCGCACTCAGGCACAAACACTTCTGCCTCTATTACCAGCCTAAATTCGACGCGCTGAGCGGGCTGCCGATAGGCGCCGAGGCTTTGTTGCGCTGGAATCACCCGGAACGCGGGGTGCTAGGGCCTGATCTGTTCATTGCCATGGCCGAGAAAACCGGGCTGATCATCCAGATTGGCGAATGGGTACTGGACGAAGCCTGTCGGCAGATGCGCGAGTGGTACACCGAGGGGTACTCGCACTGGCGTATTTCAGTCAACCTGTCGGCCTTGCAGTTCCGCCATTCCGGTCTGGTTGCGACCGTCGCTGATACGCTGGCCCGGCATCAGTTGCCGGCCAACTGCCTGACGCTGGAAATCACTGAAACCACCGCGATGGATGACGCAGACGCCAGTCTCGGCGTGCTGAACAGGCTGTCGGAGATGGGCATGGACCTTTCGATCGATGACTTTGGTACCGGCTATTCTAGCTTGATGTACCTCAAGCGGCTGCCGGCCAACGAAATCAAGATCGATCGCGGTTTCGTTCGCGATCTGGAGCACGACACCGACGATGCGGCCATTGTGTCGGCAATCGTCGCGGTGGGGCAGGCACTGAATTTGCGGATCGTCGCCGAGGGCGTCGAAACCACGCTCCAACAGCGCTTTCTGACGCACCTTGGGTGCGATTCCCTGCAGGGGTTTCTGCTCGGGCATCCAATGCCGGCAGAGCAATTCCTTGAGGATATCCGCGCTGCGGAGTCAAGAATTGCGTTTGATGTGCAGGAATCGGAGGCCAAAGCGTCCGCTTTCTGAAACGCTTCGATGGCGCTGGATCGCAAACGCTGGCACGATCAGTCACCTCTGGCCGCCCTGCGGGTGTCAGGCCTGACTGATTGCCGACTTCCGGACATATTTACGAGACTGATCATGGAAAAAGTCCTCATCATCACCGGCGGTTCGCGCGGGATCGGCGCCGCGACGGCGCGTCTGGCGGCGACGCACGGTTACCGGATCTGCATCAACTACATGTCCGATCGCACCTCGGCGGAAAAGACCGCCGCGCAGGTCAGGGCACTGGGCGCACACGCAATCACGATGCAGGCCGATGTCAGCAACGAGGACGAAATCATTCGTCTGTTCGCCCGGGTTGACACCGAGCTGGGGCGTGTTATCCATCCGGTCAACAATGCGGGGACGCTGGCCCAGGCTTCGAGGGTCGAGGACATGTCGGAATTTCGCATGCTCAAGATGATGATGAACAACGTGGTCGGGCCCATGCTGTGCAGCAAACACGCTCTGCTGCGCATGTTGCCGCGACATGGCGGTCATGGCGGCAGCATCGTCAACGTATCCTCGCTGGCAGCGCGGCTTGGTTCGGCGGGTGAGTACGTGGACTATGCAGCGTCCAAGGGCGCACTGGACACCTTCACCATCGGGCTTTCCAAGGAAGTGGCCGGGGAGGGCATTCGCGTCAATGCCGTAAGGCCTGGCTTCATTTTCACCGACTTTCATGCCCTGAGTGGCGACCCGCTGCGGGTCAGCAAGCTTGAAGGCGCTCTGCCCATGGGCCGTGGCGGCACGCCGGAAGAAGTGGCCGAGGCGATTATCTGGTTATTGTCGGATCAGGCTTCGTATGCAACGGGTACGTTTATCGATGTGGCGGGAGGACGCTGAAATATCCGTAGCGACACGGGTATTTTCAGCGTCGTGCCGGCGCGCAGTCAGACCACCACGGGTGGCTCTTGGGCTGGCGGATCACCCACTGGCGGGGTGTCCTCAGGCGGGTCGATGACCGGGGGCATCGTCTGCGGCGGCTCGTTATCGGGTCTGGGCGGTGTCCCGGGCAAGACAGGATTGTCGATATTCGGATCGGGCGCTACTGGCGGAGTGGGAAGGGTCATGGTTTCAGCCTCCTTGTTGGCATTGTGTTCGACCTTCCGCGTTTTGTGATGATTCAATTGATTTGCGGTGCCGGCCGCCGCTGTAGAAAACAAATCACGGGCAGATTCGCAGCGCTTCATTTCATCGCTACATACCTTGAAATTCAATATTTCATAATTGCAGTGTTTCAAAATCACGCGTCTTCTCCGTGCCGAATGCCCCGGCAAACCTCTGCTTGCGAAACAGTGTGCGGCAACGCCGCTCGCCCATACGTCAAAGGCTCCTCAGGCGACAATTCCTGCACGTAAACGGGATTGGTCTGACGCGCTCAACCCGACTGTTTTCGATTGGGCTATGCTCTGACACGCGTTGCAGTCGGGCATAAAACCTTTGAACTTTCCCCCCGATGTCTGCTCGGAATCTAGGCAGCGAAACAGACGGGTCCTCGGGGCTCTGTGGTCGTGCGCTGCCATACCGTCAATTTTTCCATTGCATGGAATGCACAGGAGCGTCCCTGGGGCGTGAGGAGTGATGCTCGATGAATGAACAGCCATACGGTCCGGATTCCCTGGCCACCGATGTACCGCACCCGACCCAACCCTTGTCGCTGACCCAGGCGCTGCAGCTGCCACGCATCGTGATCGAAGACACGCTGCCTGTGATAGATGGTGGATTGTTTGCGGCCAAGGCAATCATCGGGCAACCGGTTACCGTCACCAGCAAAATTTATGCGGACGGCCACGACAAGATGGCCGTCAATGTTCGCTGGCGCGCTGCTGATGAAGAGCACTGGCAGAGCGCACCGCTGCACGAACTGGGCAACGACAGTTGGGTCGGTGAGTTCACCCCGACCTCGGTCAGCCGTTATGTGTTTCAACTCGAAGCCTGGATCGATCAGTTCGGCAGCTATTGCTATGAACTGGAGAAGAAGTTTTCTGCAGGCGTGCCCATCGATCTGGAACTGGAAGAAGGGCGTATTCATCTGACCAAGGCTGCCGAACGCAGTCAGGATCAGCAGCGTGAGCAGATCGAAAACCTGCTGGCGCGACTGGATCAGGCCGACAGCATCGAGAAGGTCGCGCTGTTGCTGCACAGCGACACCGCGAGCCTGATGAAACAGGCCGATAACCATGCATTCCTCAGCCGTAGCCTGGAATACCCGCTGGACGTAGAGCGAGAACTGGCCCAGTTCGCCAGTTGGTACGAGTTGTTTCCGCGCTCGATCACCGATGACAAAGCACGCCACGGCACCTTCAACGACGTCCATTCGCGCTTGCCGATGATTCGCGACATGGGTTTCGACGTGCTGTATTTCCCGCCGATTCATCCTATCGGTCGCGCACACCGCAAAGGCCCGAACAACTCATTGACCGCTGGCCAGGACGATCCGGGCAGCCCATATGCCATCGGCAGCGAGGAAGGTGGTCATGACGCCATACATCCGCAGTTGGGCAGTCTTGAAGACTTCCGCAACCTGGTGAAAGCCGCTGCCGACCACGGTCTCGAAATCGCACTCGATTTTGCGATTCAGTGTTCGCAGGACCACCCATGGCTCAAGCAGCACCCGGGCTGGTTCTCCTGGCGTCCGGACGGCACCATCCGCTATGCGGAGAATCCGCCGAAAAAGTACCAGGACATCGTTAACGTCGACTTTTATGCGCCGGATGCCATTCCGGGCCTGTGGCTGGAACTGCGTGACATCGTGCTGGGCTGGGTCAAGGAAGGCGTGAAGATTTTCCGCGTCGATAATCCGCACACCAAGCCGCTGCCGTTCTGGCAGTGGATGATCGGTGAAGTACGCGGTCAGCATCCTGAAGTGATGTTCCTCGCCGAAGCGTTCACCAAGCCAGCCATGATGGCGCGTCTGGGCAAGGTCGGTTACACCCAGAGTTACACCTATTTCACCTGGCGCAACACCAAGGCCGAGCTGTCGGAATATTTCACCGAGCTCAACGAAGTGCCATGGCGCGACTGCTACCGCCCGAACTTCTTCGTCAACACACCGGACATCAACCCGCGGTTCCTGCATGAATCGGGGCGCCCGGGCTTTCTGATTCGTGCGGCACTGGCGACCATGGGTTCAGGCCTGTGGGGCATGTATTCCGGTTTCGAGCTGTGCGAAGCGGCACCGATTCCGGGCAAGGAAGAGTACCTGGATTCGGAGAAATACGAGATCCGCGTGCGCGACTTCACGGCACCCGGCAACATCATTGCCGAAATTGCCCAGCTCAACCGTATCCGCCGTCAGAACCCGGCCTTGCAGACGCATCTGGGGCTGAAGCTGTACAACGCGTGGAACGACAACATTCTGTACTTCGGCAAGCGCAGCGCAGATGGCAGCAACTTCATTCTGGTTGCAGTCAATCTCGATCCGCATAACGCGCAGGAAGCGGATTTCGAACTGCCGCTGTGGGAGATGGGCCTTCCGGACGATGCCGCGACTTCCGGCGAAGACCTGATGACCGGGCACCGCTGGACCTGGTACGGCAAGTATCAGCATACGCGTCTCGACCCGTCGCAACCTTTTGGAATCTGGCGTATCCAGGCCTCGCAGTAACACTCCCAAGGAGTCAGCAATGGCTAAGAAACCCGGTGAAGCGACATTTATCAAAGACCCGCTCTGGTACAAGGATGCGGTGATCTATCAGGTTCACGTGAAGTCGTTCTTCGATGCCAACAATGACGGGATCGGCGACTTTGCGGGGCTGATCGAGAAGCTCGACTACATTGCCGCGCTGGGAGTCAATACCATCTGGCTGTTGCCGTTCTATCCATCGCCCCGTCGCGATGATGGCTATGACATCTCGGAATACCGCGATGTGCACAGTGATTACGGCACCATGGCAGATGCCAAGCGCTTTATTGCCCAGGCGCACAAGCGTGGCTTGCGGGTGATCAGCGAACTGGTCATCAACCACACGTCCGACCAGCACCCGTGGTTTCAGAAGGCACGTAATGCCAAGCCTGGCTCCAAGGCACGGGACTTCTATGTCTGGTCGGATACTGATCAGAAGTATGACGGCACGCGCATCATCTTTCTTGATACCGAAACCTCCAACTGGACCTGGGACCCGGTCGCCGGCCAGTACTTCTGGCACCGCTTCTATTCTCACCAGCCGGACCTGAACTTCGATAACCCGCACGTGCTGGAAGCGGTGCTCGAAGTCATGCGCTTCTGGCTGGATCTGGGCATCGACGGCCTGCGTCTGGATGCCATCCCTTACCTGATCGAACGGGACGGCACCCACAACGAGAACCTGCCTGAGACCCATCAGGTGCTCAAGCGTATCCGTGCCGAGATCGACGCGAATTACCCGGACCGCATGCTGCTGGCCGAAGCCAACCAATGGCCCGAGGACACGCAACTGTATTTCGGTGACAGCAACGGGCCGGACGGCGACGAATGCCACATGGCCTTTCACTTCCCGCTGATGCCGCGCATGTACATGGCGCTGGCGCAGGAAGACCGTTTTCCGATCACCGATATCCTGCGTCAGACCCCGGCCATTCCGGACAATTGCCAATGGGCGATTTTCCTGCGTAACCACGATGAGCTGACCCTGGAAATGGTCACTGATCGTGAGCGTGATTACCTGTGGAACTACTACGCTGCCGACCGCCGTGCGCGGATCAATCTGGGGATTCGTCGCCGTCTGGCGCCCTTGGTCGCCCGCGACCGCCGGCGTGTCGAACTGCTGAACAGCATGCTGCTGTCGATGCCCGGCACGCCAACCCTGTATTACGGCGATGAAATCGGCATGGGCGATAACATCTACCTGGGCGACCGGGACGGTGTGCGCACGCCGATGCAGTGGTCCATCGACCGCAATGGCGGGTTTTCACGCGCTGACCCGGCCAGCCTGGTGCTGCCGCCGATCATGGACCCGATGTACGGCTTCCAGTCGGTCAACGTCGAGAGTCAGGAGCGCGACCCGCATTCGCTGCTGAATTGGAACCGACGCATGCTGGCCGTGCGCAAGCAGCAAAAAGCTTTCGGGCGCGGCACGCTGAAAATGCTCTCGCCGTCGAACCGGCGCATTCTTGCTTACACCCGTGAATACACAGCGCCCGATGGCCACAATGAAATCGTTTTGTGTGTGGCCAACGTCTCCAGCGCTGCCCAGGCTGCCGAACTTGAGTTGTCGGCGTATGCGGGCACTGTCCCGGTAGAAATGCTTGGCGGCAGTGCATTTCCGCCCATCGGCCAGTTGAGCTATCTGCTGACGCTCCCGCCGTATGGTTTTTATTGGTTTCTACTGGCTTCGGAGAATCAAATGCCCAGTTGGCACGTTGAACCCGCGCAAAGCATGCCGGACTTTCCGACCCTGGTGCTCAAAAAGCATCTTGAAGAACTGCTCGACGAACCGCTGCGCGGCACCATGGAAAACACCTCGCTGGCGAACTATTTGCCGAAACGCCGCTGGTTCGGTGGCAAGGACAAGCCCATCGAGCAAGTCCGGATTGCCTACGCCGTGCGCTTTGGCGACGAGGCGCATCCGGTCCTGCTCAGTGAAATCGAAGTCACCGCAGACGGGCAGACCGAGCGTTATCAGTTGCCATTCGGCCTGCTGGCTGAAGACGACATCAGCAGCGCACTGCCACAACAACTGGCGCTTGCCAGGGTTCGTCGCAACCGCGATGTCGGCCTGATTACCGATGCGTTTACTCTGGAAACCTTTATCCGCGCGGTCATCAAGGGCATGCAGTCGCAGACCGTGATCCCGTGCGCCGATGGTGAGCTGCGTTTCGAGCCGAGTTCGCAACTGGCGCCATTGGGCCTGAGCGACGAGTCGGAGGTTCGCTACCTGTCCGCCGAGCAGTCCAACAGTTCGGTCGTGGTGGGCAGCAGCGTGGTGCTCAAGCTGATCCGCAAGGTCAGCGCCGGGACACACCCGGAACTGGAGATGGGCGCTTTCCTGACCCAGGCCGGTTTCAAGAACATTTCGCCATTGCTGGGCTCGCTGGTGCGGGTCGGCAACGACGGCAAGCCGAATCTGCTGATGATTGCACAAGGCTACCTGAGCAATCAGGGCGACGCCTGGGAATGGACGCAGAACAACCTTGAACGCGCGGTGCGTGACGAGCTGGCGCACGGTGTATCCGGTCAGGAGCAGCACTTCAACGCGCTGCTCGAACTGGCGGATTTCTCGCGCAGCCTGGGTCAGCGCTTGGGTGAAATGCATCAGATACTCGCGGCACCGACCGAAAATCCGGATTTCGCCGTCGAAGTCACCAGCGTTGCCGACAGCAAGGCGTCTGCGACCAGCGTCAACGCGCAGCTTGATCGTGCGTTGCAATTGCTGGAGCAGCGCAAGGGCGATCTGGATGAAGACGATCAGCAACTGGTCGATGACTTGCTGGCGCATCGCAAGCAGATTCGGCAGCGTGTCGACGGCCTTGCCAAGCGTTCTGCGGGTGGCCTGCGCATTCGCGTGCATGGCGACCTGCACCTGGGGCAGGTGCTGGTGGTCAAGGGCGATGCCTATCTGATCGATTTCGAGGGCGAGCCGGCTCGTGCGCTGGAAGAACGCCGCGCCAAGCACAGCCCGTTCAAGGATGTCAGCGGGGTACTGCGCTCGTTCGATTACGCCGCAGCCATGGCTGTGCGCAGTGCACAAAGCGTCGACACCTCGCCAGAGGCTGCGACTGCGCGCAAGCGCGTCGCCGAGACGTATCTGTCGCAGGCCCGTGCAGCCTTTATCGAAGGCTATCGCTCGGCAACTGCCGAAATGGCCCATGCCTGGAAAGATGCAAAAGGGGAGGACGCTGCGCTGGAACTGTTCACCCTTGAAAAAGCTGCTTATGAAGTGATCTACGAGGCCGAGAATCGCCCAGCCTGGCTGGCCGTACCGTTGCAGGGCCTGCGTGGATTGCTGCAATCGTCTGATGGAGAGTCAATATGAATGCGCCTGACAAAGTCGGCACGGGCCGCCAAGCGATACCCGCTGCTGTGGATCTGGATGCGCTGATTCGAGCCGAACATCGTGACCCGTTTTCGATCCTCGGCCCGCACGGCGATGGCGGCAGCGGACAGTTTGTCCGCGCCTACCTGCCCGGCGCCCTGAGTGTCCGCCTTTTGGCCAGAGACGATGGCCGCGAGCTGGGCGAAATGGAAATGAGCGAAGTGCCCGGCTTTTTCGTCGGCCGCCTCGATCAGCCGCAGCCGTACCTGTTGAAAATCAACTGGGCCGGCGGTGAGCAGATCACTGAGGATCCTTACAGCTTCGGCCCGCTACTGGGCGAAATGGACTTGTATCTGTTCGCCGAGGGCAACCACCGCGACCTGAGCAGCTGCCTTGGCGCGCAAGTGACCAACGTCGACGGTGTCGATGGCGTGCGCTTCGCAGTCTGGGCACCAAATGCACGACGTGTGTCCGTGGTCGGCAGTTTCAATAACTGGGATGGCCGTCGCCATCCGATGCGTCTGCGGCACCCGACGGGCGTCTGGGAGCTATTCGTCCCGCGTCTGCAACCCGGTGAAGTCTACAAGTACGAGATCCTCGGTCAGCATGGCATTCTGCCGCTGAAAAGCGATCCGATGGCGCTGGCGACCACTTTGCCGCCTGACACCGCGTCGAAAATCTCCGCGCCGTTGCAGTTCGAATGGCACGACGACAGCTGGCTGCAATCGCGTGCCGAACGTCATGCCGCCTCCGCACCGCTGTCGATCTATGAGCTGCATGCAGGCTCGTGGCAGATGGAACAGAACGACGAAGGCCAGTGGCGGCAGTTCAACTGGCGCGAGCTGGCTGATCGCCTGATCCCTTACGTCAAGGAGCTGGGTTTCACGCACATCGAACTGATGCCGATCATGGAACACCCGTTCGGCGGTTCATGGGGCTACCAGCTGCTGGCGCAGTTCGCACCGACAGCACGTTACGGGTCGCCCGAGGATTTTGCCGCATTCGTCGACGCCTGCCACCAGGCAGAAATCGGCGTCATTCTCGATTGGGTACCGGCGCATTTCCCTACCGACACCCATGGTCTGGCGCAATTCGACGGCACCGCACTGTATGGGTACGCCGATCCCAAGGAAGGCTTTCATCAGGATTGGGACACGTTGATTTACAACCTGGGGCGCACCGAGGTTCACGGTTTCATGCTGGCGTCGGCGCTGCACTGGCTCAAGCATTACCATATCGACGGTCTGCGCGTGGATGCGGTGGCCTCCATGCTGTATCGCGACTATTCGCGCAAGGCCGGCGAGTGGGTACCCAACCGGCACGGCGGGCGCGAGAACCTGGAAGCCATCGACTTCCTGCGCCATCTCAATGATGTAGTCGCGCTGGAAGCTCCGGGCACCATGGTCATCGCCGAAGAATCCACCGCCTGGCCCGGCGTCAGCGAGTCGACCCAGAAGGGTGGCCTCGGCTTCAGTTACAAGTGGAACATGGGCTGGATGAATGATTCGCTGCGTTACATGGAGCAGGACCCGATTCACCGTGAGCACCACCACGGCGAGTTGACGTTCAGCCTGGTTTACGCCTACTCCGAGCGCTTCGTTCTGCCGATTTCCCATGATGAAGTCGTTCATGGCAAGCATTCGCTGATCGACAAGATGCCGGGCGACCGCTGGCAGAAGTTTGCCAACTTGCGTGCGTATCTGTCGTTCATGTGGACGCATCCGGGCAAGAAACTGCTGTTCATGGGCTGCGAGTTCGGGCAATGGCGCGAGTGGAATCACGATCAGCAACTGGACTGGTACTTGTTGCAATACGCTGATCACGTCGGCGTCAAGCAACTGGTCAGCGACCTGAATCGTATCTACCGTCAGGAGAAGGCGTTGCACGAGCTGGACACTGACCCGCAGGGCTTCCAGTGGCTGATCGGCGACGACCAGGCCAACAGCGTCTTCGCGTACCTGCGCCGGAGCAAGGATGGCGAGCCTTTGCTGGTGGTCGCCAACATGACCCCGGTGCCGCGCCTGAATTATCGGATTGGCGCGCCGGTCGAGGGCGCATGGGTCGAGTTGCTCAACAGCGATGCCGAAACTTACGCCGGTTCGAACTTCGGCAACGGCGGAGAAGTCATCGCCCAGAGCGACGAGGCGCATGGCATGCCTGCCTCGCTGAGCCTTAACCTGCCACCGTTGGCCGTGCTGATTCTCAAGCCTAAAAAGGCCGATGAGGCATAGGCCAAAACGGTTTTCCCGTTACCACGCCAGCCTGGCTCCCAGGCTGGCGCTGACACCGTTCCGATCGTGATTGTGCAGGTCGCGGCTGTAGTTCGCCTCCCAGTACAGACTTGTTGCGCTGGACATTTTTGCCACCATCCCCCCGCCAAGACTGGCCGTCGTTGACCGATGCTCGGTCCTGATCTGCTGTACCCGATCGAAAGTCACTGCATCATGACCGTCTGCGTTGCGCCATAGATTGGCGCGAAGGTAGGGTTCGATCGGCATTTTTCTTATCTGATAGCTGCCTTTGAAACGCGCGCCAATGCGCAGCGTCGTGTGACGCTGATTATCGAACCCGATGCGGGAAATACCATCGTGCTGGTCGTCGAGCGCTGATGCGCTGATGGATGATTTGCGCCTGCGGCTCGACCACCCAGCGCGATGACAGGGGCAGTGGATACCCCGTTTCCAGAGACAGGCTCAGGGCATGCCCTTCGGTGTCGATGCGCAGGCCACGGTCGGAGCGGCTGTAACCGTCCAGGCGTGTGCCCATCGCTAAGGCATCGACGTATCCGCCACTGGGTGCGATCAGCGTCCAGTAAGCGCCAAGGCTGTCGCCGGTCAGTTTCCTACGACCGGTACGGCACTCTTCGAAGCCGCCGGCAAAGCCTTTGACCCGGCCATCCAGACGGTTATGGGCGACAAACAGCCCCACGCGCTGACTCCACTCGTTGGCCATTTGCCAGGCGTACAGATCGTGACCGATCTGATACCCCTTGGATGATGCGTCGAGAGCCGGGCTGACGTCGCCGGCCCATTGCTGTCTGACGTCACTGCCGAACACTCGGGCCCAGCCTGCGGGGGTTACCCCTGACTGGGTAAGCAGACGCTGATCGCCCTGACGCTCATGAAAGGTGCCCAGCGAACTTGACGCCAGTGCCGCTGCCGCTGGCGACACTACGGCGTAAGTGGCGACTTCCGGGCGATACAGGATGATGGGCGGCGCTCCGGGCACAGGCGCGGGCAGGGGCGGTGTGCCCAGGGCCGGAACGGGCAGGGCGAGCGCGGGCGGCTGCGGTGGCGGGCTGGCAGGCGGAACTATGGGGGTGGGTGTCGGCGTAGGGCCAGGCACAGGTGTCGGGCTTGGTGTCGGCGTTGGTGTGGGCTCAGGAGTCGGAGTGGGAATGGGAGTCGGCGCGGGTTCGGGTTGAGGTTCGGGTTGAGGTTCAGGTTCAGGTTCAGGCTCCGGCCCGGGATTCGGCTCTGGTACCGGTTCAGGGGCAGGGGGCGTTACCGGGGCGGGTTCTGGCGGAATGACCGGGGCGGGCTCGGCAGGGGAAATGACCGCCGAACGCAGATACCAGCTGTTTTCGGAGCCCGCCGTAGCGCCGCCTTTGAACAGGTAATACTGATAAGCCCCCACAGACAGCGAGTTTTGCAACCGGAATGCCGCGCTGTCGCTGGTTGCACCTTCGCTGGCCTCTACCACCTCGATCCCGTTGCCCCGGGTCAGCGCACCCGGGCCACCAAGGTTGCTAACGGTCATGGACGTCGAACCTCCAATATGACCCTGCGCGACCACCAGTCTGTCGCTGGGCGACGTTTCATCGCCCAGCACCGAGCGCAGCAGCAGTCGCCCGTCCTGGCCTGTGTAGTTGCCTCTGATCAACAGGGTGTTTGTCAGCGGACTGCCACTCAGGTCTAGCGTGCCAGCGTTATTGAGCGTGGCACGGGATGTCGCATTGAACGGAACGACACTGCCCGACGACACTGATGTCAGGGTGCTCCCGGCTCCCACATTCAGGACACCGGTATTGCTGACGCTGTCGCCCAGAATCAGCTTGCCGGCCAGATCCAGCTGCGTGCTGTTCTCCAGACTGACCGTTTCCCAGTTAGCGTAACGCTCCGGGCGTGCGGAGTGGGTGTTGTCGAAGGTCAGCACGTCATCGCCCGGCCCGCCATCGAGCAGCGAACTGGCGCTCAGAAAATATTCGCTCAGGTTGTACAGGCGCGCGGTGTCATTGCCGTCGGCCATCGCCACACTGGTGCGTACGTAACCACCGTTGAGCCAGTTGAAGCTGTCGTTACCGAAGCTGGCGCGTATGCCGCCGCGGATTTCGCCACCGCTGATGGTTATCTGGTCATCGCCACCGCTGACGCTGACGGCCCCCCCCGATGCTGCCACCCGACAGGGTGATCGTGTCCCTGCCAAACCCGGTCACCAGATTGTTGATAATGCTGCCGCCGGACATCTCGAAGACATTGTTATCCAGCTTCATGTCGACCCGGCCGATGGTGCCGCCGGTCATCACCGCGCGGTCGCCGTCTTCGAAAGCCCGGGTGATCGTGCCGCCGCTCATGAGGAAAGTGTCCAGCCCGTCACCCTGTGCCAGCGAGCCCAGCGTACCGCCACTCATGACGAAGTCGTCCGGGTCATTGCCTTGATTGAGGTCGCCGCTGATTTCACCTGCGGTCAGGATGAACCGGTCGACGCCAGCGGCCTGGGTGATGTTGCCCTGAATCCGGCCGGACTGCATGTCGATGCTGTCGACCCCCGGTCCATAGATGATGTTGCCTGTGACAATGCCGGTTCCTCCGGCCGGGAATATCAGTATGTGGTTACCGGTCAGGCCGGTAAAGGCAGCGCTGGTGCCGCTGTCGCAGATCGAAACGCCGTTTTCGTTCTGGGCGCCAGGGTTGCATGCGCCTTCAGCATGGGGAGGCACAATGATCAATATGAGGAACGGCAGGACTTTATGGGTGTAGCGAAGAGAAATAACACGGTTGCTCATGACTGCTCTCCCGATCAAGTGGTCAGGGAGAGGCAATTGAGGGTTTCAGATGCCCGGCTGCCACGCGAATCTCGTCGCGACAGAGACTTGGCGACGGCTGATTTGCCAGCCTGTTCGAGGCCCGCAGCATCAAGTCAAGAAGGCATTGCCACTGGCGTCAAGATAATGACCGACCGGCGGCAGCTTTTCGTTGCAGTGACTTAAGTGTTGGAACAAGCAGCAAAAAGCTTATGCACGAAAGGTATGAGAGAGCCGGTTTCAGGCGTGCAGACGGGCTCGGCGGGCCAGCCAGAGTGTCAGCCCCAGTGCGCCGATCGACAGCAGCGACGCGTAGAAAAAAATCCAGTCGTAGCCCTGACCCAAAGCGATGGCTCCCATGACCGGGCCCGCAATGGCCAGCGCCAGATCGAAGAACACCGCGTACGCACTCAGGCCTGCGCCACGGCTGGGCGTTGGCACGCTTTTGATGGCTTCGACCCCCAGCGCCGGGTAGACCAGCGACAGGCCCAGCCCGGTCAGCCCGGCCCCTGCGAGCGCGAAGCCGATATTCGGCGCAAGCCATAGCATCAACAACCCGCAGGTTTCGACCGCCATGCACACGATGGCGGTGTTGTAGCCACCGAAGCGGTTGATGGCGCCGATGAACAGCAGGCGCGCGAGGATGAAGCACACGCCAAACATGCTCAGGCAGTATGCCGCGCCTTCCCAGCCACGGCTCAGGTAGAAGAGGGTGATGAACGTGGTCAGCGTGCCGTAGCCGATGGAGGATAAGGTCAGGCCCATGCCATATGGCGCGATCCGGCCGAACACCGACCAGTACGGCAGGCGTTCGCCGACGATGACCGGCACCGAAGGTTTGTTGCGGATCAACATCAGCGCCGCGCCTGCCATGAGCATCAAGGCGATGCCCAGGCTGTTGAAACCCACCGCATCAATGACCAGCACGCCCAGCGGTGCGCCAATGGCGATGGCGCCATAGGATGCAATGCCGTTCCAGGAGATCGAACGAGCGGTGTGTTCTGCACCGACCTTGCCGATACACCAATTGATGGTGCCGACGCCGATGAGCCCTTGCGACACACCGAGAAACAGTCGCGCCACGATCAGGATCGTCAGGCTCGCCCGGCCCGCAAAGGGGCGGCTGAGCAAAGTGGCGAGGTATTGCGAGGCGATGGCCACCCCGGCAATCAACGGGCTGAAACCCAACTGGTCGTGGACATAGCCGGGCAACACGGCAATGGGCAAGCCGATGCACAGGAAGGCGATGAAGGTGTAGAAAACGATGGAGACAATTTGCAGAGTAATCGTCATGGAACCGATGTGCGCGGCAGGCATTGGACTCTTCGCTGGCAGGCGGTGGGAGTGTTCCCATGATGGCGTGCGCCGAGGATAAATGAAAGCAGGCTAACGATTTGATTCGTGCGTTCAGCCGGTTGTTGCCGAGCGGCATGGATCAGTCATAGGATGACTGACTACAACACAATAACAAAAAGGTCTGTCATGAGAAAAATCCTGTTGCTGGCCGCTGCAGTCGGCTGTTCGTTCGGTCTGCCTGTTCAGGCGTCCACCTTCGCTTACATCTCCAGTCCTGCAGACGGACTCCTCTCCCAGTACCGGCTGGACGAGACGAGCGGGGCGCTCAGCCTGGTCGAACAGACCCAGGCGGGCGATCAGGTCAACCCGATGGCGATTTCCCCGGACGGCAAGGCCTTGTTCGCTGCCCTACGTGCCAAGCCCTATCGGGTGCTGAGCTTCACTATCGAACCGGGGACCGGGCACCTCAAGCCGCTCAGCCAGGCGCCGCTCGCTGAAAGCCTGGCGTATCTGTCGACGGATCGCAGTGGACGTTTCCTGTTCGGCGCATCCTACGGCGCCGATCTGCTCAGCGTTCAGCCGATTGACGCGCAGCACCGTCCCAGCGACAGCATTGCAACCTACAAGACCGGCATGCACGCGCACTCAGTGCGTACCGACCCCAGCAACCGCTATGTGTACGCCGGAAACCTAGGCGTTGATCGCGTGCTGCAATACCGCCTCGAGCCCAAGGATGGCAAGCTGGTGCCCATCGGCGAAGGCTACGTGACGCTTGCCCAGAACAGCGGGCCGCGCCACTTGGCATTCTCAGCGGATGGCCGGTTTTTGTACGTGGTAGGTGAAATGAGCGGCACGGTCACTGCTTTCGCGATCAATCACACGACCGGCGCGCTGAAACAGGTCAGCCATGCCGAGGGCATTCCAGAGCGCCTGAAACTGGCCCCCGGACAGGCACGCGATGCGCGCAACAACGACCTCAAGGATGACCCGACGCCACGCATCTGGGCAGCCGATATACGCCTGGCGCCGGATGGCAAATGGCTGTTCGTCAGCGAGCGGACCAGCAGCAGTGTGTCGGTCTTCAAGGTCGCCCCGGCCACTGGCAAACTGACGTTCGCTGAAAACTACCCGGTCCAGGAAAAACAGCCGCGCAATATCGCCGTGTCGCCCAACGGGCACTGGTTGCTGGTCAGCGGAGAGAAAAGCGACACGGTCGGCAGCTACGCCATCGGGCCGGACGGTGCCTTGCAACGCGTCAGCGAGGCGCCTTCCGGTAAGGGTGCGCTGTGGATCGAGATGCTCAGCCAGCCGGGCTCGTAAACAGCCGGTTAACAAAAAGCCCTGTCATGAGACAGGGCTTTTCAGTAGGGCCGTACCGTCAGCGTGGTGCTTACAAGGCAACGCCCTGGCTGCGCAGGTAGTCGTCGTAAGTGCCGCTGAAGTCGATCACGCCACTCGGGCTGAGTTCGATGATGCGGGTTGCCAGCGAAGATACGAATTCCCGGTCGTGGCTGACGAAGATCAGCGTGCCTGGATAGTTTTCCAGCGCCAGGTTCAGCGCTTCGATGGATTCCATGTCCAGGTGGTTGGTCGGTTCGTCCATCACCAGCACGTTCGGCTTTTGCAGAATCAGCTTGCCGAACAGCATGCGACCCTGCTCACCACCGGAAATCACTTTGACCGACTTGAGAATTTCGTCGTTGGAGAACAGCATGCGGCCCAGCGTGCCACGGACGATCTGCTCGCCGCCCTGGGTCCATTGACCCATCCAGTCGAAGAGGGTGCTGTCGTCTTCGAAGTCGTGGGCGTGGTCCTGGGCGTAGTAACCGATTTCTGCGGCTTCGGTCCATTTGACCGAGCCGGCATCCGGTTGCAGCTCATTGACCAGCGTACGCAACAGAGTGGTCTTGCCGATGCCGTTCGGGCCGATGATCGCAACGCGCTCGCCCGCTTCGACCTGGAAGCTGAAATCCTTGAACAGCGTCTTGCCATCGAAGCCTTTGGCCATGCGCTCGACGATGACCGCCTGACGATGCAGCTTCTTGGTTTGCTCGAAACGAATGAACGGGCTCACGCGGCTTGAAGGCTTGACCTCGGCCAGCTGGATCTTGTCGATCGCCTTGGCGCGGGACGTGGCCTGCTTGGCTTTCGAGGCGTTGGCCGAGAAGCGGCTGACGAACGATTGCAGTTCGGTAATCTGCGCTTTCTTCTTGGCGTTGTCGGACAGCAACTGCTCGCGCGACTGGGTCGCCACGGTCATGTACTCGTCGTAGTTGCCCGGGAACAGACGCAACTCGCCGTAATCCAGGTCAGCCATGTGGGTGCACACGCTATTCAGGAAGTGACGGTCGTGGGAGATGATGATCATCAGGCTGTTACGCTGGGTCAGAATGTTTTCCAGCCAGCGAATGGTGTTGATGTCCAGGTGGTTGGTCGGTTCGTCGAGCAACAGCACTTCCGGGTCGGAGAACAACGCCTGCGCCAGCAGAACACGCAGCTTCCAGCCTGGCGACACTTCGCTCATCGGCCCGTTGTGCTGTTCGATGCCGATGCCCAGGCCCAGCAGGAGTTCACCGGCACGCGACTCGGCGGTATAACCATCCATTTCAGCGAACTCGGTTTCCAGCTCGGCGACAGCCATGCCGTCGTCTTCGCTCATTTCCGGCAGCGAGTAGATACGGTCGCGTTCGGCCTTGACCTTCCACAGCTCTTCGTGGCCCATGATCACGGTGTCGAGCACGGTGAATTCTTCGTAGGCGAACTGATCCTGGCGCAGCTTGCCCAGACGCACGTTCGGCTCCAGCATCACCTGGCCACCCGAAGGCTCGAGATCGCCGCCGAGGATTTTCATGAACGTGGATTTCCCGCAGCCGTTCGCGCCGATCAGGCCGTAACGGTTACCGGCAGCAAACTTGACCGAGACGTTCTCGAACAGGGGTTTGGCGCCGAACTGCATCGTGATGTTAGCTGTGGAGATCAATTACTTTACCTATCAATAGCTTATGGTGCGCTTATTTGGGCTGGGACCGATTTTTGGCCACATCTGTAGTCGTCCAGCCCGTTCCGGCCGAGCCTCAACTGAACCAGCGGGCATGCGTCGACAGCAACGGCAGTCTGCCGTGACTGCGTTGCCGGGAGATGAATGTGGGGGTTCATGCCAGACATTGGCGCGCATTGTCGCATAGGTCGGGCGGCAGTGACATGGCGGGACTGTCGGATTGAGACGGGATTTGGTCGAGAAAGCGGGGATGTTACCGCTGAAAAAGCGCAGGGATTCTTTTCCACAGCAGAGCCGGGTACCAGGCTGGTGTTCCTGACAGGCAATGGACAGAGGCCGACTTGACACCCGTGCGGGCGATATTCACTCGGCTTCTGTCCAGCGGGATACTACTCTCGGCCTCGTTTATGCTTCCGTTTTTTGAACCAGTTTCCCAGTGCATGGAAGGGGTGAATGAACATCGCGATCGCTCCAAGCAGAAAGACGATGGTGATAATGATCAGGCCCATGGCCTCGTGTGCAAACATCGTGATTGACTCCTGTTGTTCACTTTGTCGAGGAAAGGGTAGTCGCTGAAACGTTTCATCTCATGAAGAATTGTTAAGGAGGCGCTGCAAAAATAGCCAACTGTCCCCACCCTTGGCACACTAAGTTCCTTCAACAGCCTCCCTCTCCGTGAGCGTTACGCGCGTGCAGAAGACCTTCTCCGAACTCGAATATACCGGCAAGAAAAAGCAGACTCGCCGAGATCGCTTCCTGGCTGACCTTGAACAGTTGGTGCCCTGGGCCCTGCTGGAGGCGCAAGTGGCGCCGTTTTATAGCAACACCGCAGGCAAGCGCGGACGCCCTGCGATAGGGGTGTCGCGCATGTTGCGCATGTACGTCGTGCAGCAGTGTTTCGGTTTCTCCGATGAAGGTTGCGAAGATGCCGTCTACGACAGCCAGGCCATCCGCGGTTTTATGGGTATCGACCTGGGTCGCGAGTCTGCACCGGATGCCACCACCTTGCTGCGTTTTCGCCGCTTGCTGGAAGTCCATCAGCTAACCCGGCTGCTGTTTGAAACGATTAACCAGCATCTGGCCAGCCGGGGGCTGCTGCTCAAGGAAGGCACTATCGTCGACGCTACTCTGATCGCCGCGCCGCCCTCGGTCAAGAACCGAGAAGGCAAGCGTGATCCTGAGATGCATCAGGCCAGGAAAGGCAATCAATGGCACTTTGGGATGAAGGCCCACATTGGTGTAGACGCCACGTCGGGGCTGGTGCACAGCGTAGTAGGGACGGCCGCTAACGTGGCGGATGTCACCTAGGTTGGCCAGTTGCTTCACGGTGACGAAACCTATGTTTCGGGTGACGCTGGATACACCGGTGCGGCCAAGCGACCGGAGCATGCTGAACGGGACGTTATCTGGTCGATTGCAGAACGGCCAAGCAGTTACAAGCAGCACGGCGAAGGCAGCGTGCTGTATCGGGTCAAGCGCAAAATTGAATATGCCAAGGCGCAACTGCGTGCCAAGGTCGAGCACCCCTTCCAGGTAATCAAGGTGCGCTTCAATCATCGCAAGGTTCGCTACCGTGGGCTGGAAAAGAATACAGCGCAGTTGTTCAGTTTGTTTGGGTTGGCCAATCTGATGCTGGCCAAGCGGTATTTACAACAGACGGCAGGATAAATCCGTCTGAAAGGCGGGACTGGCCCGCCTTTCAGCAAAATGAGGGCAGAAATCTGCTCGAGAAACGTAAAATAAGGCCGGCAGGTTGAAAAAAACCGGCTTGGAAATGGGGACGGTGCGAACGGGTTAATTGTTCAGCGTCTCCTTAAGGAGGCGCTGATTTATTCGATTTTTCGTCCCTGCAACGCTCTGGAGGCCTTGATTTATCTGGGGGCAACAGCTGGGTTTTAGAATAAATCAGCGTCTCCTTAAGGAACTTTTTGCGCGGCTCAGCTTGCGGGTAAAGCCCCCGGCCTGACCGTAAACATGCGCGTGTTTTGTTTATTACCTGCAGGCCGGTAGCCAGCACGGAACTAGATCATCCCGTCACGAGACTATAAGCATGGCCGTATTCAGCGCTGTCGTTGCTCTGAACAGGCATTCTTATGATCTCGGAGGTCCATGACATGAAGTCCCTTTTCCGTCCCGGTTTGCTGCTGGCTGTCGCTTTACCCTTGTTACTGGCAGGCTGCGGCGACAAGGAGCCTGAGCAACGCGCCGCGTTCACTCAGTTCCTGCAAACCCGCATCATCGACAAGCAAGGCCTGCACGTACCCAAGTTGACGGAAGACGAGAAAAAGACCTTTGGTGATTACAGCTCACATTACGCGGTAATTTCGGATTTCGGCGCGGGCATGGACACTGCGGTACAGCCCTTGAGCAGCCTGATGCAGAAGGGTTCGTTTCATTCGGTGAGTGACGTGGTTCAGCGCCGTGGTGACCTTGCGGCAGTGCAGACAGGTCTGGACAAGGTCGGTGAACAACTGACCGTCGAACAGGGCAAGGCCGATGCTGCGCATGCGAAGTTGAAGCAGCCGGACGATTTGAAAGTGGTATATGACAAGGCTTACGACCGGACGGTCAGCGTGCCGGCGAATACCTTCCGCGAAGTATTGCCGCAAATCAAAGGTACTTTTGCGACAGGCCTGAAAGTGGCCGATTACATAGAAGCGCATAAGTCGCAGATCGATATTTCCGGCGCTGCCATTACCGTCAAAGACCCGGTGGTGCAGGCTGAACTCAACAAACTGCTGCAAGAGTTGAATGAGCAGGGCAAGAATGCTCAGCAGGCGCAGGGTCGTTTGCAATCACTCATAACGGGCCGCTAAGGCACAACAGCGGTCCCGGCCCGACGCGGTTGTCGGGCCATCCCGAGTCTCAGGTATGATGAGCGTTACGCTCACCTGACTCTCGGATTCAACGGACTGATGACCGCAACTTCCTCACTGGCAATCACCCTGCGCGATGCAACCCCCGACGATGCTTGTTGCCTGAGCGCCCTCGGCATGCAGGTGTTTCTGGACACTTATGCGACGCAAGGCATTCGTGATTCCATTGCCCGCGAAGCGCTCGAAGCGTTTGCTCCTCAGGCGTTTGCATCGTTACTTGCCGAACCGGTAAACATCATGATCAGGGTTGCCGAAGTGCAACGTCATTTGATCGGTTTCGCGCAAGTTGCCTTGCGCACCGACCACTCGATTGTGAGAGATCCGGACGCTGCCGAACTGCAACGGCTTTATGTGCAGGAACGCTTCACCGGACGCGGTGCCGGTGGTCAATTACTTGAAGCCGCCGAACAATGGGCCGCTCGCAAACAGGCGTCATTGCTGTGGGCTACGGTCTGGTCGGATAATCAGCGCGCGTTACGTTTTTATCCGCGTAAAGGCTATGAAGTAAAAGGCTTTCCCCACTATGAGTTTCAGGGCGAAATTCATGGCAACAGCCTGTTTGCCAAGGTTTTAAGCCGCTCTGTCTGACAAGACGTTATCTGCACGGGCTGAATACGTGAGGGATGACGGCGCACGGCAGGCGCGTTTATTCTTGCGCACCGTTTCAAATCCTGAGGCTTTTGGGGAGCACGTGCGTTGACCACCATTAAAATTACCGCTGGCGGATACGAATTTCTGGCGCAAGCCAACCCGGATGCACCGCAGACGGTCGAAGCGTTTCTGAAGTTGCTGCCTTATCGGCAGAAGTTCATTCACGTGCGCTGGAGTGGTGAAGGCTGTTGGGTGCCGCTGGATGATTACCAGTTGAAAGTCGACGACACGTTGATTGGTTTCGAGAACGCCACCAGCCATCCTTCAATGGGCGATATTCTTTTCTATCCGGGCGGTTACAGCGAGACCGAGATTATTCTCGCCTATGGCTCGTGTTGTTTTGCCAGCAAGATGGGGAAGTTGGCGGGCAATCATTTCCTGACCATTACCGAAGGCAAGGAAAACTTGCGCAAACTGGGTGTAAAAACGCTCTGGGAAGGCGCTCAGGACGTGGTTTTCGAGCTTGCCTGAGCAGGCTCATGGATGTGAAGTCGATGTGCGCTAAATGGGTGGTAGTCATTTGCCAGCTTTTTGGAACTGCTGATCTACGCCAAGGGTCTAGTCCACAATGCTTCCAGCTCCCGGAAGCCGACCTGGAGACAAGACCGTGAATATTTTTGAAGCATTGCGTGAGAGTCATGATCGTCAACGTGGTTATGCCGATGCGCTGATTCAGACCCATGGCGACAGCGAAGAGCGCGCAAAAGCGTACAAGCAGCTCAAGGAAGAACTGCAAGCTCACGAGACCGCCGAAGAGCGTTTCTTCTACATTCCGTTGATGGCCCACGACAATGGCGTGGACCTGAGCCGGCATGCCATTTCCGAGCACCATGAAATGGACGAGATGATGGATGAACTCGACGAGACCGAAATGTCCAGCCCGGCCTGGCTCGCGACCGCGAAAAAGCTATCGGAAAAAGTCCACCACCACTTGAAGGAAGAAGAGCAGAAGTTCTTCCAGATGGCAGGCAAGCTGCTCAACGAAAAGCAGAAGCAGAGCTTGGCTGGCGAGTACGTCAAGGAATACGAAGAGCAATTGGCCGAGAGCTGATACATCACTGCAATGCTAGAATCGGCTTTTTATCAGCGTGGGCATGACATGAAGTTTCTGTTTTTGACGAGTGCAGCGGTGATTGCGGCGGCGACCCTGGTCGGATGCGCAGCGCCTTCCAGTGCGGCGCGCTCGGCCGGGCCCTCGAAAATCCTGTCCAGCGCCAAGCAGGACGCTGCCGTTGCCCAATGCATCCAGGTGACCTGGCAGAACGAAGCGATGTTCGGCACGTCTTCGGACGTGTTCCTGCATGACCTGTCCGGCGGCGGCTTCACCGTGTTCACCACAGAATCGAAATACTTCGCCGACGTGCAGAGCAAAGGCCCGACCACCACAGTCGAGTTCTATGCCCCGCAAGGCGATACTCAGGCCGCGTTGCGCTCGGCGGCGATTGCCACCTGCCTCTAGTGGCGCTGGTCGTTGTATGCAAATCCGGATGAGCTGCTCGTGGCGAAAGTAATCAACCGGGCGCCGCTTCGCTTCTGTGGGATCGGACCGGGCGACGCTTCGCTTGTGTGGGAGCGGTCCGGGCGACGCTTCGTTTGTCCGCGAACTGCCGGAAACCGGCAGCAAAACCTGCCACCTCGGTTCACCAGACACAACCGAGGTCATCGGTTCCAGGGCCGCGTCGCAGCCCATCCCAACCGTCATAACCTCCTGAAGCTCCCACGCCCTCCGGGCAGAAGCCCGTTATGAGTGCGGACCGGGCGACGCCTCGTTTGTCCGCGATATACCGCTTTCTGTAGGAGCGGACTTGTCCGCGAACTGCCGGGAACCGGCAGCAAAACCTGCCACCCCGGTTCACCAGACGTAGCCGAGGTGCCTGGCTTGACACTCACCGCCCGATAACAGCGCACACGCACAAGAGTGGGGCCATACCACTCAATTGTGGCAATCAGTAGCGTTACCTCCCGAATCCATCCTCGCGCTCCCGTTCCGTTCGCTCATCCCAGCCTCTTGATTTTCCTCGACTTTTTCGCAAGGTATTTTCTGCCCGCTGCCTGTGGCACACTTTCTGCTGTCTATTCCGTTGTAGCATACCAGTATCCGCTATAGCGGAATAATGAATACCTCGGCGGAGTTTATGCCATGCATCGCGGACCTTCTTTTCTGAAAGCTTGTGCGTTTGTTCTTGCAGCCTCATTCACACTGGCCAATGCGGCGCAGGCCGCCGAGGGCAGTAAACTGGATGCCGTGTTGAAACGTGGCAACCTGATCGTTGGCACGGGCAGCACCAACGCGCCGTGGCACTTTCAGGGCGCTGACGGGAAACTGCAGGGGTTCGATATCGACATCGGCAGGATCATCGCCAAAGGCCTGTTCAACGACCCGAGCAAGGTCGAGTTCGTGGTGCAGTCCTCGGACGCCCGGATTCCCAATCTGCTAACCGACAAGGTCGACATCAGCTGCCAGTTCATCACCGTCACCGCCAGCCGCGCGCAACAGGTAGCGTTCACGCTGCCTTACTACCGCGAAGGGGTTGCCTTGCTGCTGCCGGCCAACAGCAAGTACAAGGAAATCGATGACCTGAAAGCCGCAGGCGATGGTGTGACGGTGGCCGTGCTGCAAAATGTGTACGCCGAAGAACTGGTCCACCAGGCGCTGCCCAAGGCCAAAGTCGATCAGTACGACAGCGTTGATCTGATGTATCAGGCGATCAACTCCGGCCGCGCCGATACCGCCGCCACCGATCAGTCATCGGTGAAATACCTGATGGTGCAAAACCCTGGTCGTTACCGCTCGCCAGCTTTTGCCTGGAGCCCGCAAACCTATGCCTGCGCGGTCAAGCGTGGTGATCAGGACTGGCTGAATTTCGTCAACACCGCCTTGCATGAAGCTATGACCGGCGTCGAGTTTCCGGCCTATGCCGCATCGTTCAAACAATGGTTCGGCGTGGACCTGCCGGTACCCGCGATCGGTTTCCCGATGGAATACAAATAAGTCGAATTTGACCTTCAAGGGCAGGGCGGGCCGTTTGGCCAGCCTTGTCATGTACGGGCGAACATGAACTATCAATTGAATTTTGATGCCGTTTGGCGGGACTTTCCCAGCCTGCTGGCCGGCCTGGGGCTCGGCCTGGAGCTGGCGCTGATCTCGATTGCCATCGGTTGCGTCATCGGCCTGATGAACGTCTTTGCACTGCTGTCACGCTACCGCGCGTTACGCATTGTGGCGTCGATCTACGTGACCGTGGTGCGCAACACGCCGATTCTGGTATTGATCCTGCTGATCTACTTCGCCTTGCCAGGGCTGGGCATTCGTCTGGACAAGCTGGCCTCGTTCATCGTCACCCTGTCGTTGTATGCCGGTGCTTACCTGACCGAGGTGTTCCGTGCCGGGTTGTTGAGCATTCACAAAGGGCAACGCGAAGCGGGCCTGGCCATCGGCCTGGGCGAGTGGCAAGTGCGGGCTTACATCATCGTGCCGGTGATGTTGCGCAACGTGCTGCCAGCGCTTTCGAACAACTTCATTTCGCTGTTCAAGGACACCTCGCTGGCGGCTGCAATTGCCGTACCGGAGCTGACCTATTACGCCCGCAAGATCAACGTCGAAAGCTATCGGGTGATTGAAACCTGGCTGGTGACCACTGCGCTGTACGTGGTCGCCTGCTATGTGATCGCCATGCTTTTGCGCGCCCTCGAACAACGTCTGGCGATTCGCCGCTAGGAGGCTGTCATGTACCAACCCCCTGGCTGGTTGCACGAAGTGTGGACCGCGCGTGAAGTGCTCTGGTCCGGCTTCCTGACCAGCATCCAGTGCTCGGCGCTGGCGATTCTGTTCGGTACCCTGATCGGCATGTGCGCCGGCCTGACCCTGACCTATGGCGGATTCTTCGCCCGCTTGCCGGTCCGCCTGTATGTCGACCTGATTCGCGGCACACCGGTGTTCGTGCTGGTGCTGGCGGTCTTCTACATGGTGCCGGCGCTGGGGTGGCAGATCAGCGCGTTTCAGGCGGGCGCGATAGGCCTGACGCTGTTTTGCGGCTCCCACGTTGCGGAGATCGTGCGCGGTGCCTTGCAGGCCATTCCCCGCGGCCAGATCGAAGCCGGCAAGGCGATTGGCCTGCGCTTCAATCAGACCCTGCGTTACGTGCTGCTGCCGCAGGCCATGCGCCAGATCCAGCCGACCTGGGTCAATTCCTCGACCGAGATCGTCAAGGCCTCGACCCTGTTGTCGGTGATCGGTGTCGCCGAGTTGCTGCTGAGTACCCAGCAGGTGATCGCGCGCACGTTCATGACCCTGGAGTTTTACCTGTTCGCAGGTTTCCTGTTCTTCCTCATCAACTACGCCATCGAGCTGCTTGGGCGACAAATCGAAAAACGGGTGGCCTTGCCATGACACAGACGCATACCGCAACCCCAGCCCCGGCGCTGTTGAGCATTGAGGGCCTGCATAAATCCTATGGTGAAGTGGACGTGCTCAAGGGCGTCGACCTGCGCATGCAGAAAGGCAACGTCGTCACCCTGATCGGTTCCAGCGGCTCGGGCAAGACCACCTTGCTTCGTTGCGTTAATCTGCTGGAAGAGTTTCAGGGCGGTCACATCCGCCTTGAGGGGCAGGATATCGGCTACAGCGAGGTCGACGGCAAGCGCGTCCGCCATCCGGAGCGCCTGATCGCACAACACCGCGCCATGACCGGCATGGCGTTCCAGCAATTCAACCTGTTTCCGCACCTCAGTGCCTTGCAGAACGTGACCCTTGGCCTGCTCAAGGTCAAGAAAATGCCCAAGGATCAGGCGATAGCGCTGGCCGAAAAATGGCTGGACCGTGTCGGCCTGCTGGAGCGGCGCAATCACTTCCCCGGCCAGTTGTCTGGCGGTCAGCAACAGCGCGTGGCGATTGCCCGCGCGATTGCCATGAACCCCAGCCTGATGCTGTTCGACGAAGTCACTTCGGCCCTCGATCCGGAGCTGGTCGGCGAAGTGCTGAGCGTGATCAAGGACCTGGCCGAGGAGGGCATGACCATGTTGCTGGTCACCCACGAGATGCGCTTTGCGTATGAGGTGTCGGACCAGATCGTGTTCATGAATCAGGGCCGTATCGAAGAGCAGGGCGCACCGAAAACCCTGTTCGAACAGCCGAAATCGGCGCGTTTGAGCGAATTCCTCAAGAACATCCGTTTTTAATGTTTCAACACTGTCAATTTTTCAGCATCAGGAGAACTTCATGACTATTACCCGTTACGGCGCAGGCAGCACCGCAGGTGGCGGTCAGCCGCGTCCATTCGCCCGCGCGGTCGAAGCCGATGGCTGGTTGCACGTATCCGGCCAGGTTCCCGCGCAGGACGGCGAGATCATCGTCGGCGGCATCGTCGAACAGACGCACCAGACCATGCGCAACCTGATCGCCATTCTTGAAGAGGCCGGTTACGACATCAAGGACGTGGTTCGCGTCGGCGTATGGCTGGAAGATCCACGTGACTTCTGGAGCTTCAACAAAGTCTTCGGCGAATACTTCAGCCCCGAACACGCCCCGGCCAGGGCTTGCGTGCAGGCCAGCATGATGGTCGACTGCAAGGTCGAAATCGACTGCATAGCTTATAAGCGCAAGTAACAGCTGCAAGCTGCAAGCTATAAGCCAGATCAAATGAGGCTTTTGGCTTGAAGCTGCAGTTTTCCAAGGAACCTTTCATGACCGAAGACTTGATCAAACGCCGGGCGCGTGGGTTGGACCGGGCGTTCGATATTCTGGATTTTCTCAAGGAAAAGGCCAGGCCCATGCGCCCCAATGAAATTGCCAGCGGGATTGGCAGCCCCAAATCAACGGTCTACGAACTGGTGGCCTCGTTGCTGGAGCGGCGGATACTGGAAACGGTCGGCAGGGACGGGCATGTCTATCTGGGCCGACAGCTGTATTTTCTCGGCCAGGCGCACCTGCGGCATTTCGATTTCACGCGCGAGGCGGAGGCCTGCCTGGGCGATATCGTCAGCCAGACCCGGGAAACGGCGCAGATGTGCCTGCTCAATGGCCGCAAGTACACGGTGGCGCTGATGAAAGAGGGCGAGCGGCATTTCCGGATTTCTTCGGATATCGGCGAAAACGCGCCGATTCCCTGGACAGCCTCCGGCCGCTTGCTGCTCAGCCATCTGAGCGATCAGCAAATCATAGACCTGATCGATCCTGACGACTTCATCCTGCCGGGCGGCGAGCGCCTTCCGCTGGAGAGGTTCCTGCAGGAAATCCGCAAGGCCGGTGAGGAGGGTTTCTTTTCTTTCGACAGCGTGGCCGACACCTTCACCCACTGTTTTGCCGCCCCGGTGAAGAACGAGCACGGCCAGTGCATCGCAACGCTGTGCATCGTCGCGCCACGGGCCGATGCCAAAACCCATTACAGCGACTACCGTCGGGTGCTGATCGACAGCGCCAACGGCCTGGCTCGCCGAATCAACGAATAACCAGGAGATTACCGATGAGCATCGCCGTCATGGAAAAAGGCACTGCACAGCCGGGTGACAGTCTGACCCGCGACGTCAGCCTGCCTGCACTGGTCATCCACAATCAGGCGCTGGAGCACAATATTCGCTGGATGCAGCGTTTTGTCACCGACAGCGGTGCGGAACTGGCACCCCACGGCAAGACCAGCATGGTCCCCGCGCTGTTTCGCCGCCAACTGGATGCGGGCGCCTGGGGCATGACCCTGGCGACTGCCGTGCAGACTCAGGCCGCGTATGCCCATGGTGTAAAGCGCGTGTTGATGGCCAATCAGTTGGTCGGTGCGCCAAACATGGCGCTGATCGCTGATCTGCTGGCTGATTCGATGTTCGAGTTTCACTGCATGGTCGACCATCCGGACAACGTTGCAGCACTCGGCGAGTTCTTTGCCGCCCGTGGTCTGCGTTTGAACGTGATGATCGAATATGGCGTGCCGGGTGGCCGCTGTGGCTGTCGTAGCGAAGCGCAGGTGCTGGCGCTGGCCGACGCCGTTCAGGCCCAGCCAACGCTGGCGTTGACCGGTATCGAGGGTTACGAAGGGGTTATTCATGGCGAGCACGCCATCGCAGGCATCAAGGCATTTGCCGCCTCGCTGGTACGCTTGGCGGTCGATTTGCAGGAGCAGGGCGCGTTCGCTCTCGATCGACCGATTGTGACGGCGTCGGGCTCGGCCTGGTACGACCTGATTGCAGAAGCGTTCGATGCCCAGGCGGTGCGCGAACGCTTCCTCAGCGTGTTGCGCCCCGGCAGTTACGTGGTGCACGACCATGGCATCTACAAGGATGCGCAATGCTGCGTGCTGGATCGACGCGCCGAACTGAGCGAAGCGCTACGCCCGGCGCTGGAAGTCTGGGCACATGTGCAGTCCTTGCCAGAGCCCGGTTTTGCAGTGATCGCCATGGGCAAGCGCGACGTTGCCTACGACGCCGGCCTGCCCAATCCGCTGCTGCGCTACAAGGCAGGCGCTTTGCCCGCCTCGGGTGATGACGTCAGTGCCTGCAAGGTCACTGCTGTCATGGATCAGCATGCCTTCATGACAGTCGCGCCCGGTTGCCAGTTACAGGTCGGCGACATCATTTCCTTCGGCACCTCGCACCCGTGTCTGACCTTCGACAAGTGGCGTTCAGGTTGTCTGGTGGATGATGACTTACGCGTGATCGAGCCCTTCAGCACGTTTTTCTAGTCAGGTATTCGAAGGAGTTATCGCCCCATGAGCCTTCCACGCGTCGCCCTGATCGGCGAATGCATGATCGAATTGCAGCAGCATGCCGACGGCAGCCTGCGCCAGAGTTTCGGCGGCGACACGCTGAATACTGCGGTGTATCTGTCCCGCCTGCTGGGTTACCGCGCCCAGGTGGATTACGTGACCGCGCTGGGTGACGACAGCTTCAGCGAAGCCATGTGCAGGGCCTGGGCCGACGAGGGCATCGGCCTTGGCAAGGTGCAACGCTTGCCCGGGCGTCTGCCGGGGCTTTATTGCATTCAGACCGATGCCAATGGCGAACGGCGTTTTCTGTACTGGCGCAATGAGGCCGCTGTGCGTGACTGCTTCATGACGCCGGCTGCCGAACCGATCCTCTCGGCGCTGGCCAGCTACGACGTGTTGTATTTCAGCGGCATCACCCTGGCGGTCTTGGGTGAACAGGGCCGTGCGCGGCTGCTGGAGGCACTGGTGCGGGCCAGAGCGCGTGGGGTAAAGATCGCGTTCGACAACAATTATCGGCCACGGCTGTGGGCCAGCGTCGAAGAGGCGCGGCAGGTCTATCAGGCCTTTTTGCCACAGGTAGACCTGGCATTGCTGACTGAGGACGACGAACAGGCGCTGTATGGTTACGCCGACAGCGAGCAGTTATTGAGTGCCTATCGGCAACGCGGCATTGGTGAAGTTGTGGTCAAACGCGGTGCACAGAGCTGCCTGATAGACGCGGGCGGCGAGCGCTTCGAGATCGCTGTGCAGAAGGTCGAGCGCGTGGTCGACACTACGGCGGCGGGAGACTCGTTCAGTGCGGCCTACCTGGCCGCCCGGCTCGGTGGCGAACACCCGCGACTGGCTGCCGAAGCCGGGCATCGCCTGGCCAGTGTGGTCATTCAGCACCCCGGTGCGCTGGTGCCGAAAGCGGTCATGCCCGTTTGACAGTACCTGCCAGAGTGCATGCAGTTGATCGGCTAACGCACTGACAGCAAAGCATTTCACTGGAACCTGCAGGCGAATCCGGCCACCATAGGCGCCCATTCTGCCTGCAAGCCACCCATGGAGTCTGCGTGCCCGACGATCTGCCCTCCGAGCTTCCTCATGACCTGGATGTCGATCTCATACCGCCCCGGCAATTGCCGCTGGTCAAACGCCAGTTGGCGCGTTTGATGGGGCGCAGCCTGACCGGGCTGGGCTCGCAGCACACGCCATCCTGGTTTCAAGGGCACGCCGACGGTTATCTCAACGGCCACATCGAAGGCGTGCGCGAAGGCTACGCGGAGGGCTATCTCGACGGGCAGGAGCAGGGACGTCAGGTGCTGGTGATCAGCGACACACGCCCGACCCGGCATCGCGGGCCGAAGGTCGATGACCACTTGTTCGATGACTGGAGGCTGGCACTGACGCCCGAGCTGAAAAAACGTGTCAAGGCAGATGTTGCCGAGAAGTTGCCCGCGCATGCCCAGCCCAGCGCTGCTCAATGGAAGATGATTTTCAGCGACACGCCGTCGACCTATGTCATTGCGGGGGCTGGCGCAGGCAAATCGACATCGCTGGTTTTGCGCATTCTGCTGCTGCATCACTATCTGGGCTACGAGCTGAACGCGATGACGGTGGTGACTTTCACCCGCGAGTCGCGCAAGGACTTCATCGGCAAGCTGATCGACGTTATGGCCTTGTGGGGCCATGCGCTGGAGCAGAAGCAGGCCAGGGACCTGGTACGCACCTTTCATTCGCGCATTCTGCCGCTGGTGCGCAGTTTACCGGGCTTCAAACAGCTGCGTGCTTTCGAAAACCTCGGCAATCAGTCATCAGGCCAGCATTCATCAAGCCAGGACGACGCCGACAGCAACCCGTTTGATTTACGCATCAACGACGCTCAGCGTCAGCAATTGAACCTGTGCTACCGCGGCCTGTACGCCAGCAATGAGCGCTTTCGTGAAGTCATGGCGCCGTTGTATCGCCATGCGTTACAGCTCAAGGAACTGGACCGCGATCATCCCGATGTACAGAAACGCGTGGCGGTGACCGAACTGTCCTCGAAACGTGATGAAGAGTGGTGCGACACGGTAGAGGACCTGTGGATTCGTGCGGGCGCCTGGCCGATAAAAGGCATTGAGCCTATGCGCCAAACCGTTGAAATCAATGGTTTTCCGTTTCACTTTCACGGTTACATCGCCGAGCTCGACGCATGGGTGATTCTGGGTCTGGACGCGAGTGAGGACCAGCAACTCAAGCGTCCGGGTGCCAAATTGCCCGTCTGGGCAGAAGGCGTCATCAAGCGCACACTGTTTCAAGCTTTCTGCGATAAGCCTTTGATATGGTTCGATAACTACAACACTGCGAGCAAGGTTTTGCAGTCGCTTTCCGGGACTGCCGTAGCCGGGCCTGGATTTGATTATCGGGTCAAGGGCGAGCTGGGGGCGGCGCCGCTTCTGGACTGCTTTGTCACTGCTGCCGGCTTTATCGAGAACCTGGGGCTGGATGTGCCAGCTGCGGTGGCCGAAATGAGCTTTGCCAGCGATGACCCGGACCGCTTCTTCTTTGAAGGGCTGAGCCTGTTCTGGAAAGCGTTCGAAGCGCACTTGCTGGCCCAGACCCCGCCCGTCATGACCTACAACCGGATATTCGCCCTGTTTGGCGAAACCTCGCCGCAGAACCTGAGGCAGGTCAGCGACGAGATGCTCAGGCCGTTGTCGCATTTGATGATCGACGAATTTCAGGACGTTTCGCCGCAAATCGTTTCGTGGATTCGCGCCAGCCTGCGCGAGATCCGGCGTCGTGGCCCGGCGATGCACACGGGCCGTATTGCCCAGCACTCATCGCTGCTCTGCGTGGGCGATGACTGGCAATCGATCTACGGCTGGCGCGGCAGTTCGCCAAAGTACTTCATGGAGTTTGCCAAGGAATTCTCGTCCCCGGCCACCACCAAAGTCATGCTCAGCGAGAACTTCCGCAGCCACCAGCACATCATTGACGCGGCGGAGCACATCGTTCGCGCGGCCCCGGCAATTCCCGGCAAGAAAGCCCGTGCCAGTGGCGCGCCTCAGGAGTTGTTGCCGGTCAACGTGCTGGACCGCAACGAGGACGAACTCGCCGAGCGCGTGGCCGAACATTACAACGATGGTGATTCGATCATGCTGCTGTACCGCAAAGGCAGCGAAAAAGCCCGGTTTGCCGAGCGTCTGCAGGCGTTGATCGATGCCGATGCAGCGATGGGCGCACAAGGCCGACGGATCCGCACGCTGACTTATCATAGTTCCAAGGGCTTGCAGGCTGATGCCGTGTTCTTGCTGGGTGACTGTCAGCACCTGACGGTATCGCCCTATAAAAATCAGGTCTACCGCCTGGCAGGGCTGGGCGATGCCAACGATCTTCAGCCGTTCGATACCGCGCAGAAAGATGAGGTGTTGCGTCTGGCCTATGTCGCCATCACACGCTCGGCGCGGCACTGTTATTGGTACATCGATGAAAATGCCGGCAGCGCAGACAGCCCGCAGATGCCCAAGGCGTCGGACCGGGTTGCCGGGGACAAGCCATTCTTTGATGACCAGCGCGGCAAGCACAGACAGGCTGACTCTTCAGCCTGATCAACATGTTCAAGTCGGCCTTGAAGCGGGCTCAGGAAAAACCGGCCACCTGTTGCTGCGTGTGCGCGCCGAACAGTTCCAGCTCATCTTCGATGGCTTCGATAATGTGCTCGACGTCCGCCGCATTCATCACGGTAGAGCACGGCAACCCGGCTATGGCCACCACCGTTTCGCCACTGGCCCGATCGAAGAGCCGGGCAATCATGCTGCCGGGCGCGTCCATGGAGGCTTCAAAGCCAGTCGGGTGGAAGTGCCAGCGCATCAACTGGCAGGCATTGGGGAATGTGACTTTATTCATGGCAATGGCCCACCTGAGTCAATCGAGCTTCCAATGCTCCATGGGGTGGCAGACCAACCAGTATGCGTCTGGCAAAGCCGAGATGACCTGACGATGAACGGCATGGCCGATCATCTGTCGGGACGCTGCTTTCCAGCAGGATGACCGAGCGGTCTGACGAGTACTGAAAATAGCACCCGCCGGGCATTTTCTGGAAAAAATTTTTATGACGCTGAATGAAAAAAACAATTACATGAAATGCATCATTAAAAGGTATTGATGGGCATGCTCTGTGCAGAGACTCATCGCTGTCATGGACTGTATTTGCCCCGAACGAAGGTGGTTTTCACGCAGCGTCTGGGGCAAGCTGTCGCTATTGACCCGAGGAACCGCGCATGCTGAAAAAATACCTTGCCGCGCTCATGTTGCTGACCTCGACCAGCCATGCGGCGGAGACGGTCAATATCCTCAACTGGACCGACTACATTGCGCCGGACACGTTGGCAAAGTTCCAGGCCGAGACCGGTTACAAAACCGCCTACGACACCTTCGACAGCAACGAAGCGCTGAACGCAAAACTGGTGGCAGGCCATTCCGGCTACGACCTGGTATTCCCGTCCATTCATTTCATGGGCCGGCAAATCGAGAAGGGCTTGCTCAAGCCACTCGACAAGAGCCAGTTGCCCAATTGGAAAAACCTCAACCCGGTCTTGCTCAAGATGCTGGAAGCCAGTGATCCGGGCAACAGCCACGGGTTTCCCTACCTGTGGGGCAGCACCGGAATCGGCTATGACGTGGCCAAGGTCAAGGACGTGCTTGGGAAGGATGCGCCTGTTGATTCCTGGGACTTGGTGCTGAAGCCGGAAAACATGAAAAAGCTCGCCCAATGCGGCGTCGCGTTTCTCGACAGTGCGCCAGCGTTATTTCCTATCACGTTGAATTACCTCGGTTTGCCGCCCCACAGCGAAGTGCCGGACGATTACGGCAAAGCCGCCGCACTGCTGGACAGTGTGCGGCCCTACATACGCAATTTCAGCGCGGCTGATTACATTGACGACCTCGCTGCCGGAAAAATCTGCGTGGCCGTGGGCTATTCAGGGGATATTTCCCAGGCTCAGGAGCTGGCGAGGAAAGCGGGCAACAGCGCCATAATCAACTACGTCGTGCCCAAGGAAGGCGCGCCCATGTGGTTCGACATGATTGCCATCCCGGCCGATGCACCTGACGTCAAAGGCGCTTACGCATTCATGAACTACCTGTTGCGCCCCGAGGTGATCGCCAACATCACCAACACGGTGCATTACGCAAACGGCAATGAAAAAGCGGATGCGCTGATCAATCCCGGCATATGGTCGGATACCAATATTTATCCCGACGCTGACATGCTCAGCCGGTTGTTTGTGATGGCCCCGGTCTCTGTCGATATTGAAGCGCTGCGCCTGCGGACCTGGAATAAGGTCATGACCGGCAAATAAGGCGGGCATCGGCTGCCTGCAGTCAGATGACGTGGGCCTGATGCAGTTCGGTCAGCGCCTGAGCCTTGAGGCTGGCCAGCAGCGGGTCACGACGGTCTCTCGGTGTCACCAGCCCGACCGCCAACTCATGCGTGATGGTGCCGGGCCGACTGCCCATCACCAGCACCCGATCACTCAGATAAAGCGCTTCATCGACATCATGGGTCACCAGTAGCAGAGTGATCGCATGACGTTGCGCCAGTTGCAGCAACAGATCCTGAAGTTTCATGCGGGTGAAGGCATCCACGGCACTGAACGGCTCATCCAGCAGCAATACGCTCGGACGCGAGTACAGGCCGCGTGCAATCGCCACGCGTTGCGCCATGCCGCCGGACAGCGCTTTTGGTAATGCGTCGGCAAAACCGGACAAACCCACTTCCTCGATCAACTGACCGACCCAGTCGCGGTCATAACGCTCATCGTCACTGAAACCGATATTCTGCTCGACCGTCAGCCAGGGCATCAGCCTCGGTTCCTGAAACACGAACGCCACGTCGCCCCCGGTTCGCGCCACAGCGCCGCGAAAATCCTGCTCCAGCCCGGCGACAATCCGCAGCAGCGTACTTTTACCGCAACCGCTGGGTCCCAGCAGGCTGACGATCTCCCCCGGCCGCAACGACAGGTCAATATTCTGCAACACGGTGTTGCCGGCAAAAGCCTTGTGCTCTACCCGAATGTCCATCAACGAATCCGGCATCGATCAACCCTCACGGCTCTGACCGTTGAATGTGTCCCGCCAGGCCAGAAAGCGTTTTTCCAGGCCCGCCAGCAGGCCGTCGCTGAGTTTGCCCAGTGTGGCGAGGACGATAATGGCGGCCAATACGATGTCCGGGCGCGATGTTTCGCGTCCGTCGCTGAGCAGATAACCGAGGCCTTTGGTGGCTGCGATCAGCTCGGCTGCCACCAGAAACATCCACGCCAGGCTCATGCCGCTGCGCAAACCGGTGAACAGGCCGGGCAGGGCGGCGGGCAGCAGGATGCGTCGGGTCAGGCGATAGCGACTGAAGCCGTACATCTGACCGACCTCTACCAACTTGCGGTCAATGCCGCGAATGGCGGCCACGCCATTGAGGTACACGGGGAAGAACGCGCCGATGGCGATCAGAACGATCTTTGAAGTCTCGCCAATCCCCAGCCACAGCAACAGAAGCGGCACCCAGGCGAGGCTGGGAATCGAACGCAGCCCGGCGAAAGTCGGTTCCAGATAAGCCTCGGCCTCGCGACTGAGCCCGACCCAGGCTGCGAATACCAGCGCCAGACTGGCACCGATCAGAAAGCCGCTGAGCACCCGCAACAGGCTGGCGCTGATGTGCTTCCACAGCGCACCGTCCGCCAGGTCGCGCAGGGTCAGCAGGATTTCACTGGGCGCCGGCATCTGGTAAGACGGCAGCCAGCCGATGCGCACGATGATTTCCAGCAACACGATGACCAGCGCGGGGACTACCAGCCCTTTGAGCCGTGTGCCAGAGCGCTGCCACAAATTGCGCTCCGGCCGGGGAGTAGATGTGCTCTGCGGCAGGGCGGGCAGAGATTTTTCCTGACTACTCATGGGGTCGCGGTCACGGCACTGGAGAAGTCCGGGGTGATCAACTGGTCAATCACCTGCTCGACATTGACACCTTTGCGCACCAGATCTTCCGCGACCAGGATCGGCGCGGCGGACTTGGAGGCTGCCACGTCTTTTGCGCTCAGTTGCGGGTTGCCAAGGTCGGTACGCGACAACTGCAAGCGGGCCACTTCCAGCGGCAATCCGGATTCAGTGGCCAGCAGTTTTGCCAGCTCATCAGGGTTTTTCACGGCCCAATCGCGGGCTTTTTCATAAGCGGTCAATACTGTCTTGATCGCTTGCGGGTGTTCCTTGGCATAGGTTTCGGTCACGCTCAGCACGCCATAGCTGTTGAAATCCTTGTTGCGGTAGAGCAGGCGTGAGCCGGACTGAATTTCGCTGGCCGCCATGTGCGGATCAAGTCCTGCCCAGGCATCCACATCGCCCTTTTCAAGCGCTGTGCGACCATCGGGATGCTGAAGGTGCAGCAACTCGACATCATCCTTCTTCAAACCGGCCTGTTGCAGCGCCCGCAGTGTGAACAGGTACGGGTCGGTGCCTTTGGTTGCAGCGATTTTCTTGCCTTTCAGCTCGGCCACCGATTGCAGCGACGAATCCTTGCGCACCACCAGAGCGGTCCATTCAGCCCGGCTGTAAACGTAGACCGACTTGATCGGGCTGCCGTTGGCCCGGGCCAGCACCGCAGACAGGCTGGCCGAAGAGGCAAAATCGACACTGCCGCTGTTCAGGTATTCCAGCGAACGGTTGCTGCCCTGACTCAGCACCCAAGTGACTTTGGCGTCCGGCAGTGCTTTTTCCAGCCAGCCAAAATGCTTGAGCGCCAGGCTGACCGGCGAATAGTAGGCATAATCCAGACGGACTTCAGCAGGCACGGTTTCCGCCGCCTGAGCTGCGCCCTGCAGACTCATGGCCAAGGCGCAGGTCGTTGCCATCCAGCGAAACCAGGCACGCGGGGTCTGCAACCGAAAAGAAACAGCAAGACTTGGCATAGTGGGTGTCCAGATCAGGAGAACAGGTCGAGACTGCGGCTTCCATATTCCGAAATCAGCAGTTTTCAGAGCGTTAAATTCACAAATGGAATATTGCATGCTCTGTGCCAAAAGCCTGGACGCTTTGAAAACCAAGGGCTGGAGCGATTTATCCCGGTGTGCGGGTGTTGATTGGACAACAGCCTGTCGAATGACTGTTGCTGGAGCAACAGTAAGGCTTCAACGCCGGTTTCTGGCGTTTTTTTGACAGATCATGAGCCCGTTGAGCGGAATTTTTCCCTGTGAGTGCAACACAATCGTTTTTTGACGTTCTTAATCGTCCGTATTCTTAATTCAGACACATGCGCACACTACTATCTGTAGCGGCCTGCAATCGAAATGGCCCGGACCTGCAATCATCGCGTTTTTCGACCAGGATTGATTGCATCTATCCGAGCCAGCAAACCGGGATTATTTGCGAATGAACCTGCGTTCATCTGGTTCGACCTGCAATCGATTGTCATGAACCGGAATTATTTGCGAGTGATCGCTCGCCGCTTATGTCTCATTTGAGCACACCCTTGTGAGACGTATGGCCGAGACGCTTTTTGCGTCTCAATAGGGCGGTTTTTAATTTTTTGATACAGTACGTTCACAAATTCTAGAGTCTAAAGAGACAAACTTGACGATGGCACCTTACGGAGGTAAGAGGTTGGAGCTTCCAACAGCAGCGCTACCGGGCTACCGGACTGAATCGTGTGATCGCAGTACAGGGTGCGGAGCAATGAAACAGAAAGTGCACTAAGCCGAGTGCATCCGCGTAAACCCCGCTAAAATCATCGGTTTTCAGTCGCATTTAATCCTGGTCGGCCGCTCTCGATTGCAGGTCGAAGTGGGTGGATGCAGGTTCGTTTGCAGTCAATGCTGGTTCGCGGTGCCGGATAGACGCAATTAATCCCGGTCGAAAAACGCGATGATTGCAGGTCCGGGCCATTTCGATTGCAGGTCGTTACAACTATCGCGCGTTAATACCTGAGACACGGATTCGACTGATCCGCAAGAAGTTCTCGGGACGAACCGCCCAAGCAGGCGTATTCGCAGCAGCCGGATGGCTGCCCCCCCAAAAATGCGCATCGGACTTTGACAGATGAATATTCCAAAAATACCGTTGACCACCCGACTTCAGCGCCGCCTCGCCTGGCTCTTTTTTCCTGCACTCATGGTGGCTTCAGCCTTGACGCTGCTTACCGTGCTCTCGCCGAGACCAAGAACGGCACGCAGACGCTGGTGTTTCTTCGTCATGCGGAAAAGCCGGCCATGGGGTTGGGGCAGTTGAACTGTCAGGGGCTTAACCGGGCAATCGAACTGTCCGAACTGCTTCCGAAAAAGTATGGCAAGGCCGATTACATTTTTGCGGCAAATCCCAGTCGGCATGTGGAAGAAGGTGAGGGCGATCTGTCCTACAGCTACGTGCGACCTTTGATGACAGTAGGCCCCAGTGCCATCAAGCTCGGGCTGCCCGTCAACATCGACTATGGCGCCAACGATACCGGCGACCTGGCTGACGAGCTGATGCGCGACAAATATCATAACGCAATCATCTACACCGCCTGGTCCCACGGCTACTTGCCGGAACTGATCAACAAGGTTGCTGAAGAAGCCTCCGGCAAGGCCGTGAATCTGGTCGATGACTGGACCAACGATGATTTCGACTCAGTGGTGGTGGTGACGCTCAAGTGGGTCGACGGAAAGGCCACGCTGGACTATCAGAATCACAAACAGAACCTCAACAACGGCACCGAGACGTGCCCGACCTCGACCTGACCTGAAATGGCAGCGCTCTGTCAGCCGTTGAGCGCTTTCATCGATTCCGGGCTGTAACGTTCGCCTGCCACGACACCTTGGGCGGGGAAAATTGCATCCAGTTGGGCAAGCTCATCCTGGCTCAAGGTCAGCGTGGCGGCAGCAACGTTGCTTTCCAGGTACTTGCGCTGTTTGGTGCCAGGAATCGGAATGATGTCATTTCCCTGAGCCAGCACCCAGGCCAGCGCCAGTTGCGAAGCACTGACGCCCTTGGCGGCGGCCAGCGCCTTGACCTTTTCCACCAGCGCCAGATTCCGGGAAAAGTTTTCCCCCTGAAAACGTGGACTGAAGCGGCGATAGTCGTCGGCGGCAAAGTCATCCGGGCTGCGCAGCGCACCGGTCAGAAAGCCCCGGCCCAACGGACTGTAAGCCACGAAGGCAATGCCCAGACGGCGGCAAGTGGCGAGCACATCATCGTGTTCCGGGTCACGCGACCACAATGAATACTCACTTTGCACCGCGGCCAACGGGTGCACCTTGTACGCCCGCTCGATGGTTGCCGCACTGGCTTCGCAGATGCCGATATGGCGAACCTTGCCTGCTTTGACCAGCTCGGCCATGGCACCGACGGTGTCTTCGATCGGCACCGCAGGGTCGACGCGATGCTGGTAATACAGGTCAAGGTAATCGGTATTCAGCCGCTTGAGACTGCCTTCGATGGCCTGCCGAATGTAGTCAGGGCTGCCATTCACGCCACGTGCATGCGGGTCATCACCGCGCACGATGCCGAACTTGCTGGCCAGATAAATACCTTCACGCTTGCCCTCCAGCGCACGGCCCAGCAAAGCCTCATTGGTGTGCGGGCCATACATGTCGGCGGTATCGAGAAAAGTGACACCCAATTCCAGCGCGCGATGCAGCGTCGCGATGGACTCCTGCTCGTCGCTGCCGGTGGTATAAAAGTCCGACATCCCCATGCACCCCAGCCCGATGGCAGAAACCTGCGGCCCGTTTTTACCCAGTTGGCGCGTAATCACAGTGAGTTCTCCTGGCGTTTTAAGTAGCCGTTGAGTCTCTGCTCTTTGGTTGGCTCAATAAACCGGGTGATTGTGATTTCACTGTTGGGAAATTCTAAATAATAGTCTTCACGTCCAGAGCTCCCACAAAAACGATCTAGATGTGCTTTTCGATCGCGATGGCACTGACGACGCAGATTGCGACGTAAGTGACGGCTGAGTCCTGGCGCTGATCCGGGGGATGCGAGGCAGGACGCCGAGCAAGCCGCATTCGGGCCAAGGATGGCCCGTTGCGGCGCCCCCCGGATCAGTGTCAGGACGAAGGAACCCGACGAAGTCGGGCCGGAAACGGAGCTGGGACTTTGCCTACTTTGGTCCCTCAAAGTAAGGCGCTGTAAGGGCGCAATGGTGACCAGAGCCGTAAACCAAAATCACTGACATCGCAGAACCGTCGTGTGGCGCAAAGCGTCACGAAATGCGTCCCAACGCGGACAGAAGCCCCGTTTTTCGAATAATCCGAGACTGAGGTGTTGCCCCTCCAATCCGACCAACTGCGCTAGCCACAAAATACCGAAAAGAGTACAAATGTACTCCATGAGCACATTATCTCCCCGTCGTAGCGCAATCCTTACCTTCATCCGCGATCGCATCGCGCAGCAAGGGCAATCGCCGAGCCTGGCGGAAATTTCCGAGGCCTTCGGTTTTGCTTCGCGCAGCGTGGCGCGCAAACACATCGTGGCCCTTGCCGAAGCCGGACTCATCGAGGTCGTAGCACATCAGGCCCGCGGCATTCGCCTGCTGAACAGCGAGCCGCGCCCCGAACTGCTGGAAATCCCCGTGCTGGGCCGTGTGGCGGCAGGCGCCCCGATTGGCCCGGACCTGGACATACACAGCACATTGCACCTGGATCGCGGCACGTTTACCCGCGTGCCGGACTACTTGCTGCGTGTGCAGGGCGATTCGATGATCGAAGACGGCATATTCGATGGCGATCTGGTGGGCGTGCACCGCAACCCGCAGGCCAGCGACGGGCAGATCGTCGTCGCCCGTCTGGACGGCGAGGTCACCATCAAGCGCTTGCAGCACCGGGGCGATCAGTTGCACCTGCTGCCGCGCAACCCGGCGTATCAACCGATCATCGTCACGCCCGATCAGGACTTCGCCATCGAAGGCGTGTTCTGCGGGCTGGTCCGGCGCGAATGATGGGCGCCGTCGTCAGCCTCGATGCCTTGTTGGACGAGCGCAGGGTCTGGAAGGGGCGTCAGCAGAGCACGCCGCAGGTCAGCCCGCACTCTAGCGGTCATGCGGCGCTGGACAGTGCCCTGCCCACCGGCGGCTGGCCCGCTTCGGCGCTGACCGAAATCCTCATCCCGGCCAACGGCAGTGGCGAACTGCGCCTGCTGTGGCCGAGTCTGGCGCGGCTCTCGGGTATCGGCGAGCGCATCGTACTGGTCGCACCGCCTTACATTCCCTATCCGCAGGCCTGGCTGGCTGCCGGGGTCGATCTGCGTCAACTGGTAGTGATCGAGGCCAGTGCCCGTGATGCGCTATGGGCCGCTGAACAATGCCTGCGCTCCGGCAGTTGCGGTGCAGTGGTGTGCTGGCCCGGCATGGTCGATGACCGTGCGCTGCGGCGTTTGCAAGTGGCCGCCGAAACCGGGCAGACCCTGGCCTTTGCCTGTCGCCCCCAGCAGGCGGCTGCCAACCCGTCGCCCGCCGCTCTGCGCGTTGTCATCGATACCCGTCCCGCACAATTGCGGGTGCTCAAGTGCCGGGGCGGGCTGGCGCCGCCTTTCCCTATTCCATTCCCGACTGACGCTTGAGGTTCTTATGCTGTGGGCCTGTGTCTTACTGCCACAACTGGCGCTCGACGGCGTCATGCGTCGTCGCAGTGATTCCGACGAACCTCTGGCGCTGATCAGCGGCAGTGCACATCGGCGCGTCCTGCAAACCGTCAATCCGGCTGCGCGGGCATTGGGCCTGAGGGCCGGGCAGTCGCTGACGGCGGCGCAGGCACTGGTGCCCAATTTCGCGACGGTCGTCCACGACCCCGCCGACACCGAGCACTTGCAACAGCTGCTCGCCGCCTGGGCTTACGGCTTCAGCTCCAACGTCAGCCTCAAATACCCTCGCGTGTTGCTGATGGAAATCGAGTCCAGCCTCAAGCTGTTCGGCCCGTGGCCGGTGTTCGAGGCGCGCCTGCGGGAAGAGCTGACCGCGCAAGGCTTTCGGCATCGCATCGTGGTCGCGCCCAACCCGATCGCGGCGCGGATGCTGGCCAACATGCACGACGGCCTGAGTATCGATTGCCCGCATGAACTGCGTCGGACGCTGGAGCAGATGCCGCTGGAGCGTATTGGTCTGAGCCGCGAAGTCGCGACGGCCCTGACGCGCATGGGCCTGCGCAGCGTGCGGCAGGTACTGGCTTTGCCGCGCGACACCCTGGCGCGACGTTTTCCGGCCAGCGTCCTGCAGCATCTCGACACACTGCTCGGCGAGCGCCCGGTAGCGCTGGAGTGCTACACGCCGCCTGACTTCTTCGATGTGCGTATCGAACTGAATTTCGATGTCGAATCGCATCAGGCCCTGCTGTTCCCCCTCAAACGACTGATTGCCGACCTGTCCTTGTTTCTGGCCGGGCGCGACAGCGGTGTGCAGCGCTTTGCCCTGCATCTGGAGCACGTCGATGGTCCGGAGACGGTGATTCCGGTCGGGCTGCTCAGCGCCGAGCGCGATGCCTCGATGCTCTTCGAACTGGCGCGCGGCAGGCTGGAGCAGGTGCTGGTGGCCTCGCCGGTCCGTGCGGTGCGTTTGCTGGCGCAGGACTTGCCGGATTTCGTTCCGGCGCACCGCGAGCTGTTCGATGAGCGCGTGCAACAGACCTTGCCCTGGGAGCAACTGCGCGAACGCTTGCGCGCGCGGCTGGGCGACGAGTCGGTCACTGGCCTGCGCGCTCAGGCAGATCATCGCCCGGAATGTGCCTGGCAGCCACAAAGTACCCAAAAGCCGGTTCTGCCAGCCCGAGGCTGCACGCGTCCGGGCTGGCTGTTGCGGGAGCCGCAGCCGTTGCCCGTTCATACCACACGCATTCTGGCCGGGCCCGAACGAATTGAATCTGGCTGGTGGGACGGTGGCGATGTGCGCCGTGACTACTATCTGGTCGAAACCATCAATGGCCAGCGCGCCTGGGCCTATCGCAGCGTAGGCGAGCAGGGTGAACTGCTGCTGCATGGCTGGTTCGCATGAGCACTGAGTATGCCGAACTGCACTGCCTGTCCAATTTCAGCTTTCAGCGCGGCGCTTCGAGCGCCCTTGAATTGTTCGAGCGCGCCTTGCGCCATGGCTATACGGCGCTGGCGATCACCGATGAGTGCACCCTGGCAGGCATCGTCCGTGCCTTGCAGGCGTCACGAAAAACCGGTCTGCCGCTGATCGTCGGCAGCGAAATGTACATCGAAAACGGCCCGAAAATCGTCCTGCTGGTGGAAGACAAGGCGGGATATGAAGCCCTATGCAAATTGATCACGGTGGCGCGGCGGCGAGCCAAAAAGGGTGAATACCGTCTGTTGCGTGAAGATTTCGAGCGGTCATCCAGTGGCTTGCTGGCCATCTGGCTACCGGACATCGAAGGTGACGCTCAGGCTTGTCGGTCACAGGGCAACTGGTTGCGCGAGCACTTTACGGATCGCCTGTGGCTGGGCGTGGAACTGCATCGCGGCGCGGATGACGAGCAGCGCCTGGCCGATCTGTTGGCGCTGGCGCAATCGCTGGGCATTCCGGCAGTGGCCAGCGGTGACGTGCACATGCATGCCCGAGGGCGGCGTGCCCTGCAGGACACCATGACTGCCATCCGCTATCACACCACGGTGGCCGAGGCCGGGCATTTGCTATTCGCCAACGGCGAGCGCCATTTACGGCCTCTGGATGCGCTGGCCGAGCATTACCCGGACTGGCTGCTGGCCGAGTCGGTGCGCATTGCCCGGCGCTGCACATTCGATTTTGAACAATTGAAGTATGAGTATCCCCACGAACTGGTCCCCAAGGGGCATACCGCCACATCATGGCTGCGCGAGCTGACCGAGCGCGGTATTTGCCGGCGCTGGCCAAAGGGGTTGAGTGCGGCGGCGCGGGCGCAGGTCGAGAAGGAGCTGGCGCTGATCACGGAAAAGAAGTTCGACAGCTACTTTCTGACGGTCCACGACATCGTCGAGTTTGCCCGCAGCCAGCACATTCTGTGTCAGGGTCGTGGGTCGGCGGCCAACTCGGCGGTGTGTTACGCGCTGGGGATCACCGAGCTGAACCCGGAAAAGAGCAACCTGCTGTTCGAGCGCTTCATTTCCAAAGAGCGCAACGAGCCACCGGACATCGACGTGGATTTCGAGCATGACCGCCGCGAAGAAGTCATTCAGTACATATTTCGGCGTTATGGCCGGGGCCGGGCAGCACTGACCGCCGTGGCCAGCACCTATCACGGTTCAGGCGCCATGCGCGACGTCGCCAAAGTGCTGGGCTTGCCATCCGACCAGATCAATACCCTGGCCGAAGCCTTCAGTCGCTGGAGCGATTCGCTGCCGTCGCCCGAGCGCCTGCGCGAGTACGGGTTCGATGCTGACACGCCGATCCTCAAGCGCGTGCTCGCGCTGACCGGCGAACTGATCGGCTTCCCCCGGCACCTGTCGCAGCATCCGGGCGGGTTCGTGATTTCCGAGCACCCGCTGGACACCCTGGTGCCAGTCGAGAATGCGGCGATGGCCGAGCGCACCATCATCCAGTGGGACAAGGACGATCTGGACCTGGTCGGCCTGCTGAAAGTCGACATCCTCGCCCTGGGCATGCTCAGCGCGCTGCGCAGGACGTTCGACCTGGTGCATCTGCATCGCGGCAAGCGATGGACCCTGGCAGATATGTCAGGTGATGATCCAGAAACCTACGAAATGATCAGCCGCGCCGACACCATCGGCGTGTTCCAGATCGAGTCCCGCGCGCAGATGGCCATGTTGCCGCGCCTGAGGCCGGAAAAGTTTTACGATCTGGTCATCGAAGTCGCCATCGTTCGACCGGGGCCGATTCAGGGCGATATGGTTCACCCGTACCTGCGTCGGCGCAATGGTGAAGAGGCCATTACCTATCCACCCAAGCTGAAAAGTGTCTTTGAGCGCACCTTGGGCGTGCCGTTGTTTCAGGAACAGGTCATGGAAGTGGCAATCATCGCTGCCGATTACACACCCGGCGAGGCCGACGAACTGCGCCGCGCGATGGCGGCCTGGAAGCGTCACGGCGGGCTGGACCCGCACCGTGAACGTTTGCGCAGCGGCATGCTGAAAAACGGCTACGAAGCGGATTTCGCCGACCGCATCTTCGAACAGATCAAAGGCTTTGGCAGCTACGGTTTTCCTGAATCCCACGCCGCCAGCTTCGCCTTGCTGACCTACGCCAGTTGCTGGCTCAAATGCCACGAACCGGCTGCCTTTACCTGCGCGCTGATCAACAGTTGGCCGATGGGCTTTTACAACCCGGATCAGCTGTTGCAGGACGCTCGCCGCCATCACATCGAAATCCGCCCGGTGGACGTGCGTTACAGCCACTGGGACTGCACGCTGGAACCGGTCGATCACCCCGACAGCACGCGCAATCTGGCCATCCGCCTCGGGTTGCGCATGCTGCGCAGTTTTCGTGAAGACGATGCCCTGCGCATCGAAGCGGCTCGCTCGAAAAGGCCGTTTGCCGATGCTACCGACCTGACAGTACGCGCCGAGCTCGATTCGCGCGCCGCCGAAGCGCTGGCAGATTCCGGGGCCTTGCGCGGCCTGATCGGCCATCGGCACCGGGCGCGCTGGGAAGTGGCCGGGGTCGAAGCCCAGCGTCCGTTGTTCGATGACCTGCCCAGTGAAGAAACCCAGGTCACGCTGCCGCTGCCGACCGTGGGCGAAGACCTGATGGCCGATTACGCGACACTGGGCACCACCCTCGGCCCGCACCCACTGGCCCTGTTGCGCAGGCAACTGGCTGCCAAACGCTTTCGCAGTTCGCAGGACCTGTTGACCTTGGAGAACGACCGAACCCTCAGCCTTGCGGGGCTGGTCATCGGCCGCCAACGACCGGGCACCGCCAGCGGCGTGACCTTCGTGACCCTGGAAGACGAATTCGGCATGGTCAACGTCGTGGTCTGGCGCGATCTGGCCGAGCGCCAGCGCAAGGTATTGGTCGGCTCGCAACTGCTGCAAGTGTTTGGCCGACTGGAATCGAAAAGCGGCGTTCGCCACCTGATCGCCCAGCGGCTGTATGACCTGACGCCGTTATTGACCGGGCTGGATGTGCGCAGTCGGGATTTTCAGTGATCAGGCCTGCAATTTGCAGTATTAATCTGCACATCCTGCCAACGAGAACCCGCGAATGTACAAAGACTACCCAGCCGCCTACCAGGTCAGCAAAGGCGCAGCGTTGCACGTGGACACCGCTTTTTACGAGCGTATACGGGCTAATGCGCCGCAGCGCACGCTGGTCGAGCAGTTCGAAGTGCCGATTCGTACCGGGCGCGCCTGGAAGGTCAAGGCCGGGCAAGTGTTTCGAGTCACCACACCGGTGGGGCCGCAAGTGGGGGATTTCAACGTGTGGAATGCCCATGACCCTCGTGAGCGCTTGTGGGCGGCGCGTACGCGGCAGTTGCAGGGCGCGCATGTCAGCACCCATGACCGGCTGTGGTCGAACCTGCCGTTTTTGCGGCCGCTGGTCACCATCACCGATGACAGCCTGGCCAGCTATGGCATCGACGAGCACGGCGGCCGCCTGCATGACTTGCTCGGCACGCGCTGCGACCCTTATGTCAACAAGATGCTGACCGGCGAAGACTTCCATCATCACTGCCATTCGAATCTGACCCGCGCAGTGCTGCCGCACGGTTTGACCGAGTTTGATGTGCATGACGTGCTGAATATCTTTCAGTGCACCGGCCTGAATCATGACGACATGTATTTCATGAAAGCCTGCCCGGCGCAGAAGGGTGACTACCTGGAGTTTTTTGCGGAAATCGACCTGCTGTGCGCGCTGTCGACCTGTCCGGGTGGCGACCTGTCATTGCCAATGTGGGGCCCGGAAGCGCAGGACCCGCTAAGTGTCTGTCGGCCATTGGGTGTCGAGATCTATGACCTCGACGCCTCGCTGCTTGAGGGCTGGCAGTCGCCCGAGCGTGCGGCGTATAAGGGCCTGCATGGCTTGCACATTGCCAAGGCTGACTGGGAAAAGTAACGGCTCAGGCCGAACGGGCCATTTTGCGTAACCCCAGACCATCACCGCCCCCAGCCCGAGCATTGCCAGCAGCAACGCCGGGTAAGCCACCCACCAGTGCAGCGGGGCGGTCATCATGCTGAATTCGGACATGCCGCCGATTCCGGCAATCAGGTTCAGGGGCAGAAACACCACGTTGATCAAGGTCAGTTTGCGCAACAGGTTATTGGTGCTGTTGTTGACCAGATTGCCCCGAGCGTCCATCAGCCCGGCAAACACCGTGGAGTAGATTTCCGTCTGTTTGTAGCACTGGTCGTTCTCGATGATCATGTCGTCGATCAGCGCCAGGCTGGCTGCACCGTATTGCTTGCCTTGCGCGTGATTGCGCAGGCGCGTCAGCACCGCGCCGTTGCTGTGGATGGCGTTGATGTAATACACTAGGCTTTCGCTGAGGTTGAACATCTGCAGCAGATGACGGTTTTCCAGTGACGAGTTGAATTTCTGCTGCAATTCCCGCGCGACCATCTTGATGACCTTCAAGTGGCCCAGGTAGTGATGAATGTTGTTGAACAGCAATTCCAGGAGGATATCCAGCGGCTGGTTCAGCGGACGATGAGCCCCCAGCGCGCTCAGGGGCTGATCGTCAGGGCAGATAAGCACCAGGTGATGCTCACTCAACAACACGCCGAATGACGAGACATCGAACGAAAAACTGTCTTTGCCGGAGTAGTTTTCCGGACGTTTCCAGATCAGAAACAGCGCATCGGGGTGAAACTCGATGCGCGAGATCTCGTCCGGGTCGAGCGCCGAGGCCACGGCGTGCTCATCAAGGTGGAACCGCTCCAGCAACAGCCTGCGCTCACCAGCGTCGGGCTTGCTGAACCACAGCACTTGAGCCCGCTGCGGATCACAGGCGTGCAAGCGGCCGTCATCGAGTTTCAGACCCTGAATCATCGCGTCACCATGCCTGGCCGAGGCGTTTGAGCTCCAGGCGGCGAACAAACTCTTCCAGCACCAGGCTGTACAGGTCGTCCTGTAAGTAAGCGTCTTCGATACCGGCATCCAGATTCGGGTTGTCGTTGACCTCGATCACCACCACCTGCTCGCCGGACTGTTTCAAATCCACCCCGTAAAGCCCGTCACCATTCAGGTTGGCGGTCTTGAGCGCCAGTTCGACCACGGCGCTCGGCGCTTCGTGAATGGCAAGCGTCCGGCACTCGCCAATTACCTCGGCACCCATCGCCTTATGGTTGTAAATCTGCCAATGGCCTTTGGACATGAAGTACTGGCAAGCGAAGATCGGTTTGCGATTGAGAATGCCGATGCGCCAGTCGTATTCGGTGTAGAAAAACTCCTGCGCCAGCAGCAAGACCGAATGCTCGAACAATTGGGTGGTGGCAGTGTGCATTTCGTCGGGCGTACTGACCTTGATCACGCCTCTGGAGAAACAGCCGTCAGGGATTTTCAGCACCAGCGGGAAGCCCAGTCGTGTCGCCACGTGTTGCAGTTCTTCGGGGCGATCCTTGTAGAGAATTTCGGTGCGTGGCATGCCCAAGTCATGGCTTTTCAGCAGGTCGGTCAGGTACACCTTGTTGGTGCAGCGCAGAATCGAGGTGGGATCGTCCATGACCACCAGGCCCTCGCTTTCGGCTTTTTTGGCAAACCGGTACGTGTGGTTGTCGACGCTGGTGGTTTCACGAATCAATAGCGCGTCGTATTCGGCCAGACGGGCGTAGTCTTTCTTTTCGATCAGCTCGACATCGATGCCCAGGCGCTGACCGACGCGAATGAAGTTGGCCAACGCCTGAGCATTGGAGGGCGGCAGTTGCTCCTGCGGGTTGTGAAGAATTGCCAGGTCATAGCGCGCCATACGACGCGAACCGGGCTGTCGCCAGATCTTGCGGCTGAAACCTTCGAGCGCGCTGGCAAACTCGTCTTGCTGATCATCGCGTAAACGGGGCAGGGCGCCGGCCTTGATACCGGCGATGTGCCAATTGTCGCGCTTGCGAAACTCGACCATGAGGATCGGGCAGGGAAATGCCTCAAACAACTGACGGGCCAGGTCTTTCAGCGGTTCAAGTGTGGTCTGGCCGAAATACAGCGTCAGGGTGAAACCTTCGGTGTCGTCATAGGGATGATCCTCAAGTGCGGTTTCCAGCAACTTGTCCAGGTCATCGAGTGCCAGACCGTAAAGTGACTTGCGGGTCAACTCGCTGATGGTTTTAACCGAAGGGATTACAGTGTGCTGGCGCGCTTCAGCCAGCAGCGAACAGTAATAGCCGTGGCCCAGGTATTTGTAGCTGCGGCACAGGTTGATGACGTGTACACGCTTGCCAGGCTTGGCTTTCAGCGGTTTTTCCAGGTAGTCCTGAGCGCTGATCAAATCTTCGCTGGGGAAGTAAGATGCCCAGTCTTCAAGCCGTTCGACAATAATCACCAGTTGCCTCTGCGTTGCAAAGGGGGTCGTTGGATTCGCACATTTGTTGGTTGCCGAAAGTGCAAGTTGCGCCGATACTTCGTTCATCTTCACCTGTGCCGCTGACATGTGTAATCGATCCGATGGGAAACAAGTCCTTTCTATTAAGCATGTGCTTTTTGAAATGTCCCGTTTCGTTACACAACTTTTACGGCGGTGCAGATGGACTTTATATTTCGTGATGCCGTGGCAGACGATATCGAGGCGTTGCTGGTGCTGGAGAACCAGTGCTTTGAAGGCGACCGGCTGACGGCGCGCAGCTTTCACTGGATGATTCGCCGCGCCAACGCGTGTCTGATCGTCGCCGAGCACGCTGGCCAGCTCAACGGCTATGCGCTGGTGCTGTTTCATCGCGGCACTTCACTGGGGCGTCTGTATTCGCTGGCGATTGCCGACTCCGCAAGGGGGCAGGGGCTGGGCAGGCAGTTGTTGCTGCGCGCCGAACAGCAGGCGGTAGAGCGCGATTGCGCTTACCTGCGGCTGGAAGTGCGCCCTGACAATACGGCGGCCATCGCGCTGTACGAGCGCAGCGGGTATCGGCGCTTCGCTCAGGTTGAAGATTATTATCAGGACCATGCTCCGGCGCTGCGTTACGAGAAACGCATCGTCGAGCACGCTCGGCAAGACAGCCGCCCGGTGCCTTACTACCAGCAGACGCTGGACTTCACCTGCGGCCCGGCCTGCCTGTTGATGGCCATGAAAGCCCTGCAACCCGAGCGCTCCATGAGCCGCGCCGAAGAGTTGCAGATCTGGCGCGAAGCGACCACGGTGTTCATGACCTCCGGCCACGGCGGTTGCAGCCCGCAGGGGTTGGCGCTGGCGGCGTGGCGACGGGGCTTTGCCGTGGACCTGCTGGTGTCGGTGTCTGGCCCGCTGTTTCTCGGCGGCGTGCGCAGCGACAGGAAAAAGCAGGTGATTCGTCTGGTTCACGAGCAATTCTGTCGCGAATTGGCGGCGTCCAGCGTGCAGACATTGCCCAACCGTTCGTTGAGCCTGCCACGCCTGCTGGCCGAGGGCGGCAGGCCGTTGGTGTTGATCAGCAGCTATCGCCTGACACGCTCCAAGGCCCCGCACTGGGTGATGGTGACGGGCTGCGACAGTGACTTTGTCTACCTGCATGATCCGGATATCGATCACAGCCTGCACCGTCAGGCCATCGACTGTCAGCACATGCCGGTCAGCCACGCTGATTTCAACCGCATGAGCTGTTTCGGTGCCGACAAACTCAGAGCCGCAGTGATTGTGTTTGCCGCGTCGGTGGATGACCATGCGCCCGCTTTACACAAGGCTTCGGCAGCTCACGCAAAGGTTCCAGCCCTCAGATAAAACCCGTCTTCAACGCCCTGTGGATGCTTGCCATCGCCCTGAGCCTGTCGGCCTGCATCAGTGCGCCGGTCCCGCTGACGGCAGCTACCACAGAGAAGCTGCGTCAGCAGCCGCCGGTTCGCTTTTTGCTGACCTTCGACGATGGCCCGAGCGCCTCGACGTTTTACAACCCGAGCATCACGGTGCTCGACAGCCTCGCGCAAAACCCGGTTCAGCCGAACATCAAAGCGGTATTTTTCGTGCAGACCGGCGCGACGGGCGCAGGCAACAGCGAGCAAGGGCGGGCAATCATGCAGCGCGAGCATGAGGAAGGCCATCTGCGGGGGTTCACACCGCTACGCCGCACCACACCAATCATCGTTCGCTGACCGATGAAGCACTGGAGCAATCGCTGACCAAGGGCTGCGCCATCCTGGCTTCGATTACCGGCTCACCGACCCTCTTGCTGCGGCCGCCATTCTGGAACTATGACAAACGCACGTTCAGCGCCTATCAGCGGCACGATCTGAAGGTGTTGCTGACCGACCTGAGCGCCAATGACGGAAAAATATGGGGTTACAACTTCAGCCTGCGCCGCCGCTCGAACATGGTCAGCCAGCTGTCCCAAGTGCGCGAACGTATCGCTGCCGGAGAGTTGCCCGTGGTGGACGGGGTGATTCCGGTGGTGGTGACTTTCCATGACCTGAACCGCTACACCGCACGGCATACGCAGGAATACGTGCAGATACTGGTCGACAGCGCCGCGCAGACGGGTGTGCGGCTGGCCGCTAAGCCGTTTTACGATGACAGCGCGCTGCCTTGGCCCGAACGGTCAAAAATGCCGACCAGCCTGTTCGCTTACCCGGCGTGTGGAACTGGATCTGGGACCACAACGCTCACTGACGGCCAATCAAGTCAGGGTGTTTTTGCGCACCTGACCGCCCTGAACAATCATCGCCAGTTGCTCGCCCTGGCCCACCAGGCAGTTGATATCGCTGAGCGGATCGCCATCCACCACCAGCAGGTCGGCAATGGCGCCCGCAGCGATGCACCCCAGTTCACCTTCGCGTTGCAGAATCTGTGCGGCAACGCTGGTGGCACTGCGCAGCGCCGCCAGATTACCCAGCAGTTCTGCACGAATTCTCAGCTCATGGGTTTGATACTCGTGCATTTCTCCCAGCAGGTCTGAGCCATAGCCCATCGGCACGCCTGCTTCGGCGAACAGTAACAAGGCGTTGCGTCCGGCCTGACGCACGTCCTCGATCTTCGCCACAGAGTCAGCAGGCAGGCCGAAGCGTTCGCCGTACTCGGCGAGCATTTCGTAGGTGACCTGGGTCGGCACCGCAAAGGCACCTTTTTCGGCCATCAGCCGAGCGGTGTCGGCATCCACCAGATTGCCGTGCTCGATGGTCCGCACGCCGCACTCGATGGCCCGGCGAATCGCCCGGGCCGTGTAGGCGTGGGCCATGACGTAGGTGTTGGCCGCCGCGGCTTCGTCGACGATGGCGCGGATTTCAGCCTCGCTGTACTGGGTATTGGCAATCGGATCAGTCGGCGAAGAAACGCCACCCGAGGCCATGATCTTGATCTGGTTGGCGCCCTGTTGCAGTTCTTCGCGCACCGCCAGGCGCACGTTGTCGACGCCATCCACCACGCGGGCGATGGCCCCGGCCCGGAAGCAGCACGAGCAGGGCTCGTTAAGCAGCAGTTCGCCACGTGCACGCATGTCGCCATGGCCACCGGTCTGCGACAGCGCCTTGCCGGACGCGAAGATCCTCGGGCCGGGAATCAGGCCCATCTGGATTGAACGCGCCAGCGCCCAGTCGGCACCGCCAGCATCGCGCACGGTGGTGAAACCACGATCGAGCATCGCCGCCAGAATCGGCAGCGCGCGGTACATGATGATCGCATTGGGTTGCAGCGCGTTCATGCCCAGGTTGGCGTTGGAGGCCAGAACGTGGACGTGACAATCGATCAGGCCCGGCATCAGGGTTCTGCCGCCCAGATCGATCACCTGAGCATTGGCCGGGGCAGGCTGATCTTCGGCGCGCACCTCGACGATACGCTCGCCCTCGATCACGACTTCCTGGCCGGTGATCAGCTCGCCCAGGTTCAGGTCCAGCAGGCGGCCGTTGCGCAGGATCAGGCACGGGGATTCAGCGGTACTCATGGGTAAGCTCCAGACAAAGGGCGATGAGCGGTCGGCGCACGATCACGATAAAGCAGCGCGCCGATGCCGCTGACAATAGCGGCGAACATGATGTAAAAGGCGGGTGCCAGGTTGCTGCCGGTTGTGGCAATCAGCCAGGTAATCGTGAACGTGGCGAAACCACCGAAGATCGTCACGGCAAAGTTGTAGGCCACGGAAAGGCCGGTGGACAGCACGTGGGTCGGCAACAGCTCACCGAAGGCGGCGAGGATCGAGCCGATATAACCGGAGATCAGCAGGCCGAGCACCAGTTCGAAAATCAGCAGTGAATACAGCCCCGGCACCTGGTTGATGAACAGAAACATCGGGTAAGCGCTGAAAAAGATGGCAATCGCCGAGCCCAGCAGCCACGGTCGATGCCCGCTGCGGTCAGCCAGGGCGCCAACAATCGGTGTGGCGACGATCAGCACTGCGCCGCCCATCATGCCGGCACTGAAGCCCATCCATGACGGCAGGCCGAGCACGCGCTGCGCGTAGGACGGGATATAGAACAGGATCGCGTAGGTGCAGACCGTCCACAACACCACCAGCGAAAAGCTGATCAGGGTCTGGCGCGGATAGGTCTTGATGACTTCGCGCAGCGGCGATTCGACGCGTTTGGCCGCTGTGTAGGCAGGCGTTTCATCGACCCGGCTGCGGATGTAGAAGCCGACCGGGCCAATCAGCGTGCCGATCAGAAAAGGCACGCGCCAGCCCCAGCTTTCAAGCTGCCCTGGGTCAGATAAGTCGACAGGATCGCGCCCAGTGCCGAGCCGAGCAGCACCGCAACGCCGATGCTGGCCTGAATCCAGCTGGAATAGAACGCTTTCTTGCCCTCGGGCGCGTGCTCGGTCAGAAACGCCGTAGCGCTGCCCATTTCACCCCCGGCGGAGAACCCCTGCAGCAGGCGCGCCAGCACAATCAGCACCGGTGCCAGATAGCCAATCTGCGCGAAGCTCGGCGTCAGGCCGATGATCAGCGTGCCCATTGCCATGAGCAGGATAGTCAGCGACAACGCGGCCTTGCGCCCGCGCTTGTCGCTGTAGATACCGAGCACGATACCGCCGACCGGGCGCATGAAAAAGCCGACACCGAAGGTCGCCAGTGCCAGCAGGTATGAGGTCAGCTCGCTGCCGGTGGGGAAGAATACTTTGGCGATGATCACCGAGAAAAAGCTGTAGCCCGTGAAGTCGAACCACTCGAGGCCGTTGCCGATGACAGTCGCGGTGACCGCCCGGCGGGCTTTTTGATCGTGGGTCTGCTCGTGGCTGCGTGAGGCGGATTGTTGTGTAGTGCTCACTGTTTGGCTCCTGCATGCGATACACGCAGGGAAGCCCCTGCATTGGCTGCATTGATTGGGGGCAGAGTTGGCGAGGTGCAGCAGAGTCAGGTCTTTAGCCCGCTTGATTCGAGAGTAGGCGCTGGGCAACTTTTGAGAAAACGCTTATTACGCAGGTTTGCATGCGCTGGGCGCATGCATATTTTGAGGTTAACCGGCTATTTCTTCACTCAGCCATTTTTCGAACGCACGTGCCGCGCGGCGGGGCATCTTGCCGCTGGGGGTCAGCAGGTAATAGCCGCCGACTGCGCCGACGCTGGTGTTGCACGCCGGCACCAGCGCACCGGACTGTACGTGGCGATCGATCATCGGCTGCCAGCCAAGCACGATGCCGTGCCCGGCGATGGCCAGGTCCACCAGCACCGGGTACAGGTTGACGGTCATGCGCTGACGGATCAGCGAGGCGTCGACACCCTGACGGCCGAACCAGTCGGACCACGACAACCACTGACGCTGCCCGTCTTCGAGCATCAACAGACAATGATCCAGCAGTTGCGCGGGTTCCAGCACCTGGCCTTGCAGGTAGTCGGGCGAGCAGTAAGCGTTGACCGATTCGGCAAACAGTAGACGACTGTCCAGGCCTGCCGGCGACGTTTCGCGCAGAAAATACAACGCCAGGTCGAATTCGGCGCGGATCAGCGAGTCCAGCCCGTCGACCACCCGCAGGCGGATGTCCACCGCCGGAAACGCGTCGCGATAACGCCCCAGCAGCGGGCCAAGCCACAAGGCCGCGACGCCACTGGAGCAGGCCAGTGTCAGTTGCTGATCGCCGCTGTGGGTGATGACTTGTGCAGTCGCTTCGGCGCACAGAGTCAACATTCGCTGAATCTGCTCGGCGTAGATCTGCCCGGCGACGGTCAGGTGGATGCGCTTGTGCTCACGGCGAAACAATGCCCGGCCGAGGAATTCCTCGAGTTGCGCGACCTGGCGGCTGATCGCGCTTTGGGTCAGATTCAACTCGGTCGCGGCGCGGGTAAAGCTGCCGTGCCGTACGGTGGCCTCGAAGGCGATCAGGTTCTGCAGGGGCGGAAGGGGTTCGATACGCACGGTGGCTCCTGTTTGCAGGCTCGATTCACAGACTGTCCGGGAACGGCGTCGATAACAGCCAGTCCCGGAATACGCACAGCGACGGCAGATTCTGAAAGCGCGTGGCGTAGGCCAGGTAGTAATTTCGCCCGCTGTCGAGAGGCTCGAACAGCGTCACCAGCTCGCCGTTGCTGATTTCGTCCTGCACCAGAATGCGCGGCACCAAGGCAATGCCGATCCCGGCCGCTACGGCCTGGATCAGGTGCGAGGTCAGCTCGAAGCTCGGGCCGGGACGCATGACGTGATGGGACAGATGATTGCTGTCAAACCAGTCCGACCAGGCATTGGGCCGCGACACCACGCTCAGCAATGATTGCTGGGCAACCTGCGCCGGGGTCATCGACTGGTAGCCCGCGAGCGCGGCAGGGCTGGCAATGACCACCAGTTTCTCGCTGACCAGCGGGTGCGCAATGTAGCCCGGCCAGTTACCGTGGCCCGCACAGATAATGGCGTTCATTTCGCTGGCTGCGGGCGTCAGATCGGCGTGCACGATGCGCGAGTGAATGTGCACCACATAGCCCGGATGCCGAGTGTAGAAATCATTCATGCGCGGCAGCAGCCACTTGGAACCGAAGGTCGGCAGCACCGCCAGGTGCAGGGTGCCGCCCTCGGATTTATGGGCGATGGTCTGCAACGTCGCGCTGCGGATGCGGCCCAGTGCGGCGGCCAGCTCGTGCTGATACAACGCGCCTGCGGTGGTCAGTTCGATGCGCCTGCCGTCGCGTTTGAACAACTCGACCTGCAATTGTGCCTCCAGCGCCTGCACCTGACGGCTGACCGCGCTCTGGGTCAGGGCCAGTTCGTCGGCGGCCTTGGTGAAGCTGCCATGCCGGGCAGCCGCTTCAAAGGCGAGCAGCAGCGACATCGAAGGCGTCAATCTTCTGGTGTTCATTCATAAAACTCATGGAAAAGCGGCATGTTTTACGTTTGCGCTGAAGCACGACAGGCGGGAGAATCGCGGTAACCCTTGATAACACCCTGCATACGAGCGTTTCGAAGCATACGTGCTTTGCATAGAAAACGCCTAGCCAACCAGGAAACCCACCATGATTGCGCTGCTGAAACCGACCTCCGAACAGATCGGCCATTACGATCGTTTTCTCGATGCGCTGGTCGAGGGTGGCTTTCGCGGCGAAATCGCCAGGGATCACAGCTCTCGCACAGTAATGGCCACCGACAACTCCATCTATCAGCGCTTGCCGCAGGCGGCGGTGTTTCCAATGGACAGCCATGATGTAGCGATCGTCGCTCGCCTGGCCGCGCGGCCCGAACATCGACAGGTGGTACTGACCCCACGTGGTGGCGGCACCGGCACTAACGGGCAGTCGCTGACCGATGGCGTGGTGGTCGATCTGTCGCGGCACATGAATAACATCCTTGAAATCAACGTCGAGGAGCGTTGGGTGCGGGTGCAGACTGGCGTGGTCAAGGACCAGCTCAACGCAGCCTTGAAGCCGCACGGGCTGTTTTTCGCGCCGGAGTTATCAACCTCCAACCGCGCCACGGTCGGCGGTATGATCAATACCGACGCCAGCGGGCAGGGCAGTTGCACCTACGGCAAGACCCGCGACCATGTGCTGGAACTGTCGACCGTGTTGCTCGGTGGCTCTTACGTCCACAGCCAGGCGATGGGCCCGGTGCAACTGGCCAGTGAGCAGGCGCGTGTTGATCGGGCTGGCGATGTGTACCGCTGCGCACAGCAGATTGCCGACACCCAGGCGCAGCTGATCAAGGACGTGTTTCCGCCACTGAATCGCTGCCTGACCGGTTACGATCTGGCGCACCTGCGCGAGGAAGACGGGCGCTTCAACCTGAACAGCGTGCTGTGCGGCTCCGAAGGCTCGCTGGGTTTTATTGTCGAAGCCCGGCTCAACGTGCTGCCGATTCCCAAGCACTCGATTCTGGTCAACGTGCGTTACGCCGGCTTCATGGATGCCTTGCGTGACGCCAAGGCTTTAATGGCGCACAAGCCGCTGTCGATTGAAACCGTGGATTCCAAAGTGCTGATGCTGGCGATGCAGGACATCGTCTGGCATGGCGTGGCCGAGTACTTTCCGCAGGACCCGGCGACACCGACGCTGGGCATCAACCTGATCGAGTTCAGCAGCGATGAGTTGAGCGACGTGGAGCAGCGCGTGCATGCTTTCGTCAGCCACTTGCAGGCAGACACGTCGGTGGTGCGCCTGGGTCACACGCTGGCAATCGGCAGCGCGGCGGTGAATCGGGTCTACGCCATGCGCAAGCGCTCGGTAGGGTTGCTCGGTAACGTACAAGGCGAAGCGCGGCCGCAGCCATTTGTGGAAGACACCGCAGTCCCCCCGGAAAATCTCGCTGACTATATTCAGGAGTTCCGTGCGCTGCTGGACAGCTACGGCCTGCAATACGGCATGTTCGGCCACGTGGACGCGGGCGTGTTGCATGTGCGACCGATTCTGGACATGAAAGACCCGGCGCAGGCAGCGCTGATTCGGCCAATTTCCGACGCCGTCGCGGCGCTGACCAAGCGCTATGGCGGCTTGCTGTGGGGCGAGCACGGCAAAGGCCTGCGTTCGCAATACGTGCCCGAGTATTTCGGCGAACTGTATCCGGCCTTGCAGGCGCTCAAGGCTGCCTGCGACCCGTTCAACCAGCTCAACCCCGGCAAGATCGCCACACCGGCGAGCGTGCCCGAGGCGCGTCTGACTCTGGTGGATGAAGTGACGCTGCGTGGCGATCTGGATCGCACGATCGACGAGCGGGTCTGGAAGAGTTACGACAGTGCGCTGCACTGCAACGGCAATGGTGCCTGTTACAACTACGACAGCGACGACGCCATGTGCCCATCGTGGAAAGCCACCCGCGACCGTGTTCACTCTCCCAAGGGGCGGGCGTCGCTGGTGCGTGAATGGCTGCGTCTGCAAGGCGAGCAGAATGTCGATGTGCTGACCGCCAGCGCCAGGGCGCGCACGGCCAATGTGCTGAAAAGCCTGGCCGAGCGAACCGTCAACAGCGTGGCCAGAGTGGCTGGGCAGAAGGATTTCTCTCACGAAGTCTACGACGCCATGGCCGGTTGCCTGGCCTGCAAGTCCTGCGCCGGGCAGTGCCCGGTCAAGGTCAACGTGCCCGAGTTCAGGTCGCGTTTTCTGGAGCTGTACCACAGCCGCTACCTGCGTCCGTTCAAGGATTACCTGATCGGCTCGCTGGAATTCAGCATTCCGCATCTGGCGCGCTTTCCCAGGTTGTACAACGCGGTCATGGTCGCCAAACCGGTGCGTTACCTGCTTGAGCACGTGGCCGGAATGGTCGACAGCCCGTTGCTGAGCCTGACGGACTTTCGTGCTGCCTGCGCGCGCTGGAATGTGGGCATTGCCACGCCACAGCGGTTGGCCGCGCTGACCGGGCAGGAGCGCAAGCGCACGGTGGTGCTGGTGCAGGACGCGTTTACCCGCTATTTCGAAACGCCGCTGGCCGCAGACTGGCTGGAACTGATTTCGCGCCTGGGCTATCAGGTCTACCTCGCGCCGTTTGCCCCCAATGGCAAACCATTGCAGGTGCAGGGCTTTCTGGCCGCGTTTGAAAAAGCCGCCAGCTTCAACAGCCAGTCGCTGGGCAAGCTGGCCGGGCACGGCATTCCGCTGATCGGGCTCGACCCGGCCATGACTCTGGTTTATCGCCAGGAGTACAGTAAGACGCTGGGCGAGGAAAACGTGCCGACCGTCCTGCTGCCGCAGGAATGGCTGGCGACCGCGCCTGAGGCGCAGCGTGACGCGGTGGCGGAGGAAACGTATTACTTCTTGCCGCACTGCACCGAAAAAACCAACGAGCCGGGCAGCGTCGGCCTCTGGCAGAAAGCCTTCGCCCGCGCCGGCCTCAAACTGGAAGTGCTGGCCAGCGGCTGCTGCGGTATGTCAGGCACCTACGGGCACGAGACCCGAAACGCGAAAACCAGCGACATCATCTACAGCCAGTCCTGGCAACCGCTGGTGGCGAGCCATGGCGACGAAGGCCGACTGCTCGCCGACGGCTACTCATGCCGCAGTCAGGTCAAACGCCAGGATGGCAAGGTCGTGCAGCATCCGTTGCAAGTGCTGCTGGAACGGGTGAGGGCGCTGTAATACGGCTCAGAGCGTTCAGGCGGAGCATCGGTACGTTAGGTGTTTTCAACACGTCTCGTGCCACCCGCGCCAATGAATGCGGTGCTCGACGTCAGTGCACCGCATCGCACCTTTCAACGGATCAAGCCGCCACCTTACGCTTTGGCGTTCGCGCTCAGCGCAGCAGTGAGTGCCTCGTTTGCACGTTCAGCGTTCTGCGGGTCGACGTGCTCGTGCAAGGTGTGGGCAAGTTCTCGCAATTGACCTTCGGTCAATCCCACGTTCATGCTGATGCGCATATGAGATTGCAACTGTGCCTCTGCGCCTGGAATGGCAGACAGCATCGACACGGTGGCCAACTCACGGACCTGCCAGGTGACGTTATCGCGTTCGAAGATATCGCCGAAAAGATGCGTCTTCAGGTATTCATCGACTGCGGGCGCGAACTCGAACAGCGGGCCCTTTACAGGGGCACCCACCAGCCTGGTCTGATTTGCCGTTCCGGCATTCAGCAACTCGGTACCTTTCGGAGCAGGCTTGCTCGGCTCGCGGCCTGGCTCATCGTGCAGACCGCGTGACTTTCGTGCCTCGGTGACTTTCATTAACTCGGCAAGCGCGTTAAGGCTTCTTGGAAAACCTGCGTAGGCGTAAACCTGTACCAGAATTTCTTTGGCTTCATTCACCGTTACTCCGGCGTCGAGCGCCTGCTCCAACGCACTGTTGAGCCTGGTAATGTTGCCTTCGGCGGCAAGCGCAGCGACCGGTACGATCGCTCGCTGTTGCGCTGTCAGTGCCGTGGAGGATACGTGCGCGTTGTTCATGTCGGTGGATTCCTGTGCGGCGGCTGCGGGCAGATAGAGGACCGAGCCCAGGCTGAGGAGGGCTGCGAGCAGTGGGGCAAGAATCGGGCTTTTAGCGCCCGCTGTATTGATCATCACTGACTTTCTCCATCCAGTTGACGTTGGCTCCGTCAGCCTGCGTCGCCGTGACCGCCAGATGAGTCATCGCTGTTTTGGGCGCTGCGCCGTGCCAGTGTTTGACGCCAGGAGGGCAATACACGACATCTCCCGGGCGGATTTCCTGAACAGGCTTGCCCCACTCCTGAGTCAGGCCGACCCCGGAGTACACCACGAGCCGCTGCCCGGCGGGGTGGGTATGCCACGCTGAGCGTGCGCCTGGCTCGAAAGTCACCAGCGCCCCGGATGTGTTCAATCCACCATCAGCGGGCCAGACCATGTCGATTCGCACCTGACCGGTGAAATAAGCGGCCGGCCCCGCGATGGATGCCTGACTGCCCACTCGTGTGATGTGCTGCTTCGCTCCCGGATCAATGGGCGCATCGCCTGCAGCACATGCGACTCCGGCAGTCAGTGCTGCTGCGCAGAGCGCCACTTTTATCATGTGCTTGAGCATGGCAAGTTCCTTCTTTTGATTTGAAATCACATGCGCCAGTTTGCCGGTTGTCAGGGGTGAAAATGCTCCGCCAGTGCACTGGATCCGAATAGCCGAGCATGTGGTCAATGTGGATGAGCGGAGCGACGGCGTACCGATAGTTCAAGGCGGACGCTTGAGTGATGGTCGATCAGCCTGTGGCCTGACAATCCGGATCGAACCGACATCACGGGCGATGTTAGCGTTAACCACCTTGGCCGATAAGGTAGGGAAAAATGAATGCCTTTTTGCAAGAAATTCACTAATCAGCACTCATCCTTCAAAATCAACCCTCACACCAGATACTTGTTGAACCACCCCATTGTGCGCTCCCAGGCCAGTTTGGCGGCGGCTTCGTCGTAACGCGGGGTCGAGTCGTTGTGGAAGCCGTGGTTGGCGCCCGGATAGATATAGGTTTCGTAGGTCGTACCCGCTGCTTTCAATGCCTTCTCGTACGCAGGCCAGCCTTCATTGATGCGGGTGTCCAGTTCGCCGTAGTGAATCATCACCGGAGCCTTGATCTTCGCCACGTCTTTGGCGTCAGGCTGACGCCCGTAGAACGAGACCGCCGCGCCCAGCTCGGGGTACGCAACGGCCGCAGCGTTAGCCACGCCGCCGCCATAGCAGAAGCCGGTGATCCCTACCTTGCCGGTGGTTGCGTCATGCTTCATCAGCCACTCGACGGCCGCGAAGAAGTCGTTCATGAGTTTTTCCGGGTCGACCTTCTGCTGAAGCTCGCGGCCCTTGTCGTCATTGCCCGGATAGCCACCGACCGATGAAAGACCGTCGGGTGCCAGCGCGATGAACCCGGCTTTCGCCACGCGCCGGGCCACGTCTTCGATGTACGGGTTCAAGCCGCGATTCTCGTGCGCGACAACCACAGCAGCCACCTTGCCGGTGGCTTTCGCCGGGCGCACCAGATAACCGCGCACCTGACCAGGGCCCTTGGGGGACGGGTAATTCACATACTCGGCGATGATATCCGGATCGGTAAACTCGATCTGGGTGGCCAGTGCATAGTTGGGGCTCAACGAAGCAAGCAACGCGCTGGCGGTCAGCCCGCCCAGGGTGAACAGCGCGGCACGGTCGAGGAATTCACGCCGGTTGATCTTGCCATGGGCGTAATAGTCGTAGAGCTCAAGCAGTTCAGGGGCAAAGTCTTTCGCGGTGAGACGTTCCATCGGCATGCATCCTCTGAGTCGTACAGGCCGCACGTAAATGCACGGGCCGGTGATCACTGCGCATTAAAGCAGCCTCGTGTCGGGTTGACACATAAACGACAGATACATAACGGTTTGTTAAATTGTTAGACAATGTGTCAAGCATTATGGTGTTTTGCCGATACAGTCGATGAATTCAGTCCTGTGTTCATGGTCATACCCAGCCCGCACTTTCGAGAAAACGTGATGATGACCCTCCTGGCAGAAGACCGATCCCAGCTTTACAAGGACACGGCCGCCCAGTTCTGGAAACACATCACGCCTATCGTTTACGTCGCCCTCGGCATTCATTGTGTATTTCTGCTGGTGTTTCTCGCCCTGCATGTCGAAATTCTGTGGCTGGCCAACATCGTCAGCACCCTGATTTACATCAACTGCATCTACCTGATCAGAGGAGAGCGTTACCGGCAGACCGGGCAACTGATGAGCCTGGAAATCATCGCCCATGCGGTACTGGCCACCTGCGTGCTGGGCTGGGAAAGCAATTTCAGTTTTTATATGTTCTGCGTCATCCCGATCATCGCGTTCACCTTCCAGCTGGTAACGATCAAGCGTGTTGTGTTCAGCGTGGCGATCCTGCTGGCGGTGGTGGCCTGCTTCGCTTTCCGCCGGCACATGGGCCACAACTCCGGCCTGAGCAGCACGATGCTGGATGTGTTCGGGGTCATCAACGTGTTCACCGCGACCACGCTGGCGATCTACGCCACTGCGCTTTCCGTGCGGTTCACGTCGTCTATCCAGCTCAGCCTGTTTCATCTGGCCAATCGTGACAGCCTGACCAACCTGTTCACCCGGCGCAGGGTTCTGGATCGGGTGCGGCAGTTGCAGGCGCGGCGCCAGGGGCTGTCGGCATCGCTCATCCTGCTGGATATCGATCATTTCAAACTGATCAATGACCAGCACGGCCACGATACCGGCGATGTAGTGCTGCAGCGTGTGGCAGACATCATTGTCAGCAGCGTGCGCAGCAGCGATATGGCGGCACGCTGGGGTGGCGAGGAGTTTCTGGTGCTGATGCCCGATACCACGCAGGAAGATGCACAACGGGTGGCCGACCGGATCTGGACCCGCATTGGCAACGAATCAGGCTGGAGCCGGGCGCAGGTCATGAAAGTCACGGCGACGCTGTCGATGGTTGCCATTCAGCGCGAAGAGAGTTTCGAGATTGCCCTCAGCCGTGCAGATGCGCTGCTTTATCTGGGCAAGAAACAGGGGCGCAACCGGCTGATGGTCGGCGTATGAGCATCAACTGTGCATCGGCTCAACGCACTGTTGCGGCCTTCTGGAAGATCAGCCGCAGGTAACCGCCGATAATCTGTTCACTGCCGTAAGCCGCATGAGGTGCCCATCGGCTTTTTTCAGGTGTGCGCGCAACTGCTCGGTGACTTTCTGCTCGCCATACAGCGCCACGAACGTTGATTTTCCCTCGTCCTTGCCTTGATCCTTCGCATTGTCGGCGGATTTGTCCTGCAAATCGTCATACAGCTGGAAGGCCTGACCCAGTTCGGTGGCGAAATCCTGCAAACCGGCACGCGTGCCTTCGTCGGCACCGCTCACCAGCGACGCCATGTCCATGATCGCGCTGAACAGCACGCCGGTCTTGAGCCGATTGGTCGTGGCGATCTGCTCGGCATCGCGGCTGTGCAGGCCGTCGTGCAGGTCCTGAAACTGACCACGCACCAGGCCTTGCATACCGACAGCGTTGGCCAGCACACCGACCAATTGCGTGCGCACCGCAGGCGGCACCTCGCTGATGCCGGCGACGACACCAAACGCCCGACTCAACAGGGCAACCGCGGCGAGGATCGCAACATCCTGACCGAATTTAAGGTGCACGGTAGGCAGCCCTCGTCGCAGACGGGCGTCATCCATGCAGGGCATATCGTCGAGTACCAGCGACGCCGCGTGGATCATTTCCACCGCGCAACCCAGCTCCAGGGCCGCACTGCTGTCATGCCCCAGACCATCGGCCGCCAGCATCAGCAGCATCGGGCGCACCCGTTTGCCCGGTGCCAAGGTGCCCTCGCGCATGGCAATGGCCACCAGGTCACGTTCGTTGCCGCCCGCCGGCAGCAAGTCATTCAGGCGTTTCTCGATCTGCTCACGCACACTTGCCAGATGCTCTGCCAGGCCACTGTCGAGGGGGGCGTCCAGTTCCACATTAGTCATTTGCATACCTTGGCTGTTTGGGCTCGACAGCTCGGCTGTCTTGTCTCAGGTTCAATCCTTGCGCAGCAAACCAACGGAACGACCTCCGTTCTTGAGTGCCTCAAGTGACTAGAGACCACACCTGTGGAGAAATGATCCAGAGGATTACGGAGCAGAAATGGATAACAGCGACCTTGGTCGACGCAAGGATGATCATCTGGACATCGTCCTCGAACAGCGCGGCGCAGGTTCGGGCGCAGTGACAGGACTGGATGCCGTGCAGTTCGAGCACTGTGCGTTGCCTGAACTGAACCTGGATGACATCGACTTGCGCAGCGCCTTGCTGCACATGCCATTGCGTGCGCCACTGCTGATCAGTTCGATGACCGGCGGCGCCGAGCGCTCGACAGTGATCAACCGCAATCTGGCCATCGCGGCGCAGGAACTGGGGATGGCCATGGGCGTCGGTTCGCAGCGTGTGGGCTTGCGCAGCCCGAATGATCAGGGCCTGACGCGCGAGTTGCGGCGTCTGGCACCGGGCGTGCCCTTGCTGAGCAATATCGGCGCTGCGCAATTGCTGGAAGCTGACGGCCTGGATCTGGCGAGGCGCGCCGTCGATGCGCTACAGGCCGATGCGCTGATCATCCACCTCAACCCATTGCAAGAAGCCGTGCAGGCTGAAGGCGACCGGCAATGGCAGGGTGTACTGAACACGATTGCCCGTACCGTCGAGAGCGTCGGCGTGCCGGTGATCGTCAAGGAGGTTGGGGCAGGGCTGTCTGCCGAGGTGGCGTCGTTACTCGCTGGTGTCGGCGTCCGGGTCATTGATGTGGCTGGCAAGGGCGGCACCAGTTGGGCAGCGGTCGAAGCCGGGCGGGCCACCAGTGCTGCCGACCGTGAGGTGGCGATGGCCTTCGCTGACTGGGGCATTGCCACCGCCACCAGCCTGATCAATGTGCGCAAAGCTCTGCCCGATATCACGCTGATCGCGTCGGGCGGCATTCGCAATGGCGTTGATGCGGCCAAAGCCATTCGCCTTGGCGCCGATCTGGTGGGGCAAGCCGCAGGTGTGCTCAACGAAGCGATGCTGTCCAGCAGTGCAGTGATCGAACATTTTGAAATAATAATTCGCCAACTGCGCATCGCCTGCTTCTGCACGGCATCCGCAGACCTTGCGGCGCTGCGCAAGGCGCGGCTCAGCCTCCCGCTTGCGATCAATGGTTCACCGCCATGAGCCATTTCGGCGTCGTCACGCCTGCTTTCTACAGTCATTTTCAGGCGTTTCAGGCGTTAGCCGTGGCGTTGATCGAGCGAGGTCACCGCGTCACCTTCTTTCATCAGGCGGATGCGCGCCAGTGGCTGAGTGACCCGCGTATCGGTTTTTACCCGTTGGGTGCCAACACTCACCCGCCCGGAAGTCTTGACGCCGTGTTGCGTCGTGCCGCCGCGCCGACCAACCCGCTGGGCCTGCGCCGGGTCATCAAGGACCTCAGTCGCAGCGCAGCAATGTTCTGCAACGAACTGCCGGCTGCGCTGGCCCACGAGGCGGTCGATGCGTTGCTCTGCGATCAGATGGAGGCTGCGGGCGGGCTGGTCGCCGAAGCGCTGAAATTACCGTTCGTGTCCGTGGCCTGCGCGCTGCCGGTCAATCGCGAGCCACGATTGCCACTTCCGGTGATGCCCTTTGCCTACGGCACCGACCCGCGCAGCCAACGCATGTATGACGTCAGCTGCAAGGTCTATGACTGGTTGATGTGCCCGCTGCGTACTGTGTTGCATGATGCGTCGCGGCGCCTGGCGGTCAGGCCGCGCGACGGCTTTCACCAGTACCTTTCGCCGTTCGCACAGATCAGCCAGACCCTCGACGGCTTTGACTTCCCACGCGAGCACCGGCCAGCCCACTTTCACACGGTAGGGCCGCTGCGGGCGCCGCCGGTCAACACACCAGGGGATTGGAGCATCGACCCGGACCGACCCTTCGTTTTCGCCAGCCTGGGCACTTTGCAAGGCGCACGCCTGGGTATGTTCAAGCAAATGGCGATGGCCTGCCGTGCCCTGGATGCGCAGTTGCTGATCGCGCATTGCGGCGGTCTTGATGCCGCTCAGGAACAGCAACTGCTGCGCCTCGGCGCAACCTGGGTCACCGATTTCGCGCCCCAGCAATGGGTGTTGCAGCATGCCGACGCGGTGATCACCCATGGCGGCCTGAATACAGTGATGGACGCCATCTCCGCGAACACGCCGATGCTGGTAATGCCTATTGCTTTCGATCAGCCGGGCGTGGCGGCGCGGGTCAGCTACCGTGGTGCAGGCCTGCAACTCGGCCGACGCGCGCGGGCGCCGAAAATCCGCAGCCATTTGCAGCGTGTGCTCGCCCAGTCGCGAGAGCCGTTGCTGCGCCTGGCAAGCGAACTGCATGGTGCCGGGGGCGTGGCCAGGGCGGCGGATATCATTGAGCAAGTGCTCAGTACCGGCCAACCGGTGTTTGCGAGGACGGTTCATGAGTTATGACCTGATTCTGGCCGGAGGCGGGCTGGCCAACGGTCTGATTGCCTGGCGGCTCAAGCAGCTACGGCCGCAACTGCGCGTGCTGTGCATCGAAGAGCAGGCGCATCTGGGCGGCAATCATACCTGGTCCTTTCACGACGGCGACCTCAACGCGGCGCAGCGTCAGTGGCTCAGGCCGTTGGTAGTGAAAACCTGGCCCGCCTACGACGTGCATTTCCCCGGCCGCTCGCGGCGTATGAACAGCGGCTACGCGAGCATCACCTCCGACCGGTTTTCTACAGTAATCGAGCCTGTACTGGGCGATGACCTGTGGAAAAATCGACGCATTGCCCGCGTCAGTCCCGACTCGGTGGCGCTTGACGGACAACAGATTCAGGCCCGCGCTGTCATCGATGGCCGTGGCGCCCGGGAAAGTCAGCACCTGATACTAGGGCGCCAGGCGTTTCTCGGCCAATTGCTGCGTTTGAAAGCACCTCATTGCCTTGATGCGCCGATCATCATGGATGCACGGGTCGCGCAGGGTGAGGGCTACCGGTTTGTCTACGTGCTGCCATTTTCGGCTGACACGCTGCTGATCGAAGACACCCATTACGTGGATCGGCATTCGTCGTCGGTCGAACAGCTGCGCAAGCACATCGCTGATTATGTGCAGCACAGCGGCTGGCAAGTGGACGCCTGTCTGCGCGAAGAGCAGGGCATGCTGCCGATTACTCTGGCGGGGGATTTCGAGTCGTTTTGGGATGCAGCCGAGGGCCAGCCGCTGTCCGGACTGCGCGCCGGGCTTTTCCATTGCACCACGGGTTATTCACTGCCGTATGCGGTGCGCCTGGCCGACTGGATCGCTGAACAGCCCGTTCTGAACGCCGACACGCTGGCGCGAGGCATTCGTGATTTTGCCCGCCATCAATGGCAGCAGCAGGGGTTTTACCGTTTGCTCAACCGCATGCTGTTTCTGGCCGGACGCCCGCAGGACCGCTGGCAGGTGATGCAGCGCTTTTACGGCCTGCCTGAAGGCCTGATCAGCCGCTTTTACGCAGGCGACAGCCCGGCGCGCGACAAACTGCGGGTACTGGTCGGCAAGCCACCGGTGCCGGTCGCGCAAGCGCTGCGCGCTGCACTCCGATATTCGCCTCGACATTACGAGAACACCTTATGACTCAAGCAAAAAGCGCCGTGGTGATAGGGGCCGGTTTTGGCGGCCTGGCACTGGCGATTCGCCTGCAGGCAGCCGGCATACAGACGACCCTGCTGGAAAAGCGCGACAAACCGGGCGGTCGTGCCTACGTCTACCACGACCAGGGTTTTACCTTTGACGCCGGTCCGACGGTCATTACCGACCCCACCGCCATAGAGGAGCTGTTCACGGTGGCGGGCAAGTCCATTGGCGATTACGTCGAGTTACTGCCGGTCGCGCCGTTCTATCGCTTGTGCTGGGAAGACGGCACGCAGTTCGATTACGCCAATGACCAGGCTGCACTGGATCGCCAGATCGGCCAGCTCAATCCAAAAGACGTGGCGGGCTATCAGCGTTTTCTGGCGTATTCGAAAGCGGTGTTCGAAGAAGGCTATCTGAAACTGGGCGCGGTACCCTTTCTGTCCTTTCGCGACATGGTCCAGGCCGGGCCGCAACTGGCGCGTCTCGAAGCGTGGCGCAGTGTGTATTCGAAGGTGTCAGGGTTCATCAAGAACGAGAAGCTGCGTCAGGCGTTTTCGTTTCATTCGCTGCTGGTCGGTGGCAACCCGTTCGCGACCTCTTCGATCTATACGCTGATTCACGCGCTGGAGCGTAAATGGGGCGTGTGGTTTCCGAAAGGCGGCACCAGTGCGCTGGTGCAGGCAATGGTCAAGCTGTTCGAGGACATCGGCGGCAAGGTCGAGCTGAATGCCGAGGTGGCCAGCATCGACGTCAGCGCAGGGCGGGCCACGGGCGTGCACTTGAATGATGGTCGGCAACTGAAGGCAGATTGCGTGGCATCGAATGCCGACGTTATTCACACCTATACCAACCTGCTCGGACATCATCCGCGCGGGGTCAAAGAAGGTCGTCGCTTGCAAGGCAAGCGTTTCAGCAATTCGCTGTTCGTCATCCATTTCGGGCTGAAACGGCCCCAACCGCAGTTGCAGCACCACACTGTCTGCTTCGGGCCGCGTTACCGGGAGCTGATTCAGGAGATTTTCAAAGGTGCCACGTTGGCCGACGACTTTTCCCTGTACCTGCACGCGCCGTGCATCACTGACCCGAGCCTTGCCCCGCCGGGCTGCTCCAGCCATTACGTGCTTTCGCCGGTGCCGCATCTGGGCAACGCGCCCATCGACTGGAAGGTGGAAGGGCCGCGCTACCGGGATCGTATCTTCGAATATCTGGAAAAGCACTACATGCCCGGCTTGCGTGAAGACCTGGTCACCTGCCGGATTTTCACCCCCAACGATTTTCGCGATGAGCTGAATGCGCACTTGGGTTCGGCGTTTTCGCTGGAGCCGATTCTTCAGCAGAGCGCCTGGTTCCGACCACATAACCGCGACGCGCAGCTGAATAATGTCTATCTGGTCGGGGCCGGCACCCATCCCGGCGCAGGTGTGCCGGGGGTGATTGGTTCGGCCAAGGCCACCGCCGGGCTGATGATCGAGGACCTCGGCGCATGACCGATGCGCAGACAGAGGATCAGGCGCTGCTGGACCATGCGATTCGAAGCATTACCGTGGGCTCGAAAAGCTTCGCGGCGGCCTCGCGCTTATTCGACCCGCATACCCGGCGCAGCGCGGTCATGCTGTATGCCTGGTGCCGTCATTGCGATGATGTGATCGACGGCCAGGAAGCCGGGCGTCCGGCCAGTACGGTCAGCGACACGCAGATCGACCAGCGTCTGCAAGGACTGCTGGCGCAGACGCACGCCGTGTACGCCGGTTTGCCGGTCAGCGATCCAGCGTTCGCCGCGTTCAAGGATGTTGTGAAACGTCACAATCTGCGTCAGGACTATGCCCTTGATCATCTGGCCGGTTTTGCCATGGACGTGCAGCAGCGCGATTATCGCTGCCTGCAGGACACCCTTGAATACTGCTATCACGTTGCCGGTGTGGTGGGGCTGATGATGGGGCAGGTCATGGGCGTGCGTGACGATCAGACCCTGGACAGGGCCTGCGATCTGGGCATGGCCTTTCAACTGACCAACATTGCACGGGACATCGTCGAGGACGCCGGGATCGGCCGTTGCTATCTGCCCGCTGACTGGCTGGATGAGATGGCTATCCCCGCAGACCGGCTGACAGACCCGGCGTACCGCGACAGGCTGGCGGTGCTGGCCGGGCGCCTGGTCGACCTGGCAGAACCCTACTATGTCAGCGCCGAGGCCGGCATGGCGGCGCTGCCGTGGCGCTCCGCCTGGGCGGTTGCGACTGCCAGTGCGGTGTACCGCGAGATTGGCGTCAAGGTTCGCAAGGCGGGCGCGTCAGCGTGGGATGCACGAGTGTCGACGTCGAAACTGGATAAAATCCGTCTGGTGACGGCGTCGGCGTGGCGCGCGACTAGCGTTCGCGGGCGACACTTTGCGCAGCGTCCTGCCGATCTGTGGCAGCGTCCTCGTCACGCTTGTTGAGCGGGCCACCGTGCATGGCCCGCAACTGCGCCTTGAGCCGTGCAGGTGCGGGCGCATACAGAAAACCGAACGACACGCATCGCTCCTTGCCGGACACCGCGTGGTGCATCAAGTGCGCCTGATACAGGCGCTTGACGTAACCCGCGCGTGGCACCCATCGCCATGGCCAGCGGTTATGAACCAGCCCGTCATGCACGATGAAATACAGCAGACCATAGCCCGTCATGCCCGCACCGATCCATTCCAGCGGGTGCATACCCTGCGTGCCCAGTGCGATCAGCACAATGGCCACGCCGGCAAACACCACGGCATACAAATCATTTTTTTCGAACCAGCCGCTGCGAGGCTCATGGTGCGAGCGATGCCAGCCCCAGCCCCAGCCGTGCATCACGTACTTGTGAGCAACGAGTGCGAAACCTTCCATGCCGATGAGCGTGGCAAGAAACACCAGTGCGTTGAGTGCCATGCGTTGTTTTCCTCGTGAATTGCATGCCATGTGACTGCACAAAGGCTGCCGGTGTTCTATTCGATTACAGACCGGCTTTCTGCTTGCGGGTGTGTACCGAGCGATAAGTGCTCCGACAGCGTGTAGACTTTTGCGCTTTGAGCCGGGGAATCCTGCACGGCAAGATCCCCCAAAGTATCCGTGATGATCAAGGCGTGTATATGGATTTGCGTCAACTCGAAGCGTTTGCAGCAGTGATGTCGGCAGGCAGTGTCACCGCTGCCGGGAAAATGCTGGGCCGCTCCCAGCCATCGGTCACCCGGGTCATCCAGGAACTGGAGCAGGAGCTGGGTTTTGCCCTGTTCGAGCGCAGCGGGCCGAAGGTCACGCCGACTCACAAGGCGTTCATGATGTATGGCGAGGTCGAAAGCGCCTTGCTGAGCGTCCGTAACATTCGCCAGCGTGCGCAGCATATCGCTCAGGAAGAAAATCATCAGATCAAACTGGTGGCGATCTCGGCGCTGGCGGCAGGGCTGCTGCCCGCTGCACTGTCGCGACTGCCGGAGGCGCTGCGTCCGCAGCAGATTCAGCTGCAAAGCATGTCCCCGGAAAATGTCGTTCAGGCTGTGCTGTCGAAGACCATGGACCTGGGCGCCGTCAGCCTGCCGCTGGAACATCGCGGGTTGGAGATTCACTGGATCGGCGAGGCACCCTGCGTGGCGGTGCTGCCTGCCGACTCCGAGCTGACCGCCCATGACATCCTGTCGATAGAACTGCTGCGCCAACAGACCCTGATCACCATGGCCAATCCGTATCGATTTCGGCGGCGGATCGATAAGGCTTTTCACGATGCAGGCGGCGAGCCACCGCGCATGCTGGACACCAATACCTCGCTGATCGCCATGCAGATGGCCAGGGCCGGGCTCGGCATCGCACTGGTCGACCCGTTCACGGCCATGGGCGTACCGGTGCAAGGCGTGGTGGTCAGGCCGATTGCCTGCAATATTCCGTTCTTCTTCGGCTTGATATCGGCGTTCGCCAGTCCGCTATCGGACGTCGCGAGGGCATTGATCGATGAAATCGCCGCGTCCGCAAAAATCCTCCTGCCCGAAATGGTCATGCACAAAGCCAGTGCTCATGACGCCCTGTTGCAGAGCATTTATGCCGAGTGAGCGCGCGTAAGCACAGACTGTGTGGGAGCTGACCGGGCGACGCTTCGCTCGTCCGCGAACTGCCGGGAACCGGCAGCAAAACCGGTGCACACGGTACATCAGGGAAAACCAAGTCGGCCCGTTTCAGGACTGCTTCGCAGCCCATCGCAGCCGTCGTAACCTCCTGAAGCTCCCACGCCCTCCGGGCAGAAGCCCACTCTGCGGGCATCTCAGGATATGTGAATAATGCAGAGTGATCTGCGCTGATGCATGTGAGCGGACCGGCCGATGCTGCGCTTGTGTGGGAGCGGACTTGTCCGCGAACTGCCGGGAATCGGCAGCAAAACCCGGCACCTCGGTGCATCAGACACACCCGAGGCAACAGATTTCAGGACTGCTCCTCAGCCAACGTTCTAAACGCCTCTATAAATCCATTCAGGAATATAAATATGCTTTTTTGCGCGTTGCGAGAATAAAGAATGGCTTTTAGTATTCGGATTAAGCATTCAATGGCTTTAAGAATTCATTTAATGCGTTATTGGAATGATTTTTGAATTGATTTGAATCAGGCTCGGGCTTTGCGCCTGATCATCTTTCCGGGTACCGATCAATGTCCGATGTAAACGCACCTGCCGGTCTCGCGGCGCTGGAAGCTCGCCTGCAGCAGGATCTGGCGTGGCTGGATCTGCCCGCAAAACCTTGGGTCAAACCGAGAAAGAGTGCCGGGCAGGCCGTGCTCGATGTAGCGATCATCGGCGGCGGCATGGCGGGCCTTGCGCTGGCTGCCGAGCTGCGGCATCTGGGCGTGTCGGCGGTGATTTTCGATCAGTCGCCGACGGGGTTCGAAGGGCCTTGGGCGACTACCGCGCGCATGGAAACCCTGCGCTCGCCGAAACAGTTGACCGGCCCGGCGCTGGGTTTGCCGGCACTGACCTTTCGCGCTTGGTACGAAGCGCAGTTAGGTGTTGCTGGCTGGGCCGCGCTGGACAAGATTCCGCGTTTGCAATGGGCCGAGTACCTGCGCTGGTATCGTAAGGTGCTGGCGCTGGATGTACGCAATGAAAACCGGGTCAGCAGGGTCGCGCCCAGAGCGGACGGCCTCATTGAACTGGACCTCACGACACCCGTGCAGACGCAGTTCATGCTGGCTCGGCACGTCGTGCTCGCGACCGGACGTGATGGCCTGGGTGGTCCTTGGGTACCGGATTTCGCCCGGCAATTGCCGAAGCATTTATGGACGCACTCGGCCGCCGGTTTGCAGGATGACTGGTTCGAAGGCAAGCGCGTCGCCGTGATTGGCGGCGGAGCGTCGGCCATGGACAGCGCGGCCACTGCACTGGAAGCCGGTGCGCAGCGGGTCGATTTGTTGATTCGTCGCGCCGAGCTGCCACGTGTCAACAAAGGCAAGGGCGTTGGTAATCCGGGCATGGTTCACGGCTACTGGCGCTTGCCGGATATCTGGAAGTGGCGCATCCGCCATTACCTCAACACCCAGCAAGTGCCTCCGCCACGGGGCAGTACGCTCAGGGTTTGCAATTCAGGCAGGGCGCGCTTTCTGCTGGATAATCCAGTGCTTGCGGTCGAAGCAAACCCGGCGGGCGGAGTCTGGCTGCACACCCCGAACGCCCGCATCGAAGCGGATTTCGTGGTTTTCGCTACCGGGTTTCGTACCGACTTCGAACAACGCCCGGAATTTTCGCCGTTCTCGTCGCACATACGTCTCTGGCAAGACCGCTTCAATGCACCACCCGGCGAAGCCGACACTGAACTGGCCGTACTGCCTGACCTGGGCAACTGCTTCGAATTCCAGGAAAGGACCCCCGGCGCTTGCCCGGGCCTGAACCACATTCACTGTTTCAGCTACCCGGCAGCACTGAGCTACGGCGCAGTATCCGGCGACATTTCGGCCATCAGCGAAGGCTCGAAGCGTTTGGCCCATGCGCTGGTCGGGCTGCTGTTCAACGATGATATCGCGCTGCATTTCCAGTCCATGCGCGAGTATGCCGAACCGGAATTGCTGGGCGATGAATGGGTGGCCAGCGCGCCGGCCGCCGAAGAGCTACGCCCATGATCGGCTGGGCGCTGCGCCGCTTGACCCAGTCGTTGTTGGTCATTTTGCTGATGACGGTGGTGGTGTTCGTCGGCCTGAATGCCATTGGCAACCCGATGGACATTCTGGTCGGCGAAGACCTCAATCAGGCCGAACGCCTGCAGGCCATCGCGCACCTGGGGCTGGACCAGCCGCTGTGGCAGCAATACCTGATCTTTCTCAAGGGCGCAGTGCACGGCAATCTGGGCCAGAGCTTCGTTTACCACGAAGACGCCATGCGCCTGATCCTCCAGCGTCTGCCCGCGACCTTCGAACTGGCGTTCAGCGCGCTGTTTCTGGCGGTGGTGATCGGCGTGCCGCTGGGCATGTTCGCCGGGCTGTACCCCGATCATCCGCTGTCCCGTCTGATGATGGCTGCCAGCATCGTTGGCTTTTCGCTGCCGGCGTTCTGGGTGGCGTTGATGATGATCATGCTGTTCTCGATCACGCTGGGCTGGCTACCGGCCAGCGGTCGCGGCGAAACCCGTGAATGGCTTGGTGTGCAATGGTCCTGGCTGACCCTCGACGGCTTGCAACATCTGCTGTTGCCCGCGCTTAACCTGGCGTTGTTCAAGATTTCACTGGTATTGCGCCTGACCCGTGCCGGCGTGCGCGAGGTGCTGCCGCAGGAATTCGTCAAGTTCGCCCGCGCCAAAGGCCTGTCGCCGATGCGCGTGATGTGCATGCACGTCATGCGCAACACCATGATCCCGGTGGTGACCGTGCTGGCCATGGAGCTCGGCTCGACCATTGCCTACGCCGTGGTTACCGAAAGCATCTTTGCCTGGCCGGGTGCCGGCAAGCTGATTCTCGACAGCATCAACATGCTCGACCGGCCGGTGGTGGTCGCTTACCTGATGGTGGTTGTGGTGATTTTCGTGGTGCTCAACCTGATCGTCGACGGCCTGTATTACCTGCTGGACCCCCGCGTCCGCATTGAGGCATCCCGATGAACGTCACTGTAAAGCTCGCGCCGGCCCATACCCTGTTGCAGGCTCAGTCGCCCTGGCGTCGGGTGATTGTTGAATTCATGAGTTCTACCACCGCAGTAATCGGTTTGCTGCTGTTACTGGTCATTGTGCTGATCGCAGCCTTCGCACCGTGGATCGTAGTGCAGAACCCTTATGACCTGATGCAGCTCAACGTGATGGATGCGCGCATGCCGCCCGGCAGCCTGAACATGGACAGCGGCTACACCTATTGGCTGGGCACCGACGGGCAAGGCCGCGATCTGGTCTCGGCGATTATCTACGGCCTGCGCATCAGCCTGTGGGTCGGCATCGGCTCGGCTTTGATCGCGGCAGTGATCGGCACATTGCTGGGGCTGATGTCCGCGTATGTCGGCGGCTGGGTCGATGCGTTGTTGATGCGTCTGGTCGACCTGCTGCTGTCGTTTCCGGTGATTCTGATGGCGCTGATGATTCTGGCCTGGCTGGGCAAGGGCGTCGGCAACGTGATGCTCACCCTGATTCTGCTCGAATGGGCCTATTACGCGCGCACCGCCCGAGGTCAGGCGCTCACCGAAAGCCGTCGCGAATACGTCGATGCAGCGCGCGGGCAGGGCGTTGGTCCGTTGCGTATCGTGATCGGGCACATCCTGCCCAACTGCCTGCCGCCGCTGATCGTGATTGGCGCCTTGCAGATCGCTCGCGCCATCACCCTCGAAGCGACCCTGTCGTTTCTCGGCCTGGGTGTGCCGGTCACCGAGCCCTCACTGGGGCTGCTGATCGCCAACGGCTTTCAATACATGCTCAGCAATGAATACTGGATCAGCCTGTTTCCGGGGCTGGCGCTGCTGATTACCATCGTCGCGATCAATCTGGTCGGCGACCGCCTGCGCGACGTCCTGAACCCGAGGTTGCAGCGATGAGTGTGCCTGAAGTGTCGTCCGTGGCTGCCTCGGTGGAGCAACCGACCCTGGAGGTGCGCGATCTGTGCACGTCGTTTCATACCCGTGCCGGTGTGCTGCCTGCGGTGCGCAATGTGTCGTTGCGCGTGCAGCCAGGGCGCATTCTCGGGCTGGTCGGTGAGTCGGGGTCGGGCAAATCGGTCACCGGCTTCTCGATCCTCGGTCTGGTGGATGAACCGGGGCGCATCAGTGGTGGCCAGGTGCTGTTCAAGGGCCGTGACCTGACAAAGCTCTCCGCCGGGCAACTGCGCGAAATTCAGGGCAATCGGGTCGCAATGATTTTTCAGGACCCGATGATGACCCTCAATCCGGTGCTGCGGGTCGACACGCAAATGATCGAAGCCGTGCGCGCGCACAGCACGCTAGGCAAGCGCGAAGCCCGTGAACACGCCAGCCGCACGCTGGCGTTGATGGGCATTGCCAGCCCCGAAGAGCGCCTGCGCGCCTACCCGCATCAGCTGTCCGGCGGCATGCGCCAGCGGGTGGCGATTGCCATTGCGCTGCTGCATGCGCCGGACCTGATCATCGCCGACGAGCCGACCACCGCACTGGACGTGACCATTCAGGCGCAGATCCTCAGCGAAGTGCAGAAGCTGGTGCGTGAGCAAGGCACCTCTCTGATCTGGATCACCCACGACCTGTCGGTGGTGGCTGGTCTGGCTGACGATGTGGCGGTGATGTACGCCGGGCGTATCGTCGAGCAAGGCTCGGTCGCTGATGTGCTGGATAGCCCGCAACATCCCTACACACAAGGCTTGATCGACAGCCTGCCAAGCCGCAACCGGCGCGGGCAGCGTTTGCGGCAGATTCCCGGCATGGCGCCGGATCTGCTGTCTATGCCTGTTGGCTGCGCATTTGCCGCGCGCTGCTCCAGAGCATCGGCAGCGTGCGCGCAGGACCCTGAACCACGCGAGATTCGGCCGGGCCATTCGGTTCGCTGCTTTTATCCAGGAGCTGCTGCCGATGCCCAGTGATCAGATCCCGCTCATCGAGTTGCAACAGGTCAGCAAGACGTTCGGTAAAGCCGTGGACGAGCACTCGTTTGCAGGGCTGCTGCAACGCCTGCACCTGACCCGCCCGAAACCGGTGACGCATGCGGTGGATCGCGTCGATCTGCGTATCGTGAGCGGCGAAGTGGTCGGGCTGGTGGGCGAGTCAGGCTGCGGCAAGTCGACCCTCGGGCGCATGGTCGCCGGGCTGCTGCCGGTGTCCTCCGGCAGCGCGCTGGTAGACGGCAAGCCGCTCGACAGCCTGACCACACAGGAACGCAAGGCACTGCGTCTTAAAGTGCAGATGATTTTCCAGGACCCGTCGTCGAGCCTCAACCCGCGTTTGCGGGTCGACCGGATCGTTGGCGAGGGCGCACTGCTGCATGGCCTGACCGACCGCAAAGGTGCCGACGACTACGTCAGTGCCCAACTGCAACGCGCCGGGCTCAGCCCGCAATTGCGCCAGCGTTACCCGCATCAGTTCAGCGGCGGTCAGCGGCAGCGTATCGGCATCGCCCGGGCGCTGGCGGTGCAGCCGGAACTACTGGTCTGCGACGAGTCGGTGGCGGCACTGGACGTGTCGATTCAGGCGCAGATCCTCAACCTGTTCATGGACCTGCGCGATGAGCTGGGCCTGACCTATCTGTTCATCAGCCACGACCTGGGTGTGGTCGAGCACCTGTGTGACCGCGTGGTGGTGATGTATCTGGGGCGGGTGGTCGAGACCGCATCGGTCGATGACCTGTTTGCGCGGACCAATCACCCTTATACCCAGGCGCTGCTGGCGCAGATCCCGCGTTTCGATATTCGCAGTACCCGTTATGACGCGATCAAAGGGGAAATCCCCAGCCCGCTGAACCCGCCTGCCGGGTGTCATTTCCACCCTCGCTGCCCGCACACGCCATGCCGCGCTGCCGCGAGGAAGTACCGGCGCTGAGAGAGGTTTCGCCGAACCACCTGAGCGCATGTCACCTAAATGATCAGAGCTGAACGACCAAAGCTGAACGATCGCCCAAAGTTCGCCAATTATCGCCATTGCGTACAAGGAATCACCCATGAAACCACTCGTTCGCTCGTTGCTGGCCTCGGCCCTCGTGCTGGCCGCCGGCAGTGTTTCGGCGCAAGACCTGCGCATCGGTTATGCCGACCCGGTCTCGTCGCTCGATCCGCAACTGAACAACTACGCCGGCGACCGCTCGGTGGCGCTGCACGCCTTTGAATCGCTGGTCAGCCGCCGCGACGACAAGACCCTTCCAGGCCTCGCGAAAAGATGGAAAGTCATCGACGACACCACCTGGGAATTTGCCCTGCGTGATGACGTGAAATGGCAGGACGGCACGCCGCTGACCGCCGACGATCTGGTGTTCTCCTTCGAGCGCGCGCGCAGCGTGCCCGGCAGCGTCGCGTCTTACGCCGGCGCCATGCGCACCGTCGAAGCTGTCAACGCCAAGGATGATCACACGCTGATCATCAAAACCCGCCAGCCCAACGCCAACCTGCTGCCAGACGTGGACTCGATCTACATCGTCAGCCGCCACGCGGGCGCCACCGCCAGCAGCGCCGATTACAATTCGGGTAAAGCCATGATCGGCACCGGACCTTATCGCTTTGTGTCCTATGTGCCGGGCGACCGCACGATCTTTGCCCGTAACGACAGTTACTGGGGCGCGAAGCCAACCTGGGACAAGGTCGATTTCCGCTTCATCGCCAACGCAGCCAATCGCACAGCGGCTTTGCTGGCGGGTGATGTGGACGTAATCGACAAGGTGTCGCCAACCGACGTCGAGCGCTTGCGCAAAACGCCTGGCGTCAACGTCTTCGCCTATCAGGGCTTGCGGGCGCTGATCATTCAGCCGAGCTTCCGCGTTGGCCCGAACGAGTTCATCCGTGACAACGTGGGCAAGCCATTGGCCGAGAACCCGCTGCTGGATGTAAGAGTGCGCAAGGCGCTGTCTCTGGCGATCAACCGTCCGGCCATTGACGAGCGGATCATGCAGGGCACGGTCACTGAGGCCAATCAGTGGATGCCGGCCAACACCTTCGGTTACAACCCGGACATCAAAAACATCCCGTATGACGTCAAACAGGCCAAGGATCTGCTGGCACAGGCAGGTTTTCCCGAAGGCTTCCAACTGACCGTACACGTACCGGGTGACCGTTACCCGCAAGCGCCCGAAGTCATGCAGGCCGTCGCGCAGTTCTGGATACGAATCGGCGTCAAAGTGCAGTTGGAAGTGTTGCCATGGGCCGTTTACGCCGGCAAGGCGAACAAGAATGAACTGGCGATCAGCGTGATCGCCTGGGGTAATGGCACGGGAGAAGCGGCTTACGCCCTGACCAACATTCTGACCACGGTCGACAGCAGCAAAGGGCAGGGCGCATCCAACTGGGGCCACTACAGTAACCCGCTGGTGGACAAGGCGCTGGCCGATTCGACGGCTGAATTCGATGAAGCCAAACGCCGCAAGATCCTTCAGGACTCGGTAAAAGTGGTCAGCGACGACGTCGGCATCATTCCGCTGTTCCATTACCAGAACATCTGGGCTGCGCGCAAAGGCCTGAAAGTCGAGCCGCTGGTCAGCGACCGCACGGCAGCGACCATGGTCACCGAACAGCCTTGATCTTCCCCCTTCGCGCAACGTTGCTAACCCCGACCGCGCGAACGCCACTACAGCTTTGCAGGATATTTCATGACACCGACTGCTGAACATCAGACGACGCCGGACCTGCTTGATGAGCTGCTGGGCATCGAGCCAGGCAGCCCGTTGCACACCGTGCGCCATGCACGGGAAAAGGTTGCATCGGCAACCCAAGGCAGCCAGCAGCTGTTTTTCGATCCCGCGCTGGACGATAACCTCTCGTTGAGCGAACGCCTGTGGGTTGCCTATTACGCCACGCGGCTGAGTGGCCAACCAACCCTGAGTGCGCATTACCTGACGCAATTGCAAGCCTCCGGCGTTGAAGCCGTGGCAGTGACTTACGTCGACACTGGCGAGATCGACAGGCTGGACGACCCGCGCCTGGCGGCAATGTTGAAGTTTGCCCACACCTTGATCGAGTCTCCAGTGCATGGCGATCAAAGTGCGTTGCAGGCGCTGCAACTTCAGGGGTTGAGCACCGCTGAAATCGTGGTGTTGGCGCAATTGATCGCGTTTCTGTCCTATCAGGTGCGTCTGGCCGCCGGGCTGACGGCCATGCAATCTGCCGGAGCAGCCCAATGAGCGAGCTTATCCAGATCGAAGGGTTCACCAATCAGGTGCTGGGCTGGAAGGCCTGGCTGCCGACCGTGAAACTCGATGACGCCAGCGCCGAACAACTGGCCGTGCTCGAAGAGAGCCACCCGCAGGCCAAGACCTCGGATTATTACCTGACGCTGGCGCACCACCCGGACATCCTCCGCCAGCGCTCGCAGGCCTTCAACGCCATCATGTACGCACCGGGCGGCCTGTCCCGCGCCGAGCGGGAGCTGGCGAGCACCGTGGTGTCACGCATCAACCGCTGTGTGTATTGCGCTTCGGTGCACGCGCAACGTTTCGAACAACTGGTCAAACGCAATGACGTGATCGCCCAAGTGTTTGCCGACCCGGCAACGGCGGGCACTACGGCACGCGAAAAAGCCATTGTGCAGTTTGCCATCGACCTGACCCTGGAACCCGCTGCGCTCGATGCCGGAAACATTCAGGCACTGCGCCAGCACGGGCTGGATGATGTGCAGGTTCTGGACCTGATTCATGCCATCTCGATCTTTGCCTGGGCCAACCGGCTGATGCTGAACTTGGGGGAGCCAGTGTTTCCCGTCTGACTGGCACGCTCACGGACAGTGAATAGCGGTACGTTTTTCGAACAGACAGGGGCCTGACAGCGCAACGCTGTCAGGCTGACCATCACGCGCCATTTCGTGTTGTCGCCCGACGCCGTTCGGTGGTTCTTTTGAACGTCTCATCAAGGCTGAGAGCGCCCGGGCCGCTCACGATGACCTGGAGTAATCCACCACAGATCGCGATGTTTTTCAGGAAACTGGTCAGTTGCGATTTTTCCGCAAAATGCTGGTGAAAAACCAGCGCGGTAATCAACGTGAAGACAGCCATCATGGCCGCCGCAAGCGTTGTTCGAAAACCGATCACCAGCGCTGCGGCCAGGCCTAAGGAGGCGCTGATTTATTCGATTTTTCGTCCCTGCAACGCTCTGGAGGCCTTGATTTATCTGGGGGCAACAGCTGGGTTTTAGAATAAATCAGCGTCTCCCTAACTCCACGAACACTGCGCCGATGTAAGCGACTACAGCGAAAGGAATGCCAGCGCTGTCGATATAATTCAAGGTTGCCTCGGGCGCCATAAGTTTGCCGAGACCGCTGTACAAAAACAGCAGGCTGAGCAGAAAGCGCGCGACCAGAGATATGTAATCTTCTTTCGTAGTGTGCATGTGGGTTATTCCAGGCGGGATGATAAAAAGTGAGCTGAACAAGGCTCGGTGATCGTTCAGATACTGTGGTGCTCGACGTTAAATGCTTATTTCTCTAATGACCGTGCCGTCTTCATCCAGCAACTTCAGGTCACGATTGATAGTGTTATGCGTGAGCACCAGTCGGTAGCTCCTGTCAGACTGGAAGTCAGCCACGTCGAGGTCGACAAAGTCTTGGGTGGTCGAGTCTGTATCGCTGTCGGTCAGAACCAGCACTTCGAGCAGGTGATGGCCCGGAGTCACTGTAAAATAGCGGCCGTCATTGACTGTGCTACCATCGATGCTTTCGGCAAGCAGCGTATTTTTGGGGGCGGCAGACAGATAGACAACACTTGAGGCCTGGTCCGGTTTTGGAATAACCGCAGCACACCCAGACAGTACGACAAGCAGACTGATAACGGACAGGGATTTCATGAGTACCTCACAAGAAGAGTTGAACGATGATCGGAAAAGCCCGCCCATCATGTCGACCTGGAATTAAGAGAGTATTAAGTGTCTGCCAATAATCTTCTGAGCCGGTGCGTCATGGCAGTATCAAGTTGCGTGCTGAACATTGATTCTGGCTATTTCGGTGATGCTTAATGTTCCCTTAATCAACAAGGCTTACCCTTTTTATATTTGCGGGACACAGGCATGCACGTGTTATTGGTTGAAGATGACAAACTCATCGCCGAAGGCGTAATCGCCGGACTGGGCGCCTAGGGAGACGCTGATTTATTCTAAAACCCAGCTGTTGCCCCCAGATAAATCAAGGCCTCCAGAGCGTTGCAGGGACGAAAAATCGAATAAATCAGCGCCTCCCTAGGGTTTCAATGTCGAACATGTCATGAACGCCGCCGGCGCCGAAGCCATGCTGCTTGCCGCCCGCTTCGAAGTCATGATTCTCGACCTCGGATTGCCCGACAAGGATGGTTTGACGCTGCTTCGTCTTTTGCGCGAACGCTCATTCCATCTGCCGGTGCTTATCCTCACGGCCCGTGACTCCATCGCTGACCGGGTTGCCGGGTTACAGGCAGGAGGCGATGACTATTTGCTCAAACCCTTCGACCTCAGAGAACTTGCGGCCAGGCTGCACACCCTGCACCGCAGGTTTTTAGGCAGGAGTACCAACCTCATCCAGCATGGCAGCCTTGGTATCGACCCCACGACCCGCGAAACCTTCCTTGCTGGCGAGCCCATCGATCTGTCCCGGAGAGAGCAGTCTTTGCTCAAAGCGTTGCTGGACAGCAAGGGACGCATTGTCAGTGCTGACCAGTTGAAGGATACGGTCTATGGCTTTGCGGACGATGTGGAAAGCAATGCGCTGAATGTGCACATTCACAACCTGCGCCGCAAACTGGGCAACAATATCGTGCAAACGGTTCGCGGGCTGGGTTATCGAATAGGCTCCGCTGCGACAGATGAATCCGATGAGCCTTAGATCCCGACTGACCCTGATATTGGGCGCGAGTTTTATCGTGTTATGGACGCTGGCGGCTGCCTGGATGCTGTCTGACCTGCAGCGCAATATCAGCCAGTCGTTTGACGAGCGGCTGGCTGCTTCTGCCCGACTGGTCATCAGCCTTATCCCTTCATCTCCCGACGCCATTCGAAAATTTGATTTGTTGAATGTCGAGCGGTCCGAGGCTGCCAAATCCGCACTGTCGACCGGTATGGCCTGCCAAGTGACTTCAATCAGGGGAGAAATATTCGTTCAAAGCCACAATGCGCCGGGGCAGACATTCGGCAGGCTGGGGGAGGGTTATCACAATCAAGTCGTCGATGGCGTCGAATGGAGAACATTCACGCTTGAAGTGGACGGGGTACGGATCAGTACCGCCGACCGGGTCGATCAACGGAGAACACTCAAACACTCGATCCTGTTTGCGGCCGCCATACCGGTGCTGGTTTCCCTGATCGGCAGCCTGGTATTGCTCTGGATCGGCGTTGGTAAAGGCCTCGAGCCGCTGCTGCGGATCAAGGAAGCACTGGTTCGACGCAACGCCGACTGTCTGGATCCGCTCGGCATCGGCAAACTGCCCGCCGAGCTCCAACTGCTCGTCGACTGCCAGAACAGCCTGCTGGCACGCATCGCTCAAGCGATCGAACGCGAGCGCAGGCTCACCGGCGACGCGGCTCACGAACTGCGCAGCCCGCTGACAGCCATCAAGACGCACATTCAGGTGGCTCAACTCACCGACGGCGCAGTCGCGAAGAACGCGATGCGCAAGGCTGAAGAGGGTGCCGATCGCCTGCAGCGCATACTGGAACAACTGTTGTTGCTGGCCAGAGTAGAAGGGCGATTGTCGTTCGAGGACGGAATGTCTACCTTGCCGAGCGATGTGGCAAGACAGGCACTGGCCGATTCGGCGCAGCATGAGTCAGTCATCATGGTCATCGGTGATCAGGTGGCTTCATCACCGCTCGGCGTACCGGCCGTCCTCGCGACAGCTGCACTGCGCAATCTCCTGGACAATGCGCTGCGCCACACACGACCGGACACTCATGTCGAGCTGACGATCACGCGAGACAAGGACATGGCCAGCTTCCGCGTCCGAGACCATGGGTATGGTGTTTCGGCTACGGAGATGGCCGATCTGACCAAGCGCTTCTGGCATAAGGGCCACGCAGGTGGAAGCGGACTCGGACTGGCAATCGTTGAAGCTATTGTCGTGAGCTGCAATGGCACGCTGTTGTTCAATAACCTGGTCGACGGTTTCGAAGTGGTCATGAAGCTGCCCTTGGCAGAAGCTCCGCACACTCATCTCGAATAACGCTAACCCGCGCGGTAACGCAACGCCTCCAGCAACAGCGCAAACGCGGGCGAGGCCTGTCGCCTGCTTGGGTAATAGAGATGGAAGCCGGCAAAGGTCGGTGACCAGTCTTCCAGCACATGAATCAGGCGCCCGGTGTCGATATGCGCCGCGACCAGATCGTGAGGGATGTAACTCAGCCCGAAACCGTCGAGCGCGGCGTCCAGCAAGGGGTAGACACCGTTGAACGTGACCTGGCCGGTGACACGAACGTTCAGCGTCTCGCCGTCTTTGGTGAATTCCCATGTGTACAGCCCGCCATTGGTGGGCAAACGCAGGTTGTTGCACCGATGGGAGGTCAGGTCTCGGGGCGTTTCGGGCCTGTTGCGCCCCTCGAAGTAGGCGGGAGAGCCGACCACAGAGAGGCGCATGTCCGGGCCGATGCGGGTGGCGATCATGCCGTCGGCCACCGCTTCACCCAGGCGCACCCCGGCATCGAAGCCTTCGGCCGCGATGTCGACGAAACTGTAGTCGCAGCACACTTCGACGCTGATGTCCGGGTACTTGGGCAGGAACGTATTCAGCACCGGGCGGATGATGACATCCAGCACGTGGTCCATGGCGTTGATGCGGATCTTGCCGGTCGGTGTGTCACGCAGGTCGCTCAGACCGGCCAGCTCGATTTCGATTTCATCGAAGTGTGGGCCAACCTTCTGGATCAGTCGTTCGCCGGCCTCCGTGGGCGATACGCTGCGCGTGGTGCGCGTCAGCAACCGCAGGCCCAGCCGGGCTTCAAGGCTGCGAACCGTATGGCTCAATGCGGATTGAGACACGCCCAGTCGAGCCGCGGCCTTGGTGAAGCTGCGTTCCTTGGCAACTGCCAGAAAGGCGAGCAAGTCAGTGGCGTTTCCCGAAGCATTGATGAGCCCAGTCGATAAGTATTTTCGAATTATAGCGGATAGTCGTTGTAGTGCGTCGTGGGTAGATTGACCCGGTGTTCACTACCACTTCGAGGAAACTCATGCTTGTCATCACTACCAGCGGCTCACAGCCCTCGGCCAGCGGCCCGGCCGATTACTTAACCGGTACCGTGCGTGTCGACGCGCCATTCAAAGGCTCGGAAGACGCCAGAGTCAGCGGCGCCACCGTGACCTTCGAGCCCGGCGCACGCACGGCCTGGCACACGCATCCGCTGGGCCAGACGCTGATCGTCACCGCAGGCGCGGGCCTAGTGCAGGAAGTCGGGCAGCCGATCCGCTCGATCAAGCCGGGCGACACCGTATGGATTCCACCCAACGTCAAACACTGGCACGGCGCGACCTTAACCACCGCCATGACCCACATCGCCATCGCTGAAGTGCTGGAGGGCAAAGTGGTCGAGTGGATGGAGCACGTCTCGGACAGTGACTACGGCGCAACGGTTGGCGGTGAATAGCGCCTACTGCGGGGCCAGTTCTCCTTACCAGTAAGAGGCCGTTACGCCGCCATCCATCAGGAAATCGCTGCCGGTGATGAACGTGCCTTCCGGGCCCATCAACAATGCTGCCAGCGCCCCGACTTCATCGGGGCTGCCGCCGCGTCCGGCCGGGCTAAGCTCGATCATTCGCCGGTAGCCCTCACCACGCGGGCCGCTCAACTCATCCTTGGCCAGCGGTGTGAAGATGATGCCGGGGCTGATGGTATTGACCCGCGCACCGCGCTTGCCCCAGCGCACGGCCTCGGCCATGACGCGCAGCGAGTTGCCGCGTTTGGACAACTGATAGGCGTGCAGCGGATCGGCAATCTGCGCTTCCTGAAGCATGGGCAACGCGAGTAACGCCTCGACCGGTGTGGAGGCCAGCGCCTTGTTTTGCTCAGGACTCAGTGCCGGCAAGCGATGACCCGATTGCGAGGCGATGACAATGGCGCTCCCGCCCTCGGTTATCACCTCGCCGAACGCATCCAGCACCAGCGCCGTGCCATACAGGTCGACACGGAGAATCGTGGCAATCGGGGCCTGGGAAGGTGAGACCCCGGCGGCATGGATCACTGCACTCACGGATCCCAGTGCCGTCGCCGTAATCACCAGCGCATCGACCGAATCACGCGAAGACACGTCGACGACGCTGGTTGTGACGTTGAAGCCAGCGTCCCGCAATACACTGGCCGCAGCCTCGGCATTATCCTGACGCAGGTCGGCGAGCAGTACGTGTTTGCCCGCGCTGACCCTGCGGGCAATGGCTTGGCCTATGGCTCCGGCGCCGATGACAACGGTGACTTGAGTGAGGTTGTTCATGAGCAATTCCTTGATGAAAGCCGGTAAGGCAGCAACTTCAATACTGACTCACTTTATTGGATCGGGATTTCATCAACAATACGCTATTGTCAACATGGTTTTATGAGCGCAACTCATGAGTTGGGTTTTCTCATGAGGGGTATCGCCGCTGTGCGGCCAATGGTAGAAATCAGCTGTAAACAGCGAGAAAATAGTGTCTGGACTATCAGGTACTCTTTCCATGATTTATGAAAACGTAGATCCCTCACTGATTGATTTTTTGCACAATCCAATGATCGCTCTGGATCAACCCATAAAAAAACCGCGCCCCGTGACATGGCAGACTCGACTACTTTACCGCGTTCCAGCGCTACGCCGACTGATAAGTGCCGAACAGGTACAGGGACTGATCATTGAAAAATTGCACGCAGGACTGGTTCGGTGCCGTAAGGAGTTGCCGCATTTTATTTTTGAAGACGGCGTGTCGCTAAATCAACACAACATGCATCGTTTTACCGATTCATTGCGCGAATATTTTAATATTTCCATTGCATTGAATAGCAGTGATGGTGACTCTGATGCACGTAAAGTGTTTATTTATAGCTTTATCCAGAGCTACACATGGGCAAGACTGGGGTACACCTGTAACCGAATCGCCGAAAGCCTGCAGCTCCGCGCGGTACATAATTTGTCCATTCTGGGTAACTCCAGGTTATGGACCACCTACTATCTGAGTGAGCAGTACGTACTGATAGCGCAAGGGTTAATGACCGCACGATTAAGGAGACGCTGATTTATTCTAAAACCCAGCTGTTGCCCCCAGATAAATCAAGGCCTCCAGAGCGTTGCAGGGACGAAAAATCGAATAAATCAGCGCCTCCTTAAGCGGTAATGCATTAGTGATCATGCCCACAAAAAAACTACAGGACCGTATCAAAGGGCATTGGCTGGCTGAAGTAATGGAGGCAGAATCCAGACTTAATGACAGTTGCGTGTTGCGCGACAGCGCTCTGATACTGCAAAAGAAAGGGCAGTTGCCAGTGGAAATGCGTGAGTCGCTGATCGCTTTTACCATGGACAAATGCCTTTCCATTCATGTCAATTATTTATCTGAGGACCTGGCGAATCACCCTGTTTTTAATCGCCTTAAGGAGACGCTGATTTATTCTAAAACCCAGCTGTTGCCCCCAGATAAATCAAGGCCTCCAGAGCGTTGCAGGGACGAAAAATCGAATAAATCAGCGCCTCCTTAAAGAAGTCGTCTATTTTGCGGTCCATCTGGAGCTCAGGGCTATTCTAGTGTGCTGTTCGCGAAATATCTTTTCGTTATTTTCGGCTACACTTCAGATGTCATCCCAGCCGTGGAGAGCTTATCGTGAGCGCTCTGGACATCACGCTTAGCCTTGAAGAAACGATCGAACTCAAACGACGCGTTCGCTCTGCCACCATACCTCAGCGAGAGGGTCGTCGAGCACGCATAATCCTGCTGGCTGCCGAAGGTGAAACCCGAGACAACATTGCACGTTTGACGGGCTTTTCCTGCCCAACGATCACGCTCTGGTGCCAGCGTTTCCAGGCTCGTCGACTGGACGGACTGGTCGACGAACCTGGGCGTGGACGCAAGTCATCTTTGCCTGCCGAGACAGTTCGCCGTGTCCTGGAACAGGTCACCCGTCCTCGCATCGGAGAACCACGCTGGAGCTGTCGGAGCATGGCAAAGGCGGCGGGTATTTCCTCGACCACCGTCCATAAGCTGTGGGCTGCCAATGATTTAAAGCCCCACCTGACGCGCACATTCAAGTTGTCCAACGATCCGCAGTTTGAGGAGAAATTCTGGGATGTGATCGGGCTTTATCTGGCCCCACCGGATAAGGCTTTAGTGTTGTGCTGTGATGAGAAAAGCCAGGTTCAGGCGTTGGAGCGAACACAGCCGGGTTTGCCTTTGGGCATCGGTCATATCCAGACTAAATCCCATGATTACACCCGTCATGGCACGGTCACGTTATTCGCCGCACTGGATTACCTCCAAGGAAAATTGATCAGCAGCATCGAGCGTCAGCACCGGCATCAAGAGTGGTTGGCCTTTCTCAAGAAGATCAATAAAGAAACGCCCAAACACCTCCAGCTTCATCTGATCGTCGATAACTACGCGACCCACAAGCATGCCGCAGTGAAGGCCTGGCTGGCGAAGCATCCGCGTTTTCATATTCATTTCACGCCGACCTCCAGCTCTTGGATGAACATGGTTGAACGCTTCTTTCGAGACATCACGGTGTATCTTCGCGACGGCAGTTTTGCCTCGGTTCGCGAGCTGGAGAGCTCCATTACAGCGTTCATGGCGTTACGTAATGCTCAGCCGACCCGATACGTTTGGAACGCAAAGGGAGAGGAGATTCTGAACAAAATTCAACGGGCGCGTGAAGCACTTGAAACCGCAGGCAATAAGTAACTTATTTCGAAAACATCACACTAGGGAGGCGCTGCAAAAATAGCCAACTGTCCCCACCCTTGGCACACTAAGTTCCTTCAACAGCCTCCCTCTCCGTGAGCGTTACGCGCGTGCAGAAGACCTTCTCCGAACTCGAATATACCGGCAAGAAAAAGCAGACTCGCCGAGATCGCTTCCTGGCTGACCTTGAACAGTTGGTGCCCTGGGCCCTGCTGGAGGCGCAAGTGGCGCCGTTTTATAGCAACACCGCAGGCAAGCGCGGACGCCCTGCGATAGGGGTGTCGCGCATGTTGCGCATGTACGTCGTGCAGCAGTGTTTCGGTTTCTCCGATGAAGGTTGCGAAGATGCCGTCTACGACAGCCAGGCCATCCGCGGTTTTATGGGTATCGACCTGGGTCGCGAGTCTGCACCGGATGCCACCACCTTGCTGCGTTTTCGCCGCTTGCTGGAAGTCCATCAGCTAACCCGGCTGCTGTTTGAAACGATTAACCAGCATCTGGCCAGCCGGGGGCTGCTGCTCAAGGAAGGCACTATCGTCGACGCTACTCTGATCGCCGCGCCGCCCTCGGTCAAGAACCGAGAAGGCAAGCGTGATCCTGAGATGCATCAGGCCAGGAAAGGCAATCAATGGCACTTTGGGATGAAGGCCCACATTGGTGTAGACGCCACGTCGGGGCTGGTGCACAGCGTAGTAGGGACGGCCGCTAACGTGGCGGATGTCACCCAGGTTGGCCAGTTGCTTCACGGTGACGAAACCTATGTTTCGGGTGACGCTGGATACACCGGTGCGGCCAAGCGACCGGAGCATGCTGAACGGGACGTTATCTGGTCGATTGCAGAACGGCCAAGCAGTTACAAGCAGCACGGCGAAGGCAGCGTGCTGTATCGGGTCAAGCGCAAAATTGAATATGCCAAGGCGCAACTGCGTGCCAAGGTCGAGCACCCCTTCCAGGTAATCAAGGTGCGCTTCAATCATCGCAAGGTTCGCTACCGTGGGCTGGAAAAGAATACAGCGCAGTTGTTCAGTTTGTTTGGGTTGGCCAATCTGATGCTGGCCAAGCGGTATTTACAACAGACGGCAGGATAAATCCGTCTGAAAGGCGGGACTGGCCCGCCTTTCAGCAAAATGAGGGCAGAAATCTGCTCGAGAAACGTAAAATAAGGCCGGCAGGTTGAAAAAAACCGGCTTGGAAATGGGGACGGTGCGAACGGGTTAATTGTTCAGCGTCTCCCTAGGGAGACGCTGATTTATTCTAAAACCCAGCTGTTGCCCCCAGATAAATCAAGGCCTCCAGAGCGTTGCAGGGACGAAAAATCGAATAAATCAGCGCCTCCTTAGAGGGTGTAGACAAAATAAATTAAACTTTCACTCCCTTGTCTGAATAGCCCTCAAGCCATGCCTAAAACCGGACGTCCTCGCTCGATTGCCGCCGAGCACTATCCCGTGCTGGTGAAACTCGCTCATGCACAGCCCTATTCCAGCCAGGCCGAATTGGCGCTCGTATTCTTCGCCGAAACCGGTATCACTGCGCATCCCGACACCTTTGCAAAAGCGTTGAAAATGGCAGGGATTACGCGTGTAAAGCAGCGGGCCAAGGGAAGTTTTCAGTCACCTGAACCTAATAAAGCCTATGGCTACAATGAAACCCACCGCCGCCAACTACCGGAGCAGCTATATCCGAGTTGCTTGACAGATACCGAGTGGGCACTGGTCGCCGACCTGTTTGAAAGCCAGGGCGGACGAGGAGTGCCACCGCTTCACTCTCGGCGCACGTTGCTGGAAGCCTGTTGCTATGTCGTACGCACGGGGTGCTCATGGCGAATGCTACCCCGCGATTTTCCTCATTGGGACAATGTCTACAAAACGTTCCGCCGGTGGAGCGCTCAAGGCAAGTTCGAGCAAATGCATGATCGCTTGCGAGCTCAATGGCGTGAGCGGGAAGAACGCGCTGACAGCCCGTCAGCAGCGATCCTGGATTCACAGTCGACCCGCAGTTCTCCTCAAGGCGGTGACAGCGGCTACGACGCAGGCAAAAAAGTGAAGGGGCGTAAACGAAGTCTGATTGTCGATACATTGGGCCTGCTGCTGGCTGTCAGTATCAGTGCTGCAAGCGTGCAGGATCGTGACGCGGCGGATGATGCGGTGGCGTACTCGAAGGAAAAATATCCGTCACTGAGCACGCTTTTTGTTGATAGTGCGTACGCAGGAAAATGGGCACAGCGCACCCATCAACTGCACGCTATCGATGTTCAAGTGATCCGTGGCCCGAATAACAGAAGAACAGGGCAATGGCACTCTGAACAAGGCGATCTATTTTCCGTGGAGCCTGTTCAGACTGGATTTGTGGTCATGCCCAAGCGATGGGTAGTGGAGCGAACTCATGCCTGGAATGAGAGAGCTCGGCGACTGATCATGCATCATGATCGCCTTTTTGCGGTAAGCGAGGCATGGGTTTGGTTGGCCGAGGCTCGAATACTCGCGCGCCGACTCACTACATGATTTTGTCTACACCCTCTAAGTATCCTCTGAAAAAGCCCATTTTTTTGGAGAGGAACCGGGCTGGAGCGCCTGTATTTACTGGCTTCGACTTTTGAAGAAAAGGCTTTTTCAGACCTTCCCTAAGGAGACGCTGATTTATTCTAAAGCACAGCTGTTGCCCCCTGATAAATCAAGGCCTCCAGAGCGTTGCAGGGACGAAAAATCGAATAAATCAGCGGCTCCCTAATGGTTCCTACAAAACTTCCGGTGCTGTCTGGGACGATGCTGTTCCCGCTGCAAAAGCTGGTCGATTGATCATCACTAATATTCGGGGTATGTCGAGTGAAAAGTTCAACAGCTTGTTTCCTGATCTTCCTGATACTTTTGATCTTCTATATATCGATCACGAGTCCCAAGAAGGTATGGACCGAATTAGAACTTGGTTCCATTGGGTGCCTAGAAACGCCTTTATGATCTTCGACGAGGCCCAGACTCTTTTTCCTCAGAAGTGGACGGACAAATACGTCGAGCGTTTCGATTTTCCCGAAGGTATGGACGCTGCCAAGGCAGCCGACCGTCCGATGAATTTCCTCGATGCCTGGACACGTCACAGGCACTGGAACTGGGACATTATTCTTACCACTCCCAATATCAAGTATGTACACACCGATATCCGTCAAACATCCGAGGCTGCATATCAGCATTCAAACCTGATGTTGCTCGGCAAGTGGTTAAAGTTCCTCGTAGCCAAAGACTACAAAGAGGCAATGCATTCAGCACAAGAGAATAGGGCGCCTACAGATGGATCAAACATTGTTGCACTCAGAAAAATTGACAAACGAGTCTTCACACTCTATGACTCAACCGCAACCGGTCAACACCGCGACACCATGGCGGGCAAAAACGCGCTCGCGTCGCCTCGCGTTGTTATTCTTCTCGCAGTATTGGTTATTATTTTCGGCACTATTTACTGGCGTAATGGGACTGGCGCTTTCAGCAATCCGTTATCTGTTGGTTCTCCTAAAACCGCTGCTCCTGTTGCTCAAAACCCTGTTCCTCAAGGTTCTGCTAAAACTCCTAACGTGGCTCCTAATATTTTACCTGATAAGCAAGTTGTGCCACTTCCTAGCGTGACGTCTGATCCATTTGGAAGTTACGAGATTGTCATTAAAGGAAGTATCACTAGGGAGGCGCTGATTTATTCGATTTTTCGTCCCTGCAACGCTCTGGAGGCCTTGATTTATCTGGGGGCAACAGCTGGGTTTTAGAATAAATCAGCGTCTCCCTAGCCAATCTCGCGGCACCATATTTGTTTTTGAGCTTTCCAAAGGCGACCGCACTTTCTCTCAGACCAGCCGTGACATGCTCGCGGCCGGCTACGCCATTTTTCCGCATGGTGGCTGCGTGGCTGAACTGCATTACCGTGGTGAGCAACGTACCGTTGCCTGTCTTGGCTCTTCGTCCAGCGGCGGTGGCGAGAAGTGGCTCGGTGCAGAGCGACGAGCCGCCGCCGCTGGACCAACTTCTTCATCTTCCCATCCGCCCACAAGTTCAGGTACACAAACGCCAGCCTCGAAAGGCGCTAGCTTCACTGTGGTTGCTGACAGCAGCCGCACGCCGCGCACGATCAATTGATCTGCAGAACGACGCAGGATGGGAATTCAAAGGTACGCATAATGTATATTATGTTAAATTGTATCTATTTGTGACTGTGACTCTAGTGTCACCGGTACTCATAACCCATTACAAGCATACGATGCTGTTGCGCCAGTCGCGTTTTGAGTGGAAAACACCCCTCAATCTCCTCAACCCCTTGATTCCCTTGGGCTTGAGCATACTCGGCAAGCAACCTTGGTAAAAAACTCATCAAAAAATCCTTTTCAAGCATTGCTCCATAACTTGCTGTTTTTTGAGTTTCTAGGGAGGCGCTGATTTATTCGATTTTTCGTCCCTGCAACGCTCTGGAGGCCTTGATTTATCTGGGGGCAACAGCTGGGTTTTAGAATAAATCAGCGTCTCCCTAAGCTTACCAGAGAACTATCGTGGTTCAGTATAATGCGACATCAAATAGTTCTGTATGCAAAACCAACAACTCTACTGCTACGCGTTAGCGCCTCTTACGCAGAGCGAGCCTTTACGTGCACAAAAAATCTGCAGTGGCCCATCAATGGAATCCTTTTTATCTGGGCTGAACCAGAAAAAAGGACCTTTCTATCGCAAAGGCGTCAAAACTTTTGGCAGCCACTAATCTCCAGCTTCAGACCGCCTTAACCCAGGACCCCCCATGACCTTCCTAATCTACCTGCTAGCATGCTGCGCCGCCGGAGCTACCGGCATCATCTTCAAGCCAACGCATGGTATCAAGCGCTCAAAAAACCAGCGTTCACTCCACCTGACTGGGCGTTTCCGGTCGCATGGACGACGATCTATCTGCTTCTCGCCTGGGCTGGCTATCGCTTGACCCTGTTGCCAGGCAGCGAGACCTTGCTGGCCTTGTGGGCTGCTCAGATTGCGTTGAATACGCTATGGACGCCGGTGTTTTTCGGAGCGCATCGCATCCTCGCGGCGATGGTCATTCTTGCTATGCTCTGGATCGTCGTGGCCGTGATGGTTGTGATGGCATTGCAGCTGGACGTGGTCACAGGGCTGATTTTATTGCCGTATCTGGCGTGGCTATCGGTGGCAGCGGCGCTGAACTTTTCCATTCGGCGTCACAATAAATGACGCGATTTCAGGCAGCTTGCAGACAGAGATCACCCCGGTCGGCCGCTCAGGACGCGTACCTATGCGTTTCAAGCGGCCGGTCGGAAACAATGCTACAGCGCGTAGCGCCGGCAATGCTCCAGATAGCTTTGCTCATGGTTGCCCACCAGTTGAACAACACTCGACCACAGCCAGGAAGGTGCATCCAGCGTTCGGGAGCGGTTGGTTTGCAGATCGCGGATCCACGCCGTACGCGTCGCCAGATCCATCTGCCTGGCGTGGGCGATGCCAACCACTTTTGCAAGATACGCCGCTGCCTGCATGGCTTCCGGCTGGGTGAGTTCATCGAGCTCCAGCTTCATGTCTTGAGGAAGCAGCTCACGGATGAAGAACGAATGATCGAGCATCTGCACCGCAACCATTCTGCTTCCCAGGCCAGGCGAAAGATGCCTTGCGCCCTCCACTACTCGCCGGCCATTGTCTCTCGGCATGCGCGCTCTGGCCGTTCGCGGGGCGGCGGCTGCGACGGCTTCCTTGATATCCAGCAGGCAGAATTCCTGATCATCGTCGTCGCCAACGCCCATTAATACTGCATAGCGAAGCAGCCCCAGAGAACTGCAGCCCTTTACCCAATAGGCTGAGTCGAGTAACTGCACGCTGTCATCGGGTGATCGTCCTTTGAGCGATGTCACCAAAGCGTGGATATCCGGCGTGGCGCACAGCGCTTTGATCGCATCGCGTTCCGCACGGGACAGTGCCCAGAAATGCTTGCCCAGCGGGATGGTGGGTCGCATGTCTTCAATACGTTCCGTGGCCAGGTGCTTCCATGTGCGCTGCACGGCGCTGCGCATCCCGGCTTTCACATGTGCAGGTCGATCAGGCTCTTCGTCGCCGTTGTCCATGAACGCCTGTTCATAACCCTGCATCATCTCTTCCAGCATTCGCGCGGTGGTGACGCCCGGCAGATCGGAGCCCCGAGCAGCGGTTGCCAGGGACAACCCGAGCCTTACCAGGTCGTGGGCCGGATTTCCGACCACGGATTGATCCAGATCGCGTATGTGGATGTCGATTCGCCCTTTCAAATCGCCGGTAGGCCCTAGATTGCCAGCATGGCAGTCCCCACAAATCCACACCGGCGGGCCGCTCGGCAAGCGTCTTCCGGGCTGGCTATTGAGCCACTCGTAGAACTGCGCCGTATTGCCTCGAACGAAGGCATGCGCAGAGCGGGCCATCTTCAGATTACGCAGGTTGGTCAGGGGTTGAAGCCGTGCGGTGGGTCGGGGCGTTTTCATCGGAAAACCTTGAAGATAGATACTCCATTGACTCGCGTCGCTCGGCTAATGTTTCAAGATATTTCGAGTTTTCTGATTCATTCACGCTTCATGTCAATCTCGACAAGCTTTTCATCTATAAACCGAAGGTATTGATAGGAGCCGCCATCTGGACCATAAACGAATACCGTTATGGTCGCAGCGTTCAGTCTCGGAACGCCATTGGCCCGTCTGGCCGGGCCTTCGCTGCTCTTTTTGGGTGGCGGACCGCACCTGTCCAGCACCGTCGCCATAGAGTCACCTTCACTGATTAACGCCGTACCACAGCGCATGGTCGCGTTCGCGGTTCCGATAACGCTGGCAAGAACAACACATACGTAAGTCAGGACGCGTTTTTTACGCCGCATGTTCATGCGCTCCAGTCAAACCGCAGCCATAAAAAAACCCGCCGAAGCGGGTCGTTTTTCTATCAATACCATTCCAACATCCTGTCGGTAGCCATCTTGGCAATGGTGATCATCCTTGACCTCCGTAGCGCTTCCTGCGCTGCGGTTGATGGGTGTAGATTGCGCCTTGTTCGAGGCGCGGTACAGAGTGGATCCACTCCACTGCGTGTAAGCCTTTTGCTATACGCGCCCTCTTCGTATTCAAAAATCAGCAACCTTGCCCCAAGCGGACGATTGAAAACGGTCCGGGTGGTAAGGGCGCGGGTCGACGATAGGCTTTGCGCCGCTGACGATATCAGCGATCAGATGACCGGCGCCTGGACCGATGCCAAAGCCATGTCCGCTAAACCCCGCTGCCAGTACCAGGCCCGGCAGACTGGCCATTTCGCCGATCCCGGGCACGCCATCAGGCGGGCTGTCTACGTAGCCCGCCCAGGCAGCCTTTATCGAGGTCGCTTTCAATAGCGGGATAAGTTCAACCGCGCGCTTGTAGGTCAGCTCGACCGCAGAAGCATCTGGTTTCGGGTCGAGAATTCGCATCTTCTCCATCGGCGTCGGTTGGTCCAGCCGCCAGCGTTTCCAGCTTTCATGACCCGAGCGCAAGCCCTCCAGCCCACCTGGCGCAAGGTTGCGCCATCTGCGCTGAAACATGGGCAGAAACTGCGTGGCAAAACCGAGCAGTTGAGGCGTGACGTCGACACGTCCACGGCCGCTGATGGCCAGCGTGTAGCTGCCGTCGAAGCGGCGCGTCATCGACACACCCGCCGTGTGCAGCGCGCTGGGTATCTCTCCATCCGGAGGCGAGACAGAAAGCACGGTCTGGCGAATGCTGGCCTGCGGGAAGCGAATCCCGTACTGCCGGCAAAAGGACGAGGCCCATGCGCCAGCGGAAAGCACAGCAATCCGGGTGCGGATGGTGCCTTTTTCAGTCACCACCGCAGACAACCGGCCCCCTTCGGTTTCGACACCTCGAACCGCGCAGCCCTGATGCACGGTGCTGCCCAATGCCATGATTGCGCGCGCCACTGCGGGGGCAGCTCGGGATGGGTCCGCAATGCCGTCGGAAGGTGAAAACACCCCGCCTTTCCAGTGTTTTCCGGTCGCCTTGCCGCGTTCGGCGGCTTGCTCTGCGCTGAGCATGTGGGTCTCGACATTGACGGTCCGGGCGAATTCGCCCCAACTCGCCCACCCAGCGAGCTCTTTTTCGTCATTGCTCAGGTACAGCAGGCCGCAACGCGTGAATCCCGTCTGTTCGCCTGTATCTGCGCCGAATTGCTCCCACAAGTCCAGGCTTTTGGTTGCCATCGGCAGCTCGCGCGCATCGCGATTCTGCTGACGACACCAGCCCCAGTTACGACTCGATTGTTCAGCGCCAATACGCCCCTTTTCCACCAGCGCGACCTTCATGCCGCGTTTCGCCAAGTAATACGCTGTAAACGCCCCGATGATGCCGCCGCCAATAACTACCACATCAGCCTCCGCCGGTAGCTCGGGAGAGGTTTCTACAGAAATCAAAGGTGCTGGCATTGTTAAGTATCCATTGAAAATCGATGTCGGCGCTGGCGGCACCCGTTGGTTCGAGTCGACTCAGGCGCAGTGGGGGCTTCTGGACGTATTACATCACCATGAAGCCATGCATGAAGGGCTGAAAGTAAGGCTGTGCTGGCATGATCCACTGTTTGGCAAGCCTGCCTCGGCATACTTTGCGGACACCACCGATTTTGCGCTTGTGAGTCTCCTGCTTATGTGGCGTGATTGCACCTGACTATTTGATGAAGGACAGGGCAAATGCATCGCAGGCAATCGCGGGGAACACCAGTGACGGAACAGCGAGCGTTAATTTTCAAGGGAGTGAGTTGATGTTCCATGTCATGTTCAGCCTGCCCTGCCTTTACGTCATCGTGCGCTATCTGTGGCCCATGCCATGGATGCCACGAACCAAAATTGCCGTGGGCGTGTTACTTATCCTTGCTTCGCAATATCACCTGTATTGCCGATTTTCGTCCGGCAGCGTGTTTTCGCCAGAGTTTCCACGCGACATTGTCATGCTCTTCAACTGGGCGTTCGGCGCGATTCTGTTATTGGCTGTGCTGCAAATCATTGTCGACCTGGGCACTTTGCTGACGATGCTGATCCGGCGGCGATGGCTGATCATTCCCGCGAAGCTGCGGTATGCCATTGGCATAGCCGCCTTATTGCTGGCGGCAATCGGTGTTCAGCAGGCAGTGCGTGTGCCGCCGGTGAAAGATCTCGAGATTGCGATCAAAAACCTGCCCCCGCAATTCGACGGCTACAAGGTCTTGCAGCTGACTGACATGCACATCAGTCGCCTGTTTGATGCGCCATGGACGCAAGCGGTCGTCAAGGAATCGAATGCCTTGGGTGTCGACCTGATCGTTATCACTGGTGATCTGATCGATGGCTCGCTCAGTGACCGCAAGCAGGACATTGATGCCCTGCGCGATCTGCGTGCGCCGGACGGCGTTTATGTTATCCCCGGCAACCACGAATACTTCTTCGATAACGAAGCGTGGATGCAGCACTTTGTCTCGTTGGGCATGGTGCCACTCGCGAACAGCCACACGTTGATCGAGCATGATGGTGCGCGGATTGCACTGGCTGGCGTGACGGATGTAACGGCACCGAAAACAGGCTTCCCCGCCCCTGACGTCCAGAAAGCCATAAACGGCATCGCAAAGGACATACCGATCATCCTGCTCGACCATCAGCCAAGAAATGCGCGGGAAACAGCGACCCAAGGGGTGGCGTTACAACTTTCAGGGCACACCCATGGTGGAATGATCTTTGGTCTCCACCGACTGTTGGCCCTGGCAAACGGGGGATTTGTATCGGGGCTTTACGATGTCGACGGTATGCAGTTGTACGTCAATAACGGCACCGCACTCTGGCCTGGATTCGCCATCCGCCTTGGCCAACCCTCGGAACTGACGCGCATCACGCTTCGAAGGGCGCCGTAGCGCCCCGCAGCGGAGCGCCAGGTCTTCATGCGTTGATGCCGGAGTCAGCCGAGAAATCGATGACCACCGGCACTGCCGGAGGCTGCTCGTTTGCCTGACTGTCGACGGCCTCCAACCGGGTTTCAGCCAGAAGGTCGTTCAACGCTGCGTGCAGCCGCTGTAATGCGCCCTCCTTGTCGACCCACCATTCGGTGGACCACAGGCGCACTAGATTCCATCCGAGGCCATTCAGAATCGCGCCTCGGACCTTATCCCGGTCCCGGGCAGTGGCAGCGCTGTGATAAGTCGCCCCATCGCATTCAACGCCAGCCAGATAATCGCCTGGACCGTCAGGATGAACGACCCCCAGATCGATGCGGAAACGCGACACGCCAATCTGCGGGACGACTTGCCAGCCAAGACGCCTCAGCCCTTGAGCGACGGCTTCTTCGAACGGCGAGTCATAACCGCCAACCGAGCCCTGGATGGCCTCTGCAAGGGCCTTTGGCCCCCGCTGAGCGAACTCGATGAAATGCTTCAGATCCCGGACCGCGCGAGCATTGGTCCGGTTCAGGTCGATCATTGACGGATCGAAGGACGAGAACACCAGCATTTCCCGACGGGAACGCGTGATCGCGACGTTCAGTCTGCGCCATCCGCCGTCCTTGTTGAGTGGCCCGAAGTTCATGGACATGACCTGCGCACCCGGCTCGGTCGGGCCATAGCCGATCCCGAGCATAATGAGATCTCGCTCGTCGCCCTGGACTGTTTCCAGGTTCTTGACGACAACGGGCTCGGTCAGCGTGTCCTGGAAAAACGGTTCGATCTGCGGGTATTGTTTGCGAGCCATATCCAGCAGGTCGTTGATCAGCTTTTGCTGATCGGAATTGAGCGTGATGATCCCGATCGAATGACCCGCCGCCACGAACGCGGGATCGGTCAGGCGTTTGACGGTCTCGCTCACAATAGCTTCGGCCTCAGCCTGGTTGTAACGCCCTTTTCCTTTCGCATAGACACCATCGACCCTGCGCCACTCGACAGCACTTGCGCGAGTCTCTGCGGCCGGGAACGTAATAAGATGACTGTCGTAGTAGCGGTGATTGGAGAACGCGATCAGGCTTTCATGGCGACTGCGGTAGTGCCAGCTCAGACTATGGCTCGGCACCCCGGCTGCCAGGCATTCGTCCAGAATGCTCTCCATGTCTTCGGCGGTGTCGTCGTCGCTGGCATTCGGGCCGCGATTGAAAAAGTTCGTAGGCGGCATCTGACGCGGATCACCTGCGATAATCACTTGCCGGCCCCGGGCTATCGAGCCGATTGCGTCCCATGGCGCGATCTGCGACGCCTCGTCGAAAATGACCAGATCGAACGGAGGTTGATCGGCGGGCAAGAACTGCGCAATCGATAGCGGGCTCATGAGCATGCACGGCGCCAGACGATTCAACGCATCGCCCATTTCAATAGCCAGTTGCCGGACAGGTTTGTGCCGGCGCGACTTCTGCAATTCGTGCTTGAGAATGGCGAAGCCGCTGCTTTTGGGAATGTCATTTTTCGAAGGAATCAAGCCACAGAGCTTTGCCCGAATATAGCGTACGGTCAGTTTCGCCATTTCGTCGTCGAGACGAACGAAAGCGCTGATGTCACTCATGTGCTCGGCAGCCACGAAATTCCTCAAGAGCGGTTCGCCATCGATACCCTGCGTAGCGAACCAGTGGGCATAGGCCGTGACGAACGTCTCCTCGCTGGCAGACGGCGCCAGCCTTCCGGCCTCAAGCGCCAATGCCAGACTTGTCAGACCTGCTTCGCCCGCCTGCTCGCGCACGCGGCACCAGTCGCACCAAGCCTTCAGTTGCTCTTCGTGCTGCTGGATGGAAAGCGAAGTCGCTCGCAACGCTGCAACGCCCGGATGCGCGTCAGTACCCATTGCAGCCAGCCCGGCAAACAGTTGAGCGGCTTCTTCATAGCGAGTCAGGCTCTGTTGCAACGTTGATAACGCTGTGCTGATTTGCCCACCGGGGGCCAACATTTCATTTGCGTCGATGACCAGCCGCGCGACCGCTGCGCGCAATGAAACCAGATGGTCCGGTGATTCGGCCAGACTGCTGAGCAGCCCGCGCAGTTTTTCAGCCAGCGAGGCTGCACTGAACAGACGCGAAACATCGCTGCTCAGGCCTTGCCAGCCCGGGATCGACTGCAGGTCACCGGCCAGCGCGTCCAGCTCCGTGAGTTGCGAATGCAGACGCTCGAAGATGGCGAGGTCGCCGAGGGTGTCCGGAAGACCGACAGCGCCGCCTGAAGAGGCCAGTTCCCTGGCCACTTTTTTCTTGGCGAACGTTGCCATGAACCAGAATTTGCCCTCGGCCTCACGCCATTCGCCGCGCATGGCCTCAACGGGAATGCGACGGCATGCTTCATCTGCGTAATCCAGCGAAAGGCTTTCCTCAAGCTCCCGATAACTTTCGATCAACTGACACGCGCGCCGGGTGGCGTCGATACGCGCGACAGCATCGGGGGCAAATGCAAATGAAAGGTTCAGGCCGCAGGATTCCAGGACCAGCGTCGCCAGCTCGCTGAGCTGCCGGACCTGCCCCACTTCTGCCACAGGCAAATTCAGGTGCATCAGCCCAAGCAGTCTTTCGCTTGCGGTATTCAGCGCATCAACAGCCTGCGGCACCTCACGTGCGGCGTTCGCAATGTTCGCCTGCCAGGCGTTCGACCATTGAGTCTGTGCCAGAGCGCCAAACCTGTCTGACAGGTCACGGGCGGCAGCACCGTTCAAACCCAGTCGACGCGACAGATCAAGCAACTGGCCATACGCTGCGGCATCATGCTCCGTGCCCGCTGGCCAGACCAGTCTCGGCGTTTGAGGGCCGTGATCACGAATCACGCGACCAATCGCCTGATGCAGGGACAGGCCGTTTGGCCAGCGTCGATGCAAGACATCAACCAGTTGGTTGAGTTTCGAGCGCAAGGCCTGCAACCGAGTGGCTTCGCGCTGCCATTCTTCGGCGCTCAATGCGTCGCTGACATCCCAGGCGCGGTCCAGTTGCTTGAGCACTTCAACTTTGGACGCCTTGCTTGAATGCAGCTCGAGGCAAAATTCGCCCAGCCCCTTTTCTGCCAGACGACGATAAACCACGTCCAGCGCCGCACGTTTCTCTGCCACGAACAGCACCCGACGGCCCAACGCCAGGTTGTGGGCAATCATGTTGGCGATGGTCTGTGACTTACCGGTTCCCGGCGGTCCATCCATGACGAAGCTGCGAGTGCCAGCAGATGCCACCACGGCAGCTAACTGTGACGAGTCGGCAGGCAGCGGGGCAAAAAGCTGCGCGGGTGTTACCGATGAGTCCAGGCATTCAGGCCGTGGATACTCGTCTGAGCCGGAAAACCCCTCACCGGCTTCACCCGGCTCCAACAGATGCTTGACCAAGGGACTTTGCAACAGCTGCGCGGCGTTGGCGTTCAGGTCCTTCCACATCAAGTATTTGGCGAACGAGAAAGTGCCCAACACCAGCTCGTTACTCACCTCGAATCCTGGTACGTCGCGGACCGCTCGCCGCACGATGTTCCAGATGCCTAGCACATCAATGCCGCTTTCATCACCGGGTAACTCGCCGTCCAGCCCTGGAATCATCAATTCGAAATCATGCCGCAGCAGTTCCAGCAGCGTCAGGTTGAAACGTGGCTCTTCATCAAGAAGGCTGAGTGTCACCCCGGACAAGGCACTTTTGCGTTCAAGTTTTACCGGCAGCAAGATCAACGGTGCAGAGTAGGTTTTCGGGTCTTCTGCACTTTTTTTCCATTTGAGAAAGCCAATGGCCAGAAATAGCGTGTTCGCCCCACCCTCCTCCAGATCGCTGCGTGCTTTTCGGAACAGATCAATCAGCGTTGCTTCAAGCTTGACCTTTTCCAGGCTGGCGAGCACTTCACCCCGTGCAAGTGCCTGCCGAGCGACCTCGTCGATCAGGCTTTCATTATTCTGCTGCTCGTACAGCGCCACATCGCGGCCACTGCTGTTCAGGTCAGGTACTGGCACCACACGAATGCGCTGACCGCTGGAAAGAAGGTCTTCCAGCGCTGCCGGGTCCGGGCACAGCAGACGCACGCCCTTGGCGCTGTCCGGAAGGTGCAGGAGGCGGTTGCGAGTCGTCAGATCAAGCAATTTGCGTTGCCACAGCGTCAGCTTGCCAGCGTGGCCTTCGTCAATCGTATTGATCTCGACATCGAACCCCGGGAGTGCCGGGGCTTCTTCCAACCCTTCGACAGCCGGCGCAGCATCGGCGGTCGCATCGGGTGCCTGCGCCACTGAAACGAGCGCCATCGGCCGGATCTTCTGCATCCGGGCACGGTGCAAATCGATAGCCATGATGAACTGCTCATCATCGAGTTGCCGCTCGGCCGCCGCAATGGCCTGAGAAAAACCAGGCGCAGGTGCCTGTGTGGCAAGCGTGGTTTCGAATACCACCATTTTCTTCAGATCCAGACGCTTGCGCACTGCCGACGCTTCATCGGTCAACAGTTGGGAAAATTCCTGAGGCTGCAACCAGACGCCTGCGAAGGCATGGCCTTTGGTCATGATCAACAGGGCATTCAATCCCGCCTGCTCCAACGCAGCAGCAAACAGCAGCGCGGTGTCCAGGCAGGTCGCTACACCGTTTTCCAGAATCACACTCGGAGGCCTGACCTTCTGGCCCTGCTGCTCAAAGCTGGCGGGAGGTAATGCGTAGCTCAACTGAAAGCTGCACACCCCGGACCAGATGGCGGAGGCAAGCTCCCAGGTACGCGTGCGCGATTTTCCTTCGTAGCCGTCAATGCCATCCTTCTTGCCCGCCCGCCGTAACACCTGTGAAGCGGCTTTGAGCACGCGATCGACTGCGGGATCATTGGGCATACAAAAGGCTGCCAGCAACTCCGGCATGGCGCTCAAGCCGCCCCACTCAGTGCGAGCCAGCAGTTCGGTCGGGAAGCGCTGCTCGACTAGCAGGTTGTCGCCTTGGGACAGGCGCATAGTGACATCGGCGCTGAGGCTTTCAGTCAGCCCGGACAAGTAACCCGCATTGAGCTTGATGTCGCGTTCAGAGATGCTGAGGCGATCACCTGCATGGATGCGGTCTATGTGCCAGGTACGATTTTCAACGAAATCCGGGTCGGTGCTTAAACTCAGGGTCAGGTTTTCAAAGCTGGTTTCTTCCAGGTTCCAGATACTCAATTCACGTACCAGCGGCACGGCGTTCTGGTGGGAGGCGAAACCGATCTTCCGGGCGATCAGCGCCTCAATCTTGATGTTCATCCACGGGCTCCTGGAGCTGCGAGCGCTGACCTCATAAAGAGGCAGCCAAATGCGCATATAGTCCATGAGTAATCGATGTTAGGGAACTGTTTATAAATCAGAAGGTTTGAACGGTGCCGGTGGCCATGCCCACGCTGTGCACTCGTCGGTATGCACAGGTCTGGATAAGCGCCTCACATGCATACCGGCCCGGAACATTACGAGAGAGTTGCCTGAAATCATTGCGCTATCCAGCGCGGGCTTGCGCCCTGACCGGCCCGGCAAGCTCGTTCATTGCCAGCAGCGCTGTCACCTGAGCCAACGGCAAAGGCCGTCCAAACAAGTAACCCTGAGCAAAGTCGCACTCATGAGTGGCTAACCAGTCTGCCAGCTCCTCGTGCTCCACACCCTCTGCGGTGATTTTCATGCGCAGGCTTTTACCCAGGGCAAGAATGGCCTTGATCATCTCGTTCTGGTTATCCAGCGACGTGTCAAAAAAAGATCGATCAATCTTGATTTTATCGATAGCAAGTTTGGTCAAGTGATAAAGCCCTGAATAGCCGGTACCGAAATCGTCCAGAGCGACACTCACCCCCATCGCGCGCAGACGTTCCAGGTTCAAGCGTGCACTGTCGACGTTGGCCACAAGGGCATTCTCTGTCACTTCTACTTCCAGCCGGTTCAGCGGAAAGTTGCCTTCGCGTGCCAACTGCTCCAGCCAGTCGGGAAAGTCGAGGCTCTCTATCATCAGCGACGTCACGTTGATCGACAGGGTAAAGTCGCTCGGCCACTCACGCGCCTGATCAAAGGCCTGAAGCAACAGGCTTTCAGTGAGCTGCTTGATCAGCCCCAACTGTTCCGCCACAGGGATGAAATCGAGCGGCAGGATGATACCGCGCTCGGGGTGCAACCATCGCGCCAGCAGTTCGAACCCCGCAAGGCGCTGGTCGGGAAGACTGACGATAGGCTGATAGAACGGCTGTATATGTTTCTCTGCAATGGCGTACCTCAGTTCCTGGGCGAATAACTCTTGCTGGCGTTGTTCGCGCTCATAACTGACTTCATAGAAATGAAACGTGGCACGGCCGCTGTTTTTACCGCGATACATGGCGCTGTCAGCACGTTGCAGCAGTATTTCCGCGTCGGAGCCATCAAGTGGCGAGATGGCAACGCCCAAGGTCGCAGTCAGGGTCATGCGCGGCAAACAGGCACTGGACGCTGCGATGTTGGCCAAGACACTTTCCGCCAGTGTCGCGAGTTCGATTTGACTGAAGTCACCACTGACCGCCAGACCGAACTCGTCTCCTCCCAGCCTTGCCACTGAGGCCTGCCAGCCCATCGTTGCCTCTCGCAGGCTGTCCGCGACGGCGCAAATAGCGGCATCGCCCACCGCATGGCCGTGGGTGTCGTTGATGAGTTTGAATTTATCCAGGTCAATCAGGAAAACAGCCGTCTGCACAGAAGCTTGCTGCACGCGTGCAACCAGTTGCTCGTGAAACACGCGACGATTGAGCAGCCCGGACAAGGGATCGTGACGGGCCAGAGAGTCACTGAGCGCCTGCGCCGCGAGCAAATCGTTGTAGCTGCCTTGCAACCGTTGCATCAGGCGCATCAACAGAATGAACGGTACGACCATCGACAGCAGCGCAAAGCCGGTCGACGTCAACACGAACCGCCAGCGCTCGGCGTCTTCGAAGTCCGGGTCATAAGGTAAGTTCAGCATGTACATGGCAACGGATTCGAGCTTGAATTCCCATACCACCGCCAGCAGGAAGATAGAAAAGAAATAAAGCCACAACACGGTGTAAAGGTATTTACGAACCATTTGCGGGCTGCGGATGAATGACATGGATTTACGCTCGAATGACTACGGATGCTACGTCTATAGGCAGGTTATCGGTAGTCAGGCGTCAGGCTTTAAGAGAGATAGCTCCGAATACCCACGTTGTCCACTGCACCCGTGTGTCGCTGTTCCACAACGTTTATAAAACAGTCCATTAAACTTTATGTCAGGTTCAATTGTTGATGAGCCCGAAAAACCAGACGGTCGCCCCTTACCTCGTGCCCAGATCACGTTGGCACGAGATTAAAATGGACTTCCTGTCAAACCTGTCTGATAACGTGCAATTAACTCGAGCGTTGATTAACGAAACGACTGACGGCCGTGACTACCGTATTCGCGCCCTGTTGAATTTCCTGAATGACACGATCTGCGTCGTTGGCCAGTACCAGCGCTTCTGAAGCCTGTTCGGTGCTGCGGACAATGACCGCCACGGCTTCTGACGCCAGGCTTTGATTCTTTTTCACCACGTTGACAATTTCTTCTGCCGCCTTGGTCGTGCGTGAAGCCAACTGCCGTACTTCGTCGGCCACCACCGCGAACCCCCTGCCCTGTTCGCCCGCTCTGGCCGCTTCAATGGCCGCGTTCAAGGCGAGCAAATTGGTTTGCTCGGCGATCCCGCTGATGGTTTTTATAATCGTGCCGATCACCTGGCTTTGCGAGTCCAGCGCCTGAATACCTTGTGTGGCCTCCTCCATCGAGATCGTCAGTTGGCCTAACGTGTGCAGTGTGTCTTTGATCACTTTGCGCCCTTGTTGGGCACTGCTGTCAGTATCAATAGACGTCTGATAGGCCATGTCCGACGCCTCGGCTACGGCTTTTTCACGTTCGACCTGTTCAGTAATAACCGTCGCAAACTTTGCGATTTTATAGAGTTTGCCGTTTGCGTCGGTAATCGGGTTGTAGGACGCCTCCAGCCAGACATCGCGGCCGGACTTGTCAATCCGTCGAAAGCGATCGACGATGAACTCACCGCGACGCAGCCTTTCCCAGAAGTGGCTATACGCTTCGCAGGCGGACTCTTCCGGCAAACAGAAGATCTTGTGGTGTTTGCCCTTTATCTGATTCAGCTCATAACCCATTGCTTTCAGGAAGTTATCATTGGCGCCAATGACAATCCCTTCCAGCGTGAAGTCGATAACGGCGGTGGAGCGCTGCAATGCATTGACCAGCGCCTCATTTTCACGTGAGGCCTCAATCGTTCGGGTCAGGACACTGGAGTACAACGTGATCTGCTCGACGCCGCCCGTTTCATTTTTAAAAGGCACGACCACGGTCCTCAACCAGACCCTGGCGCCTGTCTTGCTGACCAACCGCAACGTGCCACTGAAGTGTTTGCCGTCGCGGATCGCAGCCAGCGCGCGCTTCTGATGCGTATCACCGCTCAGCTCCGGCGGGCTCAGCTCGGAAAGACTACGACCAGCAATCTCGCCCTGTGAATAGCTCATCTCCGTCTCGAACAAGGCGTTGACGGTCTGCACTTTACCCAACCCGTCGAGAACGACGGCAACAGTCTCCAGATTCAGGATTTGCCCGGCTTGTTCAAGCATGGCGAGGCGGCGCTCCAATGCCTGGTTGGTCTTTTTCAACTGAGAGTTAAGAGGGTGTAGACAAAATAAATTAAACTTTCACTCCCTTGTCTGAATAGCCCTCAAGCCATGCCTAAAACCGGACGTCCTCGCTCGATTGCCGCCGAGCACTATCCCGTGCTGGTGAAACTCGCTCATGCACAGCCCTATTCCAGCCAGGCCGAATTGGCGCTCGTATTCTTCGCCGAAACCGGTATCACTGCGCATCCCGACACCTTTGCAAAAGCGTTGAAAATGGCAGGGATTACGCGTGTAAAGCAGCGGGCCAAGGGAAGTTTTCAGTCACCTGAACCTAATAAAGCCTATGGCTACAATGAAACCCATCGCCGCCAACTGCCGGAGCAGCTATATCCGAGTTGCTTGACAGATACCGAGTGGGCACTGGTCGCCGACCTGTTTGAAAGCCAGGGCGGACGAGGAGTGCCACCGCTTCACTCTCGGCGCACGTTGCTGGAAGCCTGTTGCTATGTCGTACGCACGGGGTGCTCATGGCGAATGCTACCCCGCGATTTTCCTCATTGGGACAATGTCTACAAAACGTTCCGCCGGTGGAGCGCTCAAGGCAAGTTCGAGCAAATGCATGATCGCTTGCGAGCTCAATGGCGTGAGCGGGAAGAACGCGCTGACAGCCCGTCAGCAGCGATCCTGGATTCACAGTCGACCCGCAGTTCTCCTCAAGGCGGTGACAGCGGCTACGACGCAGGCAAAAAAGTGAAGGGGCGTAAACGAAGTCTGATTGTCGATACATTGGGCCTGCTGCTGGCTGTCAGTATCAGTGCTGCAAGCGTGCAGGATCGTGACGCGGCGGATGATGCGGTGGCGTACTCGAAGGAAAAATATCCGTCACTGAGCACGCTTTTTGTTGATAGTGCGTACGCAGGAAAATGGGCACAGCGCACCCATCAACTGCACGCTATCGATGTTCAAGTGATCCGTGGCCCGAATAACAGAAGAACAGGGCAATGGCACTCTGAACAAGGCGATCTATTTTCCGTGGAGCCTGTTCAGACTGGATTTGTGGTCATGCCCAAGCGATGGGTAGTGGAGCGAACTCATGCCTGGAATGAGAGAGCTCGGCGACTGATCATGCATCATGATCGCCTTTTTGCGGTAAGCGAGGCATGGGTTTGGTTGGCCGAGGCTCGAATACTCGCGCGCCGACTCACTACATGATTTTGTCTACACCCTCTAAGGAGGCGCTGATTTATTCGATTTTTCGTCCCTGCAACGCTCTGGAGGCCTTGATTTATCTGGGGGCAACAGCTGGGTTTTAGAATAAATCAGCGTCTCCTTAAACATTGCGGCTATCCGAAACAGATTGGGTTTGCGATCTTCATCGGTCACCCAACAGCAATCTTGAGCTTCGCTGTAAAACTTAATATAAAAATGGCTGATTCAGCAGTTTAATGAGTACTTGGGATCCCAAAGTGCTGTTTCAGTGATTGAAAAATGTGTGATGTTATTATGAGCTCTGCGAGCATGCACCTTACACGTTGAAAAACATTTTTTATTTTTAATGCTGACATCTGGTACTTGTGTTTTCTCCAGTCAGCCTTTCCAATAATTCCTCTCTCCGCGCTTTATCCGCCCCCTCCTTCGCCAACAACCCGGGCAACAATTCATTCGCCCGCTGCGGGCTCAAGATAAACACCCCATCGTCATCACCAATCGCAATGTCGCCCGGACTCACAACAACCCCGCCTATATTGACCTGCCCGTTCAGTTCACCACTTTCCCCGAGGCTGCGCGTCGTGACGGCGCTGATGCCACGGCTGAATACCGGCAGGCGATGTTCGCGCAAGGCGGCGACGTCGGTGACTGCGCCGGACACCACTACGCCGGCCAGGCCTTTGATGAGTCCAGCCAGGGTGCGCAGTTCGCCCCAGCAGGCGCAGTGCTCGTCGCCTATGCATTCGATCACCAGCACGTCGCCGGGCAGGCTGTTGAGCAGCGCGTCGCGCAGAATGCTGCCGTCGGGCAGGTGGACTTTGACGGTGACGACGTTGCCGACCAGTCGCGCGCCGTCGAACAAGGGCCTGATGCCGCGCAGGTAGCCGCTGTCGGTCAGGTGGCCGATGGTAGACGCGGCGATGCCACGGAATTGCTCGATGACGGCGTCACTGAGCTGTTGCTGACGGTGTGCAATCTGTTTGTTCATCGACATTTTCTGGGCCTCAGCAGCGGACAAGTGGAGCAATATTCGACAGGGTTGCTGGCGTCGTAATAAAAACAGCAGGTGCGACGAAAGCGGATGCTTTTGCCCTCGGTTTCCAGCACTGTCGGCGGGCGCCGAAAGTGTTTCAAGGGGTTGTAGCTCAGCCCGAACAGTGTCGGGTCGGCCTGATTCAGCAGCCAGTCGAAATCGGCCTCATAACGCTGGCGAACCAGCGGGTCTTCGACCTTGTCCATGCGTTTGTCGTACAGCGAGTAGACGCGGACGGCGGTGTTTTCCCAAAGAATGCGCCGGGAAATACCGGTGACACGATTGAAGGTTTCCCAGAGTGGCTGAAGCAGGTCGCGAAACAGGGTGGCGACGATTATGTCACGCCACGCCTCGCGCTTACCCGGCTCATAGCCCACAGGCGTCACGTCTACCAGGGGCATGGAAGAGGTCCACAGGCCATCATCGTGTGCGTACTCGACCACGCTGTTGTCCAGCGACAGGATCAGACCCTTGTCGTAGACCGACATGGCGTACAGGCAAGCGCCCGTGCTCAGGAAGGAAAAGCGCTTGGCCAGCAGTGACGCAGTGATCGCTACAGTCGGGGAGCCGATGATCGGCCCCAAGGCTGCCAGCAACTGTTCGCAGACCTGATCGTCCAGCAATGCCCTTGCGGGCAATGAACGTGGGTCGCGGGCATTGGATTGTCTGAGTTGTAGCGCGCCGGATAACAGCGCCCACTCCGACTCGCTGAAGGCCTGCGCGACACTCATTGCGGCATTTCCCGGCCAAAGGGAATGCACAGCGGCGTACCGAAGAAGGGATCGGCGATGATCCGGCAGTTGAGGCCGAACACCTGCCTGACTAGCGCTTCGCTGAGGATGTCGGCAGGTCGCCCCTGAGCAAACGCGGTGTGCTCGTGCACGGCGACCATGTGATCGGCATAACGGCAGGCCAAGTTCAGGTCGTGCAAAACCATGACGATGGTTTTGCCTTCCTGACGATTGAGATCGCGCAGCAGGTCCAGCACTTCGATCTGATGAGCCAGATCGAGAAAGGTCGTCGGCTCGTCCAGCAATACGATGTCAGTATCCTGCGCCAGAGTCATGGCGATCCATGCGCGTTGACGCTGACCACCGGACAAGGCATCCACCGGTCGCTCGGCCAAATCCTGCATGCCGGTCTGCGCCAGGGCCCGTTCGACCATCGCTTCATCCTGCTCGGACCACTGCTGCATCCAGTTCTGATACGGGTAACGCCCCAGCGCCACCAACTGACGCACGCTGATGCCTTCCGGAGCGCTGGGCATCTGCGGCAGAATCGCCAGTTCCCGGGCCACCGTGGCAGTGGATTTCTGATGGATGTCCGCACCATTGAGCACTACAGTGCCCTGCTGTGGCTTGAGCAGCCGTGCCAGCGACTTGAGCAAGGTGCTTTTGCCGCAGCCGTTGCTGCCGATCAATACGGTTACCTGACCTTCGGGCAATTGCAGATCAAGGCTGTCGATGATCACCTGGCGCTGGTAACTCAAGGTCAGATCATGGGTTGCGATGGACGCCATCGGTAATTCCTTAATGCCGCTGGTTGATCAAAAGATACAGAAAAAACGGCGTGCCCAGCACCGCGACAAAAATCCCTGCGGGCAAATCCATCGGCAGGAACAACGTGCGGCCGGCCAGATCGGCAAGCATCACCAGATTGGCACCGATCAATGCGGCCATTATTGCCTGACCGGTAAACCCCGGAGGCATCAGGCGCTTGGCGATGTGCGGCGCAATCAGCCCGACAAAGGCAATTGCCCCGCCCCAGGCGACCGCGAGCCCCGCCAGCGCAACGCTGACCAGCAGCAGTCCGGCGCGCAGCCATTGGACACGCACGCCAATGCCTTGGGCCAGATTGTCATCCAGTTGTTGCATGCGCACCTGACGGGCGAGCAGCACCAGCAGCGGCAGGGTCAGCAACAGCCAGCCGGCCAGCGCGCGAGGTTCCGGCCAACTGGCACCATACACGCTCCCGGTCAGCCAGACGTAGGCCGACAAGGTTGTGGTCAGTGGGCTGAACACCAGAATGAACGTGGTCACAGCCGCCAGCAGTGCCGATACTCCGACCCCGATCAACACCATGCGCAAGGGCGAAGCGCCCTGATTCCAGGCCAGCAGGTAGATGACCAGCGCAGCAAGGCCAGCCCCGGAAATGGCCGCCAGCGGCAAAAACTGCGCGCCCAGTGCGGCCGAGAAAAATGACAGATACAGCACCGCCGCAGCGCTGGCACCGCTGGTGATGCCCAACAGGTCCGGCGAGGCCAGCGGGTTGCGAATGATGCTTTGCAGAATCAGCCCGGACATGGCCAATGCCGCCCCCACCAAAGCGGCCAGCGCCAGGCGCGGCAGGCGCAGTTGCTCGACGATGAATAGCAGGCTGGCGTCGGCATGACCGGCAAACACGCTTATCAACGTCGCAGGCGACAGTTTGATCTTGCCCACCGCCAGCGAACCCAGTGCCACCAGCACTGTGAGCGCCACGGCAACGGTAAGACGCATCAGCACGGTCAGGCTGAACTGCCGGGAAAAACCGCGATAACGCAGCCTCAGGTGCTTATCCATAACGCGCCCCGCGACGGACCAGTGCAATGAAGAATGGCGCGCCGAACAGCGCGGTCATGACGCCCACCGGCACCTCCTGAGGCAGGATCACGACGCGCGCCAGCGTATCGGCGAGCAGCAACAGTGTGGCGCCCAACACCGCGCAACCGGGCAGCAGCCAGCGATGGTCGATGGACAGCGTCTTACGCACCATGTGTGGCACCAGCAGCCCGATGAAACCGATGCTGCCCGCCAACGCCACGGCGCTGCCAGCCAGAACGATGATCACCAGGCTCATCAGCAGGCGAATCAGCCCGGTCCGCTGGCCCAGCGCGGTGGCGATGGCTTCGCCGGTATTGAGCACGTTGACCTGCCCGGCCAGCAACAGTGATCCGCACAGGGCGAGCACCACGCACAACAACAGCGGTGCTGCGGTGGTCAGATCACGTTCCGAAAGAGAACCCGCCAGCCAGAACAGCACGGTGTCCAGACCGTCCTGATTGACCACCAGCAGCGCCTGACTGAACGCCGTGAACAGCGCGGTAATGGCAGCCCCGGCCAACACGATACGTAACGGATTGAGACTGCCCTGTCCGCGGTTGCCAATCACCCAGACAATCGTCCCCGCCACCGCCGCACCGATAAAGGCGCACCATAGCCATTGGCTCATTGAGGTCAGGGCAAACAGCGAAGAACAGGCAATGATGGCAAATGTCGCCCCGGCATTGATGCCGAACAGCCCCGGCGAGGCCAGCGTGTTGCGCGTCAGGGCCTGCATCAGCGCGCCGGCCACGGCCAGACTCGAACCCACGGCGACGGCCATACAGGTCCGCGTCAGCCGCGTGTCGAGCAACACATGCTGAACAGGATTCAACACGTCTGGCTGCCACAGGCTTGCGACAATCGCAGACGGCGAGATCCAGTTGGCCCCGGTGGCCAGACTCAACCCCATACACGCCACCAGCATCAACAGTCCCAGGCCCAGTTTCATGGCTGCCGTCATGAGGCGTTGTCCGCCATCGCCACGCGGGTGATTTCATCGAGCATGCGGTTGGCGCCCAGAATGCCGCCCGACAGGCTCCAGGCAACCGCATCGACGCGAAAGACCTGTTTGTCCTGAGGGGCGCGCAATTGTTGCCAGAACGGGTGCTGGATCAGTTTGTCGTAGTTTTGCTGTGCGGCTTTACTGTCCGCACGCTGAAAGATAAAGAACAGGTCGGCATCGACCACAGGCAAGCTCTCTTTACTGCTGAGTTTAAGGGAAACGCCGGTTGCTTCGCGGGCAGCGGGTGTCCAGGCAAAGCCCAGTTCGCTAAGCACCGAGCCGGCGAAGCTGGCAGGCAGATAGCTGCGTATATGGTCCTCGCGAATGTCGAGCACTGACACCGTGATCGGCCAGCGCCCGGCGAATTTCGCCTGCAACTGACCGCGCAGTTCAGTCACACGGCGCTGCCATTCGCCGAGCAGTTGCATGGCCTGTTGCTGACGATTCATTGCCGCGCCCATCATCGCCAGCGTGCGCTTGAACTCGAACACCTCTTCCAGCATCAACACCGGGCAGATTTGTTCCAGCAACGGTGCAATGCGCTGGTGGCGAAAGCGTGACGCGACGATCAGATCCGGCTTGAGCAGCACGATCTCTTCCAGACTCGGCTGGGTTTCCAGGCCCACGTGCGGTACCGCGACCAGCGCCGGGCGCAGGTAGCGGTACATCGGCTTTTCACTCCAGGAGTCGACCACACCGCACGGCGTCACCCCCAATGCCACGGCGCTGTCGGAAGCCCCCTGAAACAGGGTGACGACTCTCAAGGGGTCTGAGCGCAATGACGCCGCCCGGACAATGCCGGGCAGCGCCAGTAACCCCAGCGACAGGCGCAATACGGTGCGCCGCGATGGCTGCAGGGTTCGGTCAGGTGTCACGGCGCAACCTGTGGAACGGGTTGACCACCTGGCCTTTGCCGAACGGCATGCTGCCCGGCCCGCCAGCGCGCTCGATCATTGGCGTGAGCAGCAGCTTTTGTGGCCAGTTCGGAGCGTCGAACAGTTGATGCCGGATCATGGCACGTGCCTCGTCGTCGAATTCGATGGTGGTGATGAGATTATCCAGAACATCGCGCAACACAGTCCACAACGCTGTGACCGGCATCTGGTAAACCTGGGCCAGCGTGTTCATGATTGCCCGCACGTTGACCTGAATACCTAGGGTTTGCAGCCAGAACAGCAGATCCTCAGGGCGGTCATGATAAAGGGTATTGGCATGACCTTTCTTGATTCGATATTCCGGGTCGTGCATGCCATTGCGTTCCAGCCAGGGCACGAAGATACGCAGCGAGTCGTGATCGCGCAGCAGTAGGCCTTGTGCCTGACCGGCTTTCCAGACCATGACCGCATTCTGACCGTGTACCTCGCCGAGCATGCCGAGGCGGAACATGCGCAGGTTGATGTCGAAGAAGCTGTGGCTCAGATCTCGGAACAAAGTCAGTACCGAAGCCTGATTGCGCGGCAGGTCGCGGTAGTCCATCCATTCATCGAAGAAATGCCGATTGCTGCCTGGCAACGGTGTGCCCAAGGCGGCCATCGGCAGCAGGCGGCAGTCCGGATCATCCAGCAAGGCCGAAGGGTACTGGCGCACCATCGCCGACAGGTGGCGTGGCGCTTCGTCAAACAGCGTGGCCTGCGGCGGCATGAACGCCCACCATTTGCCCTCGTCGCACAGGTGCAGCGAACGGCTCAGGGTTGGGTCCTTGCCGACCACCTCGCGCAGCAGTTTCTCGCTCAGCTCGCCGTTGATCATCTTGACCGCAGGCAGGTAACGCGACGCACCAAGGGAATAGATCGCCATCGGCAGCTTGAGGTAGTCGGCGCTGTTGAAGCACGGCGTCATCGAGCGCAGCGATGAGGTGGCATACACCGTGGCCGCGCTGAACGTTAGGCGCTGGCACTCGCCTTTGGCGAATACGTCGCCCAGTTGTGCGTCCAGAACATGCTCGAACTGCCAGGGATGGACCGGCAGCGCCACGTGGCTGTCGGCAATGCCGCGCTGTTGCAGCTCCTGGTCGAGCTCGGCCTGCAGGTTTTTCGGCAGCAGGTAACGCGCCGGGAACGAGGCGCTCAGGTCCCCTACGCCACCCCCGCATTGCAGCAGGGTCTTGTCGACGGCGACCCAGTTCAGCGCCACCGGCTGGGCAAACTCGGCCTGATACTGCTGATATTCCTGCTCGTTCAGACCCTGCTTGGCCTTGGCCAGCGGGTGATAAGGCCGGTCACGCAGCGACGCCCACTGTTCCATGGTGCGGAAGAACGTGGCGCCGTCCTGCGCCATCAGGTGTTGATGGTCAACCTTGTGATCCAGCGACAGCGCGGTTTGCCAGACACTGATGCGCAGAACATCGAGAAACAGCGCGATACCTTTTTCGTTTTCCTGGCGCTCGCTGTCCTGAAGCTGGGTTGCCTTGCCGGCAAACACCCACTTCATGAAGTCTTCCGGGGATAACTGCGTCCAGCGCTCGTCCTGGCGGCCCAACACCGGCGTGCCAGGCACTTGTTCCCATTGCTGGGTGATGCCGGGGCGCAACGCGATGCTGATGAAGCGCTGCTCCGCAGCATCGCAGCACCATTCCCAGACCTGTTGCGCTGGGCTCTGCTCCGCCAGTTGCGGCGCCTGCGGATGGCGTGCTTGCCAGTGAGCGGTGTCTTGCAGGCTCAAGGGCTGCTGGCCAAAAAAGTCTTCGGCCAGCAGGCAATCGACCAGATCCTGCATGACCAGCTCAGCGGCGAGTGAAGTGAAGTTCATCGGGTTATTTTCCTTCTGCTGAAATGTGGTTCAAACGGGCCTGCAGCGCACGAAAAGCGATACCGCGCTCATCCCCGAGAACAAAAACGTTGACCCCGCGCGCCTGCCAACGGGCGGCATCGCCGGGTTGCCGGGGGATGGTGCAATAGGCAACGCCTGCGGCCTGCGCAGCCTGCCAAGTGTCGGACAAGGCTTGTTGCACCTCGGGCTGGTCGATCTGCCACGGCATGCCCAGCGACTGCGACAGATCGGCCGCGCCCTCGAGAATCATGTCCAGCCCCGCCACAGCGGCGATCTCGGCAGCGCGGCGCACGCCTTCGGCGCTTTCGATCATCGCCACGACCATGATTTGCTGGTTGGCGGCTTCGACGTACTGCGCCAGACTGTGCTTGCCGAACGAGCCGGGTCGCCCGGCATTCAGGCTGCGGCGGCCCAGCGGGTGGTACTTGCAGGCGGCAATGGCGTTTGCCAGTTGTTCGGGGCACTCGATCATCGGCAAAACGATGCCCTGAGCGCCGCCATCAAGCAGGCGCAGCAGGGTTTTCGGGTTGAGATCGGCGACCCGCACCAGCGGCGTCAGGCCATAGCTTTCTGCCACGCGGATCATGTTTTCCACGGTTTCCGGGTTGATCAGCACGTGTTCCATGTCAATGATCACGAAATCGAACCCGGCCTCGGCGATCAGCTCGATGGCCGCCGGGGCCGGAATCGAACTGATCAGCCCGTACACCGGCTGCCCGCTGCCGAGTTTGCCCTTGAGTGTGTTGGTCCTCAGCATCATTGCGGCCTGTAGGCATGCAGCGGGTTGGGCACCGAACGGAAGCGCCGCTCGCCGTCACCTAGCAGGCGGCGCTTGGTCAGCTCTTCCACTTCATACGTCGGCGCGAACACGTCGAACAGCCCGAAACGGTCGCGGTGCTGCGGATGCGCCTGCTGGTAGTCGAGGATCACCTCAGCGGTCATCTGCCAGAACAGTGCCTCGTCGAGCTGATACTGCTGACGCAGGAAGATCGCCATTTCCGCCAGGCAGATGAAGAAGAAACAATCACAGGAGAAATCGCGTACTGCGTTCACGTCATCGGTGATGATGAACGAGTTGCGGTTGAGTTTTGCGTGGCTTTCAGGCAGCGGCACCAGCTCCGGGCACAGCTCGGGACGCCCCAGGTGGGCAGGCGAATAACGCACGCCGTCATGGAAGTCCTTGAGCGCAATGCGCTGTGGCCAGCCCTGTTTGACGATCAGCACAATGTTCTGGCCGTGGGACTCCATGCCGATGCCTTCGGCGTAGAGCATGTGGATGATCGGCGGCACGGTCACCTGCAACAACTGACGGGTCCACGCCTCGAGGCCGTACTGGCCGATCCAGGCGTCGATGAACGGTGCTTGCTCGCCGTCGCCGTAGCGGTTTTCCACGTGGCTCAGGCCGTTGAACGGCACGGCTTGCTCATCGTCCTTGAGGTACTGATGCAGGCTTTCGCGCCAGATGGCACCCAGCGTGCCGTAGGTCTGTACCGAACGGGATTCGGGCAGGTGACGGTAGTCGTAACTGACCCCCGCCACTTCGCCAAGAATCACGAAATCCAGCGCTTTGGCGGTGCTGTCGGTGGCAATCAGCTGGTGCAGCCAGTCGGTGATGATCGGGCCGTTGAGCACCGTATGCCGCGCCAGAATCCGCGTGCTGGAGGTGTTGGTCATGCTCATCGCCAGCTTGACGTAAGGTCGTTGCGGCTGGCTGGCGTTGGCCAGCGTGCGGATCGATTGTTGCGCCTTGTAATGATCTGCCGAGGTGCCCAGATACACCAGCTCGCCGCTGGCCAGCTCGGGGTAGAAGGTCGACACCGTGACGTTGTCCCACTGCCACGGGTGCACCGGCATCAACTGATAGTCATCGATGGATTTGCCTTGTGCAGCCAGGATGCCGGCAAATTCCTGCCAGCGTTGTGCGCCAAGCTCATCGCGGATAAATGCCTGCACATCCATGTTCCGCGAATGACCCACTGAAGCACTCGATTTGGCGACCGCCAGCCAGACCACCGCGAAGGGCGTGGCAAACTCCGGCCCGTAGTTGCGGTTATCGGCCAGAGAAAAGCTGATTCGCGACTTATAGCACGGGTGGTAGCTGTGGGCGTCCATGAAGTGCTGCTCCAGCGCATCCACGTCCAGTTCGTGGGCTGGCATGGCAGGTTTATAACCCTGATTGCGCGCTTGCAGGTCCTTGAGCTGGGTCTGCTCGATTTCCTGAATGAAGCGCGCCAAGTGCGGACTGTCCTTGAACGGCGCGAGCACTTCGGTCAACGCCAGGTGCAGGTCCGGCGTCGAGCGCTGGCCCGCGCTGTCGACGCGTTCAAGGCTGGCGTGATCCAGCCGGATCAGCTCGAAACTGGTGCTGAGCAGACCATTGCAGCGGTACTCCACGCCATCTCCGAGCGGCACGCTGAAACGATGCAGATGCTCGCCCAGTGGTTCACAACGGTAAGGCAGCGCGGCTTCATACAGCAGGGTTTGCAGCAATTGCCCGATGACCCGGCGCTGTACTTTTTCGTAACGCGCGATGTCGATAGCAGCCAGCCAGTCACCGGTGGCTGTTGTGGGTGAAGCAGCGTGACGTTGCAGCGGTAAAGGAGTCGCCATGTTCATACCTCGAAGGAGAAATTATCGGGGTTCGACCGCGTCGGGCTGGGCCTCGGCGCGCTCGTCGTTAAGGGGGAAGCGCCACGCACAGGGCAACGCCAGCAGGATTAGCACGCCGGTGACGATAAATACTTCGCTGATGGCCGACGGCGTGGCGAGCGGCCCTGCGCTATTGAGGCGAAATTCCAGCCAGAGTGAGGCGATGACAATGGCCAGCGACGCGACCAGACGGCGGGAGATGTTGTTCATCGCGGCGCCCTGCGTGACCATCGGTTCGGGCAAGGCATTCAGCCCCGCCGTGGTCACCGGCATGTAGGAAAGCCCGAGGCCTGCGCCACGCACCATCATCAGCACGAACACCACGCCGATCGATGCATGGGCGTTGAGCATGCCCAGTGCCAGCGTGGCCAGCCCGGTAAGCAACAAACCGATGGCCACCACCGTGCGCGGGCCGTGGCGGTCCAGCGCCTTGCCGCCCCACTGCCCGAACAGGCTGGCAAACGCAGCGGTACACAGCAGTGCCAGACCGGTCCAGATCGGGTTGTAACCCAGCACGGTCTGGACCAGCAGCGGCAGTAGCACCAGGCACTCGAACATACCCACCGATTGCACCACGGCGATGATCACGCTTAACCGGTAACCGCGCAGGTTGAACAGGCGCAGATTGAGCAGCGGCGCTTCACGGCGCAGTTCCACCCGCACAAAAGCGATCAGGCAGGCCAAGGCGACCAGCACCATGGCCTGATTGAACGGATCGAGCAGCGCCTGGGCGTGATGCATGCGGCTGATGGCAATCATCAGCAGGCCGATGCCCGACGCAATCAGCAGGTAGCCGATCAGGTCGAACGGCTTGCGCTCGGCAGGCTCCGAGTCTGGCAGCACGCCGATGCCCAGCAGCAACGCCAGCAGGCCGATGGGCACGTTCATGAGGAACAGCGAGCGCCAGCTGAACCACTCCAGCAACAGGCTGCCGCACAGCGGACCCAGCGCCGGAGCGAGCATCACTGCTGCGCTCCACAACCCGGTCACCCTGCCCCGTTCATGCTTTTCGTACACCGAGAAGATGATCGCCAGCGACAGGGGGATCATCAGCCCGCTGGCCACGCCCTGCACCACTCGCGCCGTGATGACCAAGGCGATGGAACTGGCCAGCGCGCCCAGCAACGAGCCGCCGACAAACAGCGCTACACCCCACAGGTACAGGCGTTTGCGGCCGATTCGCTGGCTGAGAAAACTGGTCAGCGGCATGGTCATGCCCATGCTGGTCATGAAGCCTGCAACGATCCAGGTGGCCAGCAGCGGGCCGATCTGAAACGCCTCCATGAACGTCGGCAGCGCCGGGTTGAGCGAACTGTTGCTGAGGCTGACCGTCAGCGTGCCGAGCAGCACGTTGATCACCACCCAACTGCGTGGAACCTTCACACTCATTGGCTGACCCGTTCGCCGTTGCGCACGAAGTGCTGTGCCGGTCTGGGATGGCACAGAAAGTCGGCGTGCGAGATGTTGTAGCCATAAGCACCCGCCATTGGCAGGACCAGCAGGTCGCCGATGCTCACGTCTTTGAAGGGCTGACGGCGGCTCAGCACGTCCTTGGGCGTACACAACTGACCGACAACGGTGTAGGCCTTTTCCGGCGATGCAGCGATTGGTGGTACGCTCGGCAAGTGGATAACCGGATGATCGTGGCCCTGCGCAACCGGCAGGCGGAACTGGTGCGTACCGCCCCGGCAGACCAGAAAATGCTCGCCGTGACTGGTTTTGCGGTCCAGCACCTCAATGACGTAATAGCCGCAATACGCACTGATGAAGCGTCCCGGCTCGAAGCGCAGGATCGGCGCATCAGGCTGCTCGCCCAAGCGTTTTTCCAGGTAGCGACACAGGCGCTGCCAGTCGAATTGCGGATTGTTCAGGTAATCGACGCCAATGCCGCCGCCGACGTTGAAATGGGTCAGTTGCTCAGGGTAACGGGCCAGCGCTTTCCATGCCTGCCAGCGTTGCAGGTAAAAATCCAGCAGTTGCTCGTGGCGCTCCACCGACATCTGATGCGACATGGCGTGCACATGGAACCCTTTGAGCGTCAGGTGCGTGGCGCTGTCCACAAGGCGCAGGGCGTCGGCCAGATCTGCTTCATCGATGCCGAACGGGGTCGCGGTGCCGGCCATTGCCAGCTTGCTCGATTGTGCTGCCGGCAGTTGTGGATTGATGCGGATGAACACCGGCTGCACGCGTTCTGCTTCTTCCGCCAGATGTTGCAGGCGCTGGATTTCGTTGAGGCTTTCCAGGTGAACGGCTTCGACCTTGTTGAGCAGCGCCGAGCGCAGGTCCGAGTCGAGTTTGCCGGGGCCGGAAAACACATACGGCTTGCACGTCGGACAGGCCATGACCCGTTCGATCTCGCCGCCTGAAGAGATTTCGAAGCCGCTGACCAGCGGCGCCAGGGTTTCCAGCATCAGCGCTTCGCTGTTGGCCTTGATCGCGTAATACAGCTCCACGCCAGCCGGCAGCGCCGCCATGACTTCGCTCACATGCTGTTGCAGCGCGTCCAGATCGTAGATAAACGCGGCCAGCGGATCGCTTTCAAGAGCACGGGCCTCGTGAATGGCCGCTAGTACGGTTTCCGGCACCTTATGCATAACGCGCCTCCGTGCTCCACGGTGACGCCAGGCGCACATAATTGGCCTCCCGGTCGGCCTTGGCGGCCAGGCGCACCTTGAGGTTGGTCTTGCAGGCAATCGGCTGGCCGGCAATCAGCGCGTCCAGCTCTGGCGCAGACAGCACCAGTTCTTCGCGTATGCGCCGCAGTTGCTGCTCGACTTTTTGCCACATCAGCGCTGCCAGATGCGGGCGTTCCCAGCTCAGGGCCAGCACGGCTTCGGACAGGTTGTTGATCAGCAGGCAGTAGGTTATGCGGCTCCAGCCCTGTTCGCGGCTGTAGAGTAGCGACTGACGCACCCGAGGGTGCAGGCCGACCTGAATGGCGTCGATACCCAGCTCGTCGGTCAGCTTGACGCCTTCGAAGTCGCGCAACAGCAACTGCTGTGGCTGGCCGTTATCGTGAATCACTACCGCGTTCTGCAGGTGCGGCTCCATCACGATGCCGTGGTTGAAGAACAGCGCCATGACCGGGCGCAGCAGCAAGGCCTGATACGCGTCGAACCAGTCGATCAGGTCGTCGTCTTCCAGCTCGCTGCCTTTGAAACGCTGAAGGAAATCGTGCACCAGCGGCTTTGAACGCAAATCACGTGCGAACAGGGTGCCGGCCATCACGCTGCAATCAGCGCCGGAACGGCGGCAGAAGTTTTCCCGCAGAATCGCCCCGGTCTGCTCACGGAACCAGTGGCCGTCTGCCTCAGTGGCGCCTTTGGGGGCCCAGCTCATCGAGCCGGGTTCGGCAACCGTCGACAGGCCGCCGAGCGTCTCCGGGCAGTTCTGCTGCAAGCGCTGAAACAGGTCGTCGATGATCAATGTGCTTTCCAGCTCGTACCAGGCGTTCTTCCTGACACAGTTGGTAATGCGCACGTTCAGCGAGCCCTTGATGAAATAGTCGTGACCTTCGATGTACCAGGTGCGCATCGAAGCTGTCGGGCTGGCCAGTAGGCCGCTGGCGCCCAGGTCTGCGATCTCGCCCAGTTCGAGCAGACGCTGCACGCGGCGATCCTGCATGAACAACTGCGCCTGCACCGGGTGCATACAGATCAACGCATACCCGGGTCGAGCCCGGGACTGATCGGCGAAGCCGGCCATCACCTCTGCTTCGCTCAAACCATTGGCGGTGATACGCAAGCCCTCCAGCGGCACTTCAAACAGGTGCAGCGCGGTCTGCGCCTGAAACTCCGGCGCGTAGGTTTCCTGAGCCAGGTGAGCAGGCCACAGACGTGCCTTGGGCGCCGGGTGGTTGGGGTGGCCGAACCACAAGCCCTGCTCGCTGGCCAGATAGCCGCTCAGCGGTGCCGGGTGCTGACCGGTCATGTTATGCGCGACGATGGCAGCGGTCAGGTGCTGGCTTTGCAGCACCTGATCCAGCAGTTCGTCGTTGCTGGCGCGGGTCATGTGCTCACACGCCGTCAGCAACTGACGGGCAAACTCCGGAAATGCCAGGCAACGCCACGTGCCCTGACCATGGCGAGCGTAGACATCGGAAAGGTAGCGGTGACTGCCCAGGCGGTCCTGGCGATCCACCAGCACAAAGAACTGCTGTTGATTGGGCAGGCTGATGGTCAGTGGAATGCCTTTCCAGTGTCCGCCGTCGACAAAACTGCCTGGCGCAATGCCCTGCGTGTCTTGCGGCCACGTGTATTGGAGGCAGTTTTCAGGCAGGGCGAATTCCTTGATCAGGCAATTGAGTAAGGCACGTGTCGTCGCCAGCTCGCTCACCATGTTGGATAAAACGGTGCGATCGGTATTAGTCATGTCTGCTCCACAGTCGCTATACGCTTACTGTTTTAATGGCGCGGTAACAGGTACTGATTTCAATGTCTGCCACATAACAGCCAAACTTTCTGCGGGCGTTGCCGGGCAAAAAATTGCCGATAAGCCCTCAGCGCAGTCGCGCTGTCTGTTCATCGAAAGTTCTGATTCAATTTCACTTTGCTGATCACGCGGTGGCGTACTTATTGACGTAATTGAATCAGCGCAGTTGAATCAACGCGGCCTTGAGTGCTTCTTCAAATCGTTGAACGACCAGTTGGCATTGCTCTTCGGTAATGATCAGTGGCGGTAACAGCCGGATCACGTTACCGTTGCGCCCACCGCGCTCAAGCAACAGTCCCTGTTTGAAGCAGTGCTGTTGAATGACCACCGCCAGTTCCGGATCGGTCGGGAAGCTGCCGAGGCGGTCGGCTGGCTTGCGCTCGTCGACGATTTCGATACCCAGCATCAGCCCGCGTCCACGCACCTGACCCATGGCCGGATAGCGCTGTTGCAGGCCGTGCAGCTGCTCCTTGAGCCACTGCCCGCGTTTCGCGGCCTGGCCGGCGAGGTTCTGCCGTTGCAAGACTTCAAGCGTCGCAAGACCGGTGGCCATCGCCATCTGATTGCCACGGAAGGTGCCCGCATGATTGCCCGGCGACCAGGCGTCGAACTCGCGTTTGAAGCCGAGCACTGCCAGCGGCAGACCACCACCGACCGCTTTGGACATGACGATGATGTCGGGTTCGATCCCGGCGTGCTCGAAAGCGAACATCTTGCCGGTGCGGCCGAAGCCGGCCTGCACTTCATCGAGAATCAGCAAAATGCCGTGCTTGCGGGTTACTTCGCGTATTTGCTGCAACCACGCGGTCGGCGCAGGGTTGACGCCACCCTCGCCCTGCACGGCCTCGAGAATAACCGCCGCTGGCAGCGACACGCCGCTTTCGACGTCTTCGATGAACTGCGTGAAGTAGTAACTCAGCGCTTCGATTCCAGTCTCGCCGCCAATGCCCAATGGGCAACGGTATTCGTGCGGGTACGGCAGGAACTGCACGCCGGGCATCAGGTTGGCGACGGCATCTTTCGGCGCGGTGTTGCCGGTCAGCGCCAACGCGCCGTGGGTCATGCCGTGGTACGCGCCGGAAAAGCTGATGACGTTATGGCGACCGGTCGCGGTCTTGGCCAGTTTGATTGCGGCCTCGACAGCATCGGCACCGGACGGGCCACAGAATTGCAGGCAGTAATCGCGCCCTTGCCCCGGCAACAGACTCAGCAGGGTTTCACTGAAGGCATCCTTGACGGCGGTGGTCAGGTCCAGGGTATGCATCGGCATGCCCGAGGTCAGAAAGCTGTCGAGGCTGGCCATGATCGCTTCATGGTTATGACCCAATGCCAGCGTGCCGGCACCGGCCAGACAGTCGAGATAAGTAGTCCCTTCAACATCGGTTACCCAGACGCCATGAGCTTTGGCAATTGCCAGTGGCAACTTGCGCGGATAACTTCGCACATTGGATTCAAACTTGCTCTGTCGATCCAGATAATTGGCATTGGTTTTCTGCGACGTAGTAGAGTGCAATAAGCCATCATTCAACATCTGTTAACCCTCGCTAAGTTCGAGATGCAAACTATTATCATTTAGCCAAAAGTGCAACCTGTTGCGTCGAAAAAAACATGAAAATAAAATAAGAAATCCATAAGTGTACAGGCACTCTAAAGCCCCAATGTTTTATTGGGATTGTTCAAAGTGCCATTATCTAAATGGGCGCTTTAATGTATGTAACAGCCTCTGCCGCTACTTTTTATCAAGTGGCGTAGTGCGCAGCTATTCAGCTATTCAGATACACAGGTTATCCCTCATGCAGGATTGGCCGGTTTTGATCCGTTTGTCAGCGGCCCTTCCCTGGGCCAGGCAATCAACTGTGTTCAGAAACCGACGGTCGCTGACAGCAGATAGGTTCTGGGGGGCGACAGCGTCAGGCCGGGCTCGCTGTCATCCGAGGCTCCGGCGGAAGCCCAGTAACGCTTGTCCATCACATTCTCGATGTTGGCCCGCAGCGTGATGTCCTTCTGATCGACCTTGAAGGCATATCGCGCACCTACGTCGAAACGCTCGGAAGAATCGATACTTTTACTGTTGGCTTGATCCAGGTACTGCGAACTGGTGTAGATGCCCCGCCCGGTCAGGGTCAGGCCGTTGACCTGCGGCACATCCCATTCGGCACCGAGGTTGACGTTGTATTTGGGCGTGGCCGGTGCACGGTTGCCATCGAACGCGCCGTTGACGGTCTGCGTCAGCTCGCTGTCGATGTACATCACCCCTCCCAGCAGACGGAAGCCCTTGAGCGGTTCGCCGAACATGGTCAGCTCGACACCGTCGTTCTGCCGCTTGCCGTTCGGTCCGAAGACCCGCGAGGTGACATTGGTCTCGTAAGCCGGTTGTTTGATCCGGAACACGCTGGCAGTGAACGCATACGATCCCAGGTCATACTTGGCCCCGACTTCAACCTGACGGCTGACAAACGGCGGGAAAATCTCGTCTTCGTTGACCGAGGTCGACGGCGCGATCTTGCCCTGGCTCAGGCCTTCCATGTAGTTGGCGTACACCGAAAAGTCTTCGGTGACCTTGTACAGAATGCCGCCTGACGGCGAGACCTTTTCCTCATCGTACGACGTGTCGCCTTTGACATTGTCAGTCCAGTCATCAACCTTGACCCGCTGCCAGCGGGCGCCGAGTGTCAACAACAGGCGGTCATCGAAGAAGCCCATGGTGTCGGTCAGCGCCAGGCCGGTGAAGCGATTCTCGGTATAGACCTCCGCGTCCTGGCGAGTCGGGTTACGGGGTGTCGGCGTCTCGATCGGGTCGTACAGGTTGCTGGGCGAGGCCGCATAGCGCGCGCCGCCGTTTTCGAAGTCCATGTAGAAATAGCTGGCGGCCAGATTGACCTCGTGGCTGACCGGTCCGGTATGGAACCAGTTGCGCACCCCGGCGTTGGCCGTGCGGACGTTTTCGTCACGGGTAAAGTCGCGCGGCTGGACGCTGAAGTCGCCGGCATTGTTGGTCACCGACACCGCATGGCGCAGGAAATCATGGTTGCTTTTACGAGCGCCGACACCGCCGTAGAGCATGACCGAGTCATTGACGTCGTATTCGGCATTCACCGCACCGAAGGTGTCCCGGGTGCGCGCCTTGCTCCAGGCCTGCGCGTAGTTGTCGCGCACATCGTTGGCGTTCGGCACTTTGGCATTGGCACCGACCTGCACGCGTTCCTGCGGCGCATCGGTGTCGCGTTCGGTGTGGCCGATATCGGTCGACAGGCGCAGGCGCTCACCACGGAAATCCAGGCCCAGCACGGCCATGTCACGATCAACGCTCTGATGATCCCATTCGGTGTCGCCAGACTGCTTCACGCCGTTGAAGCGAATACCGAACTTGTCGTCCTCACCGAACCGGCGAGCCACGTCCACCGCCGCACCGACCTGCCCTTTGGAGGCATAGCTGGTGGTGAATTCGGTGATGGGCTTGTCGGTCGCCCGTTTCGGCACCACGTTGATCCCGCCGCCGACACTGCCACGCGGCGAAATGCCATTGATCATCTGGCTCGGGCCTTTGAGGATGTCCACCCGCTCGGCCATTTCCATGTCGATCGTGTAGGTGGGCAGAATGCCGTAAAGGCCGTTGTAGGAAACGTCGCTGTTGAACAGGCTGAAACCACGGATGGTGAACTGTTCGTAACGCCCGCCCGCCGGGTTGGTAGAGCGCACCGAGGGGTCGCTGGCGATCAGGTCTCCCAGCGTCCGGGCCTGCTGGTTTTTCACGGCGTCCTTGGTGTAGGTGGTCATGCTGAACGGGGTTTCCATGAAATCCCGCGAGCCAAGCATCCCTTGCGAGCCTTTGCGTGCCACCTGACCACCTGCGTATTCCTGACCGTCAGTCGAACCGCCGTCACCGACAATCGAAGTCGGCGCCAACTGCATGCTCGAGCTCTGCACGGCGGGGATCAGCGTATAGGCCTGATCGCCGACCGACACCAGTTGCAGACCGCTGCCCTGCAGCAGCCGCGCAAAGCCTTCTTCGACTGCGAAGTCGCCCGACAGCCCGGCGCTGTTGCGTCCGTTCACCAACGAGGGGTCGACGGACAGGTTGACCCCGGCCAGCCCGGCGAAGCGGGTCAGTGCGGCACTCAGGGTGCCAGCCGGTACTTCATAGGCGCGCCTGCTCGCGGTGTCGGCCCAACTGGTCGACACGAACAGCGGACTGGAGCTCAGGGTCAGCAACAGACTGAAACGCAACAGCGGACGCAAACGGTAAGGAGAAACTGCAGGCATAAAGGGAAGCTCTCGTAATTTTGTTCACTACCTGGAATGACCAGTGAGAAGAAAAAAAGGGACAGGCTTCACGCATTATTTTTTTGTGGTGTGCTTTTTCGAGGGGCCAGCGTGACCCAGTAGCGTGTGCGCATGTGGACGTCTACCGGCAGGCTGGCTGCCAGCAGCGACAGAATCCGGTCGGTATTGTCGAGGCGGAAACTGCCCGTCACACGCAAGCCTTCAAGCTCGGGCTCCCAGCGCAGCAGGCCGGGCCGGTATCGGCCGAGTTCGCGCAGAAAGTTGCCTAACGGCTGGTTCTGCGCGGTCAATATGTCGTCACGCCAGCCGGGCAGCATCGCATCAAAGGCTGCGACAGGCCCCGCCCCGCTTGCTTGCAGGCTGATCTGCTGTTGCGCCTGTAACATCAGCGCAGGGCCCTGCAACGGATGGATCTGCACCGCACCGCTGACCACCGAAACCCGGCAATCGCGTTCATTGAGGCGCACACAGACTTCACTCTGACTGACGACGATGCGACCGTAAGGCCCCTCGATGGTCAGCGGCGCGCTGCCCGGCACCTTGAGTGCGATTTCTCCGCGAAGCAGTTTTATCTGTCGGGCACCCAGGTCGACATTGACGGCACTGTCCGTATTCAGCTGCAGGACGCTGCCATCAGTCAGCGTCAGGCGCTGGTGTTCGCCGACGGCGGTGTGCAGGTCGGCGCGCCAGACATCAAGGGGTAACTGGCGCCCCAGCAGCCACACGGCCGGAGCTACTGCGGCAAAGCCCAATACCCTTTTCAGCGCGGCGCGTCGGGCCTTGTCGGGACGGTCCAGGGTTGCCATCGCCAGATTCGCCGGCACGGCCGAAAAGCGCTGGCGCAGTTGCTGGGCCTTCTGCCAGGCCCGTTCGTTGCCCGCCGCACTGTCGCGCCAGTGCTGAAGCATGGCGTGGTCTTCTTCACTGGCACCGCCAGATTCCAGCAACGCCAGCCATTGAGCTGCCCGGCGGACCACCTCGCGTTCTTCGTTCGAAGGTGCCGAGCGGATCACCAATCCACCAGCAGGCAGTGCTCGTAGGCCTGCGCCATGTAGCGTTTGACAGTGCGTTCGGACACCTGCAAGCGCTCGGCGATGTCACGGTAGCCCAGGCCTTCGAGCTGACTCCAGAGAAACGCCCGGCGTACCGCCGCCGGCAAACCGTCCAGCAACTCGTCGAGTGCCTGCAGGGTTTCCAGCAGCAACCAGCGCTGTTCGGGAGACGGCACGCTGTCTTCAGGTAAACGGGAAAGCGCCTCCAGATACGCCTGTTCAAGGCTGCGACGGGTGTAGAAATTGCTCAGCAGGCGCTTGCCCACAGTCAGCAGATACGCCCGTGGCTCCTGCATGTCAGCGATTTGTTGCGAGCTGGACAGCACGCGCAAGAAGGTATCCTGACTCAGGTCGGCAGCATCCCAGGCATTGCCCATGCGCTTGCGCAGCAAGCTTTCAAGCCAGCCGTGGTGATCGCGGTACAGGGAATGCAGGGTCTGCGAAGGTACGGTCGCTGTGTCAATCATGACAAGAGCCTTGAGCGATGGATGCGCCAAATGAGACTGATTCTAATTAGTGTTATATCCCGAGTCCATGCTCTTTTTTTGTAAAACGCCCGTTTTCGTTACGCGAATCGGCGGTCACTGGCTCGCAACGCATTGATCTGCGCCGCGTGCAGACAATCTGCCGGTGCCAGAAAACAATGTCAGCCAGCGTACATCCGGGTTTGAGCCGCCTCAGTTGATCTACAGCTGCTTCGTTCTGATCGATTCGCTCGGTATGCTCCTTGCCAAACCCCTTTCAGGAACAGCGTCATGAGCCAGCCAGCACAGGTCCAGCCTCCCACGACGTCTCCCGCCGAGGCGCTCCGCGCGCTGTTCGCAGCACAACAAGCGGCGATTCTCGCGCAGGGCGTGCCGGCTTACGCCCAACGGATCGCCGACCTCGACGCGGTCATGCGCATGGTGAGTGGCAATCAGAATCGATTGCTCGAGGCCGTCAGTGCAGATTTCGGCAATCGCTCCTTCGCCGAAACCCGGCTTGGCGAGCTGATGCCGATCATCAATGGCATCAAGCACATCCGCTCGCACCTGAAACGCTGGATGCGCCCTGCGCGTCGCAAGGCCGGTATCGTGTTCAGGCCCGCCAGCGCCAAAGTCATCTATCAGCCTCTGGGTGTGGTCGGTATTCTTGCGCCCTGGAACTACCCGCTGACCCTGACGCTGGTGCCGTTGATCGAAGCGCTGGCAGCGGGTAATCGAGTGATGATCAAACCCTCGGAGCTGACGCCAAGAACATCAGAACTGCTCAGGCAATTGCTCGGCGAAACCTTTCCTGCCGATCAGGTGGCGGTGGTCACTGGCGACGCCACGCTGGCCAGCCAGTTCAGCGAGCTGCCCTTCGATCACCTGCTGTTCACCGGCTCGACCCACGTCGGCCGTCAGGTCATGGCCGCCGCCGCGCGCAGTCTGACGCCGGTGACGCTGGAACTGGGCGGTAAATCACCGGTGGTGGTCTGCGCCGACTTTCCGGTCAGCAAGGCCGCGCGCATGATCGCGATCGGTAAGCTGTTCAACGCCGGTCAGACCTGCGTAGCACCAGACTATGTGCTGGTGCCGCGCGACCTCGTGGACAGCTTTGCCAGCGAGTGGCTGGCGGCCGCGAAAAAGCTCTATCCGACCCTCGAAGGCAATCAGGACTACACCTCGATCATTTCGCCGCGCCATCATGAGCGGCTGTCGGCCATGGTCATGCAGGCGGTGGCAGTCGGTGCCAGGGCCTGGCAGCACGACGCGCCTGTGACGCCGTGCGAGCGCAAGATTGCACCTGTGGCCTTCACCCAGGTGCCATCGGATGCGCTCATCCTGCAGGAGGAAATTTTTGGTCCGCTGCTGCCTGTCATCGCCTACGACACACTTGCTGAAGCCATTGCCTTCATCAACGCCCGCCCGGCCCCGCTGGCCCTTTACTGTTTCTCCAACCGGCAGGCGTCCGTGGATCAGGTACTGAGCCGGACACGCTCCGGCGGTGTGACCGTCAATGGCACCATGCTGCATGCGACTCAGGATGACCTGCCTTTTGGCGGCGTCGGCGAAAGTGGCACCGGTGCCTATCACGGCTACGAGGGTTTCGTCCGCTTATCCCATGCGCGCAGCGTGCTCACCCTGAGTCGCTTCAACCTGTCCGACAAAGTCTCGGCACCCTACGGGCGACTGACGCGGCTGGTGACCCGGCTGATGCTTGGCAGCTAGCAGTTCTGTGCAGAATTACCAGTAATAATCACTGCTTGTGATGATGAAGTATTTAGGTAACATCGAGGCGTTATGATTTGCTGTAGTGAGCAATAGTCGCGCTCTAAGCGTCCATCTAACGTCAATATTCAGTCGTAATGTTTTTTATGACTAAGTTGATGTGACTGCCTTGCTTTTGTCGCGTCTACACTCTTGTCAGCAGTTCCTGATCTCATGGATGACCTCATGCCACATACACTACTTCCGCACATAGGGCGGGCCATTGCCAGCATTGGCAGCGGCCAGTTTTCCAGCCTGTTTCACACCTTGATCGACACGCAGCTCGCCGTGGACGCCACGCACCTGTCCTCGTTACCACAGCCCTGGCAATCGCCAGCCGGCTCGGAAGTGCCGATTTTCAATGAAACGGTGACCTCGTCGCGTGGCACGTTGCTGCTCAATGACTCGATCCATCTTTATCCGGTTCAGGCGTCGGAAAGTTTTGCCTGCAAGATCACGGTGTTCCGCGCACTGCCCGCCAAGGCGTTTTCACCCGGCGAGCGTCGGCAACTAAGCGACATTGCGCCGCTGCTGTTTTCGATACTGGAAAAGCACGTCAATGCGCTGCAACTGGCCATGCCCACTGCTGAAATCATAAGACCGGACAGTTTCGAGGAGCGCTTTCACGAACGGCTGCGCGAAACCGGTCAGACACTGTCTGAACGGGAAACCCAGGTCTGCCTCGGGCTGCTCGCCGGGCGTACCGCACTTGAGCAGGCCGAGCGGCTGATGCTCAAGGTCAACACGGTCGGCAGCTACCAGCGCCGGGCCGCGATCAAGCTGGGGATCAGCGGCCGAAACGCATTGATGCGCTGAATGTATGCTTCTTCCGAGGGTGCCTTTTCGGCCTGACGATCACGCCGGGCGGCAGGCATGGAAACCTGCCGGCCGCCATCAGTCCCGCGCCAGTGCTTCGATAGGGTCCAGCCGTGCGGCATTGCGTGCCGGTACAAAGCCGAACAGCACGCCAATCAGGGTCGAACAGGCAAATGCCGTGACCACCGAGGCCAGAGAGAAGACCATTTCCCATTGTTTTACGAACAGGGTGAACAGGTAACCGATGCCGTAGGACAGGCCGATGCCGATCACCCCTCCGATCAGGCACACCATCACTGCTTCCACCAGAAACTGCTGACGAATATCCGACTGGCGTGCCCCCACGGCCATGCGTATACCGATCTCGCGGGTGCGTTCGGTGACCGACACCAGCATGATGTTCATCACGCCTATGCCGCCGACCACCAGTGATATCACCGCGATCAGTGACAGCAGCAGGGTCAGTGAGCGGCTGGTCTTCTGCACGGTCTGCATGACGCTGTCTAGGTTATTGGTGAAGAAGTCCTTGGTGCCGTGGCGCTGCAGCATGAGCGTTTTTATCTGTTCTTCGACGGCCTTGCTCGGCATGCCGTCCTTGACCCGCACGCTGATGCTATCCAGATGGCGCTGGCCCAGCAGACGTCCCGCCGCTGTTTCGTAGGGCATCCAGATATTCAAGGTGTTACCGGCGATGAACAGGTTTTTGTGATCGCTGGTCACGCCGATCACCGTACATGGCAGCTTGCCGACCAGAATCACTTGCCCCAGCGGATTCACGCCCGCCCCGAACAGGCGTTGCGCGGTGTTGTGATCCAGCACCACGACCTGCGCCTGACGCCGCGCATCCTGTTCGCTGAAGGTGATGCCTGCCGCCAGCTGGATGTTGCGCACCTGAAAATAGCGATTGCTGACGCCGTTGAGCTGCGCATCGACGTCGATATTGCGGTAGCGCACCAGCATGCTGCGCCCGACGACCGGGGTCGCGCTGTCGATGTAATACAGCTGATTGAGCGCCGCCACGTCGGCGGGCAGCAGGGTCTCGATGGACTTGGCCCGGCTGTCGCCGAAGTTGCTGCCGGCGTAAATGTCGATGGTATTGCTGCCGATCGACTGGATGTCCTTGAGCACGTAGCGTTTGGCGCCTTCGCCGATGGCCGAAATCGACACCACCGAGGTGATGCCGATGATGATACCGAGCATGGTCAGCAGCGTGCGCATACGGTGCGAAATCAGTGCGATCCAGGCCATATTGAAGGCTTCGCGAAACAGCCCGAAACCGGCGACCAGCCGTCTCGGCGCCAGGCTCTTCTGAGTGGCCTCTTGTGGCTCGGCGGCGTTCAGCGTTTGCAAGGCGGTGCGCCGGTCGCTGATGATTTCGCCATCGCTGACCTCGATGATGCGCTCGGCGTGGGCCGCGACTTTGGGGTCGTGGGTGACCAGAATCACCGTATGCCCGGCGGCGTGCAGTTCCAGCAGGATGCGCATGACCTCCTTCCCACTGGCTGTGTCCAGCGCGCCGGTCGGTTCGTCGGCGAGGATCACCTGACCGCCGTTCATCAAGGCTCTGGCAATACTCACGCGTTGCTGCTGACCGCCGGACATCTGGCTCGGCCGGTGCTCCAGGTGCCCGCCCAGCCCGAGACGCGTCAATAATGCCTGAGCGCGCTGATGACGCTGTGACTGCGGCGTGCCGGCGTAAACCGCCGGAATCTCCACGTTGCGCACAGCGTCCAGGTGCGGCAGCAGATGGTAACGCTGGAAAATAAAGCCAAAATGGTCACGGCGCAGTGCTGCCAGCGCATCGTCATCGAGGTCACGCGTTTCCTGAGCATTGACCTGATAGCTGCCGGTACTGGCGTGGTCCAGGCAACCGAGGATGTTCATCAGCGTCGACTTGCCCGAGCCAGACGCACCGATGATCGCAACCAGCTCGCCTGCATTAATGGCCAGATCAATGTTTTTGAGTACCTGAAACTCGCGCTCGCCCGCCATGAAGCTGCGGCTGACGCCTTGCAGGTGCGGCAGCGGTCGGTCGCTGTCGAGCCGCGTATCGTGCAGGCCCGCAGTGTCTACCTTCTGATTCATGCTCAGGCTCCCGCCACGGCGGCAGCCGGATCACCGATCACTACGCGGTCGCCCTCGGCGAGACCGTCGATGATTTCGACCTGAACATTGTTGTTGATGCCAGTGTCGGCTTTCGAAATAACTGAGAAAGGGCTAGGCTAGAGGCCTTTGTTGGCCATAAAACGCTTCTGAAATTACTGAGAAGAATGTCGGTAATAAATGAGACCAGATAAAAAATGATCGGAAATAAATGCGACCAAATTAAACCGGTCCGGAAGATCAAGCCGACTCGCCGTAGCATTTCAGGAGTGATGGCTTTCAAGGGGCTCGGTGGTGTTGCTTTCGAATCGTCGTTGGAAAGGGATTTTTTGAAACGGATGCGGTTCTCTCACCAGGTCGAGTCGGTTATCTCCCAACCGGTTGAGGTTCCTTTCACCGACTCTTTGGGCCGTCCCCAGATCTACACTCCTGATTACCTTGTTTTCTATCACCAGCAGCACCTGCCCTATTTCGGCGCAATGCAACCGCTGCTGGTGGAGGTCAAGCCGAGGGAGCAATGGGTAGAAAATTGGCGAGACTGGTCAGGTAAATGGAAGGAGGCTCGCCGGTTGGCCCGTAGCCAGGGGTGGCAGTTCCGCATTTATGATGAATCGCGCATTCGCGGTCTCCCGCTCGAAAACATTGTGTTCCTGGAACGTTTCGAGCGAATGATTTTTGAACAAGGCGACATCGTTGCTGTGTTGAAGACGCTGCGTGAGATGGAAGTCGCCCCAGTGCACTACCTTCTGGCACGGCACTTCAATGGTATTTTCCGTGACCGGGGCGTGTCGCTGCTTTGGCACTTGATCGCCACGCGTCAGGTCGACTGCGACATCACCGAACCTCTGAACCACGATCTCGAACTGTGGGTCCCCGATAATGAAACTGTATGAAGACGACACCAGCGAGCACCTGGTTCCGTTTGAACCTGCTCGGTCACGCGTTGCCATTGAAGTCGGCGCGATGGTGCGCCGGGACAAGGAAATTTACCGGATCGTTCAAATCCTAGATCTACAAACGGTGATCGGGACCGAGGTCGAGACGGGCCGCAGTGCGGCCCTTCAAATTATCGACCTCAGAGCTGTAGATCCGGAGAAACTGGACGGGCTGTACGTTAACCACGATATCAGCAGCATCAGTTCGGATGCCTGGGCTATAGCGCAAAAGCGCTATTCCGCGATTCTGCCTTTATTGGGCAACACGGTGTTGTCCAAAGAGACAGTGGCAGCGCGTGCGAAGGCCACCGGGATCAGCCCGGCAACCCTTTATCGTTGGCTGGATCGTTACAGTCGATGGAATGAGGTTCTGGCTCTTGTTCCGCGCAAGCGCGGTTGGCGCGAGGGCAGCACACGTCTTTCTGTCGAAGGAGAAAAGCTCGTACAGGACGTGCTGGATGATTACTACCTGACGGTGCAGAGGTACACGGTTCAGTCCACGATTTCGGAGATTGAGCGCAGAGCGCGAGCGCTCGATATCCAGCCTCCTGGCGCATCTGCTATCAGGGCGCGGATTAGGCAGATTCCCGAGGTGGTGAAGCTTCGTCGGCGTGGTTATGCCGAGCAGGCGAACAACAGACACACTCCTTCAGTCGGACAGTTTCCGGATGAGGGCTATCCGCTGGCCGTTGTGCAGATCGACCATACCCCGGTCAACCTCATTGTGGTGGACGAACGACATCGTAAGCCAATTGGCCGGCCTTGGCTCACCCTCGCCATCGACGTCTACTCCTGCATGATCGTTGGTTACTACTTGGCGTTCGAGGCGCCTTCCGAGACATCTGTGGCGATGTGCATCGCACATTCAATACTTCCCAAGGAGGCTTGGCTGGCTGCTCACGACATTCGTGGTGAATGGCCTGTTTGGGGGTTTCCACGAACAATTCATACTGACAACGGTGCTGACTTCCGGGCGCAGAACATCGTGGATTCCTGTAAGAACTACGGGATAGACAGCGTCTTCCGGCCATCCAAAGTTCCAAAATACGGTGGTCGAATTGAGCGGGTGCTTGGCACTTTCATGAGAATGGTGCATGAGCTGCCAGGCACTACCTTCAGTAACCCTCAGGAACGCGAGGGCTATGATTCGGATGCTAAAGCCGTTCTCACGATGGCGGAATTCGAGGTATGGCTGGTTCGATCAATTTTGAAGTACCACCAGACCTATCACAAAAAGATCCACATGAGCCCTGCTCGCAAGTGGCAGTTGGCGTTCTTCGGCAATCGGGAGGTTGATCCTCTGGTCAGTGTGCCGGCGCGGCCCACCGATCCTTTGGCTGTCCAGTTGGATTTCCTACCATCGGTTCGCAGGACTGTGCAGACGTACGGTGTGCAGTGGGATCTGTTCTACTATTCCGAAGCGCTGCGTCATTGGATCAATCAAAAGGATCCCGCGACCGGGAAGGCAATCAAGTTGCTCTTCAGGCGTGACCCGAGGGATGTCAGCGTCATTTGGTTCTATGACCCTGTTCTGAAGCAGTATTTTCGCGTACCGGCCTCATACCAGGCATTCCCTGCGGTGACGCTTTGGGAATATCACGCTGCCAAGGATAAAGCTGTCAGCGAAGGGCGGGGGAACATTGACGATGCATTGATCGCCGAGTACGCCGTCGAAAACCGAAAGCTAGTCGAGGAGGCTTCTGCGACCAGCAAGAGAGCTCGCAAAGACGCTCAGAAGAGTCGTACCCACAGCAAGAAAGGTACACCGGCCCAACCCACAAAGCCCGTAGCCAAGCTGGTGCTGGATCTCGTGCAGGAGGATTCTGACCTGCTTATGCTTTCGGAAGTCGAATCGACAGGTGAAGTCGAATGAGCACATACGACCACATCCATCCTGATTTTCGACCAGTGTTGCAGTTGAGCGACCGGGAACGGATCCTCTTCATAGGAGAGGAACGTTGGATAGGTTATGCATTGGCTCGCACAATCCTCGACACGCTCAATGATCTGATTGTCATGCCCAAGCGAGCCCGCATGCCTAATTTGCTGATCGTGGGGGATTCCAATAACGGTAAGACGACCGTTATCAGGCGATTTCAGAAAACGCATGGCGAAGGGTACGTCGACGAAAATGATGATCCGGTCCGCCCCCTGATTTTGGCAGAGGCCCCATCGACTGCTGACGAGAAGGCGCTGTATGTGGCTCTTTTGGAACAGCTATGGATGCCTTACAGGATCACGGATACCAAGTTGGCGTTGCGCTACCAGGTTATTCACTCCTTCCGCGAGCTTAAGGTCAGAATGCTGATCATTGATGAGTTCCATTCATTGCTCACAGGCTCTGCAATCAAGCAGCGTGAGGTGATGAACGCTTTGAAGTCCCTCTGCAACGAGCTGGTGATTCCAATCATTGGTGTTGGAACCACGGATGCTGTTCGCATCCTCCATCATGATCCACAACATGCCAGTCGCTTCGATGTTATCAAGCTCGATCAATGGAAGCTCGATCCCGAATTTCAGCGCATGCTCAAAGGCTTTGAGTCGATACTGCCTTTGAAAAAGCCTTCTGGGCTGGCACATCCAGACAAGGCTCGGCGTGTACACGCGATTTCCGGCGGTAACCTTGGGAATGTACACCGGCTTCTGATGGAGTGCTCGAAGCAGGCCATAGTCTCCGGCAAGGAATGCATTGACATAGAACTCATCGAGAGCATGTCATGGTTGCGTCCTACTCGTGGCATCCGGGAGCAGTCTCTGTAAACCCGGTCTGGCCTCTTAGTAAACCGCTGCTTACGGACGAGCTTCTGACTTCCTGGATTATCAGGATGGCTCTGGCTCACGGCTGCTCACCAGCAGCGTTGACAGCAATCGCATGGCCTGGCACTAGGGCTTGGGCAAGTGATTTGGATCGATCTGTTTCAGTGAGTAGGCTTGCGGTTCTGAGTAAGCAGTCGGGTGTGCCCTGCGCAAGCTTGCAGTCTGCTACCCTCAAAAATGTTATGACTTCGATTGTGCGTCAGCCGCACAGATTACTGCGCGCAAGCTGGCCTTGGCTGACGGTACTGGGTTGTCGAGGCGGTCATCATAGCGGAGGGCTGCAATGCTGCCCGGATTGCATTGCGCAATCCAATTCACGTTTTTTCATCCAGTGGCGTTTGGCCTGGCATACCTGCTGCCCTATACATGGGGTGCAGTTGATTGAGCGGTGCGGGCATTGTCTGGCGCCTATGCAACCGGAGCTGCTGAGAGCCGGTGCTTCGCTCAGTGATTGCTACAGGTGCGGTGCTGCGCTAAGCGATGGCGCTCGGTGCGACGCTGCAGAAGCTGCGCTGGCTTTCCAGATATACGTGGACGAAAACATTGGCCGCTGGCCCTTGTACGGCTCATCGCCACTCGACTTTCGCGATTGGTTAACTGTTGCACGAACTTTGGTGAGCTTTGCTCAGGCAGCAGTGCGTCGCCATAGCGCTGCGGCTGAAAGATTCTTCGAATCACTAGGTATACCGCTTGAGTCCCTTCAACCGATTCCGTTGGGGTTGCCCCTTGAATACCTGTCTCCCGCTGAGCGCTCTGTCCTGCTCAGCATCGTGTGGGTGATAATGTCAGCCGGGCCACAAAGATTTATCGAAGCGGCACGGCATGAGTCACTTCCAGCCTCGACGCTGCATTTACCCACCAGTGGTTCTCCTCCAGTTTTGCTGGATCTGGTCGCCGCATTGCAGTCGCCCAGGCATCATCTGGTGAGCGGTGTTGACCGTGAACATCCCAGTAGCCCCGCGCAAACGCTGCGTATGTGGTTGCGACTGAAACGAAAGGTCAGACGACGTGGTATCCGTTGAACATTTGGCTCGCTGTGAATGCGACGGCTGCGGCCGTGCCATTGAGCAGCCTAAGAGGATTTACCAAGAAAAGCGCTATTGCGGCAACTGCTACCCGCGGCTGTTCAAGCGTCGACTATGTCCTGCCTGTGGCAATTTCGCCAGACTCCCGACATTCGATAAGACCGCTCGCTGCAGTGCCTGTTTAAGACGCGGTTCTTGTGCCCGATGCAACAAAGTCGATTTTAAGATAGGGCGGATCACCCCCTATGGGCCTGTATGCAAACCCTGCGCAGTGCACTTTCGTGAACCGGCAATCTGTGACGCCTGTGGAACGCTTTCTCAGCGAACAGCGAGGAACTCGCTGACCGGCAGATTGCTCTGCCCAAAATGCAGCGGCCCTGCTGCCGAAACCTGTCCTGATTGCCGGCGCCATCGCGTACTGATTTCGGAACTTGATGGTCGCAAGCGCTGCAAGGTATGCATTGAGCAGGGTGTGCTTGCGTGCGCGACTTGTGGTGTCAGCACACCAGCCGGGCGAGGCAAGGAATGTGAGAGGTGCTATTGGGAGCGAACCTTCCAAAAGCGCCTGGCAATCAATACCAGCGGTTTAAGCGTGCTATCTATGGCGCAGCGATTTGAGCGTTTCGGAAACTGGGTTTTGCTTGAGCTCGGACCCAAGGCTGCGGCCTTGAAAATCAACACCTATTACAAGTTCTTTAAAGAGCTCGAAAACGTCTGGCAGGGTGTGCCTCAGTACTCTCAGCTGCTGCGGCATTTCTCAGCCGAAGGATTGCGCCGTTCTCGTGTGCCGATGAGCTGGCTGAGCGAGTTCGACGGATTAGTGGTGTGCGAACAAGCCCGTGAGGAGGATTCGGAGCACCGACGTGTGCAGGGCATCATGGAGCAACCCCGAGAGTCTTGGCCTCAGCAGTTGATCACTGGTTATCACCGTATGTTGCAAAGTCGGCTGGCGGCCGGTGACATCAGTTTACGGTCCATCAGGCTCGCCTTGCGATCTGCTTCTGACCTTCTGGATCATTCGCGACTGAAGGCTGCCGCCATGATTGACCAGAAAGTACTCGACGGCTATTGGCGTAAGTCGCCGGGGCATGTGGCAAGTGTCACGGGGTTCGTCGGGTACTTGAATCAGGTCTACAACGCAGGGCTGAACTCTCGCCCGGATCCGAGGTGGGCAAGGCAACAGAAACAAGCGAAGCGCGAGAGAGAGCTTGTCGAATTGCTGCCACAACGCGACGAGACTAGCGATTTTGAGTCACGATGGATCGTTAAAGCCTTGGCTTATTTCCATGGGATTGGCAGGGTCAGTCGCAAGGGGCTGGTATATACGCCGGCAACCTACCAGGGGACTGCTGGATTCAACATCGAATGCTCACAAAGGGGGCTCTGGGTGCCATCAGCGAGCACCTATGAGCGAACCATAGAAGAATGATGGTGAGTCATGGAGGCTGACCTGCTGTTTGCTTTCGACCTGACTGCCACGTGGAGATTTACAGGCATGGCGGTCTTCCTTGGAAAAAGCTTGCTGAAACCTCAATCCTCTCGCGCTTGACCACCGCGGGACACTAGTGGTGACGGGACAGAGATCCAGGTTAGCTGAGCGTGATCCCAAGCTCGCTGAATTTGTTGATGAGGATGCTCCGGTAAAGAATTTCTTTATCGTGTTTGCCGTGGTTGAAGGTGACGTAGTCTGCTGGGTAGAGCTTGTTGAGCTTGCTGAACACCCCTCTGTAGCCAACGATTCTTCGGCACAGCTCGTTGACGAAATTTTTGAACGCCTCTTCATTTTCGCTGAATTTCATCAACAGTCCGGCAGATCCGGGGGGTATTTCACCTTTTTTGCCGTCCTTGCGCTGAACCTCGACGCAAAAATAGTTGCCCTTCAGACTGTGTGAAAACCTAGCAATCTGCGCAGCGCTCAAAGAAAATGCTCCGTATCGAAAGATACAGAGCATTTTTCGTTATGGCCTACATCCAAGGTGAGTCCCGCAGCCAGACCAGCCTATTCCCGGTCTCGCTGGAAGAGTTGATCCCCGAGGATCACCTCGTTCGTGTCATTGACCTGTACGTTGCCAGGCTCGATCTGGTGCAACTGGGCTTCGATAAAGCGATTCCAAAAAGCACGGGGCGCCCTGCTTATGATCCCGCCGATCAGCTAAAACTCTACCTCTACGGCTATTTTCAGCGGATTCGCTCATCGCGACGTCTTGAAGCCGAGTGTCAGCGCAACATCGAAGTGATGTGGCTGATCAACCGGCTCAAGCCCGACTTCAAGACCATCGCCGATTTTCGCAAGAACAATAAACCCGCCTTCATCGCGACCTGCCGTGCTTTCGTTCGGTTTTGTCGCACGGCAGGCTTGATCGCCGGTGAGTTGGTGGCCATCGACGGCAGCAAGTTTCAGGCGGTCGCATCCTCACGGCGTCATGTGAATTTGAAGCAGCTCAAGCGCCAGGAAGAAAAACTGGATAAGCGCATCGCTCAGTATCTGGCCGAGCTGGATGAGGCCGACAAGGCTGAAACCACAGATTCAATTGATCGCAGCGCAATCAAGGTAGCCCTGGCACAGCTTGAGGCTCGACAACAGGATAATCAGAGTTGCCAGGCACTGATGCGTTCGATGGGCATCGAGCAGTTCAACACCCATGAAAGCGATGCCCGAATGATGCGCACGGCCAAAGGGCCACGTGTGGCCTACAACGTGCAAACCGTCGTGGACGCCGAGCATTGCCTGATTTTGCATCATGAGGTCACCCAAGATGGCGATGACCGAAAGCAACTGGAGCCGATGGCCAAGGCCGCCAAAGCAGAGTTACAGCAAGATGATCTGACGGTCACTGCCGATGCCGGCTACTCCAATGGCAAGCAGTTTCAGGCCTGCGAGGATGCTTCGATTACGGCCTATGTACCGCCCAATCGTTCGAAAAACCCTGGCAGTCAGGAAGAGCAGCTCTTTGAGCGAAAAGACTTTATCTATGAGACCGGACACGATCGTTTCCAGTGTCCGGCAGGCAAATGGTTAACGCTAAAACAGCACAACAAAGGTGATCGGATCTATCAGGCTGAGGTCGATGACTGCGCCAACTGCGCGCTGAAAACGCAATGCACTCGAGCCCGGCGCCGTTATGTCTCACGACATGCCCATGAAGAGGCTTTCGAGCGGATGGAGCAAAGAATGCAGGCGCATCCTGAGATGATGGCCAACCGAAGATCCATCGTTGAGCACCCCTTCGGCAACCTCAAGCAATGGCTATTTGGTAATGGCCGTTTCTTGCTGCGACAACTGGAGGGTACAAAAGCTGAAATGGCCTTGGCGGTGAATGCCTATAACCTGAAACGAGCGATTAAAGTGCTCGGTGTGCGCCATCTGATGGCTTTGATGGGCTGAGCGGACATTTTTTTCGTCTGCTGCCAATACAAAAAAAACGCCCCGAACAAGTCGGGGCGTTTGCTTGGGCCTTCATCAGTGTGTTTTCACACAGTCTGCCTTGATGGTTTTGATGCGCACGATCAGTATGCCTCGTCGCAGTCCAGCGCTCCGGTCCAGATACAGCCAGGACCGCACATCTGATGGCAGATCCTCTTCATTTTCGACCGCGAGTTCAACAATACCGAGGGGCGGCTTACTGCTGAATCGCGCCACGGGTGTGTACCAGTCCACGCGCAGAATCTGTTTCGGATTTTCAGCGCCAATCGACTTGAGCGCTTTCCAGATGTCCATGAAAAAGCCTTGGGTTTCGAGCACCACGTCGAGCGCAGCCTCATGCTCCTCATCCGATACCGTCTCTAACTTGCCAACTTGCTTTCCACTTCCCGTGCCGGTACCTGCGGAAACTCCATCTGCCTCAGGTGGTGCTGGCCCAAGGCGGCTTTTGTTGGCCTTCACCACGGATTTTGTTTTCTTCACTGGGCGCTTTGCGCCGAGTACTTTAAAAGGCGCCGCTTTCGCCTCATAGATTTCGGCATGCCGATCCGGCTCAACCGTGGATCGTTCTTGGAGAAACTCTTCGAGAGCGGCGCTTTTGATTGGGCGTGGCAGCACGAGCCTTCCCAAGCCATCCACACCTTCGCTGCTGTCGAACTTTAGGGAGGCGCTGCAAAAATAGCCAACTGTCCCCACCCTTGGCACACTAAGTTCCTTCAACAGCCTCCCTCTCCGTGAGCGTTACGCGCGTGCAGAAGACCTTCTCCGAACTCGAATATACCGGCAAGAAAAAGCAGACTCGCCGAGATCGCTTCCTGGCTGACCTTGAACAGTTGGTGCCCTGGGCCCTGCTGGAGGCGCAAGTGGCGCCGTTTTATAGCAACACCGCAGGCAAGCGCGGACGCCCTGCGATAGGGGTGTCGCGCATGTTGCGCATGTACGTCGTGCAGCAGTGTTTCGGTTTCTCCGATGAAGGTTGCGAAGATGCCGTCTACGACAGCCAGGCCATCCGCGGTTTTATGGGTATCGACCTGGGTCGCGAGTCTGCACCGGATGCCACCACCTTGCTGCGTTTTCGCCGCTTGCTGGAAGTCCATCAGCTAACCCGGCTGCTGTTTGAAACGATTAACCAGCATCTGGCCAGCCGGGGGCTGCTGCTCAAGGAAGGCACTATCGTCGACGCTACTCTGATCGCCGCGCCGCCCTCGGTCAAGAACCGAGAAGGCAAGCGTGATCCTGAGATGCATCAGGCCAGGAAAGGCAATCAATGGCACTTTGGGATGAAGGCCCACATTGGTGTAGACGCCACGTCGGGGCTGGTGCACAGCGTAGTAGGGACGGCCGCTAACGTGGCGGATGTCACCCAGGTTGGCCAGTTGCTTCACGGTGACGAAACCTATGTTTCGGGTGACGCTGGATACACCGGTGCGGCCAAGCGACCGGAGCATGCTGAACGGGACGTTATCTGGTCGATTGCAGAACGGCCAAGCAGTTACAAGCAGCACGGCGAAGGCAGCGTGCTGTATCGGGTCAAGCGCAAAATTGAATATGCCAAGGCGCAACTGCGTGCCAAGGTCGAGCACCCCTTCCAGGTAATCAAGGTGCGCTTCAATCATCGCAAGGTTCGCTACCGTGGGCTGGAAAAGAATACAGCGCAGTTGTTCAGTTTGTTTGGGTTGGCCAATCTGATGCTGGCCAAGCGGTATTTACAACAGACGGCAGGATAAATCCGTCTGAAAGGCGGGACTGGCCCGCCTTTCAGCAAAATGAGGGCAGAAATCTGCTCGAGAAACGTAAAATAAGGCCGGCAGGTTGAAAAAAACCGGCTTGGAAATGGGGACGGTGCGAACGGGTTAATTGTTCAGCGTCTCCTTAGAGGGTGTAGACAAAATAAATTAAACTTTCACTCCCTTGCCCTCAAGCCATGCCTAAAACCGGACGTCCTCGCTCGATTGCCGCCGAGCACTATCCCGTGCTGGTGAAACTCGCTCATGCACAGCCCTATTCCAGCCAGGCCGAATTGGCGCTCGTATTCTTCGCCGAAACCGGTATCACTGCGCATCCCGACACCTTTGCAAAAGCGTTGAAAATGGCAGGGATTACGCGTGTAAAGCAGCGGGCCAAGGGAAGTTTTCAGTCACCTGAACCTAATAAAGCCTATGGCTACAATGAAACCCACCGCCGCCAACTGCCGGAGCAGCTATATCCGAGTTGCTTGACAGATACCGAGTGGGCACTGGTCGCCGACCTGTTTGAAAGCCAGGGCGGACGAGGAGTGCCACCGCTTCACTCTCGGCGCACGTTGCTGGAAGCCTGTTGCTATGTCGTACGCACGGGGTGCTCATGGCGAATGCTACCCCGCGATTTTCCTCATTGGGACAATGTCTACAAAACGTTCCGCCGGTGGAGCGCTCAAGGCAAGTTCGAGCAAATGCATGATCGCTTGCGAGCTCAATGGCGTGAGCGGGAAGAACGCGCTGACAGCCCGTCAGCAGCGATCCTGGATTCACAGTCGACCCGCAGTTCTCCTCAAGGCGGTGACAGCGGCTACGACGCAGGCAAAAAAGTGAAGGGGCGTAAACGAAGTCTGATTGTCGATACATTGGGCCTGCTGCTGGCTGTCAGTATCAGTGCTGCAAGCGTGCAGGATCGTGACGCGGCGGATGATGCGGTGGCGTACTCGAAGGAAAAATATCCGTCACTGAGCACGCTTTTTGTTGATAGTGCGTACGCAGGAAAATGGGCACAGCGCACCCATCAACTGCACGCTATCGATGTTCAAGTGATCCGTGGCCCGAATAACAGAAGAACAGGGCAATGGCACTCTGAACAAGGCGATCTATTTTCCGTGGAGCCTGTTCAGACTGGATTTGTGGTCATGCCCAAGCGATGGGTAGTGGAGCGAACTCATGCCTGGAATGAGAGAGCTCGGCGACTGATCATGCATCATGATCGCCTTTTTGCGGTAAGCGAGGCATGGGTTTGGTTGGCCGAGGCTCGAATACTCGCGCGCCGACTCACTACATGATTTTGTCTACACCCTCTTAGGGAGGCGCTGATTTATTCGATTTTTCGTCCCTGCAACGCTCTGGAGGCCTTGATTTATCTGGGGGCAACAGCTGGGTTTTAGAATAAATCAGCGTCTCCTTAGCTTCTGAAATTCAACTTCCGGACCTTTGGGCATGTTCGTTCCCATAAGATCCAAGCACAAAAACGTTTTCCCGCCATTCAGCCATTTACCCCGGGCGAGGATTTCACCAGGGCCTTCGAGCCAGGGTCGGCATTCGAGGAGTATGGGCTTGCCCGGTGACTGGGAAATAAACTGCGAATTCACTCTCTTTACAGCGCTGGTTGTGCGTGGGTCATAAAGTATATGAGCCAGAAACACCGCATCGAAGAAACGCATTCTCGGGCCGGGGCGAACCAGCCAGACTGGCAGATTACGTTCTGCTACCGGGTTCTGAAAAAGAACGTTAGAAACATCGCTCCAGCGCAAATTGGCTAAAGCCCTGCAAATCTCCATGTTTCTGGCATAGGCACGTACAAAGTATTCGGTGCACGGGATCAGCAGATTGCGACCATCATCGAGCGAGAAGTTGAGAAGTTGAGAAGTTTGCAGCGATCGTCGTTTCCCAAGATTAGCGGATACTCCTCATCTGCAAAGAGGTGCCCTTGACCTGAAGCGATGAGCGCTCTGCGTGAGGTAGTCCGCCACTTCCCTGCATTGAAGTTGACCGCAAGCCTCTCGGTGTCGAGCTCGGTGTCAGAAATGCAGCGACCATTGCGCCAAATGGTGCCGACCCTGTAATGGGGAAGGCTAGGGAGACGCTGAACAATTAACCCGTTCGCACCGTCCCCATTTCCAAGCCGGTTTTTTTCAACCTGCCGGCCTTATTTTACGTTTCTCGAGCAGATTTCTGCCCTCATTTTGCTGAAAGGCGGGCCAGTCCCGCCTTTCAGACGGATTTATCCTGCCGTCTGTTGTAAATACCGCTTGGCCAGCATCAGATTGGCCAACCCAAACAAACTGAACAACTGCGCTGTATTCTTTTCCAGCCCACGGTAGCGAACCTTGCGATGATTGAAGCGCACCTTGATTACCTGGAAGGGGTGCTCGACCTTGGCACGCAGTTGCGCCTTGGCATATTCAATTTTGCGCTTGACCCGATACAGCACGCTGCCTTCGCCGTGCTGCTTGTAACTGCTTGGCCGTTCTGCAATCGACCAGATAACGTCCCGTTCAGCATGCTCCGGTCGCTTGGCCGCACCGGTGTATCCAGCGTCACCCGAAACATAGGTTTCGTCACCGTGAAGCAACTGGCCAACCTGGGTGACATCCGCCACGTTAGCGGCCGTCCCTACTACGCTGTGCACCAGCCCCGACGTGGCGTCTACACCAATGTGGGCCTTCATCCCAAAGTGCCATTGATTGCCTTTCCTGGCCTGATGCATCTCAGGATCACGCTTGCCTTCTCGGTTCTTGACCGAGGGCGGCGCGGCGATCAGAGTAGCGTCGACGATAGTGCCTTCCTTGAGCAGCAGCCCCCGGCTGGCCAGATGCTGGTTAATCGTTTCAAACAGCAGCCGGGTTAGCTGATGGACTTCCAGCAAGCGGCGAAAACGCAGCAAGGTGGTGGCATCCGGTGCAGACTCGCGACCCAGGTCGATACCCATAAAACCGCGGATGGCCTGGCTGTCGTAGACGGCATCTTCGCAACCTTCATCGGAGAAACCGAAACACTGCTGCACGACGTACATGCGCAACATGCGCGACACCCCTATCGCAGGGCGTCCGCGCTTGCCTGCGGTGTTGCTATAAAACGGCGCCACTTGCGCCTCCAGCAGGGCCCAGGGCACCAACTGTTCAAGGTCAGCCAGGAAGCGATCTCGGCGAGTCTGCTTTTTCTTGCCGGTATATTCGAGTTCGGAGAAGGTCTTCTGCACGCGCGTAACGCTCACGGAGAGGGAGGCTGTTGAAGGAACTTAGTGTGCCAAGGGTGGGGACAGTTGGCTATTTTTGCAGCGCCTCCCTAGCGACATGAGCGAAGCTTTTCTGGCTTTTTCGCGCCCTTCCATGAGCGATGAAGAAATTGCCGCGGTCACTCGCGTGCTGCGCTCCGGCTGGATCACCACCGGGCCTGAATGTCAGAAACTGGAAGAGCAATTCGCTGAACGGGTGGGTGCCCGGCATGCTGTTGCGCTGTCTTCGGCCACCGGAGCGATGCATGTCGCGCTGCTTGCGCTCGGTATCGGCCCCGGTGATGAGGTGATTACGCCGTCGCAAACCTGGGTGTCGACGGCAAACATGATCTGTCTGCTGGGTGCCACTCCTGTGTTCGTCGATGTAGATCGCGACACTCTGATGACCAGCGCAGCGCAGATCGAACACGCCATAACCCCGCGTACCAAAGCTATCGTTCCGGTTCACTACGCTGGCGCGGCGTTCGATCTTGATCCGCTTTATACGCTGGCCGAGCGGCACGGGATTGCGGTGATTGAGGACGCCGCCCACGCCGTTGGCACCGGTTACAAAGGCCGTCCGATCGGAAGCCATGGCACGGCGATTTTCTCGTTTCACGCGATCAAAAACATGACCTGTGCCGAAGGCGCAATGTTGGTAACCCACGACCCACAGTTGGCAGATCGCGTTCGGCAGCTGAAGTTTCACGGTTTAGGTGTCGATGCGTACGACCGTCTGACACTGGGCAGAAAACCCCAGGCCGAGGTCATCGAACCTGGCTTCAAATACAACCTGGCAGACCTTAATGCCAGTATTGCGCGGGTGCAGTTGCAACGTCTGGATGCAATCAACGCCAAACGCCAGATGCTTGCCCGACATTACCTTCAGCGTCTCGCCGAGAGCGCTGTTCTGCCCCTCGCCCTGCCCCGTTACGCGCAACAACACGCCTGGCACCTGTTCATTTTGCGCATCGATCCCGAGCGCTGCGGGCTGGATCGCGATGCGTTCATGAAAGCCTTGCAGGCGCGAAACATCGGCACTGGCATCCATTTCATCGCAACGCACCTGCACAGCTACTACCGCAAGCGATTTCCGGATGTTCGTTTGCCTGATACCGAATGGAATTCGTCGCGGCTTTGCTCCATTCCGCTGTTCCCCGACATGACCCTCGATGATGTCGAGCGGGTGGTCTGTGCCATTGAATCCATTCTGGAAACCCGCCAGTGAAACCTTACCCAATCAACTGTGTGTCGGTCGTCATTCCGGTTTACAACGAGCAGCAAAGTTTGCCGGAGCTACTGCGAAGGACCGAAGCGGCCTGCGCACAGCTGAGTCACGCGTACGAAATCGTCCTGGTGGATGATGGCAGCCGTGACGACTCGGCGGAGATTCTGCAGCACGCAGCCGAGCGGAGCGGCAGCCCTTTTGTTGCGGTGATCCTGAACCGCAACTACGGTCAGCACGCCGCGATCATGGCCGGGTTCGAGCAATGCAGCGGTGGCGTGGTGATCACCCTCGACGCTGACCTGCAAAATCCTCCCGAGGAAATCCCCCGTCTGGTAGCGCTTGCCGAGCAAGGATATGACGTAGTCGGCACTGTGCGCAGCAATCGGCAGGACTCGGCCTGGCGGCGCTGGCCATCGAAACTCATCAACCTGGCTGTGCAGCGCTCTACCGGCGTGGCCATGAACGATTACGGCTGCATGCTCAGGGCCTACCGCCGAACGATCGTCGACGCGATGCTGGCCTGCCGGGAGCGCAGCACCTTCATCCCGATTCTGGCCAACAGCTTCGCGCGGCATACGACCGAAGTGTTGGTCGAGCATGCCGAACGTGAGCACGGCGACTCCAAATACAGCCCGATGCGGCTGGTCAATCTGATGTTTGACCTTATCACCTGCATGACCACCACGCCTCTGCGGTTACTGAGCATTATCGGCTTCAGCATGGCGCTCCTGGGTGGCCTGTTCGCCGTCTTGCTGATCGTCCTGCGGCTGATGTTCGGGGCATCCTGGGCCGGTGATGGCACCTTCGTGCTGTTCGCCGTGCTGTTTGTCTTTACCGGCGGACAATTCATCGGCATGGGTTTGCTGGGCGAATACCTCGGCCGGATGTACAGCGATGTCCGTGCGCGTCCGCGTTTCTTCATCGAGAAAGTCGTGCGCAGTTCGTCCGAGACTGCCACCGACAGCGTTGTAACTCCCCATATGAACAGGGTTGCGCCATGAGCACTAAAGTGGTCGTTTTTGCTTATCACGATATTGGTTGCGCGGGTCTGCAAGCATTAGCTGGACGCGGATTACGAAATCGCTGCGGTATTCACGCATGCCGATGACCCAGAGGAAAAAACCTTCTTTGGCTCTGTGGCGCAACTGTGTGCCCGGCATGATATTCCGGTGCATGCGCCCGAAGACCCCAACCATCCGCTGTGGATAGAACGTGTCAGTAAACTGGCCCCGGATTTCATCTTTTCCTTCTATTACCGCGCGCTTCTGAGTGAACCTCTGCTGGCCTGCGCAAAAAGAGGCGCGTTCAATCTGCACGGCTCGCTGTTGCCGCGCTATCGCGGTCGGGCACCGGTCAACTGGGTGCTGGTCAACGGCGAAACCGAAACCGGTGTGACCTTGCACAAGATGGTCAAACGCGCCGACGCGGGCCCCGTTTTCGCTCAGCAACGCATCTCGATCAGCGCCACTGACACTGCTTTGACGCTTCACGGCAAGTTGCGTGAAGCCGCCATCGCGCTGCTTTCGGACGCCTTGCCTTCACTCGCCCGGGATCAGCTGTCAGGCACGCCTCAGGACGAGTCTCTGGCAACCTGTTTCGGCCGGCGCACTCCGGCTGACGGTCTGATCGACTGGTCACTTCCGGCGGCTCGCCTGTACGACCTGATTCGCGCGGTCACACAGCCCTACCCCGGCGCGTTTTTCCCGGTGGGCGATCACAAGCTGATCATCTGGGCCGCCCGTGTCGAACCGTCGAATAACGGTGCCGCGCCGGGCACGGTCATCAGCCACGACCCGTTACGCATCGCGTGTGGTGAGGGTTCGCTGATCATCCATGCCGGACAACGCGGCAATGAAGGCTTGTACCTCAGCGGCGCGCAACTGGCCCGCGAGTTCGGCCTGGTACAAGGTTCGCAGCTGCGCGACGCGAAGATGCAGCGCCCGGTTCGGCGTACGCGTGTGTTGATTCTGGGCGTCAACGGCTTCATCGGCAATCATTTGTCGGAACGGCTGTTGCAGGACGACCGTTACGAAATCTACGGTATGGACATCGGCTCGGATGCCATAGAGCGCTTGCGCGCCAAGCCGAACTTTCACTTCATTGAAGGCGACATCAGCATCCATACCGAGTGGATCGAATACCACATCAAGAAATGCGACGTGGTCCTGCCGCTGGTGGCGATTGCGACACCCATTGAGTACACCCGCAATCCCCTTCGCGTATTCGAGCTGGATTTTGAAGAAAATCTGAAAATCGTTCGCTGCTGCGTTAAATACAACAAGCGCGTGATCTTCCCGTCGACGTCCGAAGTGTATGGCATGTGCCAGGACGCAAGCTTTAACGAAGACACGTCGAACCTGGTGGTCGGCCCGATCAACAAACAGCGCTGGATCTATTCGGTTTCCAAGCAGTTGCTGGACCGCGTGATCTGGGCGTATGGGCAGAAAGGCCTGCAATTCACCCTGTTTCGGCCGTTCAACTGGATGGGCCCGCGTCTGGACCGGCTGGATTCTGCACGCATTGGCAGTTCCCGGGCGATCACCCAATTGATTCTGCATCTGGTAGAAGGCACACCGATTCGACTGGCGGATGGCGGCGCCCAGAAGCGCTGTTTCACCGATGTAGCCGACGGTATCGAGGCACTGGCGCGAATCATTGAAAATCGCGATGGGCGCTGTAATGGTCAGATTATCAACATCGGAAATCCGGACAACGAAGCCAGTATTCGCCAATTGGGTGAGGAATTGCTGCGTCAGTTCGAGGCCCATCCGCTGCGCGATAACTTCCCTCCCTTTGCCGGCTTTCGCGACGTCGAAAGTCAGTCGTTCTACGGCAAGGGCTATCAGGACGTCAGCCACCGCAAACCTGGCATCGATAATGCGCGTCAGTTGATTGGCTGGGCCCCGGGCATTGCGCTGAGCGAAACCATCGGCAAAACACTGGATTTCTTCCTCCGGGAAGCCATGGCTGAAAAAGCGGATCAGTGCTGATGCAGGCAGGCCTGAGAATCGATGTCGACACCTATCGTGGTACCCGGGAAGGCGTGCCACGGCTGTTGGACATGCTCGACGAAGCGCAGGTCAAGGCAACGTTCTTTTTCAGCGTCGGCCCCGACAACATGGGCCGTCATCTATGGCGCCTCGCGCGTCCCCGGTTTTTCTGGAAGATGATCAGGTCGCGCGCGGCCAGTCTGTATGGCTGGGACATTTTGCTGGCGGGCACTGCCTGGCCAGGCAGGCCGATTGGTCGTGATCTGGGGCCACTGATACGCCGCGCACGCGATGCCGGGCACGAGATCGGGCTGCATGCCTGGGATCATTACCGCTGGCAAGCCAACGCCGGGCGCTGGAGCAACGCACAGTTGAGCGAACAGCTACGCCTCGGTCTGGACTGCCTGAGCACTATTCTGGATTGCCCGGTCACCTGCTCCGCGGCTGCAGGCTGGCGCGCCGATGAGCATGTCGTGCGCGCCAAACAGCCTTTCAACCTGCGTTACAACAGTGACTGTCGCGGCACTTCGCTGTTCCGCCCCCTACTGGCCGATGGCAGTCTGGGCACGCCGCAGATTCCGGTGGATCTGCCAACCTTCGACGAAGTAACCGGGCCGCACCTCAAGGTGGAAACTTTCAACGACTTCATCCTGGCGCGTTTCGCTGAGCAGAACCTCAACATCTACACCATCCATGCCGAAGTCGAAGGCATTGTCATGGCCGACGCGTTCCGGCGGTTGTTAGAGCAGGCCAATGCCCGAGGCATTCATTTCAATCCGTTGGGCGATTTGCTGCCTGAATCCATCGAACAACTGCCTGCCGGACAGATTATTCGTGGCACCATCGCCGGTCGCGAGGGCTGGCTGGGCGTGCAGCGATGAACGGCAGCAGAACGCTTCATATCGCGCTGTTGCTACTGGCCTTTGCCCTCGTCTGCCTTGTACCGCTCGGTTTTCATGGCTTGTGGATTCCCGATGAAACCCGCTATGCACAGATCAGTCAGGAAATCCTCCACCGTGGCGATTGGGTCGTACCTCACTTCATGGGCCTGCGCTACTTCGAAAAACCGGCTGCCGGCTACTGGTTCATCGCCCTGGGGCAGGCGGTTTTCGGGGAGAACCTGTTCGGTGTACGGATCGCGTCGGCGCTAAGCACCGGCTTGAGCGTCGCACTCGCCTACTGGCTGGCCGAAAAAATGTGGAACGACCCGCGCAAGAGCATTGCCAGCGCGCTGTTGTTCATGAGTTTTGCTTTTGTGGCCGGCCAGGCGGGTTACAGCAACCTTGATCCGCAGTTCACGCTGTGGACCAACCTGACACTGGCAGCGTTCTGGCATGCCAGTCACCGTGTCGGTCGAGCCCGCCTCACAGCCTGGGCCTTGATCGGCGTGGCCTGCGGCATGGGATTTTTGACCAAGGGTTTACTCGCCTGGGTGCTGCCGGCAATCGTTGTTGTGCCCTACATGATCTGGCAACGACGCCTGACGGAGTTATTCCGGTTCGGCCCGCTCGCGGTGGTCATCGCCGTCGCAGTCAGCCTGCCCTGGGCATTGGCGGTGCATGTCCAGGAGCCCGACTACTGGCGCTATTTCTTCTGGCACGAGCACATCCATCGCTTCGCCGCGGAGAACGCTCAGCACGCCGAACCCTGGTGGTTCTATGCGCCGCTGCTGATCGCGGCCTGCGTGCCGTGGACGCTATTGCTGCCAGTTACATTCAAGCAGATATGGCTTCAGAGACACCGAACTGATACGGCCTTTCTGGCGCTGTGGTTGCTGGTACCGCTGGCATTTTTGAGCCTGAGCAAGGGCAAGCTGCCGACCTATCTATTGCCCTGTCTGTTGCCGTTGGCGCTGTTAATGGCCGATGTCCTGGTCCAGCGTCTTGAGCATCGCCGCGTTACCGCGCTGCGTGCGAACGGGCTATTCAATGTGGCCGCAGCTGTCGTCGGGCTGGCAACGTTGCTGTATCTGCAATCGAAACACGCCGTGTATGAAGATGAACCGCTGCATCTGTTACTGGCAATCGCACTACTTGGCGGATGGATTCTTGCCAACGCCCTCCAGGTCGTACGACCCTTGACCCTCTGGGCCTTGCCCGCTGCGGGTAGCGGATTGCTGATCGCACTGCTGCCAGCGGCGTTGCCCAATGCCGTGGTGTACAACAAAACACCCGATTCATTCATCGCCAGGCATCAGGCGGAGTTGGCAGACAGCACGTCTCTGCTGAGTAACGACTTGGGTGCGGCCTCGGCGCTAGCCTGGCAACTGAAGCGGCCAGACGTTACGTTTTTCAATACCTGGGGCGAACTTGAGTACGGACTTGGTTATCCCGACGTCGAAAAGCGAGAAGTCCGCCTTCAGGATATAGACGAATGGATGACCAGGGCCCGACGTGAAGGTCAGGTCGGCGTGATCATGCGCGGCAAAAGTGACGACGAACTGCGTGAACTCGAGTCATTGCCCAGCGATTGTAAGCGCTACGACGAAGGCAATCTGGTCATTCTCATCTACGAACAGTCAGCGCCATGACCTGGTTGATGCTTGCAGCCACGTGCCTGCTCACCTGCGTGGGGCAGATTGCACAGAAATACACGGCAGAACGCTGGAAAAGCGCAGGCGTGCTCGCGGCCCTTCGTTCCGCCTGGTTGTGGCTGGCCGTAACTTGCCTGGCATTGGGGCTGCTGAGCTGGCTGGTGGTCTTGCAGCGAATGGACGTCGGCATTGCTTACCCGATGCTGGGCATCAACTTCGTGCTGATCACTCTGGTGGGGCACTTTCTTTTCAGCGAGCCCGTAGACGCGCGGCACTGGACAGGGGTAGCGCTGATCATTATCGGCGTCTTTCTGCTGGGGTATCAGGCGTGAGCCGTCGCCAAGGCATACGCCGGGCGATGACCAGCGTTGCACTGGTCAGTTCGGCACAACTGGGCATGCGTTGGGGCATGAGCCGCCTGCCCTCGCCCGGCCAGTGGCTCGATATGCAGATCTGGAGCCAGATCGATGCAAGCGCCGTCGCGGTAATTGGCGCCTCGATGATGGCCTATGCACTTTCCATGTTCGCCTGGCTGCTGGCGCTTCGCGACCTGTCGCTGAGCCGTGCCTATTCGCTGCTCAGCCTCAGCTATGCGCTGGTGTATGCGCTGGCCACCCTCCTGCCATTTTTCCACGAGACGTTCACGGTATCGAAAACTGTCGGTGTCACGCTGATCGTGGCAGGTGTCTTGATTATCAACCTACGGCGCAATCCGGGCCACCAACTTCAGGATGTTTCCCATGAAAATCAGCGTTTTCGGTAGTGGATATGTTGGCCTGGTACAAGCGACCGTGCTTGCCGAGGTGGGCCACGACGTGGTCTGCATGGACATCGATCCAGTAAAGATCGAGCAACTGCGTCAGGGTCAGGTGCACATTTACGAACCGGGGCTGGCGAACCTGGTGCGTGAAAACCTGGATCACGAACGCCTGCACTTCACCACCGACGAACACGTCGCCGTGGAACACGCGGAAGTGCTGTTCATCGCCGTCGGCACGCCCTCCCGAGCCGATGGATCGGCCGATCTGAGCGGTTTTTTTGCGGTTGGCGATGCGATTGCGAGGCATCGCCGCGAACCGCTGATCATCGTCGAAAAGTCCACTGTGCCGGTCGGCAGCGGCGACGCCCTGCGCGCACACATTGACAAGGCCCTGCGCCAGGCCGGTCGTCTGCTGCAGTTCGATATCGTGTCCAACCCGGAATTTCTCAAAGAGGGTTCGGCGGTCAATGACTGCCGGCGTCCGGACCGAATCGTCATAGGCTGCGAAAACGAGGCGGTGCAGAAAGTCATGCGCGAACTGTATGCGCCGTTCAACCGCAACCATGACCGCATCATGTTCATGGACCTGCGCAGCGCCGAGCTGACCAAGTACGCCGCCAACTGCATGCTGGCGACCAAGATCAGCTTCATCAACCAGATAGCCGAACTGGCGGAACACCTCGGCGCGGACGTCGAATCCGTCAGGCTGGGAATTGGTGCCGACTCACGCATCGGCTACGATTTCATCTACCCTGGTTGCGGCTACGGCGGCTCGTGTTTTGGCAAGGATATCCGCGCGCTGATCCACAGCGCGAAAGAAGCCAACTGCTCCAACGACCTGCTGTCGGTGGTCGAGGCCATCAACGAACGGCAGAAGAGCAAACTGTTCGAGCGGGTCAATGCCTTCTATCAGGGCGATCTGCGCGGCAAGACCTTTGCGTTGTGGGGTCTGGCGTTCAAGCCAAACACCGATGACATGCGCGATGCGCCCAGCCGGGTGCTGATGGAAGCACTCTGGCAGGCCGGTGCCACGGTCAGGGCATTTGACCCAGAAGCCATGCAGGAGACCCAGCGTATTTATGGCCATCGCAAGGATCTGATTCTAATGGGCACGCCGGAATCGGCGCTCGACGAGGCCGATGCATTGATCATCTGCACCGAGTGGCAGCAGTTCAAGGCTCCGGATTTCGAGCTGATCCAGCAGCGCCTGGGCGCAGCGGTCATCTTCGACGGTCGAAACCTGTATGACACCGAACGGCTTGCGAAACACGGTTTTCACTACTTTCCCATCGGCCGGGGTGAATCCTGTGATTTGCCGATTCCACAGAAGCAGTGGACTGCTTTCCAACCCGTGGCCGGCGTCCAGCATCTATAAGCTTTTTCCCTGCGTACCTGATGCTGTAGCCGGGCAGCTCAGGGTGCATTGTTCGCGTCCTCGTCAGCGGCTGACGAAATAATAGGTGCGTTCGCCGACTTTCACCTGGTCGACGACCCGTAACGGCGGCGCAGCGGCTGACAGGTTTTCCAGGATGGCGACGTTATCGACTGAGCGATCAAGATACGTATTCAGATCAGCGCTGGACATCAAGGCGTCCAGCACGCTCTGGCCATAGAACACGCTGGCTCCCGCCAACCGTTCAGTGGGCCGGAACAGCGCGACGTGACGCCCTTGAACCTGCAGGGCGCGGGTTTTGTCAGTCAACGGCACGAACGAATACTGGCTATCCGCTCGCGGCACCAGCCACAGCGCTGCGCTCAGGTAACAGATCACGATCAGCGACACGCCTGCGGCGCTCAGTACCCTGCGGTTTTTCGTGATAACCCCGGGAAAAGCAGACTGTGCCCGCAACTTCTCGCCCAGCACGAACGCGTATTCTGCCGCGATCACGGCGGCGGCAGGCGCCAGCGACATCAAGTAAACCACGCGCTTGCTGGAGGCGAGGGTCAGCAGCAAAAACTGAACGACCAGCCACAGGCTAAAAAAAACAGGTAACGATTGGCGGCCAGTTGCTTACGGAAATGCCACAGCCCCAGATACACCAGGATATTCCAGGGCAAAAATGCTTCGGGCAGTTTTGCCAGGTAATAGTAGAAAGGTTCGTAATGACCCGCTTCCTCGAAAGAGCCACTGAACCGGCCGACGCTATTGATCCAGAGTACGTCTTTCAGCGACTGAGTTCCGCCCTGCCCGTACAGCAGATAAAGCCAGGTACACAACGGTAGAAGTGCCAGGGCAGTAAACATTGCAGGACGCAGCCAGTCGGCAATGACCAGACGCCTGTGCTGCACAGCGTCCCAGACAAGCCAGGCGAAAATCACCACGCCAGGCATGGCCAGCCCCAGCACCCCTTTGCTGAGAGTGGAGATTGCGATGCCAAGCGAAAACAGCAGCCATACGCCGATCCTCGGCGCGCCCTTGTGACCGGCACTGGCATAAAAAAACGCCAGCAGCGCAGTGCTGACGCCTAACGCCAACAGAGCGTCTTCGCCCACCTGCCGCGAGTTGCTCCAGAAACTGGCCTGCGTGGCAAGCATGAAGGCGGCAAGCCAGGCCAGCGATGCGCGCCGCCCCAGCAGTCGCAACATCTTGTACAGCAACAACACGCTGAACAATCCGGCAAATGCGGAAGCCAGTCTTACCGCCCACGGTGTAGCGCCGAATACAAGAATAGCCGCCGCGTCCAGCCAGACACTCAGCGGCGGCTTTTCAAGAAAGGGTTGGTCGTTCAGCTTTGGCGTTACCCAGTTGTCACTCAGGTGCATCTCCATGGCAATACCGGCAACTCGCGGTTCTGTTGAATTTTGCAGTTGATGATTGCCCAGCGCGAGGAAAAACAACAAGGCACTCAGCAGCAACAGCAACGGTGAACGCACACGAGAAGTCATCAAGGGAGGCACCGGGTTGACGGGGGGTGGCAAGCAAAGAAACGAGTCAGTCTAACAAGAATTATATGTCGCCAAATGTTGAAGAGTTGTTAACCGCCGGCATATCAGGCAACCGTTCAACGCAGGTTCAGTTGCGCCAGTTGCTTCCAGTCTTCAGGGTTCACAATTCCGCGAAAACGCCTGACTTGGCGCAGATCCGCCGTGGCCAAGGACGCGTCCGACATTTCGGATACGACCGGCAATCGGGCAAAATAAATCTCTGGGCAGGTCTACTAATCTGATAGATAAGCCAACTTGACGCACGTCATGCTCAGTCATAACCTGGTCGCGTCAGTCAATCCTGTGTTAACCGCGAACTTTTATTTCAGGAATCAACTGTCAAGGTACCGGGTATACCTCAGAGCGTTCCTGGAGCTACAGCAGGAACTTCGTGCCGTCCACACAAGGTCTTATTCTGGCCAATAAATATCGCAACGACCTCGCTGGCGACAAGGAGGTTCTGGGCTTTTCAGGAAACACTGTTCAGATGGTGCCGGAGTCACGGTCAAATGCAGTGACGTGGAACCTTGAATTAGCGGTACCTATGATCACCACGCGCCCCATCGTTGGCGATAGAAAAGTTCTACTGCTGCATACCCAGTACAGTGATAAGCCGGAAACCGGCTTCGATCCTGTTAAGCAAGCCTTCTTCGGAGAGCCTCGTGACAATTATTTATTTGTCAACGCAGTCACTTTTTCCTCCGGTGATCATCTGGAGTTCACAGGGGATGCGATAACCGATCTTGACCTGGGCCCAAAACCTCCAGGTTGCCCTTCAACTGAGTTGAGGAACAAGGCGAGAGACCTCGCACGCGATAAGGGATTTGACAGGAATTTACGATTATGTTGCCGTCGAGATTCCTTCTACTTCGTGTTCTTGGGGCGGCCTTGCTGCGATGCCGGTCTGTGGGCCATGGGTAACGGTGTGGGTTGGTAACCATGGATGGGGCAACACGAATTCGGTCATAGCCTCGGCGGACCGCATGCGAAATCGCTGGAACGTTGCCCGAATGATAATCGAGAAGTAGTGCAAATCAGTGGCAGTGGGTGCGCAGTCACTGCCGCGGATGATCCATCGGATACCTTGATGGCGGAGGCTCACGTCTTTACCCCATTCCTTATCTGTATTACGCAGGCTGGCTTACTGATGAGCAATTCCCTGAAGTGATAAACAATGGCACCTATGAAATTGCACCGTTGTTTAAAAAAGCCAATGCCACGGTTGTCAAAGGCTTACGCTTGTTTCGTAGCGATGGCAGTTACCTTACGCTGGAATTGCGCACGCCTTCACCGGGCTCTGAAAACTGGCCCGCCGATGATCCATTCGTCAATGGCGTGATTGTAAGAATAGCTCGATTTAGTGGCAACTCCGTTTCCAACACGCTCGTAGACACGACGCCAACAGGTATACATGGCATGAGTGACGCCCCTTTGCGTCCAGGTGCGTCGGCAGACGACGTATTGTCGGGAAAACGGATCACTGTCAGCCATATCGATGACACAGGGGCCACTCTTGAGATCAGTCATATTCCAGGTAGCTCTTTGGCAGATCACTTGCTCTTTGAACGCTCTTTTATCGAGCAGGCCGTGCAGCGGGACGATGAGGGGGTGGAAGATTGATGGTGTGAAGGAATGGAACCTTGATCGGAACAGTCCACTGCATCAGTGGCCAATGTGCGCCATACACTTCATCTGCCGCACGATGAGGTGGATAGCGCGCTTTAACTATTGCAACTCAACCGCTTTCTGCATCAGCCCTGCGGGTTCTGAAATAAAACGGGGAGCGATAGACGCTCCCCATTTTTATATATCAGTTCAAGTCTGACTGTATTGTGTCAGAACATCAGATCGCAGCAACAACCTTGGCTGGCGGCTGAGTGCGACGACCCAGTACACCGGCACCGGCAGCGACCAGCCCCGAAATCACCAGCGTGATCAGCAGAATCCAGGCACCTTGGGAAACACGTTTGGCGGTGACTTCAGCCGCTTCACGGGCTTTCTGTTCTGCCTGAGCCTTCAGCTCTTGATACTTGGCATAAGCCTGACGATAACTGGCTTGGGCCTGATCGACGATCTGATTGGCTTCAGCATCGGTTTTGTTACCACGTGCCTTGATCAGGTTAACCAGCGCCTGACGGTCAGCAGCGTCCCAAGCCTGGTCGCCTTTGGCTTTGATGCGATCCATCAGGCCGCCCAACTGCTCGTCGGCTTGCTGAGGGTTTTGCGCGCTTTGTCTGGCTGTGTTCTGGGCGTCTTGCTGAGTGGCTTGTGCTTCTTGCTTGACGTTGTCCGGGTTCAGCTCAGGCTTGCCGGTCTGACGCATCGCAGTTTCGATTTCGCCCTGGATATCATCCAGATTGAAGTCGATGCCTTGAGCACGCAATTGGTCCTGAATCTTGCTGCCCACTGCCGGAGCGACCTGAGCAATACCACTGCCCAGTGCCGACATGCCGCTGCCGGCCAGGTTGAGACCACCACGAACGACACCCGTCACTGCGCTAGAGACCAGATAAACGGTGATCAGCGACACTGAGGCCCATACCAGCAGACCATGAAAAGCGCCTTCGCGTTGAGCCAGACGACCGGCAGCCCAGCCACCGACAAACAGTGAGATCACTGAGCTGACCACTACCCAGATACCTGCACCGGTGCCGATACCGGACAGTGGATTGGCTTCCTGCATCGGATCGATACTGGCGCTACCAATGGCCGTACCCAACAGATTCAGTAAAAGCGAAACAACCATGGCCAGTACCACACCGGCCAGAATCGCACTCCAGGAAATACGTTTAAGCAGCGGAGCCATTGCATTAGTTTCTTGGTACACGGAGGCACCTGGGGCGATACGGTCGTCGCGAATCATAATAAGAGTCCTTTGAGTCATTGGCAGTGAACGCGAAATTGTTTGGCGTACAGTTCAATGACCCGAGCACCACTCAAGAAGTTTAAAACTTTTATTCACTTTTTTTCGACCGTTAAAAAAAAGCACGACAACCTTGACTGTTAACGGAACGTAACGCTTCATTGATGTTCCAGACTTGCCTGAAATTCAGGCGCCCGGCCATTCAATATGTATCGTCGCTGAGAGTTGTCTGTTGTCCGTTGATATCAACTGCACTTAAACGGACACGCCAATCCGCTCATGCTGACTCGACCGTTAATCAGTATTAAAAAACAGCCTGTGCCGCATGCAACCCAGGCTGTTTAATAGCTGTTCAATTAACCGAAGGACAATCGTCAGGCGATACCGTTCGGCCCGTCCAGCACCTGGCGAACTTTCCGGGCGAGATCGTGGGGCATACACGGTTTGGAGATCACTTCGAACTCCGAACCTCCGAGGTCGGTTCGTTCAATCGAGCTTTCTGCATAACCGGTGGTCAACAGCACCTTCACCTTTGGATAACGGCGTTTGACTTCACGGGCCAGCATCACTCCGTTCATCCCGCCTGGCATGATCAAGTCGGTAAACAGCAAGTCATAATGGCTGCCGGACTCGAACTTCTTCAGCGCCTCACGCGCATTCAGCACGATATCGGACACATAGCCGTAGTCGTCCAGCACCATCTTTGCCAGCTCGGCGACGTCAGCGCGATCTTCCACAATGAGAATGCGTTCGCTGCTAGCGCGATGCCTTTCTGTTGCCTGTGGCAACTCGGTATGGGTCAACCCGGCTTCATCGACCGGAAAATACAGACGCAGCGTCGTCCCGACACCTTCTTCAGTGTAAATACGCGCGGCACCACCCGACTGCTTGGCGAAGCCGTACACCATAGACAGGCCCAGCCCGGAGCCTTTGCCCTCTTCCTTGGTGGTGAAGAACGGGTCCATGACCCGATCACGAATGCTGGCGGGCATGCCGATACCGTTGTCGGTCACCGCAATGCTGACATAACGTCCCGGCAGCAAGCCGTCATAAGACACATTGATCAGTTCATCCACCACCAGATTACGCGTCTCGATGCATACCTTGGGGTTGGGTCTGCCAATCAGTGCATCACGGGCGTTGATGAAGATATTCAGCAGGGCAACTTCCGCCTGGGTAGGATCGATGCGGCAGTTCTTGAGCGCCGGCTCAAGGTCGGTCTCGATCAGGACTTCCGGCCCGAACGTGCGTTCGAGCAATGATTCGGTCGTCGAAACCAGACCGTTGAGGTTCAACACCCTGCCCTGCAGTTTTTGTTTGCGAGCGAACGCCAGCAATTGCTTGGTCAAGGTGCTGGCACGCTCCACCGCAGATTTGGCGTGATGAACACTGCGCTGGACGCGCTGCACATCAATATTCGGTTTCTCTGCGGCGCTGCCAATCAGATCGATATAACCGCCCATAACCTGAAGCAGGTTATTGAAGTCGTGAGCGATGCCTCCAGTGAGCTGCCCCAACGCTTCCATCTTCTGAGCCTGGCGCAATGCTTCCTCGGCGTCTTTGCGGCGGCTGATATCCAGCTGCGAGGCAAAAAAGTAGATCAGACTCCCCGCGTCGTTATACACCGGAGAAATAAACAACGCGTTCCAGAACGACGAACCGTCCTTACGGTAATTGAGGATTTCTGCGGAGATGTCCGTGCGCTCCCGAATCGCATCACGAAGCGATTGCACCACTGACTGGTCGGTTTCCGGGCCCTGCAGAAACCGGCAGTTTGTGCCGATGATTTCGTCAGACGAATAACCGGTCATTTCCAGAAAGGCACGGTTGGAAAAAATGATGGGGTTATCCGGACGATTGGGGTCGGTCACGATCATCGGCATGCGCGTCGTTTCTACCGCCGCGAAGAAGATATCCCGGCCCTGATGCTCAATGTTCCCTGTTGCATCATTGTCGACACGGGCTTTATTTTCCGACACGCCAGAAACTCCAAGAAATGTTGGGTAAATTAGAGCCAATACTCTTGAAGCTAGGACTGATGCCCCTCAAAAGGGTTCTAAATTATCTGATAAAAGCCAAATATATATTCATTACGCGGCCGAAACAGATCAGAACAACCCGTTTGCATAGAATTTAGCTATCCATTTGGAATGGTTCAGTCGGGAAGGATCAGCGCACCAAACAGTTCCGCACTGTTGTTCAAACCCTCCTGCAACGACTGGAGCACGGCGCGCTGCCCCTGGCTGTCCGCATAACCCAGCAAGCCGGCCGGGCAATGGCGGTTATCGTCCCAACCGGGGTAGTCCAGTATCGGATACCAGCACATGCCCTCTATCGGCACGCCATTGATCATGACTTTTCTGACTTCTTCACTGACGTACCTCAACCAGGGTAAACGTTGGTCGCCCTCGGCGCCTGTCTCGGAAATCAACAACGGTTTGCCATAGCGCGTCGACAGTTCCCTGAGCATGCCCCGAAAGGGTCGGTACTCCGGCTCATCAGGCGTCAAGCGCCTGCCATTGAGCACCCATTGGTTGTGTGGGTAGAAGTTGACCCCGAGCACATCGAGGTAGTCCGGCTGCCCTCCCAACCCGGGCCAGAGACGCCCGGACAAGAGATCCCAGGCTTCGAACTGCGCCCGCCGATAACGTTCCGCAGCCTCGATGTCACTGCTACGGCGGCTGGCCGCTACCACATGAATCAGCGGCTCGGCCTGGATAAAGCGCGCATTGGGCTCGACCTCGCGGATGGCTTCGATTGCCGCGATACTGGCCCGCACCAGTTGCTGTTTGAGCTCCATCGCGCGACTCGTCGCGCACGGGTTGAAGTAAGCAACCTCACCGCCGGCCCAGCTCCAGAACGAGATTTCGTTGATCGGCGAATAAAACGGCGCCGTCTCTCCTTCGTCCTTGATCAACTGCGCGACCGCTGCAGCAAAGTGCGCGAAGCGCTCCACGAACTGCGGCCTCCAGATGTCGATGTCATCAGGAAGGCCGTAATGGCACAGGTCCCAGATCACTTGTGTGCCTTGACGCCGCGCGGCGCGCAACATGGGTAAAAAACTGCTCCAGTCGTAGTGGTAAGGCGACGTTTCTATCAGATGCCAACGCAGCCCGTCACGGACGGTGCGTATTCCGCAGGCCGCCATGGCCGCATAGTCCTCGTCGGCCCAGCGGTCATGCGCGGTGGAGTGCAGCAGGTCCAGTCTTACGCCGTCACGACGGCGTTGACTGGCGCATTCGAAGCCGCCCATGACAAAACTGTTGAACACGCGAGGCACGCTCAACCCCGCACAGGCTGTTCGGCAGACTCGCCCGGCGCTGGCTCAGACACGGTGACTGTCTGAGCGTCCACCAAACGTTGATAGAGCGCCAAAGCCTGCCCCACCACCTGGTCCATGTTGTAGTACTTGTACGTGCCAAGCCGCCCGAGAAACGTCACCTCATCAGACTCGTCGGCCAGCGCCTTGTAGCGCTTGTACAACTCGGTGTTCTCCTGCCGGGGGATGGGATAATACGGGTCGCCCTCGGCACTCGGAAACTCATAGGTCAGGCTGGTCCGGGCATGTTGTTGCCCGGTCAGGTGTTTATATTCCGTAATGCGCGTGTACGGCGTCGCTTCGTCCGGATAATTGACCACCGCAACCGATTGAAACTGTTCCTGATCAACGGTTTTGTGCTCGAAACGCAATGACCGATAGGGCAGCTTTCCGTAACGGTGCTTGAAGTACTCGTCGATAGGCCCGCAATACACCAGATGCCGGTAGTTCACCGCATCGCGAACCTGAGCAAAGTCGACGCCTGTCAGCACATCGATAAGTTCGTGATCCAGCATCCGTTCGAACATGCGGGTGTAACCGTGCAGCGGCATTTTCTGAAAAGTATCGGTGAAATATCGACTGTCGGTGGTGGTCCGGGTCGGCACTCTCGACGTGACTGACTTATCCAGCTGAGAGGGATCAAGCCCCCATTGCTTGCGGGTATAGCCACGGAAAAACTTTTCATACAACTCGCGGCCGACCTGATTGATCACGACATCTTCCGACGTGCGGATCGTTTCCACCGGCTCGGCACGGCTGGCAAGAAAGGCTTCGGCTTGCTGCTCGTTCATCTGCAGGCCGTACAGGCTGTTGAGCGTATCGAGGTTGATCGGGATGGGCACCAGTTGACCGTCCACCCTGGCCAACACCCGGTGCTCGTAGTTGCGCCATTCGGTAAACCGCGACAGGTACTCGACAATGCGCTCGGCATTGGTATGGAAGATGTGCGGTCCATACTGATGAACCATCACGCCAGCGCTGTCCAGTTGATCGTAGGCATTGCCGCCGATATGCGGGCGTCGATCAATCAGCAGCACGCGTTTGCCCAGGCCTGCCGCCAGCCGTTCGGCCAGCACGCTGCCGGCAAAACCTGCGCCGACGATCAAAAAGTCATAGCGCGCGTCTGTCTGAGACGCTGATTCAAGCGTTATCCGAGGCATTGGATCTGCTCCTGCACAGCCACCAGGCTGATTTGCGCTTTCATGGCGGCGCAGGTGCTGTCCCACGACATGCCAGCCAACGCCGCGTCGACCTCACGCAGGAACCGGGCGGTGCCTTTTTGCCCCAGCGCATCGTTGATGTCCACCACAAATCCTCGCGCATCCTCGGCGATGCGGACTGCACCGCAAGCGCCGTAGCTCCTGACCACGTCAGTAATCGGTGTCGAGATCACCGGGCAACCGCCGGCCAGGTATTCCGGGGTTTTGGTCGGGCTGATGAAACGGGTCGATTCATTCAGGGCGAACGGCATCAATGCCACGTCCCAGCCAGACAGATAAGCCGGCAACTGTTCATAGCGTTTGCCGCCCAGATAATGAATATTGGCCAGTTGCGGCAAACTTTGCGGGTCGATCTTGACCACCGGACCGATCAGCACGATATGCCATTGCGGCTGTGACTCAGCCAGTTCGCGAATCAGCCCGATGTCGAAGCGCTCGTCGATGACACCGAAAAAACCGAGACGTGGATGGGGTATGTGCTGCTGATCGAGCGGTTCGCTCAGGCCTTGACGTGCCGTGGCGAAGTGCCCGATATCGACGCTGCTGGGCATGGCGTGCGCGTTCGCGTGTTGCAACCGCTTGACCTCCCACAGACTGATACCACCGGTAAACACTACATCCGCGCGCTTCATCAGCTCACGTTCCTGCCCGACCAGTTCCGGCGGTGCACCTTTGAAGGCCGACAGTTCGTCCATGCAGTCGAAAATCGTCACCTGCGCAGTGAGATGATCAGTGAACGCCAGGCTCATCGGCGTGAAATACCAGAGCATCAACTCACTGAATCGACGTTCTCCGAGCATCTCGTCGATCAGCCTGCGCTGGGCCGCATTGACAGCCTCAGGCGCAAGGTTTCGGGGTAAATGAGGGACCAGCACGCTGACGCCGGAGGACTGCTGCGATTGCTCCAGCCAGATGTCAGGTGAATCCGACAGCACCGGTTCCTCGAAAAACAGTACGTCGTAGTCTTTTGCCAACCGCGACATGATGTGCTGAGGTCGCTGATAGACAAATCCCCACCGGAGATGGGAAAGGCACAAAAGCAATGGGCGGATCGCAGTCTCGACTCTCGTTGCAGTCGGTGCATCAGAATTGATCGTTTGTAGACCGTTCATGGAGTTTCCCTTCTATAAAAAGTCCCGGATGAAACTGAAGGGCGCCATCGATGGCTGAGCTTCGACTGCATTCATGAGTGAAGAGCGGCAGCGTCCGTCATGTATGAAATAGACGAATTTCAACGCTCGCAGAACTATCGAGGGTCTTTTCAGGCACGCCGTTCAAGGGTTCCGATGAAGGGTCTGTGCCGTTGAGAACAATCGTTGAACTCGCCTGAACGAAATGCCCCTATTCTCAAGCGAATGCTTTTTGGTACCTGCAACAAGTCATCTGGTTCTGATTTTCGCAAGCAATGCCCCCATGCCGCCTGTTTTTCATAAAACGCGGCAGGGAGCCATTAGCCCGTCTCCTTCCGAGATGGCGAAAATCAAAGGAACGACAACCATGATTCTGGTGACCGGTGGTGCGGGCTACATTGGCGCTCATATTGTGCTGGAGCTGCTCGAAGACGGCAGCGACGTGCTGGTGCTCGACAACCTCTGCAACAGCTCACGAGAGACGCTTGAGCGGGTGGCGAAAATCAGCGGACGGCATTTCGATTTCATCCACGGTGATATTCGCAGCAAGGCCACATTGCACAGGCTGTTCGCCCACTACCCGATCAATGCGGTGGTGCACTGTGCCGGGCTCAAGGCGGTCGGTGAAAGCGTCCGGGAGCCACTGCGCTATTTCGACACCAACGTGAGTGGCAGCGTCACCCTGTGCCAGACGATGGCCGAAGCAGGTGTGTTCGACTTGCTGTTCAGCTCGTCCGCAACCGTTTACGGCGAGTTCGAACGTATGCCGCTCGACGAAGACAGCCCTCTGGGTCTGCCAACCAACCCCTACGGGCACTCCAAACAGATGGCCGAGCACGTCATGAAGAGCCTGGCCCGCTCCGACCCGCGCTGGGCGATCGGCCTGTTGCGCTACTTCAATCCGATTGGCGCCCATCCGACCGGGCTGCTGGGCGAGTCACCGCGTAATACGCCCAACAACCTGCTGCCGTTTCTGCTGCAAGTAGCCAACCGGCAGCGCCCTGCCCTGCATGTTTTCGGCAACGACTATCCGACTGACGACGGCACGGGCGTGCGCGATTACCTCCATGTGCTGGATCTGGCAGCAGGTCACCTCAAGGCGCTGAACAGGATCCGTGACCAACGCGGTGTATCCATATGGAATCTGGGCACGGGCCAGGGCTACTCGGTGCTGGAAGTGGTGCGGGCCTTCGAACGTATCACCGGGAAAAGCGTGCCGCTGGTCTTCGAGCCCCGGCGGCCGGGTGACATCGCAGCCTGCTGGGCCAATCCGGAAAAAGCCTCGCGTGAGCTGGATTGGCGAGCCTGTCATGACCTGGACTCAATGCTCACCGATGCCTGGCGCTGGCAGTGCATGAACCCGCAAGGCTATGCGCAAAAGGCTTTGGCGGGCTAAGGAGGGATGAAACAGGCAATGTTGCAAACCGATCAAGCGGCCTAAAAGTTCGCAGGCGTATTGGAACTGACAATCTCGGCCTCATCCTGGCCGATATTGCGGAAGCGATGCGGCAGCGTGGTCGGAAAATAGTAACCGTCACCGGGGCCAAGAATGTTGACCTGACCATTGATGGTCAATTCCACAGTGCCGCGGATCACCAGCCCGCACTCCTCGCCTTCACTGTGGACAATCGGTTCTTCACCCGAATCGGCACCCGGCGCGTACTGCTCGCGCAGAAAACGCATCTGCCGACTGGGCAGCGTCGCACCGACCAATAGCAGACGCACCCCATTGCGGCCCAGATCGGGCTGATCGCCTGCGCGGAAAACGTATTGATCCTGACCGGGCGGCTGGTCGAAGGTGAAAAAATCCGCCAGTGTCATGGGGATGCCCTCAAGCAGTTTCTTGAGGGAACTGATCGAAGGGCTTACACGATTCTGTTCTATCAGGGAGATCGTGGCATTGGTCACACCACTGCGTCTGGCGAGTTCGCGTTGCGACAGCTTGTAGCTTTCACGCACCAGCTTCAGTCGTGCTCCCGTATCCATAGTTGCCTTATGCGAAAAGTATCTGATGAAATGAGCAGGCGCCCGGCAAAGGTTTGACCCTTGGCCGGGAGCCTCGATGCAGATATTAAATCACGTTTGCCAACAACGCTCAGCAGATGATCGCTTCACACGCCCCGAGGGCGCTGGGCGTAGGCCAGACAGGCCGCACGAAACGCCGTGAACAGGCTCAGCGATACCGGATTGTCGAGAAATTCCCACTCCGGATGCCACTGCACGCCCAGTACGAACCCGGGCGCACCCGGCAGCGAAACCGCTTCCACCAGGCCATCCGGTGCCAATGCTTCGGCACGCAGATCTGACGCCAGCCGGTCGATGCCCTGGCTGTGCAGGCTGTTGACCTCGAAGCCCGGCGCAAGACCCAGCGCCTCCAGCACACCACCCGGCTGCACTGAAACGGCGTGTTGCGGGGCATATTGCACGGCCAGCGACTCGCTTTGCGGCTCGCGATGGTCCAGATAGCCCGGCAATTCCTGCACGCGCTGATGAAGGCTGCCCCCCAAAGCCACGTTCAGCTCCTGAAAACCACGGCAGATGCAGAACACCGGGACGCCCTGCGCAATAGCGGCCTTGAGCAATGGCAGCGTGGTGCGATCCCGAAACATGTCATGCGCGGTGCCCTCTGCGCTCGGTGTACCGCCGTAATGGCGTGGCTCGACGTTGGACGGCGAGCCGGTGAACAACAACCCGTCGAGCGACGCCAACAGCTGCTCGGGTTCGCTCGGCACAGTGCGTGCCGGAAGAATCACCGGCACACCTGCGAACGCGGCGGCTTCAACGTACTTATCGCCTGCGGTGTGGGAGGAATACTTGCCTAGCTGCTGGCGGCAGGCGGTGACACCGATCAAAGGGAGACGCGACATGCTTGGGCCCTGTCTGAAAAATCTGGTCAATGGTCTGCAGACGCGCTGCTAACCGATACGAGTGAAACCAGTCTAGGATAGTCGTCAGCGCAATCTACATAGGCAATCTGGCAAAGGAACTGTGCAGCGATGCAATATGAAATCAGTCACGCCGACCTTGCGCTGGTATTGGCACTGGTACGCGGTCGTACACTGGCGCGCGCCGCCGGGCTGCTGCAGGTCGATGTTTCCACGGTATTTCGCTCGATCCGGCGCCTCGAAGCGGCACTGGGCACGGCGCTGTTCGAAAAGAACCGACGCGGTTACATGCCCACCGACACCGCGCAGGCGATGGCCGAGCAGGCTGAACACGCCGAACTGGCACTCGCCGCTGCGCGTGTGGCCTTGCAGCAAGGTCAGCAGGTGGTCAGCGGCACGGTGCGCCTTACCTGTACCGACGCGGTACTGCACAGCCTGCTGTTACCGGCGCTGGCGCGATTCATGCCGCACTACCCCGCCATCACGCTGGAACTGGCCACCTCCAATGCTTTCGCCAACCTCAGTCGTCGCGATGCCGACATCGCCTTGCGCCTGACCAACACACCGCCCGAACACCTGATCGGCCGCTGTCTGGGCAGCGCCGACTACGTTATCTGTGGTCGTCCAGAATTTCGCCAGGCGCTGGAGCACAACCCCGCGTCTGTACCATGGATCAGCCCTGACGACTCGATGCCGGAACACACCTCAGTGATCTGGCGCAAACAGGCGTTCCCGGCGGTCGTGCCACGCTATCGCTACAGCAGCATGTCAGCTGTCTCGCAGTTGGTGGCCGCAGGACTGGGCGTCGCAGCCGTCACCGATTTCGCGGCTCGCGGGCTTGAGGGCGTGGTTCGTCTCAGTGAACCACTGATCGGCTGCCGCACGGACCTCTGGCTGCTGACGCGCCCTGATTGCCGCGCACTGCGCTCGGTGCAGACCCTGCTTGAGGCGCTAGCGCCGCTGCTCCGCGAAGCACTCCTGCCAATCGGCATTGCTCCACGCAATAAGTGAGTCGATGGATCCATTAAAAATAGTTAACTTAATTAATCATTGGCTTTAATCTTCTGTTGTGGCATTAATAAAACCAGAGCCATAGAAAGCTTTTCACCAGTGGATCCATAAGACTAATAACCGAGCCGTGGAGAACCCTCATGCATCCGAAAAACGCCTGGTACGTCGCCTGTACAGCGGATGAAGTCACCGACAAGCCATTGGGACGCCAGATCTGCAACGAAAAGATGGTGTTCTATCGTGATGAGAATCAGCAGATCGCTGCCGTCGAGGACTTCTGCCCGCATCGCGGCGCGCCGCTCTCCCTGGGTTATATCGAAAACGGCCAACTGGTGTGCGGCTACCACGGCCTGGTGATGGGCAGCGACGGCAAGACGGCTTCTATGCCTGGACAGCGCGTGCGCGGTTTTCCGTGCAACAAGACGTTCGCGGCGGTCGAGCGCTACGGCTTTATCTGGGTCTGGCCGGGCGACCGGGAAAACGCCGATCCCGCACTCATTCATCATCTGCACTGGGCGGTCAGCGATGACTGGGCGTATGGCGGCGGGCTGTTTCATATTCAGTGCGACTATCGCCTGATGATCGACAACCTGATGGACCTCACCCACGAAACCTATGTGCATGCAACGAGCATTGGCCAGAAGGAAATCGACGAAGCGCCGCCCGTTACCACCGTTGAAGGCGAGGAAGTGGTGACCGCACGGCACATGGAAAACATCATGCCGCCGCCGTTCTGGAAAATGGCGCTACGTGGCAACAACCTGGCAGATGACGTGCCGGTCGATCGCTGGCAGATCTGCCGTTTCACCCCGCCCAGCCACGTCATGATCGAAGTCGGTGTGGCTCACGCGGGCAAAGGTGGCTATCACGCGCCGAACGACGTCAAGGCCTCGAGCATCGTCGTGGATTTCATCACCCCGGAAACCGACACCTCGATCTGGTACTTCTGGGGCATGGCGCGCAACTTCAACCCGAGCGATGAAGCGCTGACCACAACCATCCGCGAAGGCCAACACAAGATTTTCAGCGAAGACCTGGAAATGCTTGAGCGCCAGCAGCAGAACCTGCTCCAGCACCCGCAGCGCAATCTGCTCAAGCTCAATATCGACGCGGGCGGCGTACAGTCGCGCAAGATTCTGCAACGCTTGATCGATGCCGAACAGCATGCCACTGGCGAACAGATTCCGGTGATGGCGACCAAATAACAGTCACGCCGAAACGGCTATAGAACAATCAGAAGTGACCCTTGCTGCGGTCACCCGAGGAAACACCATGCTTGACGTGACCGTGTCATCGCGTAATGACGAAGCGCTGGATATCTGCAGCTATGAACTGGTGCAGAGCGACGGCCAACCACTGCCGCCCTTCACCGCCGGTGCGCACATCGACGTCCACCTGCCTGACGGCCTGATCCGGCAGTATTCGTTGTGCAACTCGCCCGGCGAGCGGCATCGCTATCTGATCGGAGTCCTCAACGACCCGGCCTCTCGCGGCGGGTCCAGAAGCCTGCACCAGCACATTTATCCCGGCGCGCGGTTGCGCATCAGCGAACCCCGCAACCTGTTCCCGCTTGCACAAGACGCGCGCCGCAGCGTGCTGTTCGCAGGTGGTATCGGCATTACGCCGATCCTGTGCATGGCTGAACAACTGGCCATGGAGCACGCTGATTTCGACCTGCACTATTGCGTTCGTTCCGCCGAACGAGGTGCTTTCATTCAACGCTTGCAGCAATCGACGTTCGCCGAACGGGTAACACTGCATCTGGACGAGCAACCGCAAACTGCGCTGAACGCCCTGAACGTGCTCGCCGCCCCGCAGCCCGGCACCCACCTGTATGTCTGTGGACCGAACGGCTTCATGCAACATATTCTCGACACCGCGCGCACGGCTGGCTGGCCTGAAGACACGCTGCACCGCGAGTACTTCACTGCCGAGCCGATCGATACCAGTGCCGACGGCAGCTTTTCGATCGAAATCGCCAGCACCGGCCAGGTCATTGCCATCCCGGCCAACAAAACCGTCGCCCAAGTGCTGGAAAGCCAGGGCATCGATATCCCTTTGTCGTGTGAGCAAGGTGTCTGCGGGACGTGTCTGACACGGGTCTTGAAAGGCGTCCCGGATCACCGCGACCTGTTTCTGACTGAGGAAGAACAGGCGCTCAACGATCAGTTCACGCCATGCTGCTCGCGCTCGAAGACCCCATTGCTGGTCATCGACCTCTGATCACTCGGCGCGCTGGATGACCCTGATGCGTTCATGCAGGCCGGTGCCGAAAATCTCGGCGTAGCGCAGCGTCGCATTGGCATGCTCGCGCATGATCGCTTCGGCACGCGCACCCTCGCCATTGATCAGGGCATCGACCACGGCGTGATGCTGCATGTGCGCGAAATTGAAGCGGCGGTACTCGCGAATCAGATTGTTCCGATCCACCGCCAGCGCGGTAACCGACGCAAACGGCAGATGATCGTTACGGGCCAGTGCGTCCGCGATTGCCCGGTTGCCACTGCCCTCGACGATGATCCGATGCAGACGTATGTTCATGTCGTGATACACCTCAAGGTCGTCTTCGGTGACGTGACCCTTGTCGAACAACTCATCACCCTGCACCAGGCACCGTTCCAGCTCGCCCCTGGCCTGCGGCGTGACCCCGCGCTCGGCCATCTGCCGCGCCGCCAGGCCTTCCAGCACACCACGGACGTCCACCGCCCCGGCAATTTCCTGCGCACTGAGCGAACGGACCTGAAAGCCCCGGCCGCCAGACGGCACCAACAACCCCTCCTGCTCCAGCGTGCGGAACGCCATGCGCACCGGCATACGCGAAACACCAAACAGTTCGGCAGTCGGCACTTCCATCAATCGTGCGCCAGCCGCCAGCTCGCCGGAGGCAATCATCTTGCGCAGCGCGACAAGGACAGTCTGTCCGGGCTTGGTCATGAACGGGATTCTCAGAGCGTCGAAAGGCGCATCTTAACCCACGAACACGCGAGCGAATGCTGCAAGCGAAGCGATCAGATACGACAGGACGCGGCATAACCGAATGTGCGCTCCTCGTCCGGTGTGTCGAGCCAGATCAGGGTTTCTTCGAAACTGATCGGCGGGCTGTAGAAGAAGCCTTGCACCATGGTGCAGCCCAGCGAGGTCAGCGCGTTGAGCTCATGCTGGGTTTCAACACCTTCGATCACGCAGCCCAGAGACATGTCCAGACTCAGCGCAACCAGCGATTTGACGATCTTGTAGCTGGCCGGGTTGTTGTGTACACCGGTCACGAAACTGCGGTCGATCTTCAGTTTGGTCAGCGCCAGCGCGTGCAATTGGCTGAGGCTGGAATAACCCGTGCCGAAGTCATCCAGCGAAATACCGCAGCCCAACTGGCGAAACTGGGTAATCGCCTGCTGCACCTGCGCGATGTCCTGCATGATGGCCGTTTCAGTGATCTCCAGGTCGAGGCGAGAGGCATCGAAGCCGCTGCTCTCGATGATCCCGACAATCAGATTTACGCTCTCGCAGGTCGCGCAGTCATGCGCCGAGAGATTGAACGACAACCTGATCGGCGCCGGCCAGAACAGCGCCTTTTGCAACGCGTGAGTCAGCAACGGCCCGGTCAGCTTGTTGATCATGCCGATGCGCTCGGCAATCGGGATGAAATGCGCAGGCGATACCGAGCCCAGCTCCGGGCTGTTCCAGCGTGCCAGCGCTTCGAACGCAACGGTTTCACGGGTGCAACTCTCGATGATCGGCTGAAACAGCACGTGGAACTCGGTGTCGAGATTGGCCCGGCGCAACGCCTGCTCGGTGACGCCATCGGCGTGCAGTTGCTCGCGGTGAGCGGCGGAAAACAGGCAGGTCGCTCCGGGATTATGGTTCTTGCCCTGATACAGCGCGTAGTCGGCATATTCGAACAACTGCGTCGCGTTATCGGCAGTGCCGGGAAAGGTCGCGATGCCCAGCGTCGCGCCAATCTGGATCGGCATGTCCGACAGTTCGAAACTGTCGTGCATGAGCCTGCACAGATGCTTGCCGAAGTTCAGCAGTGCGTCCTTGCCGACATCCCCTTTTATGACCAGCGCAAACTCGTCACCGCCCAGGCGCGACACATGCACCGTGTCGCTCGCCGCCGTCATCAGGCGCTCGGCCACCAGTATCAGCAGCCGGTCGCCGGTGCGGTGCCCGTACAAGTCATTGACCGGCTTGAACCCGTCCAGATCCAGAACACCCACCGCCAGCCCTGTCTGCTGTTGCATGGCTTCCTGCATCGCCGTGTCCAGCGTATGAAAAAACTGCCTGCGGTTAGGCAGGCCGGTCAGGCTGTCCTGATTGGCCAAAAGCAGGTTTTCATTACTGAGCTGTTCGGTCTTGACCTGTACATCCACCAGGCTGGTGAAATCGCGGTACTGATATTGAAGAATGATCAACATGCCGATCGACACCAACACAATGTTCACGGCAGTGGCGATAAACGTCAGGTTGTGCGTGGAGGCAAAGAAGATCACGAACGCGGTATTGACGACTACCGCAGTCGTCAGGGCTGCGGGTCGCAGGTGCATCATGCAGAAGATGCACACAATAACGGTGATGCCCATGAAAAAGGCGACATGTCCCTGAGCGTAGGCATCGCCATAGGGGTAAAGCGACAGCGACCATGCCGCGAATCCGGCCGCGATCACGCCCGCCAGACTATTGGTGCCACGCAGTGTCTTGAGGATGATCTGCGGCGACGGCGGTGGTTTATTGACCGTGCGCAGCCATTTGCGCGCCCGGATACCGCAGATAATCGTCAGCAGCGCGGGTATCAGCAGGGTCAGCCATGTCGGGGCAGTCGACCAAGGGGTAAAAGCCAACGCCCAGGTATTGACCAGCAGCACGAAGTACATCAACGGCAGTTGACGGGACAGCGCTACATATTGGGCCTCCAACAGCCTGGGATTATCGTGGGGCACGGACATCAAGGTGCGCAAGGCACCCAATACTTTTTTCGGCATCGCAAGGCTTCTCATTACCACATTCAAGGCGCGCAAGTGGCATGCTGCTCGTCATACTGTCGGCGGGTGTGGCTTATTCTTTACAGTGAAAAGTAGCCGTGCATCGGTTTGACTGGATAAACAGCAAATCCGGGCGCAACTCATTGCGCGTGCTCGAGTGGGATAGAGGTGCCAGCTAGTTCGCCGCCACCTGATCACGATCCGCCTGCACCACCAGCGCTTTGAGCGACGCATCGAACTGTTTCAAGGCATTCACCTGCAACTCGCGTTGCTGGTCGATCTGCGCAGCGATTTCCGGGGCAGCCTTGCCTTGCACCCAGACCGACGTCAGCTCCCGCACCACTTCACCTTCTGCCTTGCCGATGTATTGCAGGTTGTTATCGTAGAAACGGGCCATGAAGCGCGCTTCGACCTGACTGTTGCGTTTACTCACCAGTCGGTTGTAAGTGTCGAGCATTACGATCACGTCCGGGCGCGCTTGCATCAACGCGTCGAGCGTGTCGTAGACGGTCACCGTGGCAAATTCTTTTTGCAGTGAGCCAATCAGCCAGTCAGTCGCCAGCTTCGGATCAGAACTGTTGATGAATGCATTACGAATGCGCGAATCCAGCGCGCCGTTCTGACCGCTGCGTAGCGCAACCGAGTGGTAATTGTTCAAGTATTGCAGATTGCTGAGCGTGTTTTCGCTGTACATCACGCCTACCGACTGCCTGTGCTGAAGCGTCGCGGCGCTGTCGGCCACCGGCATGAAATGGCAGGACTGTCCGGCGGAGACAAACGCGGGAGAAACGGCAGCATTGACTGGCGCGCTGACCGCAAAGCCTGTGCTTAATACGGCAGCAAGCGTCAACAGATTGAGCATTCTCATCGCATCGTCTCCCTTTGGAGCAAGTGGCTATGACGCCATACTCCTCCTTTGCCGGAAAAACAGAACTTGCCTTGCTTGATGATGACTATCGACTGGACCAATGATAGTTGATGCCAGCACCGCGCATGGCCTTTCGCTTCACCTTTCATCCGCCCTGACCGCTGCGCGAATCGCTTCAAGCAGCATCCTGCAGGCCGGGTTGTCATTGTCGGAGCGCCAGACCAGGTGCAGCTCGCTCTGTACGCCCTCGCCCAGATCGATGTCGCGGAACACCACATCTTTGAACACCACATTGGTAGCGCAACGCGGAACCAGTGCCAGGCCCATCCCGGCGTTGACCAGGGCAAGAATGGTCAGTGACGATCCAAGCCATTGGACATACTCCGGCGCAACTCGTGCGGAACGAAACATACCGGTCAGCAGTTCGTTGAACGGTGGATAGGCCGAATGCGAATACATCAGAAACGGCGCGCCATCGAGGTCCTCAACCCTGACCGACTGCGCACGGGCCAGCGGATGACTGCCCGGCACCGCCAGCACGAAGGGCTCGCGCACCAGGCACTCGCTCTCGTAACCCGGTTGAAAAAGCGGCGCACGCACGACACCCAGATCAATACGCCGCGCCCTGAGCGCTTCGTGCTGCTGATAGGTATTCATTTCAGTCAGGGAAATCTTTACCTGCGGCTGCTTGAGCCGCGCTTCGGCAATCACTCTGGGCAGAAATTCGTATACCGCGCTGCCGACAAAACTGATGGTCACCGAACCGATGTCGCCTTCCGCAAAGCGCCGGGCGGAAAGTGCTGCCTGCTGCGCGCGCTCCAGCAAGGTCTGCGCCTCGATGAAAAAAGCCCGGCCTGCGGCGGTCAGCGCCACGCTGCGGGTGCTGCGCGTGAACAGTTCGACGCCCAGGTTGTGTTCCAGTAACTGAATCTGTCGGCTCAACGGTGGCTGGGTCATGTTGAGCCTTTCAGCGGCGCGCCGGAAATTCAACTCAGTGGCAACGGTGGTGAAACATCGAAGCTGAGAAAGCTCGAACATTGATTCATTCCAGGTATCAATCAAGTCAAAAACTAGATTAGACGGGAATAATCAGGGCGTCCATGATCGGCTCATCCCCAAAAAAAACAATGAATGGGAGTCGCCTCTTGAATACCGCCCCTCACGCTACAGACACCGCAGTGCTTGCTCGCGCCGCGTCCAAGGTGAAACGCCACATACTGCCGCTGTTTGTGGTGATGTTCATCGTCAACTATATCGACCGGGTCAACATCGGCTTTGTACGCAGCCATCTGGAAACCGATCTGGGCATCGGCGCTGCAGCCTACGGGCTGGGCGCGGGCCTGTTTTTCGTCGGCTACGCGCTGTTTGAAGTACCGTCCAACCTGCTGTTGCAACGTTACGGCGCCCGCGCCTGGCTGACCCGCATCATGTTCACCTGGGGCGCGGCCGCCATGGCGATGGCCTTCGTGCAGGGCGAAACCAGCTTCTACGTGCTGCGCTTTATACTCGGTGCAGCGGAGGCTGGCTTCTTTCCGGGGATTATTTACTACTTCACCCAGTGGTTGCCTTCGAGTGATCGTGGCAAGGCCATGGCGCTGTTTCTCAGCGGCTCGGCGATTGCTTCTGTGATTTCCGGCCCGGTGTCGGGCGCGCTGCTGGGCGTGGAAGGGCTGAACCTGCACGGCTGGCAGTGGATGTTTTTAATCGAAGGCTTCGCCTCCATCGTGCTCTGCGGCTTCGTCTGGTTCTGGCTGCAGTCGCATCCGCACGAGGCGACCTGGCTCAGCGATGACGAAAAAGCCGCACTGACCAGCGCTATCGCCGAAGAACAACGGCTGCGCGAAGCCTCCCAAACCGTTCGGCCGACCCTGCTCAGGCTGCTCACGGACCGGCAGATCATGCTGTTCTGCTTCATCTATTTTTCGATAGCGCTGACCATCTACGGCGCAACCTTCTGGTTGCCGAGCATGATCCGCAACATGGGCAGTTTCAGTGACTTCGAGGTCGGGCTGTTCAACTCGGTGCCGTGGATCATCTCGATTGTCGCCATGTACGGCTTCGCCGCCCTCGCCGCACACTTCAAGCATCAACAGGCATGGGTTGCGGTGACACTGGTGATCGCTTCGGTCGGCATGTTCATGTCGACCGTTGGCGGCCCGGTCTTTGCGTTCGTTGCCATCTGTTTCGCCGCGATTGGCTTCAAAGCCGCGTCCGCGCTGTTCTGGCCGATCCCGCAGGGCTATCTGGACGCACGCATCGCTGCTGCGGTGATCGCGCTGATCAACTCCATCGGTAACCTCGGCGGCTTCGTCGCGCCCACCACCTTTGGCTTTCTGGAGCAGACCACCGGCTCGATTCAGGGCGGTCTGTACGGGCTTGCCGCCACCTCGCTGCTCGCCGCCATCGTGATCTTCTTCGCCCGCACCACGCCGCGGAGTGGCACGCGTCGCCCGCCAAACGCCGAATCAGCCGGGCTGCACAAAGCTGTTCCGCTCGCCACCCCTTCCAGCCTCAAACCCTGAATCTTGAACACTTGGGAGACCGCCTTTTGAAAATCATCCGTGTCACCGTGACCCCCATCGCCTTTCGCGACCCGCCACTGCTCAACGCCAGCGGCATTCATGAACCTTTTGCGCTGCGCTCGATCATCGAAATAGAAACCGACAGCGGTTACATTGGCCTCGGCGAAAGCTACGGCGACGCTCCGGCATTGGCCATTCAACAACAGGTGCAGCACCAGTTGATTGGCCTTGATCCCTTCAACCTCAATCAATTGCGCAGCATCGTTCAGGCGACTGTTGCAGCGCACAAACCTGCCAGCCTGGCCGGTGCGGAACTGGCGCTGGGTTCGCATGCCAGCAAAGCAGTGAGCAACGCCTACTCGGCATTCGAAGTGGCCTTTATGGATGTGCAGGCGCGTTCGATGAACCTGCCCCTGGTGGACCTGCTCGGCGGCGCGATTCGTGATCAGATCCCGTTCAGCGCCTACCTGTTCTTCAAGTACGCGCAACACGTCGACGCGCCCTACACACCAGACAGCTGGGGCGAAGCACTGAACGAGGAACAGATCGTCGCTCAGGCCCGGCGCATGATCGAGGCCTATGGCTTCAAAAGCATCAAGCTCAAGGCCGGCGCACTGGACCCGGAACACGAAGTCTCGTGCATCAAGGCCTTGAAGAAGGCCTTCCCCGGCTACCCGCTGCGCATCGACCCCAACGGCAACTGGTCGCTGGAGACTTCGATTCGCATGGCTGAACTGCTCGGCGATGACCTGCAGTACTACGAAGACCCGACCACAGGCCTGGACGGCATGTCAGCACTGCACAAACGCACCGGCCTGCCGCTGGCGACCAACATGGTGGTCACCGATTTCGATGAGTTCCGCCGCAGCGTGGCGCTGGACAGCGTGCAGATCGTCCTCGCCGACCACCACTACTGGGGCGGTTTGCGCGACACCCAGACGCTGGCAAAAATGTGCGACACCTTTGGCCTGGGCGTGTCGATGCACTCCAACTCCCATCTGGGTATCAGCCTTATGGCCATGGCTCATGTGGCTGCATCGGTGCCCAACCTGGATTACGCCTGCGACACACATTACCCCTGGCAGGAAGCGGACGAAGAAGTCATCAAAGGCGGCAAACTGCCGATTGTCGACGGCTGCGTCAGCATCAACCGCGCGCCCGGCCTGGGCCTTGAACTGGATTACGACCAGCTCGGCAAGCTCAACGACCAGTACCACAGCTGCGGCATTCGTCAGCGCGATGATGTGAAACAGATGCAGAAGTACCAGCCAGACTGGAAGGCCGTCAAACCGAGGTATTGAGCATTGGTCCGGAAAACAAGGCCCGGACAGTACTAAGCCCTGTCTGCTTGAAGAAACCTGCAAACAATGACATTGATAGAAACCACATCACCGTCGAAGTGCTCAGCCTTTCATCGACAACATGGCAGTCTGACTGACCTGATCGTCAGTCATCTGGCCACTGTTCGACGCTTTTTCCAGCGCAGCGCTGGCGGTCATCAGTCCTGCATTCAGTGTCGCCAGAACCGTTTGCAGTGAACCTGCCTTGGCCTGCTTTGCTTGAGGCGAGAGGCTGCTATCTGCCATCACGGCTTGCAACTCGGCGGTTTTTTCAGCAATTTGCTGCTTTAACTCACGAATACGGATCAGCGTGTTTTTGACGTTATCCGGCAGATTGCTTTCTTTGATATCACGGTTCGGGTCGCTCTCGGCAGCAGACTTGTTGAGGCTGGCAGTCGACAGAGAAACTTTCACGCCTTCTGGCGCTACGGCGGTTTGCGAGTTCGTCGAAGACGTGATTGCCTGGTCTGCCAGTTCTGCCGGTTCTGCTTTCGCGGCGTCCTTGAGCAATGACAGCTCATTCCCGGTACGGGTATTGGGGTTGATAGCAAGCACGGAAGTTCTCTCTCAAGTAATGATTGAAACGTGTATCGGCGATGATACCTATCTCTTGAGAGATGTTGCCCGTCATACGTTCGAAGGTGTTTTCACGGCCAGTTCGGGTATACCGCCAAAGCGCTGGAAGTGCCCGACGGGCCCGAACATGCCGGGCCCTGATACGGACTCAGTCTGATACCTGATCAAGAAAAACAAGTTGCGGCGGCTCTGCAAGCAACTCGCTGCTGGCAGCGGCAAACTGTTGATAGTGGGGTGCTGCAACATGGGCATTCAGTGCGGCCTGATCCTTGAAACATTCACGCATGTAGAACGTCCCCGGCTCGTCACGCTGTTCGAACAGCACGTATTCGACATTTCCCGGCTCTGTCCGGGTGGGTGGCACCAGCGCCGATAACGCGTCTTTCAATGCGGACTCTTTGCCCGCTTTGGCTTTCAGTACCGCGATCAAGACCACTTGTTGTGTCGGCGTGCTCATTATCCACTCTCCGCTATTCGATTCAGTTTTGATTCAGTTCGATCAATGCGTCGGCGCGGGCCTGGCGTCGATTTTCACGCGCAGCAGACTGTACGGTTTCTCACGTTTGTCCTGGCCTGCATTAAAACCCGCCTGACGGTGCAACTGATTGACGATGAAATACAGGTATCCGTCCGGACCCACCGACAGCGTGTCCGGCCACAGCATGCGCGGATCGTGCGCGACGGTCTGCCAGACGCCGCTCGGCAGACGCTTGCGAATGGCATTGTGCTCGTAATCACCGGCGTATACAGCGCCGTTTGCATCAGATTCAAGGCCGTCGGAAGCGCCCTTTTCACCCAGATCCTTGACCGCTGCCGCCAGTTGCGGCTCGGTCACCTGGCTATCATTCAGCAGATCGGTGGCGACCGAGTACAGATGACGGCTGGACAAGGGCGAGAAATATAAAGTTTTGCCATCTGCCGACAGCGCGATCCCGTCAGAGGCTACGGTGACAGGCTTGCGCTTTCCGTCCGGGCCTTGACCGAGCACCTGCACGCCTTCCACGACCGGCACGAAATCAGGGTCTGCGGACGTCGCTTTCGCCCCGCTCAACCGCCGCACCGCATGCCCGCTGGCAATGTCCATGACAATGATCGCTCCCGGACCGCTCACCGACGAGTCGGTGACGTAGACCGTTCCCTCCGGGCCTTTGCGAAAGTCGAAACGCATGTCGTTGACATAGGTGCCAGGCAATATGACGTTGTCCGGGAATACCAGCCGTTTGACGATCCGATTGCTGGCCAGGTCAACCGCAACCAGCTTGGCACCACGTGGCCGTGGAGAAGAAAACTCCGGTGCCGCGGTGTCGAGCAGCCAGACGCGGCCCTTGCCATCGGCAACCACGCTTTGCACGCTGATCAAACCGTCACCGGGGTCTTTCGGGTTTTCCTGATTGACGGCCTGATCCGGATAAGCCAACACGTTGCCGTCGCGAATCTCGCCCACCGTAAACGGCACCTTGTCACCCCAGCGAGGGAAGTTGACGAAGATTCGCCCGGTTTCGGACACTGTCACGCCGGTAGGCATCGCATCATAGAAGGCATGAACCTGCTCAAGCGTGCCAATGTGTTTGTCCGCAGGCGCGTTTTCAGGCAGTGCGGTGGCGGTCATGCCATAGGCCAATGAGGTTGCAAGACTGGTTGCCGAAAGGATCGCCAATGCTGCGGACAGGGTTTTTCGATGCATGTTTTTTCTCCTGATGAGCCAGCCAGGCTGTTCATCGACAGGACCAGAGTGTGTAAAAACGTTACGAGCGAAGGTAAGACAAGGCAAAAACAGGCGAAAAAGCGGAGTCTAGGGAGGCGCTGATTTATTCGATTTTTCGTCCCTGCAACGCTCTGGAGGCCTTGATTTATCTGGGGGCAACAGCTGGGTTTTAGAATAAATCAGCGTCTCCCTAGGTGTTCTAAATGAGCATTTTTCGCCTGTTTTTAACGCAGTATTGCCAAGCGCAGTAGTTTTTACACAGTCTGGGACGGTTGGTGCTCACAGCGTGTAATGACGTTCCTCAGGACACGCTGCTCAAGCATGATGGGGTAGACAGGACGGCGGACAGTTTGGTCTTGCTGGTCGCAAAGAAAAACGCGGGGAATACGTTAACACTTTCAACAAAAGATTGAAGATACGTGCTCGTCGGCTTGCCTGAGCGCTAAAAAGCCCGACGATCGGGCTTTTCCCTAGGCTCTGTACGCTATCGATGGTCAAGCAGCTACCGGTAATGACCTTGCCGGGACCGATGGATCCAGAGCACTGAATGCATCGAGTCGCTTGAGCTGCTCGTCGGCCAGAGTCAGTGACAAGGCGCCGAGGTTGTCGACAATCTGCTCGTGCGTACGGGGCCCGATGATCGGCACCGCGCCGTGCGTGCCCGCCCAGGCGATGGCAACCTGACTGGCGCTGACGCCAAGCTCGGCGGCTATTTCAAGGACGGTATCAAGGATCAGCGTACGCTGCGCCGAGTTTTCCGCCTGAAAGACCTTGCCGCCAAAGCCTTCCGCCCGGCCTGTCTCGCCCTGGCGGTATTTGCCGGTCAGCATGCCGCCGCCCAGCGGCGACCAGGTCACGACGCCAAGACCCAGCGCATGCGAGGCCTGGAAAAGATCGGCTTCAGGCTCGCGGTGCACCAGGCTGTGCTCGAACTGCGCTGCCGCGACAGGCAGTGTGCGACTGATCTCGGCCAACGTCACCGCGCGGGCCAGCCGCCATGCCGGGAAGTTGGAAAGCCCGGCGTAAAGAATCTTTCCGGCGCGAGCCAAGTCTTCAAAGCCCCGAATAATCTCTTCCATGGGCGTGACGCCGTCCGGGTGATGCGCCCAGTAGAGATCGATCCGGTCGGTCTTCAAGCGCTTGAGACTTGCCTCCACTGAGATCACCAACGCTTTGCGGCTGTTGCCTGTCGCCAGGCGGTTGGGCGCAGGTGCGGCGCTGTTGGTGAATTTGCTCGCCAGAACGAAATCATCGCGCCGGCCTTGCAGCAACGTACCGAGCAACTCCTCCGACTGACCAAACTGGTAGACGTCCGCGGTATCGATGAAATTGCCGCCCGCATCGGCGTAAGCATTGAAGATCGCCTTGCTGGCGTCCGGGTCGGCGCCGTAACCCCAGCCAGTGCCGAAGTTTCCCGTACCCAGTGCGACCCGGGAAACGCTGAGCCCGGTTTTTCCGAACAGTTGATAGTTCATGCTTGCTGTCTCTCGGTAAAGTCATCGGGAAGCGGCCTGGTGCAAGCAGCGCCGCGGCCGTCAATATAATTACGATCGACATCTTAACTGTCAATCACTTTAATGATGGTCAACATCAATGCTATATTGACAGCCTGTCGAACGGAACAGACGAAAGAGGCAACGCACATGAGAGTCACCAAAGCGCAGGCTCAAGCGAACCGGGCACATATTGTCGAGACGGCAGCCGTCCAGTTTCGCGAGCACGGCTACGACGGTGTCGGGGTGGCGGATCTGATGGCAGCGGCAGGCTTTACCCATGGCGGGTTCTACAAGCACTTCGGTTCAAAATCCGATCTGATGGCTGAGGCGGCGGCCTGCGCGATCTCGCAGACGGCGGAGAAATCGAAGGCTATCGATCCGGTGCAGTTCATCGATTTCTACCTGTCCAGAGAACACCGCGACAACCCCGGAACAGGTTGCACCATGGCTGCGCTCTGCGGCGACGCAGCGCGACAGTCGGTTGATGTCAAACAGACCTTTGCGGACGGCATCGAGCAGATGCTGGCGGCCTTTGCGCCCGCAGATGCTGACGACGCGACACGCCAGCGAGCACGGGCAATCACCATTGATACATTCGCCCATGCGCTCGGCGCGGTACTGCTGTCGCGCAGTTGCCCGGACGACTCACCGCTGGCGGACGAGATACTCGATGTCTGCCGCACCCGATTGCTCAAGCAACTGACGCCCGCGCAGGCCGACTGACGGGCTCGCGAAGAACAGCTGGCAGGACGCTACCCTGGCGCCCTGCCCGCTGATCGCGTCAGGACGCAAACAGCTTGCTCAGGCAGGCGAGTTTCTTTTTGTAGGATTTTCGCGCCAGCAAGGCATCTTCCAGAGTGACCGCAACAAAGCGGGCTTTCTGGTTCGGCTGCATCTGGCCGATCAGGTCAAGGTCGGCGCTGATCACGGTGCCGATCATGGCGTAACCGCCGCCCGAAACGGCATCCCGGTGCAACACGATCGGCTCCAGTCCGGCCGGGACCTGAATCGAACCTATCGGGTAGCAACTGTCGACAATGTTCGAGGGATCGGAGCCTGCGCCGAACGGCTGTTCGCGAGGCTGAAAGGTCAATGCACGGCCACCCTTGAAGCGATAACCGATGCGGTCGGCTTCAGAACCTACCGTCCACGACTCGGAGAAGAAGCTAGTCGCGGCAAACTCGGTCAGACGCTCGTAATACAGGCCCGGCACCACGCGTAGGTAGACCTCGCCGCCCAGCGACTGGCGCAGCGCCATGGGCAAGCTCGCCCCTACCCGCCCCTTGCCGCTGGGAGTGCCTATCGGCAACTGGTCGTCAGCCTCCAGCCTGCGGCCCTGAATACCGCCAAGCGCGCCCAGTGTGTAGGTTGAACGGCTGCCCAGCACCAGCGGCACATCGATACCGCCCGCGACTGCAAGGTAGGTACGCGCACCGTCCTTGGGGAAGTCGAAACGTAATACCTGCCCGGCCTTGACCGAAAAAGCAGTGTCATGGTGCATCTCCACACCGTCCAGACGCGCGGCCATGTGTGCACCACAGACGGCTGCCAGCGTGTCGCACTGAAATTCCAGTTCCGGCCCGACCAGTGTGCACTCCAGCCCTGCGGCGCCTGGCGGATTGCCGACCAGTTGATTGGCCGCACTGAGCGCGTACTGGTCGAGCGCGCCCGACGGTGGAATGCCCAGGTGGTAATAGCCTTCGCGGCCAAGGTCCTGAACTGACGTGGCCAGGCCCGGTTTGATGACCTTGATCATGCCAGCACCTCCTGCAACGATTTGGGATAACCGACCGGATCGGCCAGAAAGGCATCCAGGGAAAACTCGACCGGACGAATGCGCAGATCGAAGCGCCCCGCTTCCACCTCGGCCACGGCACGATCATAAGCCTCACGGTCGACCGGCTTGAATTGCACGATATCGCCCGGCCGGAAAAACACCATGTGCTCTTTCAGGTACGCCAGTTTTTGTTGCGGGTCGTAAATGGGGGCCGGGGTGACGCCGAACATCTGATAACCGCCCGCCCCGCGTACCGAGTAGATACAGCCGAAGCACCCGCCGTGGCCCAGCGTCAATTTCGGCGTGTCAGTGCGCGGACGCAGGTATTTGGGCACCTGCAGCTGACGTTCACGCTCGACCATCTGAAACATGAACGGCAGACCGGCGACAAAACCCACCATCGACACGAACCACGGCGCGCCGCTGTGCGCTGCGATGAAGGCCTCCACATCGGCGAGGTTGTTGATCCGTGCCGCGTACTCCAGATCCGTGGCGCTCGGGTCCTGATGGCGGTCGCGAAAGCGCATCAGGGTTTCGTGAGTCCAAGGATCGTTGTAGAGCACCGGAATCTCGATGATCCGGGTTTGCAGGGTTCGCTCGGCGATCGCCCCGGCCTCGGCTTCGCGTACCGCCTCGAGCAATGCGTGAGGGGCGATACGGTCCGGATCGAAGCGGATCTGAAACGATGCGTTTGCCAGGCACACGTCCAGCACGCCGTCCAGCGCCAGACGCTCGACCGCGCGGGTCACGGCCATGCCGGTGAAAAAAGCCTCCAGCGACATGCTGTCACTGACCTCGGCAAACAAGTGCTCGTCGGCACCAAAGCTGTAGCGAATCGGATCAGCCATGTCTGTTCCTTTTGGAATCGTTGTAGAAAGGCAGGCAAAGATCGGTCAACGGGCTCGTGTGTCTGTGCGCACGATGCCATCAGGATTCAACGTGCGTGATTCACCGTGGCACGCGCACCTCGATGCCGGCCTGGTCCAGCGCGGCCCGCGTGGCTTCGGCGAGTGCCAGGGCTCCAGGCGTGTCGCTGTGCAGGCAGATGGAATCGAACGCGATGGCCAGATCCTGCCCTTCGACCGTCCGCACCAACCCTTGCTGACAGGCACGAACCACACGCGCCGCGTCGTCGGCCGGGTCATGAGCACGCACATTGCGGGTAAACACAATCGAACCACTCAGGTCATAGTCGCGATCTGCATAGAACTCGCGGATCACCGGCTGGCCCAGTTCTTCAGCGATGTTGCAGATTACCGAGCCGGGCATGCAGTAAAGCAGCAAATCAGGCTCCAGTCGTTGCAGGTTTTCCACCAGCAGCCGGGCTGCTTCTTCGTCACGGGCCAGGTGCATATAGAGCGCGCCGTGAGGTTTGAAATGTTGCAGTGGCACACCCTGAACCCGCGCCAGTTCACGCAGGGCGCCCAACTGGTAGAGCATGTCGTCGACCAGTTCCTGCGCCGGGGCATTGATGTGCCGCCGACCGAAACCCACCAGGTCGCGGAAACCGGGGTGCGCACCGATGGCGACACCCAGACGCTTGGCCTGCTCGATCGTGCGGCGCATGGTGCCGGGGTCGCCGGCATGGAAACCGGTGGCGATATTCGCCGAGCTGATGAACGCCATCAGTTCGGTATCCACGCCGTCGCCAATGGTCCATGCGCCAAAACTTTCACCCATGTCCGAGTTGAAATCCACCTGCATGGCGTTGCTCCTGAGGCTATCGAGTTGATGGAAACCACGTTAGATTCACCCTCACCCCTTGGGAAGATCTATTAACAGATACGCTGTCTTCTGAAAAACAGATACTCCGCCAACTGTAATAACGCTGACTGGAGTCACTATGTCCCTGACCCTGCGCCAGGTTCGCTATTTCGTTGCAACCGCCGAGATCGGGCAGATTTCGCAGGCGGCCATTCACCTGAATATCTCCCAGTCGGCCGTCACCACGGCAATTAAGGAACTGGAAGGCATGCTCGGCACGCTGTTGTTTCAGCGCTCGGCGCAAGGCATGAGCCTGACCGAAGCCGGCCGGCACTTTCTCAATCGCGCCTACGTGATTCTGCGCAGCGTCGACGATGCGCTGAACAGCCCGCAGGCCTGAAAAGCGGCCTCGGCTTCCGGGCCACCCGCCTCTTCGAGCAGGCTGGTGAAACTCGCCTGTCGCCGGCCGCTCAATCGGCCGCGCACCGTAATGATCGGTGTGTCGGCTGGAATCACCGCATCGATCGCGCGCTGGAAAGGCGCTGCATCGCTGACGAAAATCAGGCCTGGCTGCAATACATCGCAGACGTGGCGTAATTTGGCAAAATCCTGAGAAGGACCGAATAGGCCGGTGAAATCGGGCAATACGGAATCCCGGCGTACATCGCCCCCAGCGCAATCTGTAAATGCTCGATGTCGTTGCCCGACAGCAGCGCGAGCGGTCTTTCGGCTGACAGGCCGTATGTGAGCAAACCCTGGGCAATGGCCCGGACGTCGATCAACATGTCGGCATAGTTGACCTTGCGCCATCCGCCGAAACTGTCGCGGGCGGCAATGAAGGTCTGTTGCGGGCGAACGCTGGCCCAATGCACCAGGCGTTCGAGCAATCGCTCGGGGTATTCGGCGAGCGGCTCAAGCGAGCGCATGTGCACAATACCCTGCTCTTCGCGGACCTCGATGGCCGGGTGGCCGATGGCGACCTCACGGTAACGGGGCTCGCGGGATGATGATCTGATTTCGGAACTCACGTGCGTTCTCTCCATCAAGGCGCGCATTCGCCGGACAACACCTGGCCGTCGGGGGATGAGCGCAGCAGCGCCGGGCTGCGGCCTTGTTATTGTTATGCGTGGCTCACTGACAATAACGCATTGGCTACAAGACGTGCTGTCAGTGCAGGGAATATCAGATCGGGTAGTGTCGCGGGCCGTTTTGCAAGGTCACCCAACGCAACTGGGTGAACTGCTCGATCGAGGCCTTGCCGCCAAAGCTGCCATAGCCGCTGGACTTGACCCCGCCGAACGGCATGTGCGCCTCGTCGTGGACGGTCGGCCCGTTGATGTGGCAAATGCCCGACTCGACCCGCTGGGCCAGTGCCAGTGCGCGGCCGGTGTCGCGGCTGAATATTGCCGCAGCCAGACCGAACTCCGAATCATTGGCCAGGCGCAGCAGCGCTTCGTCCCCTTCCCCGCGAATCATGACGGCGACTGGCCCAAACGATTCTTCGCGGTACAGGCGCATGCGATCCGTTACCCCGTCGAGCAGCGTCGGTTGCAGAATGCTGCCCTGCAACTGGCCGCCTGCCACCAGCGTGGCTCCCAGACCGACCGCATCGTCGATAAGCGCCTTGATACGCGTGCCGGCGCCGACATCCACCAGCGACCCCAGTACCGAATCACTGTCATGCGGATCGCCAGCCCGCAGGGTTTCGACCTTGGCTGCCAGTTTGGCCAGAAAGCGGTCCGCAACCTTCTGATCGACGATCAGGCGCTCGGTCGACATGCAGATCTGGCCCTGATTGAAATAAGCGCTGAATGCCGCCGCTTCGACCGCTGCATCCAGATCGGCGTCGTCCAGTACCAGAAAGGGTGCCTTGCCGCCCAGTTCCAGCAGTGCAGGCTTCAGAAGACGGGCCGCCAGTTCACCAACGATGCGCCCGGCATGGGTGGACCCGGTGAAATTGACCCGGCGCACCGCAGGATTGGCGATCAACCTTTCGACAATCGCTGCAGCATCAGCCGGCGCGTTGCTGATCACGTTGACCACCCCGTCCCCGAGCCCGGCATCCTGCAACACCTGGCCAATCAGCCGATGCACGGCCGGACTCATCTCCGAGGCTTTGAGCACCACGGTATTGCCACACGCCAACGGCATGGCGATGGCCCGAGTGGCAAGAATCACCGGCGCATTCCACGGTGCGATGCCGAGCACTACGCCGCAGGGTTGGCGTAAAGCCATGGCAAAACTGCCGGGAACGTTGGAAGGAATCACCTCGCCGACGATCTGGGTGGTCATCGACGCCGCTTCACGCAACATACTGGCCGCCAACTGCACGTTGAAGGCGTACCAGTTGGCCATCGCTCCGGTTTCTCCAGCAGCGGCTATGAAATCGGCACTGCGGGCATGCAATTGCTCGGCAGCCTTGAGCAAGCGGTGACGACGCTCACCGGGCGCCAGAGCCGCCCAGCCCGGAAATGCAGCCTGAGCCGCAGCCACCGCAGCGTCCGCATCCTCAAGCGTCGCAGCCGCCACCCGCGACACTACCTCGCCGGTTACCGGGTTACAGCGGTCAAACGTACGTCCGTCACGCGCCGGGCACGACCGGCCGCCAATCAACAGGGGCACATCCAGCATGGGTGATTCCTCATTATTGTTTTGGGAGCAGCGGTAAGACTCTAGCTGCAAGCTCAAAAGCAACCGCAAGCTAAAAGCTAAAAGCTCAAAGTTCAAAGCTCAAAGCTCCCGCTTATAGGTCTCCAACCCGGGCTTGATGCTTTTGTCATCCAGGAACTGCTTCATCCCTTGTTCACGACCGCCTTCCTTGTCCAGCAGGCGCGACTGGTCGAGTTTGGCGTACAGGTAATCTTCGTTCTGTTCCCAGGTCAGTTCGCGGCAACGTTTGAAGCCATGCTTGGCGGCACGCAGCACTACCGGGTTCTTTTCGAGCAGGTTGAGTGCCAGATCGATGGTCACCTGACGCAACTGTGCAAGCGGTACGCTTTCATTGACCAGCCCCATCTCGGCGGCTTTCTTACCGTCGAAGGTCTTGCCGGTCATGATGTAGTACAACGACTGGCGATGCCCTACGGTGTCGGCCATTGCCTTGCTCACCAGATTGCCCGGCGGAATGCCCCAGTTGATTTCCGACAGGCCGAAGGTTGCCTCATCGGCGCAGATCGCCAGGTCACAGGCAACCAGCGGGCTGAAGCCACCGCCGAAGCACCAGCCGTTGACCATGGCGATGGTCGGCTTGGCGTACATGCGCAGCAGTTTCCACTGCCATTGGGAAGCTTCGCGGCGGATCTTTTCCTGAAGGATTTCCGGACCGGCGTCCACTTCCCGAAAGTATTCTTTGAGGTCCATTCCGGCAGTCCAGGCCTCCCCCGCACCGGTCAATACCAAAACACCTGCATCAGGGTCCTGCTCGAGGGTTTCCAGCACATCGATCATTTCCCGGTTGAGGGTCGGGCTCATGGCGTTGCGTTTTCCGGCCGGTTGAGAATGACCCACGCGATGCCCTGTTCGATCTCGACCCTGACGGTTGTCCAGCGACCTTCGTAATGGTTCATGGCAGTGCTCTCTTATTCTTGATTGTGGAGATGACTTCAAATTAGGCGGCAAATATAGTTATGTCAATTAACTATTAGTCATGTAAAGTAAATTCTTGGCACTCCGCCCAAATATCCCGGTCACACTTCTGCACGTTCGATAGCCATCATCTGCCAACCTCGGCAAACTGCACGGCTGACCCGTTAAACACTTAGCAAAAGGACCGCTTCTCAATGGCCAAGCCATCCGACCTCGACGACGTCTGCCAGGCTACCGCACTGATTGAAGAGGCTTCGCCGCCCACGGATTCTGCTCTGGACGACCTGATCGGTTATGCCATGCGGCGGGCGCAACTCAAGCTTTTCCAGAACCTGATCGGGCGCCTTTCAGCGCACGATCTGCGACCTGCACAGTTTTCAGCATTGGCTATCATCGAACAGAACCCCGGCCTGATGCAGGCTGACCTCGCCAAGGCGCTGGCGATCGAGCCGCCGCAAGTCGTGCCGTTGCTCAACAAGCTCGAAAGCCGCGCACTGGCCGTGCGGGTACGCTGCAAGCCAGACAAACGCTCATACGGCATATTTCTCAGCAAGACCGGCGAAACGTTGCTGCGCGAACTGAAACAGATCGCCATCGACAGCGATCTGGATTCCACCTCGGCGCTGAATGATCAGGAACGCCAGGACCTGCTCCGGCTGCTGAAAAAGGTCTACCAGTCATAAACAGTCCGAATACCTCTCGCGCCAGCGCATTACAGGCGCCACTGGCGTGAGACGCGAGAGGTACAACCGTGCGTTGGCAGAAGAGTCCTGCATGACCGCTACAACCTGTGCAGGAAGTTCAGCACCAGTTTGTTGCCTTCGGTACGGTTTTGCGCACCCTGTTCGAAGTAGCTGTTGACCGACAGCACGTTCTCTTTGCTGAACGAATAGAGAAAGCCCGGCCCGATGGCCCAGACTTTTTCCTTGCGACCGCTGACGTCATGGCCGTCCACCTGAGTATCGGTGAACTGCTTGAGCCAGTAGCTGTTCAGTCCCAGGGACAATTGCTCGGTTACCGCATATTGCAAAGTCAGGTTGGCATGCAGTGCCTGACCGGCCTGGGTGTCGGAGACGTTACCGAAACCTGCCTGCGGGTCATCGTTCTTGCCGTTCCACAAGTACATGAAGCGACCGCTGGCTGACCATTTTGGCGAAAACCAGTAGGTCGCGGCGTAGTACGGGTTAAACGACCAGAAGTTGCTGCCAGGGTTGATCGAACGGTTACGGTTATAAGCACCCACCGGCACCGCAATATCCGCCTCGATCCGCTGGGCCAACAAGGGGCTGCCGTCGGCGCGCGTCAGGGTGGGCAGTTGCAGAAACGGGCCGATCACCACGTCGCCAAACCCGGCACGCGAACTCAACACCGTATTGTCCAGCCCATCGTCCACATCGACATGGGCCAGTGAGGTGTTGATCGCGGTGATCCCCGGCATCGCGCCGTTGGCCAGCGGCTGGCCGACATAGATGATCTGCGTCGTCATTGCCAGAACATCGACGTCTTGTTTCGGAAGTTGCAGTTTATTGCCGTTGACGTCGTTGAAACGGTCGGCTCTGGACGCAACGAGGTATTCCTCCAGATACCAGCCCGGCCCCGCCGGGGCTGGCGATCCGTCGTAGAAACTGGTGCTGCCCAGGTTAAGGCCAGGCAAGTCATAGGCAAAAGCGGTGGCTGACAAGGTGGCGAGTGAAACGGTCGCAACGGTACGCAAGATAGACGTCTGCATCTTGTGATTCCTGTATTTATTGTTGTTATTTTCCAGAGCCCCGGCGTCGCGACCGCGCCGCCGGGGTGACAACCGACATCGTTATTACACGTAGGACGCGGCCAGCCCTCCGTCTACCGGCAAGTTGACACCATTGATCCAGCGCGCCCCGTCCGAGCAGAGAAAGGCGATCACCGCCGCCACTTCATCGGCCAGCGCCGGTCGCTTTATGTGCAGGCTGTCGCGTACGATTCGTGCTTCGCCGACCATGCTCATAAAGTCGCCCAGAATCGGCGTGAACACCGGCCCCGGTGCGACGCAGTTGACCCTGACGTCCTGTTCGCGAAACCACTCCTGCGCCTGCTGAAAGCTCCAGACAATCAGCGCCTCTTTGAAATACTGGTAGCAACTGTCCTGCGCGACAGGATTGGCCGCCAGCCACTTCTGCCCCTCGCTGTAGCTTGCAGTGGCAGCCAGCGCCTTGTGCAGTTCGAGACGCTCGGCCCATTGCGAACCGAGTACCGAGGAGACGTTGACGATGCTGCCGCCCGGCGCCATGCGTGGCAGCAGGCGTTGGGTCAGATGCCGCAAGCCGAGGTAGTTGATCTCGGCCACCGCCTTGACCGGCGCGGTGCCGGGTACGCCGGCAATGTTGCACAGCCCGTCAATCTGCCTGGGCAGACGCTCGATCAGCGCATCGATGCTGTCCGGGTCGCCGAGATCGGCCTGAAAGAAACCGTCCACGGTCAGCTGCGGTTCGTGACGGTCGATGCCAATGACTTTGGCGCCCTGGAAGCGCGCCAGGCGCGCTACCTCGGCGCCAATGCCGGATGACACGCCAGTGATGATCAGTGTTTTGCTGTTCAGGTTCATAATCACGCGCTCTTATTGTTGTTTTGAATCACGTCTTGTTTGAAACATCTTCTCTGAAACACGGGCTGCGATGGCGCTCAGAACGGATAAGTCGGAGCCTTCTGCTTGATCGTCACCCACTGCCACTGGCTGTACTCGTCCCAGTCCGAAGGGCTGCCGGCGCTGCCACCATTGCCCGACGCACCACGGCCGCCGAATGAGTTGATGCATTCGTCGGCCACGGTCTGGTCATTGATGTGCAGCATGCCGCACCTGAGGCGGTCGCCAATTGCCATGGCACGCCCCACATCAGGCGAGATGACGGCGGCTGCCAGACCGTATTCAGAGCGATTGGCCAATTCGATGGCTTCTTCATCGGAGGCGAAGCTGGCGACGACGGCCACCGGCCCGAATATTTCCTCGTCGAAGGCGCGCATACCCGGCTTCACGCCGCTGAGCACGGTCGGCCGGTAGAACAGGCCTTCGTATTCGCCGCCGGTTTCCAACTGAGCGCCGGCGTGCAGGCTGTCATTGATCACCTGCTGAACATGCTGCAACTGACGCTGGTTAATCATCGGCCCCAGCGCGGCTTCGCCACGCGCCGCATTGCCCACCGTCAGCGCGCGTGCCTTGTCCGCCAGCTTGCGAGTCAGGCTGGCAGCGATTGATTCGTGAACCAGAATCAAACCGGTCGCCATGCAGATCTGCCCCTGATGCAGCCAGGCACCGAACGCTGCGTTGCTGGCAGCCAGATCCAGGTCGGCGTCTTCGAGAATGATCAGCGGATTTTTACCGCCCAGTTCCAGCGACACCTTTTTCAGATTGCGCCCGGCGACTTCGGCGACTTTACGGCCTGCGCCAGTCGAGCCGGTAAAAGTGATCATTTGCACATTGGCGTCACGACACAGCGCTTCGCCCGCGTCCGCCGCACCCGGCAGAACATGCAGCAAGCCTTTGGGCAGACCGGCTTCCTCGAACAACCGGGCAATCAGAAACCCGCCGCTGACCGGGGTCTGCGGATCAGGTTTGAGCACCACCGCATTGCCGGCGGCCAGCGCCGGGGCCACCGAGCGCAGGGACAACACCAGAGGGAAATTGAACGGCGAGATGACCCCGACCACGCCATGCGCCACCCGGCGTGCATAGGACAGACGGCCTGCCGCGCTGGGCAGCATCAGGCCGTGACCCTGTGCCTGCGACAGCATGCCCGCCGCCTGGCGCAGCAGCACGATGCATTCGTTCACTTCATGCTGCCCCTTGTGCAGGCTGCCGCCCGTTTCGCGGGCCACATACAGCGACAATTCATCGTAGGCACAGACCGCATGATCAGCGGCGAGGAGAAAGATTTCGGCCTTCTCACGCGGCCCCATCGCCGCCCATGCGGGCTGGGCCAGTGCGGCCTCGCGGCAGGCAACCGCAATATCGGCAGCATCGGCCATGGCAGTGTTCATCAGCAGCTCGCCGGTGGCCGGTTCGATGACCGGCAAGCCAGGTGCGGAAGAAGGAATCCAGCTGCCATTGAAGACGCATTCGGCTTCAATGGCGCGTTGCAGCAAAGGGGTGGCATCAGACGCTGACATGTTCAGACTCCGGTTTTTATGGTTTTAATCGCCTGCACCCGTTCAATTGGAAAGCACGCGCCGTCCCTCATCAAGAGCAAAGCCTGTGCCGGGATTGCAACGACTTTGTCATATATAGGCTAGACAGCTCTGGATCGGGCCTTTGCGCTGCATGCCAACTGCTGACAAGACCAAAAGACTCCGCAGAATGCCTTGCAGGCTTGTTCATTTGATAAAGCCATGCTTAATGAACTGCACGTCACATGATCATTTGAATACTATCGCCCGTCCGAGGCCAGACCATGAACGCTCCGCACTGCCAATTGCCCGATCACAGCGTTGCCACCGAACACTTCTCGCCGCGAGGCGACAGCAGACAGCCGGACGTCAGCGGTTCGCCTACCGCCGAAGAGCTGACCCACTGCCTGTTTTTCTCGCCCGAAGACGGCCGCATCTGGCTTAACGATCAGCGCATGTTGTTGCTCCACAGCTCATCGTTCGGCAACCTGCGCCGCGAAATCATCGAACGTCTTGGCAGCGAGCCGGCACGCGGAATGTTTACCCGGGCCGGTTATCTGTCCGGCGCGCGGGATGCACGATTGATTCGTGAGCGCTGGCCACTGGCCGATGCCACCTCGGCGTTTCGCGCCGGAACGCACTTGCACACCCTCGAAGGCATGACCAAGGTCGAGCCACTGCATTTCAAATTCGATGCTGAATCCGGGTTTTACGAAGGGGAATTTCTCTGGCATCACTCCTGCGAAGCGGACGAGCACATAGCGGCCTATGGCATCGCGCAAGACCCGGTTTGCTGGACCGAAATCGGCTATGCCATCGGCTTCGTCAGCGGCCTGTTCGGGCAGATGGTGATCTTTCGGGAGATCGAGTGCCGTGGCATGGGCCACGCCAACTGCCGGGTGGTCGGCAAGACCGCAGAGCAATGGGGGGATGTCGAACGTGACCTGAGTTACCTGAATGTCGTGAACTCGACCAGTCCTGCGCAAACAGGGGGGCTGGCCAGCGCTCCTGACGACGCAGGTGCTGCCACGCCTGCCGACCAGAACCTGATTGGCGCCAGCGCCGCATTCACTGCGGCCACTCAGGCCTTGCAGCGCGTGGCGATGACGCCGGCAACGGTGCTGATCAGCGGCGAGTCGGGCGTCGGCAAGGAAATGTTCGCTCGCCAGTTGCATCAGCTTAGTCGTCAGCAGAATGGGCCTTTCATTGCGCTGAACTGCGCGGCCATTCCGGACAACCTGATCGAGGCGGAGCTGTTCGGCGTCGAGCGCGGTGCCTACACCGGCGCGACCCATTCAAGGCCTGGGCGCTTCGAGCGCGCAAACGGCGGCACGCTGTTCCTCGATGAAATCACTTCCCTGAGCCTGGCCGGGCAAAGCAAGCTGCTGCGCGCCTTGCAGGAGCGCGAGATCGAACGCGTCGGCGGCGGGCACGGCATCAAGGTCAACGTTCGCGTGGTGGCAGCGACCAATGTCGACCTGCGCAAGGCCGTGGCCAGCGGCGATTTTCGCGAAGACTTGTTCTACCGGCTGAACGTCTACCCCATCGCCCTGCCCCCGCTGCGCGAGCGTCGTGATGACATTCCGCTGCTGATCAGTGCATTTCTCAAACGGTTCTGTCGGGAATACGACAGGACCCCGGCTGGCTTGACCATGCGCGCCCTGAAAACTCTGGTCCGCTATGAGTTCGCCGGCAACGTGCGGGAATTGCAGAATCTGATCGAACGCGGCCTGATCGCCAGCGATGAAGGCCAGGCTATCGATCTGGTGCATATCTTCCGCAACGAATCCCTGCCTGTGGATTCCTACTCGCTGAACCACGATGGCGCACTTTCGCAGGCGACAGGGGCCGTTACACGATTGAAGGTCGACGAGCCGCTACTGGATACGCTGAGCGAATTGGAGAACGCGTTCTCCATCGACGATCTCGAGCGACGCTTGATCGATGAAGCCCTGCAAAAAAGCGAGGGCAACCTGGCGGCGGCCTCTCGCTTGTTGGGACTGAGTCGCGCCCAGTTCGCCTATCGCCTGAAAAAGCACCGGTTCAAGACGGCATGAACGGCACCCGGCGTTGCGCAGCCGGAAGGCGGCGCGCCGCGCTTATATCGGCAGGGTGCTGACCACGCGCAATGCCAGACCTTCGTAGGCGTCGAGGGTGATGGTGAACTCACCCTGCTCGGTCAAATCGCCTTCAACACGCTCGTTGATGATGTCGACCACCGGGCCGGGCGCAATGCCTGGCAGATGCAGGGTCTCGACGATGGTCTCGGCGCTGAAGTTGAGTGCCGTGATCTGCGTCCCCTTGCCGGCCGGCAATTCATGCACCATGACCAGCAGGCCCGGATGCTCGACGTCCGGAATCAGAATCTGACGGCTCGCGGCAATGTCATAGGCGCGGCGCACGGCCAGAATCTTCTTCAACTGCGAGGCGAACGAATCAGGCCTTTTCAGCTGGCTGACGAGGCTGCCATACAGCGACCTTGGACGCGGCATGTTGCCCGCAGAGAACTCGGCTTCCGGGTCCAGATCGACCAGGTCGTAGGCACCCCGATGGACCCAGCGGGTGTCGCCGTCCTGCATGAGGTGCTCGACCTGCTCGGCTGGTAGCGTCAAAGCACCCACCATGTCCCAGCCGGACAAGGCAAACACGCCGGGTTGCATGGCGTTGTACATCACCAGCAACAAATGAATGTGCTGGATCTGCTGGATATCGGCGTCAGTGATAGTGTCGAGATCGCGGATGCCCAGCGCGGCCGTGATGATGCTGGCCGTGGTGCAGGACACGCCGTTAGTGACGAACTTGAGGTTGTAAGGCGCATGTTCACCCGACAGTTTCTCGTACATTTCTTCGCGAATGTGCTCGCGCAAAATGTTGCCCGGGAAGGTCTGGCCCTGATAGTGGAACGTGTCGTGGGCGTGCAGCGTCCAGAAATGCACCAGCTCCAGCGTCAACTCGTCATGGTTCTGCAAGGCATGGATCAGCGAAGCCGGATCGATGCCATAGGCATGAACCTGGCGCAGCATCAGGCGCAGGAACTCCGTGGTGCCGGTCAGCAACGCATGCTGATAGGCCGGCCGGGTAATGAAGTCATAGGACAGGTCAGCGCCGCCGTTGCCCATCGAGGCGATGTCGTCGATGGTCAGGTTCAATTCTTGGAAGCTGAAACCGCCCGCTTTGCGAATTGCACCCGCCAGCAACTGGTTGCCGGTGATCGACAACGGATGGCTTTCCGACCAGGCCGTGCCTTCAGCGCGACGCTCGACGCCGAGGAAGCCGTTGGCGTCCAGACGCAGTACGCGTGCGCCCATGACGTCGATGGCGTGCAACGCGTCGCCGATGATCATCTGCTGCGCCGCAAAACTCGGGTCCAGCCAGTTCAGTGAAGGCTGGCCGTCCTTGAAATAGTGCAGATACACCCAGCGCCGCGCTTTGCCATCAACGCCCTGCACCACATCCGTGGCGCTCCAGTCGGTTTCCTTGACACCGGGCTCGAAGAAAATCACCCGTTGCAACTGGCCGACGATGTAATGCTTGTCGCGCAACTGATCGACCACCTCGGGCATCAGGTTGACGGCGTCACGGCCTGCCGGGACGTCGGGCAGCAGCTGCCAGTCTTCCTCGCGAATCTCGACCATGTGAAAAAGGCCGGGATAATCCTCGTAAGCCAGTTCGGCGAGCCGGAAGTCCGCGCCCTTGCCAGTGTGCGACGGGATGATGTCATCGATGATCACCGCGTTGTGCGCTGCGGCGATGCGCGTCAGGCTCAACAATTGCGCCTCGGTGCCCAGGTCCGGGTCGATGCCGAAGCTGATGCGGTCGAAGTTGCCGTCGATACTGGGCGTGCGGGTGCGCCCTTGCAGCCCGCCGGAAAGCTTGAGCGGGCCATTGTGAATGCCCTGAATGCCGATTTCCGACAGCGCATGCCACAAGGTTTCGTCGCCCAGCGCTTCCAGCACCGAGCCGCCTTCGCGGGTGACGATCGACGCCGGGTAGGCGGTGAACCAGACCGAAGCGATAGCGGAGGCGTCTCTCGGGCGGGCCAGAGCGAACGGACGTTGCCAGAGCCTGCCCTGCCCCGAATAGGTCTTGGCGCGCTGCCGGGCGGCGTTCAGCATCGATTGCTCGACCAGCCATTCCACATACTGCTTGTCCGGTATCGTCATAGCGTTCAGTCTTCCTCTTGAATCGGCGACCTGAAACGCTCCGCGAGCGGAGCGTTGTGAATGTTTTACCTATGGGTATGAGCCCTTTGGACCGAAAACGTTGCATCAGTGTCGAAAGCCAGCGCGATCAATAGCGCGAAGCCAGCATGCCGGACGGCTTCTTCAGCGCCTGAATCACCGCGTTGGCCGCGTTGGACAACAGTGAGGTCGGGCGAGCCACAATGCTGATCTGGCGCGTCACCGTCAATGGCAGCGCGATCTGCTGGAACTCGCCAGAGTGAGCGTTCACCAGCGCGCTGGGCAGGATCGAAATGCAGTGCCGCTTGGCAACCAGGTCCAGCAGCGTCTCCAGGCAACTGAGTTCGCCACGATGCACCAGCCGCACCTGCACCGCCGCCAATTGCTGATGCAGACGCTCGACCCCCGAGTGGCGCCAGGCCACGTAGCGGGCGCTCTGCACCTGCTCGACAAAACTGCGCTGTGCAGCCTGTTCGCTGCGCGCAGCAACCAGCACGTAATGATCCGACCACTGATGATGTTGCAGATGATGCTCGCCGAGGACGGTTGTCGGAAGGATCACGATGTCGGCAATGTCTTTGCGCAACGCGTCGAGTGACGGATTCTGCTCGCTGCCGTGCAGCACGTTCAGGTGGATGTCCGGATAATGGCGGGCCAGAAAATCCAGGGCTGCGGGCAGGCTGGTCTCGCGAATATGCGTGTGGTAGTGAATGGTTACACTACCACTGACCCCATTTTTTTTAGTTGCTCCAGCGTCGCCATGATGTTGCCGAGCGTCTGGGTAATGACCTTGCCCTCCGGGGTCAGGGTGCAGCCCGTGCGGCTGCGGATGAACAGGCGCTTTTCAAAGAAATCCTCGACCTCCTTGATCGCGTAACTGATGTTTGACTGGCTGCACCCCAGGATGGCCGCAGCCTCGGAGAACGAACCGTGCTGTGCGACCGTTTGAACGACTTTGAAGAAGTGGGTTTTCATGTGTCCTGCACTCTGGTTTTGCAAAAGTTGGGTGCGGCCTGTCTCTGGACGGGAAAGTGATCGGAATGCAGGAATTTCCGGCTGGCACGCCAGATCGCCGAAGTCATCGGCAGTCGGCAGTGATGGGTCAGGCGGAGGAATGCAACTACTGAGCTTCCCGAAAGGGATCAGTCATGCAGATTTCGGGCGCACGCCGTCATCAATGACATCCAGGGCAAGACGGGCGTCTTCTGGCCGCTATGGATCGAGTCGCTATGGCTATCGGACCCGATGCCTGCCGCGAAAAAAGGAACGAGGCACACCGGGTCACGGCAATGAATCAGTCGTTTTCGGTCCAGTCGAAATCCATTTGCAGCGCAGTGCGCTCAGCCAGCTCACGGCTGTGCAAACGCTCGACCAGGTGCAGGCTCATGTCGATACCGGCGGAGATACCGGCCGAGGTCACGAATGAACCTTCGTCTACCCAGCGCAGGGTGCTGAGTACATCCACCGAGGGGAACATTTCCTTGAGGTCGCCGATGTCTTCCCAATGCGTGGTGACCTGCTTGCCGGCCAGCTTGCCGGTCTTGGCCAACATGAAGGCACCGGTGCAGACCGCAGCGACGACACGACCCGGTTCTGACTGGTCACTGATCCAGCGGATGACGTCGGCTTTTTCCATTTCGGCATTGACCACCCCGCCCGGCACGATCAGGCAATCCATGGGTGGGTGATCGCTGATCGAAAAATCCGGGTCGACCTTCAGCCCGGCCCGCGCGCGCACCGGCGTGGTGCTGCGACCGATGGTGAAGACGTTGAACAGCGCCCGGTCACTGCGACTGGTGCGCGCGTGCATGCGGGTTGCAGTGGTGAATACTTCGTAGGGGCCAGCGAAGTCGAGGACTTCGACGTCGTCGTAGACGTAGATACCGATATTGAGTGGCACGAGTTGGCTCCAGGGTCTGCTTGCCAGACCGCTTGCATGTTAATGTTTCACCTGGATTGCAGATTACGCAGTCGCATCGCGCCAAACTACTGGCTGAAATGCCAATATCCGGTAACATCGCGCCATGAAAAATCATCTCGTCGTCGCCCTTATCTATAACCAGCTGTGCACCTTCGAATTTGGCTGCACAGTCGAGGTATTCGCCCTCAAACGGCCCGAGCTCGGGGTCAACTGGTACGAGTTCGCGACCTCCCCGGTCGACGATGGGCCGATCACTGCCGCAGGCGGCATCACCATCGTGCCAACGCCGGGCGACGTGCTGCTGGAACATGCCGACACGATTATCGTGCCAGGCTGGCGCGGTGTTGAATCTGCTGTCCCACCGCGCCTGATCGAACAGCTTCAGGCGGCGCACGCCCGGGGCGCGAGGATCTGCTCGATCTGCACCGGTGCCTTCGTGCTGGCGGCGGCCGGTCTGCTTGACGGGCATAAAGTCACCACCCACTGGCGTTACACCGACCTGCTGGCCAGCATGTATCCGGCCCTGACCATCCAGCCTAACGAGTTGTATGTGGATCAAGGCACGATTGTCACCGCTGCAGGCTCGGCTGCCGGGCTGGACATGATGCTGCACCTGGTGCGCAACGATCATGGCTCGCGTGTCGCCAACATGGTGGCGCAGCGCATGGTGATCCCGCCGCATCGCGAAGGTGGTCAGTCGCAGTACGCGTCACGGCAACTGGTTGCCGCCAGCGACGGGCCGATTTCCAATCTGATGGACTGGATTCGCAGCGACCTGCAGCGCCCGCACACCATCAAGGACATGGCCTCACGTGCAGCACTCAGCACCCGCACCCTGCACCGCAGTTTCATGGAAAGCACCGGTCTGACGCCTTACGACTGGCTGCTCGGCGAGCGGGTGGCTTACGCCAAGGAGCTGCTGGAGTCCTCGAAGCTGCGCCTCAATGAGGTGGTCGACCGGGCCGGTTTCGGTTCTGAAGAGTCCTTTCGCCGCCACTTTCGCAACCTGGTGGGGATCAGTCCGAGCAGCTACCGCAAGCAGTTTGCCCGGGTCTGAGGTACAGCGCGTCGACCAGCGCCTCGGCAAACTCGCCCCACGCCCCGGCGACGGCGGTGTTGGTCACCGTGACCAGGCTGATGGCCGAAACCGGATCCACCCAATAATGGCTGCCATACACGCCGCACCACGACCAGCTACCCGCACCCTGTCGCTGCCCGGCAGCCAGCGGATCGGTCAGAATCATCGGCCCCAGACCGAATTTCCAGCCCGGCCCGCGGTTCTCGACCGTGCGCTGCCCCATGGCGTTGCTCAACAGCAGTCTGATACTGGCCGGACTCAGCAACGGCGCGCCGCCCAGACGCAAGCATTCCAGCAAGCGCAGATAGTCATCCGCCGTGCCCAACATGCCCGCCCCGCCCGACTCATAAGCTGTCAGGTCAAACGCGCGAGCCGATGACAGCCGTGCCTGTCCGCTGTCGAGCATCACTGCATCGTTGTCACCGATACGTTGCGGCCCGCGAGCGCCGTCTTTGTAGGCAGCCGCCAGCGGCTGACTCGACGCGTGACTGAACGATGTCCTGCCCATCCGAAGAGGCTCAGTGACCCATCGGGCCACGGCGTCCGACAGCCGAAGGCCGCTGGCCTGTTCGATCACCGCGCCCAGCACATCGGTGGCCAGCGAATAGCCCCACGCGCTGCCAGGCTCGAACAACAGTGGCACGCGTGCCAGTCGGGTCAGGTTTTCCTGCAGATCGAACGCGACACCGTCCAGCCCGTCCGAGACGCCAGCCTGATGATAGGCATTGCCGGGCGGTTGTTCGAAACCGTAGCTCAGGCCCGAGGTGTGCGACAGCAAATGCCGCAGGCTGATCACCGGCTCCCGACCGTTTGCCAGCTTTGGGCGAAAGGCTGGCAGCCAGTCGCTTACGGCAGCGTCCAGACTTACGACGCCCAGCTCACACAGGCGCATGACCGTGACCGAGGTCAGCAGCTTGGTCAGCGAGGCGAGACGAAAGCGTGTGTCGCGGCTGACCGGGAGTTGCCGTTCCCGATCAGCCCAGCCTCTGGCGCAGGCATAACGCAGCGTTCCATGCTCAGCCAGCAGCATGACGCCGCCAACGATTCGGCCTTGATCGATGAACTGCTGCCAGACCTCCGCCAGGCGCTGTACGGCGCTTTCATCCAGGTGCGCCATGCCTCAATGCCCCTGCACCGCGCGGCGGAAGATCTGCGCGTACTCCTGCGCCGAATGACGAATCGGGTTGGTGTGCGAACAGCAGTCGGCAAATGCCATCCTGCCGACCCGTTCGGCATCGCGATCATCGATACCGATAGCGGCCAGTGTCGGCGGAATGCCGATCTGCTCGCGCAGGTCCAACACCCACGCCATCACGCCGTTGAAGCCCGGTTCCGGCAGGCGTAGATAAACCGCCAGTTCCTCCATGTGCCTCAGCAGCGACGCGCGGTTGGCGTGCAGCACGTAAGGCAGCAAAATCGCATTCACCAGGCCATGATGCTGGTCATAAAGCGCGCCCAGGCTCTGTGCAATCGCGTGCACGCCGCCCAGCCCCCGCTGAAACGCCGCAGCACCGAGGCTCGACGCCACCAGCATCTGCTGACGCGCTTCCAGATCGTGGCCGTCGGCAACCACGCGCGGCAGAAACTGCTTGATCATTTGCATGCCCTTGACCGCCAGCGCTTCGGCCATCGGGTGCCAGACCGGTGAGCACCAGGACTCCATGCAATGGGTCAAGGCGTCGGCTCCGGTGGCGGCCGTCAGTTGCGTCGGCAGATCGACCGTCAGCGTGGCGTCCAGAATCGCAATACGCGGCATCATGCGCAGGTGCAGGATGGTGCGTTTGACGCACGCTTGCTCATCCGTGATCACCGATGCCCGGCCCACCTCGGAGCCCGTCCCGGCAGTGGTCGGCAGCGCAATGACCGGGGCGATGCCTTGTGGATCGGCACGCAGGTGATTCTCGCCGATGTCTTCAAAATCCCACAGTGGACGGCTTTGGCCGGACATTAATGCCACGGCCTTGGCGGCATCCAGCGCCGAGCCGCCGCCGAATGCGATGACGCCGTCGTAACCACCGGTGCGATAAACCTCCAGCCCGTCGGCGACATTGGTTCCGGTCGGGTTGCCCTTGACCCGGTCGAACAGCCCGCAGTGGCCCAGTTGGCGGCGGCAGTCTTCTACGGCACTGGCGATCATGTCAGTGCCGCCGAGAAAGTGGTCGGTGATCAGTAGCGGCCGTTTGATGCCCGTCACCCGACAGGCGTCGGCCAGCTCACGGACGCGTCCTGCGCCGGCCCGGATTGAAGTCGGATAGTGCCAATCATTGCTGTGCATAGGTGTATTCCTTTGAAAATCGATCAGGTCAGCGCTTCAGTTGAACAAGCCGACAGGCAGCAGCCCGATCAGCAGGCGCAGGCCGAAGGCGATCATGAAAAGCCCGGTGACAATGTCGATGGCTTTTTTCATGCGCTGGTAGCGAGCCTGCACGGCAGGAATCGAAAACAGCGTGGCCAGCAGCACGAACCAGGAAATGGCCAGTACTGCAATGATCGACACCCCCGCTGTGCGCACCCACATCGGCATGCCGGGCGTGGTGACGGTGGTGAAGACACTGGTGTAAAACGCCAGCGCCTTGGGATTGGTCAGGTTGGTCAACAGGCCGAAGCGATAGGCGCGCCCGAGGCTGCCGATGCCCAGCGCGCCGATGTCCCGTGGCTTGGGCTGGCTGCCCGCGCTGCGCAGGCTTTTAGTGCCAAGCCAGGTCAGGTAAGCACCGCCGAGCAGTTGCAGGGCCGGTTGCAGCCAGGGCAACTGCTGAAAAATCAGCCCCAGGCCAGTGGCCGCCAGCAACGCCCAGAGAATGCTCCCTGAAGCCACGCCCAGCCCGGCGCAAACCCCCTGCTGCCGGGACTGGCTGAACGACAATTGAGTGATGACCAGAAAGTTCGGACCAGGGCTGATGATCAGCACAATGAATGCACCGGCGAGCGCCGTCAGTAACGTCAGTTCGTACATGAATGATTCCTTTTGGGTGAGTGAGTTACAGCACTTTTTTAAATGAGCACGTGAGGTATCTGGAGTCAGGCTCTGCGAGCATTGCCAGGCACGACTCGACGGCCCGCCGCGCTTCGATCAGCGCGTGACAGGTGGGGTCTGGCGTGGGGATGTAATGGTTGTAAAACGTACAGCCTTCGACGACCGGGCCGAGCACCCAGAGCCTGGGTTGCGGCGAGCCGTCACGGCCCAGCGCACGGCCCGTCCGATCGGTTTCGATGCCATCGGCGGGCCAGGCGTGTGCCGCGCGGATCAGCCCTTGCTCCAGCAAATCGCCGATCAGGCCCCGCGCAGGACGTGACAGCCCGTTATGGGCAACCCGCGCCGGAATGACGCAGTCGAACTGTCGCGCCTCGTCCATTGGCGGCAGCACCGCCACCACGCCCGCCTTGATCAGCGCCAGCAGGTCCTCATGCCGTTCCTTTTGTGGCCCGCCGACCAGCCGGTTCGACAGCCCGGCCCACGTGCCATAAAAATCAAGGGTCGAGGCCTCGCTCAGCCCATTGCGCCCGGCGACCAACCGCAGCACGTCGCGGTAATCCCGCCAGACTTCCAGCGCCAGACGGATCGGGCTGCGTGCAGTACCCAGTCTGCTCAGCGCCAGACCGCGCTCGATCCACTCGACGAACCAGGTCGCGTAGGACTCGGCCGAGCCTGACCAGCGCTCGGTCACCAGCCACTCATCAGGCTCGAACTCGCCCCACTGTTCGGCCAGCAGAGCAAACAGCGCGGGCCTCGACGTTGCTTCACGCAGCAGACGCTGGACTGACGGCAATTGCCGGGGCGCGACCAGGCGCACTCTGGCCTGATAGAACACGGCGCGCATTTCGTCCTTGATCAGCGGCAGCACGTCGCGCCGAAAGTCCAGCTGCCCGGCTGGCCGTTGCTGGCGCAGCCCGGCGATCACCTCTGCGCCAAGAAACAGCCTGGGCAGCGGCGCCTCGCCTGGCGAGTGCCACTGCGGCCGCGCGTGGAACGGCAGACCCGAACGCGAGTACAAAAACACCTTGGGTTCGCGTCCTGATGGCAGGTATCGCCAGCCTGCAAAGCCACCATCGCGCACGTATCGCCCGCCACGCCCCTGGGTGAGGCTTGCGAGAGTGTCCATGGCCGTTAGCCCAAGTCCTTCGATAGCAACCGTTTCGCCAGAGGGCTGCTGTTCAGCGCTGTCTGCAGCGTGCCCGCTGGTCAGGAACACGGCGTCAACCTGCATCTGGCGCTGCTGGCCGCGCAGCCGGAAACCGCTCGCGTCGGGCAACGCGCGGCAAGCGTCGACCCGCTCGGCGTAGTGACGCACCCGCACGTGTGCCGGGCACTGTTGCAGCACAAAGCGGTAGCTGTCCTGCAAGTAGCGCCCGAGTAAGCGACGCGGCACGAAATCCCCAAAACCGACAGGCCTGCCCTGCCCCTCAGCGCAAACATGGCCACGCTCGTCAAGGCGTACGCCATGGGCGCCGCACCACTGCAGAAACGTCCAGCCTGCTGGCTCGCAGGCCGGAAATGCCGAAGAAAACGCTGACAGTTGCCCCGCCATGGTATTGAGCATCAGGTAATCCGCCTGCTGCGCGTGGTGCAACCCGCTGCCCGGCGGCTGCGGGTCAAAGACTTCGATATGCAGCGGTTGCTGAGTGGCGTGGCGGCTCATGCAGATCAACTGCTCCAGAATGCTCAGGCCTCGCGAGCCCATGCCGATGATCGCAATGGTAGGCACGGCCATCACCAGCGACTCGATTCGAAGAAAAATCGCGGCACCGGCAATGCACTGCCTTCCGCCAGTGCCTGGCGATACAGCCGCTGGCCCAGCGCAAGGTCCAGCACGCCGAGGCCGAATGGCGAGAAGATGGCAGGCCGATCCGGGGCCAACTCGATCTGCCCGTTAATCAGTTGTGCCAGCGTGCCGGTGATGAACGAGCGGTCCTGATAATGCTCAACCGCGAGGTCGGGAGACGTCTGCGCCTTGAGGCAGTGCTCGACGTCATCCAGGATGTTGTTGGCCTGGGCAATAACCTCCGGCCCCAGATCGCGCAGGGAAATATTCAGCAGCACTTGCCCCGGCCGAAAGAGCGGTTCCAGCACATACGGGCTGGGCGCAGTGGTGGCGAACACCACCACGTCGGCTTGCAGGCAGCCCGGCAAATCCGCCGCTTCACAGTTCAAGTGATGGCTTCTGGCCGCATGCTCGACAAGGGCGCGCATCGAGTCCTCGTGCTGATCGAAGACGTTGACGGTGCCCATCGTCCAGCCATCGCTGACGAACATGTCGAGAATGGTTCGCGCAATGAAACCGGCGCCCACAAACGCCATGCGCCCGACGTGCCGCTGGTGGCGATTCATCCAGCGCGCACCCAGCACGGCGGACGCAGCGGTGCGCATGGCACTGATTCGCGAGGCTTCCAGGCAGGCGACGGCGTAGCCGGTGGCCGGATCATTGAGGATCAGCACCGCAGAGGCGCGTTGCAGCCCCCTGTCGACATTGCCCGGAAAACTGGAGATCCACTTGATACCACTGACCGGCTGCTCCCCCGTCAGGCTGGCCGGCAGCGCAATGATGCGATTGGCCGGAGCCTCTGGAAAGCGCAGGAAATAGCTGTCGGGATTGATCGTGCGACCGGCGTCGTGCTCCAGATAGGCCGTCTGCACGTCATTGATACAGGCCAGAGGATCAGCCGCCAGCAAACGCGCTGCCACCTCCCCGTCAACCACATGAAACGGCGCGTTCTGCAGACGTTCGGCAGCTAGCCAGACGGTCCACGAGGAAAAATCCTGCGCAGGCTCGCTCCCACAAGGGATTGCGGCTGAGTCAGAGAGGTCTGCCAGGGACATGTTCAGCACGTCGCGGCCGAAACGCTGTTCGACCCAGTGATCGTCATACAGCGTGTCCAGATAACGCTCGCCCCAGTCCGGCGACAATGCCACGACCACCGAGCCGGGTTCGATGCGCTCGCGCCATGCGTGCACCGCTGCAATCACTGTCGCGGTCGAGCCGCCAACCAGCAGGCCTTTGCTGCGTGCCAGAATCCGGCACATGGCGACGGTGCGCGCTTCCGGGACCATTTCCAGCGCATGAATACCGCCGGAATCGAAGATCGGTGGACGCTGACTGGTGCCCAGCCCCGGTATGAAGCGGCGGCCGGCCGGGGTGTCGAAGGTCACCGACCCTACGCTGTCCACGGCAATGATTTTTGTGGCCGGATGATGACGCTGAAAATGCTGAATGCAGCCCATCAACGTCCCGGTAGTCCCCGCCCCGACAAACAGATAGTCCACATGACCGAAATGCCGGCTGATCGAACTCGCCGTGGTCCGTGCGTGGGCACGCGGGTTGGCAGGGTTTTCATACTGATTGAGCCACACGTAACGCCGATCACTGGCCACCTTGTGACGAATCAGTGCGATGCGCGTGCCGAGAAAACCGCCATTGGCGTCCGGGGTTTCCACCTGAATGACCTCGGCGCCGTAACTGCGCATCATGCGGATGTTGTGGCTGGAGCTGTTGGGATCGACTACGCAGGTAAACGGAATCCCGCGCTCGGCGCAGATCATCGCCAGTGCCACGCCGAGATTGCCTGACGACGACTCGACCAGAATCGTCTCGGGACCAAGCAGACCGCGCGCCTGCACGTCATTGATCAGGCCGACAGCTGTCTTGAGCTTGATCGAGCCCGCCGGGTTGAGCGACTCCATTTTCAGGAAAAAGTCGTGCCCCAGGCCGGTGACTTTCAGAAAAGCCTGATCGTGAACGATCTCGCAGAGGCTCTGGTATTCAGAAGCGTTGTGCATAAGGGTCACTTCCACTGTGCCAGCATGGGGGTATCGGCTACCGGTTCGATGGCTTGCCCGAGGGCATTGACGATGCGCTCGGCACGCAGCGCCATCAGCGAGAACGACTGGCTGTCGCTGATCCCGTGACTGCGTTCGGAAAGGCCGTTGACCCAGACAGTCACGTCGCACTCGCCTTCGGTAGCAACGCGGTAGTCGCGGTCGATCAGCAAGCCGCCGTCCGTGGCGGTCTTCAGCCACGGCTGTAACCCGCTCAACAGCGGCGGCACCAGGTACTGCTGATAGCCGGTGCCCAGCACAAGCACATCGACTTCCAGCACCTGAGTGCGCTGGCTGAAGGTGTCGGTCAACGTGACCATATAGCCGTCGCCGGTGTGTTCAATACCGGTGATCTCGCTGTAGGCGTAGGTCTGCAAGCGTTTGCGCCCGGCGATGGCATCTTCGTAGATCAGCGAAAACAGCTTCTGGCTTTCGTCCGGATCGATACCGGCGTAATTGGTCGAGCGGCTCCGGTCGAGAAAACGCTGACGCGCCAAGGGTTCAAGGCTGTGGAAGTAATCGACATGGTCCGGCGCGAACACCCGGTTGGGGAACTGGCCCAGTTGCGTGAGCTTGAAACCGGCCGAGCGGTGCACCGAATGCACTTCGATGTCGCAACGACGGCTGATCAGTTCCAGCACCGACTCACTGGCGCTTTGCCCTGAACCCAGCACCAGCCAGCGTTTGGGCAGTGGCTCACCCAGTGCTTTCAGGCGGGTCAGAAAGTGCGACGTGTGAAACAGCCTCGGGCCGAGCAACGCCCGAAACGGCTCAGGGATATGCGCTGCGCTGCCGCTGGACAGCACCAGATTGCGCGTGGTGAAGCTGGCATCTGGCGTGCGAACCCGCAATTCGTGTAACCGGCCGTTGCGGACCACCGGATCGATCTCGGTGACCGGCGCATTGAACCGCGTGTGGCGGTCTACCTGGCTGGACACCCAGGCCAGGTAATCCGACCACTCGTGGCGACTGGCCGGGCGACCCAGCAGGCCGAAATCGAACATTCGGCCCTTGTCCTTGAGGTACATGGCGAAGGAAAAGCGGCTGCGCGGGTTGCGCGGCGTCACCAGATCACGAAACACATGGTGATTGATGTCCGTCCCGGTCAGCAGCAGCTCGCGGTGCCAGTGCGTGTCGGCGGCAGCTTCCAGATAACGCAGGGAGAGCCTGCCAAGCGGGTCGTTCGCTTCGCGCGCGTCTTCGAAGGCGCAGGCCAGTGCGATCCCGGCGGGACCAAAGCCGATACACAGGGCATCGGAATGAAAAGAATGTGGCGTCGAGTTACCCATGAGGTTCCTGTCCTTAGAATGGTTTTGAAACGGTGAGTGCTCAGTCAGCGGCGGCGCTCAGCCCTGCGGGGCCGAGCGTCCAGACGCGGGTCGCAGCGGTTCGGCATTCGCCCTGATCAAAACTGACGATGCCGAGCCGGGTGCTGAACGTGGTGTGATGCAGCGTGTCCAGCAGGGCCTGACCGCGCGCGGTGTTGCAGGCCAGAACAGCCAGCACCTGGAGCATCAGCAGGCTTTCGCGGAAATAGGTGTGCGGCTCGGCCGCAAACAACGTTCGGTGCAACACGCTTGCCGGGCAGTGGTGACGGTCTGGCGTGGCGAAACCGATGACGAACGTGTTGCGGTCGTGTGCCGGGGCAGTGCCCAGATGCGGCGACGCGGCGTCGTCGGTCAGCACCAGCGGCCGAACACTGCCTGCCTGGCGTCGGGCCTGCCAATGCGCGTGGCTGGTCTTTAGACGCCCGGCGAATACCTCCACATCAGCGCTGTCCCGGTCGTTGACCCGGTGCAGGCCGGCGCCAGCGAGCGCTGTGCCAATCGCCGCCGCCAGCGCCTGACCGTGTGCGCTGCCGTCCGCATCCACATGCACAGTCGCCCACTGTCGAACCGCCAGCCAATTCACCAGATCGCCCGCCAATTGGCGGTCTGAAGGGCAGAAACGAAAGACGTTGCGATGCGCCAGCGTCAGCCGGTCGAGGGTTGCCGCCGGGGTCAGCAGCGCAATACCGGCCTTTTCATAGCGCGGCGCGGCACTGACGGCGGCGTCGGATGAAAAGTGACCGATCACCAGATCGGCCTGCCAGTCGATCATGTGCTGCGCTACGTCGGCGCCGCGAGCAGCGTTGGCGCCATCGTCGAGAAAGTGCCACTGCACCTGCGCCAGCTCCACAGTGAAGTTGCGCGCCACGGCCAGCGCGCGCATGAAGGTTCGCGCATGCGGCGTATCGTCAGGGTCGAACAGCGCGCTGACGCCGACCCGTAGCCCGTTCGCCACAGGCACCAGCGGCCGCATCATGGCTGCACGCTCGACGAGTTGATATCAGGCATGAACCGCTGCGGTGACAGCGCCGACCAGTCGGAACACGGGTGATCGCCGCCAAGCAAGCGGCCAAGCAACTGATCGCAAGCAATCCGGGCAATGCCGGGCGCCAGCTTGAAACCCAGCCCCGACATGCCGGCAGCCAGATAGACCGGGCTTTGCTCGGCACAAAACCCCAGCATCGGACGGCCATCGGCGCTGTAGCTGTCGAACCCCGGCAACACATCCAATACGCGGGCGTTGGTTGCAGAGCCGCACAACTGCTCGATGCGCCGGCAAGCATCTTCGGCATGCCGCGCATCGGGCTGCGCCAGTTGCTCCGGCCACAGCGCATTGTGCCGCGGCCCGCATCCGGTCTGCACGAGGTTGCGGGTCAGTGGAATGGCATAGCTCTGGGCGACCGAGTCAATGATCGGCATCGACCAATCGTTGTCAGTCAGTACCCGCGCCAAGGGGATTGAACGCACGTCAAGCCGCGCTTGCGGCAGCAAATGCCGGGTCCAGGCGCCCGCTGCAACCACGACCGCCCGGCAACGCAAGGTCGCGTCACCCAGCTCGATGTCTACCCGGTCAGGAGTTCGACACTCGATTGCCTTGATGTCGCGGTGTTCCAGCACTACACCTTGCTGACGCACCACCTGGCACAGCGCCGAGACCGCCAGGCGCACATTGCCGACGCACGCGTTCGGCTCAAACAGGTTGACTCTTTCTTCGTCCGGGCACCGCGGGTAACCGCCGCCGCCCAGCTCGTGCCGGGCCAGCAGGCGCATCGGGTAACGCGCGCTGGCATGCTGCTCGATAGCGTTGCACAGCGCGTCCCGCTGATCGGCAGCCGCGCGGTAAATCATTCCGGTACGCTGTAACGCACTGGCGTAGGTGCTGGCAAACACGCCCTCGTTCATCTGGTCGATGGACAAGGCCGCCAGTTCCATCAGCAACGGGTCGGTGTCGTACAGCCGCACCAGCCCGCCGGAATAGCTGCTGGCACCCAGACTTGCGGCAGCTCCTTTGTCGATAAGCACTACCGACACACCCGCGCTGCACAGTTTTGCCGCGATACTGGCACCGGTTATCCCGGCGCCAATCACCGCAATCTCATAGTCGAGCAACATAGTGGTGGGTCCGTTCAGATGGAGTATTCAGCGGCCGAGCCGTTCATGAGCGTGGCGTTCACCCGGGCTTCGGGCAGCTCGAATGCGCTGACCAGGCGCGCTGACATGTCCGGGATCAGCGCTTTGCCCGCCAGCGCAATGAACGCTGTCAGATGACTGACCGGACGGTCTTCGGCGAGCCGCGTGCGAGTAATGGCAATCACATCCAGCAGCACTTGGGCCATGCGCTTCATGGAGAACTGCGCGGGGTCGGCAGCCCGGTTCCATTGCAGGCGCAACGCTTCAAGCAACCCGGCATCCACCCCGCAGATGCCGCTCCACCAGCTGTGATCGTGGTTTTCCCCAGCCTTCAGCAAGGCGGGGAAAAACTCCTCGAACAGGCTTTTGCGCCAGTGTTGAAAGTGTTGCAGGCGGAAATCGCCCTCGTCTTCCTCAGGCGCAATGCTGGCCAGGTATAAACGCGCACTGTCGGCGCAGGCCTCGCGTGCCAGATCACCGACCCAGATCGCGTGATTACGGCTGGTGGACAGGTTCAGGCCATCGAGTTTGAGAAACCGGTTCGGCATGAAGCGCTGCTGCACCTTGATGCCACGCAGCGCCGACAATTGCGCCGGGTAGACCACGGCGTGACTGAACACACAATCAAAACCGAGAAAATGCACCAGCGTGCCCTGCCCCGACTGCCAGTACTGGCGAAACAGTTCAGGACGCCCGACCTTGTCGGCGTATTCACGAAAGGCCGCCATGTACCCGGCCAGTCCCATGAACCAGGTGTGCACGCGGCATGAGCCGTCCGCTTGCAGATCCAGCCCGCCGTCACCCGGACGCGTCACGCCCCAGTCATGTACATGCTCAAGCGTGTCGCGCAGCCAGGCGTTCAGTGGTTTGCGCCACTGATGCCCCAGCAGCCGTTCGCCCAGCAGCGGCTTGAACGTCGCCAGTTTGAGAAAGGCGCGATGGGCGATTTTCCACTGCGAAGGCTGCTTGCACAGCTTGCAGTGCAGCCCGGTCATCAGTTCGGCATCCGGTGCCTGGGCGCAGTTTTCGCATTGGCTGGCGTCGGACTCGGCGCCGCAGTAATTGCAGCGACCCCGAGCGAACGCCTCGTAGCCCCAGACCTCGCAGTCAGGGCAATAAGGCTCGCTGGCGTCGCGAAACTCGATCGAGCCTGCTTCGCGCAGTGTGTTGAACACCTCGCCGGCCGCCTCGGCGAACCAGGGATTGTTGTAGGGGCGCATCCAGTTGTCAGGCTGAATATTGATCGCTGCGAGCGACGCTTCGATGCGGTCCGAGTTGCAACGGGCCAGCGCCATCGGGTCGAGGTCCAGTTCCCGGCCCTTGCGCAGCATGTAGGATTGGTAGTCATCCGAGTAGGACACCAGCACACACTCGTGACCGCGCTGGCGTTGCACGCGGGTGAACACGTCGGCGGCCAGAAACGGACCGGCGATATGGCCAATGTGCAGATCGCCGTTGGGCGTCGGCGGCGTGATCGTGACAATGAACTTAGTCATCGAGGCACCCCGTGGTCTCGCTGTGCTGCGCGACGAAGGCGTTGACGTAGTTCATATCCCACCACACCACGTAAAAGTGGAAGTCTTCGGCAGAATCGTTGATCATGTAATGATTGGTGTGCTTTGGAATCGCAGCGATATCGCCGACGTTGAGATCCATCTGCCTGTCACCCACCACAAGCCGGGCGCTACCTTTGATGGCAATGAAGATTTCTTGATCGATCTGCGTATGCGCTTCGCTGCGGGTGCCGGGACGAACCACGCACCAGCCGCCCGCGAACGGCATTGGATAGCCGTCCCACGGCAATAGACGGCTGCCCTCGAGCCCGTACTCGGGCACCAGCGCATCGAACGCGGTTTTACGGTGTATCTCGAACTTTTCCATGCTCTTTTCCGTACATTTCCAGGTCGGCAAAGCATGAAATCGTTATGGGATGCTGGCTATCCGATCGGCGGATAGGTCAGAGGTGAGGTATCGAATTTTCGGATGGTCGTCGACAGCGTCAGGTTTGCCATTTTTTTCGCTAATGGCTGGTATCGATAACGCTAATAATCGAATCGAGGGCGACGGTGTTACCGTTGGCGGCGATGAAACGAACACGTCTCCCGGCCCTGCGAATCCGCGTCGCAAGGCCTGTGAATCACTGCTCTGCTTCATCACTCCTTTGGTTAGATCTTTAAGCCATCTCACGTTGCGTGAGGTGGCTTTTTTTTGGGCTTACAGCTCAAAGCCGTCCACTACATTTCTGCGTTCATTCTCGCTGCGCATGTCGTAGCTGGCAGTGGTTGAAATATGCGTGTGGTGCGCCAGTTTCTGGGCAATCGACAGATCGTATTCTTCGATCACGCGGGTGATGAACGAGCGACGAAAGTCGTGGGGCATGATGTTGACCCCGACTTCCCGCCCGCGCTGCTTGGCGATGAAGTAAATGGCGTGCTTGGTGATGCGTTCGCGGGTGATGTGGCTGCCGCGCCGGATCCGGTTGAACAGGAACGGGTCGTCGCCCTGCCCCGGCTGCAGGCACGAACGGCGCAGCTCCAGCCAGTCGTTCAGTGCCCTGAACGCCCATTCCGGGGCGTATTTGATCAACTGTTTGTTGCCTTTGCCCAGCACCCGCAGGCTGCGCTCGGCAAAATCGATCTGCGCCAGGTCGAGGTTCACCGACTCGGACTTGCGCATGCCGGATCCATACAGAATGGCGATGATCGCAGCGTCGCGCCGTCCTTGAGGGCGCGGGTCAGCTGCACAGGTCTCCATGAGCTCACGAATCAGAGTGCGGCGGATATTGCGTCCCTTGGCCAGCCGTGTGCCGCTGACCGGTTCGATCGAGCGGATTTTCAACAACTGGTCATGGGTGATCAGGTCATGCCGCCAGGCTTCGTTCATCACGCCGCGAATAGCGTTTACGTACAACGAAGTGGTGTTGGGCGCGTAATCATCCTGGCGCAGCGTCGCGACCAGTGCCGTCACGTGGCCCGGCTGCAAGGTGTGCCAAGGGATGTCATGGATATCGACATCGGCCATGCCCAACCGGTCGGCAGCATCCTGAAGCACGTAGGTCATGGTCAGTCGGCTTGAAGGGGCAAGACGGTCGAGGTAGAGCCGCAGCGGCTTGTTGACGTCCGGCAGCGCAAACGGGCTGACGACGGGTTTCGGCAGGTCGGTGTGGGGGTCTTCCGGCATGTGCAACAACGCCTTTTCCGGTACGCGTGCAGGCGAGCGGCTCCTGCACTTCTGATTCATTCCAGGGCCTGTTCCGGTTTCATCGCGGCCGATGAAACGGGAACAGACCCTAGACGGCGATATTCAAGCGCATGACTTTAGCACGGCCTTGAAAGCAATCCTCGGTAACATCCTGACGCTTGAACACAACCTCGTCTGGGTTAGGCTTTTGGGCCGACTTTCAACAGGCCTTCTGATTGTGACTTTTGCTACCCACCTATCCGAACATCGCCAGGCAGCGGCCGGTTTCTGGTTACTGGCCTCGCAGCTCAGCCAGCGCAGCGAAACGCAACGACTGGCGCATATTCAGGCCGGTTTCGCGCCCGCCTGGGTGCGCACGATGCGCGATGCATTCGCCCTGAGTCCGCGGCAAATGGAAAGCCTGTTCAACCTGTCGGCTTCGACGCTGGAACGTCGCCAGCGCCAGCAGCAGTCCGTGGGCGCAGTAGCCTCAGAGCGTCTGGATCGCGTAGTGATGCTCGCCAGTCATGCCTTGCGCATATTTGTCACGCCCGAGTGTGCCGGGCGCTGGATGATCACGGCCAATGCAGCGCTCGCCGGCCACACTCCGCTGCAAGCCTGCGAGACCGGAATCGGCAGCGCTCAGGCGCATAGAACACTGGCTGCACTGGAATCTGCCTGAGCTCTGGCAAACAGTCGCGTCAACGTCCGGTATCTACCACCACGCGCCCGCGCACCTGACCAGCGATCAGTTGCGGGGCGATGTCGATCACCTCGCTCAAGCCGATTTCGCGGCTGATCAAAGGAAGCAGCGCGGGGTCCAGATCGGTCGCCAGCCTTGACCAGGCTTGCAGCCGGTCAGCCCGTGGCCGGTGAACGCTGTCGATGCCAGCCAGCGTCACGCCACGCAGGATGAAGGGCGCGACCGAACCCGGAAACTCCATGCCCTGCGCCAGACCACACGCAGCCACCACTCCGCGATAACGAATCCCGGCACATACATTGGCCAGCGTGTGGCTGCCCACCGAGTCAATCGCCGCCGCCCACTGCTCCTTGCCCAACGGCCGGCCTGGTTTTGACAGGCTTGCCCTGTCGATGACCTTCGCTGCGCCCAACGTGTGCAGGTATTCACTTTCCGAGACGCGCCCGGTAGAAGCAATCACCCGATAGCCCAAGCGGGCCAGAATAGCGATGGCAAAACTGCCCACGCCGCCATTGGCACCGGTCACCAGCACCTCGCCGTGATCGGGCGTCAAACCATGCTTTTCCAGGGCGATGACGCTGAGCATGGCCGTATAACCCGCCGTGCCGATGGCCATGGACTGCGCGGCAGTGAACGCATCCGGCAGCGGGATGAGCCAGGCGCTGTTCAAGCGGGCCTTTTGCGCCAGGCCGCCCCAGTGGATTTCGCCGACGTCCCAGCCGTTGAGCAGGACCTTGTTGCCGACCTTGAATTCGTCAGAATCGCTGACTTCCACAGTGCCCGCCAGATCAATGCCCGGCACCATGGGAAAGCTGCGCACGATCGGGCTCTGACCGGTGATCGCCAGCGCATCCTTGTAGTTGAGCGTGCTGTGCGACACCCGCACGGTTACATCGCCGGCTGGCAGTTGCGCGTCGTCGATATCGCTCAGGTCGACTCGATACCCTGCTTCGCCCTTGTCGATCAAAATGCCTTTGAACATGTGCGCCTCCAATTTAGACCGATCGTCTTTAATCAGCCCTGAAAAATCACTGCGGCAACCCGCGAAGGTAACCGGCGATGAATGTATTCAACGGAACATCGCTTTTCATCAGCCGTGCGCGAAGCACCGCCCCTTCCCAGCCAATCCAGAAAAAAGCCGCCAGTTCGTTACAATCGGCGTCGCTGGACAACTCGCCACTGCTTTGAGCGGCGCGCAGGCAGCAGGCAAGTTTCAGCTGCCAATCAAGAAAAATCTGCTCCAGACGCTCACGAAACCCTTCCGGCAACAGGCAGATTTCCTGTCCCAGATTGCCGACCATGCAACCACGGCGGTAATCGTGTCGGGCCATGCCGCCTTTGGCGCTTTGCACGAAGCCGACCAGACGCTCAAGCGGTGACATCGACTCGTCGAGTAGCCAGCGGTCGAGGCGTTGCGCAAAATAGCGGGCGTACTCATCCAGTACTGCCCTGCCGAACGCTTCCTTGTTGGCGAAATAGTGATAGAACGACCCTTTGGGTATCCCGACTTCCTTGAGAATGTAATCCAGCCCGCTGGCAGAGAAGCCTTGTTCGGTCAGCACTTCCAGACCGCGACGCAAAAGCGCCTCGCGGGTTTCGAGGTTGTCACGGTCTACTTTGGGCGGCCGACCTGGACGCCTGGCCTTAACGGGTAATTCAGTCATGAGGGCAATAGTAGACTGATCGTCTCTTATGTCAATCGACGTTGCCGGTTGCCAAATGTCACGGCCTCACGCTCAATGGCGCTTAACGCCGCGCGCCATCGACGGAGACAGGTATGAACCGCTGGCCGGACACCCGAATTCTCGAGTTATTCAACATCGCATTGCCCATTCTCCAGGCTCCGATGGCTGGCGCGACCGGCTCGGCTATGGCGATTGCCGTCGCCAACGCGGGTGGCCTCGGTTCGTTGCCATGCGCCATGCTCACCCCGGACCAGATCCTCGAGGAAGTGGCGATCTTCCGGCAGCACAGCAGCAATGCCCCGCTGAATCTGAATTTCTTCTGCCATCAACCGCCACCCCGCGACGATGCCCGCGCTGAACGCTGGAAACTGGCTCTCAAACCTTACTACCAAGAGTTGGGCGCCGACTTCGATGCCCCCACTCCCGTATCCAGTCGTGCGCCTTTCGACAGTGACAGTTGCGCACTGGTCGAGAATCTGCGGCCGGAGGTGGTGAGTTTTCACTTTGGCCTGCCCAAGCAGGCATTGCTGGATCGGGTCAGGGCGACGGGCGCGACAATCATTTCTTCAGCCTCCACCGTCGAAGAAGCTGGAGCATCACCTGGGGAAGGTCTGAAAAAGCCTTTTCTTCAAAAGTCGAAGCCAGTAAATACAGGCGCTCCAGCCCGGTTCCTCTCCAAAAAAATGGGCTTTTTCAGAGGATACCTGGGAGCCACCGAATTGACACGACGACTGGCTGAAACCGCGCTGAAAATTCTCAGCAGCGGCTGAAAGAGTGCTTTCGGACCAGCGCTTAATCGCTATATATTTTAATATATAGCGATTCGCCTCATTCAATGGCGTGCGTTTTTGTCACCCAGGAGCTGTTTCATGCGATCAACCACGCTGCGCGCCACACTGACGTTTTCTGCACTGGCCCTGACGGCGTTGGTGACCTCCTCCGCTTTCGCCGATGAAGTGCAGGTTGCCGTAGCGGCTAACTTCACCGCGCCGATTCAAGCGATTGCCAAAGACTTCGACAAAGACACGGGCCACACGCTGGTTGCCGCGTTCGGTGCCACGGGCCAGATCTACACGCAAATCAAGAACGGCGCGCCGTTCGAAGTTTTCCTCTCGGCCGACGACACCACGCCTGCGAAACTTGAGCAGGAAGGCGATACCGTCAAAGGCTCGCGCTTTACCTACGCAGTGGGCACGCTGGCGCTGTGGTCTGCCAAAGAAGGCTATGTCGACAACAAGGGTGAGGTACTCAAGGCCAATCAGTATCAGCATTTGTCCATCGCCAACCCGAAGACCGCACCGTATGGCCTGGCAGCAACTCAAGTGCTGAGCAAGCTGGGGCTGACAGAAGCCACCCAGGCGAAGCTTGTCGAGGGACAGAGCATCACCCAGGCGTATCAATTCGTTTCCACCGGCAATGCGGAGCTGGGTTTTGTAGCGCAGTCGCAAGTCTACAAAGACGGCAAACTGACCAGCGGCTCGGCGTGGATCGTGCCGGACTCGCTGCATGACCCGATCAAGCAGGATGCGGTGATTCTCACCAAGGGCAAGGACAGCGTCGCCGCCAAAGCGCTGGTCGAGTACCTGAAGGGCCCGAAAGCCGCGGCGATCATCAAGTCCTTCGGATACCAGCTGTAAATGCCACTGGGAAGTGCCGACATCGCGGCGATCTGGCTGACACTCAAGCTGGCGTCGCTGACCACGGTCATCCTGCTGATCATCGGCACGCCCACCGCCTTATGGCTGGCGCGTACTGACTCATGGCTCAAGGGGCCGATCGGTGCGGTGGTCGCCTTGCCGCTAGTGTTGCCGCCGACGGTGATCGGCTTCTACCTGCTGTTGCTGCTCGGTCCCAACGGGCCAATCGGCCAACTGACCCAGAGTCTGGGCCTGGGAACGCTGACCTTCAGCTTCACCGGCCTGGTGATCGGCTCGGTGCTGTATTCGATGCCGTTCGTGGTGCAGCCGTTGCAGAACGCCTTCGCCGCGATCGGCAATCGCCCTCTGGAAGTGGCAGCGACCCTGCGCGCCGGGCCGTGGGACACGTTTTTCATTGTAATCCTGCCATTGGCCAGGCCCGGTTTCATCACCGGTGCGATTCTGGGGTATGCTCACACCGTCGGCGAGTTCGGCGTGGTGCTGATGATCGGCGGCAACATTCCCGAGAAAACCCGCGTGGTATCCGTACAAATCTTCGATCACGTTGAATCTATGGAGTATCTGCAGGCGCACTGGCTGGCCGGCGCGATGCTGGTGTTTTCCTTTGTGGTGCTATTGGCGCTCTATTCCAGCAGCAAATCCAGAACCGGATGGAGTTGAGTCATGGTCTCGCCGATTGAAGTGCGCCTGGAAATGGCATACCCCGAGTTCACCGTCAGCACCGACCTGACCCTGCCCGGCTTCGGTATCACTGCACTGTTCGGGCCCTCCGGCTCGGGAAAGACCACCTGCCTGCGCTGTATTGCCGGCCTGGAAAAAGCCGGACACGGCTTTGTTCGTGTCCATGATGAAGTCTGGCAGGACAGCGCAAAAGGTATCTTCCTGCCGCCGCACAAGCGCGCCATCGGCTACGTGTTTCAGGAGGCGAGCCTGTTTGCGCACCTGTCGGTACGGGCAAACCTTGAGTTCGGGATGAAGCGCATCCTGCGCCCGCAACGCCGCATTGAGATGCGACAGGCGACCGAGTTGCTCGGCATCGATCACCTGCTGGAACGTCGCCCCGACACGTTGTCCGGAGGTGAGCGTCAACGCGTCGGCATCGCGCGCGCCCTGCTCACCAGTCCCCGCCTGATGCTGCTCGACGAGCCGCTGGCCGCGCTGGATGCGAGACGTAAAAACGAAATCCTGCCGTATCTGGAACGTCTGCACCACGAGCTGGACATCCCGATGCTGTACGTCAGCCACGCTCAGGACGAGGTCGCACGCCTGGCTGACCATCTGGTGCTGCTCGAAGAAGGCAAGGTGCTGGCCAGTGGTCCCATTCAGGAAACCCTGGCGCGACTCGACCTGCCACTGGCCATGGGCGGCGACGCGGGCGTGGTCATCGAAGGCCTGGTCAGCGCCTATGACCGCGAGTATCACTTGCTGAGCGTCACGCTGCCCGGCAGCACGCTGTGCATACGCGTCGCCCATGCCGAAATGCCGCCGGGCACAGCGCTGCGCATCAAGGTGCAGGCCCGCGATGTCAGCCTGAACCTGCAGCCCGAAGATCACAGCAGCATTCTCAATCGACTGCCGGTCACGGTGCTGGAAGAAATGCCGGCCGACAACACGGCGCATGTTCTGGTGAAACTGGACGCAGGCGGCACGCCCCTGCTGGCCCGTATCACCCGGTATTCACGGGATCAATTGCACCTGCATCGGGGTCAGCCGCTGTGGGCGCAGATCAAGGCGGTCGCGGTGCTGGCGTAGCTCAGGTCCGGTACTGCGCGGAAATAAACGGCACCACGGTCAAGCGTCGCGGTCAGTGTTTTTAACTGCCTTCGGAATTTAGCCATGCCTGACTCGACTGCCCTCAGCCAGCCCGCCAGTGACCTGCACTACGTAGACGACACCCAGCCGGGTTTTACGCGCAAGATACTGCGCGGAAAATTCGCCTACTTCGACACCAAAGGTCAGCGCATCAAGGATGAGTCAGAGGTCAAGCGCATCAACGCGCTGGCTGTGCCACCCGCCTACACCGACGTGTGGATCTGCGCCGACCCGATGGGGCATTTGCAGGCCACCGGGCGGGATGCGCGGGGTCGCAAGCAGTATCGCTATCATCCGCGCTGGCGCGAAATAAGGGATCAGGACAAATATTCACGCCTGATCGAGTTCGGCCATGCGCTGCCCAAAGTCCGCAGGCAGATCGAAGCGCAGCTGGCCCAGCCCGGCATGGGCCGGGAAAAAGTCATGGCGACGGTTATTTCACTGCTCGACGCGACGCTGATCCGCATCGGCAACAGCCAGTACGCCAAGGAAAACCGCTCGTATGGCTTGACTACATTGCGCAACAAGCATGTGGCGGTCAAAGGTGGGCAGATCCTCTTCGAGTTTCGCGGCAAAAGCGGCGTCGAGCACAAAGTCAGCGTAAAAGACCGCAAGCTCGCCGCTGTGATCAAGCGCTGCATGGAACTGCCGGGGCAGAATCTGTTTCAGTACCTGGACGAAGACGGCGTGCGCCATGCCGTGACCTCTTCGGACATCAACGCGTACCTGCAGAGCCTCACCGGCTCGGACTTCACCGCCAAGGACTACCGGACCTGGGCCGCCAGCGCACTGGCCCTGGCCACCTTGCAAAAACTGCATTGGGAGCCGGAAGCCGACGCCAAGAGGCACATCGTCGACATGGTCAAGGCCGTCTCCAAGCAACTGGGCAACACCCCGGCCATCTGCCGCAAATGCTACATTCATCCGGCAGTGCTGGAAGGCTTCCTGCTCGGCAACCTGGCCAAACTCCCGCGCTCCAGACAACGCAAAGGCTTGCGCCTCGAAGAAGTAGCGCTGGCCAGCTACCTGCGACTACTGGCGGACAAAGTCGGCGTCGTGGCCAAAGAAGGCAAATCCTGAGCCTTGTCGAGCGGCAAGTTGAGCGTTCGCTCCCGCAGGAAAGTGTAGCCTTATGATTTGCCAAGCAATTTTCACCGGCAGGAAAGCCGCATCTTGTGGCATTTGAGTCGTTTTCCAGCTTGCTTCATGGGGGCCGGGTGTATATATTCCCTGCCTTGGCGCTACCGCCCCGATGGCGAAATTGGTAGACGCAAGGGACTTAAAATCCCTCGTCCTTTGGACGTGCCGGTTCGACCCCGGCTCGGGGCACCACTTATAGATCAAGGGCTTACGTGCTTATGTGCGTAGGCCCTTGATGCGTTTGGCATCCCTACAATGCCGGTTCCTGAGCAACTCTACAGCCATGCCTCAGATTGAACCTGAGCTTCGTTACGCCAAGCTGTCACGCTGCCGATCTAAGCAGAAACAGGCTGCGGTCCAAAATCAACATCAAACGCTTGATAAAACCCTTTATCGGTTTCGGCAACGATCCAGACAAGAAGAATGACGTGATGCCCGTACTTATCGTCAGGCAGTCTGGCGGACGTGAAATCTTTCGGCGCGAGTTCATTCCGATGTTTATCGAAAGGACTCAGATCTGATATATCGCTCCACATCAGACCCTCATGGCCGTCGATTTTAAAATGGTTATCGCCGACGTAGTTTTTCCCCTCAAAGGCAGTTCGGGTGATGCGCTTGGTATCATCCCAACCTTCTTTGGTAATAAACCACCGATAACCGCGTGTAACATGTTCAGCATGGTAAGCCCATTCAACTGTAAAGTCGGTTCCACGCGTAACGATCAAGCGAGGCCATCTTTCGGCCGCACCCTTACCTCTTTTCCTGATTTCTTCAACAATCTCGTCATCCGTAAAGTTCACGCATTCCCACCGCTGAATTTGCCCTCCGCTCAATATGAGCCCGTCTGCCGGGGGATCAATAGGCGGCAGTAGCGGAGGAATTGGAGTGAGTGTTTTAGGTTCATCGACGCCTTCATAGTCGTGTGCAAGCCCAGCTTTCTCGTCCGGAAAATTTTTGCCCCCTTCCATGACAACCACTTCCCATGCCAGCAACAGTTCTTTCAGTATGGCGTGAGAACCACGGGATGCAGGACTGGTCACCATACCGTGCTTGGCTTGCTCTGTATCATATTTATGCATGTTCATATCCCCAATTGTTGAGTCAGGCATGCCTTGCCTGTTTATCAATTGAAGACCTGCTTTCAGGAACGAGATAGCTAGCAGTTCAGCCAGTAGATTTTCCGATAAAAACATGAAACGGGGGGCACTTACCAGCGCCCTGCCCCCGCAGTTAATCCGAAAAGGCTGCACTCAACGCATAAAGTTAATCCGGAATATATTGCCCTCCGGATCCAGCAGTACCGCCTGATACCAGTTGTAATACGTCAGATACGGTTCCTTGATCAACTTTGCCCCCAAAGCCACTGCCAGCGGCGTCAGGCGGTCGACGTCGGATTGCTCATCGACGTCGATGTTGAGCAGAAATCTGCACTCGCTGCTGCCAGCGAATTCACCCAGCCCCAGCAGTTCATAGGCATCCGCAGCGTTGAAGCCAATGCAGGACTTGCCGGTGTCCAGCCCGCGGAAGATCGGCGAGCGGATGGATTCTACCTCGCTGAAGCCGAACAGCTCCGAGTAGAAACCGCTCAGGGCGACGATGTCCTGCGCGAACACGTTGACGTAAGACAATGTGTTCATGTCAGGCCACCTTGCTGCCACCGAAGGTCGTCTGCTTGACGAACTTGGCCAGCAGATGATCACCCGAGGTCACCGGCGCGTGCCGAGGTGTTGCGCCGGGTTGCAGGCAGCCTGGCAGGCACTGAATCAACGTGTCGTAGTTGGGCTGGTGAAAAAACACCAGCGATTGGCGGCGGTTGTCCTGCTCGCTGGTCATGGGCGGGTTGATCACGCGATGCAGTGTGGAAATCCACTGATCGTTGGTCCATTGCATCATCAGATCGCCGATATTGACCACGAAGCCGTTCTCGACCTAGGGTCTGTTCCCGTTTGCACGTAACCCATTGATCCTTATGAGAACAGCCCCGTATTGTTGGAGTTCTCACACAACACCAATACGAGCCTGCAATGCCCCGATTAATGCTCAGTGATGAGCACTGGCCGAAGCTACGAGAAATTTTGCTACACGAATCGATCTACAACAAGCGAGATTTGCGCACCACGGTTGAAGGCATGCTGTATCGCATGCGTGTGGGTTGCCCTTGGCGAGACCTGCCGAAAGCGTTTGGAAACTGGAGCAAGGTCTACAAGCGGTTCAATGCCTGGTCTGCTTCAGGCAAGTGGGTCAAGGTGCTTGAGGTGCTGATGACTGATCCTGACATGGAGTGGGTCTTCATTGATGGCAGCTATGCCAAGGCTCATCAGCACAGCGCAGGTGCTGCCAGCACGCAGGACCAGGCCATCGGAAAAAGCCGAGCCGGTAACACCAGCAAGATTCACCTGGCTGTAGACGCTTGTGGGCTGCCTATTGCATTTGACGTGACCGCAGGCCAGACCAATGATTGTTCGCAGGCGGCCTCGTTGATTGCCAAGGTGCCCGATGCAGAAGTGATCATTGCGGACAAGGGCTACGACACTGAAGCGATACGGGCTCAGGTCGAGCAGCAAGGCAGCAAAGTGGTGATTCCACGAAAGCGCAATTCTCTGAAAGGGAACGCAGATCTGGACAAAGGGTTATATCGCAATCGACATCTCGTAGAAAACGCCTTCGCCCGGTTGAAGCATTTCCGGGCGGTGGCTTCTCGATTTGACAAACTCAAGAGAAACTATGAAAGCGTCATAGCAATGGCCTGCGCTTTTCTGTGGCTACCAATGTGAAACGGGAACAGACCCTAGGGCACATCGACCCATTCGCCTTGCTGGTTACGGACCTGCAGGCCACCCAGCGCGTTGTCGGGGCGCACGATGGTCAGGCTGCCGTAGTCCGTGTGCGCACTGGCACGCAATTGCCCTGCCTCGACTTCGGTCTTGATGTCCGGGTAGCTCAGGCTGCGAAACATGCTGATATGCCGGTCGATCTTGTCATCGAAGAAACATTCGTCCAGTTCAAGCGCCAAGGCAAAAAGGCGCATCAATGACTGCGCCAGTTGGCTCATCGCCTCGAAATACTCCCGGTATGCCTGTTGAAAGCCTGGTACCTGCTCCTCGGCAGGCCAGACGTTAGGCGCGAAGTGCGGGCCGGCCACGGCATTGTGATAGTAGTCTTCATCGGGCACGTCACTGGGCCCGATAGAAAAGGACTCCTTCAAATCACCCGGGGCGCTTTCTTCCAGCGAATACGACAGGCTTTCCTCGGCCACTGCACTGTAGCCACGCACCATTTCCGGGCTTGGCCGGTCGACCTTGCGCTTTTCGGCGAGCGGCAAATCGAAGAACTGTCGGGTCAGGCACGAGACTCGCTCAATCAATTCCGTGGGAATCTGGTGTTCGGTGATCACCAGAAATCCGATGTCCTTGCACGCCTGATTGACCGCCTGCGCCACGGCTGCCTTGCCGTCCGGTGTTCCTGAAAAATAGGGTGCAAGGTTGATGATGGGCACATAGTGCAGAGTCATACGGCTGATTCCTCTAGCTGACACAACACGGACAAGGCTCACCGGCGAGGGTGAAGGTCAGCGAGGCAAGAGCAGAAACTGTGCCACCGGATGAATCTGTCAGATATACAAAGAGTTAGCCAAACCATGCGTTATGATCAGATCAAACGGTCTGAAACAGAGCGCATGGTTTGAATGCGTAAACACCCGAAACGAGCCATAACTGCGCACGGTCGCACCGCTGCCGCTATGCGCCTTCGATACGCCGGATGACATCCACCGTGGTAGTGACCTCGCCAAACTCGTAGGCAATGGTTGTCAACGATATGCGCTGAACCTCTTCCGCCGAAACAGCGCCAAACCCCACGTCCGGGTAATCCATCGCCGCGTTTGCGTCACTCAGCGCGATAACCTTGTATTCACGGTGCACGCCATCCCTGATGGTGGTTTCGCAACACACATTGGTCACCGTCCCGCAAATAATGATTGTATCGACGTCTCTGGCGCGCAGTACCGTGTCCAGATCAGTGTCATGGAAGCCGCTGTAAAACAGCTTGTCGATGATCACATCGCCCGACTCGGGCGCAAGCGCATCAATGATTTCGACATCAGGGTCGTGGCGCGCAAGTATCTGGTCCACATTCGGATACAGGTCGCGCATACGCCCGGTATCCGAACCATCGCCACGCACTGTATGGCGCAGATAGATCACCATCACCTGAGCGGCGCGCGCAGCGTCCAGCAACGTCTGGATAGGCCGGATAATGTCAGCGGTATTTTTTACATACAGTGCACCAGCGGGCTCGCAGAAGACTTTTTGCATGTCGACCACGATGACGGCTGTTCTAAGGAGACGCTGATTTATTCTAAAACCCAGCTGTTGCCCCCAGATAAATCAAGGCCTCCAGAGCGTTGCAGGGACGAAAAATCGAATAAATCAGCGCCTCCCTAAGCGGATTGATCGGCCACCGGACAAGGGGCTTGCTCATGGACATCACCTCGATTGAGCTTATTGGGCTGGACAGGCCTGACTAGCAATAATCGTGCAGCTCATCATCGAGCAGACAGGTATATGAAGACAGATGAGGCGGAGCTTCACGAGATGCAGGCCACCGTATTAGCGAGGGAATCAACTTTGGCAGTGTCCCAGGATTGCCCTTTTACATCGGAAATATAAAACGCCGCCCAATAAAAAACCCCGCAGACGTTAATCTGCGGGGCTTTCAAATAGTGGAGGCCGAGGTCGGAATCGAACCGGCGTAGGCGGATTTGCAATCCGCTGCATAACCATTTTGCTACTCGGCCTCAAACGTCAAATGTTCCACTTCAACATTGAACGTATTTTGAACTGCATGGAAACCACTATTTCTTTGGCTTCCAACCCATTGAATCTAAAGGGTTTTTTTCAATTCCGCGTTCAGGAATGGACGCAATTCTCTACTGCTTCGCGGGCCATGTCAAGAACGAGGAGAAAATAATTACCGGTCGGTATAGCGTTCAAGGGGCGCATATGGCCGGAAAAATGCCGAACCCATCCATTGCGGTGTTTTTACTGTGGTCAGAGGCTCTGCACGCTGATAGCTGCTGGCGCGCTTTGAATAGCCTTTGTGGTCATATTCGGCCAGGTACGGATAGGGGAACACCTGGCGAGTGCGACCCCGGTTGGCGACGTCATCCTTGATCAGGGACGCAGCCGCCGACTGCGGTGCCGGGATCTGTCTGTTGCTCGCCTTGTCCGGTGTCGCCTGCCGAGCGACGATGGCGTCGGGTGCCTAGCCTTTTTCGACCCAGGCCATCACCGGTGTCAGCAGGTCGACCAGGCTCGGCCCTTCCCCGCCGCCGCAGTGGTAAACGCCGGGCAGCATGTACAGACGCTCGAAAGATTCAGTGCGGGCCTTGCCCATCTGCGCTTCGACGGCTTCGTGGTAGGCCAGCGTATTGATCGGCGATATGTTCGGGTCGGCCCAGCCGTGCCAGAGGATTAGCTTGCCGCCACGGTTGGCAAATGAGGACAGATCAGGGCTGGTGGCGTCGTACAGCGCGTGCAACGGGCGCAGCTTGTCAAAGGTGCTTTTGTCGATGCTCAGCGTGCGCAGATCGAAGTCCGCTACGGGGTTTTTCTCGAAGACCACATTGCGAATGGCTTCGGACGCAGCCTTTTCGCTATAGACCGTCTGGTCGACGGTCACCGGGATGAACACGCCTGCCCAGGCCAGCTCCGAGCCGGGCTGCGGGCCACCGAGGGTCAAGCGCTCACCGCTGGCAGGGTCTTTCGGCCCATCGTAGAAACGCTTGACCGCAGTGACTTCCGCCTCGCTGAGGCAATGCGCGGTGTCCGCAGCTGTCGTGCATTGCACTACAGCAGGGTCGAAATCACAGACACGCGGGTCTGCTATCAGGCCATCAATCTGCCCGTCCAGCACATCGCACTTGGTCAGTACCGCCTTGTGCAGCAGCGGCAGTCTTGAGGCCAGCAGGATGGGTTTGCCGTCCGGTCCGGTATTGGCTTGGGTCATCCAGCCGTGATAGAGCGTTTTCTGCACCTGAAAGTTGAGCGCCGGGGCACCGGCAATGATGCCGTCGAAGTCGTCAGGGTAACGCTGAGCTTCGATCAGGGCTTCGCGTCCGCCATCAGAACAGCCGCTGAAATAGGCATATTCGGCCTTCTGCCCGTAAAAGGTTGTGATGAGCCTCTTCGACGCCAGCGCCGTCAGGTGAACGGCGCGGTGGGCGAAGTCGACGCGCTTTTGCGGATCATCGCCAAAGGTGGCATCTGCTGCCTGATGCCCCATATCGGTGGCTGCCACCGCGAACGCGCCGGTGTTCAGCGGCCTGCAACGCTCGGCGGCACGCACGGTGGTGTTGATGTTGCCGCACAGCCCGCCACATCCGACTTGCAGGTAACGTTGCGCCCAAGTGCCGGTTGGCAGTTCAAGCCTGAAACCGATCTCCGGTGCCAGCCGCCCCTCCACCACACACGTTGCAATGCCATCGCGCGTGGATTCGCTGGCTGTCACCACGCGGCTACCCTGCCCGCCAATATCACTGAGGTCTGCATCGCGTAACGCAGCACAGGTTTTGACCGGCGTGACCACTGCGAGTTGAGCGATGTTGCCGGTAGCCGCCGAAACCGACGTTCTGGCCTGAGCCTGAACCTGAAAGATGACTGAGCTGACCAGTATTATCAGGACATCGGTGTATCTGGGTAGGGCTGGTTTCATGAGAACTCCTGTTCACAAAGGATCAAACCGCAGTGCGCCGCTTCAAAGGCCTTACACTCGGTACGGGTAAAACGTTCCAGCAGCATAGTTATTCAGGTGTAATCCGGAAAAACGTTATCGATTCCAGCCTCCGCCCATGACCTTATAGAGGGTCACCCGGTTACTCTGCTCGGTCAGGCGCAATGAGATCAGATCCTGCTCGGCGGCATACAGGGAGCGCTGCGACTCCAGCGCTTCGAGGTAACTCTGCGAGCCACCGCGATACAGGGCATCAGCCAGTTCGTAGCGCTTGCGGCTGGCATCGGTGTAGGCCTGTTGTGCAGCGACCCGTTCATCCAGAGTGCTGCGCACCGCCAGCGCGTCGGCGACTTCCTTGAAAGCAGTCTGAATCGTCTGCTGATACGTCGCGATCTGGATTTTGCTTTCGATTTTGGCCGAGTCCAGCGTAGCCCGATTGGACCCGCCGTCGAAGATCGGCACACTGATGCCTGGTGCAAAACTCCAGGCTCCGGTCCGGGACTTGAATAGCCCGGACAGGCTGGTGCTGCTGGAGCCCGCACTGGCCGTCAGCGTAATACTGGGGAAAAACGCTGCACGCGCTGCACCAATGTCGATATTCGCTGACTTCAGGCTGTGCTCGGCGCTCAATACATCAGGACGACGTTGCAACAGGCTGGAAGGCAGCTCGGCAGGTACCTGAACCCATTGCGCGACAGTCTGCATTTCGGCACCCGGCAAAAGCTCGTCCGGGATCTCACTGCCTACCAGCAGGCGCAACGCGTTGCGGTCCTGAAGAACCTGGCTCCGATACTGCGCCACGTCGCCACGGGCCGATTCGACCGTGGTTTGCGCCTGAGCCACTTCCAGCCCGGAGGAACCGCCCAGACCATGGCTGCGCAGGGTCAGGTCATAGCTCTGCTGCTGGCTGGTCAGCGTGTCTTGCGCCAGTTTCAGGAGTTGATTGTCTGCGGCCAGCGTCAGCCAGCCTGTGGCGACTTCCGCGATCAGGCTGATCTGCGTGCTGCGCCGTGTTTCGGTCAACGCCAGATAGTCTTCAAGTGCTTCGTCCTGAAGGTTTTTTATGCGACCGAAAACGTCCAGCTTGTAGCTGCTCAAACCAAGCTGTGCGCTGTACTCGTTAGTGGTTGACGAACGCCCGGTCGCGGAGGTGGAGGCTGGCGTGTGAGTGCGTGTTCCGCTGCCACTGGCATCAATGGTCGGCAGGCTTGCCGCACGCTCTATACGGTACTGGGCCTGTGCTTTTTCGACGTTGAGGGCCGCTACCCGCAAGTCGCGGTTGTTGGTCAACGCCAGGGTTTGCAGGCGTACCAGACGTTTATCGATGAAAAAGTCCTGCCATTCGATATCGGTCGGCATACCGGCCGACGCGGCAGGTTCAGGCGCTGTCGCCGGCAGCCATTGTTCAGGCACCGGTGCTTCCGGACGCTGATAGTCAGGGGCCAGGTTCACGCAGCCGGCAAGCAGCGCTATGACTGCCAGCGAAAGCCAGAAAAGACGCATCATGCTTCACCTTTAGAAGTGGGTTGAGCTGCGGGAACACTGCCTGACGTACGATTGACGCGCCGACGGACTTCCACGAAGAACAGCGGTGCCAGGAAAATCCCCAGCAGCGTGGCGCTGAACATGCCGCCCAGTACGCCCGTACCTATCGCCTGACGCCCTGCGGAGCCCGCGCCAGTGCTGAGCGCCAACGGCAGCACACCGAACATGAACGCCAGCGACGTCATGAGAATCGGACGCAAGCGCTGCCGTGCAGCGATCAGGGTGGCTTCGTGCAAAGTCTTGCCCTGCTCTTGCAGATGCCTGGCGAACTCGACGATCAGAATGGCGTTCTTCGCCGCAAGGCCGACGGTGGTCAGCAGCCCGACCTGAAAGTACACGTCGTTGCTCAGGCCACTGGCCTTGGTTGCCAGAACCGCACCGACGATACCCAGTGGCACCACCAGCATGACCGAGAACGGCACCGACCAGCTTTCGTACAACGCTGCCAGGCACAGGAACACGAACAGCACAGAAATGGCATAGAGCATGGGTGCCTGCGAGCCGGACAGCCGCAACTGATAAGACTGCCCGGTCCATTCGTAACCAATGCCTTCAGGCAACTGCCTGATTATTGCTTCAACCGCATCCATAGCGGTGCCGGAACTGACGCCAGGCGCAGGGTCGCCGACGATTTCCAGCGACGAGTTGCCGTTATAACGCTCCAGCAAGGGTGAGCCGTAACTCCAGCCACTGCTGGCAAGCGATGAGAACGGCACCATTTCGTCATTGGCGTTGCGCACGAACCAATGGTCCAGATCCGCCGACTGCATGCGCGAAGCGGCCTCCCCCTGCACATAGACCTTCTTCACACGTCCCTGATTGAGGAAATCATTGACGTAGCTGCCGCCCAGCGCCGTGGACAGGGTCGAATTGATATCGCTGGTCGAGAGACTCAGTGCACCCGCTTTACGGTCATCGATCGTCACCTTCAACTGCGGCGTATCATCCAGACCATTACTGCGCACGCCGAGCATGTTCGGGTCCTTTCGTGCTTTTTCAATAAACGTTTCACGGGCTTCGACCAGCGCTTCGTGCCCGACGCCGCCCAGGTCCTTGAGTTGCACGTCGAAGCCCGAACTCTGCCCCAGACCACGCACAGCGGGCGGCTGCATGACGAACACACTGGCGTCGCCGATGCTGGCCATGGCCATGGTCGCCCGTTGGGCAACCTGCGCCGCACTTTGCCCTTTACCGCTTCGCTCGCTCCAGTCCTTCAACTTGATGAGCGCCCTGGCGGTGTTCTGACTGTTACCTCCCATCCCGAGCCCGGAAATACTGATCAACGCATCGACTTCCGGCTGTTTGAGCATGTAAGCCTCGAATTGCCTCATGACCCGCAACTGATTCTGCTCGACATCATGCTGCCCGGTCGCGACGGCATGGACATCTGCAAGGAGCTGCGCAGTTTCAGCGCTGTGCCGATCATCATGATCACCGCACGGGTCGAGGAAATCGACCGTCTGCTGGGCCTGGATCTGGGTGCGGATGACTACATCTGCAAGCCCTTCAGCCCGCGTGAAATGGTCGCCCGCGTCAAAGCCATCCTGCGTCGCACGTCAGCCGCCGATCCGCAGGCCGCCAAAGGCTTGCAGGTTGACGAAGCGCATTATCATGCCTCATTCAACGGCGTCGCTTTGGACCTGCCCCCGGTTGAGCTGCGCCTGTTGGCCACCTTCGCCCGCTCACCGGGCCGGGTCTTTTCCCGCGACCACCTGCTGGACAGGCTCTACTCGGACCATCGCGTAGTGACCGACCGCACCGTCGACAGCCACATCCGCAACCTGCGCCGCAAACTGGAACAGGCCTGCCCTGGGCAAGACCCGATTCAGTCGCTTTATGGCGTGGGGTACAAACTAGAGCTGTGAGGCAGGCCGCGCTGAGAATCGGACGCGGAGCGAGAGGAACAATAGTCGCGATTATCGTGCGACGCTCCGCGTCGGCATGCCGTTCTGGACGCTCTGCGTCCAATCTTGACTGCGCGCCGTCAGGCACTCTCCGTCTGGCGATTGCGATTCAGCGCAGCAAGGTCCCGAAAGCCGGCACCCGGATGCCCGGTTTCCAACCTCGGCCCGTCGCCAAACAACTTCTCGCGTAAAGTGCCTTTGGCATATTCGTTCTTGTAAACACCGCGCTTCTGCAGCTCCGGGACCAGCAAATCGACCGCATCGATGAAGGTTTCATGGGTCAGCGCGTAGGCCAGATTGAAACCGTCGACGTCCGTCTCCTCAACCCATTCCTGCAACAGGTCCGCCACGGTTTCCGGGCTGCCGACAAACAAGGGCCCGAAACCGCCGATACCGACCCAGTCAGCCAGTGCCCGCGGCGTCCAGACGGTGTTCGGGTCGGCAGTGGAAAAGGTCTCGACCGCCGACTGGATGGCGTTGGTGTGCACATGCCGCAGTGGCTCATCGGGCTTGAACTGGCTGAAGTCGATGCCGGTCCAGCCGGAAATCAGGGCCATTGCACCCTCATAACTGACCCAGCTTTTGTACTCCTCGAATTTGGCTTTCGCCTTGGCGTCAGTCTCGCCGAGGATCACCGTCTGCAAATTGAAAATCAGCACTTTGGACGAGTCGCGACCCGCCTCGGCGGTGCGACGACGGATATCGGCCACAGTCTTTTTCAACAGGACTTTGGAAGGTGCCGCGACGAACACGCACTCGGCATGCTCGGCGGCAAACTGCTTGCCCCGGCTCGAAGCGCCCGCCTGATAGAGCACCGGCGTGCGTTGCGGCGAAGGCTCGCACAAGTGGATGCCGGGCACCTGAAAGTGTTTGCCGACGTGACGAATCTCGTGGATTTTGCTCGGGTCGCTGAACACCCGCCGCTCCCGGTCACGCAGAATCGCGCCGTCCTCCCAGCTGCCTTCCCAGAGTTTGTAGCAAACCTCCAGGTACTCCTCGGCATAGTCGTAGCGCGCATCGTGCTCGGTCAGGGTTTTCTGCCCCAGGTTCTTCGCGCCGCTTTCCAGATAAGACGTGACGATATTCCAGCCCGCACGGCCCTTGGTCAGGTGATCCAGCGTCGAAAGACGGCGGGCGAACGGGTACGGGTGTTCGAACGACAGCGACGCCGTCAGGCCAAAGCCCAGGTGCTCGGTCACCAGCGCCATGGGCGGGATCAACTGCAACGGGTCATTGACCGGCACTTGCGTAGCCTGGCGAATCGCCGCCTCACCGTTGCCGCGATAAACGTCGTAAATGCCCAGCACGTCAGCGATAAACAGCCCGTCGAACTTGCCGCGCTCAAGAATTCTGGCCAGATCGGTCCAGTATTCGAGGTCCTTGTACTGCCACGAACGGTCCCGCGGATGCGCCCACAGCCCCGGCGATTGATGACCCACGCAATTCATGTCGAAGGCGTTAAGGCGTATTTGACGAGACATACACTTACTCCTGAAGCTGCGGCGGTACGACGCCGTTGAGGCGTTGATTGCCGATGACCTGATAGTGCCAGCGCAACGGTTCGCGACCGGCCTGTGCTGGCAGCGCAAGGCGTTGTCCGGTGAACGTTGCCGACCGCCTGCAACGCATCGGCACTGGCAATCACCGCCTCGCTGCTGGCGATCAGGCGCTGCTCGGGCGGGCCATCCAGGCCCTGGGCGCGCTCCAGCAATGCGGCGGCGACGTCCAGCCGAATCTGCAGATCGCCGATTTTGCTGATCACGTAGGGGTCATCGACAATGCGTTGCAGATTGCTGAGCGGCCATGGCTGGCCGCGCTCACGCAGGTCATCGAGGATGAGTTGCAGGCCGTGACGAGCAAGGCCGAGGTCTTCGGTGGCGACCGCCAGTTGTGCGGTGACAGCGGGATGAGGCATGAGTGTGCTCCTTGATCAGTTCCAGGCGTGACGCGGCGGCGCGATACCGTTGAGTACGTGATTGCCGATCAGGTGATATTTCCAGCGCGCGGGGTCATGCAGCGTGTGGGTACGGGCATTGCGCCAGTAGCGATCAAGGTTGAGCGTGCCCGACACCGAGCGGGTGCCCGCCAGCTCGAACAATTTGCTGCTGACCAGCAAGGCGATCTGCGCCGACAGCACTTTGGCTTGAGCGACAATCACTGAAGCGTGCGCAACGCTGCTTTCGCTTGGCTCGGCCAGCGCCTGATCGATGGCCTGCCCGGCTTTGGCGAGAATCGCGTCGGTGCCATGCAGCCGCCATTGCAGATCACCGATGGTGGCAATGCTGAACGGGTCCTGCCAGCCGAAATCCTGCTTGCTGTCGATCCAGGGCCGGGCCAGACGGGCGTGTTTGAGGGTTTCCTCGAAGGCGCCGTGGGCGATGCCGGTGTCCACTGCGGCCTGAATGATCTGCGAAATCGGCCCGTCGGCGGTCGGCTCATCGAACGCCCGATGAGCCGGAATCACCGCGCTGGATGGCACGCGCACATCCTTCAACACCGCGCCGCCGCTGGCTGTGGTGCGCTGCCCGAAGCCGTCCCAGTTATCGATAATGGTCAGGCCCGGATTGTCACGTTCGACAAAGGCGAAGAAGGCCTGGTTTTGTTCGTTGACGCCGGCTACCGGCACGATATGCGCGAACAATGCGCCGGTGCAGTAGAACTTTTCGCCGTCCAGCACCGCGTGTTCGCCCTCAAAACGAATGCGCGTCTGGAAGGCTCCGGCGTTTTTACTTTTCGACTCCGAGAACGCGTTGCCGAAGCGGTAACCCGCCAGCGCCTTGCCGAAGTAATGGCGCTTTTGCTCCTCGGTGCCGGTCTGCAATAGAACGTCGAGTACACCAAGATGGTTTTGCGGGATTTGCCCGAGCGAAGAGTCGGCGGCCGAGATGATCTTGATCACCTCAGCAACGGTGACGTAGGAAACGCCAGCACCGCCATAAGCTTTGGGCACGGTGATAGCCCACAGGCCGCTGGCCGAGAATTCATCCAGCTCGGCAACCGGCAACCGGCAGACGGCGTTCGCGGTCACGTAACGAAGCCTGTTCGGCAAAGCGGCTGGCCAGTGCTTTGGCGATCTCGATGGCTTCGGCGTCAGAGGCAATTACATGCGCTCGGGGCGGTGTGGCAAGTGGAGTTGCGACTGGGTTGCTCATGGACTGGCTCCTGATCGTTGGCGACAGGTTGAGGACACTCAACACGCTTGGCCTTGAACAGTGCACAGTACGTGCCGAAAATATTAATGATTAAAAACAGATAGTTACGTAAGTGTCTTAATAGCTGGCGGCATCACAACCGACAAAATGTCCGAACACTGTTGCTGGAAGAACAGCGGCCCGCGCGGCGCAGCTCTGATGTGCGGTTTGCTGGCAAGCTGTTGCGTAACTGTTGCCTTCGCAACAGGCAAGCCTGTCTGCTGGAAAAATAAACCTTGTATTCAATGACTTAGTTCCAGGCACGAAGCATGCACCGAGCTGAACGATCCATTCACCGGCCCGACTTGTTCAAGGGCCCGATCTGCTCAGGAGCACTCCATGACTCAATCAACCGGCTCGAACCCACTCTCGCTGGGCACCGATTACGAAACGCTGGCCAACCGCTTCCGGCCGATCTTCCGTGAGATCAGCGCGGGCAACGTTGAACGTGAAAAAGCCCGTACCCTGCCCTACGAACCAATTGAATGGCTGAAGAAAGCCGGGTTCGGCGCCGTGCGTGTCCCCTCCGAATATGGCGGTGCAGGTGCATCGGTCGGTCAGCTCTTTCAGCTGTTGATAGAACTGGCGGAAGCCGACTCGAACATTCCGCAGGCCTTGCGGGCGCATTTCGCCTTTGTCGAAGACCGCCTGAATGCGCCACCGGGTACAGACCGTGACACGTGGTTTGCGCGCTTTATCGCAGGGGATCTGGTCGGCAATCGCTGGACCGAAGTCGGCGCGGTAAAAATCGGTGACGTGATCACCAAGGTCAGTCCTCAAGGCGACGGTTTTGTGCTCAACGGCACCAAGTTCTACAGCACCGGCAGCATCTTCGCCGACTGGATCGACGTTTACGCACAGCGCGCCGACAACGGCGCCGATGTGATTGCGGTGGTCAATGCCCGGCACGCTGGCGTGCGCCACAGCGATGACTGGGACGGATTCGGCCAGCGCACCACCGGCAGCGGCACCTCGGTCTACGACAATGTGCCGCTGCCTGCGACCCATGTCATCCCGTTCGAAGAGCGCTTCAAGTACCAGACCGCGTTTTATCAATTGGTGCTGCTGGCGGTATTGGCGGGCATCGGTCGGGCGGTCGAGCGCGACATCGCTCAGGAAGTACGCGATCGCAAACGCATCTTCAGCCACGGCAATGCCAGCAGCGTCAGCCAGGATTCACAGGTGCAACAGGTGGTCGGGCAGATCGCCGCGCAAGTGTATGCCGCAGAAGCCGCTACCCTGCGTTCCACCGAGCCCTTGCAGCGCGCTTATGTGGCGCGCTTCGGCAACGATGCGCAGGAGGAAAAAAACGCCAACATCGCCGCTGAAATCGAGACCGCCAAAGCACAGGTGATCGTCTCGGAACTGGTGCTACGTTCCGCCACCGAGCTGTTCAACGCCTTGGGCGCGTCGGGTGTCAGCGTCACCAAGGCGCTGGATCGCCACTGGCGAAATGCGCGAACGGCGGCGTCGCACAATCCGCTGATTTACAAGGCGCGGATTGTCGGTGACTGGCGTATCAACGGCACCGAGCCGCCTTTCGTCTGGCAGATCGGCGGCGGCACAGGTAGCGCCTGAAACGTCACTCAGGCCGCGTTACGCAGCAGGTGGCGGCTGGCAAAGCTGAAAGCCAGCACCACGAAGATCAGCGCCCCGGTCGCCACTTGCTGCCAATAGAAATTCCAGCCAATCAACAGCAAACCGTTGGCAATGACGTTGATGAACAACACACCCAGCAGCGTGCCGACAATGTTGGGGCGCCCCTGACGGCTCAGCGTCGTGCCGATAAAGACTGCGCCAATCGCGTTGATCAGATAGGCGTTGCCGGACATCGGCACGTAGGCGTTAACGGTGGCGCTGAGCAGAATGCCTGCCACCGAGCAGGCCAGCGCACTGCCGATGAATACCAGCGCGGCGATGCGTCGGGTGGACAGGCCCGAGTAGTACGCCAGTTGCGGCTGAGTCCCCACGGCGAGAATCTCCCGCCCTAATCGTCCGCGCGCCAGCACCAGGCCGTCGACACCCGCCAGCAGTGCCACGATCACCAATGGCAACGGCACGCCGACAATTGCCACGCCGCTGATCCCCGGCAGCACGCCTTGAGCGATATAGATCGGCTGGCCGCCGTCGGAGAGCAATTGCTGCACGCTGGTGCCGATGAACAAGGTGCCCAGGGTTGCCAGAAACGGCGAAATACGCAGCCCGGCAATCAGCAGCGCGTTGAACACACCGGCCGCAACGCCCGCCAGCACAGCAATTGCGATGGCAGCCGTCAGACCGTAACCGCCATTGAGTGCCACCACAAAACCAAGGCTGGCAAAATCCAGTGCCGTGCCCACCGACAGATCAATGCCGCCAGCGGCGACTGCCCAAGTCATGCCGACAGCGACGATGGCCAGCAGCACGAAATTGTTCAGCACCAGACTCGACAGGTTGCCCCAGCTGAGAAACCCCGGTGCATTGATGGCGAAAAACAGCAGGATGATCAGCACCAGCAACGGCAGAACCGCTGGCAGCAGACGCGGCAGCACCTTTACCAGTGTCGACGACGTATTCAGGGTCAAGGTACTCATTGTTCACCGTCCCGTCTGTCAAGTGCTCCGGAAAATGCCACCACCAGCAGAATCAACACGCCTTGCACGCCGTTGACCCAGAAGTTGGAAATGTTCAGTAATTGAAAGCCATTGATCAGGAAACCCAGTAGCAACGTTGCCAGCAACGTGCCGGGAATGTTCGCCGTCAGACGGCGCGAGAACACTACCCCGAGAAAGGCGATAGCCACCACCGACAGCAACAGGTCGCCAGAGCCCGTGGTGCTGCCGCTGAAAAATGCCGCGGAGCAAAAGGCTGCGATGGCCGCGCAGCCACCGGCGATCAGGTAGCTGGCAAACACATAGCGTTGCAGGTTCAGGCCCGCCGCCTTTGCGGCTTGCGGGTATTCGCCGATGGCATACAGGCGCAGGCCAAAGGCGCTGTGCTGAATCAAAAACCACAATGATGCCGCGACGCCTAGCAGCACCCAGGCGAGCGCCGGAATGCCGAGCCAGCCCCCTGAAGCCAGACTGTCCAGCAGCCCGGAATCAGTGGCCAGCACCGTGTTCTGGGTCAGCACCAGTTCCAGCCCGGCGATCAGGTTCATGCTCGCGAGGGTCGCCAACAGTGGCGGCAGGCGTAACAGCACCACCGCCAGACCATTGAACGCGCCGACCAGCAGGCCACACGCCAACGTCAGGGATATGGCTTGCCAAGCCTCGAAACCAGCGTTGTTCAGGCTGCTGTAAACCGCCGCACACAACCCGAGATTGGCCGCCAGCGACAGATCCAGCCCGCCGCTGACCACATTGGAGCCACCGCCAATCACCACGCAAGTCAGGCCCAGCGCCAGAATGCCGAGCACGGCCGACTGGGCGAACACATTGCTGATGTTGCCGACACTGAGAAAACCCGGCGCGCTGAGGGCGAATACCAGCAGAATCACCAGAAACACCAGCAGCGAACCACGCTGCGCCACGCGCACAAGCAGCCGCCGGGGTGGATCAATGGTCGGGCTGGCAAATACTTCAAGCGTGGACATGCCTGACCTCCTCAATCATCAGTTCAACGTTTTCATCGCTACCACTGGCTCCGGTGGCACAGGCCAGCAATTGGTCGCTGTCGGTCGCTTGAGAATCGAACTCGCCGGCAATGCGCCCTCGGTGCAGGACCACGATGCGATGGGTGATGCCGATCAGTTCCGGCAAGTCAGAGGACAGCACCAGTACGGCTGCGCCAGCCTCGGCAAGCCGCGCGATCAGCCGGTAAATTTCCACCTTGGCACCGATGTCGACACCCACGCTGGGCTCGTCCAGCAAATACAGTGAAGAATGCCGACTCAGCCACTTGGCCAGCGCGACTTTTTGCTGATTGCCGCCACTGAGCAGCTGTACTGCGGCATCAGCACCAGGCGTCTTGATCGCCAGTTCAGCGATCAGCCGTTCACTCTCTCGGGCCTGAGCAGGGCCATCAAGCAAGCCACGGCGGCTGAATCGTCCGAGGCTGGCCAGCGTGATGTTTTCCAGCACGGAAAGGGCTGGTGCCACGCCATGAGTGCGGCGCTCTTCGGGGACCAGCGCAATGCCGTGGCGCACTGCATCGCGGGGCGATTTCAGTTGCAAGGGCTGGCCATTCAACAGCAGCTCGCCGCGCTCCGGCTTGAGCAGCCCGAACAGGCTTTTCAGCAGCTCTTTGGCGCCCGAGCCGACCAGTCCGGTCAGGCCGACCACTTCGCCACGCCGTATGCTGAGGTCGACAGCATCGTAGTACCGCCCTGCCCCAAGCCCACGCAGTTGAAGGACATCGGTACCGGGAACAGTCGGTGCGCGAATGTACTGCTCGCCCACATCGCGATTGACCATCAACCGGGCAATCTGCGCGGTGCTGGTGGTTGCCGGATCGACCACGGCCACATCGCGGCCATTGCGCAGCACCGTGACCTGATCGCAGAGCGATTCGATTTCCTGAAGGTAATGGGAGATGTACAGAATCGTCAGGCCTTCATCGCGCAAACGGCGCACGATGGCCAGCAGCCGATCCACCTCTTGCTTGACCAGCGATACGCTCGGCTCGTCGAACACCAGCACCCTGGGTTTGGCCAGCAGCGCGCGGGTGATCTGCAGGACCTGCCGCTGAGCGCTGTCCAGATCGCGTACCAGTGCTCCCGCTGGCAGGCGCATGGCAAAGTAATCCTCCAGCAGCCGGGTCGCCTCGCGATCCTGGGCACGCCGGTCGACGAACAGACCGCGCTTGATCTCCTGACCAAAAAACAGCGCCTCGCCCACTGTGAAACTGCCCGGCAGCAGCCGCTCCTGGTGGATGAAATGCACCCCCAGGGCCTCGACCTGGCGCGGCGTGACAGCATCGAACCGCTGACCGTGAATGCTCAGGCTGCCTGCGTCTGCACGATGAATGCCGGCCAGCACTTTGATCAGCGTCGACTTGCCTGCGCCGTTCTCACCGACCAGACCGTGAATCGTCCCCGGGTCGACGCGCAGATTGACGCTGTCCAGCGCCTGCGTCGCGCCAAAGCGTTTGCTGATGCCTGTCAGGTGCAAGGCAGGCAGCGTTGCAGCCTGCATCTTCGCTGAAACCATGATCAACCCCCTCGCGTCAGTTGTCGCCGCGCAGCTTTTGTACGTCCGGCAGGTTGGCCGCGGTGGTCAGCAACGTCGGAACCTGTGTTTCCCTGGGCAGATCACGCTGCCCGGCCAGATAACGGGCGACGTTCTGCACGGCGGTCTTGCCGATCAGCGCAGGCTGTTGCGCAACCACTGCACCGACTGGCGAGTTGTCACGGCGCATCAGTTCCAGCACTTCCGGCGTGCCATCGACGCCATAGGTCTTGATCTCGGTACGCCCGGCATCGATCAGTGCCTTGCTGGCACCCAGTTGCGGAATGTCCCAGGCTGCCCAGATCGCCGTAACGCTGCCTTTGGGGTATTTGTTGAGCAACGCCGTTACTTGCGAGTAAGCGTCCTGAACCGTGTTGGGAATCACATCACGCAGTTCGGGCTCGATGATTTTCAGCTCCGGATGATCCTTGAGCGCCAGCTTGAGCTGGTCATAACGAATGGCGCAGACCGGCACGCCATAAAAACCGTTGAATACCAGAATATTGCCCTTGCCGCCTGCGTCCTTGATCAACTGCCCGGCCAGCGCCTTGCCGGTCGCGACGTTGTCGGACGTGGTGTTGTTGAGGCTGTACTGCGACGGCGCATCGATGGTGAATAGCGGAATGCCTGCCTTGCTGATGCGTTTGAGCCACGGATCGATAACGCTGAGCGTGCCCAGGGTCTGGATGACTGCATCCGGTTTTTGCGTGACCACGGTCTGTAATTGATTGACCAGATTCTTGTCATTGCGGCCTGCGTCAAGCGTGATCGGCGTGCCGCCAAGGCGTTTGACCTCATCGACCTGAGCCTGAAACGTCTTGATATCAAAGTAGTGACTAGTGCCAGTCATGCTGATCGCAATGCGTTTGCCCGCCAGCGAAGGCACGTCACTGTCATCGGCATGCGCCGTTGCAGCGAGGCTGGTGGCAAACAGGGTCAGCGCCATAGTGCGCCAAAGTGCAGACAGGCGGGTTGGCGTGGAAGGGGTTGGCTTGGCAACAGGAACGGCATCAGGCATTCGGGTAGCTCCGCTGGCTCAGGAAAACGATCCCGATCAGCAGTGCACAGGTCATGCCCAAAGCCTTGGCGCTACGCACTTATTGTTTTGCACAAAGGTTGAAGAACCCGAAAAACAGGGCTTTGGCTGCAGTCGCGATGTGACCGAAGGCGCCTGCAGGAGTGACCGGGGCGGCAATCCGCATCGCTCATGAAAACAAGGGTCCAGACGCCATATTTTTCGGGGGACTGACCGCTTCGCGAGCAAGTTCGCCCCACAAGACCTGAGCATCAGCGGGAGTTTGCGGGCGCAGGTGCCGAACACATTGTCGATTCGCTGTTGCCTGGACAACAGCGACGACGCGCTTACGGTTAACTGAGTTTGAACTGCCTCAAGGTGGTGGTCAGGCCACTGGCCAGCTCCGCCAGCGACTGACTGGCACTGCCGGTTTGCCCGGTGCGGACTGCCGATTGCGTCGACAGGTCGCGAATCCGCACCAGATTGCGGTCCACTTCTCTGGCAACCAGTGCCTGCTCCTCCGAGGCGCTGGCGATCATCGTGTTGCGCTCGTCGATGATCACGACCGAGCTGGCAATGGTCGCCAGTACGGCATTCGCCGATTCGGCCTGCTGCTTGGTGCGCTGTGCCTGTTCGGTACTGACTTCAAGCGCCGCCAGCGTGCTTTTGGTGCCCATCTGAATATGCCCGACCATGGTCTCGATCTCGCGGGTCGATTCGCTGGTGCGATGTGCCAAAGCACGCACTTCGTCTGCCACCACCGCAAACCCACGCCCTGCCTCGCCTGCTCGCGCCGCCTCGATCGCTGCGTTAAGGGCCAGCAGGTTGGTCTGCTCGGAGACAGCGCGAATGACATCCAGCACCTTGCTGATGTCCAGTGTGCGGGTCGCCAGTGCCTGGGCTTCGACCGATGCCGTGCCGACGTTACGGGTCAACTCGAGAATGGAGGTAACGGTCTGGGCCAGCTCATCCTGCCCCTTGCGAGCGGACAGCGAAGAGGCCTTCGACTCCTCTGAAGTCGTCACCGCATTACGTGCCACTTCATCCACCGCCTGGCTCATCTCGGTCACGGCGGTGGCGGCCATTTCAATCTCGCTGTTCTGCACCACCAGGTCGGCATTGCTGTTGACCATCAGCGCGCTCATCTCCTCAGTGGCAGACGCCAGTTGGTGAGCGGCATCACCCACTTGGGTCAGGGTTTTGCTCAGGCTGCCGCGCATGCGCTCCATGGACTGCAACAGCAAGGCGGCCTCGTCGACGCCTTCCCGGTTGATCGAGGTCGGGCGCAGGTCACCGGCTGCAATGGTTTCCGAGGTCAGCAGTGCCAGACTGATGGGCACCGCCAGGCTTTTTGTCAGGCGCCAGGCAAGCAGCACGGTAATCAACACTGTCAACAGCATGACCACTTGGGTCACCACCAGAGCACTATCGAAGACTTGCGAAGCGGCCGCGCTGGAGTCAGCCTCGGAGTCATCGTTGATTTTTTCCAGTTTGCCAAGTGACGCCTCAATCGTGTCAGCGAGCCTCCTCATGTCGGTCCATGCAGCCTGCCTGCCCGCAGTCGCCTGGCTGTCATTGCCCAGCTCGTAGCTTTGCTCGGCCTTGTCGGTGTAGGTCTGATAATCGTTTGCCAGCCCTGTAACGAGCATTTTTTCGTCATCAGCGGTGATGACAGGGCTGTACGCCTGAATGGCTTTTTGAAAGCCGGCCTTTTTATCGATGAAATCTGCGTGGGCTTCAGCCACCTGAGCGGCGTCCTGAATCGCCAGCATCTTGACCACGGCGGTACGGGTTTTTTCGAATGCCAGAGCGATGTCATCACCCAGTGCAATACCCGGCAGCGAGTCGTTTTCAATCTCCAGTGATTGTTCACGAATACTGTGGAGCTGCACGAGGCTGAAAATACCGAGCCCTACTACCAGAACGACCATCAGCGCAAAGCAGACAGACGTCCGCGCGGCAATCTTCAGCTGTCTCAGCATGTTCAATCCCTTCCAGTGGTTGACGATAAGATTAGCGCCTGCAACGCTATCGGCCATCGATCAGAAAGGATGAAGAATACCGTGCCAGAGCGGTGCCACTGTTATTTGCGGCCCACCGGGGAAATACCTTGTGCTAGGGTTGGTCCTGCTTTTATTACCCTTGCCCCTAACCCTACCCCGGACTTGACTGGCGCACCTGGCCAGTCTGCATTGCTGGAGAAGCCATGAAACGTCACTTCGCGCTGTTGCTCGCACTCTCACTGCCCACCCTCGCCCATGCAGGTGAAGAACTCAAAAGCTACCCCGCCATCACCCAGGCGCTGAATACCGGAGAATCGGTAGCCGTCGTGATTGACCTGGGGCAGTGCAAATCCTCGGTCGAAGGCGCAGAGCCCTCGAAGACCAAAGGCGGCAAACGCATAGAAACCTACCGCATCACGGCGGACGGTACGTTGGCGTTCTCCGATACCCATTTCACTCTGGACCGCGATAACAAGCCTATCGAGCAATTCATCCGCTATCAGATCCGTTCCAACGGTACCGCTGATTTCAGCATGACGACGCTGAGTGTTCCGGGGTATCAGCCAGTGGGCAACGCGGTAAGTTATGCCTGTGCGATCGGTAAGGGGCTGAGTTTCTTTGCCGCGAAGTAATGATCAGGCGTGAAGCGTTGGCGAGGCCTCAGGTCTCGTCAACCTGGAAGATACTAATCGTCATCTCGTCGCTGCCGGTCATGACATGGACCCGGCCTATGTAAAGATGTGTTTGCAGGTATTGATAGTCACCTGCCGGGACGCTGAACTGGATATTACAGGTACAGCGACTGAAGGACGCCGCTATCCGTAATACGCTGTCCTGCGGCTCCTTGCCGGGAGTGCCATCAATGGCAGTAAGCCCTTCGCCAACGACATCGATGCTGACGCCGTCGTCGGTCAACAATGTGTAATACAGGCTGAATCGCACAAGTTCTTCATCCTGCGCGACCAGAAAAAGACTGCCCCCCGGAACAACCTTGCCTCGCAGGCATTGGCCCTGAAACTCACCTCCCAGTATCCCGCTGCTGCTGCTGCTGCTGCTGCTGCTGCTGCTGCTGCTGCGTTGGCCTTGCCGAGGCTGGAATAGTGATTGCGGCGTGTCGATGTGTAAATGGACAGTCAGCATTTCATGTAACTGTATCGTTTGCATGCCTCTACCTCTCTTCTTGCAACGTCGCCGTTTTGCAACGTCACTGTCGAGCACACACTCGACGATTACAGGCTGTGCAGTGAAAAGCTGCTGCCTCCCGGCACCGGAAACTCATAAGTGTACGGCGGTGTATGTTTTAGCCCGGAGCTGACGCGCTGTCAATTTAAATGTACCATTCGGTACGCTTATGGAGGACTGATGAAAGCACGCACCGAAGCACGTCACCTGACCATTGTCGGAGTCGCCGCCGATGTATTTCTCGAACTCGGCTACGACGGCGCCTCGATGACCGAGGTGTCACGACGCTTGGGCGGGTCGAAAGCGACGCTCTACGGATACTTTCGCTGCAAAGAGGATCTGTTCGGCGCCGTGGTGAAGATGTACGCAACCTCCCATTTGTATGATGCTCTGGCCTCTCTGCTGCAGGCATCGGACGACAGTGCGCTGCACGAAACACTGGTCCGCTTCGGGCGCAAGATGATGAGCGTGCTCACCCACGACTCAAAAGCCATCAATGTCTACCGACTGGTTCTGTCGGAATCCGGTCGTTCAGACATCGGCAAGCTGTTCCATGACAGCGGCCCCAGTCAGTGCATCGACGTACTTTCGGACCTGATGTCGCGTGCAATGGCGAGTGGAGACCTGGCCGACGCCTGCCCCGGATTGAGGGCCAGGCAATTCTTGTCTCTATTAACAGCCGAAACCGGCGAGCGGCTGTTCCAGCAGGAACCTGCACCCATGCCGATGTCCGAGGTGGAGAGACTGGTAGATCAGGCGGTCAGGATGTTTATGAGTGGGGCTGGACGCGCACTGTAGATGCCAAAATACACTATCAAACATCCGTATCAAGAAGCCTTATTGCCAATCGCAAAACATCATCAATGATGGCTATCTGGGCGACATTTAGCACACTAAGCACTAAAAATATCTTCACTGATTCACTGAGTCAAACCTGCTTACATGGTGCCAGCGGCCTTATTGTTCGCACCTGCGTTCAATGATGTTTTCATCGCCTTTCAACAGGACACAGATGATGACCTATACCGTAAAGCAGTATGGCTGGATTCGAGACCTGCCGGATCATCGCGACCACTTATACGCGGCCCCCATTGCTACGCTGACAGCACTTCCGCACTCGATTGACCTGAGAAAACACTGCCCTCCCGTCTATGACCAGGGACAACTTGGCAGTTGCACGGCCAATGGCATTGCAGCAGCCATTCAGTTTGACCGGATGAAACAGAAACTGAAGCCCGCCTTCGAGCCATCGCGTTTATTTATCTATTACAACGAACGCGTGATCCAACATACCGTGAAGTCGGACAGCGGTGCGATGATTCGAAACGGCATCAAAACGGTTGCAGCCCAAGGCGACTGCCCGGAAAAAGAGTGGCCCTACGACATTGCCAAGTTCGCAATCAAACCTCCACCCGCCTGTTATAAAGACGCCAGAAAATACAAAGCCGTTTCTTATCAGAAAGTGGCGCAACACCTCAATCAAATGAAAGGCTGTCTGGCGTCGGGATACCCGTTCATCATTGGTTTTGCGGTGTACGAAAGCTTTGAAAGCAAGAAAGTTGCCGAGACCGGACACGCACCGATGCCCGCCCATGCGGAAAAGATGCTCGGCGGGCACTGCGTGCTGGTGGTCGGTTATGACGATGCTCACCAGCGTTTCATAGTACGTAACTCATGGGGTGTCGCATGGGGCATGGAGGGCTACTTCACCATGCCCTACAGTTACCTGATGGACCCGAATCTGTCGTCTGACTTCTGGACAATACGCCTGGTGGCTGCTTGATGGGTGGAGCTCGGCTAATGGTGCTCCGCCACACTCCCCTTCACCTGATACTCCCTCGGCGTGCACCCAAACTCACGGCGAAACACGGTATGCAGGTACTGCGCCGATTTGAAACCACAATCGCGGGCGATCTCTGCAATCGCCGAGTCGGTTCTTTCCAGGCCGTTGGCGGCAGCGGCCAGTTTGAAGCGCAGGATCTCGTCATGCACGCTGCAGCCGCGCGCCCTGCGAAAGTGTGATTCCAGTGATGAGCGCGATACGCCCACATACGCGGCGACTTGCGCTGTCTTGATGCCCTGACAGGCGTACTGGCGGATGAACAGCATGGCTTGCATCACGTACGGATTACCCAATGGTTGATGCAAGCTTGAAGCCTGCACGTTAACCGCATCCGGTGGAATCAGGATCTGTGTGCCGGTGGACGGCATGCCGTGCAACATCTGGTGAAGCAGGCGCGCAGCGGTTCTGCCCATGGTCTCGGTGCCTTGAATCACCGAACTCAGGGGTACGCGGGTGAGGGTTCGGGTCAGCGGGTCGTTATCGATGCCGATCAGTGCCACTTGCTCGGGCACGGCAATCCCGGCGGTCAGGCAGGCCTGTAGCAATTGCCGGGCGCGCGCGTCGGTCACGGCGATGATGCCGACGGGTTTAGGCAGGCTGTGCAGCCAGGCGATCTGCTGCTCGACGGCACTGTCCCAAAGCGGAGCGCTGGTGCCCATGCCGCGATAGATCTCGACCTGCAGCCCATCGCGCTGAAGCAACCGGCGAAAGGCTGTCTCCCGCTCCTGCGCCCAGCGATTGGCTTGCGCCTCAGGCAGGCTGAAGCAGGCAAACCGTGTCAGCCCGGCTTCGATCAAGTGTTGGTAAGCCGCCTCGATCAGCGCGTGATTGTCGGTGGCGACATACGGAATGCCTTTCGGGTAGGCACGCGCATCCTGATAAGAGCCACCGACCGCCACGACCGGCAATCTGATGCCGGCCAGTGCCTCGCCGATCAACGGGTCGTCGAAGTCGGCAATGATTCCGTCGCCCTGCCAGCGCTCGATGCCTTTCAGGCGACAGAGAAAATCTTCTTCGAGGAACAGATCCCAGGATACGCGAGTGCTGCTGAGGTAATTGCCAATGCCACTGATAATGCCGCGATCGTAGATTTTGCTGCCATTGAATAACAGCGCGATACGGTGCACAGGAGGTACGGTTTTCATTGTTTTTATACCGATCCGGAAGCGCGAAGCTTTTCGACAGCCTAGGCGCGTGCACGGCGAATCTCAATACTCAAAATCGCACTGTCGGTTGATGATTTTCATAATCAGCAGGCACAGGGCCGTTGCTAGGCTCTGTATGAAAAGTCGGCGAGCGAAGGTCAGGCAAGGCAAAAACAGGCGAGGAAGCGGAGTCTACGGGTTGTAAATGAGCATTCCGAGCCTGTTTTTAACGCAGCATCACCGAGCGCAGCCACTTTTCGTACAGAGCCTAGTATCGAGGCATCGCCCATAACAACAAGGAAAACGCAGATGACGTACTTCCCCACTGTCGACAAGGTTATCTACGAAGGCCCCGACAGCGACTCGCCCCTTGCCTTTCGCCATTACAACGCCGACCAGCTGATCCTCGGCAAACCCATGCGCGAACACTTGCGCATGGCTGCCTGCTATTGGCACACCTTCGTCTGGCCAGGCGCGGACATGTTCGGTGTCGGCACGTTCAAGCGCCCCTGGCAGCGCGTCGGTGATCCGATGGAGCTGGCCATCGGCAAGGCTGAAGCGGCGTTCGAGTTCTTCTCCAAACTGGGCATCGACTATTACAGCTTCCATGACACAGACGTTGCTCCAGAAGGCAGCTCGATCAAGGAATACCGCCACAACTTCGCGCAGATGATCGATCATCTGGAGCGCCATCAGGAACAGAGCGGGATCAAACTGCTGTGGGGCACCGCCAATTGTTTCAGCAACCCGCGCTTTGCCGCAGGTGCGGCCAGTAATCCCGACCCAGAGGTGTTCGCCTATGCCGCAGCCCAGGTGTTCAGTGCCATGAACGCGACCCTGCGTCTCAAAGGCGCCAACTATGTGCTGTGGGGCGGTCGCGAGGGTTATGAAACGCTGCTTAACACCGACCTGAAGCACGAACGCGAACAACTGGGGCGATTCATGCGCATGGTGGTCGAGCACAAGCACAAGATCGGTTTCAAAGGCGACCTGCTGATCGAGCCTAAACCACAGGAGCCGACCAAGCATCAGTACGACTACGACAGCGCCACGGTTTTCGGATTTCTGCAGCAGTACGGCCTGGAAAACGAGATCAAGGTCAACATCGAGGCCAACCATGCCACGCTGGCCGGACACAGCTTTCATCACGAGATCGCCACTGCCGTCTCGCTGGGCATTTTCGGCAGCATCGACGCCAATCGTGGCGATCCGCAGAACGGCTGGGACACCGACCAGTTTCCCAATAGCGTCGAGGAAATGACCCTTGCCACCTATGAAATCCTGAAGGCCGGTGGTTTCGGCAATGGCGGCTACAATTTCGATTCCAAGGTGCGGCGTCAAAGCCTCGACGAAGTCGATCTGTTTTACGGCCATGTTGCAGCGATGGATGTGCTCGCCCTGTCGCTGGAGCGGGCTGCGGCCATGCTGCAGAACGACGTGTTGCAACAGTTCAAGGATCAGCGCTATGCCGGTTGGCAGCAGCCGTTCGGACAATCGGTGCTTGCGGGCGAATTCAGTCTTGCTTCACTGGCCGAGCATGCGTTCGCCCATGAACTGAACCCACAGGCGGTCAGCGGTCGACAGGAATGGCTCGAAGGCTTGGTCAACCGGTTTGTCTATACCTGATGACAGGCCAGGCCGGGGGTCGCCGTGACTTCTTGCGACAACGCCACGCACGCGGCGCCCGTTAACGCTCTACCGTTTTATCGGCATCCTCACCGATGCCTGGCAGTGTCTTCCAACAACAATAAAAGGACGCACCTCATGAACACCCTGAAACGCACGCTGTTGGCCAGTGCACTGGCACTTCTGTCCCTGCCGGTCATGGCCGATTCTGCCCTCCCGAAGATCGGCTTTTCGATTGACGACTTGCGCCTGGAGCGCTGGGCAAGAGACCGGGATTACTTCGTTGCAGCGGCCGAAAAGCTGGACGCCAAGGTCTTTGTGCAATCAGCTGATGCCAACGAGCAAAAGCAGATTTCGCAGATCGAGAACCTGATTTCCCGAGGCGTGGATGTGATTGTCATCGTGCCGTTCAACGCCACGGTATTGACCAACGCCATTGCCGAAGCCAAGAAAGCCAACATCAAGGTCGTGTCTTATGACCGGCTGATTCTGAACGCTGACGTCGACGCCTACATCTCTTTCGATAACGAAAAAGTCGGCGAAATGCAGGCCAGTGGTGTGCTCGCCGCCGCGCCCAAGGGCAATTACTTCCTGCTCGGTGGCGCGCCGACAGACAACAACGCGAAGATTCTGCGCGAAGGTCAGATGAAAGTGCTCCAGCCGGCCATCGACAAGGGCGACATCAAGATTGTCGGGCAACAGTGGGTGAAGGAATGGAACCCAATCGAGGCGCTGAGCATTGTGGAAAACGCCCTGACCCGCAATGACAACAAGATTGCTGGCATCGTCGCCTCCAATGACGCGACTGCCGGAGGGGCCATACAAGCGCTGGCCACGCAAAAGCTGGCGGGCAAGGTGCCCATCTCGGGGCAGGACGCTGACTTGGCGGCGATCAAGCGAGTAAAAGATGGCACGCAGACCATGACCGTTTACAAACCATTGAAACTGATTGCCACCGAGGCCGCCAAACTCTCGGTACAACTGGCACGCGGCGAAAAGCCGGCCTTCAGTTCGCAGTACGACAACGGTAGCAAAAAGGTCGACACCATTCTGCTGGCACCGACGCCATTGACCAAAGACAACATCGACCTGCTGGTCACCGACGGCTTTTACACTCAGGCACAGATTGACGGGAAATGACCGGTCGGGCTGAACAGCATCGACCGATAACCTGAGCGCTGCCCTGCGGGACCCGCTGAATCCGGCCCCGCAGGTGCTCTGCCTGCGCCAGCCCGTGGCCTGCGTGCGAGTTAACCACCATGTCCGACTATTTGCTGCAAATGAACGGCATCGTCAAAACCTTTGACGGCGTCAAAGCCCTGAACGGCATCGATATCAAGGTTCGACCCGGCGAATGCGTCGGTCTGTGCGGCGAAAACGGGGCCGGTAAATCGACCCTGATGAAGGTTCTCTCGGCGGTCTATCCCTACGGCACCTGGGAAGGCGAGATTCTCTGGGAAGGCCAGCCGTTGAGGGCGCAATCGATCAGCGAAACCGAGGCTGCCGGAATCGTCATCATCCATCAGGAGTTGACGCTGGTCCCGGACCTGTCGGTGGCTGAAAACATCTTCATGGGCCACGAGCTGACCCTGGCGGGCGGTCGCATGAACTACCCGGCGATGATTCACCGTGCCGAAGCACTGATGCGCGAGCTCAAAGTCCCCGACATGAACGTTGCGCTGCCGGTGTCGCAGTACGGCGGCGGTTATCAACAACTGGTTGAAATCGCCAAGGCGCTGAACAAAAAGGCACGGCTGTTGATCCTCGATGAGCCGTCCTCGGCCCTGACCCGCTCGGAGATAGAGGTGCTGCTGGGCATCATTCGCGACCTGAAAGCCAAAGGTGTTGCCTGCGTTTATATCTCGCACAAACTTGATGAGGTGGCGGCGGTATGCGACACCATTTCAGTGATCCGCGACGGCAAGCATATTGCCACCACCGCCATGACGGAAATGGACATCCAGAAGATCATCACCCAGATGGTCGGGCGCGAAATGAGCAATCTGTACCCCACCGTACCCCACGATGTCGGTGAGGTGATTTTCGAGGCGCGACACATCACCTGTTACGACGTCGATAACCCCAGACGCAAACGCGTGGACGACATCTCGTTTGTCCTCAAGCGCGGAGAAATTCTCGGCATCGCCGGGCTGGTGGGTGCTGACCGCACGGAACTGGTTTCGGCGCTGTTCGGTGCCTATCCAGGACGCTACAGCGGCGAGGTATGGCTGGACGGCCGGATCATCGATACGCGCACGCCGCGCAAATCGATCCGCGCCGGGTTGGCCATGGTGCCTGAAGACCGCAAGCGTCAGGGCATCATTCCCGACCTGGGCGTCGGCCAGAACATCACCCTCGCCGTCCTCGACCAGTACGCGAACATGACCCGTATCGACGCAGAGGCCGAACTGGGCAGCATCGACCGGGAAATCTCGCGCATGCACCTCAAGACCGCAAGCCCGTTCCTGCCGATCACCAGCCTGTCCGGTGGCAATCAGCAGAAAGCCGTGCTGGCGAAGATGCTATTGACCCGACCTCGCGTGCTGATTCTCGATGAGCCTACCCGAGGTGTGGATGTAGGTGCCAAATACGAGATCTACAAGCTGATGGGCGCGCTGGCCGCCGAAGGTGTTTCGATCATTATGGTTTCCTCCGAGCTGGCCGAAGTGCTGGGCGTATCCGACCGTGTGCTGGTGATTGGCGAAGGCCGGTTGCGCGGCGACTTCATCAACCATGAACTCACCCAGGAACAGGTGCTTGCTGCCGCACTCAGCCACCCCGACAGCCCTGACGACAATACCCATAACAATAACGACCGGAAGACCGCGTAGATGAATCAGGTCAAACAGTTTTTCACCCGCTACAAAATGCTCGCACTGGTGATTTCCATCGCCGTGATCTGGCTATTCTTCAGCTGGCATACCGAGGGTGGATTTCTCACCCCGCGCAACCTCTCCAACCTGCTGCGGCAGATGTCCATCACCGGAATCCTGGCCTGCGGCATGGTGCTGGTGATCATCAGCGGTGAAATCGATCTTTCGGTGGGCTCGATGCTCGGTTTGCTCGGCGGGCTGGCAGCGATTCTCGACGTGGTCTATCACGTTCCGCTGTTGGCGAACCTGAGCGTGGTGGCGCTGTGCGGTTTGATGATCGGCCTGGCCAATGGCTACATGACCGCCTACCTGCGCATTCCGTCATTCATCGTCGGGCTCGGTGGCATGCTGGCGTTTCGTGGTGTGCTGCTGGGGATCACCGGCGGCACCACGATTGCACCGGTGTCGCCGTCGCTGGTTTATGTGGGTCAGGGCTATCTGCCTCACGCGGTGGGCACCGGGCTGGGCCTGTTGCTGATGACGCTGACGATCTTTCTGACCTGGAAACAACGCCGCAATCGCGCCCTGCATGGCCTTATGCCCCATTCAATACTGCGCGACCTGTTGCGCGTCGCGTTGATCGGCGCCGTGCTGGCCGGGTTTGTGTACATTCTGAACAGCTACGACGGCATTCCGGTTCCGGTCCTGTTGTTGCTGGTGCTGCTCGGGGTGTTCAGTTACGTCACCAGCCAGACCGTGTTCGGCCGACGGGTATACGCAGTCGGCAGCAACATGGAGGCCACCCGCCTGTCCGGTATCAATGTGCAGGCGGTGAAGCTGTGGATCTTCGGCATCATGGGGGTCATGTGCGCACTCGCCGGGCTGGTCAATACCGCACGCCTGGCTGCGGGCTCGCCTTCGGCTGGCAACATGGGCGAACTCGACGCCATCGCCGCCTGCTTCATTGGCGGCACGTCGATGCGCGGCGGCTCCGGAACGGTCTACGGTGCCCTGCTTGGCGCGCTGGTGATCACCAGCCTGGATAACGGCATGTCGATGCTCGACGTCGACAGTTACTGGCAGATGATCGTCAAGGGCGGGATTCTGGTGCTGGCGGTATGGGTTGATGTGAGCACGCGGGCCGGGCGGCGTTGACTGCAAACATTATTATTTTTGATTATAAAATTTTACTATCATTCTTTTTGTTCATTACATTTTGTATGAACGCCGCTCATACAAGCAGCAGGTAGCCTTCAGAAAACGCTCGACTTGTCGCCACTGGCGGTGCTTCTGAAGGCTGCCCTGAGGATGATCAGAACAGCGAGCTGAGAAAGCCGATGGCAATGATCGAATAGAACACACCACAAATCAGACCAAACGACTTACGTGTCCGGGTGAAAAACGGCTCTGCTGATTGCGCGGAAAATGCCAACGCGTAGGTGCAGAAAATCAGAAACCCTAACAGCGCGCAGCCCGCCACCAAAACGAAGCTGGCCCACGCAGGCGCGTTGGCGCTGAGCCCGACGGTGGTCACTGTGAACCAGGTCAAGGCCGCTTTGGGGTTAGTGAGGTGAATGCCAAGGCCCTGGAGATAAAATCCCAGGTTTCGGCTTTGTTTTTCACGCACCCGCGACACCAGAGCGGCGTTTGGGGCCAGAGCACTGCGAATCGACTTCCAGGCCAGAAAGAACAAATAGCAGGCCCCCAGCACTTTCAGCCACAGCATGGTCTGCGAGTTGGACATCAACAGCGCCGAAACCCCGGCAGCGGTCATCGCTCCCCAGCACAACGAACCGGAAATCACCCCGGCGGCCAATGCCAGACCCGGCGTTCGGCCGTAATTCAGGGAGGTATTGGCAATCGCGAGGTTGCCCGGCCCAGGGCTGGCGGTGCCTATCACGTAAACACCCAGCGCCGCGAAAAAACTCGAAAACTCAAACATAGGTGCACTCTTCAGTGAGCACTTCAAGCTATGGGTAGCTTGAAGTGGCTTGCCAGGAAAACTTACTTGAAGCAACGATGATCCGGCTCCTGAGCACGGATTTTTTCCATCCAGGGTTTGAGCTCGGATTGCTTGTACAGCCGCTCCCCCCAGTTCTCCGACGATACCGGCAAGGGCTGCCCTTGCAGGATGTAATCGGTGAGCAGATGAATGAACTGTTGCAGGCAATACGCTCCGACATGCAGGCGCAGTGACGATGCCGTCTCGGCTGGCGCTATGTTGAAACGCGCGACATTTATGATCTGTCCGCTATCGACTGATGGCGCCAGATGGTGGCAGGTAGAACCATAGGTTTCATCGTTGTAATAGATCGCATAATGCTGACTGCCAAGCCCGCGATATTTAGGCGGCGCAGGGTGCAGGTTGATCGCTCCCTTGCGTGCATTCTTGTAAATGCTCTCCGGGAATATGAAATCGCCACGGTAGGAAATGATCCAGTCGCCTTCCCAGTTATCCAGATGGTAGGGATATGGATCGCCCGGGTCCCAGCAAAACACCTCCAGGTTGGAGAATACCGTTTTGGCGAACTCCACCCCGTGATCACACCAGTCCATCGTACATACCGACAACAGGACTTTGTCCTTGCATGACTCGATTGTCTGCACCTTCACTGCTCCCTATCTAGATAATGTGGCTGAAACCGCTGCGGTAACTCGACAACTCGCTAGTGAGCGACCGCCCGCACCACCGCACTAAAACGCTCGACCATTTGCGCCAGTTCGCTTTCGCTGGTGATGAACGGCGGAGCAAACAGCACATGATTGCCCTCTATGCCCTGCACCGTGCCGCTGCCGGGGTAAATCAGCAGGCCGTGCTGCAGGGCCTCTTTTTTGAGTGATGCGGAGTAGGCACCGCCGCCGCTGAACGGCACTTTGGTGGAGCGGCTTTCGACAAACTCGACACCGACAAACAGCCCGCGCCCGCGCACATCGCCGACGATATCCAGGTCACCCAGGCTCTCCTTGAGCCAACTGCGCAGCTGCTCGCCGCGCTGGCGCACCTGGGCCAGCAAGTTCTCCTCAGCGATGACCTGTTGCACTTCCAGAGCAATGGCACAGGCCAGCGGGTGGTTGACATGAGTCTGACCGTTGCCAAGAACGCCAGAGCCTCCGGCCATCACCGCATGCACCTGCTCACTGATCAACAACGCCGAGATGGGGATGTAACCGGCCGTCAGGCCTTTCCCTACGGCGACCATGTCCGGCACGATGCCATCGTCGGCATAGGCGAACAGTTGACCGGTACGCCCCATGCCGGCCATCACTTCATCGAGGACCAGCAGCACATCATGCCGCTCGCAGACCGCCTTGATCTTGCGAAAGTAACCCTGCACTGGGGGAACGGCACCATTAGTCGAACCCACCACTGTTTCAGCGAAAAAAGCCGCAACATTTTCGCTGCCCAGGCTGCGGATTTTCTGGTCGAGTTCCTCGGCCAGGCGGGTTGCGTACTGCTCTTCGCTTTCGTCATGACGCTGATCACGGTAGGCATAACACGGCGATACAAACTCGGCCTTTGGCAATAGCGGGCCGAATACAGATTGCTGCTGCGGGTTGCCGGAAATGCTCAGCGTGCCGAGCGTGCTGCCGTGGTAGCTCTGTCGCCGCGAGATGAACACCGATTTCTCGGGCAACCCCCGCTCGCACTGGTACTGGTAAGCGATTTTCATCGCCAGTTCCATGACCTCCGACCCTCCTGACAAAAACTGCGCCCGCGCCAGGCCGCCACTGGCCGTCACCAGGCTTTCGGCCAACTGCTCCGCTGCCTGCGTGGTGAAACTGCCCGCGTGCGCCCAGGCCAGCTTTTTCGCCTCGCGCTCGAAGGCCGCCGCGATACGTGGATGGCCGTGGCCCAGGCTCGACACCGCGACACCGCCGCAGGTGTCCAGGTAGCGTTTGCCGGTTGCATCTTCGAGCCAGACCCCTGCCCCGCCTGTGGCCAGAAGCGGTGGGGTACCAAGATTTTTATAGATCACTTTTGACATGAGCACGGCTCCCTAGATCGTTAGCGTTGCAGTTCACTGACGGAGTGATCCCAAGCGGTCGGCGCCTGATGAAAGCGCCGCCCGAACCGGGAAGAATGGAACACTGAACGCGTCAGACCGACAGGCAGGAGTACGATGAAAAATATGAGAAACGCGAGCAATTTCAGCATGGAACATCTCCGGATAATTGATGGGGCGGTCAGTCCAGCGGGATTTCGTTGCGCCAGTCGACGGCTTCGACGAACGCCGGCTGGCCCGGCCGTTCCAGGACAAAATGGCCCAGCACCAGAACGTCCATTTCCGTGCGCATGAAGCAGGCATATGCCTCGGCTGGCTTGCACACTATTGGCTCGCCGCGCACATTGAACGAGGTATTAACCAGTACAGAACAACCACTGCGTGCCTTGAAACTGCGCAGCAGGTAGGTAAAGGGCGCGTTGTTTTCTTCAGTCACCGTCTGCACCCGGGCCGACAGGTCGACATGGGTCACCGCCGGCAATTGCGAGCGCACATTGTTGATGCTGCCCAGACCGCGCTGCGGACCGTCCTCTTGCAGCGACTGCGGCGATCTGATCGAGTCGGTCACCGGCGCGACCATCAGCATGTAAGGACTTTTTTCGCAAATATCGAAATAATTCCCGGCATCTTCTGCCAGCACCGCCGGTGCAAACGGGCGAAAGGACTCGCGGTATTTGATCTTCAGATTCATGGTGCGCTGCATCTCGGGATTGCGCGCATCGCCCAGAATCGAGCGCGCGCCTAGGGCGCGGGGCCCGAATTCCATGCGCCCCTGAAACCAGCCGACCACGGCACCCTCGGCCAGACGAGCAGCCACCTGGTCATATAGCCCGGCATTGTCATAGCGCGTGAAGGGATAGTGGTTTTCCAGCAGAAATGCGGCAATTTCTTCGTCGTCAAAACCCGGCCCCAGCAGGCTGCCACTCATGGCATCGGGCTTGCTTCTCGCCAGGTGCGGTCGACCGCTTTGCTTGACGGCGTAGTCCAGCGCAGCCCCCAGAGCACAACCCGCGTCTCCGGCTGCGGGTTGAATCCAGATCGAGTCGAAACGCCCGGAGCGGCTAAGTACCCCGTTGGCCACGCAGTTCAACGCGACACCACCGGCCAGGCACAGGTTACGTTGACCGGTCTGCTTGACGGCGGCGGTCGCCAGCCCCAGCACCACTTCTTCGGTGACTTTCTGGATCGACGCCGCGAGATCGCATTCGCGCTGGGAGATCGGGCTTTCTGGTTGCCGGATCGGCCCGCCGAACAGTTCTTCGAAGGGCTCGCCGACCATGCGTTCACCGCGCAGATATTCGAAGTACTTCATGTTCAGGGTGAACGAGCCGTCATCGCGAATATTGATCAGCTCGTCGCGGATCTTGTCGGCATGAACAGGCTGGCCATAGGGCGCCAGTCCCATCAGCTTGTATTCCCCGGAATCGACCTTGAAGCCGCAGTAGTAGGTCATTGCCGAATATAGCAAGCCCATGGAATGCGGATAGGAAATCGAGTTCTTCAGTTCAAGACTGGAGCCCTTGCCGCGCCAGATCGTGGTCGAATGCCACTCGCCAATGCCGTCGATACACAGCACGGCGGCGTTTTCAAACGGTGACGGATAGAACGCCGCGGCAGCGTGCGAGCGGTGATGCTGCGACGCCTGTGTGCGCGGCGCCTTGCCTCGGTTGAGCAGCTCAAGTTGCTCGTCGACGAACTTCAACACGTTCCATTTCCAGCGAATCCACTCCGGCATCGCGTTGATAAACGTGCGCGCACCACCGATGCCGCCACTGGCGAACGAAGAAATAACCCGCGAGAATTTCTCTTGAGGGTCCTCGTAATAGACCACGGCCTCCAGATCATTCAAGGTTATTCCCTCGGCATCCAGGCAATAGGCAATCGCTTGGGTCGGAAAAGCCGGGTCATGGCGAACACGGGTAAAGCGCTCTTCCTGCGCGGCAGCCACGGGCACACCATCCTTGACCAGAGCTGCGGCACTGTCGTGATAGAAGGCAGATATTCCTAAGACGTAAATAGCCATTTAACGGTGCATCCTCATCTCATCATGCCAATCCATGGAGTTGCTTGAGCCGATCGCCTGGCGGGCGGCACGGCAAATTTTCTCTGTACTCAAGACCACCATTGAGCGAATGGCAGGCCTCGTATAACCGGTATCAGCGATACCACCAGCACCAGGCTCATGCAGATGTTGAACGCCTTCAAACGTTGTGGCCGGGTCAGAAAACGCCGCAGGTATTGGCCGAAAAAAACCCACACCATGGAGCACGGTGAACCCAGCACAAAGAACAGCAACGCAATCAGCGCCACCTGCACGGTGTAGGAACCCAGCGGAGAGGTGTACGCCAGCACCGCCCCCACGGCCATGACCCACGCCTTTGGGTTGACCCACTGAAACAAAGCGGCGGCCGTGAACCCCAACGGCTTGCCTGATTTGTCGCCCAAGTCCGCAGTGGGTGAACTGGCGATGTGATAAGCCAGGAACAACAGGTAAACCGTCCCGATCAACTGCAGCACATCGTGCAGCCTGGGGTACTGCCGAAAAATCGCGCCGGCACCCAGGCCGACAGCCACCAGCATCAACGGAAAGCCGATGTTGATCCCCGCTACATGGCGCAGAGTGCGGCCCATGCCGAAATTGGCGCCCGATGACATCAGCATGATGTTGTTGGGCCCTGGCGTGACACAGGTGGCGATCACGAACAGCGCGATCGAGTAGTAATCCAGGTTCTGCATGCTTACGCCCTTGTCAGCGGTAATCTTCGAGCGTACCGCGTCGACGAACATCGACCGAGACGCAATGGAAGCCCCCGCTCAAGCTGCGCGCATGGCGCATCTTGAGGGGTGCGACATCGATACCGTGCTGTTCCAGCGCGCGAATCAGCGGGACCTGCTGATCATTGATCACCGCCAGCGACGGGTTGACCATGATGAAGTTCATGCCCTGCCAGATTGACGCACGCGGGTAGGACCAGCAGTAACCGGTGTCGACCATTTCGGGAGCCCAGATGATGTCCCAGTTCTTGAAGACCTCGGGAACCTGATGCTTGCCGATGCGCTCGGGGTTCATTACCACAAGGCCCGGACGTACCAGCGTGATGGTGGTGTCAAGGTGGGTTCCGTCGTAGAAGCCACTGAGTGCATGCACCCTGTATTGATCACCTAGTACGCGCTTGAGCCATTCGTAGCCAAGCCGATTGCCGCTGCGTGACTCCAGATAAAGGATGTCACGCCCCATGCGCAGGACATTGGCTGCATCGAAGATCGGCTCGTCGTTGGCAATGATCGAGCCCTCACGCGGGTTTACCCGATAGGTACTGTCACCCAGTCGCGGCTTCGGAGCAGATATCCAGTTGGCGCCACTGGCAAAATACGCTTGCAGATGCTCGCGGTAGGCAAAGGGCTCGAAGTAGCGGCTGCGCAAGGCCATTGGCGCTTCAATAATGGTCTGGCCGATCGGCAGCAAGACATCCCGAGGGCAATAGTTGTATTCGCCGTCGGTCTGCCAGTCAGGCGTTCCGAACAGCCCGGCGTGATACGTATTTTCGGGGCGACGCACCGTAACTCCGTGAGACTCCAGAAACGCCGCGAAGGCATCCAGATCTTCCTGGGCTTCTTCAATAAGCTGCTCGGGATAAGGGCCTGACGGAATCTCGTGCGGCGAATCGTGATGCTCGCTGTAATCGAGCGCGAACAGGCCCTTGTCAGGCCGGGGCACGCGCGCACCATGGGCGACACCCACGATCATTTCTTCGAGCGGGTCCCATTCGTTGTGCACTTCTACTAAAGACATAGCGGCTCCTTATGATGCTTATTGTCCGGGCACTTCTTCCAGTACTTTCCGGGTGATCGGCAAGTGATGGAGATAACCGCTGGATACCGCGGCACGACGCTTGTCACGCGGCAGCAAGCTGCCTGCCGAAGAAATTCCCAACCGCCGCAATACCTCACCCCATTTGCCCGGCATCGGCGCCAGGGACTCATAGCCCACCCGCACCCGATGCCACTGTTCGACGACCTCTCGTTCAGAAACCAACGAGCGCATGTGCGCGTCGATCGCATCGGCCGCCCACGCCGAGTGGCCCGTGGAAACGTTGTCGATGGTGTTATGCAGATCGACGAACGCGGTGCTGAAACCGTAATGCCGCAGAAAGCGACGCGCCGCCCGATAACTGCCGCCGACACCGGATAACTCCATGGCCAGATTCATGCCGAGGATTTCCGGCATGAACGTCACCGGCAGTTTGCCCAGACACAGCCAGTACACCGGCAGGCGGAAGGAATCCTCGTGCAGGCGCGGGTCCTCGGCAAACTCACGACTACCAGTGGGCGCCAGCTCGAATTCCATCTCGCGCAAGCCATCGCGGTATATTTTGGGATGATTGAGCGCGGCGATGCCGTTGCCCAGTTCGTCCCAATACGTCTGAAACAAGGCGCAGCCCACATGAGAGGACGCCAGCCCCAGATCAGTGAAGCCTTGCAGCCAGGCACCGTCGATCAGCGTGAGGGGCGCCAGTTGCAGGGTGGACTCGATAATTTCTTCGCGGCTCGGTATTTGCTCCGGATCGCTGTCATCGAACTGCCGCCCATTCTCATCATGCTTGTCCAGCAACCAGGCACGCAGCACGTTGGTGCCCCAGTGCTCGGGCAATTGACGCTCGGACGTCTTCAGCGAACGCTGTGAGCGTGCCAGCCAGCCGGACACATAGGCATGGGCAAATTTTCGGGTGGCCGGTGCCAAAGCGCGACCTTGCAGGACGAAATAGGCCTCGCGCAGGCTGGCGGGAAAGCGGCCAGCCTCGACCGGCGTCGGCATGTCCGGCACCCGGTCGACGGGCGGGCGGGAGACGGGCTGTAGAGGCAGCAGTTGACTGGTTGCAGCCTGGGGCAGCCAGTCAATCCACTGGCGAATCACACTCAGGTCTGCCTCACTGAAGATACGGAACATACGCCCGGTCGGTGCGATCAGACTGGTCACCAGCAGGCTGTTTTTCGAGTCGCCAGGGACGATCAGACGGCTGCGTGACAAGACATCGAGCAAAGGCAGAGGGTTTTCCTGCGCCTCCTCCAGCCATTGCGCCAGGCTGCGCCCTTCGATCAGGTAATTCTGGTGATACACCGCACCGACCCGGGCCAGGCGCTGCATCAGCTGCGTCATGGCATGCTGCGGGGACGTGGCGCTCACCGACGCGTTGTAGAGGTGCGCGTCCCAGCGCTGCAACGCAGCGAACAACCAGTTGGCACCACGGATGACCCGCGCTTCCCGAGCGTCGCCTTGCTCGGTGATCCGGTGCACGATCCATTGGCTGATTTGTCGCAGCGACGCGGGCTCAAGACCTGTGAATGACTCACTCAGGTCCAGACGCCGCACCTCCAGCGTCAGGCCCTCTAACTGCCCCAGCGCTGCCCAGCCAGGGTATAAACCCACGCTGCGCAACGCCCAGTCGATACCGCACATTTCATCACCGAACTCATCACTACGGCGGCTGAGCGCCATTAGCACTGCGGGCAGTTCAAAGGCGTCGTCGCAAAGGCTTGGTAATGCGGCCAGTTGCACAGGTGCCAGGGCAAAGGGCGTTAACTGCAACTGGGCCAGCAACGCATTGAAATGATCAGCACGTGAGGCGTTCGGGTAGCCGACGCCGACATCGTGGGCAAACAGTTGCATAAGTCTCAACTGCGCCGGATCTTCGAACACCCCGGGCGCACTCATGCCTTGCAGCCAACACCCTGAAACAGACGCCACAGGCGCCGAATAGATAGCCATTGCCTGAGCAAAAGCGCGGCCATTCCCGTGTTTTCAGGCCTCTGCCGCGGCGGCGGCATAAGCCTTGGTCTGCGTGGCTTGCCACTGTTCGATGTGCTGCGAGAGCGATGCCAGCGGCATGGACGCACATTTACCCAGCAGGCATTCGAGGTACGTAGCCTCCAGAAAACATTCAGGGCTGAGCGCCGAGCGATACAGCTCGCGCCACGTGCCCTCGCTTGTCATCCGATGTGAAACCGGGCCTTCCATGGCAAATCACCTTGCTCAGTGCAGCACCAACACATTTTTTGTCAGAACATTGGTTATCAAAACATCGGATAAATAGAAGAGTCCGGCTTTTTCTTCTTTTTCCCAAACAGACGCTGGAAAAACTTCTTAATGGATTTCATGGGCAAGTCCTTTTAGCGAGTGACATCAAGAATGAGTTTTGAAACCAGGTCATTGCCGGCGTCGGTAAAGTGAATGCGGTCGACGAACTGCCAGTCGTGAGGGCTCAACGCTTCTGCCAGCAAAGGTGTGATATCGGCAAAGCCCACGCCCATGTCTTGCGCACCGGCCCGCAGGCGCCGGGCGTAAGCTTCACGTACCGAGGTCTGCAGAATATCGCCATACACTTCCGTGAAATTTCCCGCCTGGTCGAGTTCGGCAAACAGCTGCTGTTCTTCGGGGCTGCCGGTTTGCCGAACCCAGCCCGCCAAAGGTTGCAGGATGAAGGTCAGCTTCGCCCCCATATCCGTCGCCAGGGCGCGCCAGATATCCAGATGCTGCAAGGTCAGGTCGGCGGCATAATCGATCTGTTCCTGCATGGATTGCGGTGCCGGTGGGTCTGGCGCCTGAGCCTTGCCAAACAGGTTCGACAGGCTCCAGGCGCTGTTGTGCGGGGGCCAATGCGTCGAAAAACTGATGACAGTTGAAAAATGCACCGTGCTCGCCGCGATATTCCTGAGGCTGGCGCGCCAGACCAAGGTTGTTGAACCCGGAAAAAAGCACGATCTCGTCCACCTTGGGCAGGTGATGTTTGTTCAGGGTAAACAACAGCAACTCTTGAGTGGAGTTGAAACTGCGACCGCCAAAATTGATCCAGCGCTGTCCGCGCGAGTCGTTCCGGGTGAGACGGGAAGACAGCGTCCAGCTGTCGGAACTGGCACCGATGCCGAATACGGTGGAGCTGCCCGCCAGTAAACGCACAGAACCACTGCTTTGTCCGCTGTCTATCACCGAGTAGCGCGTCGTCAGTGATTCGGAGTAGCGAAACCCGGCCAGGTCAGTATTGACCACGGGGGAGCGATGTTCAGTCGGGTGGAAGTACATCAGGTAGGGCAGCCAGCGAACCTCCCCGCTGTCGGTGAACTTCTGCTCGTATTCAGCCATCTGCGGTGTGAGCGTCATCCTTGCCGTCATGGCGCTTGATCCTCTCGATATGTGCTGTGCAGATTCAGATATCTGACTTGGTCATGTAGACGCCTATTCAGAAACCAATTGCGATAGCTGGCACTTGGCTATTCTTCGTCTATCCTTTGCGACTGAGCCGTGCACCGTTATAGAGCTATCATCCCAAGGCGATGATCTGTATTGCAGATACAATAATTCTTAATTTTTTAAATACAGATAGGCCAGTTTGACTGAAAATTTCTTGAAAAAAGGTCTATCTGTGCCTTTTTATGCTACAGATGAGTCGCTACAGTCAGGCACATGACTCTTTATCTGAACCTCGCCGAACTGATCAGCAGCCGTATAGAGCAAGGCTTGTACGGCCCTGGCGAACGCCTGCCCTCCGTACGCACGCTCAGCAACGAGCACGGCGTCAGCCTGACCACCGTGCAACAGGCCTACCGCGTACTGGAGTATTCCGGCCTGGCGATACCGCGCCCCAAATCAGGCTATTTCGTCCCGACCGATCGGCGGGTGGCACCTTTGCCGCAGATGGGCCGGCCTGTTCTTCGGCCAGTGGACATTTCCCAGTGGGACATGGTCCAGGAGCTGATGCGCTTCGATCAAAGCTCCGATATCGTTCAGCTGGGCTGCGGCATGCCGGACATCAGCGTGCCGACCCTCAAGCCTCTGCTGACCGCCATGTCGAGAATCAGCCGAAGCGCTGAAAGTACCAGCCTGCAGTACAATCATCTTCAGGGTGTACTGGGGTTGCGAGAACAAATAGCCCGGCTGTCGATCGACTCGGGCTGTCGCCTGAGCGCGGCGGACATCATGGTCACCAGCGGCTGCCAGGAAGCGCTGGCCATCGCGATACGAGCGATTTGCGCGCCCGGTGACATTGTGGCCGTGGCTTCGCCGAGCTACTACGGCATGATGCAAATCCTCAAGGCAGTCGGGCTCAAGGCACTCGAAATCCCTACAGACCCGGTCACAGGTATGAATCTGGAAGCTCTGGAAATGGCCATGGAACAGTGGCCGATCAAAGCCATCCAGCTCACCGCCAATTGTAACAACCCGTTGGGCTACATCATGCCCGACGACCGCAAGCTCAAGTTGATCCGCATGGCCCAACGCTTCGATGTGCCCATTATCGAAGACGATATCTACGGTGACCTTTCGCACCGCTATCCACGGCCCCGCTCACTCAAGTCCTTTGATGAAGACAATCGCGTAGTGCTGTGCAGTTCGTTCTCCAAGACCGTGGCACCCGGCTTGCGGGTTGGCTGGATCGTGCCGGGGCGCTACTCGCCGCAGGTGCTGCACATGAAGTTCATCGGCTCGGGCTCGACGGCCACTCAACCACAGCTGGCGGTGGCCGAATTCATTGCAAAGGGCAATTACCTGCTGCACCTGCGCCGTATGCGCAAGCAGTACAAACGCAACGGCGAGCTGATGATTGAGTGGGTCAATCGCTACTTCCCGGCAGGTACACGGGTCAGCCAGCCCCAGGGTGGCTTTACCCTGTGGGTCGAGCTGCCCGAGGAGTTCGACACCCACGCCCTCAACCGCCTGCTGGAAGCGCAGGAAGTACAAGTGGCAAATGGCAATATCTTCTCGGCGGCAGGGAAATACCGTAACTGTCTGCGGCTGAATTTTGCCAACCCGCCCACTTCAAAAGTTGAAAAGGCCGTACTCAAGGTCGGACAGACCATCAGCCAGTTGATACACCTGGAGTCGAGTAGCAGTAGCGCTTGATCGATAAAAACTGTTTGACTTCAATCAGCAAGCAAAATATCAACCAGCTCCTCCGCCCCACGGGAAATGCCTGCCTGCGCCGCCGCCAGCCGCCCGAACGTGGCGTTTATGTCATAGACTTCGGATACTGACGACTCACGTAAGACTCCAGGAGTTGCGAAGTGGACGCATCATAGATCTCGACCACATAACTGACGGACCCGGTAAATGTACCTTCACGGTCCCTTGCAGCCTGAACGAGGTTATAGGACCCCATGCCGATATCGAATCTGGAGAACGTCGATAAACCCGCCACTGTGGTCTCTGCCCCGGTCAGTGTGAGACGAATCCTTAACGTCCCTCGTCCGGGAGTTGCCGTGAATCGAAAATGCTGCCCCAGCGCTTCCGAGAATTTGACCGTCATGTCGTTGGCAAGAACTGTCTTGTCCTTACGCTCCAGGCCTGAAAACTGCGCGTCCGCACCTGAGTAAATCACCACCGGCTCAAGCATGATCTGGTCGTATTTGTGCCAGTTGACCGATGTCGAATATTTAAAAGGCGTACGGCCTGTGTTGTCCTGTTTGTTGGGTCGCATTTCAAGCGAAGAGTCGATACCCGAATAAGGGGACGGTTCATGGCTGGCACAACCTGTGACGAGAACCCCCAAAAGCAAAAGCCCGGCCAGCTTCATGTGGTTAACGTGGTGCATGCGCAATGCTTCAGCTCAATCAGGTTAGAAAAATTCGGAAGGAGTCGCCAGACAGCTCTGGATTCATTGTTGGCCAATCAGGAAAACTCTCCCACCAAAACTGTACCGGCAGGTATAGTTTTAGTCGGCTACTCATTGCGCGTCAATCCAAAATGTACACATGAGTATGGTTTTGAGAGGTAATTTGGATAGGCCCGCGCCGGCGAGGAAGCCGCGCAGCGTGATAGCCGCAGTAGCCCAAGACTTGATTGAAGACAGCGTTCAACTCACCCGTTGATGGGGATCGGGACGAGAGGCTTCAGGTATCGCGCGCGGCTGTAACGAGCCTGATCGTCAGGCGAGTAACACCATGAGCAGGTGTTCTGGAGCCCTCTCCCGCTCAGGATCGATGGCCGCTCGGAAGGATTGGATTAAATACTTGCCCCCCCCTGCGACACAGTTCGTCAGATACAAATCACAAACTATGTGTTCGGGGGCAAAATGGCATAAATATGCTAATGATCGAAAGAACCTGTTTGCCCAGAGCTGGAGCTAAAGATGGCGACACGAAACGTTGTGCTCACCCCTCACCAGGAACAGGTCATCCATGACCTGGTTCAGTCCGGCCGCTATCAAAATGCCAGCGAAGTGATGCGAGAAGGTTTGCGTCTATTGGAACAGCGCGTCGCCGAAGACACCGCCAAAGTTGAGGCCCTACGCCAGGCGACCTCGATCGGCCTCATGGACCTTGAGCGCGGGCGCTTTACTCAGTTGACCAAAGGGGATCTGGAGCACTACCTCGAGGGCTTGAGCCTTGAGGCAACTTCTCCGTCTCGTTTGAATAGAGGAGATTTGTACGGTTTTCAGAGAGGCGAGTCCCACGAAAAAAATGATCTACCAAACACCAGATTAATGTACTGAAAAATGTACTAAAAAAACGTGGCTGGTAGTGCTTTCGAGTGGAACTTACTGGAACGAAAAAAGAGGCCAAACAGACTGTGTGAAAACACACTGATGAAGGCCCAAGCAAACGCCCCGACTTGTTCGGGGCGTTTTTTTTGTATTGGCAGCAGACGAAAAAAATGTCCGCTCAGCCCATCAAAGCCATCAGATGGCGCACACCGAGCACTTTAATCGCTCGTTTCAGGTTATAGGCATTCACCGCCAAGGCCATTTCAGCTTTTGTACCCTCCAGTTGTCGCAGCAAGAAACGGCCATTACCAAATAGCCATTGCTTGAGGTTGCCGAAGGGGTGCTCAACGATGGATCTTCGGTTGGCCATCATCTCAGGATGCGCCTGCATTCTTTGCTCCATCCGCTCGAAAGCCTCTTCATGGGCATGTCGTGAGACATAACGGCGCCGGGCTCGAGTGCATTGCGTTTTCAGCGCGCAGTTGGCGCAGTCATCGACCTCAGCCTGATAGATCCGATCACCTTTGTTGTGCTGTTTTAGCGTTAACCATTTGCCTGCCGGACACTGGAAACGATCGTGTCCGGTCTCATAGATAAAGTCTTTTCGCTCAAAGAGCTGCTCTTCCTGACTGCCAGGGTTTTTCGAACGATTGGGCGGTACATAGGCCGTAATCGAAGCATCCTCGCAGGCCTGAAACTGCTTGCCATTGGAGTAGCCGGCATCGGCAGTGACCGTCAGATCATCTTGCTGTAACTCTGCTTTGGCGGCCTTGGCCATCGGCTCCAGTTGCTTTCGGTCATCGCCATCTTGGGTGACCTCATGATGCAAAATCAGGCAATGCTCGGCGTCCACGACGGTTTGCACGTTGTAGGCCACACGTGGCCCTTTGGCCGTGCGCATCATTCGGGCATCGCTTTCATGGGTGTTGAACTGCTCGATGCCCATCGAACGCATCAGTGCCTGGCAACTCTGATTATCCTGTTGTCGAGCCTCAAGCTGTGCCAGGGCTACCTTGATTGCGCTGCGATCAATTGAATCTGTGGTTTCAGCCTTGTCGGCCTCATCCAGCTCGGCCAGATACTGAGCGATGCGCTTATCCAGTTTTTCTTCCTGGCGCTTGAGCTGCTTCAAATTCACATGACGCCGTGAGGATGCGACCGCCTGAAACTTGCTGCCGTCGATGGCCACCAACTCACCGGCGATCAAGCCTGCCGTGCGACAAAACCGAACGAAAGCACGGCAGGTCGCGATGAAGGCGGGTTTATTGTTCTTGCGAAAATCGGCGATGGTCTTGAAGTCGGGCTTGAGCCGGTTGATCAGCCACATCACTTCGATGTTGCGCTGACACTCGGCTTCAAGACGTCGCGATGAGCGAATCCGCTGAAAATAGCCGTAGAGGTAGAGTTTTAGCTGATCGGCGGGATCATAAGCAGGGCGCCCCGTGCTTTTTGGAATCGCTTTATCGAAGCCCAGTTGCACCAGATCGAGCCTGGCAACGTACAGGTCAATGACACGAACGAGGTGATCCTCGGGGATCAACTCTTCCAGCGAGACCGGGAATAGGCTGGTCTGGCTGCGGGACTCACCTTGGATGTAGGCCATAACGAAAAATGCTCTGTATCTTTCGATACGGAGCATTTTCTTTGAGCGCTGCGCAGATTGCTAGGTTTTCACACAGTCTGCAAAGCCTCTTTTTTCAGTTTCTGCAAACTTCAATAGAAGCCTGTAGAACAATAATTGGAGCGGGAAACGAGACTCGAACTCGCGACCCCGACCTTGGCAAGGTCGTGCTCTACCAACTGAGCTATTCCCGCATTGTCTTGATGACAGGCCGCTATTCTAGCGATTCGAATAACGACGTCAAGCCTTTGATTCAAAAACTTATTTTTTTTCCGCAGTGGTCTTGAGGTGTGGCCATGCGGCTCTGAGGTATTGCACCATCGACCACAGGGTCAGCCCCGCGGCAACGAGCAACAAGGCGTAGCCGAAGATCACCCAGAAAGTAATGGCAGGCGGGTTGCCCAGCAAGATCACCAGCGCGAGCATTTGTGCGGCGGTTTTCCATTTACCCATATTGGACACGGCAACCTGGGCACGCGCACCGATCTCGGCCATCCATTCGCGGAGCGCAGAAATCACGATTTCGCGACCAATGATCACTGCTGCGGGCAGGGTCAGCCAGAGGTTGGCGTGCGCCTGAACCAGCAGCACCAAAGCCACCGCCACCATCAGTTTGTCTGCCACCGGGTCGAGAAAGGCGCCAAACGGCGTACTTTGCTCAAGGCGACGTGCCAGATACCCGTCGAGCCAGTCGGTCGCCGCAGCGAACGCAAAGACTGCACTGGCTGCCATGTAGCTCCAGTGATAAGGCATGTAGAACAACAAAATGAAGATCGGAATCAGTAAGACGCGTAGTACGGTGATCAGATTAGGGATATTCATCGGCACAACTGGCTACGAGGTGAGCGGGCATTCTACTCGCTGTGCAGGTTTGCATAAATCGACTCTGCGAGCTTTTTGCTGATTCCGGGTGCTTTTGCGATTTCGTCGATGCTTGCACGGGACAATTCCTGTAATCCACCGAAGTGTTTGAGCAGATCCCGACGCCGGGTCGGCCCTACTCCGGCAACGCCTTCAAGGGTCGACGTGCGTCGGGTTTTGCCGCGTCGCGCCCGGTGACCGGTGATGGCGAAGCGGTGAGCCTCGTCGCGAATCTGCTGAATGAGGTGCAGCGCTGGCGAATCACCCGGCAGCGTGAACTCATGCGCCGCATCGTTCAGATAAAGTGTTTCAAAACCGGCCTTGCGCGTTGTGCCCTTGGCCACGCCCAGCAGAATCAGATCAGGAACCTGCAATTCGTTGAGCACATCGCGCGCCATGGACATCTGCCCCTTGCCACCGTCGACCAGCAGCACATCGGGCAATTTGCCCTCCCCGGCCTTGATCCGGCTGTAGCGGCGGGTCAGCGCCTGGTGCATGGCCGCATAGTCATCGCCCGCCGTCACGCCCTCGATATTGAAGCGCCGGTAATCGGACTTGATCGGCCCTTCCGGGCCAAACACCACACACGACGCGACCGTCGCCTCGCCGCTGGAGTGACTGATGTCATAGCATTCAAGGCGCATCGGCGGGTCGTCGAGCCCCAACACCACAGCCAGCGCCTCGAATCGCGCAGCAACGTGCTGACGATTGGCCAGCCGCGCCGCCAGCGCCTGCTCGGCATTCGTAACGGCCATCTGCTGCCAGCGAGCCCGGGTTCCGCGCACGCGGTGGCTGATGACCATTTCAACGCCGCGCAGCTCTTCGATGGCATCAATCAACGCCGGGAAGTCTTCGTTGACCACGTTGACAATGACTTCGCCGGGCAGCTCCCGGTCGATGCCGCCGAGAAAATACTGAGCCAGGAACGCCGACATCACTTCGCCGACCTCCTCTTCTATGCCCACCTGCGGAAAGAAGTTCTTGCTGCCCAGTACCCGGCCGCCACGCACGCTGATCAGGTGCACGCAGGCTCCACCCGGATTGACGAACGCAGCCACAACATCCACATCACCGGTGCCGCCGTCCATGCTTTGCTGATCCTGGACGCGGCGCAACAATGCCACTTGATCCCGCAACTCGGCCGCGCGTTCGAAATCGAGCGCCATCGCGGCCTTTTCCATCGCAGTGTTCAGCTCGTCGCTCAGCGCATTGCTGCGCCCTTCGAGAAACATGACCGAGTGGCGCACGTCTTCGGCGTAAACCTCCGGCTCGACCAAGCCGACACACGGGCCTTTGCAGCGCTTGATCTGGTATTGCAGGCACGGCCGGGTGCGGTTCTTGAAGTAGCTGTCCTCACACTGGCGAACCTGAAAGGTTTTCTGCAGCAGACTGAGGCTCTCGCGAATGGCGCCCGCACTCGGATAAGGCCCGAAGTATCGGCCTTTGGCTTTCTTGGCGCCGCGATGAATGCTCAGTCGCGGAAACGCGCTGTCGGACAGAAACACATAGGGGTAAGACTTATCATCGCGCAGCAGGATGTTGTAGGGAGGCCGCCACTCTTTGATGAGGGTCTGCTCCAGCAACAATGCTTCGGTTTCATTGCCCGTGATCGTCGTTTCGATCTGGGCGATACGCGCTACCAGCGCTCCGGTCTTGGGTGCGTGGCCGGTCTTGCGAAAATAACTGGCGAGACGCTTTTTGAGGTTTTTGGCTTTGCCGACGTAAAGCAGCGTGGCGTCTGCGTCAAACATGCGGTAAACGCCGGGGCGACCGCTACAGGTCGCGAGAAATGCACTTGGATCGAATGTCTGGGTCATGTTCAGGCGCTGGCATCTACCATGCCGTGGCGTACAGCAAGTAAAGCCAGTTCAACATCGCTGCTGATCGAAAGCTTTTCAAAGATACGATATCGGTAAGTGTTCACGGTTTTCGGCGACAGGCACAGTTTGTCGGAGATGGTCTGCACCTTCTGGCAGCCCACGATCATCAGAGCAATCTGGATCTCGCGTTCGGAGAGCAGATCGAACGGCGAATTGTTGACCTGTGGCTGAAACGATTTCAACGCGAGTTGTTGAGCGATCTGCGGGCTGATGTAACGCTGACCGGCAAACACCAGACGGATGGCCTGAACCATCTCGGCCAGCCCTGCACCTTTAGTCATGTAGCCCGCAGCACCGGCCTGGAGCAAGCGGGTCGGAAACGGGTCTTCTTCACAGACGGTGACGGCAACCACCTTGATGTCCGGGTGGCTGCGCAGCATTTTGCGCGTCGCTTCAAGGCCGCCGATGCCTGGCATCTTGACGTCCATGAGCACGACATCGGGCTTGAGCTCGCGCGCCTTCTTCAGCGATTCCTCACCGGAATCCGCCTGCCCCACGACCTGCAGACCGTCTATGTCGGCCAGCATGCGAGTGATGCCTGTCCGGACAAGATCATGGTCATCGACAACTAGCCCCCTAATCAAGCAGACACCTCGCGCAACGGTCATAACGAATGACAATCACCATAACAAAAACCGCGAGTCAGACCTAGCACTGAGAAGTATGACTCGCAATAATTAGTCATCAATGCGTTTGAGTGGGTCTGCAGGGAGTCCCGAATCCCTCACAAAGTAGCGAATCGCCCCCCCCTGTCATCGAAGACCTGAAAGCGTCTTTAAACCGTGCTGTCAGGTGCGGAAAGCTCGGCAATCGTGGTGGCCAGACGTCTTATGGCGTCTTGATGCTCCTTGTCCAGTACACGATAGCTGCCCAGAACTATTTCTTCAGCATCGCTTAGATCGTTGACCGGGGTCGGTGTGGGTGTCCCGGTGAGCACGTAAAGTACGTCCACGCCTCTGGCCGCCACCGCAGCCAGGTAATCGGCCTTGGGGGGCCGTTCACCGCTTTCATATTTGCCCTGAGCGTTTGCTTCAACACCGCCGATTTCCCCGAAAACACGCTGGGACAACCCCAGACGTTCTCTTTCTTTTCTTAGCCGGTATCCAATTCCACTCATTTGAATGCATAACCCTGTTGACCCCATCCTTACGAATGGTAGAATCGATCTAAATTTAAACTGATTTGAACGGTTTTGAACTATGCCCGGAATACGCACCGCTGCACAAGCCAAGGCCTGGCTAGAACAACAGGGTAAATCTGTTCAGCAATTCGCACGTGAAAACAACATTGACCCGGCGACGACTTATCAGGTGTTGGCAGGCCGCAAAAAGGGCCGACGCGGCGAGGCGCATAAGGTGGCGGTTTTGCTAGGCATGAAGATAGGCACCATTCCCGGCGAAGCATCCGGGCTGGACAAGCCTCAGGAATAAGCGTCAACCTGCCCTGTCAAACAGCTGATTCGATTCTCTGACTTTCTCGTCCCACGCAGCGCATTCCCCACCCCCATCGATAATCAGACCGATGTGATTTTCCAATTGAATGCTTCGCCTTTCTTGCAGTAAGCTCCTGTTCATTCAACGGAGATCACCATGTCACGATCCACCCTCTCACTGCTCCAGGCCTGCAAAAGCGTCGATCGCTGTGCCTGCTCTGTGGCTGTGCGCGCGGCATCGTTGAGCACGGGTCTGCAATTCAACACTTATTATGGGTATTGGTTTAGCCACTGGCGCGCCTGATACCTGTCCGGCGCCCACTTCAAGGGGACGCCAACCAGAGAATTCTCTACCCCCGGTCGGCTTCCCGACCGGGGGTTTCGTTTTTTAGAGCCCTGAAAAATCACACTGCATCATTTGAGGATCACGACATGAACGACGCCACTTATTACCGCAACGAAATCGACTTCGCCTGGCGATTTAGCAAGTCCCGCTCGGAACAGCCTGCCGCCTCCGACCGGTCACTGCCAGGTGGCAACTGTAAATGCCCGGCCGATACGGCCCATTGTCGAACACCCCAGTAGGGTTCGAGCGGGAGCGCCCCGCCGCCCAGGAAGCCAGAACATGAATTCGTCCGTTGCCGTAAAACCGTCCGACCTGTCCAGCCAGACCGTCTCTTTGCTGGACGCCCGCCCCGTCGCAAAACGTTTGCCGAGCCCGCTCGAGCTGAAAAACCGCCTGCCGCTGAATGCGGCTTTGAGCCAACAGGTCAGCGCCCATCGTCGTGCGATAAGTGCCATTCTCGAGGGTGAAGACTCCCGACTGTTGATCATCGTCGGCCCCTGCTCGATCCATGACCCACGAGCGGCGCTCGAATACGCAGAGCGCCTCGCCGCCCTGGCCGCTGAAGTCAGCGACCAGATGTTGCTGGTCATGCGCGCCTACGTTGAAAAACCCCGCACCACGGTCGGTTGGAAAGGTCTTGCCTACGATCCGCATCTTGACGGCAGTGACGACATGGCCGCCGGGCTGGCGCTGTCGCGACAGCTCATGCTGCACATGCTGAAGCTGGGCTTGCCGATCGCCACCGAGATTCTGCAACCGATGGCCGCCGGCTATTTCGACGACCTGCTGAGCTGGGTTGCCATCGGCGCACGCACCACCGAGTCGCAGATCCATCGCGAAATGGCCAGCGGCCTGCCGATGGCGGTCGGCTTCAAGAACGGCACCGATGGTGGCGTCGCAGTGGCCTGTGATGCCATGCGCTCGGCTGCTCATCCGCATCGCCACTTCGGTATGGACCGCGATGGCCATCCGGCGATCATCGAAACCCAAGGCAACCCGGGCACCCATATTGTTCTGCGCGGTGGCCATGGCGGCCCCAACTACGACCAGCAGCATGTTGCCCAGGTGCAGGCAAGCCTGACCAGAAACCGGATTGCCTCACGAATCATGGTCGATTGCAGCCACGCCAACAGTGGCAAGGACCCGCTGCGCCAGCCGCAGGTGTTCAATGATGTGCTGGAGCAGCGGCTGCGGGGCAATGCTGCGTTGATCGGCATGATGATCGAGAGCCATTTGTTCGACGGCTGCCAGGCGCTAGGGGAAACGCTGACGTACGGCGTTTCGGTCACTGACGGTTGCCTGGGCTGGGCAGGCACGGAACAGCTGTTGCGCGGAGCGGTAGACCGGCTGCGCTACCGATAACGTTGATGATGGAACTTTGTCGGGAAATGCCGCACTGAATCCGGTAGGCTGATTCTTTTTTTAACAGGAGATTGTTTCCCATGGCTAAAGCCACTGCCCGCCACATCCTCGTTTCGAGCGAAGACAAGTGCAACGAACTGAAAACGCAGATTGAAGGCGGCGCTGATTTCGCGGAAATCGCCAAGGCCAATTCCAGCTGCCCGTCCAGCCGTCAGGGTGGCGATCTGGGTTCGTTCGGTCCAGGCCAGATGGTCAAGGAATTCGACACGGTCGTATTCAGCGCGCCAGTGAATGTTGTTCAGGGTCCGGTAAAGACTCAGTTCGGCTATCACCTGCTGGAAGTGACCAGCCGCCAGGACTGATCCTGTCCCGCGGATGAACAGACGGCCTATCTTCGGATGGGCCGTCTTCGTTTGTAGTGCAGTTCAAGGCAATCACCGGCAGCGGCTTGGCGAAGCCCTGTTTTGCCTGTAGAAGATAGCGCTATGAAGCAGTTGGTTGCCCTTGACCCTGGCATCAGCTCGCGAATGTCAGTCAGGATTCGAGTCATGCGTGTTGCCTGTTTATCGTTGATCGCTTTAACGCTGACGTTCGTCGGTGCCTTTCAGGATGTTTCCGCACAGCCACAGCACGCCCTGACCGTCTATGGAGAAGCGCCGCGCTACCCGGCCGATTTCAGGCACTTCGATTACGTGAACCCCGACGCCCCCAAAGGCGGCAGCATGCGCCGCTCGGCCATCGAGATCGGGCAATTCGATCACCTGATGCCGTTTACCGACAAAGGCATGGGCGTGTCACAGATCAATGGCATGCTTTATTCGCCGCTGGCAGCACGTTCCCTGGATGAGCCCTACACGGTGTACGGGCTGGTCGCTGAAAAAATGGAACGGGGCGCGGACGGGTTGTCTCTGCGCTTCTACCTGAACCCGAAAGCACGCTTCGCTGATGGCACACCGATCACGGCCGACGACGTCAAATACACTTACGATCTGCTGATGACCCAAGGCAGCATGCAATACCGGACCCAGTTCGAAGCCGTCGCCGGCGTGCACGTCGAATCGGCAACGCAGATCCGCTTTGACTTCAAGAACAACGACAGCCGCACGCTGCCCCTTGATCTCGCTTCATTGCCGGTGTTTCCAGAACATTGGTGGAAAACCCGTGATTTTGCCAGCGGTGCCGGTTTCGAGGTGCCACCGGGCAGCGGTCCTTACCGCATCGGCCATGTCGACCCGGGCCGCAGCATCACCTTCGAGCGCGATCCTGACTGGTGGGGCAAGGATCTGCCGGTCAATAAAGGCGTGTACAACTTCGATAAATTCATCGTCGAGTATTTCGGCGATATCGACGTGGCGCGCACGGTCCTCAAAGGTGGTGCCTACGACTACAACCGCGAGTTCTCCGCGACCGGTTATTCCATCCGCTATGAAGGCCCGTCGCTGAATGACGGGCGACTGCAAAAAGGCCAACTGGCCAAGGGCGCGGTACAAAGCTCGCAAGGTTTCGTTTTCAATCTGAGCAAGCCCATGTTTCAGGACCGCCGCGTGCGCAAGGCATTGGCCATGCTCTGGGACTTCGAATGGACCAACCGGCAGATGATGCGCAACATGTACATCCGCCAGAGCAGCTACTTTTCCAATTCGGCGCTGGCCGCCACTCAATTGCCCACGGCTGCCGAGCTGAAAATCCTCGAGCCTCTGCGTGGCACGGTGCCCGACGAGGTATTCGACAGCGTTTTCAAGGCTCCGCAAACAGATGGCACAGGTTTCATTCGTGACAAGCAACTACAAGCCCTGGCGCTGATGAAAGAAGCAGGCTGGACCCCGAAAGGCGATGATCTGGTCAACGCACAAGGGGAACCGTTCAGCTTTACCTTCCTCAACAGCCAGGTCGGTTTCGAACGCATGCTATTGCCCTATAAACGCACCCTGGCGCAGATCGGTATCCATTTCGATATTCGCCGGATCGATGCCGCGCAGTATTTGAACCGGGTCATGGCGCGTGACTACGACATGATCGTCACCGGCTACGCCGTCTCCACTTCGCCGGGGGCCGAGCTGTACAATAACTTCGGTTCGAAAGTGGCTATGGACCCTGGTTCAAGCAACTACATGGCCCTCCAGGACCCGGCAGTGGATACCCTGATTGCCGGTCTGCTCAAAGCCGACAGCAAACAGACGATGACAGACTACGCACGCTGTCTGGACCGGGTGCTGCAATGGAATGACTACTGGATACCCAACTATTACCCGCCGGGCTCTTCCACCGTGTGGTGGAACCGTTTCGGTATTCCGAAGATCCAGGCCAGCAACAATGAAGCCATCGAAACCTGGTGGGAGATCAGCCCGACGCCGCTGACCAACGAGCAATTCGCCGAGAAGCGCGGTGCGTCAGCCCTTCCTGCGGAGATCAACTGAATGCTCGGTTACATCCTGCGGCGCCTGCTGCTGATCATCCCTACCCTGCTGTGCATCCTGCTGGTCAATTTCTTCATCGTACAAGCCGCGCCAGGCGGGCCGGTCGAACAGGCCATTGCCCGCCTGCAAGGTATCGGCGGCGTGACGGCGGGTGCCGTTGCCAGCGAATCGGCCGGTGCCGGGCATTCCCGCGCCTCACGCGGCCTGGACCCCAAACTGATCAAGGACATCGAACGACAGTACGGTTTCGACAAGCCGTTGCACGAACGTATGTGGCTGATGCTGAAGAATTATGCCCGGCTGGACTTCGGCAACAGCTTCTTTCGCGGCGCCAGCGTAACGGACCTGATCCTGCAAAAGATGCCGGTGTCGATCTCGCTGGGACTGTGGGCGACATTACTGACGTACCTGGTGTCCATCCCGCTGGGGATTCGCAAGGCGGTCAAGCATGGCAGTCAATTCGATATCTGGAGCAGCACCGCGATCATCATCGGCTACGCAATGCCGGCTTTTCTGTTCGCCATGCTGCTGGTGGTGGTGTTCTGCGGCGGCACCTCGCTCGACTGGTTTCCGGTACGCGGGCTGGTGTCGGACAACTTCAATGAGTTATCGACCGTTGGCAAAATCGCCGACTACTTCTGGCATCTGGTGTTGCCTGTTTCGGCATTGGTGATTGGCGGCTTTGCCACGCTGACGCTGCTCACCAAACATTCCTTTCTCAATGAAATCACCCGCCAATACGTGACCACCGCGCGTGCCAAAGGCATGAGCGAGCGGCGGGTGCTGTACGGGCATGTGTTTCGTAACGCGATGCTGCTGGTGGTGTGTGGCATTCCTCAGGCATTCATCAGCGTATTCTTTGCCGGCTCGCTGCTGATCGAGGTGATTTTCTCGCTGGATGGTCTGGGTCGCATGAGCTATGAAGCGGCGGTTTCGCGGGACTATCCCGTGGTGTTCGGCTCGCTGTTCATTTTCACGGTCTTCGGTCTGCTGATCAAACTGGTCGGTGACATCTGTTACATGCTGGTCGACCCCAGAATCGACTTCAGCGCGAGGAGTGCCTGATGCGCAGCCTTTCACCGCTGGCGCGTCGCCGCCTGGAGCGTTTTCGCAGCAACCGTCGCGGCTGGTGGTCGCTGTGGCTGTTCTGCGGCCTGTTTGCCCTGACCCTGGGCGGCGAACTGATCGCCAACGACAAGCCATTGGTGGTCAGTTACCAGCACTCGCTGTATTTTCCGGTCTTCAAGCGCTACACGGAGCAGGTGTTCGGCGGCGAACTGCCGTTCCAGCCCGATTACCGCAGCGATTACGTGCGCAAGCTGGTTGCCAAGGGCGACGGCTGGATGATGTTTCCGCCGATTGCGTTCAGCGCTGACACACCCAATTACGACCTGACCATTCCAGCCCCCAGCCCGCCCTCATCCACAAACTGGCTGGGGACGGATGATCAGGCGCGGGACGTACTGGCACGGGTCATTTTCGGCGCCCGGGTCTCGATTCTGTTCGCTTTGGCGTTGACCTTCATCAGCGCCTTGATCGGCATCACGGCCGGAGCGCTGCAAGGATATTACGGTGGCTGGGTGGACCTGCTCGGTCAGCGTCTGCTCGAAGTCTGGTCGGGCTTGCCGGTGCTTTATCTGCTGATCATTCTGTCTGGCTTTGTCGAACCTGATTTCTGGTGGCTGTTGGGCATCATGGCGCTGTTTTCCTGGCTCACGCTGGTTGACGTGGTACGTGCCGAGTTTTTGCGTGGCCGCAACCTCGAATACGTCAAGGCAGCACGCGCGCTGGGCCTCGGGGATCGCAAAGTGATCATGCGCCACATTCTGCCCAACGCCATGACGGCGACCTTGAGCTACCTGCCGTTCATCCTGACAGGAGCCATTTCGACCCTGACCGCATTGGATTTTCTCGGCTTCGGCATGCCCGCAGGCAGCGCTTCGCTGGGTGAGCTTATCGCTCAGGGCAAACAGAATCTGCAAGCGCCCTGGCTGGGCCTGACCGCGTTTTTTGCTCTTGCTCTGATTCTTACGCTGCTGGTGTTAATTGGCGAGGCGCTACGCGATGCCTTCGACCCGAGGTCCTGACATGTCGGAAAATCTGATCGAAATTCGCCAGTTGAGCGTCGCCTTCAACGGCCAGAAGGTGGTCAGCGACCTGAGCCTGGATGTCCGGCGCGGAGAGTGCCTGGCACTGGTCGGCGAATCCGGGTCGGGTAAATCGGTCACCGCGCATTCGATTTTGCAACTGTTGCCTCGCAGCGGCACGCAGACCACTGGCAGCATCACCTACCGCGGGCAAGAACTTGTGGGCGCCGACGACCGCACCCTGCGCGAGCTGCGGGGCAACCGGATTGCGATGATCTTCCAGGAGCCGATGACCTCGCTGAACCCGCTGCACAGCGTGGCCCGGCAAATCGGCGAAACCCTGTTGCTGCATCGCGGCATGAGCGGTCGTGAAGCGCACAAGCGTATTATCGAGCTGTTGGAACTGGTCGGCATTCAACAGCCTGAAAAGCGCCTCAAAGCCTACCCGCATCAGCTGTCTGGCGGCCAGCGTCAGCGGGTGATGATCGCCATGGCGCTGGCGTGCGAGCCCGAGCTGCTGATTGCCGACGAGCCGACCACGGCGCTGGACGTGACTGTGCAACGCAAGATTCTGCTGCAGCTCAAAGAGCTGCAGCAGCGCCTGAACATGTCACTGCTGCTGATCAGCCATGATTTGAACCTGGTGCACAGCGTGGCGCAGCGGGTGTGCGTGATGCGCGCTGGCGAGATTGTCGAGCAGGCCGACTGCAAGTCGCTGTTCAAAGCGCCGCATCACCCTTACAGCCGCCTGCTGCTGGATGCCGAGCCAGCGGGAGAACCGCTGCCTCGCGACAGCCGGGAAACCGTGCTGCAGGTCGATAACCTGAAAGTCTGGTTCTCGCTGACCGGCGGCCTGTTGCGACGACATCAGGAATACCTGAAAGCAGTGGACGACATCAGCCTGAGCATCGAGCGCGGCAAGACGCTGGGCATCGTCGGCGAGTCGGGCTCCGGCAAATCGACACTCGGCCAGGCGATCCTGCGCCTCGTGGAATCGCAGGGCAGCATCCGCTTTCGCGGGCAGGCGCTGGACAGCTTGAGCCAGAAACAGATGCGCCCGTGGCGCAAAGAGATGCAAGTGGTCTTTCAGGACCCTTACGGCAGCCTCAGCCCACGCATGTCCGTGGCGCAGATCATCAGCGAAGGGCTGGAGGTGCACAGCCCGCTCTCGCTCGAGCAACGCGACGCCGAGGTGATTCGGGCGTTGCAGGAGGTGGGTATCGATCCGCAAAGTCGCCATCGTTACCCGCATGAGTTTTCCGGTGGCCAACGTCAGCGTATCGCCATTGCCCGTGCACTGGTGCTGAAACCGGCCTTGATCCTGCTCGACGAGCCGACCTCTGCACTGGACCGCACCGTGCAGAAACAGGTCGTCGCCCTGCTCCGTGATCTCCAGCAAAAACATGGCCTGACCTACCTGTTCATCAGCCACGATCTGGCCGTGGTCAAAGCTCTGGCCCATGACGTGATCGTGGTCAAGGACGGCAAAGTGGTCGAACGCGGTGCCAGCCACGAGGTATTCGATGCACCGCAGCATCCGTATACGCAGGAATTGCTGGCGGCGGCGCATCCTGAGTGATCTGCCCCATCACGGAGCTTCTACTCGGAGCGCGTGGGCGAGCGACACGTTATCCGACTTACGCCTGCGGCCCAGGCTCGTCATCGTCGACCAAACCCCACTCAGCGGTGCTGGCTGTGCGGCTGCCGGTGGGTGCCGGGGGCGGTGTGGACAGGGTGATGGCCCCGCCTTCACTGTGCAGCTTGAGACGCAGCCGCACGTTGTTCTGCGAGTCGGCATTCTTCAGCGCTTCTTCTTCGCTGATCGCCCCCTCTACGGCCAGATTGAACAACGCGCTGTCAAACGTCTGCATGCCAAGGCTGCCGGACTTCTCCATGATGTCTTTGAGTTCGGTCAGTTCGTTACGCTGGATCAGATCGCGAATGGTCGGCGTGCCCATCATCACTTCCACCGCTGCCCGGCGCTTGCCATCAGGGGTCTTGACCAGCCGCTGGGAGACGAACGCCTTGAGGTTGTTACCCAGGTCATGCAGTAACTGTGCACGCCGCTCTTCCGGGAAAAAGTTGATGATACGGTCCAGCGCCTGATTGGCGTTGTTGGCGTGCAGGGTCGAGATCACCAGGTGCCCGGTGTCAGCAAACGCCAGCGCGTGTTCCATGGTTTCGCGATCACGGATTTCGCCGATCAGAATCACGTCCGGCGCCTGACGCAGGGTGTTCTTCAACGCCGCGCGAAAGCTGCGGGTATCGACGCCGACTTCGCGCTGATTGACGATCGATTTCTTGTGCCGATGGATAAACTCCACCGGGTCTTCAATCGTGATGATGTGCCCGCTGGCATTGCGGTTGCGATAATCGATCAGCGCTGCCAGCGAGGTCGATTTACCCGACCCGGTGGCACCGACGAACAGCACCAGGCCATGCTTTTCCATCACCACGTCGAGCAGCACCGGCGGCAGGAACAGGTCTTCGAAGCGTGGTATATCCAGTTTGATGTTACGGGCGACAATGGACACTTCGTTGCGCTGCATGAAGATATTGATCCGGAAACGACCAATACCTGCCAGCGACACCGCCAGGTTCATTTCCAGTTCGCGCAGGAACTCGAGTTTCTGCTCTTCATCCATCAGCCCCTGGGCAATCGACGCCACTTCGCCGGGCTTGAAGGTCTCGCTGCCCAGCGGTTTGAGCACCCCGTTGAACTTGGCGCACGGCGGTGCGCCGGTGGAAAGATAAAGGTCCGATCCGTCCTGATTGGCCAGAATCTTCAACAGCGCCGGAAAATCCATAATCAATACCGTACAAGATGAATGAGCAAACGATGAGCCGTCGTGGCGGCATGCGCGACAGGCGGCAGCACGTCACAAGGCAGGCAAGCGCTGATAAGGACAGGCATAATGGCAGCCTTTTGCGACAGGTGATATTGCGACATGAAAGCCCAGGCCCGCCATATTCTGGTGAAAACCGCCGAAGAAGCCGAGCAGCTCAAGCAGCGCATCGCCAAGGGCGAGGCGTTTGATGTGCTGGCCAAAAAACATTCTAGCTGTCCGTCCGGCAAACGTGGCGGCGATCTCGGCGAAGTCAGGCCTGGGCAGATGGTGGGCGCCATCGACCAGATAATCTTCAAGAAGCCATTGCGCATTGTGCACGGCCCGGTCAAAAGCAAATTCGGCTATCACCTGGTTCAGGTTTTTTATCGCGACTGACCGTCACGCCTTGAAGCAAAAAACCCCGGGCCGTTTTGCGACCCGAGGTTTCAGAATGCATCAGCAAGAGCATGCCCGCGCGAACACAGGCATGCCGTTGCTCGTCTTACCTGGGCGAAATGGCCCCATCGACCAGCACTTGGGCTTCTGCCACCAGACGTTTGAGGTGGTCTTCGCTGACAAAACTCTCGGCGTAGATCTTGTAAATATCCTCGGTGCCTGACGGACGCGCTGCAAACCAGCCGTTCTCGGTCATGACTTTCACGCCGCCAAACGCCTGATCGTTACCTGGCGCATGGCTGAGAACCTTCTGAATAGGCTCGCCAGCCAGTTCAGTGGACGTCACCTGCTCTGGCGACAACTTGCTCAGCAACGCTTTCTGCTGCGGGTTGGCCTTGGCATCGACGCGGGTCGAAAACGGCTCGCCCAGTTCATCGGTCATGGTCTTGTAGATTTCGCTCGGGTCACGACCGACACGCGCTGTCATTTCCGCCGCTAGCAACGCCGGGATCAGGCCGTCTTTGTCGGTGGTCCAGACCGTACCGTCACGCCGCAGGAACGAAGCCCCGGCACTTTCTTCGCCACCAAAGCCCAACGAGCCCTCGAACAGCCCTTGCGCGAAGTACTTGAAGCCGACCGGCACTTCATACAAGCGACGGCCGAGACGAGCGGCCACCCGATCGATCATGCCGCTGCTGACCACGGTCTTGCCGACCGCTGCATCGGCGCGCCAGTCCGGACGGTTCTGGAACAGGTAGTCGATGGACACTGCCAGGTAGCTGTTGGGCGTCATCAGTCCGCCCGTCGGGGTCACGATGCCGTGCCGATCGTGATCCGGGTCGCAGGCGAAAGCGACCTGATAGCGGTCTTTGAGGCCGATCAGGCTTTGCATGGCGTGGCTGGATGACGGGTCCATACGAATCTGGCCGTCCCAGTCCACCGTCATGAAACGGAACGTGGAATCGACAAACGTGTTCACGACGTCCAGATTAAGGCCGTAATGCTCGCCAATCGCCGACCAGTAATTCACTCCGGCGCCGCCCAGCGGGTCGACGCCCAGACGCAGCCCTGAATTGCGGATCGCGTCCAGATCGATGACGCTTTTCAGATCAGCCACGTAGGTATTGAGGTAGTCATGGCGGTGCGTGGTGTCGGCGCGCAGGGCTTTTTCATGGCTGATACGCGAAACACCGACGATTTTCTCGGCCAGCAGCTCGTTGGCCTTGTTCTCGATCCACTTGGTGACGTCACTGTCAGCTGGCCCGCCATTGGGCGGGTTGTACTTGAAGCCACCGCTTTGCGGCGGATTGTGCGATGGCGTGATAACGATGCCGTCAGCCAGACCCGACGTGCGCCCACGGTTGTAGCAAATGATTGCGTGGGAAACCGCTGGCGTTGGCGTGTATTCGTCGCCTTCGGAAATCATGACCTGCACACCATTGGCTGCCAGCACTTCAAGTGCAGAGGCCGCAGCAGGCGTGGACAACGCATGAGTATCAGCCCCCAGGAACAGCGGGCCGTCAATACCATTGGCCTTGCGATACAGGCAGATCGCCTGGCTGATAGCCAGCACATGCCATTCATTGAAACCCAGTTCGAATGAAGTGCCGCGATGCCCGGACGTGCCGAACGCTACGCGTTGGGTGGGCACCGATGCATCAGGCTGGCCGGTGTAATAAGCCGTGACCAGTCTCGGGATATCAACCAGTAACTGCGCAGGTGCCAGCTTGCCGGCGAAAGGACTGAGACTCATACAACCTCCATGAACAGCGAATACTAAAAAGACTGCCACGTGAAAAAACACGATCAGTGCGGCAGTTTACTGGCAGTCCGACAGCGATGCTCGGGTATCGATCCCTAACCGGAGGTTTCAGGTCGCCACCATGCCGGAAACAGCTGAGTCACCTTGGGCTCGGCAAAGCGATCGTCGATCAACATCACCACACCCTTGTCATTCTGACTGCGGATCACCCTGCCCGCTGCCTGCACAACCTTCTGCATGCCGGGGTACAGATAGGTGTAATCGTAGCCAGCGCCGAACAGTGCGGCCATGCGTTGCTTGAACTGTTCGTTGACGGGGTTGAGTTGCGGCAGGCCCAGCGTCGCGATGAACGCGCCGATCAAGCGTGCACCCGGCAAATCGATCCCCTCCCCGAACGCGCCGCCCAGCACCGCAAAGCCGATGCCCTGACTGCTCAGGGTAAAACGATCAAGAAACGCCTGGCGTTCAGCTTCGCCCATGCCTCGCGCCTGCTGCCACGAGGTAATGTGCGGATACGTGCGCGCCATCAGCCCGGCCACCTGTTGCAAGTAATCGAAGCTGCTGAAAAACGCCAAATAATTACCCGGCCTGGCGTCGAACTGCTCAGCCATCAGCTCGACAATCGGCGCCAGTGACGCCTGCCGATGAGTGAAGCGGGTTGAAATACGGCTGATAATCCGCACGTCAAGTTGCTTGTGATTGAACGGCGATTCAACGTCGATCCAGGCGGTATTGGCCGGCAACCCGAGCAGGTCGGCGTAGTAATGCCGGGGGTTGAGCGTCGCGGAAAACAGCACGCTGCTGCGTGCGGCGCTCAGGCGTGGGCGAACGAAGCGCGCGGGCACCACATTGCGCAGGCTCAGCCGTGACAACACACGCTTGCCGCCCGCCTCGCGCCGGCTGATATCAAAAATGAAGTGCTCGTCGAACAGTTCGGCAATGCGTGCAAAACCGATGGCCTCCAGATAGAAGCCCTGCAACGTGCCGTCCACTGCCTGCGGGTGTTCGTTGAAATGATCACCGATCGTCGAAATACACAGGTTCAGGCTGTTGAGAAATTTGTCCGGAGCCGCTGAATAGGCCTGGTATTCGGCGAGTTGCGCCTTGTGCAGCGCATTCCATTGCCGGTCGACACGCTGCAGCGCTTTCTTCACGGGTTCGGGAGCGGTCTGGATCAGCGCTTTCAGCTGGCTTTGGTCGAGGCTGGCGCTGTACATCTGGCGCGCCCGCTCGACCATGTTGTGCGCTTCATCGACCAACACCGCCACCCGCCACTGATTGAGCTGGCCGAGGCCGAACAACAGCGCGCTGAAGTCGAAGTAATAGTTGTAGTCGGCAATCACCACGTCGGCCCAGCGCGCCAGCTCCTGGCTCAGGTAATACGGACAGACCTGATGCAACAACGCCGCGTCGCGCACGCTGACCTGATCCAGCCAGGGCGATTGCAGCGCAGCCAGGCGCGCCGCGGGCAGGCGATCGTAAAAACCTTTGGCCAGCGGGCAGGAATCACCGTTGCAGGCCTTGCCCGGGTACTCGCAGGTCTTGTCCCGCGCCACCAGTTCCAGCACCCGCAGCCTCAGTTCGGGCGCACTGCGATTGATCACCTGCAACGCATCCAGCGCCAGACGGCGTCCCGGCGTCTTGGCCGTGAGAAAGAAAATCTTGTCCAGTCGTTGACCGGGCGCGGCTTTGAGCAACGGAAACAACGTGCCCACAGTCTTACCGATACCGGTTGGCGCCTGAGCCATCAGGCAACAGCCCGTGCTGGCCGCCTTGTAAACCGATTCCGCCAGTGCGCGTTGCCCGGTGCGGAATGCAGGATGGGGAAATTTCAGCGTGCTCAGGGTCGCGTGCAACGCCTGAGTGTGCGCCAGTTCCTGCTGCGCCCAGCCGAGAAAGATCGCGCATTGCTGCTCGAAGAATTGTTGCAGCGCAACGGCGCTGAAAGGCTCGCAAATCAGGGTTTCCTGCTCGCTGACAATATTGAAATACACCAGCGCCAGCGTGACGTCCTCCAGTTGCAGGCGCTGGCAGAGCAGCCAGCCGTAGACCTTCACCTGTGCCCAGTGCAACTGCCGGTGGTTGGCGGGCATGGCCTCCAGCTCGCCGCGATAGGTCTTCACTTCTTCCAGCTGATTGCGAGCCGCGTCATAGCCATCCGCTCTGCCGCGCACGGTCAGTTCGCGATAGTCGCCCGTCAAGGACAATTCGGCCTGATAATCGGCACCGCGCCGCGCCGCGACAGTCCGATGCCCGGCAATCCCTTCCTGAGCGGTCGGTGATGGCGTGAAGCGCAGGTCGAGATCGCCCACTTTGGCCGTGAACTCGCACAAGGCGCGTACTGCCACCACATAACGTTCGGGCGAATCGCTGGCGGGGGCTGGCGTCGTATCGGGATTGACGGAAGTCTGGGAAGTCACTGCGCGGGAGAGCCGTTGTTTGCAAATACTGGACAAGCGTCCAGTTAACAGCCTTGAAACACGTCTGGCAAATACAAATGGATCGACGGCTGTCCCGTCAGCGGACTAAGACAGCCGCGCTCTGTTTACGGCCTCTCCAAGCTTAGTCAGCAATCCAGCCACATCGCGGCTCCAGTCAATGGCACAACTGATGCGCAAACACTGCGCATACCGACCTTGCAGGCTGAACAGTTCGCCGGGGGCAATGACGATGTGCTCGTCGAGCATCCAGTCAAAGACCTGGCGCATGTTCACCGGGTATCGGCTTTCGGCCCACACACCGCAGCCCCCTGCCGGGACTGCATAGCGCAGCGCATCACCCGCATGCTCATTGAGTTGCTGCGTCATCGCTGACGTGCGTTGCGCCAGCACGTCGCGCAGCCCGCCCAGTCGGGTATCCAGCCGTGCGCTGCTGTACAGCCTGGCAATTGCCCTCTGGCGGAGGCGCGGCAACTCGAACGCGCGGAGCAGAAAACCGGCGTGCCAGCGGTCTTCGAGCGGGTTGCACAATAGATAGCCGTAAGGCGCTTCCGGGCCGAGGGTCTTGTCTAAAGCCCCCATGATCACCAGGCGTTGCGGATCGATCAGGTGACGCAAGTGACAGGCCTCGCCAGCGAAACTCAAGGCGCTGTGGCTGTCATTTTCCAGCACCCAGACCTTATGACGATTGATCACGTCAGCCAGCGCCTGACTATTGCTTGACGGGCGCGCACTGCCGCGCAGCGGATTGAGAAACGAGGACAACACCACCAGGCCAAGGGTGTTTTCCAGTAATAGACGCTCCAGTTGCTCAGGATCGAGGCTGCCGGTTTCATCCAGCGGCAACTCGTGGACCTGGATATCAAGCGACTGCAACACCCGCAGCATGGACCAGGCACAGGGCGACTCCACCAGAACCGCCCCACCGCGCAGTTGCAGCGTATCGATCACCATCATGAACGCCGCGAGCAAATCGGGCGTGATGTAAACATTGTCTGCGTGCCAGCAATGCGCTGCATCATGGGTATAACGCGCCGCCAGCGCGGTGCGCAATTCCGGCTCGCCGAATGGCTGAAAATCAGCCTCGCGCGAACGTGGATAATGACGTGCCAGTCCACACTCGATGGCCAGTAACGGGCTTTCCGGCCAGTGCAGCAGCGTTGGCTCGTCACTGTTCAGCAGCAGCATGCCGGGACGCCTCGCGTTGTATAGCAGTGCGTGCAAAAGGTCATCGTTCCGGTTGTGTTGCGGATCTGATGCGCCGCTACGCGGCATCGCGTAATAACCCGATTTGGCAACCGAATAGACGCGTCCCTCTTCCTCCAGCAGCAAGTAAGCACTTTGCACCGTGGAGATCGATACGCGCAGGCGGCGCGCAAGCTGGCGCAGCGACGGCATCTTCAGCACCAACTCGCCTTGCTCCTGATTGGCCAGACGGACGAGGTAGCGATAAACCGCCTGGTAGGCGAAGTCGGTGTGGTCTTTCATGCAAGTCATCCAGCGCTCAGTCGCCAATAAGTCCGGGCGATCACCACAGGGCTGCTGCCAGGCGACCGGCCACAGCCCTGATCCGCCCCCCGGTTCAGCGCCCGGAGAGCACCTCTGCCAGCGCCTCGCCGGTGGCCGGATCTAGGCTCATGACCCGCCCCTTGTCAGGGTCGGCGGCACGTATTCTGGCGATGAGCGAATCCGGATCAGCAAAGTCCACGCGCTGCTTGTCATAGAGGTTCTGCAGCCCTTTGAGACTCAAACCGCTGATGTCCACCAGCCATTGCATGACCTGATCCGGGGCAGTTGAGCCTGACAGCGCCTTGTGCAGGTCTGGCAGCGCGACCAGCATGCCGGGATGGCAACTGCGCAAAAACGCTTCCAGACCACGGCCCTGATCGACGAAGGGCGAGAACAACATACAGACCAGTTGGGTTTCGCTCAGGCCAAAACCTTCCTGAGCAAAGTTTGAAGCGAGCTCGCGGCGCATGTCGATACGCGCCTGCCCGGCATAAGCACTCAACGCTTTATCAATCAACCGAGGCGGCATCTGCTTTCGGCGCATAAGCGAAGCCGCCAGCTCCAGGTACTCGGCAATCCCGTCGGCGTAGCTGCGCTCGTGCAAATATTGCGCGCTGAGGCCACGCATGTGTGCCATCAGCAACGGATTGGCGCAGTCCGATTCACTGAAGCTGAACGCCAGATCGTCGAAACGGAAATCCAGAAACTCGGTGAGCAGACTCCAGTGCTCATCAGCCTTGCAGCTGACCAGATCGGCGATGGTGATGAACGCTGGCGCGCTGGCTTTGCCGGCCACGGCGGCAGCCCGACTGGCGCGCAGACCTTGCGGATCGTCCCCGTAAAGCTCGTGATAATAGGCCTGACCGATGGCGTCGATCATCTTCAGAACGCCGCTCAGCGTCTGGTTGCCCCAATGGCCGGGGTGTTGGCCAGTGCGCTGCGCCAGGCGCATGAGCCAGGTGATGTACTGCTTTTGCTCCCGGCGCGAATCACCGCTCAGCACCGCATCGACACCGCTGCCCCAGCTCAGCGCGCGCCCCAGAAACTCTGCCAGGCCCAGGTAACAGGTATTGCAGAACGTGGTGCGCGCGTCTCCGGCGGAAAGATGGCCACCGAGCAGCACGTCCATGCGGTTCTGCTCGCGACCGGCGCTGGAAAAAGGCAGGTCCGGCTCAAAGGCTTGCGTGTACTGGTTGTCGATCACCAGCATCTCGACCCGCGGATCGTCGTACAGAAACAATGCCGAATAGGTGCGGTTGATATTGCCCATCACCGCCGGGGTCATGCCCGCATGACGGCGAGTGGCGACGCGCAGATTGAAAGTGCCGGGCGAGCGACAGGCAATACTCAATTGAGCGGCGCGCAAAAAAGCCAGCGTGTAGGCGCTGTCCTTGCCGCCTCCGAAGGCCACCAGCACTTTGAAGCCGGATATTCGCTCGATCCCGCCAGCGGCGACAATCAACCGCTGAATCAGCAACTGCAATGCCGTACGCTCAGCACGACTGAAATACCCCAACAAACGCTGCAGCACTTGTTGGTAGACGTAATTCATTGCCTGTTCGTGGATAGAACTCATTGTAGGTCACCTGCCCGTCGAACAAGACACGGCAACGGGCGGGCACAGCATTGAACATCAGCCTGACAATCAAATGTGTAGTCGAGCATGACTCATTCCCTGAGTAATAATTACCCAAGTATTATCAGCCCCTCCAAAATAATTACAATATACACTTTGCCTTACACAACGGGCCGCAGCCGAGGGGGATCATCGCCATGACTTTAAACTTTTTGTTTAATGCTCAAGCGAAATTATGAATCAAAGCGTCAGTGAATGCCTGGCTGACAGCTGCTGCCTGAGCCACGCAATCAGGTCTTCCTGCGTGCCACACTTTTTATGTGCGTCGCACTTACAGCCTCGCTCGTAGGAAACTTCAACTGCATACACTCGCCACAGAGGAACGTTATAAACATCTATAAACCGCTAATGACACGCCGACCACTTACCCGCCAGTCACACTTCTAGGGAGACGCTGATTTATTCTAAAACCCAGCTGTTGCCCCCAGATAAATCAAGGCCTCCAGAGCGTTGCAGGGACGAAAAATCGAATAAATCAGCGCCTCCCTAGGTTTGAATACTTACTTCATTCGCGCAACAGATCGGCAGACAATTAATCAATCGTCTGCCTCCCCCGACTTTATGCAAAAAAGCCTTTCGGGTGGAAGGCTTTCTGGATAAAAGACATCAGCTTTAAAAACGTGCTGAATCAGACAGACTCGACTTCCAGTACCGCACGCCCGCCAATCGGGCAGACATCCATGTAACGGTGCGCCTGCACCACGTGCTCGAACGGGAAGCTGCGCGTCTGCAACGGTTTCAATACCTTGTCGGCCGTCATCTGGTTGATGTCCTGCAAGGCACGCTGCAAGGCCTGCTGATCCTGAGTGATGCCCAATTCCGGTTTGCCGGTGAAATTACCCAGGCAGTGCACGTAAAACTGGATGTTCTTCTGGAAGGCTGCGCAGGCCGGGAACGGAGTCTGATTGCCGCCTTGCAGGCCATACAGCACCAGACTGCCGCGTGGCGCCAGCACGTCACCCATGATCGACATCTGCGGGCCGCCCAGACCATCGAAAACCGCATCGACGCCGCGGTTGTCGGTGTATTTGTTGATCGCCATCAACAGGTCCTGCTCTTCGGTGACGACCACCTTGTCGGCGCCCAGCGACAACAGATACTCACGCGCATCCTCAGTCTTGGTCGCGGCGATGACACGTACGTCCAGCGCCTTGCCCAACTGTACGAACGCAGGCCCGGAACAATGACTGGCATCGGTGACCAGCACGGTTTGCCCAGCCTTGATACGCGCCAGATCGACGTAGGCAAAATAGGCCACCAGATACGGCGTGTAATGCACGCTGGCTTCGACAGGCGTCAGCACATCCGGGTAGCGGGTCAGCGCCAGACGCGGCATCACGATGGACTCGCCATAGACCGGATGCTGGTTGGCGTCGGCGGCAGGAAAACTGGCCACTTTGTCGCCTACGTGCAGGTCATCGACCCCTTCGCCGAGCGCAGTGACCACACCCGCCATTTCGTAACCCAGACCGGCAGGCAGCCGCGCCTGGGTCGAAGCGAGATTTTGCCGCCAGAGAACGTCATACCAGCTGACACCAATGGCCTGCACGCGCACTTGCACCTCGCCGGGTGCAGGCGACGCGACGGGTTGCTCTTCAACCTTGAGCACCTCGGCCGGGCCGAACTGGTGAAAACGGATCGTGCGGGACATTTAGAACCTCGCCTAGTAAACCTTGATGCCACAAACTTTATCCGGGCATTGCCGGTAACACCATCGGTGGCTATTAATAGTCGACATGCCTGTCATCGATTGTGTCCTGTGCGCTACAGGTCACAGCCAGACAGCGTCTGGCAGCCGACAGGCAGAACGGCCGCCATTGTTCGCATGTCGACGAAACATTGCAAGCCATGTGGACATTCGACGGCGCGGTGATTAATTTTCGCTGCGCCTGATCAGCGTTTGCTCGTACTATCGCACCCTGCTCACGTCCTCAACCGACCAATGGCCCGAGATATTCTGTATGAACCGTAACGACCTGCGTCGTGTCGACCTCAATCTGCTCATCGTTTTCGAAACCCTGATGCATGAAAAAAGCGTGACACGCGCGGCGGAAAAACTGTTCCTCGGCCAACCGGCAATCAGCGCCGCGCTTTCGCGCCTGCGCAGTCTTTTCGATGACCCCCTGTTCGTGCGCACCGGACGCAGCATGGAGCCAACTGCCCGCGCGACGGAAATCTTCGGTCTGCTCTCCCCGGCACTGGACTCCATCTCGACCGCCGTCAGCCGTGCTTCGGAGTTTGACCCGGCCACCAGCACCTCGGTATTCCGCATCGGCCTGTCCGACGATGTCGAATTCGCGCTGCTGCCCACCCTGCTCAAGCGCCTGCGTTCCGAAGCACCGGGAATTGTACTGGTGGTCAGGCGGGTCAACTACATCCTGATGCCGCCGCTGCTGGCCTCGGGCGAAATTTCGGTCGGCGTCAGCTACACCCAAGACCTGCCCGCCAACGCCAAACGCAAGGTCTTGCGCCGCAGCAAGCCTCAACTCCTGCGCGCTGACTCGATTCCCGGCCCCTTGAGCCTCGACGACTTCTGCGCCCGCCCCCATGCCCTGGTGTCATTCGCCGGCGACCTGAGCGGTTTTATCGACGAACACCTGGAAAAACTGGAACGCAAACGCCACGTCGTCCTCGCCGTCCCGCAGTTCAACGGCCTGGCAACGCTGCTGACCGGCACCGACATCATCGCCACCGTGCCGGATTACGCTGCGCAGGTGCTGACGGCGGCGGGAGGTGTTCGAGCTGAAGACCTGCCGATTGAGACGCGTACGTTTGAACTGCACATGGCCTGGAGGGGCGCGCAGGATAATGATCCGGGGGAGCGGTGGTTGAGGTCGCGGATTCAGATGTTTTTTGGGGATCCGGACAGTTTGTAGGTTTCGCACGATCAACAGGCGACCGGTCAGGCCGGGATTGGAGACCAGCGTGGCCCAATGGCATCGTTCAAGCTGCTTAATTCCCATATTTTGTGTCTTACTGCGCTTTTGCTCGTTTAGCCACAATTTACTGGATTTAGCGAACATCACACCCAAAGAGCAAGCCGCCTCGCTCAGGCCCTTGGCTCAAGGACAAACAAAGCGGGCAATTGCGTGATCCAGATCAAGCCAATTGCCGCCAGTGGCTAAAGGAGTCAAGCCAGACCTCCCCGCTAATGGTCCGTGACATCCTCGCGTCGCTCCACTAAATTACGCCCCCCCCGAAACGCCCTGAGCGTTTCGCGCCTCAAATCTGAAATGTCTCAAATCTGAATAGTGAAATTCAATGCCTGACTCCCAGACCAACGAAGCCCTGTCCTCCTCCAAGCTGGAATATGAAAGCGCCATTGGTCTTTCGCAGCATGTGCCGCAGGCCAAGACCATCAGCGAGATGGTGCTTGATGCGTTCCAGACCGCCAAGGAAAGCGAAGAAATCCGCGAGCTGCGTGCCGCCATTCGCTTGGCGCAGGATGAGCACGATGATGACAATGCCTACGAACTGATGGGCCAGTTGAAGCGCCTCAAGGATGCCGAAGCGGCAGACAGCGCGGCGCTGGCCGATCTTGGCACGCAGTTCCCGATCAGCCGGATTCTGTCCAGCTACAAGAACGACCCGGCGTTTCAGGAATTGGTCTACGGCCTGGCGCTCAAGGTGCTGAACCAGACGCATCAGGCGATCAGCAATCCGTCTACCGCGAAGAGCAAGACAGCGCGTGCCAAAAAGGAAGCCGAGGTCTACACCATCAGCAAGGACGGCCAAAGTGTCAGCCTGCCATCGCGCACCCCGCGCTCCAACCTTAACGTCGACCGCGAAGCCTTGGAGTTTCTCGGGTTTACCTTCGTCGGTGAAGGTGATGAAGCCGAACTGCAAGAAACCAACTTCGTCGACAATGAAGGCAGCGAACTGCCGGTGACCCGTAAAAACATCATCACCGCTTTGCAACAGGGCAAGGCTTTCAACGCTTACAGCATTGCCTGATGACTGATCGGCCGGTGACCCGATAACGCCATCGCGGTCGCCCGGCTGGCGACCGTGTTTTGCACAAATAGCAGGGCCGATGGTCAGCGAAATGGCTGCGAGCAGTTAGCCCAATGCATAAACAGTCACTCTCTGTCCCGCAAACAATGCAACATCCCCAAGCCAGCGTAAGGTCGAGTCACCGACAGCCTGTTGGATGCGACACTGCCATCCAGATAAGCGATTGAACTCACCCTTTGTCCGCAGTGACACAGGTAATGGCACCGTGGGACATCCTGCGCAGAGTTGCCGACGATCACTGACCCGCAAGTTCAACCCCAAGTGCACGGGCAAGCAGCGTCTCGACAGGTTGCACATCGGCTTTTAATACCCGAATCTTCACGGGTTCGTTTTGGAGATCACCATGCTTCGCGCATTTGAAAAATGGCTTGACCCCTTTCCGCCTGACGAAGTACCGCCACCGCCTGATGGCCTGGCGCGGTTTCTCTGGGCCTGTACGCGGGGCGCTCGCGGCTACATCCTTGCACTGGCGCTGCTCAGTGCTGGTGTATCGCTTTACGAGGCCTGGCTGTTTTCTTTCCTCGGGCAGGTCGTGGACCTGCTTTCGACCTGGCAGGCCGGCGGCGATGGGGCTTTGCAGGAAAGTCGTGTGCTGTGGAGCATCAGCATCATATTGCTGGCCAGTATTGCGCTGGTGGCGTTGCGCACGATGGTTCAGCATCAGGTGTTGGCGATCAACCTGCCGCTACGGCTGCGCTGGGACTTCCATCGCCTGATGCTGCGGCAAAGTCTTTCGTTCTTTTCCGACGAATTCTCCGGCCGGGTCACCACCAAGGTGATGCAGACTGCGCTGTCGGTGCGCGATGTGCTGTTCACCCTTATCGAGATCGCACCGGGGATCGGCGTTTATTTTGTCGCGATCATCGCACTGGCCGGCGCCTTCGACCTGAAACTGATGCTGCCATTCATTGCCTGGATCATCTTGTTCGGGCTGGCCATGCTGTACTTCGTGCCGCGGCTGGGCAAGGTCGGCCAGGAGCAGGCCAATGCGCGCTCCTCGATGACCGGGCGTATTTCGGATGCCTACACCAACATCACCACGGTGAAGCTGTTCTCCCACTCGAAGCGTGAAGCGCATTTCGCACGCGCAGCGATGGAGGATTTCAAGCAGACCGGCTTGCGCCAGATGCGTCTGGTCAGCCAGTTCGAGATCGTCAATCAGGCATTAGTGGTCGCGCTGATCATGGCCGCTGGCGGTTACGCCCTGTGGCTGTGGCATCAAGGTCAGATCGGTACAGGTGCTGTGGCGGCAATTACTGCCATGGCGTTGCGCATCAATGGCATGTCGCACTGGATCATGTGGCAGATGACCTCTTTGTTCGAGAACATTGGCACCGTGCAGGACGGCATGGCCACGCTGACCCGCGGCCCCAAGGTGCAGGATGCGCCTGACGCGACTGTCCTGAAGACGGTGGGTGGCGCGGTGACCTTCGACAATGTGGGCTTCAACTACAACGGCGAACGTCAGGTACTCGAGGGCCTGAGCCTGAACATTCGTGCGGGCGAGAAAATCGGCCTGGTGGGCCGCTCGGGCGCCGGGAAATCCACGCTGATCAACCTGCTGCTGCGCTTCTACGACGTGGATGAAGGCGAGATTCGCATCGATGGGCAAAACATCGCGCATGTCACTCAGGACAGCTTGCGCAGCGCCATCGGCATGGTCACTCAGGACACGTCTCTGCTGCACCGGTCCATTCGCGACAACATCGCCTATGGCCGACCCGATGCGACCGACGAACAAATCCGCCGTGCCGCCGCCAATGCGCAGGCTGATGGCTTCATCAGCCAGTTGAGCGACAAACAAGGCCACAGCGGCTACGACACCCTGGTGGGTGAGCGCGGCATCAAGCTTTCGGGCGGCCAGCGTCAACGTGTCGCGATTGCCAGGGTGATGCTGAAAAACGCTCCGATCCTGCTGCTTGACGAGGCCACCAGCGCGCTCGACTCGGAAGTCGAAGTGGCCATTCAGGAAAGCCTCGATGAAATGATGCAAGGCAAGACCGTGATCGCCATCGCCCACCGCTTGTCCACGATTGCGGCCATGGACCGGCTCATTGTCATGGATGACGGGCGCATCATCGAGCAAGGCACGCATGCCGAACTGCTCGCGAAGAACGGTGTTTATGCGCGGCTGTGGCATCACCAGAGCGGCGGGTTCCTGGGCGAGGATCAAGGCGTGGCCGAGTCGGCGGACCAGGCATGAGCGTGAGCGGCCCGCTACGGCTGTTTACGTCCGTGCCGAAGCAGCAATCGCCTGCCGTATTTCACGCACGTCGCGGGCAGGCGATGCGCCGAATTGCCTCAGGTATTCGCGGCTGAACTGTGATGCGCTTTCATAGCCGACCGCGAATGCCACGTCAGATGCGCGATGCTCGCCAGCCAGCAAAAGCTGGCGAGCTTCCTGCAATCTGAGTTGTTTCTGATACTGCACAGGACTAAGGCCGGTCATCGACAGAAAATGGCGATGCAGGCTGGCGCGGCTCATGCCACTGGCATCGCACAATGCATCGATGCGCAGCCGGACGTTGTAATTGTCTCGAATACAGGCAACGGCGCGGCGGATGCTGCTCAGCGCGCCTTCGGGTTGTGCAATCTGCCGCAGCAGCCGTCCTTGAGGCCCCTGCAGGAGACGATAGAGCAATTCCCGTTCAACCATGGGCGCCAGAACCGGGATATCGTCAGGTGTGTCGAGTAGTGACAATAAGCGTAGCAGCGTGTCTCGCAGCGGCGCGGACATCGGGTTTATCGTAATACCGATGCCTTTCTGTGTGCTCTCGTGAATCGCCGGCATGCTCGCCGCCAACTCCGCCAACAGGGCCGGGTTCAGCACCACTGAGACCGCCACATAAGGCTGCCCGCCTTCTGCATCCAGAATCTGCCCACTCAAAGGCAGGTCCAGGGCGCTGATCAGGTAATGCTCACTGTCGTAGCTCAGAAGATTCTCATTGATCGCGATGCGCTTCGACCCTTGCAGGATGAAACAGATCATCGAGCGATACAGGCACGGTGCCTTTTCCGTAAAGCCCTGGCCGACGCAGATATCCACCCGTGGGATTGGCGTAGCGGTCAGGCCCGGTGGCGCATGGCGCAGGGCGATAGCGAGATGCGGCGCGAGGTCATTGTTCATGCCGCGATTATGCATGCGCCCCGCCACAGCTCAAGCGGGTTGAGACAATCAGGCAATCAATTGAGCGTATCGGGCGTGGGTTACAAACCCCTTGTTGCCTATCTTGAGCGGGTCAGGAAAGCGCCGACAGGCGCGCCCAAACCCAGCAGAGATAAACCCATGACCCAGCAAATCGCACTTATCACCGGCGCCAGCCGTGGCCTCGGCCGCAACATGGCCCTTCATCTCGCCAAACGCGGTGTACACATCATCGGTACTTATCGCAGCGGCGTGGCCGAGGCCGAATCGCTGAAGCAGGAAATCGAGGCGCAAGGCGGCAAGGTGTCGATGCTGCCGCTCGACATGACCGATACCGCCACTTATCCAGCGTTTTCAAACGCAGTAATCAACACGCTGAAAACCGACTTCAACCGCGAGCGTTTCGACTTTCTCGTCAACAACGCCGGCAATGGTCTCTTCGCAAACTTCGTCGACGCAACCGAAGAACAGTTTGCCTCACTGGTCGCCACGCACCTTCGCGGCCCGGTTTTCCTCACGCAAAAACTGTTGCCGCTCATGCAAGACGGCGGCCGTATCCTCAATGTTTCCTCCGGTTTCGTGCGCTTCACCCTGCCCGGCTACAGCCTCTATGCGGCGGTCAAAGCCGCGCTCGAAGTGCTGACCCGTTACATGGCCGTAGAACTCGGCTCGCGCCATATTCGGGTGAATGCGATTGCCCCGGGCGCCATCGCAACCGATTTTGGCGGCGGTGCAGTGCGCGACAATAAAGACGTGAACGCCTATGTGGCACAAGGCATCGCGTTGGGCCGTGTCGGTCTGCCGGATGATATAGGCGGCGCGGTTGCGGCCATTCTGTCCGATGACATGGCCTGGGCTAACGGCACCACGTTCGACATTTCCGGCGGGCAATTGCTCTAAGGGCAGCTTCGGTTGCCACGCGGAATATCCATTTTCACCCGAACACCTTTCGCTAGCGGTTGAAAGATCAAGGCAAGCACCTACTAGACGACCGGTCGGTTTGCGAGTAGTCTGCTCGCCATTATGAAGAAACCAGCCCACGACATGCGCCAGCACATCATCGATGTTGCCAGGTCGCTGATGACGAACAAAGGGTACACCGCTGTCGGTCTCGCAGAAGTATTGAGCACCGCGGGCGTACCCAAAGGTTCGTTCTACTATTATTTCAAATCGAAGGAAGAATTTGGTCAGGCGCTGCTGGAAGAGTATTTTTCCGAGTACCTGGGCCGGGTTGACGCTCTTATGGCACGCCCCGGTACAGGTGCGGAGCGATTACTGGCCTATTTCATGTACTGGTCAGAAACCCAAGGCACCGACCTTCCCGAAGGTAAGTGCCTGGTCGTCAAACTGGGTGCTGAAGTGTGCGATCTGTCAGAGGACATGCGTCGCGTGCTGGGAGTCGGCACTGCACAAATCATCAAGCGCATCACCGCATGTGTAGAAATGGGTGCATCCGACGGCAGCATTCATCCCGAAGACGATCATCAGGGTTTCGCAGAATCGCTTTATCAACTCTGGCTTGGCGCCTCCCTGCTGGTAAAGGTCAACAAGTCCACCGAGTCCTTCGATAAAGCTCTGAACATGACCAAGCGCCTGCTCAAGTAGCGGGTGCTTTTTTTAACCATTTCTAGTAGACGACCGGTCTACTTCGAGACATTACTTATGAATGATTTGAGTAAAACCACCGATCTTTTCTCTCCCGTGCGGATGGGCTCAATAGATTTGGCGAACCGGATTGTGATGGCGCCTGTGACACGTAGCCGTTATGCCGAGGACGGTGTGCCAAACGACCTGCACGCGACCTACTATGCGCAACGTGCGACAGCAGGAATGATCGTGGCCGAGGCGACCAACATTTCCGCTCAAGGCCGAGGCTACGCTGCAACGCCCGGGATCTGGAATGAAGAGCAGGTCGCGGGCTGGCGGAAAGTCACCGACGCGGTGCATGCCGCCGGTGGCAAGATCGTCAGCCAGCTCTGGCACGTCGGCCGGTTCTCCAGTGTCGACCTGCAACCCGCTGGTGAAGCCCCGGTCGCGCCCTCCGCCATCCAGGCCGAAGGCAACACGTATACCGTCGACGGTTTTGTGCCCGTTTCCATGCCGCGCGCGCTAGAAACCGATGAGATTCCCGACATCATCGAGCAGTACCGGCACGCAGCCGAAAACGCCAAACGGGCCGGCTTTGATGGCGTCGAAGTGCACTCGGCCAACAGCTATCTGCTTGATCAGTTTCTGCGCGACTCCACCAATCAGCGCACCGACCAATACGGCGGTTCGATAGAAAACCGCGCTCGCCTGACGCTGGAAGTGACTCAGGCCATCGTGGACATCTGGGGTAGCGACCGGGTCGGCATTCGCTTGTCGCCGGTGACGCCCGATGCCGGCAACACCGCGCCGGACAGCAACGTAATGGGCCTGCATGGTTACCTGATCCAGCGGTTGAACACGTTCAATCTTGCGTATCTGCACTTTGTCGAAGGCGCAACGGCTACGTCCCGCGAAGTCCCGGAAGGGGTCGACATGGATGCCTTGAGCGCTCAGTTCAACGGCCCGTTCATTGGCAACAATAACTACGACCTTGAAATGGCGATCGAGCGTCGGGCGCAGGGCAAGATCGACGCAGTCGCCTTCGGCCGCCTGTTCATCTCCAACCCCGACCTCGTCGCTCGCCTGTTTCATGGGGCCGAACTGACCATCGCCCCTCGTGAGTCGTACTACGGCGGCGGTGCCAAAGGCTACACCGACTGGCCGCTCGGGACGTATTGAAAGCGGCGTGACCCCCTGCTCTTTTAGCTGTTCCCAACCCAGGAGTACCACCTTATGAGCAAAAACATCAAAGCCGTACCCACCAGTGATTACAACGCTGTCATCGCCACCGCCAGCAAATACGTAGAGGGCTTGCGTATCGGTAGCGTCGCCACTATCGAAGAAGCTTTCCATAAGGATGCGGTGATGTATGGCTTCACCAACGGTCAATTGCTGGGCGGGCCGATCAGCAACCTGTACACGTTTGTCGAAACCAACGGCACTGCGCCTGATATCACCACGCGCCTGGACATACTCGCTATCACCCCAACCACCGCCGTGGTTCGCATTGACATGGAAAAAGACGCGATTGGTGCTGATTACAATGACTACCTGACGCTGATCAAAATCGATGGCAACTGGAAAGTGATTGCCAGGGTTTACCACCAGTTCGAAGGTTGATTCGACAAGAGCGTGCCGACACCAAAGAGTGCCGGCACCCCGTTAACAGAGGAATATCTGATGTCCAGAGTTTTTGTCATCGGGGCCGCAGGCAAGGTTGGTTTGCGCCTCATAAAAAACCTTGGTGACAACGGTCATGAAGTAATCGCCTTGCACCGCAAGGAACAACAGTCGGCGCTGATCAAAGCGACCGGCGCCCTGCCCTTGCTCGGAAACCTTGTCGAGATGGATGCACCTGCGTTGGCCTGCGCAATGGCGGACAGCGACGTGGTGATTTTCACCGCCGGAGCCGGGGGCGCAGGCATTGAGCTGACCAACGCCATTGACGGCGAAGGGCTGAAAACTTCAGTTGCAGCCGCTGAACTCGCCGGCGTGCGGCGTTTTCTGTTGGTGTCGGCATTTCCCGAAGCCGCACGCGGTAAAGACACCTCCGCGGGCTTCGAGAATTACATGCAAGTGAAGAAAAACGCCGATGTATGCCTGGCATCGTCCGCCCTGGACTGGGTCATCATAAGGCCGGGCACCCTGGTCGATCGCGCGGGTTCGGGCAAGATTCGCGCAGGCCTGGCCATTCCTTACGGCGACATCGCGCGCGATGACGTAGCGGCTTTTCTGGCGGCACTGGTCGATCAGCCTGAAGTATCCCGACAGATCATCGAGGTTACCGAAGGCCCCACACCTGTCGAACAGGCGGTAAAAGCATTCAGCCAGCGCTGATGCGGATCAGCAATGACTAAACGAGCTCACCGCCTCTGATAATTCTTCACCAAAAAGGCATTGCGTCGGGCAGTCCTTGAAGCGCGGATTATAGGACGCAGCATCGGCCTTCGAAACCGTACGCAACAAGACCTGAGGGCAAAATACAGGAATCTTCGCGTCTGCTCGCCAGCATGATGTTCTCTCGCAAATCTCCGCCGCCGATCGATAAATGCTAAAAAATAATAATACTTTACCCAAGTATTCATAAAATTCTATATTAGCTTAGAAGAAAAAAGACTTCTACAGCCTCACATCATAAGAATAGGTTCTTAAAACCAGCTGGAGCGCTGCGCTCGATTTTAAGAGGATTTTTCCATGTATCGCACTCACCCTTTGCCATCACCGGACCGACTCGCACACCGGAGGGCAGTGCGATGACTGGTCGCCCTCTGCTATCGCGCTTGCTGCTCACCGCCATCAGCGCCGTCGTTCTGCTCGGCTGCTCACCTTCGGGCCAGGACAGTCAGCCTGGCAAGACGCTCAAGGTCGCGTTTTTCAGAGACAACACCACGCTGGTCAGCCTTGATCCGTTCCAGGTCTACTGGCTAGAGCACCGGGTGGTACTGCGCAATGTCGCCGAGTCCCTTACCGATCAGGACCCGCAGACCGGCAAGATCATTCCGTGGCTGGCTGAACGCTGGGAGGTCAGTGACGATGCGCTGGCGTACACCTTTCATCTGCGCAAGGACGTAACCTTCAGCAACGGCACGCGTTTCGATGCGCAGGCGGTGAAAACCGCCTATGACACCAACAAGGCGTTCGCCGACCAGTTGCCCGCCACCTTTGGCGCGACTTATCTGAAGGGCTATGACCACGCTCAAGTGCTGGATGACTTCACCGTCAAGCTGGTACTGGCCAAACCCAATGCCGGATTCCTGCAAGCCACCTCCACCACCAACCTCGCCATTCTCGCTCCGGAATCCTACGCGCTCAGCGTCAAACAACGCTCATTGGGCGCGATCATCGGCACCGGGCCGTTTGTGCTGGAACGCTACACGCCGGAAAGCGGTCTGCGCCTGACCAAGCGCAAAGGCTATGCGTGGCCATCGGCCAATGCGCAAAACAAGGGCGAGGCGCATCTGGATGCGGTCGAGGTCAGTTACGTTCCCGAAGAGAGCGTGCGCAACGGCCAGTTCGTGCAGGGCCAGGTCGATATCCTCTGGCCTCGCAATCCGTTTTCCGAGGTGGACCTCAACCTGTTCACGTCCAAAGGCGCGACCATCCAGAGCCGTTCACTGCCAGGGCCGGCCCTGAACATGTACCCCAACACTCGCGGCAATCGGATTCTGGCCGATCGTAACGTGCGCCTGGCGCTGCAAAAGGCCATCGACCGCAAAACCTATGCGGCCACCGTCTACAACCCGCAATTTCCGGTGGTCACAGGCATTTACGACATCACCACTCCGTTCTACAAAAGCCAGGCCGACAAACTGGCCTACGATCCTCAAGGTGCCGGGCGCCTGCTGGACGAAGCCGGCTGGCAGAAAAACGCCGACGGCTATCGTTACAAGGACGGCAAACGTCTGAAGCTGGCCTATAACCTGTCGCCCGCTGAAACCGCTGGCGACGTATTGATTCAGGATCAACTGCGCAAGGTCGGTATCGAACTCAAACTCAATGTCGTGACCACCGCAGAATGGGCCGCCGCCAACGCGGCGGGTAACTATGACCTGACCTCCACCTACATGACCCGCGCCGACCCGATCATCCTGCAAACCATTATCGACCCGCGCAGTGCCAACAGCTCGACCCTGGCCACCAACCTCTACGCGCCCGAAACGCTGCCCAGAGCGCTTGAACTGTTCGACGCCGGACTGACCGCCACGCGCAGCGAGCAGCGCGCAAAAGCCTATGGCGACCTGCAGGATCTGCTGATTGACGAAGGCTCGGCGTTTCCGGTCTACGAGCGGGTCTGGCAGGCCGCCACGGCGAAAAACGTGCGTAACTTCCACTGGACCGCCGAAGGTTTCGCGCTGTTCAACGACATCGAATTTGCAGCGCCATGAGCCGCTATATCCTCGGCCGGATCGCGCAGGCGCTGCTGGTGCTCTGGGGTGCCTACAGCATCACCTATTTCATTCTGTATCTGCTGCCCGGCGACACGCTGTCGATCATGCTCAGCGCTTCGGGGGTCGAGATCGACTCCCTGTCCGCCCAGGATCTGGCCAAGGCCAAATTGTATTACGGGCTGGATCGCGGGGTTTTCGAACAGTATTTCAACCTGCTGTGGGGCGCGATTCACGGCGATTTCGGCAATTCGCTGACCCTCAACCGCCCGGTCTCGGAACTGCTGGTCGAGCGTCTGCCGCAAACCCTGAGCCTGGCGGGTCTGGCCATTGTGCTCTCGCTGATCGGTGGGATCGGTCTGGCGTACCTCACCGCCTATGTAAGCTGGCAGCCGCTGAAAGTGGCGCTGTCACGCTTGCCGTCGCTGGGCTTCTCGGTGCCGGTGTTCTGGATGGGCCTGCTGTTCATTCAGCTGTTCGCGTTCAGCCTCGGCTGGTTCCCGGCAACCGGCAATCAGGGCTTTGCCAGCCTGATCCTGCCCGCCGTCACGCTGGCGATCCCCAGCGCTGCGGTGTACGCCCAGGTTCTGCAACGTGGCTTTCAGGGCGTGTGGAAAGAACCCTATATCATCACCGCCTACGCCAAAGGCCTGACCCGCGCGCAGGTTCAAGCCCGCCATGCGTTCAAGAACGCCGCCCTGCCGCTGTTGACGCTGATCGGTCTGCAAGTGGGCAACACCGTTTCCGGGGCCGTGCTGGTGGAAACCATCTTTGCCCGCGCCGGGGTCGGCCGCCTGGCTCAGGAAGCCGTGCTGCGCCAGGACATTCCGGTGGTACTGGCCATCGTTGCGGTCTCGGCAGCGGCCTTCGTTGTGGTCAATCTGATCGTTGACCTGCTGTACCCCGCGCTGGATCCGCGCATCGCCCACACGCCAAAGGTCTCCTGACGCCATGACCATTTTCGACGATCGCCTTGCACGCCTGACCCAGGCTGTTCTCACCTCTAAAAACCCATCCGCGGCGCAATGGCGACGCCGCAGCAGATTCAGTAGAGTCATCGAAGCAGTCAAGCCGCTGCTGCGCCGACCGGGGTTTGTGCTCGCCGTGGCGTTGGTGGCCTTTGCGCTGCTGGCCGCGCTGGCGCCCAACCTGCTGACCAGCTACGCGCCTTACGCCACCTCACCCACCGACAAGCTCACTCCGCCCAATAGCGTGCACTGGTTTGGCACCGACGAACTGGGCCGTGATCTTTATACTCGCGTGGTGCATGGCTCCAGCCTGTCGGTGCAGGCGGCGCTGCTGGCGGTAGGTATTGCCATGGCGGGCGGCCTTAGCCTGGGAGTGATTTCCGGCTTCGCAGGCGGCCGGATAGACGCTGTAATCATGCGCTTTGTCGACGTATTGCTGGCCCTCCCCGGTTTGCTGCTGGCGCTGGCGATTGTCACGGCCATCGGTTTCGGCACCCTTCCGGTGGCCATCGCAGTGGGCGTGGGCATCATCCCCGGCTTCGCCCGCACCACCCGCGCTGAAGTGCTGAGGGTCAAGACTCTGCCCTACGTCGAGGCGGCGCGGCTGGGCGGCGCCAGCTGGACCCGCACCCTGCTGCGACACATTCTGCCCAACGCCTGGGGCCCGGTAGCAGTGCTCGCCACGCTGGACTTCGGTGCGGCCATTCTGGCGACTGCCGGGCTGAGCTTTCTCGGTTTTGGCGCAGAACCGCCCGCCGCCGAATGGGGCACGTTGATCGCCAACGGCCGACACTTTCTGATGACTGCTCCCTGGGTTTCGCTGTTGCCCGGCCTGTTCGTGGTCGCCGTGGTGTTCAGCTTCAACCACATCGCCCGTACGCTGGAAGAGGTTCAACGATGACTGACGCCCCGCAACTGATCGACATCCGGCACCTGGGCGTCGCCTATCGTTTCGACGGCCAGATCAATCAGGCCGTGCACAACGTTTCGTTTCAGGTTGCGCAAGGCGAAACCGTGGCAATTGTCGGTGAGTCCGGTTCCGGCAAGTCGACGATGGCCAACGCAATCCTCGGTCTGCTGCCGGACCACGCAACCATTACCCAGGGCGAACTGCATATTGATGGGCAGAATCTGAGCCATGCCTCCGAGCGCGAGAAACGCCGGGTTCGCGGCAGCCTGATCGGTCTGGTGCCACAAGACCCGATGGTCGGCCTCAACCCGACCTTGCGTATCGGTCGGCAGATTGCCGAAGCGCTGCTGCAAGCGCGTGGCGGACGTTATCCGACAGTCGATGCCGATGTGCTGGAGCTGTTGCAGCAAGTCGGTCTGAACAAACCTGTGTTGCGCGCCCGCCAGTATCCGCACGAACTGTCCGGCGGCATGCGCCAGCGTGTATTGATTGCCATCGCACTGGCAGGCAATCCACGCCTGATCATCGCCGACGAGCCTACCAGCGCGCTGGACGTCACCGTGCAGCGTAAAATCCTCGATCATTTGCAACGCCTGGTCAGCGAGCGCGGCATTTCCTTGTTGATCATTACCCACGACCTTGGCGTGGCCGCCGACCGCGCTGACCGGGTGCTGGTCATGAACAAAGGCGAACTGGTCGAACAAGGCACGCCCGAGCAGCTTCTTATCAACCCGGACCATGCCTACACGCGTGCGTTGATCGCCGCCGCTCCCGCATTCGGTCAGCGCAAAAGCTCGCTGGCATCACGCCCTGTGCTGGCCAATGACACGCCACTGCTGACGCTGAGTAACATCGGCAAGACCTACCGACTGCCTTACGTCAAAGGTGAGCAGGCCGAGTTACACGCGTTGCAGGACGTCAATTTCAAAGTATTTCCCGGTCAGACCCTGGCCATCGTCGGCGAGTCCGGTTCGGGCAAGAGCACCGCACTGCGCATCGCGCTGGGCCTGGAGAAACCGACCTCCGGACGAGTGCTGCTTGAAGGGCGTGACGTCACCGACCTGGGTTGGCGCGAGTTCAGACCGTTGCGACGACGCATTCAGCTGGTGCAGCAAAACCCGTTCGCAGCGCTCGACCCACGCTTCACGTTATTCGAAAGTATCGTCGAGCCGCTGGTCTCGTTCGGCCTGCTGAAAGGCCGGGAACTGGAACAGGCCGCCCGCCAGCTCATCGAGCGAGTGCACCTGCCAGTGGCCTATCTGGACCGGCTACCGCGTGAACTGTCAGGCGGACAGCGCCAGCGCGTAGCAATCGCCAGAGCGCTGGCGCTGCAGCCGGATTTGCTGCTGCTCGATGAGCCAGTGTCGGCGCTGGACGTATCGGTACAGGCGCAGATTCTCGACCTGCTGGTCGAGCTGCAAGCCGAATCCGGAATGGCCTATGTCCTAGTTTCTCATGATCTGGCGGTGGTTGCCAGCATCGCTCATCAGGTGCTGGTGCTCAAGCAGGGCAAGACCATCGAACAAGGCCAGGCCAGCGACGTTTTCGAGCGCCCTGCAGCTCCCTACACTCAGGAATTGATTGACGCCATCCCTGGCCGTCGCCTTGAGCAGCAGGTGGCGGCTCAGCACGGAACACCTGCCTCTGCAAACAATCACCCACAAGCAGTCGCGCGACACTGACCACTGCAAACATTGCGACTTAAAGCTGGGCGACTTCTTTATGCACGCTGAACCCGTTCTGCGGAAACATTTGGTAACGCATATGCATATTCCCTATCGATATTTAAACTTATTTTTTTATAGCTATAGAGTTGCGCTCTATGCAAAAACGCATTGCCACGCAGGAAGCAGGCAAGACGACGCGAATGTAGGCGCTTGATCGACACGATCAGGCCGCTTCAGCGAGACGCCCCTTTTCCCTTACTTCGAGCACACGCAATGAAAGGTCTCAACCCCCTGTCCTTCCCCGCCCTGTTCGGTTCGGCGTTGCTGTTGAACGCCGTCATGTCTTTTCCGGCGCTGGCCGGGCTGCTGGAAAAAGGTCGTAGCGATGGCCTGACCGCAGGCATCGCCAACGAGCAGCCGTATGCCTACATCGGCACCGACGGCAAGGCCACAGGCGCCAATGTCGAGATACTGCGGGCGATTCTCGAACCGCTGGGCATCACGCAGATCGAGACACCTATCACTGACTTCGGCTCGCTGGTACCAGGCCTTGCCGCAGGCCGTTTCGATCTGATCGGCGCCGGTCTGTTCATCAACCCGAACCGCTGCAAAGTCATCTCGTTCTCCAACCCGGTAACGCGCTCCGGCGGTGCGTTCATCGTCAAGGCCGGTAACCCGCTGAACCTGCATAGCCTCAAAGACGTGGCCACCCACGGCAAAGCGCGGCTGGCCACGCAACCGGGCAGCAATCAGGTTCAGGAAGCCAAAGACAGCGGTATCGCCAACAGCAATGTGGTGCTGTTCGACAAGGACACCGAGGCGCTGGCCGCCTTGCAGGCCGGTCGGGTCGACGTGGTGTATTTCCCGGATGCAGAAGTCATCAGCCTGATCAAGAAAGCCAACAGTGCGGATATCGAGCGGGCCTTGCCGTTCGAGCAGATCCCGGATGCCAATGGCAAACCGAGCTGGAATTACCACGCCTACGGCCTGCCGAAAAACGATCCGGCCTTCGAGCAAGCGTTCAACGAGCAACTGGCCAGACTCCGGGCGTCGGGCGAACTGCTGAAGATTCTTGAAAAGTACGGCTACACCGAAAACGAGCTGGCTGAGCCGACCGTTACCGCAGCACAACGCTGCAACCTGTGACCTGCACGGCCCGCGAGGGCGCGCAGTAAAGGCCCTGAGCCACACGAGTAAGGCCATGCCTGTTGACCCTGCCACATTGGAAACCGCCGGTTTCATCGCCAGACAACTGGCGCACGGCGCACTGGTTACGCTGCAGATCACCTTCCTCGCCGAGTTGCTGGTGTTGGTGCTGTCCTTCGTCATCGCCCTGATGCGCCTGTCGCCGTTCCGGGCGCTGCGCTGGTTTGCCACGTTGTACGTCGAAGTATTGCGTGGTATTTCAGCGCTGGTGCTGCTGTTTTACCTGTTCTTCATCCTGCCGCTGTTCGGTATTCGCCTGTCGCCGATGACCACCGGAGTACTGGGTCTGGGCCTGACGTTTTCAGCCTACGGTTCGGAGATCATCCGTTCGGCACTGATCAACGTCAGCCAGGGGCAGCGCGATGCGGTGCGGGCACTGGATTTCGGGCCGGTCAGCGCGTTTCGCCGCCTCATCCTGCCGCAGGCCTTGCCGTTCATGATCCCGCCGATGGGCAATCAATTGGTCGAGCTGCTGAAAACCACCTCGCTGGTCTCGCTGATCACCCTCACCGACCTGACCTTCAGTGGCAGCCAGTTGGTCACCACGCTGGGCCAGCAGACACTGATCTGGAGCATCGTGCTGGTCTGCTATTTCATGATGGCTTGGCCGCTCAGCTGGCTGGTCAGGCGTTATGAACGACACGCGACGGCGTGGCGTCGGGCGAGGAATTGACCATGGAGTTCGATGTTGCATTCGCCTGGTCGATCATGCCCGAGCTGTTTCAGGGCTTGCTGGTCACCGTTCAGGTCGTGGTGCTGGGGTTTCTGCTGGCGGTGCTGCTGGGCCTGATTCTGGCGCTGGCATTACGCTCGCAGATCAGCCTCGTGCATTGCCTGAGTAAGGCTTACCTGAGCTTTTTCCGCAACACGCCGCTGATGGTTCAGTTGTATGTGCTGTTCTTCGCGCTGCCGCTGGCAGGCGTCACCTTCCCGGCGATCACCACCGGCGTGATCGGCCTGGGGTGCTATTACGCGGCTTATATCGCCGAGGCTTGTCGCGGCGCAATCGAAGATATCCCTGCCGGGCAATGGGAAGCGGCGCGTGCGCTGGACTTCGACCGGGGCGACACCTGGCGACGCATCATTCTGCCGCAGGCGTTGAAACCGATGCTGCCGGTGCTGGGCAACTACCTGATCGGCATGTTCAAGGAAACGCCGCTGCTGGCGGTGATCACCATCCCCGAACTGTTTCAGGCCGCCAAGCAGATCGCGGGCATGACCTATCGCTACAACGAGCCGTACACGGTGATGGCACTGATGTTCCTGGCGATCAGTGTGCCGACCTCGTTGTTGTTCAACTACCTGGAAAGGCGCAATCATGCCTGATCTCGCACACAACGCCGCCCTGCCCGCCACTGAGGTGCAGATACAGCTCAGGCAAGTGGTCAAGGACTTTGGTCGCAACCGGGTCATAGACCATCTGGATCTGAGCATCCCGCAAGGCCAGAAAGTCGCCTTGATCGGCCCGAGCGGTTCGGGCAAATCGACGGTGCTGCGCCTGATCAAGGGGCTGGAAAGCTACCAGCAAGGCCGCATTGAAGTGGCCGGCGAAGCGGTTCCGGCTCAAGCCTCACGCTGGCGCTGGCCCGGCTCGCGCAAGGCCCCGGTAATTCATCGGGTCGGCATGGTGTTCCAGCAATTCAATCTGTTTCCACACCTCACGGTGCAGGAAAACATTACCGAAGCACCATTGCGTGTGCTCAGGCTGGCCCGCGACGAGGCCTTGGAGCGTGCTCATCAATACCTCAGACTGGTCGGGCTCGCGCACAAGGCTGACGCCTACCCGAGTCAGCTCTCCGGTGGTCAGCAACAACGTGTGGCGATTGCCAGAGCCTTGGCCATGCGGCCGCAGATCATGCTGTTCGACGAGGTCACGTCAGCGCTGGACCCTGAACTGGTCGGTGAAGTGCTGGCGGTGATTCGCTCGATTGCCCATGAGTTTCAGATGACCATGCTGCTGGTGACCCACGAAATGAAATTCGCGCAGGACATCGCTGACCGGGTTTTATTCGTGGAGGGCGGGCGGATTGTGGCGGACGGCTCAGCCAGCGAAATCCTGCTGAACCCGGAGAATGAACGAACGCGACGCTTTCTGCAGTTGGTGGAGCAGCGCTGACGTACAGCGCTGCTTTTTGCTACACGGCCTGTTGCTACACGGCCTGATTGCAACAGGGCAATGACCATCAGATCCGGAAGCGCGCGACCATGCCTTGCAGGTTGCTGCCCAGGCGCGCCAGTTCCACGGTGGACGCCGCACTTTGCTCGGTGGCCGTGGCGGACTGATCGGCGATGTCACGCACGCTGATCACACTGCGGTTGATTTCATCGGTGACCGCGCTTTGCTCCTCGGCGGCTGCGGAAATCTGCTGACTCATTTGCTCGATAGTGCCGATCGAGTGAGTGATCTCCACCAACGCCTGCTCGGCCTGACGCGCCAACTGTACGGTGCCTTCGGTTCGTTGCCGGCTTGCGTCCATCAGATCCGAAGCCGCGCCGGTGCCCTGCTGCAAGGCCTGAATCAGCGCTTCGATTTCCGTGGTGGACTTTTGCGTGCGCTGGGCCAACGAGCGCACCTCATCGGCTACCACAGCAAAGCCACGCCCCTGCTCGCCTGCTCGCGCAGCTTCGATGGCGGCGTTGAGGGCCAACAGGTTGGTTTGCTCAGCGACCGCCTTGATCACATCGATCACTCCACCGATCTTGTCGCTGTCCTGAATCAAACGCTGCATGGCCTGGCCCAGTTGCCCGACTTCACCGGCCAGCTGGCTGATTTCGCGAGTGGCGTGTTGCACCACGCTGCTGCCATGGGCTGCACGCTCGCTGGCCTGCCTGGCGGCCTGCGAGGCGTCTTCGGTGTTTTGAGCGACTTCCTGCACGGTCGACGCCATCTGGTTCATGGCCGTCGCGACTTGATCGACCTCCATTTTCTGCTAGGTGACGCCCGCGCTGGTTTGTTCACTCACGGCCGACAGCTCTTCGGCTGCCGTGGCAATTTGTGTCACACCGTTGCTGATACCGCCGATCAAGGTACGCAGTGACACGGTCATGTGTTGCATGGTGTTTTGCAGCAGGCCCAGCTCGTCCTGTCGCGTGGTACTGATGTCGTTAGTCAGGTCACCGTCAGCAATGCGGCGGGCCGCGATCACTGTGGAGTCCAGCGGACGCGTGATTTGACGGGTAATCAGGATGGCAGCAAAGATACCCAGCAGCAGGACGATGGTGGCGACCGTGAACAACTGGGCCACGGCGCTGCTCTTTTCCTTGTTGGCGCTGACCACCTGACCCGCCATCAACCCTTCGGCACTTTTGACGATGTCCAGCGATTCCTGGCGCAGCGTGTCGCGGATCTGATCGTTCTGCTGCATCAGTTGCGAGATCGACACCATCAACAACTTGTACTGTTGCAGCGCCGCAAGGGCCGTATCGACCGCCGGGCCAGCCTGGCTCGGCAACCGGCTGCGTGCGCTGCCTACCTGAGCGATCAGCGAGTCTGCTGCATCAAAAGTGATCTGCCTGTTTTCGGCAGTCGGAATGCTGATATAGCGGCGGAAGACCAGACGAAAGTTGGTCATGCCGTTGCGCAGGTCGCCAGCAATCTTCACTTGATCGATGGCGTTCTGATCCAGCGCGCGCGATGCGTCCTCAAAGGTCTTTTGCAGAAGCGTTTCAAAGCTGCCGCTGACCTGCTCGGAAATGGCAATCAGCGGCTGCATGGCTTGATCGATTTTCTGGTTATTGTCCACCAACTGGCTGAACGTCTGCCTCAGACCACCCGCCTGATCGCGAATCCCTCTGAGCAATTCGGCGTTGGCCGGCACCGTCAGAATGCTCAGACCTTCTTCGATGGTCTTGCCCATGTTGTCCAGCGCGCTGCCGTAGCCCTGCGCGTTGCCGGCATCAGGCTTTGCGGTGTAGATCTGCGCAGCGATCCTGATACTCAGCGCATCGGCTTTCACTTCAGCCACCTTGGAGGCCTTGCCCAGCCGCTCGATCAGCAAATTGGCGCTGAGGTAACCAATCGTGGTCACCGTCAGTACGCCCAGTAATATCAGGCCGAAGCCTATGCTCAGCTTTTTACTGACTTTCAGATTGTCCAGCCATGTCGACTTCATCAAATGTTCGCCTTGGGTTGTTATCGTGATACCCAAAGATCGACGTGCGGACCAACAACTTGACGGCCAAGGCGATTGCAAAGATTGATCGCATGCATAGTCCGATTGCATGGGCTTTTAGTGTGTGTCTAGCGGATGCTCCACGCGCCGGATGGCCACGTCTGTTGCGCTCGCGCTGACTTTGCCGAGCGGACTCGAACAGCTGCCGATCACGTTGGCCGACAGGATCGGCGAGTGCTATGCGCATTCATCATTGCGAGTGATAGTAACCTTCGATTTATTCGATTCGTTAATGACACCCCCCGCCAACAGAATCCGCTCATTCATTATTCTCGGCGGAACTTCCCATGCCCCAGACAATCAGCCATCTGCGCTTTCCCCTCACCGCGCTCGCGCTCATCGTGATCAGCGCCTGCGGTCGTACGCCAGAAGCCACTTCAGCGCCTGGCGCAGCCAAGGTCAGCGTGGCCAAGGTGCTGGAGCAGCCGGTCAACGAATGGGATGAATTCACCGGTCGCCTTGAAGCGCCGGAAACCGTCGAAGTTCGTCCGCGCGTCTCAGGCCAGATCGATCAGGTCGCCTTCACCGACGGTTCGCTGGTCAAGAAAGGCGATTTGCTGTTCCAGATCGATCCCCGTCCGTTCCAGTCCGAAGTCCGCCGTCTCGAAGCCCAGTTGCAACAGGCCCGTGCCGTGGCTTCTCGCAGTGAAAGCGAAGCCCAGCGCGGTGAACGCCTGCGCAGCAACAATGCGATTTCCGCCGAGCTGGCCGACTCGCGCAGCACCTCGGCGCAAGAAGCCAAGGCCGGTGTTGCGGCGATCCAGGCGCAACTGGACCTGGCGCGACTGAACCTCAGCTTCACCCGCGTGACGGCACCGATTGCCGGTCGCGTCAGCCGCGCCGAGATCACCGCCGGGAACATTGTCACAGCCGATGTCACTCCGCTGACCAGCGTGGTCTCCACCGACAAGGTCTACGCCTACTTCGACGCTGACGAACGCGTGTTCCTCAAATACACCGAACTCGCTCGCAAGGGTCAACGCGGCCAGACCACCCCGGTTTACCTGGGGCTGTCCAATGAAACCGGCAACCCGCACCTGGGGCAGATGAACTTCGTCGATAACCAGGTCAACCCGAGGACCGGCACCATTCGCGGTCGCGCCGTTTTCGATAACGCGGATGGCAGCTTCACGCCAGGCCTGTACGCGCGCCTGAAACTGGTCGGCAGCGGCACTTATTCGGCGGTCCTGATCAACGACGAAGCGGTCGGCACCGACCTGGGCAAGAAGTTTGTTTTAGTGATGGACAAGGACAACAAGCCCGCCTACCGCGCCGTCGAGCTGGGCCCGAAAATCGAAGTCTTGCGCATCGTGCGCAACGGGCTGGGCAAGGACGACACCATCGTCGTCAAAGGGCTGCAACGCGTGCTTCCCGGTACGCCTGTGGACCCTGAAATGACACCGATGGCCAGCGCCGAGACCCTCGCTGCACTGCTCAAACAACGCCAGGCCCTCGACGCCAGCAACCAGCCAAACGTGACGCCCAAACCGGCCGTCAATATCGCCAGCGCTTCTGCGCCACGCGGCTAAGGGACTCGTCCGATGAACTTCTCCAAATTCTTTATCTCACGGCCGATCTTCGCCGCCGTGCTGTCGCTGCTGATCCTCATCGCCGGTTCCATCTCGCTGTTCCAGCTGCCGATTAGCGAATACCCGGAAGTTGTCCCGCCGACCGTCGTGGTCCGCGCCAACTTCCCCGGCGCCAACCCGAAGGTGATCGGCGAAACCGTCGCTTCGCCGCTGGAACAGGCGATTACCGGCGTCGAAGGCATGCTGTACATGTCCTCGCAAGCCACCGCCGACGGCAAGCTGACGCTGACCATCACCTTCGCACTGGGCACTGACCTGGACAACGCGCAGGTGCAGGTGCAAAACCGCGTGACCCGCAGCGAACCCAAATTGCCCGAAGAAGTGACGCGCATCGGTATCACCGTGGACAAGGCCTCCCCTGACCTGACCATGGTTGTGCACTTGACCTCGCCGGACAAGCGCTACGACATGCTGTACCTGTCCAACTACGCGGTGCTCAACATCAAGGACGAACTGGCGCGCCTCGGCGGCGTCGGCGACGTGCAGCTGTTCGGCATGGGCGATTACTCGCTACGCGTCTGGCTCGATCCGAACAAAACTGCGTCACGTAACCTGACCGCCACCGACGTGGTCAACGCGATTCGCGAGCAGAACCGCCAGGTCGCTGCTGGCCAACTGGGCTCTCCGCCCTCGCCGAATGCCACCAGCTTCCAGATGTCGATCAACACTCAGGGCCGCCTGGTCAGTGAGGAAGAGTTCGAAAACGTGGTGGTGCGTGCCGGTGCCGATGGCGAAATCACTCGCCTGAAGGATATTGCACGCATTGAACTGGGTTCCAGCCAGTACGCATTGCGCTCGCTGCTCAACAACCAGCCTGCGGTGGCAATCCCGATCTTCCAGCGTCCCGGCTCCAACGCTATCGACATTTCCAACGATGTACGGGCGCGGATGGCCGAACTGAAACAGAGCTTCCCGGAAGGGATGGATTACAGCATCGTTTATGACCCGACCATTTTCGTTCGTGGCTCCATCGAAGCGGTGATTCACACGCTGTTCGAAGCACTGATTCTGGTCGTGCTGGTGGTGATCCTGTTCCTGCAAACCTGGCGCGCCTCGATCATTCCACTGGTCGCCGTACCGGTTTCGCTGATCGGCACCTTCGCCGTGATGCACATGTTCGGCTTCTCGCTGAATGCATTGTCATTGTTCGGGCTGGTGCTGGCGATCGGGATTGTGGTGGACGATGCCATCGTGGTGGTGGAGAACGTCGAACGTAACATCGAACTGGGGCTTGAACCGGTCGCCGCCACGCACAAGGCCATGGCCGAAGTGACTGGCCCGATCATCGCGACGGCATTGGTGCTGTGCGCGGTGTTCGTACCTGCGGCGTTCATTTCCGGGCTCAGCGGACAGTTCTACAAACAGTTCGCGCTGACGATTGCCATCTCGGCGTTCAACTCGCTGACCCTGTCGCCGGCACTGGCCGCGGTATTGCTCAAAGCTCATGACGCACCCAAAGACGGCTTCTCGCGCTTCCTCGACAAGCTGCTCGGCGGCTGGTTGTTCCGCCCGTTCAACCGCTTTTTCGAAAAAGCCAGTCATGGCTATGTCGGCACGGTTGCCAGGGTCATTCGCAGCAGCGGCATCGCCTTGCTGGTGTATGCGGGCCTGATGGTCCTGACCTGGATGGGCTTTGCCAGCACACCGACCGGCTTCGTACCGAGCCAGGACAAGCAATACCTGGTTGCATTCGCCCAGTTGCCGGACGCCGCGAGCCTGGATCGCACCGAAGACGTCATCAAACGCATGTCCGAGCTGGCCCTTAAGCAGCCCGGCGTACAAGACGCGATCGCCTTCCCCGGCCTGTCGATCAACGGCTTCACCAACAGCCCCAACAACGGCGTAGTGTTCGTGACCCTCAAACCGTTCGATGAGCGCAAGGACGCCAGTCTGTCAGCCAACGCGATTGCCGGCGCGCTGAACGGCCAGTTCGCCTCGATTCAGGAAGCCTACATGGCGATCTTCCCGCCACCGCCGGTTCAGGGTCTGGGCACCATTGGCGGCTTCCGTCTGCAAATCGAAGACCGTGGCAACCTGGGCTATGACGAGCTGTAAAAGGAAACCCAGAACATCATTGCGAAAAGCCGCAGCGTGCCGGAACTGGCCGGGCTGTTTACCAGCTACACGGTGAACGTGCCACAGGTCGATGCCGCAATCGATCGTGAAAAAGCCAAGACGCATGGCGTGGCGGTCAGCGATATCTTCGACACCCTGCAGGTGTACCTGGGCTCGCTGTACGCCAACGACTTCAACCGGTTTGGTCGCACTTATCAGGTCAACGTTCAGGCTGAGCAGCAGTTCCGTCAGGACGCCGATCAGATTGCCCAGCTCAAAGTGCGCAACAACCTCGGCGAAATGATCCCGCTGGCCACCTTCGTCAAAGTCAGTGACACCGCAGGTCCCGACCGGGTCATGCACTACAACGGTTTCATCACCGCCGAAATCAACGGCGCTGCGGCACCAGGGTTCAGCTCTGGCCAGGCTCAGGCGGCGGTGGAAAAACTGCTTCGTGAAGAACTGCCCAGCGGCATGATCTACGAATGGACCGACCTGACCTATCAGCAGATCCTGTCGGGCAACACCGCGCTGTTCGTGTTCCCGCTCTGCGTACTGCTGGCGTTTCTGGTACTGGCGGCTCAGTACGAAAGCTGGAGCCTGCCGCTGGCCGTCATCCTGATCGTACCGATGACCCTGCTCTCGGCCATTGCCGGGGTGATGATTGCGGGTAGCGACAACAACATCTTCACCCAGATCGGCCTGATCGTACTGGTAGGTCTGGCGTGCAAGAACGCGATTCTGATCGTCGAGTTCGCCAAGGATAAACAGGCTGAAGGCATGAGCCCGCTGGATGCGGTGCTGGAGGCTTGCCGGCTGCGGCTGCGCCCGATTCTGATGACCTCGTTCGCGTTCATCATGGGCGTCGTACCGCTGGTCCTGTCCAGCGGTGCCGGTGCCGAAATGCGTCACGCGATGGGTGTTGCGGTGTTCTCCGGCATGCTCGGGGTCACCTTCTTCGGCCTGCTGCTGACACCGGTGTTCTACGTGTTGATCCGTAACTATGTCGAGCGCAAGGAAGCCCGCAAGGCCGCCCGTGCGCAGCCACTGCAAAAACTGCCTGCGGAGATGCATTGATGAGCGCGTTTAAACTCTTCATCCCGAGCCTGCTGGTCCTGGCGCTGGCAGCCTGCGCCGTCGGGCCGGACTACAAAGCGCCGCAGACGGCGCCGGCAAAGCTGGAGTCAGCGGCCCAGGGCAACTATGACCGCAGCAAGATGAACACCCAGTGGTGGCAGCAATTCGAGGACCCTACCCTCAATAAGCTGGTCGCCCGATCACTGGACGGCAACCGTGATCTGCGCATCGCATTTGCCCGCCTCAAGTCGGCACGGGCCATACGTGATGACGTCGCCAACGACATCATGCCGGTTGTGACCAGCCGCGCCAGCAGTGACATCGGCAAGGGTCAACAGCCCGGCATCACCGAGCGCCGGGTCAACAGCGAGCGCTATGACCTGGGCCTCGACATGGCGTGGGAAGTCGACCTGTTCGGGCGTATCCAGCGCCAGCTGGAAGCCAGCGATGCCGACCAGGACGCGGCCGAAGCCAATCTGTATCAGCTTCAGGTCACACTGATTGCCGAAGTGGTGGACGCTTACGGCCAACTGCGCGGAGCACAATTGCGTGAAGCCATCGCCCGCGACAATCTGACCAACCAGCAGAAGTCTCAGGACATCACCACTCAACTGCGCGATGCCGGGGTCGGCAACGAGCTGGACGTGGTGCGTTCCGACGCGCGGCTTGCTGCGGTCGAAGCCACGGTTCCGCAATTGCAGGCCGAACAGACTCGCCAGCGCAACCGCATCGCAACACTGTTGGGCGAACGCCCGGACACCCTCAGCGTCGACCTGAGCCCGAGCAAACTGCCCGCCATCGCCAAGGCCCTGCCGATCGGCGATGCAACGCAGGTGCTGCGCAATCGTCCCGACATACGCGCCGCCGAGCGTCAGCTTGCCGCGTCGACTGCGCGGATCGGCGTGGCGACAGCCGACCTGTTTCCGCGCGTCAGCCTGAGCGGTTTTCTGGGTTTTACCGCCGGGCGTGGCTCGCAGATAGGCTCGTCCGCCGCCAGAGCATGGTCGCTGGGCCCGAGCATCACTTGGGCAGCCTTCGATCTGGGCAGTGTCCGCGCGCAGATTCGCAGCGCCGATGCTGACGCCGAGGGTGCGCTGGCCAACTATGAGCAGCAGGTTTTGCTGGCCCTTGAGGAGTCGGAGAACGCGTTCAGTGACTACAACAAGCGCCAGCAACGTCTGGTGGCGCTGATGCGCCAGAGCGAGTCGAGCCGCGCCGCCGCCAGGCTGGCTTCGGTGCAATACCGCGAGGGCACTGCGGATTTCCTGGTGCTGCTGAACGCCGAGCGCGAACGTCTGGCCGCCGAGGATTCCCAGGCTCAAGCGGAAATCGAGCTGTATCGTGGCATCGTAGCGATCTACAAGGCATTGGGCGGCGGCTGGCAGCCCCAGGCCTGATCTGACCGACGGCCGACACAGCCCCGCGCTCTTTTCAGGACGCGGGGCTTTTTTGTCGCTGATCCGTTCGTCATACGATTGGCGTTTGACAGCTGCGACCCGCTATCCGAAGCTGCACCCCGTCAAGCACTGGAAACCGCTATGCCCAGATTGCCATTCAAGGGATTGTCGCCTCCCCCCGTTACTCGACGTCGCTGGTTGATCGGCGCAGCGGCCGCTGCGCTGCTAGTGCTTGCGCTGGCATTCTGGTGGTGGCGCACGCCGGCACAGACAGCGCCCGCCAAACTCAGCCATACCTACGAGCAGGCGCTGGAGCAGGCTCACGATGGCAAGCCCGGCGCGGCGCGCGTGCTGTATCAGCAGTTAGCGCGCACTGACCTGTCCGAGGCGCAGCGCATCAACCTGCTTGCCGAACTGAGCGACTACCCAAGCCCGCAGGCCCTCAAACTGCTGGATGCCGGGCTGGGGGATTCATCGCCGCGAATTCGCGAAGCCGCCATCGACGTCAGCGTCAAACTGGTTTCCAACAGCCAGCGCAGCCTGCTGCTCGGCCCGCTGCTGGATGACGACGACCAATCCGTCAGGTTTCACGCCACCGACGCCCTGCCGGGTCTGTCACCCGATGAGTTGGGGCTGTATTTTGCCGTTCTGCAGCAAAGTGCCGAGGTTTATCAGGAGGCACTGAAAAGTCGACCGCCGAGTGCACAGAATCAACTGCAACTGGCAAAACTGTATCTGCAGACTGGCGATCTCGAACCCGCCCTGAGCGCACTGCAACAAGCCACGGCACTTGATCCAGGTAACACTGAAGCAGCGCTGGCGCACATTGAACTGCTGGACCGCAAAGGCCAGGCCGAACAGGCGAGAGCCCTGTTCGCCCGGTTGCTGGAGCACAACCCCGGCTCATCGATGCTCCAGCATGCCTTGGGTATCTGGCTGCTGAACCACGGACAGGCTGAATTCGCCGTGCTCAGTCTGGCGAAGGCTGCCGAGCTCGCCCCTGAAAACAACGACTACCGTTACGACCTCGCCACCGCCTTGCATTCGCTGAACGAGCTGGAAGCTGCGCAAAAGCAGTTGACCCAGATTGTTCAGAACGACCCGGCTAATCGCAGGGCCCGGGTGCTGCTTGTCCAGTACTGGAAGGAAACCGGCCAGTTGCAGAACGTCCAGGTGCTGCTGGCCGAGCTGGAACAGCAGAACCCTGACGATCCGGCGCTGCAGCAAGGATTGTAGGGCCAGACGAGGCCTGAAAAACTGGCTCGATGCCATCTTCGAGGGTCGCCAAGAACCGCTTATCGAGCGGTCTGCAGACATTTCCGATAGGTCGATTTCTGATGGCCTTCATGGCTGTCAGATGTTTCTGACGTTGCACTGCGCCGAACCGATGCGGCACGTTTTCCATCATCGGCTAATATCGGAAATAACTTACAAGCCATCGCGCCGGATAACACAACAAACGTCCTGTATATCCAACAGCCACGCCTCACCTCATTTAATGATTTTGAAGAAGACTGTTTTCTAACTGAAAAAAAAGGCGCATCATTTGCGGGCTAGTGAGTTATAAAGACCCCGTATCTGCACATCCCCCCGCCGGGAAGGCCATGTTTGATCATTGAAGCCGCAGGTATCGGCCAGAACCGAGTGAGCAAATCGGCCAGACAGTTTTGTCTCATCGCTTTATTGGGCTGACAACAGCCATTACATTGTTGGAGTGTATTACTTGTCCAGACTTGCCGAGTTTCGAGCTGCAGAAAAAGCCCTTCAGGAACAGCTTGCACAGCTGGAATCGTTGAAGAATGACGCCGGATTGAAAAAGGAGATCGAGTTCGAGCAAAAGCTCAAAGAGCTGATGGGCGCCTATGGCAAAAGGCTGCGTGACATCATTGCAATCATGGACCCTGCAGGCGCCACGTCGCTGGTTGCACCGGCTGGCCCGAAACGTCGCCGCGCACGCGTCGTCAAGGTTTATCAAAACCCGCACACGGGCGAATTGATCGAGACCAAAGGCGGTAATCATCGCGGACTCAAAGCCTGGAAAGAACAATACGGTGTGGACACTGTTGATTCGTGGCTGCGTGCCTGATTCGAACTACGTCACCTGAAGCCCTGCACTTGCAGGGCTTTTTTCTGCCTGCGGCCCGTATGATTGCCTTCCCGTACAGCGGCTTGGGCTGATAGACCGACAGATAGACAGCGTGCTTGCAGTCCAGCGCTACGCGAACCTGTCAGCTTTGGGCGTGAGTAAGTGAACTGATTGGTACATATAACTTTGCGCAACAGCCCTATTGGGTACCGCAAAAATAATGACGCCAATAAACATTCTCGGGTTAAGCGATTCAGTGCACAGTTACAAATCTGAACATTTGCTGAATACCGTAGAGTAATTATTCAGTTTCTCAATTGTTACACGAGATTAAATCACTCTTTAAAGCAGGCGCGTAAGCCATTTGCCTTCGCTCAAGCGGCGCGGCAGAGCTTCACACTTTTTTCACATGGATTCTAAGATGATGAAGACCGCTAAAGGAATAGCGCCCCATGCCCGCCTCGGCGGGCTTCTTTTTGCCTGCAGTAAAGTCCACCTCATTGCACTGCGTCCAGGCGCAGGCTTTCGCGAATGTGCAGCGCCTCGTCCTTGTTGGCCGCATACCCCTGCGCCGACCCTGCATAGGACAACGACCAGGCCAGCTCTTTGCTAGCCGCCGCAACCAGCGTCTGGGTCAGTACGTGTACGCCATTCTGGGTGATGGTGCAGGTTGTCTCCAGTGCCGGCACCACACTGAGTCGACCTTCACGCACATGCGTACACGCGCTCTGCAAACCGCCACGGGCGAAATTGACCTGAATGGCTTTGCGCATTTCCAGCAATACACCGGACACATTGACCTCATGCCCCGGCGTCAGACGAGTCTGCGTCAGCTCCATGACCATCAGCGGGTTTCCATTCTGATCGTTTTTGACAGCGCGCTGTCTGACTTGCACGGAGGGCTGGGCGGGTGCATCCGATTCGGTCGCCAGTGACTCGACCTCCCAGCCCGCAGGCCAGACGATCATTGCGTCGGCGGCATGAGCACAGGCAGTGCCGAGCAGCAAAAAAAGGCCCAGGCCTGGCAAAAAACGTCGGTAGTGCGAAAGCATCATGGTCGGCTCGCCGGTACGGTGGACCGCAAATTCTGAGCCTGTTGCCGCCGCCGGGCAAGGGCGCAACGGGTTTATCCGCTGCCAGCGGTTTGGCACTGACCACCCTGCCCCGTATCATTTGTCACTAATTTGTACATCTGTTGGAGAAATATCGATGAGCTTGCACGAACTCAATACACATCCAGGCGTGACTGCCGAGCCTGAAGCGGCTACCCGGCAATTTGTGTTCAACCACACCATGCTGCGCGTCAAGGACATCACCCAATCGCTGGATTTCTACACCCGCGTGCTGGGTTTCAGCCTGGTTGAGAAGCGCGACTTCCCGGAAGCTGAATTCAGTCTGTATTTTCTTGCCCTGGTCGACAAGGCGCAGATCCCGCAGGACGATGCTGCGCGTAATGAATGGATGAAATCGATTCCGGGCATTCTGGAGCTGACTCACAACCACGGCACCGAGAACGATGCGACGGCGTCGTATCACAATGGCAACAGCGATCCGCGTGGCTTCGGTCACATCTGCGTGTCGGTGCCTGACGTGAAGGTTGCCTGCGAGCGCTTTGAGGCGTTGGGTGTGGACTTCCAGAAGCGCCTGTCCGACGGCCGCATGAACAGCTTGGCGTTCATCAAGGACCCGGATGGTTACTGGGTAGAAATTATCCAGCCGACGCCGCTTTGAGACCATCGCGGTCCTCATGACTGAGGGCTTCTCACGTTTCGAGCGTGAGCCAGTTGGTGTTGCGGACTGATCGAGAGATTCGGCAGTAACGAAAAAGCCCCGTCTGTTTACACAGGCGGGGCTTTTTGTTTTGCGCCTTGTATCAGGCTGGCGCGGAGGTGCGGATCAGATGGTCGAAGGCGCTCAGAGAGGCCTTGGCACCCTCGCCCAGGGCGATGATGATCTGCTTGTACGGTGCAACGGTGACGTCACCAGCCGCGAAGATGCCAGGAACAGAAGTTTCACCGCGAGAATCCACCACGATCTCGCCACGTGGCGACAATTCGATGGCGCCTCTGAGCCATTCGCTGTTTGGCAGCAGACCGATCTGGACGAAAATGCCTTCCAGTGGAACGGTGATTTCCTCGCCAGTGGTGCGGTTCTTGTAGCGCAAGCCGTTGACCTTCTGCTCGTCACCGGTCACTTCAGTGGTTTGCGCACTGGTGATCACTGTGACGTTCGGCAGGCTGTGCAGTTTACGCTGCAGAAGAGCATCGGCGCGCAGTTGCACGTCGAATTCCAGCAAAGTCACGTGTGACACGATCCCCGCCAGGTCGATGGCAGCCTCGACACCTGAGTTACCGCCACCAATCACGGCAACGCGTTTGCCTTTGAACAGCGGACCGTCGCAATGCGGGCAGTAGGCCACGCCCTTGTTACGATACTGCTGCTCGCCCGGAACGGTCATCTCCCTCCAGCGCGCGCCAGTGGCAAGGATGACGGTCTTGGCCTTGAGGCTCGCACCGCTGGCGAATTTCACTTCGTGCAGCTGACCGGCTGCACCAGGAATCAGCTTGTCGGCGCGTTGCAGGTTCATGATGTCGACTTCGTACTGCTTGACGTGTTCTTCAAGCGCCACAGCCAGCTTCGGCCCTTCAGTGTGCTGTACCGAGATGAAGTTCTCGATCGCCATGGTGTCCAGCACCTGACCGCCAAAGCGCTCAGCCGCCACACCGGTACGAATACCTTTGCGAGCCGCATAGACCGCAGCCGCCGAACCGGCAGGGCCGCCGCCAACCACCAGCACGTCGAACGCGTCTTTGGCATTGAGTTTCTCGGCCTGACGCGCACCGGCACCGGTGTCGATCTTGGCCAGAATCTCTTCCAGGCCCATGCGGCCCTGACCGAACAGCTCGCCGTTCAGGTAGATGCTCGGCACCGACATGATCTTGCGCTCGGTGACTTCGTCCTGGAACAACGCGCCGTCGATGGCGACGTGCTTGATGCCGGGGTTCAATACTGCCATCAGGTTCAACGCCTGGACGACGTCCGGGCAGTTCTGGCAGGACTGCGAGAAATAAGTTTCGAAATGGAACTCGCCTTGCAGAGCGCGAACCTGTTCGATGGTTTCTGCACTGACCTTGGGTGGGTAGCCGCCAACTTGCAGCAGCGCCAGGACCAGCGAGGTGAATTCGTGACCCATGGGGATACCGGCGAAACGCAGGCTGATATCGTGGCCAGGGCTGCTCAGCGAGAACGACGGCGTACGCGCATCGGTGCCGCTGTCGTTCAGGGTGACGTCTTTGGAAACACTGATTACGTCGTTGAGCAGTGCAAGCATTTCCTGAGACTTCGCGCCGTCATCAAGGGACGCGACGATCTCGATGGGGCGAGTGACCCGCTCCAGGTAGGATTTCAACTGGGCTTTAAGATTGGCGTCCAACATGTGGCGACTTCCTGTTTTACGAAGGGTAGAAATAACAACGCCCAGGCGATTACCGCCCGGGCGTTTTTTGGGGCGATGCGGCTTACTTGCTCAAGAGCTCAACGCCCCCAGCCGATTCATGCGAATCAGATCTTGCCGACCAGGTCCAGAGACGGAGCCAGAGTAGCCTCGCCTTCTTTCCACTTGGCTGGGCAGACTTCGCCCGGGTGAGCAGCGACGTACTGAGCAGCCTTGATCTTGCGCAGCAGCTCGGAAGCATCACGGCCTACACCACCGTCGTTCAGTTCGACGATTTTGATCTGGCCTTCAGGGTTGATCACGAACGTGCCGCGATCCGCCAGACCGGCTTCTTCGATCAGCACGTCGAAGTTGCGCGAGATAGTCAGCGTCGGGTCACCGATCATGGTGTACTGGATTTTGCCGATTGCTGGCGAAGTGTTGTGCCATGCAGCGTGAGCAAAATGGGTGTCAGTCGACACGCTGTAGATTTCAACGCCCAGCTTCTTGAAGGCTTCGTAGTTGTCAGCCAGGTCTTCCAGCTCGGTCGGGCACACAAAGGTGAAGTCAGCCGGGTAGAAGAATACGACAGACCACTTGCCTTTGAAGTCAGCGTCCGAAACGTCAACGAAAGCGCCGTTCTTGAACGCAGTAGCCTTGAACGGTTTTACTTGGCTGTTGATGATAGGCATCGGTATATCTCCTGATGGATTGGATGGGTTGTGAATTCGATGGAGTGAAGCTTACGCATCATCAGTGACAATCGCTCATTGGCAAACCTCATGTCACCCATTGCTTTTCGCTATGAAGGCAGCTTATCAATAGAAGAAACCTTCAGGCCGCTCACTGCCTCGGAGTAGCCCGGGAACGGCGCGGCGTCAATGTAACGCATTGCGGACTTGATGTCCCTCCAGCCAACGTAGGCCATCAGCGACTTGAGGTCCCAGCCGTTGCTGTGCGCCCAGCTCGCAAAACCCCGCCGCAACGAGTGACTGGTGTACTGCGACGCTTCGACCCCCGCGCGTGCGAACGCCTGGCGCAGCAAAGGAATGACGCTATTGGCGTGCAGGCCCTCCTCGCCCAGATTGCCCCAGCGGTCGACCGCTCTAAACACCGGACCGCGCACCAGCGCAGCACAGTTGACCCATTCGATGTACGCCTGCACCGGGCACAACCGCTGCAACGCCGGCGTCTGGTAAGTCTTGCCTATATTCTCGCGATCACCTTTGCTGCGCGGCAGGTACAGACTGATGCCTGACCCGGCAGTTGCCTTGACGTCCTGCACCTGCAGGCGGCACAGCTCATCACTGCGAAAGCCCCGCCAGAAGCCCATCAATATCAGCGCCGTATCACGACGACAGCGCAACAACCGTGGTTGATCGTGGTGCGCGTCAGCATCGCTGGCTTCCAGCTCCAGTGCAGCGACGACCCTTTCCAGGTCTTGTAACTGCAAGGGTTCGGCCTGCTTTTCCTGCGCCGGGTGCAGGGCGCGAATGCCCTTGAGCACCTTGCGCACCATCGGCGCCTTGGTCGGATCGACAAAACCTTGGCTGACATGCCACTGCGACAGCGCAGAAAGCCGCAGCTTCAAGGTATTGACCGACAGCGTCCCCGCATAGCTGGCCAGATAACGCGCAATGCTTTCGCTGGTCGCTGGCAAAAAGCCGCCCCACGACACTTCAAAATGCTCGACGGCGGCCCGGTAACTGCGCCGCGTGTTGTCACGGGTTGCGGCATCGATGTAGCGATCAATGTCATTCATGGCTCAAGCCTGCAAATCGTACGGGATCAGGCGCAAAAAACCGCTCAGATCCGCCTGACACGGGATAATACGCCAATATCCCGCGTTATTTAATTCTAAAAATGACGAATTTGAACCACTCCTATAGTATGTAATTACAGAGTACATACCACAGTACGAAATCGTAGGAGTAATCATGGCTCGGGGCGGCGTAAACAAGGCTTTGGTGCAGAAAGCAAGGGTCGCCCTGCTGGCCAGAGGCGAAAACCCCAGTATCGATGCGGTACGCATTGAAATGGGCAACACCGGCTCGAAGACCACCATCCATCGCTACCTTAAAGAGCTGGATACAGCGCACGCATCGGCCCCCGACATCAATGAGGAGCTCACCGAACTGGTGGCGCGTCTCGCCCAACGGCTTGAGGAACAGGCCCGAGAGCGTATCGACCAGGCGCACGAGAAGTACGAAACCAGCTGTAATGATTTACGGCAGCAACTTTCAACCGCTCAGCAACAGATCGACGAACTGCAAAAACACCTGCAGCAGCGGGATGAGACGCTTGAACAGCAGGCCGCCGCCCTGCTCCACACTCAACAGACGCTTCAGAGCACCCAGACCGAGCAGGCCCGACTGCTTCAGGCCAGGCTTGACCTGGAGGCGCGCCTGCAAGACAAGGATGGGCAGATAGGCTCATTGGAAGAGAAACATCAGCATGCTCGCGAAGCGCTTGAGCACTATCGCAACTCGATCAAGGATCAGCGTGAACACGAGCAACAACGTCATGAAGGTCAGGTTCAGCAGCTGCAGATGGAGTTGCGGCAGGCACAACAAAGTCTGGCCATGCGCCAGGAAGACATTACGCAACTGAATCGCGACAACGAAAGATTGCTGGCCGAGAACCGCACCGCACAACGCGAATTGCACCGCCAGCAAGACCTGCTGAGCAAGGCAACCCTTCAGGCGACCGCTTCAGCCGAGCAGCAGCAACAAGCGCGCACCCACTGCGCACTGCTGGAGGACAGGCTGGGCAGCCTGCAAGACGAAGCGGCCGCACTCAGGCAGAACCTGACAGACGCTCAGCAGCAAAACCGGGTTCTGGAGTTACTGCTGACCAAAAAGGAAGTTGCCCTGGAAAACCTGCAACACCAGACCCGCCAGGCTGCAAAACCCAAAGCCAGCGCCAAGAAGCCGCCAGCCAGCACGTGAGACATCAACCCGCTAGGCGACAGGACAAGGCAGATAAAGATGGACCTCGGTACCTTGCCCTTCGACGCTGTCAATCTGCACGTGCCCGCCCGCCTGCTTGATGAAACCGTAGACCATCGACAAGCCCAGCCCGGTGCCCTGACCGACAGGTTTGGTGGTGAAAAACGGATCGAATACCCGGTCGATAACGCTTTGAGCAATTCCACACCCCGTGTCCTCGACACTGAGCCGCACGTAATCGCCCGCAGGCAGCGCCCCCTGCCGCACCGCATGCTTTACCGACTGGCTGCGCACCCGGACTTGCCCACCCTCAGGTACGGCATCGCGAGCATTTATCACCAGATTCAACAAGGCATTTTCCAGTTGATGTTCGTCGGTATGGATAACGCTTAACCCTTCTTCAAGCTCGATGCGCAACGCCGCACGGCTGCCAAGCGTGCCTCGCAACAACGCCTCCATCGACCGCACCATGCGATTGATATCCACCGCACTGACATCCAGCGACTGACGTCGCGCAAATGTCAGCAACCTCTGGGTCAGCACTGCCGCGCGATTGGCCGACGCGGTTGCCGCGTCTATATAGGGCTCCACCTCATCGCCACGCCCGGCTGCCAGGCGACGCTTGACTAGCTCCAGCGCCCCCAGCACCCCGGAAAGCATATTGTTGAAATCATGGGCGATGCCGCCCGTCAACTGGCCGATAGCGTCCATCTTTTGTGCATGACGCAGCACCTCTTCAGCCTGGGCACGCTCGGCAATCTCGACCTGTAATAACTCATAGGCTTTGGCCAGCTCACGGGTTCGCGCTTCAACGCGCATCTCCAGACTTTCATTGAGATCGCGCAAGGCTTCTTCAGCCTTGACCTGGGCGGTGATGTCAGTGTGGGTGCCCAGCCAGTGGGTGATATGGCCGTGCACGTCGCGAATGGGCTGTGCCCGTGACAGAAACCAGTTGAAGACGCCATCTTTGCCCCGCAACGGAAACGTATCTTCCCAGACAGAGCCGGTCGCAAAGCAGTATTGCAGCCTCGCCACCACCCGCTCTCGGTGCTCGGGGTGCAGAACCGATCGCCAGCCCAGCGCCTTCATGGCTTCAAACGAAGCGCCGGTGTAGGAGTACCAGCGCTGGTTGTACCAATTGACCTGGCCGCGCGGGTCGGCGGTCCAGGCAAGCTGGCTCATGTTGTCGGCCAGCGTCTTGAACGGCTGTTCGCTTTCGCGCAACACGTCGGTGTGTTGCCGGACTTCAGAGCTTTGCCCCTCCGTGTGAAGGGGCGTGCAAATCGACGGTTTGCTTTTATTCACTATAGGGTTCCGTCCAGTTCAAGCAGTTACCCCGGAGATCATCCTGACCTCCGGGCGCCGCAATTTATCGCTGTACCGGGGTGCGCATGGTGACGAACTCTTCCGCTGCGGTCGGGTGCACGCCGATCGTATCGTCGAACACCTGCTTGGTCGCGCCAGCCTTGATGGCAATCGCCAGGCTTTGCACGATTTCGCCAGCGTCCGGCCCCACCATATGGCAACCCAGCACTCGATCCGTTTTGGCATCCACCACCAGCTTCATCAACGTGCGCTCCTGATCATCAGTCAGGGTCAACTTCATCGGCCGAAAACGACTTTCGAAAACCTGAATCTCATGACCCGCCTTGATCGCGTCTTCTTCGGTCAAACCCACAGTGCCAATATTCGGCAGGCTGAAAACCGCTGTCGGAATGTGATTGTAGTCCACAGGACGGTATTGCTCAGGCTTGAACAGACGTCGCGCCAGCGCCATGCCTTCCGCCAGCGCAACCGGGGTCAATTGCACACCACCGATAACGTCGCCGATCGCCAGAATGGAGGGCTCGCTGCTCTGATAATGCTCGTCGACCTTGATGTAGCCATGCTCGTCAAGCTTGACGTCGACGCTGTCCAGACCGAGGTTATCGAGCATCGGTCGACGCCCCGTCGCGTAAAACACGCAGTCCGTTTCCAGCGTGCCGCCGTCCTTCATCGTCAACAGCAGACTCCCGTCGGACTGCTTGTCGATACGCGCGATGTCGCTGTTGAAACGGATATTCATGTGGCGCTTGAGCAGCTCCTCATGAAGATGGGTGCGCACACTGCCATCGAAGCCGCGCAAGAACAGTTCGCCACGGTAGACCAGCGTGGTATCGGCACCCAGCCCGTTGAAAATCGATGCAAACTCCACGGCAATGTAGCCACCGCCGACGACCACAATGCGTTTTGGCAGCGTCTTGAGGTAGAACGCTTCGTTAGACGTAATCGCGTGCTCGCGCCCTGGCACATCGGGCACTTGCGGCCAGCCACCGGTGGCGATCAGAATGCGCTCGGCGCTGTACGTCTGACCGTTGATCTCGACCTGCTGTGCACCGACGAGCTTCGCATGACCTTCCAGCAGCGTGACACCGCTGTCGACCAGCAGCTTTCGGTAGATACCGTTCAGTCGATTGATTTCGCGGTCCTTGTTGGCGATCAGCATTGACCAGTCGAATTCAGCCTCGCCCAATGACCAGCCAAAACCCTTGGCATGCTCGAAGTCTTCGGAAAAATGCGCCCCGTACACCAGCAGCTTCTTGGGCACACACCCCACATTCACGCAGGTTCCTCCCAGATAGCGGCTTTCAGCCACCGCTACCCGAGCACCAAAACCGGCCGCAAAACGTGCCGCTCTGACGCCACCCGAACCGGCACCGATTACAAACAGATCAAAATCAAAGGCCATTGATATCTCCTGGACAGAGGGACAGCATAACCGCTTGGCGGCCTGTCAGAAATGACAAAGCCACCCGAAGGTGGCTTTGTCCAGAACGTCATCAATCAAAAATCAATGCGCTTTGCCGGTTTTGTAGAAATGCTCGAAGCAGAAGTTGGTGGCCTGGATGTAGCCCTCGGCACCACCGCAGTCGAAGCGCTCACCCTTGAACTTGTAGGCGAGCACGTTGCCTTCTGCAGCCTGCTTCATCAGCGCGTCGGTAATCTGGATCTCGCCGCCTTTGCCCGGCTCGGTCTGCTCGATTTTCTCGAAGATATCCGGCGTCAGAATGTAGCGGCCGATGATGGCCAGGTTAGACGGCGCATCTTCAGGCTTTGGCTTTTCAACCATGTTGGTCACGCGGAACAGGCCAGGCTTGATCTCTTCACCCGCGATCACGCCGTACTTGTTGGTTTCCAGCGGATCAACTTCCTGAATGGCGATGATCGAGCAACCATAATGCTTGTGCAGCTTGACCATCTGCGCCAGCACGCCGTCACCGTCAGGGTTGACACACAAGTCATCCGCCAGAACTACGGCAAACGCTTCGTTACCGATCAGCGGACGACCACTGAGGATCGCGTGGCCCAAGCCCTTCATTTCAGTCTGACGGGTGTAAGAGAAGCTGCACTCGTCGATCAGTTTGCGGATACCGACCAGGTATTTCTCTTTGTCGGTGCCCTTGATCTGATGCTCAAGCTCGTAGCTGATGTCAAAGTGATCTTCCAGAGCGCGCTTGCCGCGGCCGGTCACGATGGAGATTTCAGTCAGACCAGCCGCAAGTGCTTCTTCAACACCGTATTGGATCAGCGGCTTGTTGACCACCGGCAGCATTTCCTTGGGCATGGCCTTGGTCGCTGGCAAAAAGCGAGTGCCGTAACCGGCTGCTGGGAACAAGCATTTCTTGATCATAAAAGTCCTTGATAAGGGCTGTTGGTGTTAACGGCGCAGTCTAATCAGGCGGCGGTCACGTTACAATGCCCCGCCTTTGGCCGTCTGATGCCTTCATAGAGGAATCCACGGGCAGATAGTTCCGCACTATTATTGATTTGCCACCAATCCCGCCAGCCGCCTGTATCCCGAATCACACGCTTGAATGACGTCCTGTCGCTCAGCGCACGGCTACAAAACAGCTGATAGGAATGTAAAACATGGCGGAACGATGGCACTGTACATCAGTCCAACGCTGCACTTGCTGATTTCCGGCCTTATCTTCATCTTCTCGAAGCGAAAAACATGATCAGAATCCTGTCCATAATTGCTGTGCTGGGCCTTACCGGCTGCGCAACCGCCTCTAACACCTACCTGAAAAATGGCAAACAGGGCCTGAGCATCGACTGCTCAGGTGAGGCGATGTCCTGGGCAAGCTGCTATGAAAAGGCAGACGCCTCTTGCGCGGGCACGGGGTATGAAATCGTCGGCACTGACGGCACCCCGCAACCGGCTGAAAGCGAAAAAACACTGGGCGTGGACGTCGGCAACTACAAGAGCCGCAGCGTACTGGTCGTGTGCAAATAAGTAGTCCGCAAACTAACGACGTGCCAATAAAAACGCATCAGGCAGACCCGACTTACAGCCCGACCCGCTTCGCTGGCCGGGCGCCTCTGACTGTTTGACCGTCAGCCGGAAATGCAGGCTTCAGCGGCGTTTTGCACATCCCTGAAGCGGATCGGCACGTTGGAAAGACGCTCATACACTTTGATGGTACTGCCACCTGAACGGCTCTCGACATCCAGCACGGCTGCCGGCGCCTTGCTGAGCTTTTGCGGAACAATGATGCGCAGACCGTCATGACGGGACTCGATCAGAGAAGGCTTGCGGCTGCTGCTGATCTTGCTGACGAAACAGTCAGTGTATTCCTTGGGGTTCTTGCCCGACATGACATTCATGGTCGGGGGGGTATGTTCGATATCGCTTACCGTTGCACAGCCGGTCATCGCCAGAGCCAAGACTACTACAGCCAGTTTCATACAAAGTCTCCCGAATAAAGGAGCTACGACAAGGCTGGTGACAATTAAATCCCCACACCGGCATTTTTTACCTGAAAGACTGCAAATTAATGATGCCCGGCGGCAAATCACGGGCACAGCATGCTATCGTTTTGATTTTTCAGAAAAAGCCCTGCTTCGGAGCCCCGGTCATGAAATTCGTACACCAGCGTGAGCATTTGAACGAGGACGATCTGGTCGTCATCACATGCTCGCAGACCTGCAATATTCGCCTGATGAACGATGCGAACTTTCGCAGCTTCAAGAACGGTGGCCGTCATACTTACCACGGCGGTGCATTCGATACTTTTCCGGCCAAGATCGCGGCACCCAGCACCGGTTTCTGGAACATTACCATTGACACTGCCGGACGCAAGGTCGATACCAACGCTGGTCGCAAGCCGCCGTTTACCCACGCCATCAAGATCGTCCGCCGCTCGACCTCTCAGTTGAGATGATGCAAGGAGTCACTGTGAACAATCCCGCCACGCGCACGACCAAATACGCGGTCAGCTATAAACTCAACGGTGAACGCCGTTTCGAATTCGCGCAGCTACAGTCCGCCTCGGTCGAAGAAGCCGAAGCCGCACTGAAAAAAATGCACGACCAGAGTGACGACCGGATTACCGACGTCAAGGTCAGCAAGGCGCTTTGATGACTCCTTGAAGGTGCTCGATCCATTATGCAGCGCAAAGGTGAAACACCTGCCAATCTCGATCTGTTTGCCGAGCAGGCGCCCCAACCGCGGCGCAACGAACAGATAGGGCCGGGATCATGGTTGCTCAGCGGTTTTGCGCTTGAGGTGATGGCGCCACTGCTGGCTGCCCTGGAAGAAACCGTTGCGCAATCCCCGTTCCGCCACATGCAAACGCCCAGCGGCCTGAACATGTCGGCCGCGCTCAGCAGTTGCGGGCAACTGGGCTGGATCACCGATCGCCACGGCTACCGTTACAGCGCAACAGACCCGCAAAACGGCAGGCCCTGGCCGGCGATGCCAGATGTTTTCATGCAATTGGCGCAAAATGCCGCGCGCGCTGCAGGCTATCCAGGCTTCATACCGGACGCATGCCTGATCAATCGCTACGTTCCCGGTGCCAAAATGTCATTGCATCAGGATCGTGACGAACACGACCATCAATGGCCTGTGGTTTCGGTATCACTGGGCATTCCGGCGATTTTTCAGTTCGGCGGCATGTTGCGCAGCGACAAACCCCAGCGTATCTCACTGTTTCACGGCGATGTCGTGGTCTGGGGTGGTGAGGACCGACTGCGCTTTCACGGTATTCTGCCGGTCAAGCAGGCCGGGCACCCGCTGCTGGGCGAGCAGCGCATCAACCTGACCTTTCGCAAAGCCGGTCGACACGACTGATCAAGTGGCGGCAAGCTCGGCAGACGTTCGCGTCAGCGCCGGGCACACGACCCGGTGCAGGTTCAATGCGGTATTGATGATGCCGATATGACTGAACGCCTGCGGGAAATTACCCAGCATGCGGCCATCTTTAGGATCATATTGCTCGGCCAGCAGGCCAACGTCGTTGCACAGGCCGCAGAGTCGCTCGAACAGCCTGGCAGCATCGTCAGCGCGCCCAAGCAGCACATAGGCGTCGGCCAGCCAGAACGAGCAGACCAGAAACGTGCCTTCACGCCCCGCTACCCCATCATCGCTGCGCTCGTTGTCATACCGCAGCAGCAAGCCATCCTGCATCAAGGTGCGCTCGATCCTCGCGACGGTGCCGATAACGCGCGGGTCTTCGGGCGGCAAAAAGCCGGTCAGGACAATCTGCAACAGACTGGCGTCAACCTCGGTCGCGCCATATGTCTGCACAAAACTGTTCAGGTCGGCATCAAAACCGTGACGACAGACGTCAGCATGAATCTCATCCGCCACCTGCCGGTAATGCTCGGCCAACGCGCGGTCTTCATCACTGTCAGCGGCTTGGGCGATTTGCTTGGCGTTGCGGTCGAACGCCACCCAGGCCATGACTTTCGAATGGGTGAAATGCCGCGGTTCGGAACGGATTTCCCAGATTCCGGCATCCGGCAGGTGCCAGATGGTTTCCAGATAGGGCATGACCACCTTGGAGATCGCCACACTGCGCGGGTGCGCCGGCATGCCGCTACGCAGCGCTTGAATCATGGCATCGGCAACTTCGCCGTAAACATCGAGCTGCACTTGGGTCGCAGCGCCATTGCCAACCCGCACCGGTTGCGAGTTCTCATAGCCGCTCAGCCAGGGCAACTCGTACTCCTGCAAACGCCGCTCGCCGCCTACGCCATACATGATCTGAATCTGTTCCGGGTTGCCGGCCACCGAACGCAACAGCCAGTCCCGCCAGGCTGTGGCCTCTTCGAAATAACCCAGATTCATGAACGCCAACAGGGTCATCGTTGCGTCGCGCAACCAGCAATACCGATAATCCCAATTACGCTCGCCACCCAATTGCTCGGGCAACGACGTCGTGACGGCGGCAACAATGCCCCCGGTCGGCGCGTAGGTCATGGCCTTGAGGGTGATCAACGAACGCTTGACCTGCCCGGTCCAGGGACCGACATCCGGACACCGATCAGAAAATTCACGCCAGTAGCTGACAGTGGTCTGAAGCGCTTTCTCGACATCGATATCCGCCAGCAACGGCTCATAGGACGCCTGATACGCCAAGGTAAAGACCTTGCGCTCGCCTTCAGCCACCTGAAACTGGCTGGCCGTGTGATGATCCTGAGGGTGCAACGGCACCGGGCTGCGCAAGACCAGCATTTCCGGGCCTGCCACTGCGGTGAGCGTATGCGCGTCCTTTTTCTCGACCCACGGCACGCTGCTGCCGTAGTCGAAACGAATGGCGAGGTCGACAGCGAATTCGACCTGCCCCTCCAGCCCGACCACGATACGCACCACATGGCCGCTGGTGTTCATGGGCATGAAATCGATCAGCATGGCGCGACCTTCGCGGGTCTCGAAGACTGTTTCAAGCACCAGCGTGCCTTCTCGATAGCGACGCTCGACTGCAATGACCTCGGCGGTCGGCGCAATCTTCCAGCGGCCGTGGTCACTGCTGCCTAGCAGCGCAGCAAAACAGGCGGTCGAATCGAAACGGGGAAAACACAACCAGTCCAGCGAACCGTCGCGAGCGACCAGCGCCGCAGTCTGACAATTGCCCAGCAACGCGTAGTCTTCGATCAATGCAGCCGTTCAGAAATGCCCGTCATGTTGCCCGTTATATTGATGGTGCACAGTGCCGCGCAGCGCCCATCACCGCGCCAGATCTGTTCAGGCCGGCAGGATATAGCGCTCGATAGCGCGAGCCACGCCGTCCTGTTCGTTGCTATCTGTAACATGGTCAGCCTGTCCCTTGACTGTCGGCTCGCCCTGCCCCATCGCAATCGATAACCCGGCCTTGCGAAACATCGCCACGTCATTGCCGCCATCGCCGATGGCGGCCGTGCGTGAAAGCTCGACGCCGAGGTAATCCGCGAGCGTTGCCAGCGCTGAACCCTTGTTGGCGTCCAGCGCGGTAACGTCCAGGTAATACTTTTGCGAACGCGCAGCCAGCGCAAGCCCGTCAATCATCGGGTTGAGCCGGGCTTCAAGGGTTTTGAGCAGTTCGAAGTCAGCGCTTGCCGCGACGATCTTGTCGACCCGGTCAAGATAAGGCTCGAAGCTCTCGACCTGGACATACTCGTAGCCAAGGGCATCACGCTCGTGATCGACATAATCCCCTGCCGGGTCGAGTAACAGCCACTGATCATCGGCAAAGACCCATATGGCAACCTTCTCGCCAGCAAACAGGTCAAGACAGGTTCGCACTGCAGCCTGGTCGATACGATGGGCGACCAGCAAGCTGCCATCGGCATGCGTGATGGTGCCGCCGTTGAACGCAACGGTCGGCAGATCGACGCCTAATGCTTCTATCACCTGACGCATGGCCCTCGGCGGGCGACTGCTGGCCAGTGTGAAATGGATGCCCGCCGCTCGCAGGCGCCCGATCGCGTCAATATTGGCCTGGCTAAGGCTGTGATCACGACGCAGCAACGTGCCGTCGATATCGGACATCACAAACTGCACGGGCAATGATGGGGCTTCAGACATTCAGTTCTCTCCATTCACGGCCGTCGCGGCTCAACAGCTCTTCACCGGCGTCGGGACCGTCCTTGCCGGCGGCGTACAGCTCCACTGCCGGTTGTCTGGCCCAGGCATCGAGGAACGGCTGCACGGCACGCCAGCCATTCTCGATGTTGTCGGCACGCTGAAACAGCGTTTGATCACCGGTCAGGCAATCGTAGATCAGCGTTTCATAGCCGGTCGAAGGCTGCATTTCGAAAAAGTCCTTGTAAGCGAAGCCCAAAGCAATGTCTTCCATGTCGAGCGTCGGGCCCGGGCGTTTGGCAAACAGATCGAACCACATGCCTTCGTTGGGCTGAATCTGAATCCGCAGGTAGTTGGGCTTGAGCCGGTCAACCTCGGTATCGCGAAACTGCGCATAGGGCGCGGGCTTGAAGCACATGGCGATTTCAGTGCTGCGGGCGCTCATGCGTTTGCCGGTGCGCAAATAGAACGGCACACCGACCCAGCGCCAATTGTCGACCATCACCTTGATTGCCACGTAGGTCTCGGTTGTGCTGTCAGCCGCAACGCGGTCTTCCTGGCGATAGCCGACGACTGTCTTGTCCCCGGCCGTCCCTTCCGCATACTGGCCGCGCACCGAATTGGCCAACGCCTCCGCCTCGCTCCACGGACGAATCGCGCCGACAACTTTGGCCTTCTCGCCACGCACAGCGTCAGCGCCGAAAGCCGCTGGCGGCTCCATCGCGACCATCGCCAACAGCTGAAACAGGTGGTTGGGGACCATGTCGCGCAGTGCGCCGGTGTTCTCATAAAAACTGCCACGTGTTTCAACGCCTACGGTTTCTGCCGCAGTGATCTGCACATGGTCGATGTAGTGATTGTTCCAGAACGACTCGAACAGACCGTTCGAGAAACGGCTGACCAGAATGTTCTGCACCGTCTCTTTGCCCAGATAGTGATCGATACGGTAGATCTGCTTTTCGCTCATCACCTTGAGCAGGCACTGATTGAGCTCGACGGCACTTGCCAGGTTGGAGCCAAACGGCTTTTCGATCACCACTCGCCGAAACCCGTCATCGGTCTCTTTCAACAGGCCCGATGCGCCAAGGCGCTGCGCCACTTCGCTGAAAAAGCGTGGCGCCGTGGCGAGATAAAACACCGCGTTCGCCGCGCCGGTACTCTTGATCTTGCTGTCGATGTCGCGGTAAGTCGAATCATCGAGAAAGTCGCCCTGCACATAGCTGATGCGCTCGGCCAGCTTGCTCCACAGTGCCGGATCAAGAGGTTCCTTGCCACCGCTGGCGACTTTGCCGGCAGCTTCTTCACGAATGAAGTTTTCCAGCTTTTTCGCGAAGTCGGCGTCGCTGATCGCGTTGTGATCGACCCCGACAATATGCAGACCTTCGTCCACCAGACCGTCGCGTGACAGGTTGTAAAGCGCCGGCATCAGCAGACGCTTGACCAGATCGCCATGGGCGCCGAACAGGAACAGGGTCGTGGGCGGCGCCACTTCCGGTGTCTGATTGGCGGTGCCACGCGACAGGCCCATTATTTAGGTTCCTTGTGGCCACCGAATCCGAAGCGCATCGCCGACAGCATCTTGTCTGCATACGAACTGGTCTGACGCGAACGAAAGCGTGCGAACAACGCGCTGGAGAGTACCGGGACCGGCACGGCCTGCTCGATGGCGGCCTCGATGGTCCAGCGCCCCTCACCACTGTCGGCAACCGAGCCGGAGAAAGCGTCCAGTTGCGGATCGGTGGCCAGCGCATCGGCGGCCAGGTCCAGCAGCCAGGACGAAACCACGCTGCCACGCCGCCAGACTTCGGCAATGTCGGCGGTATTCAGATCGAAACGCTGCTCAGGCGGCAGGTGTTCGGAATTCTTCTGCTTGAGAAGGTCAAAGCCCTCGGCGAATGCCTGCATCATGCCGTACTCGATACCATTGTGAATCATCTTCACGAAATGGCCGGAGCCCGCGGGGCCGGAATGAATATAGCCACGTTCGGCGCGATCATCGTCGGAGACGCGACCCTTGGTGCGCTCGATGGAACCCAGGCCGGGCGCCAGCGTTGCGAACAGCGGGTCGAGACGACGCACGATGGCGTCTTCACCACCGATCATCATGCAATAGCCACGCTCCAGCCCCCAGACGCCGCCGGAAGTGCCGACATCAACGTAGTGCAGACCTTTTTCGGTCAGCTCCTGAGCACGGCGAATGTCATCCTTATAAAAGGTGTTACCGCCATCGATGATCACATCATCGGCCTCGAGCACCTGGCTGAGCATCTGAATGGTGTCTTCGGTCGGAGCGCCTGCCGGGAGCATTACCCAGATAGCGCGGGGTTTCGCCAGAGCGGCGACCATTTCTGCCAGATCGGCGACGGCGGTCGCTCCGTCATTGGCCAGGGCGCTGCGTGATGCTTCATCACGGTCGTACACCACGGTAGTGTGACCATCCAGCATCAGACGCCGTGCGATATTGCCGCCCATGCGGCCCAGTCCAATAATCCCAAGTTGCATGAAGGTGCTCCTTAACTCGTAAAAAGGTGCCTCACCTGACTGACAGCGCTTCGACAGGTTATGAGCATGCAGGTTAGTCAAGCGAGGCGGAACGTCGGTTCCCTTATAGTCGATTCCCTATAAAGCAAGTGATGGCGTCAACGCCCTCAGTCGGTGCATTTTGGCGTGATCGGCGAGCACTCGCGACCATTAAAAATAAAAAAGTTCCAAAAAAGCGCAAAAGAATTCAGAATCGTAGCCGATAGAGAGGTAAGCAGCGGCACTCAGGGATTGAACGTCATTGCTCAGGACCTTTCTGAGGTTGAATCCGCCATTTGCGAGGTGAGCAATGGGCACTGTACTACCACCGGTTGCACCACAAACCCTGTATGTCACTATCCGTCGCGACGAGCTGCGTGCCTTGAAAGAAGGGCGCGAGCAGTTGCAGCGAAAGGTCGCCCATTTGAGCGGAATGCTGCAGCAAGCCCAGCTGTCTGCGCCCGGCGCAATGCTTCACGCCTGACAGCAACGTAAAAACGATTTAGACCGCACCGTGGCAAGCCCGATACGCTGGCTTGCCCGCTTGATCCGCCCTCCTCGATCGATCCGCCTTTATATAAACGCCTTTTCTCCAGGCCGAACCCGCGCACCCGGCAGATGCCCGTCATGCCCTTGAGTTCCGGCGCGCGATCAGAGCGCCTTCTGCCAGAACATCGCCCGGCCCATTTCCGGATTCAACTGATAACTGTCGAAGCCCATCTTCCTGTAAGCACCCTGCGCAACCTCATTACCCTCGAGCACTTCCAGTGTCAGCTTGCAGCAACCGCGCTGGCGTGCGATCTCTTCGACCTTGGTCAGCATCTTCTGGCTGATACCCAGACCCCGGTACTTTGAAATGACCGCCACGTCATGAATATTGACTAACGGCCGACAGGCAAACGTTGAAAACCCTTCGAAACAGTTGATCAGCCCTACCGGCTCACCGGAAACGAACGCCAGCACACTGAACGCGTGCGGGCGTTTTGCCAGCTCGATGGCCAATTGCTGACGAGTGTCGGCTGAAAGAGGCCGCCCCGTGCCCATGGCATCCAGTGAGTATTCATTCAGGACAAAACCGATTGCATCGGCATGCACGGGGTTTGTGTAGCTCGCTTGCAATACCAGTACCTCAGGGGCTTCCATTTCCATCCTCGTCAACTATTCAAAACAGCATGATTCAGTGAGGCCAGGGCGGTTCCCGTGGGCAGCACAAATCGATTCTATCCTGCCTCACCTTAAATTGTTTCAGCACGGATGTAGGAAATTTCCCATGATGCACGTAGACAGCGCTTCAAATGCACCGCGAAAAGGCGCATCGCACTGATTGAGATCGAAACGCGATATAACCAGGCATGCGGCAGCGTCAGGGAAGCGCCCGGAGACAGGATAGTCAAACGATCCGACGGCCGGTCATGCGCTGATAGCGTGCAGATTTTTGCCCCTTAAACGCGCAACGGCATAGCGGCAGGCGTCTGTAGCCGGCTGTCCGACGGGCGCAACGCCGCAGGCCAGACATTTGCGCATAAAAAAGTGGAAACTTCTCTAAAACACCTGGGTCAGGTGAATAGAGCATCTATGCTATTGGCTGACATCCGGTTATGGCGACATCACACCGCTTTGTCACTACGCATGATCCGAACGGGTATCGATCTTGCGTAGTGCACGTATGTGTACCCGGCCATAGGAAATGGCCAATAAAAATCAAGTGATGCACCAAAACTGTTTTAAGGGGAAAAACGATGATTAGCGCCGCTGTCAAAACCCAGAAGGGAGAGAGTTTTAACCAGCCGGTCGGCGAGCTGACTCATCTGCCGGTTTTTGCGACTACTAATTTACCTGTGTTGCAAATGCCGCCTGCATCGACCCAACAGACCATGTCTCAGGTCAACAGGCGCAAAGTGCTGTTCGTGACCTCCGAGCTGGCTGATCTGGTGAAAACCGGTGGGCTGGGCGATGTGTCCGCTGCGCTGCCACGCGCCATGCGTCATCTGCACGACGTCCGGGTTCTGATCCCCGGCTATCCGCAAGTTATCAATAGCGGTAACCCGATTCATATCATCAGTCAGCTGGGTGGCCATGCCGCGCTTCCACCATGCAAGGTGGGCCGCATGGACATGAAAGATGGCTTGGTGATTTACGTGCTGATCTGCCCTGAGCTGTATGAACGCGAAGGCACGCCGTATGCGGACAGCGAAGGCCGGGACTGGTCCGATAACCATATTCGATTCGCGCGCCTCGGCCTTGCCGCTGCAGAATTTGCCGCTGGCGAAGTGAAAAGCCAGTGGTGCCCCGAGCTGGTTCACGCCCACGACTGGCCAGCCGGCCTGGCGCCCGCCTACATGCGCTGGCGCGGGCAGTCCACGCCGAGCATCTTCACCATTCACAACCTTGCCTATCAAGGCACGGTCAGCACTGCGTCGAGTCGCGAGCTGGGCATTCCGGATGAAGCCATCCACCCGGAAGGCATGGAATTTTACGGCCAGTTGTCGTTCATCAAGGCCGGTATGGCTTATGCCAGCCACATCACCACAGTCAGCGCCACTTACGCTCGGGAAATCACCACACCGGAATTTGGCTGCGGGCTTGAGGGCTTTTTGCAGAGCAAGGCGAAGAAGGGCCAGCTGAGTGGCATTCCCAACGGCATCGATGAAAGCTGGGATGCAGCGACCGATGAACACCTCATCTGCCATTTCGCGCCAAACGAATGGACGCGCAAGGAGATCAATGCCGATCACGTCCGTGAACTGTTCGAACTGGATGAGTCCACCGGCCCGTTATTCGCGGTGGTTTCGCGTCTGGTTTATCAGAAGGGTCTGGATCTGACCATTGGTGTTGCCGAGCACATCGTCAACAGCGGCGGGCAGATTGCGATTATTGGTCGCGGCGAGCCCGAAGAAGAAGAGGCCATGCGTGAGCTGGCTGCGCGCTTCCCTGGCCGTATCGGCGTTCGTGTCGGTTTCAACGAGACCGATGCGCGGCGCATGTTCGCCGGCGGTGATTTCCTGCTGATGCCGTCGCGCTACGAGCCTTGCGGCTTGAGCCAGATGTATGCGCAGCGCTTCGGCTCGCTGCCGATTGCCCGCAATACCGGCGGCCTGGCTGACACCATCGAAGATGGCGTGACCGGCTTCCTGTTCAACGAATCCACGGTCGAAAGCTACATGGAAGCGCTGAACCGCGCCTTCAATGTGTTTTCCCACCCGGAATTATTCAACGCCATGCGCTGCCGCGCCATGGCCGCCCCGTTCAACTGGCACCAGGCAGTGGAGCCTTACGCAGAACTCTACCGCGACTTGCTGAAGAAAAACGTGGGCGTTTCGACTCATTACTAGGAAAAGGATCAATGGATGCCACTGCGTACAGACGATAACTGGCGCCACGGCGCCGTTTTACTGGATTCTGATCACACCCGCTTTGCCCTCTGGGCGCCGGATGCCGAATACGTCAGTGTCGAATTGCAGGATGGCCAGTCGCTGGCCATGCTGCCTCAGCCTGAAGGCTGGTTCGTTGTCGACGCAAGCTGCAAGGCAGGCACTCGATATCGCTTCAAGATCAATCATGAGCTGGAAGTACCCGACCCGGCCTCGCGCGCGCAGGCTGGCGATGTACATGCGCACAGCGTCGTGGTTGATCCCGCCTATTCCTGGCAAAACACCGAATGGAAAGGTCGCCCTTGGCACGAGGCAGTCATCTATGAACTGCACGTGGGTGCCATGGGTGGCTACGCAGGCGTCGAACAACACCTGCCGCGTCTCGTAGCCCTTGGCATCACGGCAATCGAGCTGATGCCACTGGCGCAGTTCCCGGGTGATCGCAATTGGGGCTACGACGGCGTGCTGCCATATGCTCCGCAGTCATCCTACGGCACGCCTGAACAGCTCAAACACCTGATCGATACCGCCCACGAACATGGCCTGATGGTGATTCTGGACGTGGTCTACAACCACTTCGGCCCGGATGGCAACTACCTCGGCAGTTACGCCAAAGAGTTTTTCCGCAGCGACCTGCACACGCCATGGGGCGATGCCATCGATTTTCGTCGCCCGCAAGTGCGGGACTACTTCGTCGACAACGCGCTGATGTGGCTGCTCGAATACCGCTTCGACGGGCTGCGCATGGATGCCGTACACGCCATTCGTGACGAGACATTTCTTCCGGCGTTCGCCCAACGCGTACGCGCGCAGATCGAGCCATCGCGTCACGTCTGGCTGAACCTGGAAAACGAGTTCAACCAGGCCAGACACCTCGACAAGGGCTTCGATGCGCAGTGGGACGACGACGGGCACAATACGCTTCACGTGCTGCTGACCGGTGAAACCGATGCGTACTACTCGGATTTCGCCAGAGAACCGACGCAAAAGCTTGCGCGTCTGCTCAGTGAAGGTTTCGTCTATCAGGGCGAACCGACCCGCCATGGCCACACCCGTGGCGAGCCCAGCGGCCACCTGCCGCCTAGCGCGTTCGTGCTGTTCCTGCAAAACCATGACCAGATCGGCAATCGCGCGCTGGGCGAACGCCTGCCGCAACTGTGCTCCACGGAAGCACTCAAGGCCGCGACCGCCCTGCTGCTGCTCTCGCCCATGATTCCCCTGATGTTCATGGGTGACGAGTGGGCGGCCAGCGAGCCGTTTCTGTTTTTTACCAGTCACCATGGCGAACTGGCCGATCTGGTGCGTGAAGGCCGCCGCAAGGAGTTTGCCGACTTTGCGGCCTTCGCCGACCCGGAAAAACGCGAGCACATTCCTGACCCGAACGACATCAAGACATTCGAGGCATCGCGCCCGGATTTCGCGGCCTTCGATATGGACACCGACAAAGCTGCAAACCACCGCAACTGGCTTGAGTTCTACACACGATTGCTGGCCTTGCGGCATCAGGAAATCGTGCCTCGCCTGCAGGGCGCGCGGTTCCTGAAAACCGACATCCTCGGTGACAAGGCCGTCAGTGCACGCTGGACGCTGGGCGACGACAGCGTGCTGCGCATTGATCTGAACCTCAGCGAGCAGGCGGTTGCCACCCAGCCGCAGCGCAAGGCACGGCTGATTTTCTCCAGCGCCGAAAAATCGTCCGAACTTTCATCTGATGGCATCCTCAATCCTTACACGGCCATTGTCAGTCTGACAGCACGTGATGTTCTGGAGGAACAGGATGAACAATGAGCAATTGGAAAGGCTTGCGACCGCAGCCGGCCTGTCGGTGCATTGGGTCGACGCCAACGCTCGGCCTCAGACCGTCAGCCCTGATGTCTTGCGCAAGGTTCTGGAAGCACTGGGTTTTTCTGCTGAAAATGGCGAAGCGATAGACGCCAGCCTGCAATGCCTGCAAACCGAGCGCCACGCTGCCAGCGCCCCGCCGCTGCTGACTGTCGATCTGGACAGCAATCTTGATATGTCGGCGTGGTTTGCGCCAGAGACGCCCTTCACACTGCATCTTGAAGACGGTTCATCGCTGGATGCCAGGCTGACTGCGTCAGGCGAACTGCCTGCACTCGCGCCGCCCGGCTATCAACAGCTCGAAATCGCCGGGCAGCATCTGACTATCGCAGTTGCGCCGAAAACCTGTTTCAGCATGGCCATGGCCACCGAAGCCGATGTGCCGCGCGGCTGGGGCCTGACCGCCCAACTGTATAGCCTGCGCCGTAACGGCGACGGCGGCTTTGGCGACACCGAAGCACTTGAGACGCTGGTACGCGCTGCCGGAGAGCGAGGTGCTGATGCAATCGGCATCAGCCCTATTCACGCGATGTTCGCCAACGATCCACACCGTTACAGCCCCTATTCGCCGTCCAGCCGCTTGTTTCTGAACAGCCTGTATGCGTCGCCGGGGGCGATTCTCGGCGAGCGTGCCTGGCGCGAAGCAATCGAACAGGCGGGCGTTGGCGACGAGATGAAACGCCTGGAAACGCTGCAACTGATCGACTGGCCAGCCGCCGCCAATGCCAAATGGAAAGCGTTGCATGCGCTTTACGAAGCGTTCAGCAAGGCGGCTCATCCACTGCATGAAGACTTCAACAGCTTTCGCCACAGTGGCGGCGAGGCGCTGGAGAATCATTGCCGCTTCGAAGCGCTGCGCGCAGCATCCGCCGAGCTCGGTATCGGTGATAATTGGCATGAATGGCCAGAGCCATTCAAGGACCCGCGTGGCAAGGCCGTTGCCGATTTTGCCGCCAGTCACAGCGCACAAATCAGCTTCCATGCGTTTGCCCAGTGGCTGATCGACCGCAGCCTCAAACGCGCTCAGGACGCCGCCCGCAGCAGCGGCATGCGCGTGGGTCTGATCGCCGATCTGGCAGTCGGTGCCGATGGCGCTGGCAGTCAGGCGTGGAGTCGTCAGGATGAACTGCTATCAGCACTGACCGTCGGCGCACCACCGGACATCCTCAAACGCGCCGGACAAAGCTGGGGGATCTCTGCCTTTTCCCCGGACGGGCTCAAGCGCAACGGTTTTCGTGCCTTCATCGAGATGCTGCGGGCCAACTTCGCCCACGCTGGCGGCCTGCGCATCGACCACGTCATGGGCCTGCAACGCCTGTGGGTGATCCCGATGGGTTCGCCGCCCAGTGAAGGCGCCTACCTGAATTTCCCGCTCGACGACATGCTGCGCCTGTTAAGCCTCGAATCGTGGCGCCACAAGGCAATCGTGCTGGGTGAAGACCTGGGCACGGTGCCCGAAGGCCTGAGCGACAAGCTGATCGCGCGCTCCATTCTCGGCATGCGCGTGCTGTTGTTCGAACAGAACAACGGCCAGTTCAAACCGATCCTCGACTGGTCCGATCAGGCGCTGGCAACCACCAGCACCCACGACCTGCCGACACTCGCTGGCTGGCTCAGCGAGCTGGACATCGAATGGAATGCCCGTCTGGATCATATCGACGAACAGCGCGAATCCCAGTGGCGCGAAGAGCGCGTGCGCGAGTCACAAAGCCTGCGCTTTGCCTTGAGCCAAAACATCGATGACTTGCCTTCCGACAGCGAAGACCCGGAGCACATCATCGACGCCAGCGTTCGCTACCTGGGCCAGACCCGCGCGCCGCTGGTGCTCTTGCCCCTCGAAGATGCGTTGGGTGTCGAAGAACAGGCCAACCTGCCCGGCACCATAGACAGCCACCCGAACTGGCGCAGACGCCTGCCCGGCGATGCCGCCACCCTGCTTGATAAACCACATGCTGCTCGACGACTGGAATTGCTCTCCCAATCCCGGCTGCAAGCTGCGGAGCGTGACCGATGAGCCGTCCATTACAACCTTTGCGTGCCACTCAGCGCCTGCAATTCCATAAAGATTTCACCCTCGACGATGCGGTGCCACTGGTGCCCTACTTTGCCAGCCTGGGCATCAGCCATATCTACGCTTCACCGCTGTTGAAAGCACGGGCCGGCTCGATGCACGGCTACGACGTTGTGGACCCGACCGTCATCAACCCGGAACTGGGCGGCGAACCTGCGCTGCTGCGTCTGGTCGCCACCCTGCGCGAACACGGCATGGGGCTGATTCTCGACATCGTCTCCAATCACATGGCCGTCGGTGGCGCAGACAACCCATGGTGGCTGGACCTGCTGGAATGGGGCGGTCGCAGCCCTTACGCGGAATTTTTCGACATTCAGTGGAATTCACCTGATCCGCTGCTGGAAGGACAGTTGCTGCTGCCCTTCCTGAGCAGCGATTACGGCACGGTGTTGCAGGCCGGAGAAATCCCGCTGCGCTTCGATGCTGACCAGGGTTCGTTTTACATCGAGCACTATCAGCATCACTTCCCGATCTGTCCGCTGACCTACGGCGCACTGCTGCAATCGGTCGAAGATCCACAGCTCAAAGAGCTGGCCCAGCGTTTCACCGCGCTGGTCGAGTACCCGCAGGCCTACGAGCGTGCCCGTCAGGCCAAGGCCGAACTGGCCGAGCAGGCGAAAAGCTCGCAGACCCGCAAGGCAATCGACCAACTGCTGGCACATTTCGATTCCAGCACACCCGCAGGTTTCCAGCGCCTGCACCAGTTGCTCGAGCGCCAGCACTACCGTCTGGCCAGTTGGCGAACGGCTGGCGACGACATCAACTGGCGGCGCTTCTTCGACATCAACGAACTGGGCGGCTTGCGTGTCGAGCGGCCACAGGTATTCGAAGCGACTCACGGCAAAATCTTCCAGCTGGTTGCCGATGGCCTGGTTGACGGCTTGCGCATTGACCACATCGACGGGCTGGCCAATCCGCGTGGCTACGGCCGCAAGCTGCATCGGCGGGTCAAGAGCCTGCTCAAGCAACGCCCTGCCGAAGCGCAGATCGAGCATCTGCCTATTTTCGTCGAGAAGATTCTCGGCCCGGACGAGCCATTGCGCGAAGACTGGAGCGTGGACGGCACCACCGGTTACGAATTCATGAATCAGGTGTCGCTGTTGCAACACGATCCCAAAGGCAAAGAGCCACTGGGCGAGCTGTGGAGCCGACTGAGCGAGCGGACTGCTGACTTCGATCAAGAAGTGCTGGTCGCTCGTGATCTGGTCTTGCATGGCACCCTCGCAGGCGATTTCGAGAACGTCGCGCAGTCCCTGCTGCAAGTGGCACGCAGCGATTTGATGAGCCGTGACCTGACACTGGGCGCGATTCGCCGGGCGCTGTTGGCGCTGGTGGTGAATTTCCCGATCTACCGTACCTACATTTCGGTCTGCGGCCGCTCGGCAGAAGACGATCGCTACTTCCAGCAAGCGATGGAAGGCGCTCGTACCACGCTGAATGAAGGCGACTGGCCGGTGCTGGACTATCTGGCCCGCTGGCTGGGTGGCGAGTCGTGGCGTCAACTGCCACGCGGGCACTTGCGCAAGCTGTACAAGAACGCTTGCGTGCGCTTCCAGCAACTGACCTCCCCGGTGGCTGCCAAGTCGGTCGAGGACACGTCGTTCTACCGTTCTGCGGTGCTGCTGTCGCGTAACGACGTGGGCTTTCATCCGCAGCATTTCAGTGCACCGGTCGAGGACTTCCATCAGGTCTGCCTGCAACGTCTGGAAAAGTTTCCCGACAACCTGCTGACCACTGCGACGCATGACCACAAGCGTGGCGAAGACACCCGCACCCGTCTGGCAGTACTCAGCGAGTGCGCGCCCTGGTATGCCGAGCAAGTAGAACGCTGGCGGCAGCTGGCCCTGCCGTTGAAAGGCGATGAATCGCCAATCAGCGCCGGTGACGAATTGATGCTTTACCAGGCTTTACTGGGCAGTTGGCCTCTGAGTCTGGAAGGCGAAGAGGCCCACGAAGCGTATACCAAGCGCATGGTGCAGTGGCAGGAGAAGGCCCTGCGCGAAGCCAAATTGCAGAGCAGCTGGAGCGCGCCCAATCAGGCCTACGAAACGGCCTGCCGCGAGTTTTTGCAACGGTTGCTGCTGGCTCCCGAAGCGCTGGCGCTGCGCCAGTCACTCAGCGCTACGGCGAATCGTATTGCCACCGCCGGCGCGCTCAACAGCCTGGCGCAAACCTTGCTACGCTTGACCGTGCCCGGCGTCCCCGATTTGTATCAGGGCACCGAGTTCTGGGATTTCAGTCTGGTGGATCCGGACAACCGTCGTCCGGTGGATTACGCAGCCCGGCAAAAGGCACTGGCAGAACAGGCCAGCGTTGACGATCTGTTGAGTCACTGGCAGGACGGCCGAATCAAACAGGCACTGATTGCGAAGGTGTTGAACCTGCGGGCCACGCATTCGACGCTGTTCAGTGAGGGGGAGTATCTCCCGCTGGAAATAAAGGGCAGCCATGCCGATCAGGTCATGGCGTTTGCCAGGGTCACGCAAGGAGTGCGCGCTATCATCGTAGTCCCACGCATAAGCAGTGAACTATTGGGCACTGCACAAACTCCATTGATTAACGCTGCCAATTGGGGCGACACGCAGATTATCGTGCCATTTGCCGATTCTGGTTCAGATTGGAAAGGCCTCTTTTCTGACGTTGTCGTTACACATGATCGGGAACTGCCCCTCAGCACAGTGCTTGAGAGATTTTCCGTCAATATGCTTATTCAAACTACGTAATACCTGGGAGTGTCGAGATGAGTGCCGACGAAAAACGAATTCGCGATTTTGCTTATCAAATCTGGGAATCGGAAGGCAAGCCTTCCGGTCACGACGAGCGTCATTGGGAAATGGCGCGCAAGCTGGCGGAAGCCGAGGCGCTGGCGCCGAACAAGTCCACCGTCAGCAAGTCGAGCAAGCCCAAGCTGCCTGAAGTGGACAAAGCCAAGGCGCCAGCCAAGGGCGCTGCCAAACCGGTGGCCAAGTCTGCACCTGCGGCAAAACCGACGCCAGCCAAGCCCAAGCCAGCGGCCAAAGCAGCTCCCAAGCCAAAGGCAGCGGCAGGTTCGGCGCCGGCAACCGACGCTCCCGCCAAGTCGGCCGCGAAGAAACCGCGCAAGCCATCGGCTGAGTGATACTCTTCGTACGCTATGCCAGTCCACTACCGCAGGCCTGCTCGGAACATTGAAGTCAGGCTTGCTGCACCCCCACACTCTATCGTCAATATCGAAGCCTTCCGGCTTCGGTAGCGGTCTTGGCCGCTCAGAAAATCATCAGACGTCAGGAAGGTCCCATGAATACGAAGTCCACATCAGCGTCGGAAGAAAGTTCGGCCACGCAAGACACACCGTCCAGTACCCCGACACGCATTCGTGAAGGACTTCCCTTCCCACTCGGTGCCAGCTGGGATGGCCTGGGCGTCAACTTTGCCTTGTTTTCGGCAAACGCTACCAAAGTGGAGCTTTGCCTGTTCGACTCGACCGGTGAAGTAGAACTGGAGCGCATCGAGCTTCCGGAATACACCGATGAGATCTACCACGGTTACCTGCCCGATGCTCATCCCGGCCAGATTTACGGCTACCGCGTGTACGGCCCTTACGATCCGAAGAACGGCCATCGCTTCAACCACAACAAACTGTTGATCGACCCGTACGCCAAGCAATTGGTGGGTGAACTGAAGTGGTCGGAAGCGCTGTTCGGCTACACCATCGGCCATCCGGATGGCGACCTGAGCTTCGACGAACGCGACAGCGCGCCGTTCGTACCGAAAAGCAAGGTCATTGACGAGGCCTACACCTGGGGCCGTGACCAGCGTGTCGGTACGCCGTGGGACAAGACCATTTTCTACGAGACCCACGTGCGCGGTATCACCATGCGCCACCCTGAGGTTGCCGAAGAACTGCACGGCACCTTCGCCGGGCTGGGGTCAGCGCCGGTCGTCGAGCACATCCGCAAGCTGGGCGTGACCTCCGTCGAGCTGTTGCCGATCCACGCGTTCGTCAACGATCAGCACCTGTTGCAAAAAGGCATGACCAACTACTGGGGCTACAACAGTATTGCGTTCTTCGCCCCGGACCCGCGCTACCTAGCAAGCGGCAAGATTGCCGAGTTCAAGGAAATGGTTGCACACCTGCACCACGCCGGTCTGGAAGTCATTCTCGATGTGGTCTACAACCACACCGCCGAGGGCAACGAGCTGGGCCCTACCCTGTCCATGCGCGGTATCGACAATGCCTCCTATTACAGGCTGATGCCGGACGACAAGCGCTACTACATCAACGATTCCGGTACAGGCAACACCCTCGACCTGAGTCACCCTTGCGTGCTGCAGATGGTCACCGATTCGCTGCGCTACTGGGCGTCGGAAATGCACGTCGACGGCTTCCGCTTCGACCTTGCCACCATTCTCGGTCGGTACCACGACGGTTTCGACGAGCGTCACAGCTTCCTCGTTGCCTGCCGTCAGGACCCGATCCTGCGTCAGGTCAAACTGGTTGCCGAGCCTTGGGACTGCGGCCCGGGCGGTTATCAGGTCGGTGGCTTCCCGCCGGGCTGGATGGAGTGGAACGACAAATTCCGTGACACCGTGCGTGCGTTCTGGAAAGGCGATGAAGGCCAACTGGCCGACTTCGCAGCGCGCATGACGGCCTCCGGCAACATGTTCAACCAGCGCGGTCGCCGCCCTCAGGCTTCGGTGAACTTCATCACTGCGCACGACGGCTTCACGCTGCACGACCTGGTGTCGTACAACGACAAGCACAACGAAGCGAACGACGAAAACAACCAGGATGGCAGCAACAACAACCTGTCCTGGAACCATGGTGTTGAAGGTCCGACCGAAGATCCGGAAATCAATGCCCTGCGTCTGCGCCAGATGCGCAACTTCTTCGCCACCCTGCTGCTGGCGCAAGGCACACCGATGATTGTGGCCGGTGACGAGTTCGCCCGCACCCAGCACGGCAATAACAACGCCTACTGTCAGGACAGCGAGATTGGCTGGATCAACTGGGATCTGGACGAGGACGGCGAGGCGCTGCTCAAGTTCGTGACCCGCGTGATCAAGCTGCGTCAGACTTACCCGATCCTGCGCCGTAGCCGCTTCCTGGTAGGCGACTACAACGAAGAAATCGGCGTCAAGGACGTGACCTGGCTCGCGCCGAATGGCGAAGAGATGAGTGTCGAACAATGGCACGATGCCAATGGCCGTTGCCTGGGCATGCTGATGGATGGTCGCGCACAGGAAACCGGCATCCGCCGCCCAGGCGCAGACGCCACCCTGCTGCTGGTGGTCAACGCCCATCACGATGGCGTCAACTTCACGCTGCCGGAAGTGCCTGAAGGCACGCATTACGAGTGCCTGATCGATACCAATCAGGACGATGCCCGCAACAAGGAGCAGTTCGCGTTCGGTTCGCAATACACCGTCACCCCGCGTTCACTGCTGCTGTTCGAATTGAAGCGCGAAGATCAGCAATGACCGATGCCTTGAGTGAGTTTCTCGACTGGCGCAGGCAGGGCTATGCCGACACGCGTGCGCTGGGCGAGTGCTTGCAGGCACTGGTCAATGAAGGTCTGGATCAGCTCCCCCTGCCTGCCGGTGGTCAGACACTTGAGCGCTGGCAGGCGCTGGCCTGCGTTGCAGGCCATGACCTGGGGTTGTGCAAGTTGTACGAGGGGCACACTGACGCCTTGGCGATCATGGCGGAACTGGGTGCCCCGCCCCCCGAACAATTCAGTACCTGGGGCATGTGGGCGGCAGAGCCGCCACAGGCACGGGTAACGCTTCGCGGCAGCGGCGATTCACTTCGCCTGGATGGCCGCAAAGCCTGGTGCTCCGGTGCGTCGGCCTTGAGCCACGCGCTGATCACCGTATGGGACGAGCAACAGCGTCAACAACTGGTCGCCGTACGTCTCGACCAGCCGGGCGTCCACGTCACCAACGACGGCTGGCGAGCGGTAGGCATGGGTGCGACCGGTAGCGTCGAAGTCCTGTTCGAGCGGGCCAGCGCAGAGCGGGTCGGCGAACCGGGCGGTTATCTGGCTCGACCGGGGTTCTGGCAAGGCGGTATCGGCATAGCGGCCTGCTGGTTCGGCGCATCGCGTTCGATCGCGACGCGTCTGTTGCAACAGGTCGGCAAGCGCGACGAGCCCCATGCGTTCGCGCATCTGGGCGCCGTAGACGTCGCGCTGCACGCCGCGGCCGATGTGCTGCGTGCGGCCGCCACACACCTGAATAAAGCGCCCACCGAGAACGCGGAAGTCATCGCCCGGCGCTGTCGGGCGTTTATCGAGCAGACCGCCGAGCAGGTTATCCAGCACGTCGGTCGCGCCGTGGGCGCAGGCCCGTATTGCAAGGATGCGCATTTCGCCCGACTGATTGCCGATCTGCCTGTCTTTTTGCGTCAGAGCCATGCCGAGCAAGACCTGGCTGCGCTGGGGCAATTGACTGGCAAACGGCTGCAGTCGCCCTCGGCGTGGTCGCTATGAGAGCGTATGCATCATGAGTGAAGATTTTCTGGTAAGCGAAGATGAAGCCGGCCAAGGCACGCCACTGGCCGCCTGGAATGCCTCCAGCAAATTGCGCGGCTTGCCGGCAATCACCGCCGACCTGCTGGTACCGCCCAATTGCAGGGCGGTGATCATCGCGCCGCACCCGGATGATGAAGTATTGGGCTGTGGCGGGCTGATGAGTCAGCTCGCGCAACTGGAGCGCCATCTTCTGCTGATTTCAATCACCGACGGCACCTCCAGCCATCCGGGTTCGGCACTTTGGTCTATCGAGCGTCTGTCTGCCATTCGCCCTCAGGAAAGCGCTGAGGCCTTGCAACGTCTCGACATTCCCCTCGAACGCCTGGAGTGGGTGCGTGGCGGCTTTCAGGATGGCGAGGTTGCAGTAGAGGAAGAGCGTCTGGTCGAATTTCTTGAACAGCACCTTGGGCCGACGGATGTGGTGTTCGCGACCTGGTCAGGCGATGGCCATGGTGACCACGAAGCAGTTGGCAGGGCCAGTGCCAGTGCATGTGCCACCACCGGCGCGCAATTACATGAGGTGCCGATCTGGGCCTGGCACTGGGCAGATCCGGAAGACCCGCGCCTGCCCTGGGAGCGGGCGCGCAAGTTGTTGCTTGACCCGATGACACTCGCCCGCAAGCGTCATGCCGCCCAGGCGTTCACCAGCCAGCTGCAAGGCGATCCGGCTGTCGGGCTGTCTCCGGTGCTGCCTGCCAGCGTTCTGGAACGGCTGATGCAGCCGTTCGAAGTGGTGTTCACATGAGCAGCGTTGCCGACAGCTACTTCGACAGTCTTTTCAGTAATGACAGCGATCCGTGGGCATTCAAAAAGCGCTGGTACGAACGCCGCAAGCGCGCCTTGACCCTGGCCGCCCTGCCCCGTGAGCACTACCGGGCGATTCTGGAGCCGGGCTGCGCCAATGGCGAACTCAGCGCTGACCTTGCCGCACGCTGCGATACCCTGCTGTGCTGCGACACTTCGACCCTGGCCGTGGAGCTGGCGCGCCAGCGTCTGGCTGACCTGCCCAACGTCCGGGTGTTGCAAGCTCGTCTGCCGCAACAATGGCCAGCGGGACAGTTCGACCTGATCGTGTTCAGCGAACTGGGCTATTACCTGGACCTTGAGGATCTGAACCGCCTGATCGACTGCGCGCTTGACGCCTTGACGCCTGACGGCCAACTGCTCGCCTGCCACTGGCGGCCCGACATCGAAGGCTGTCCGCTGAACGCACAGCGCGTTCACGACACACTTGCTGAAAGGCTGTCCATGCACCGGCTTTTCAGTCATCACGAACAGGACTTCCTGCTGGACCTGTGGAGTCGTGATGCTACCTCTGTCGCAGAACAGGAGTTCTCGAATGATCGGCATTCTGATTCCGGCGCACAATGAAGAGCAGTTGCTGGGCGCCTGCCTGACCACTGTGCTGCAAGCCGCTGCCCACCCGGACCTCAACGGGGAAACGGTGGAGGTGCTGGTGGTGCTCGACAGCTGCACAGACAGCTCGGCAGAGATCGCTCGTGCTCACGGGGTGATGATTCTGGAAGTGACGGCGCGCAACGTAGGCCAGGCGCGTGCCGAAGGGGCTGCGTTTCTGCTCGACAGGGGTGCACGCTGGCTGGCCTGCACCGATGGCGACAGCAGCGTGGCCAGCGACTGGTTGAGCGAGCAGCTTGCCCTGGATGCCGACGCCGTGTGCGGAACCGTCATGCCCGGCGACTGGAACAAGGACATTTCTGCCGCTGCGCAGGCCGCCTACCTCAGCCACTACCAGCATCGCGACGGCCATCGGCACATACACGGTGCCAATCTGGGGGTGAGTTCGATTGCCTATGTCAGCGCCGGCGGTTTCCCAGCGCTGGCCTGTCACGAGGATGTGCATCTGGTTCAGCAACTGGAATTGATTGGCGCGCGGATCGCCTGGAGTTGCCGCCCCAGAGTCACCACCAGCACCCGCCTCGACTCTAAAGCCAGAGGCGGGTTTGGCGATTACCTGCGCTCGCTGAACGGCTGAACAGCCATTACTGATGGTGCGCGGTCTGCATGCCGGAGCGATCCGGGTCAGCGGCACTGAGCGCCGTGGTAAAGAAGCGCACTGCTTCAGCGCTCAAGGTGCGATGGATGTCTTCTCGATCAACCCCGTCAGGGTCATTGCACAGCAGCGGCGCAGTCGCACGTTGCTCGTCGCTGCACGGTGCCATGAACACGAAGTGCCCCGCCCCCGCCAACAACCTGTAATCCGGTGCCTGCGGCAGCTTGCGCGCCAGCGCCTCGGCGTTACGGTCGATGGCCAGCAATTGATCATCATCACCGGCATACATCAACACCGGCACATGCACGTCGCCCAGCGTATGGCGACCGAACATCAGACTTAACGGGGCCATGAGCATCAATGCGCCCACCCGCGGGTCCGCCTGTGCGTGCAAATCGTCACGATCGGCTACCAGCTCGCCCTGAGTCTTGCAGGCATCCCGATCACCCGGCCGCTCCAGACAATACTGGCGCAGGCGCTTCAGATCCGGGCGCGCGCCAGCGAGGATCAATGCGGTTTCGCCACCAGCCGAATAGCCGATCACACCCACCTGGCGCGCATTGAGGTAAGGCGAAAGCATCGGATCGAGCAAGGCTGAGCTGATGGCCTCGGATATCTGCAACGGACGTCCATAGAGGTTGCTCAGACTGCCCAGGCGGCTGTGATCGCGATCATTGTCGCCGGGATGGACCACCGCGACCACCACGAAACCCTGCCGTGCCAGCGAAGTCGCCAGATCGTGCAGTGCCAGCGGCGTACCCGTGTTGCCATGGGATAACAGCAGCAGCGGAAAGCGGCCCATGGCAATCGGTGCATCCTCGCCCGCCTCGACACGATAGCCCTGAATAATGCTGGACTGCTCACTGCCCGTCGAAGGATAGAAGGCAATCGCCTGCATCGGCTGCGAGTCAAGCGGATCGGGAAAAGTCAATTCGTGATAACCCGCGCTCCAGGCATCAGCAGCCTGAGCGTGCACCGAAATCATGCTGTCGAGCAGGCAAACCAGCATAACTGCACAAAGACGTACCGTGGCAAGGCCCAACCTTTGTCATTCCGGCAGCGTGTCCGGACAGTCCATTCATGCGCTTGTGTCGAGCATCGTGCTCCAGCGCGCCGCTCTTATTTTATGTGTTACTAGGTTCTGTACGAAAAGTCGGCGAGCGAAGGTCAGGCAAGGCAAAAACAGGCGAGGAACGGTCGGAGTCGCGTTCGACTCTACGTGTTGTAAATGAGCATTCCGAGCCTGTTTTTAACGCAGCATCACCGAGCGCAGCCACTTTTCGTACAGATCCTAAAAATGAGAGTCTTTGAAACTGAAATAGTGCACAAGTCGAGCCAGCATCGGCCCACTCTTTTTCGCACATGCGAACTATTCGACAAAAACGCCGAAAACAGGCGTCAGGAGGATCAGCTTAATCCTCAATCCGCCTGCTTGCCTGTAAGGAAGCTGTCAAGGTTACAAGCAGTTTTGCCACATAGAAAAAAACTCCACGGCGCGACGCAAATCAATGCGCAGGCGGTGGAGTTCGTACCAGGTTTGTGCTGATGATCAGGCGGCGAACAGGTCCTTGATCTGCTGCTGCGCGGCCGTCATGGCACTAGCACGAGGCTCTTCACCGTAGGCCAGGCCGTGCGCACGCACGAATTGCAGGTCGGTCACGCCGATGAACGCGAACAACGCCTTGAGCAGCTCTTCATGACCCGCGCCACTCGGCAGGCCTTGGTGCAGGCCACCGGAAGTGGACACGATGATGATCTTCTTGCCGCCGCACAGACCTTCAGGACCGGCTTCGGAGTAGCGGAACGTGCGACCGGCAACGGCAATGCGGTCGATCCACGCCTTCAACTGGGATGGCACCGTGAAGTTGTACATCGGCGCGCCGATCACCACGACGTCGGAATCGAGAAATTGTTGCAGTGTCGCTTCGTTGGCTTCCACTTCGTGCTGCTGGGCGGCATCGCGGGCTTCTACCGGCGTACCGGCTGCGGCAAGGCTGGCGGCAGAGAAATGACCCAGCGCATCGCTGGCCAGATCGCGGTACGTCACCTGAGCGTCAGCGTGCGCGCTCTGGTAGGCCTGGACGACATCACGGGTCAGCTGACGCGAAGCAGAATGGTCGCCGAGGATGCTGGAATCAAGGTGCAAAAGGTTCATAACGGGCTTCCCAAGTGAATATCGCCGAGGGGCGATCAAGTAAGGAGCATCCTATCTGTGATCGTAATGAATGATTAGTCGCCTTGAATGCGACTGTTCGTTCTATGTAAGGAACAATACAGAGACTCAGGATTGTGCGTCAGTTCCTTGAACGAGTTCTCGAACGCGTCCAGCAGGCCTCTGACGGCAGGCAGCAGGCCGCGGCGCGAAACAAACACCGCGTGCAGGAACCCGCACTTGGGGCGGTGCGCATCGAACAACTCCACCATGCGGCCCTGCTGCAAGGCTTCCCTGACCAGAATTTCCGGCAACTGGGCGACGCCGACACCCTGCAGAGCGGCTTGCAGTATGCCGTCCAGATCCGAGCTGACCAGACGCGGTGCGTGCCGTACTTCGACATAATGCCCCGGTCCGTTCTCCAGCAGCCAGCGATGTTCCGGGGTGGAAGAAGGCACATCCAGACTCGGTAACCGGGCCAGATCGTCAAACGAAGGATTCGTCGGGAGCAGTGCAGCCAGATCAGGGTGGGCAACAAGCCGTTGCGCACTGTGCCCGAGCGTCTTCACCACCAGGCCGTCATCTTCCAGCGGCGGAAAACGCACGCGCAAGGCGATATCGATGTTCTCGGTCAGCGGATCGACTCGCCGATTGCTACTCTCGATATGCACCTGCACCTTGGGGTGCGCGGCCATGAAACCGGCAATTGCCTCGTTGATGCCCATGGCCGCCATGGCCGGCGGACAGCTCACCACGACCTTGCCCTGAGGTTCGGATTTGGAACGCTGAATGGCTTCTTCGGCAGCTTCGGCCTCGACCAGCATCGCTACGCAATGGGCGTAATAGTCGCGTCCGCTTTCGGTCACGGCGAATTTGCGGGTCGAGCGGTGAATCAGCGTGACGCCAAGCCGCTCTTCCAGCCCGGCAATGCGCCGACTGAGCTTGGATTTCGGAACACTCAGCTTGCGGCTGGCCGGCGCGAAGCCCCGACACTCGACCACCTGAACGAAATAATACAGATCATTGAGATCAAACACCGGTCACCTCGTTTCTGGAGCAGCGAGTATGCAGCGCTAGCACAAGCCTCTCAAGACACGGTGCGAGAAGCGGACCGGTTAATCGGCAGTCAGAAAGGCCAGTACCGGCGCAGTGAATGACTGCCCTGCTTCGACACTGGACAAATGCGCGGCCGGCAACTCGACACTCTGTGCGCCTTGAATGCGCTCCACCATGAAACGCCCGTCTGCCGGTGTGGTGACCGCGTCCTCGGTGCCGCAGACCACCAGCGTCGGCAGCTTGATGCCCGCCAGTTGCGCACGAAAATCGGCGTCGCGTACGGCAGCACAATTGGCCGCGTACCCTTGCGGTGAAGTATGCGCCAGCATGCTGACAATACGGTCCACAACTGCCGGTTGCTGTACCGCGAATGCCGGGGTGAACCAGCGCGAGATGGAGGCATCACGCAGCGCGACCATGGCCGCCTGCCCGTCACGCAGCACGGTTTCGATGCGCGGGTTCCAGATATCAGGATTGCCGATCTTAGCAGCGGTGTTGCACAGCACCACCCGTTGCAGGCGCTGCGGCGCGTTGATCGCCAGCCACTGTCCGATCAGACCGCCCATGGACAGCCCGCAGAAGGAAGCCTTTTCGATCTGCAGCGCGTCCAGCAATGCCAGGACGTCACGGCCGTTCTGCTCGATGCTGTAGCTGCCTTCGCTGACCAGCGATTTACCATGCCCGCGCGTGTCGTAACGCACTACCTGGAAATGCCGGGTAAACGCTGCAATCTGGTTGTCCCACATGTGCAGGTCGGTGCCCAGCGAGTTGGACAACACCAGCACCGGTGCGCCGGGCTGACCTTCCAGCAGATAATTCAGTTCACCATCAGCGAGTTGCGCGGCAGGCATAGCAGGCTCCATAGAAAGGGCAAACCTGCACACTAATGAGTGTCACCGCCGCATACAATCCGCTGATCGAATATCCGTGCGGCTATCGAACAGCTTGCCGTTCGAGATCACCTTATCGATACCACATAAAGGAGCTTGCGCATGCCAAAGCCGATGGGCAAAGAAGACATCGCCCGATTCTGCCTCAGCCTGCCGGGTGCGCGGGAAGACTACAAATGGGGCGGTGTGCGGGTGTTTTCGGTTGCAGAGAAGAAGATGTTTGCAGTCATGGACCTGGCCGGCGGGAAGCTGGCGTTCAAGGTCGCTGCGGATTTGTTTCTGGGCTACGTCGACCGGCCCGGCATACGCCCTGCGCCCTATCTGGCCAGTGCGCACTGGATCAGCGTGACGAAACTGGAGGCGTTGAGCGGACCGGAAATCAGGGATCTGGTGACCCGCTCTCATCAACTGGTGGTCAGCAAATTGCCAAAGCGCCAGCAGATTGCGCTGATGTTATAAGGCTCTGAAGCGGCAACGGCAGCATCTGCCAGAGCCGCTTGCCGAGAAACAGCCAGTCGATCCACAACGCCTGATGCACCAGCACGATCAGCCAGAACGCGACCTGAAACGACACCTTCCGGGTCTTGTGACGAAACAGCTGTTGCGCCAACAGCGCACCCGGCCAGCAGCCCAGTAATTCGAGGGTGTGCAGAACATTTTCCGGGGTGCGCTGACCGCCGTTTCCGGCCTGGCGCTTGTCGTGCCGATACAGCACGAACGCCAGCAGGCTCATTCCGAGCAAGGCACACCCCGGAATCAGCATGCCCTGCCGGACCCACAGCGACACCGAGCCGTACACCGGCAACGCGCACAACAGCACGAACAGCGCCAGCTTCAGGGGCAAGTGCCGGACAGGCGCACGCCCCCGGCTGGCGGGCCTCTGGGGTGGCCGGGCAGTGGTCATGCCTTGGCCGACGCCCAGTCGATCCAGCCAAACTGCCAGGTCGCCAGAATCAGCAGGCCGAAGGCGATGCGATACCAGGCAAACACTGCATAGCTGTGAGTGGCGATGAACTTGAGCAGCCCGCGCACCGCGATCATGGCGAAAATGAACGAGGTGATGAAACCGATCGCGAAGACCGCGAAGTCGTCCGGACGAAACATGTCTCGGTACTTGTAACCCGAGTAGACGGCAGCGCCGACCATGGTCGGCATGGCGAGGAAGAACGAAAACTCCGTGGCGGCCTTGCGCGACAAGCCAAACAGCAGGCCCCCAATGATGGTAGAGCCGGAACGGGACGTACCGGGAACCATCGCCAGGCACTGCACCAGCCCGATTTTCAGCGCATCGGTCCACGTCATGTCATCGACGGTTTCAGTGCGTACCGCGTGCTCGCGGCGTTCGGCCCAGAGCATGATCACACCGCCGATAACCAGTGCCGTGGCCACCGTGATGGCGTTGAACAGGTAATGATGGATCAGGTCGGCAAAGATCACCCCGAGCACCACCGCCGGCATGAACGCGATCAACAAGTTAAGGGTAAAACGCTGAGCCTGTTGCTGTTTGGGCAAGCCGACGACCACATCCAGAATCTTGCGCCGAAATTCCCAGACCACCGCCAGAATCGCCCCCAGCTGGATGATGATGTTGAAGGCCATGGCGCGCTCGCCACCAAAACCGATCAGGTCGGCAACAATGATCTGGTGCCCAGTGCTGGAGATCGGCAGGAATTCCGTCAGCCCTTCAACAATACCCAGTATCAACGCCTGAGCAGCGGTCCAAAGATCCATCACTTTCCCCCATGAAGCGACGCCGCAGGCTCGCCGTTTAACGTTATTGTGTAAAAAATGGTTGCCACTATGCCCTGACAAACCTGAACGAAGCTTGAACCTGCGCAGACGCGAGGCGCGGAATGCTAGCAGACCTTTACGCACAACGCCTGCTGGCGTAATGCTCGTCGCCACGCAGGCTCCCCGCCGGGCACGGAAGCGATTACAATCGCCGCCCCTGCAACCACTCCCCCAACCAAGGTGCCGCCATGTCCGGGCTTGAACTCTTCGCCGCAGCCATCGGTGTGATCGCAGTATGGCTGACAGTGAAGCAGAACCCCTGGTGTTGGCCAATCGGCCTGGTGATGGTGGTGATCTACATCTGGATTTTCTTCGACGTGAAGTTGTATTCGGACATGCTGCTGCAGGTGATCTATGCCGGTTTGCAAGTCTACGGCTGGCTGCAATGGACCCGGCATGGCCATGGCCTGCCCGTCAGGGCCGTCAGCGTGCTGAACCGCTATTCGATACTCAAGGGGCTGACGGTCGGCGTGCTGATCAGCCTGGGCCTGGGCGCGGGCATGGCGCACTTCACGGATGCCGCACAACCCTGGCTCGACGCCGCCCTGACCGGCTTCAGCCTGGTGGCACAGGTGTGGATGGCGCAGAAACGCGTGCAGTGCTGGCCGTTGTGGATTGTTCTGGATGTGATTTTTGTCGGCCTGTTCATCTACAAAGGCCTGTACCTGACAGCCGCTCTTTATGCACTGTTCACCCTGCTGGCGGTTCAGGGCTGGCGCGAATGGCGCAATGATCTGGTGCTGGCGCGATGAAGGTTCTGGTCCTGACCGGCCCCGAGTCGAGTGGCAAGAGCTGGCTATCGGCTGAGATACAGCGGCGCTTCGGCGGGGTCATGGTCGGTGAATACGTTCGCGAGTTCATCGACCGGCAGGGCCGCGATACACGTTACAGCGACATCCCGGCCATCGCTCAGGGCCAATTGGCCTGGGAGGACGCTGCACGGGCAAGCGCTCCGCAGTTGCTGATTCTCGACACCCACCTGCTGAGCAACATGCTCTGGAGCCGGACCCTGTTCGGCGATTGCCCTGCATGGATCGAACAGCAACTGCTGGGCAGGTCCTACGACCTGCACCTGCTGCTGTCGCCACAGGGTGTGGACTGGATCAGCGACGGTCAACGTTGCCAGCCGGCGCTGGGCGAGCGGCAGGCGTTTTTCGACGCCAGCCGCGCATGGCTCGACAGTCACCGGCAAGCCTACCAAGTGCTCGACGGTGACTGGCAGCAGCGCCGCGAGCAAGCGATGGCGGCCGTGTCCAATCTGCTGGGTCCGTCAGCGGATCTGATGCTTGTGCAACAAACGGTAGAAGGTCGGTCGCGAAATCCCTAGCACCTTGGCGGCCATGCTCAGGTTGTCGCTGTGACGCGTCAGCACATCACACAACGCCTGACGTTCGGCACGGGATTTGTACTCCTCCAGAGTGCTCATGCTGCCAGCCACGTCATCGTCGCCCGGCAACCCCAGATTGACCGCTTCGATCTGCCTGCCTTCCGCCAGCACCAGCCCTCTTCGCACCCGATTGGCCAGTTCACTGACATTGCCCGGCCAGTCGTGCTTGCCAAGGGCTATGAGCGCGTCCTGACTGAAACTGCGTGCCCGTCGGCCACTTTCCTGGCTGTAGATATGAGCAAAATGATTGGCCAGCAGCGCCAGATCGCCATGCCGTTCGCGCAGTGGCGCAGTGCCCACCTGCAACACGTTGAGCCGATAATACAAATCCTCTCGAAAACGCTTTTTACGAATGGCCGTTTCGAGGTCTGCCTCGGTGGCAGCCAGCACCCGGACGTCCACACTGACCGGCTCGTTGCTGCCAAGTCGCTGAAGCTGCCCGTCCTCCAGAAAGCGCAACAGATCCGCCTGGGTTTCCAACGGCAGATCACCGATGTTTTCAAGCAGTAATGTGCCGCCATCCGCCGCCGCGATACGCCCGATCCTGCGCTCCGACAGGCCCTCGACAGCACCCGCTTCATGGCCAAACAACTCGGCGTGGATCAGATGTTCGGCAATGGCAGCACAATCGACCGTGACGAACGGTTTGTCACGACGCCGGGACTGGGCATGCAGGCTCCGTGCGATCAATGCCTTGCCGGTGCCGCGCTCGCCACGGATCAGCACCGGCGACTCAGTGGGTGCCAGCTTGCTCAACAGACGCCGCAGTTCCCGCGTCAGCCGGCTGTCGCCGAGCATTTCCGGTTCGCCCTGAGGTGCAAGCCCCCTGTTTTGCGTGTTTGACAGTGCACTGTCGAACGCTTTGTCCAGAGTAGCCTGCATGCGCTCTGCATCGAGCGGCACGGTTTGAAAATCGAAAAACCATTGGCAGACAAAATCACCGATTCGCTCGCGTCGCAGGTCGTTGGCGGTTAGCAGCGCGACCCAGCGGGTAGCCTCACGGGTGATCCGTTTTTCAAGTGTGTCGAGGTGTTCGAAATGTGTGGCTTTCAAGTGGATCAAGCCGACGTCATAGTCATCGACAGGGTCAGTATCCAGTGTGCTGCTCTCGACCGTCCATCCGGCAGCTTGCAGGATCGGGATCAGGTGCTGGCACGCCTCGTCTGGATCGATCATCAGCAGACGTCGCGCGGGGGCCGTTTCATGCATATAGGTTCCTTGGCGCCCGGCGTCGAATGGGGATTTTTAAAAATGTTTTATAAACAGCATGTTGGCGAGCCCGAATATTACGTTAGCAAATATTTGACGCTCCCTTGTACCGTTTGGATCTAATCGTCATAACCAAATGTGATTATGTAGCGCGCGCCTGTCTGGCCGACCCGGCCTTGCACGCGCCGGGGGCGGGTGAAAAAAATTTCAGGATTTTTCCGGTTAAGCGTGTGACTCAGGTCCCCTTGTCGCTCATCAATACAAGTAACCAGCCGGACGGTCAGCGCACCGACGTGACTGAATTGATACGGGCACTTGAGGAAACGACCATGAACGCCCCACTGCGCTTCAACGATGCACTTCTGATCGCTGGACACGCTTTTGAACCTTTCCAGTGTGTTGCCTGGGCACCACAGGACGGTAACGGCGAGTTGAGCCTGACGGTGATCGATCGCACCAGTAACCGTATTGGCCGCAAGCAGATTCCGAGCAGTACTTATTCGGACAAGCAGCAGTTGGCCAGCGTTCTGGAACAGGCCCGTGCGGAAATCAGTAATGAAGGGTATGACTTGATGCCTTGGACTATGCCGGCCTGATCACGCTTTGTGCGAGGCTTACTCGCAGGCCCATGGGAGTCTGGAAGCGGAGCTTTCAGGTTTCTGGGCATGAGGCGCTTTGCTTGCTTTGACTATCGTGCCGACGCTCCGCGTCACTCAGCGGTTCCGCGATGTCAGGGATATTTGTTTAAGGCTCAAGGCACTTTTTCGCCCCTCGGCGAGTGACTTTGAAGGATCAAAGTAACCAAAATCCCGGCTCCGTTTCCGGCCCGACTTCGTCGGGTTCCTTCGCCCTGACACTGATCCGGGGGCCGCCGCAACGGGCCATCCTTGGCCCGGATGCGGCTTGCTCGGCGTCCTGCCTCGCATCCCCCGGATCAGCGTCAAGACTCAGCCGTCACTTACGTCGCAATTTGCGTCGTCAGTGCCATTGTGGTTGAAAAGCACATCAAAAGCGGTTTGATTGCATTGGCTATCGTGCCGAAGCCTTGGCACGCATACGAATCAGCCGCTCAGACCCGCTTCAGCTCGTCGATGTGCCGATATTCGGCGCCGAGGGTTGATGCCAGTTCTTTTGCTCTTCCCAATCGGACCGGGCCTTTTTCGATGTCGATCAGCAGGGTGGCGCAGGCGAATGTCGGCAGCGCTGGCAGTTGCTTGATTCTGCCGTCGGTCAGTACCAGTACGCGATGCTGTTCCGAGGGGTGGCGTTTTTGACGTTGTGCCAGCCAGGTCATGGCTTGTTCAAGCGCGGCGGACAGCGGTGTGCCACCCCCCGCGCCCAGTCCATCCAGCCATGGAGTGAGTGCTGTTGACGCCTTGAGGCCCTGATGCTGCCAGCGCGGTGCAGTGCCACTCGCGGTCAGCAGAGCCAGCCGCGCGCGGCGCCGATAGGCATCATCGAATACTTGCGAAAGCAGGCCTTTGGCTTGGCTCAGCGCTTGGTGACGACGCGTTGAGGCCGAGGCATCGACGATCACCAGCAACAATTCACTCGGGCGAGCACTGCGCGGCTGACGCACCAGATCCTTGCGACTTTTCGGGCGCCCCTTCAGCAGCGTCGGTAGCCATCGCACCGGGCCGTCGGCACCTGCGCGAACGGCACCTTGTCTACCGGCGGCCAGTCGACCGGGACGGGGAATGGCATCCGCCCCCTTTGCAGCGCGAGGGCGGATGCCTAAGGCTTTTTTGGCCAACTCGGCACTTCGCGACGAGAACCGGTAATCACCGCCTGAGCTGGCAACTCGCCCCAACTGCCCTGCCCGCCCTCTGGTTTGTCTGGCCTGGGAGACGAATCAGGCGGCGGTGCGTCTTGATTGTGTGGCGGCGGAGTGGGTTCGCGACGGCGGTGGCGCAAAGCGAATTCGGCCACCGCTTCAATGTCTTGCTCTTCGATCTGGCCCGCACCACGCCACGCGGCATGCGCACGAGCAGCCCGCAACCAGACCAGATCGGCGCGCATGCCGTCGACCCCCGCCGCGAAACAGCGTTCGGTGATCTCGGCCAAGGAATGATCATCCAGCTCGATGCCTGGCAGCAGCAGACGCGCCTGTTCACAACGAAGCTTCAGGTCGTCCTGCTGCGCCTGCCAGTGCTGGCAAAAAACCACTGGATCGGCATCGAAATCCAGACGCCGACGGATGATCAGGCTGCGCTCGGCCGGTTGGGTCTGACCGCTCAGCGCCACGTTCAAGCCAAAACGATCCAGCAACTGCGGGCGCAATTCGCCTTCTTCCGGGTTCATGGTGCCAATCAGCACGAAGCGCGCAGCGTGGCGATGGGAAATGCCATCGCGCTCGACCTGATTGACGCCGCTGGCGGCAACGTCCAGCAACAGATCAACCAGATGATCGGCGAGCAGGTTGACTTCATCGACGTACAGCACGCCACCGTCAGCCTTGGCCAGCACGCCCGGCGAGAAACGCGCTCGGCCCTCGGCCAGTGCGGCATCCAGATCGAGCGTGCCGACCAACCGCTCTTCGGTGGCCCCCAACGGCAAGGTGACGAACTGACCGCTGGCCAGCAGATCAGCCAGGCCGCGCGCCAGGGTCGACTTGGCCATGCCGCGGGGCCCCTCGATCAGGACGCCGCCAATGCGCGGATCGATGGCGGTCAGGCACAGGGCCAGCTTCAGGTCATCGGCACCGACCACCGCAGCCAGCGGAAAATGTGGAGTGTCGCTCGGGCTTGAGTCAGGCAAGGTCATCAGTTCTCTTCTATGTCCAACAACAGGTCTTCCAGCGCTTGCTGATACTCGCCGGGTTCCTGCCAGAGCCCGCGCTGCTGAGCTTCGAGCATGCGCTCGGTCATGTCACGCAGGGCGTCGGGGTTGTGTTGCGCGATAAAATCGCGGGTCGCCGGGTCGAGCAGATACGCGTCGGCCAGCAGCGCGTATTGATGATCATCGATCAGTTCGGTGGTGGCGTCGAAGGCAAACAGGAAATCCACGGTCGCGGCCATTTCGAACGCGCCTTTGTAGCCATGGCGCTTGACCCCTTCGATCCATTTCGGGTTCGCCGCACGCGAGCGGATCACCCGGTTCAATTCTTCCTTGAGGGTACGAATCTTCGGCAGGTCCGGCTGGCTATGATCGCCATGGTAGCTGGCGGTCTTCTGCCCGCTGAGGCTTTCCGACGCCGCGAGCATGCCGCCCTGAAACTGATAATAATCGTTCGAATCGAGCAGGTCGTGCTCACGGTTGTCCTGATTTTGCAGGACAGCCTGCACCTGGGACAGGCGCTGGGCAAAGCGTTGCCGGGCCGGGGTGCCTTCGTCGGCTGCGCCGTAAGCGTAGCCGCCCCAATTCAGGTAGACCTCGGCAAGATCCTCGCGGCTTTGCCACAGGCGACCATCAATCGCGCCTTGCACACCCGCCCCGTAGGCACCGGGCTTGGCACCGAAAATTCGCCAGCCGGCCTGCCGTGCAGCCTCCTCCTCGCTCAAACCTTCGTCCACGAAAGCTTGCCGCTCTTCACGCACTCTGGCCGCCAGCGGGTTCAAGTCATCCGGCTCGTCGAGCGCAGCCACCGCTTGTACAGCGGCGTCGAACAGTTTGATCAGGTTGGCGAACGCATCGCGGAAGAAGCCGGACACCCGCAAGGTGACGTCCACGCGCGGACGGTCCAGCAGGCTGACCGGCAGAATCTCGAAATCATCGACCCGCTGGCTGCCGGTCGCCCAGACCGGACGCACGCCCATCAAGGCCATGGCCTGAGCGATATCATCGCCACCGGTGCGCATGGTCGCCGTACCCCAGACGGACAGGCCCAACTGGCGCAAATGGTCGCCGTGATCCTGAAGGTGGCGTTCCAGCAGCAGGTTGGCCGACTGAAAACCGATGCGCCAGGCCGTGGTGGTCGGCAGGTTGCGCACGTCCACGCTGAAGAAATTACGCCCGGTCGGCAGCACGTCCAGACGCCCACGGCTTGGCGCGCCACTGGGCCCGGCCGGAACGAAGCGGCCGCTCAACGCATCGAGCAGGCCCTGCATTTCGCCGGGGCCGCAGGCATCCAGCCGTGGTGCGACGACTTCGCGCAGGCTGTCGAGAATCAGCGACAGGTCATCATGTGCCGGCACGTCATGCAGGTCTTCACCGCGCATCACGCGCTCGATAAGCGCGGCCGCATAAAGCTCAAGCCGTTCGCGAGCATCCCCGGCGCTGCGCCACGGGTCGGTGCTGACCGCCAGCAACGCAGCCGGACGTTCGCCGGTCCAGGGTTCGGCCAGTTCGCAGTCCAGCGGGTCGAAACTTAGCTGGAAGGCTTTGCTCAGGGCACGTAACAGACTCGACTGCGCCCCGCGCCCGTCGCCACGCGGGATGCGCAGCAGGGCCAGCAGTGTGTCGGTGCGCAGACGACCTTCCGGTGACTGACCGAAAATGTGCAGGCCGTCGCGAATCTGCGATTCCTTCAAGTCACACAGGTACGTGTCCAGACGCGGCAGCCAGACCGCCGCATCGGCATCGCTGTCAGTAGACACGTCCAGCGCCAGTTCGCGATCAATGCGGGTTTCGCGGACCAGCTCGAGAATGTCGCGTTGCAGTTCGCGGGCACGACGCGGATCGAGCAACTGCGCTTCGTAGAATTCGTCGGCCAGCAGTTCCAGATCACGCAACGGGCCATAGGTTTCGGCACGGGTCAGCGGTGGCATCAGGTGGTCGATGATCACCGCCTGCGTACGGCGCTTGGCCTGGGCGCCCTCGCCCGGGTCATTGACGATGAACGGGTAGATATTGGGCATCGCGCCCAGCACAGCGTCCGGCCAGCAGGTTCGCGACAGCCCGACACCCTTGCCCGGCAGCCATTCCAGATTGCCGTGCTTGCCGACATGCACCACGGCATGCGCGCCATAGGCCTTGCGCAACCAGAAGTAGAACGCCAGATAGCCATGCGGCGGCACCAAATCCGGGTCGTGGTAGACCGCGCTCGGATCGACCTGATAACCCCGCGCCGGCTGAATGCCGACGAAGGTCAGGCCGAAGCGCAGGCCAGCGATCATCATCCGGCCACCGCGAAACATCGGATCGGCATCCGGCGCACCCCAGCGGGCAGTCACCGCATCACGGTTGCTCTGCGGCAGTTCGTGGAACGCCGCCAGGTATTCATCCAGCGCCATGCTTTGTTGGCAGGGTCGCTGGTCAATGCTATCCAGGTCGTTGGTCACGCCACCCAGCAATTGCTGGATCAGCTCGGTGCCGCTGTCCGGCAACTGCGCCAGCGGATAACCCTCGGCCTGCATGGCACGCAGGATATTCAGCGCCGCAGCGGGCGTATCCAGGCCGACCCCATTGCCGATCCGCCCATCGCGGGTCGGGTAATTGGCGAGAATCAGTGCCACACGTTTGTCGGCATTGGGCAGCCGCGCCAGTTCGATCCAGCGCCGCGCCAGCTGCGCGACGAAATCCATGCGGTCCGGCTGGGCGCGGTAGCACACCACGTCCGACTGGCTGCGTTCGCTACGCCAGGCCAGATCCTTGAAGCTGATCGGTCGGCTGATAATCCGCCCGTCCAGTTCCGGCAAGGCAATGTGCATCGCCAGATCACGCGCGCCGAGGCCCTGCTCGCTGGCCTCCCACGCGGGTTCGTTGTCTTGGGCACAGATCGCCTGAATCACCGGCACATTGCGCCGAAACGGCCGCAAATGCGGCGCTTCCGGGCTCGACTGGGCGAAACCGGTGGTGTTGAGGATCAGCTCGGCATCGGCTTCATCCAGCCAGTTTTCCACCTGAACAAAGCAGGCGGGCTCCTTGAGACTGGCGACTGCGATGGGCAGCGGGTTGATGCCCTGCGCCTGTAAGCGAGTACAGAATTCGTCGATGAAACCGGTGTTGGCGGCCTGCAGGTGCGAGCGATAGAACAGCAGCGCGACCACCGGCTGTTCCGCGTGCCAGTCGGCCTGCCAATCCGGCAAGCTGGCCGTGGCTCGTTGCGGGTGATAAACCGCGGTGCGCGGCAACGGCCGGGGTTCGGCCCACGGATAATCACGGCCCAGCCACTGACTGGCCATGCAGCGATACAAATCCAGTGCGTTCTGCAAACCGCCCTGACGCAGGAATTGCCAGAGCCGGTCGCGCTCGGTGGCCGGCACAGTGCTCAGGTCACTCAGCTCCGGGTCCGGGCGGTCATCACCCGGCACCAGAATGACCTGTACGCCACGCGCGGCCAGCTCCATCAAGCGCTCGACGCCGTAGCGCCAGTAGCCAATGCCGCCGTGCAGGGAAATCAGAATGACTTTGGCATGGCGCAGCACCTCATCGACATACAGATCGACCGAGGCGTGATTCTGCACCTGCATCGGGTTGGCCAGACGCAGGCTGGGGTAATCCTCGGGCAGCTGCTGAGCAGCTTCGGCCAGCAGCGCCAGGCTCGAATCGCCACTGCAGAGAATCACCAGCTCGGCGGGCGTCTGTCCCAGGTCGGCGATGTTATCGTCCGGTACAAAACCGCCGGGCTGGGTTCTCAGTAAATGCATGGGTCAGCCGGCAATCGCAGCGTTGAGCTGAGTTTGCAGTGCCACGGCGTCCAACTCCTGGCCAATCAGCACCAGATGCGTGGCACGCACTTCATCGGCACGCCAGGCGCGGTCAAAATGCTTGTCGAAACGCGTGCCCACGCCTTGAATCAGCAGGCGCATCGGTTTGCCCGGAATCGCAGCAAAGCCTTTCACGCGCAGAATGCCGTGTTGCACGACTAATTGATTCAGCGCATCGAGCAGCACTTTTTCATCGGCCTGAGGCAGTGTCAGGGAAATCGAATCGAACGCGTCGTGATCATGGTCATCAGCATCGTCGCCTTCATGATGATCGTGATGAGTCTTGCGGGCGTCGATGTGCAGCTCGGATTCGGCACCAACGCCCAGCAGGACGCTGATCGGCAAGCGGCCGCTGCTGGCTTCGACCACTTTGACGGCTGGCGGCAACTCTTCGGCCACTTCGGCACGCACTGCGGCCAGCCCCTCAGCGTCGATCATGTCGGCTTTGTTGAGGATCACCAGATCGGCGCTGGCCAGTTGATCGGCAAACAGCTCGTGCAGCGGCGATTCATGGTCCAGATTAGGGTCCAGTTTGCGCTGTGCATCGACCTGATCCGGGAACGCAGCGAAAGTACCGGCCAATACGGCCGGGCTGTCGACCACGGTGATGACGGCGTCGACGGTGCAGGCGTTGCGGATTTCCGGCCACTGGAAGGCTTGCACCAGCGGCTTGGGCAGGGCCAGCCCCGAGGTTTCGATCAGGATGTGGTCCAGATCGCCACGACGGGCGACCAGTTCACGCATCACCGGAAAGAACTCTTCCTGTACGGTGCAGCACAGGCAGCCGTTGGCCAGTTCGTACACGCGGCCGCTGGCTTCTTCTTCGGTGCAGCCGATGGTGCATTGCTTGAGGATTTCACCGTCGATGCCCAACTCGCCGAATTCGTTGACGATCACCGCGATGCGCCGCCCTTCGGCGTTGTCGAGCATGTGCCGCAGCAGCGTGGTCTTGCCCGAGCCGAGAAAGCCGGTGACGATGGTAACGGGAAGCTTGGCCAGTGTTTTCATCAGGTGCCCTTTGGCAATGCGGCGGGCAAACAGGACGGGAACCGCGTGCAGGCACAGGGTTCGGATCGCCACCGGATCACCCCGCCCGGTTGTAGTGGGAATTCGCAGGCTTTTCAGTCAGCCCGGTTCGAGGCAGGTCTCCTGGCTCACGGCAGCGTGTGGCGGGCGTTGAACACCTCGCCGACACACATTCATCGCGCCTTCCCGCCGCAGCAGTGGCTGTGCAATGAACATGACCGTTTACAGTTGCGGGGGCAGCTGCGGCATGTACCGCATTCCCGTCTTAGCTCCATATGTAACGTTTTACGAATGGAGAACCTCGAGCCGGCAAGGCTACGCAGTGACCGCAGACAGGTCAATCGTTCAGATTGACGATGCCCAGTCGCCCATGCTCTCCTGTGCGCCTGATTTCGGGTGCCCCTCACGGGGTGAAACGGGAAACCGGTGCGCTCAAGCTTTGAGCAAGTCCGGTGCTGCCCCCGCAACGGTAAGCGAGAGAAGGTCTGATCCACTGTGCCACGGCATGGGAAGGTGACCTTGCAGGCCTGAACACACCACTGTTCAAGCCCCTCGCGAGCCCGGAGACCGGCCCGATATTTTTTCAATGACACACCCGCGGTGGGCGGGCGCAGTCGAAACCTCTGACGTTCGTCAGTGGGTTCGCGTGCGCATGGCCCACTTGCCACTACTCAAGAGGGAACGCCATGTCCACCATCAGCAGCAGCCAGACGGCCGTCACCAGCGCCACCCAGACCCAACGACTGACCGCCGCGATCAGCGCCGCCGTGCTGGGTGCGTGTCTGGTCTATTTCGCCGGGTTCTCGCACATTGCCGCCGTGCACAATGCGGCACACGACACCCGTCACAGCGCCGCATTCCCTTGCCATTGAGGACAATACAATGTTCAAGCGAATCGCCCAGACAGCCGGTTTCACCGGCCTGCTTGCAGCCCTGCTGCTGACACTGCTGCAAAGCCTGTGGGTCGTCCCGCTGATCCAGCAGGCTGAAACCTATGAAAATGCTTCAGCCGAACAGTTGCACGAGCATGCCGAGGGTGCCGTGGCTGAACACAGCCATGCGCATGACGAAGCGGCTTGGGAGCCCGAAGACGGCTGGCAGCGCGTGCTGTCCACCACCGGTGGCAATCTGGTGGTCGCCGTCGGTTTTGCGCTGATGCTGGCCGGGCTTTACACCCTGCGCTCACCGGACCGCACTGCGCAGGGCGCGTGGTGGGGACTGGCCGGTTTTGCCGTGTTCGTGCTGGCACCGACCCTGGGTCTGCCGCCAGAACTGCCGGGTACCGCTGCTGCGGAGTTGAGTCAGCGTCAGGCATGGTGGATCGGCACTGCCGCATCTACAGCGGTCGGGCTGGCCTTGCTGGTGTTTGGTCAGAACCGCCTGCTGAAAGCACTGGGGCTGGCGATTATGGTCGTGCCACACGTGATTGGCGCGCCGCAACCGCTGGTTCATGAAAGCCTTGCACCTGAGTCGCTGGAATCGCAGTTCATGGTCGCTTCGCTGCTGACCAACGCACTGTTCTGGGTTGCGATGGGCCTGATCAGCGCCTGGCTGTTCCGCAGAGGCGATGCTCAGTTGAACACTGCACACGCACATGATGCCGACCAGCATCAGGCCTGATCCACCGGCCGTTCAACCCGGCGCGCCGCTGGTGGTCGGGCTGGGCTGTCGGCGCGGCTGTTCGGCGGCGACCTTACGCGAGTTGATCGAGAACAATCTTCACGCGATTGATCTGGAGATCGACAGCATCAGCGCGCTGGCATCGATCGACTTGAAGGATCAGGAGCCGGGCCTCATCGAACTGGCCGCGCAACTGTCAGTACCGCTGGTGTTTTTCAACGCAGCGCAACTGGTGGCGTGGGAGCTGCATCTGACGCACCGCTCCGCTCAGGTCTTTCAGACGACGGGTTGTCATGGTGTTGCCGAAGGTTCGGCACTGGCACTGGCCGCGCAATTGGGCGATGGCACGGCGCGACTGGTGATCGAACGGCAAAAAAGCGCGCAGGTGACATTTGCCTTGGCAACCTGCCCGGTTACAGGCGGATAATTGCAGCCCTCGCGCATTCATTTCCGGAGAATTCTTTGACCGTCTATTTCATCGGCGCAGGCCCCGGCGATCCCGAATTGATCACCGTCAAGGGCCAGCGTCTGATCCGCAGCTGTCCGGTGATCATTTATGCCGGCTCACTGGTGCCACTGGCCGTGCTGGAAGGCAATCAGGCGATCCAGGTGACCAACAGTGCCGAACTGCATCTGGAGCAGATCATTGACTTGATCAAGGCGGCAGATGCGCAGGGTCAGGACGTCGCTCGGGTACATTCAGGCGACCCGAGCCTGTATGGTGCCATCGGCGAGCAGATTCGTCATTTGCGTGAACTGAACATACCTTACGAAATCATTCCGGGAGTGACGGCGACTGCCGCCTGTGCTGCGTTACTGGGCGTTGAACTGACGCTGCCGGACGTTTCCCAGAGCGTGATTCTGACCCGCTATGCCGGCAAGACGTCGATGCCGAGTGGTGAGGAGCTGGCTAGTCTGGCCAGCCATAAGGCGACCATGGCGATTCATCTGGGCGTGAATAACCTGCACAGAATTGTCGAGGAGTTGACCCCGCATTACGGCGCCGACTGCCCGATTGCGGTGGTGCATCGTGCCAGCTGGCCGGATCAGGACTGGGTCATCGGTACGCTGGAAGATATCGGGGAAAAAGTGCAGGCCAAAGGTTTCCGACGCACCGCACTGATCCTCGTCGGCCGCGTGCTGGCCGCCGACACGTTCAGTGAGTCCTCGCTGTATCGGGCCGGGCATGCACACCTGTTCAGACCAATTCAGTAAGCGCCTCCACGCGCATGATTATCGTCGCTACGCTCCGTGTGGCGATGCATTTCTGGACGCACTGCGTCCGATCGTGTCATGCCTTCCCCTCAGTCACTGCACATAAAAGAAAGCGCGTTTTTATCGCGCTGGCACTGACGACGCAGATTGCGACGTAAGTGACGGCTGAGTCCTGACGCTGATCCGGGAGAAACTCGGCGTGGATGCCGAGTTAGCCGCATTCGGGCCATGGATGGCCCGTTGCGGCGGGCCCCGGATCAGTGTCAGGACGAAGGAACCCGACGAAGTCGGGCCGGAAACGGAGCCAAGGGGTTTGGTTACTTTGGCCCCATCAAAGTAACTCGCCGAGGGGTGAAAAGGTGCCTTGAGTCGTAAACAACCATCACTGACGTCGCAGAACTGCTTTATGGCAGAGCGTGGGAACGAGAGGCAATGCGCTGTTTTTCGGGACTGTACCGGCCTCTTCGCGGACAAGTCCGCTCCCACAGGTGCTCAGCACCATTGGTTACTTTGATCCTTCAAAGTCACTCGCCGAGGGGCGAGAAGGTGCCTTGAGTCGTAAACAACCATCACTGACCTCGCAGAACTGCTTTATGGCAGAGCGTGGGAACGAGAGGCAATGCGCTGGTTTCGGGACTGTACCGGCCTCTTCGCGGACAAGTCCGCTCCCACAGGTGCTCAGTACCATTGGTTACTTTGATCCTTCAAAGTCACTCGCCGAGGGGCGAAAAGGTGCCTTGAGTCGTAAACAACCATCACTGACGTCGCAGAACTGCTTTATGGCAGAGCGTGGGAACGAGAGGCAATGCGCTGTTTTTCGGGACTGTACCGGCCTCTTCGCGGACAAGTCCGCTCCCACAGGTGCTCAGCACCATTGGTTACTTTGATCCTTCAAAGTCACTCGCCAAGGGGCGAAAAGGTGCCTTGAGTCGTGAACATATCCGACTGACATCGCAGAACCGCTATGTGAGGCGGAGCGTCACGACATGAATACCGACGCGTTAGCACGACAGTGAACATTCAACTCACTCACCGCATCAAGCAGCCACCTCATACAGCTTCGGCGCTATCACTTCGCCGGTCTCCAGGCTTTTGCGCAGGATGTCAGCCTGCAAGGCAGCGGCTTTCATGGCGTTTTCCTTGATGTGGCCGTAACCACGGATCTTTTCAGGCAGACGCGCCAGGCTCAGGGCTGTGTGGAGGTTTTGTGCCTGAAGATGTTGCAGGATTAGTTCGATATCGCTGACGTAGCGGTCGATCAATTCCCTCTCCTGCCTGCGCTCCAGGCTGCGGCCAAACGGATCAAGCGCCGTGCCACGCAGGAATTTGAATTTTGCCAGAACATCGAACGCACGCAGCATCCACGGCCCGAAGCTGCGTTTGCGCGGCTGGCCGTTATGTGGGTCGCGCTTGGCCAGCCAGGACGGAGCCAGGTGAAACTCCAGTCGGTAGTCGCCTTCGAATTGCGCCTCCAGTTGCCGAGTGAAATCACCGTTGCTGTAGAGCCGCGCGACTTCGTACTCATCCTTGTAAGCCAGCAGCTTGAAGTAGTTGAACGCGACCGCTTCGGTCAGCGTCAGTCGCTGACCGGGAAATACTCGCGACTCCGCGTCGCGCACGCGTTGCACCAGCCGCAGATAACGCTCGGCATACGCGCTGTTCTGATACTGCTGCAAGGTGCTGACGTTATCGTGAATGCGCTGCTCCAGACTCAAGGGTTGCGGCTCGCTGACCTGCTGCTGCGGATTGACGAACGCTTCGACCGCAGCGGGATCATGTGCAGTGCGGCGCCCCCAGAGAAACGCCTGCTGATTGAGCGTGACGGCCACGCCGTTAAGCTCGATGGCTTTTTCGATGGCGGCCGAGGTCAGCGGGATCAGCCCCGACTGGAAGGCGTAACCGAGCATGAACAGGTTGCTGGCAATACTGTCGCCCATCAAACGGGTCGCCAGTGAGGTGGCTTCGACAAAATGGGTCTTCTCTGCCCCCACGGCGTCGATGATGGTCTGCTTCATCGCTTCGGCCGGGAACACGGCATCAGGATTACGGGTGAACTCAGCCGTCGGGGTCTGCTGACTGTTGACCACGGCGTGGGAAAACCTGCTGTCGAGCTTGGCAATCGCGTCGGGGCCGGCTGCCACCAACAGATCGCAGCCCAGCAGCAGGTGCGCTTCACCAGCCGCAATGCGCACGGCAAATAAATCCTGCTGGCGCGCAGCGATACGAATATGGCTCACCACCGGCCCGAATTTCTGCGCCAGCCCGGCCTGATCAAGCACGCTGCACCCCTTGCCTTCCAGATTGGCGGCATAACCGAGCATTGCACCGACAGTGGTCACGCCCGTCCCGCCGACGCCGGGCAGCAGAATATTGAACGGCCGCTCCAGCGACGGCAGCACGGGCTCTGGCAGGCGAGCGAACGCCTCGGCCTGTTTGGGCAGCGCTGGCTTGCGCAATGTGCCGCCATGCACGGTGACAAAACTCGGGCAGAAACCTTCGACGCAGCTGAAATCCTTGTTGCACGCGTTCTGATCGATTTCCCGCTTGCGACCCTGCGCGGTCTCCTTGGGCAGTACAGACAGGCAACCGGATTTAACCCTGCAATCGCCGCAGCCTTCGCACACGGCCGGGTTGATCAACGCGCGTTTTTCGAGATCAGGCATCGTGCCGCGTTTGCGACGGCGGCGCTTTTCGGTCGCGCAGGTCTGGTCGTAGATAATGACCGAAACCCCTTTGAACTCACGCAACTCGCGCTGCACGCTGTCCAGATCGCGACGGTGATGAAAGCTGGTAATCGGCGCAAAACTCGCACGGTCCGGGTATTTTTCGGGTTCGTCGGAGACCAGCGCAATGCGTTGCACGCCTTCGTTGAACACCTGGCGACTCAACTGATCGACGCGTAGAACGCCGTCAATCGGCTGGCCACCGGTCATGGCCACCGCATCGTTATAGAGAATCTTGTAGGTGATATTGACCTTCGAGGCCACCGCCGCACGCAGCGCCAGGTGCCCGGAATGGAAATAGGTGCCATCGCCCAGGTTCTGGAAGACGTGAGGCGTTTCGGTGAACGGTGCCTGGCCGATCCAGGTCACGCCCTCGCCGCCCATCTGGGTGAAGGTATCGGTTTCGCGATCCATCCAGATGGTCATGTAGTGGCAGCCGATTCCGGCCAGGGCGCGGCTGCCTTCCGGTACACGGGTCGACGTATTGTGCGGGCAGCCGGAACAGAAATGCGGGGTGCGCTGGGTGTTGAACAGCGGGGCCTGAAGCGCTCTTTCCTTCTCGCTGAGAAATTGCAGCCGAGCGTCGATCTGCGCGCTGCTGTAGAAAGGCGCCAGACGTTTGGCAATCACTCGGGCAATCATCGCCGGAGTCAGCTCACTGAGATTGGGCAGCAATGAACGGCCCTGCTCATCGAACTCACCCACCACCACCGGGCGGCGATCCACCGGCCAGTTGTAAAGCTGGCCGGTCAACTGATCCTCGATGACGCTGCGTTTTTCTTCGACCACCAGAATCTCTTCCAGCCCCTCGGCAAAGTCATGCACCGACACCGGTTCAAGGGGCCAGCTCATGCCGACCTTGAGCACGCGGATGCCGACCTGGTCACACAGCGCCTGATCGATCCCCAGCTCTTCAAGTGCCTGACGCACATCAAGATAGGATTTGCCTGTGGTGGCAATGCCGAGCCGCGGCTGCGCAGAATCGATCACCACCTTATTGAGCTGGTTGGCCCTGGCGAACGCCCTGGCCGCATAGATTTTGTAGGTGTTGAGGCGCGCTTCCTGAGCCAGCGGCGGATCCGGCCAGCGAATGTGCAGACCGCCTTCGGGCAGCACGAAGTCTTCAGGAATACGCGTCTTGACGCGTAACGGATCGACCTCCACCACGGCGGAAAAATCAACGTTTTCGGCGATGGTTTTCATCGCCACCCAGCATCCGCTGTAGCGTGACAGTTCCCAGCCGATGATGCCGTAATCGAGAATTTCCTGGACGTTGCTGGGGTTGAGCACCGGGATCATCGAGGCGATGAAGGCGTGTTCGCTCTGGTGGGCGATGGTCGAGGATTTACAGCCATGGTCATCGCCCGCCAGGATCAGCACGCCGCCATTGGCCGCGACGCCCGCCGAATTGCCATGCTTGAAGACGTCTCCGCAGCGATCCACGCCCGGCCCTTTGCCGTACCAGAGTGCAAACACGCCATCGTATTTGCCGTGCGGGAACAGATTGACCTGCTGACTGCCCCACACCGCCGTGGCGGCAAGTTCTTCGTTGATGCCGGGCTGAAAATGGATGGCGTTCTGCTGCAGATAGTCCTTGGCGTCCCACAGGCTTTTGTCCAGATTACCCAGCGGCGATCCACGGTAGCCGGAGATAAACCCGGCGGTGTTCAGGCCCTGCGCCTCATCGCGCTGCTTTTGCAGCATCGGCAGACGGGTCAGGGCTTGTGTACCGGTCAGGTACAGGTTGCCGGTGGCAAGCCGGTATTTATCATCCAGACGAATATCAGCCAGGGACATGCGCGCACCTCTCTTCTTGTTCTTGTTTGTTGTTATAGGCATCAGGCTTTCTTACCGGGACGGTCCAGCCCGGCAGCCTTGGCACTAGACTGCCTGTAGCAAAGCGGCTTTTTCTTTCTAAATGCGTGCGAATCTGCTGATATTGAGCATGCTTTTTTCGGCCATAACAAAAAACAAGGTCAATTCATGCAGCCTAAATTGAGCCCCATCGATCGCAAGATTCTTCGCCTGCTGCAACACGATGCCAACCTCTCCGCAGCGGAAATCGCCGAGCGGGTCGAGCTGTCGCAATCGCCGTGCTGGAGGCGCATTCACCGGCTTCAGGAAGACGGCGTGATCGAGCGCACCGTGGCCCTGCTGAGTACGCAGAAGCTCGGTCTGAGCATGACGGTGTTTGTCGAGGTCAAGCTGTCAGGGCACGGACGGCGCTATCTCGCCGAATTCGAAGAGGCAATCATCGGCCATCCCGAGGTCCTGGAGTGTTACACCATGGCGGGCGGAATGGATTTCATGCTCAAGGTAGTGGCGCAGGATATCGCCAGCTACGAACGCTTTCTGCGTGACCACCTGTTGCAACTGCCCCACGTGCATGAAGCCCACTCCAATATCGCCATGAGCACGGTCAAGCGCACCACGGAACTGCCGCTGGAATAGGGGATTATCGAAGAGCATTGCGAGGGTGATGGTCCGCCAGCGAACGCTGGCGGATTATTTATTTCGATGAGGGCAATAAAAACATTTGATTTTCAAATGATAATGATTATTATTGCGTCAGCGGTTCGCAAGAACCGTCGGGTAACCAGGAAGTCTTAGGTCGGCTTTCTGATTATCTCCTCATCAGGCTAATCACGGTTTTTGACCCGGCTTTTTAGCCGGGTCTTTTTTTGGTTCTTTCTTTTGGTTTCGCTGCTTCAGGCTAATGAAGTCCGGGTGCTGCAGGGTGTGTAGCAATGGCGCGAATCATAGCAAGCCGTCGCTTGATCAGGGTCATGTTTTGCAGCCAGAAGCACCACATAAAAAGTAAATGCAGTCACTTTACACTTGAGAATGATTCTCGAATTTTCTAGTCTAGTGTGTAGATGAGCCACGGCTCAGGGACGACCTTCATGAAAGATCAGCGAGCGGTACACCATGAGTAATCAGCTCTCATCTTCCTTGCATCTGCCGACCCGCCTGCCCCGCCCGCACGCATCGCCGGAGGCGGTCGAACTCAGCCACAGGCTGCGCAAGCTCTCGCGTCGCACGCTGCAGATATTCCTGCTCAGCCGGGTCGACGATCTGCCCTACGCCGATATCGCCCTGTTCATGGATGTCGAAGTAGCAAGAGTGGAACGCGCCATGCGCCGGGCATTGGGCAAGGCGCACGTTTACGCGGGCGGCAAAAGCAGCGACATTCAGGATCAGGCCAGTCGCTGGTACGTGCATCTGCAAAGCCCTGCGGCGACAGCCAGCGAACGGATCGAGTTTCGTCACTGGCTGGATGCTGACGCCGCACACCTTTCGGCGTTTCAGAACAGCGAGCGCGTGTGGCGCCAGTTGCAGGCACCCGCCCTGCTGATCGGCGCGTCCGGCTGGCATCGACGCAAGCGTCGCGTCTACCTGGCGTGGTGCCTGTTGAGCGCGTTTGCGTGCAGCCTGATGGTCACCGCCGAAGCGATTTCATAAAACCCGGATGACCGTTGCAAAGAACTTTACGTCGCGGGACGTGAGGCCGATCGGTGTACAGTAGCCTGAAAACGTCTACGTACACAGGAAGCCACCGTGACCCTCACCATCAGCGCAGATTTCGACAGCGGCAACATCCAGGTTCTGGACGCCAGCGACCCTGACCGGATCCGCCTGGCCATTCGGCCGGATACGCGAAGCGCGCACTTTCAGTGGTTCCATTTCAAGGTCGAGGGCCTGAACGTCGGCGCCTCCCATGCGTTCCGCCTGACCAACGCCAGCGAATCCACCTTCAACAACGCCTGGACTGGCTACCATGCAGCCGCATCCTACGATCATCAGAACTGGTTTCGTGTGCCGTCCAGCTTTGACGGCAAGGCGCTGAATTTCAGCCTGTCCCCTGAACAGCCTCAAATCTGGTTTACCTACTTCGAGCCGTACAGTCGTGCGCGCCATGACTGGCTGATCGGGCAGGCACAGGAAAAAGCCGGGATGCAGTTGCTGGCCACCGGCAAAAGCGTCGAAGGCCGGGATATTCAGTTGCTGCGCAAAGGCGACGGCGCCGAGGGAAAACGCAAGATCTGGATCATCGCTCAGCAACATCCCGGCGAGCACATGGCCGAATGGTTCGTGGAAGGCGTGATCGAACGCCTCCAGCAGGATGACGCCGGGTTGCAGACGTTGCTGGCCAGTGCCGATCTGTATCTGGTGCCGAACATGAACCCGGACGGCGCGTTCCACGGCCACTTGCGCACCAATGCCAACGGCAAGGACCTCAACCGCGCCTGGCAGGACAGCACGCCCGAAATGACACCGGAAGTATTCTTCGTCAAGCAGCAGATGGAAACGTACGGCGTGGACATGTTCCTCGACGCGCACGGCGATGAAGAAATCCCTTACGTATTCACCGCCGCCTGCGAAGGCAATCCGGGCTATACCCCTCAGCAACAGCAACTCGAAGAGCGCTTTCGTCGCCGTCTGGGCGAAGTCACCGCCGACTTCCAGAATGTTTATGGCTACCCGCGCAGCGCCAAAGGCCAGGCCAACCTCAATCTGGCCGCCAACGCCGTGGGCGAGCGCTATAAATGCCTGTCGCTAACCCTGGAAATGCCGTTCAAGGATCACAACAACGCGCCAGACCCGGTCACTGGCTGGTCAGGCAAGCGCTCCGGGCAACTGGCCAAGGATGTGCTGAACGTGCTGGGGGAAATGGTCAACGATTTGCGTTGAAGGCTGCTCATACCGACATCCGGTCGAGAACGGCGCGCTCGACCGAATGCTGGCCATCTGGCATATTTCCCTGCTTCTGGCTACTCTACTCATCGATCGCTGATGCATCATGTGATGCCGATATCAGGACGAACTGTCCGCTTGCAAGGAAGTCATGGTCGATCTATTGCTAGCGCTTCTTGAAGGCTTGTCCTTGATGGATTCAAGAAACCCATCAACGTGGGCGGGTCGCCATCCCCAACTGTTTCGATGGATATGCATCGTAGTTGCAGTCCCCATTATCGCAGTGCTGTTTATCCTCTTGATCACGTGGGTCATCAATCTGGGGCCGACAGCGCAGAAGATTGTCATAGCAATTATCGCTATGCAGCTGACAGGCTTGCTGGTGCTGCTACTGCGTAAACGCGACCCGGCGGACTCCTGACGCAGCATGCCCTTGCGCGCGCAACCCACTCATTAAAATCGACTTTATCGATTCCCGGCCACATCACTGCCAGCGTGCCGTAAGACCAACCCCGCCAACGCCAACAGTGCGAGAACAATCACCACCGCGCCATAGACGTTGCTGGTGGTTACCAGGCCGGCACTGTGCGCGCAGTAACCAGCGATCAGCGCCGGTATGCAGAACGCCAAGTAACTGAGCACCAGAAAAGCCGACATCAAACCGCCGCGTTCATGGGCATGCGCCGTTGGCATGAGCATGCGCAGTGCGCCGAGAAAGCTTGATCCGAAACCGATGCCTGCCACCACCGCACCGACGAAGAACAGCCACAGCACGCCGAGATTGACCGCCCATAGAATCACCGCCACCCCGAGTGACAGAAAGCTCGCACCGATCCACAAGCCGAGCACCGGGGCACGCTGTCGCAAGGTCAGGATGGCCAGCGCACCGCTTAGGGTCAGTGCCGCGACGGCCAGCCCGCCATTGAGCGGCGAAGTCGAGCCGGTCGCCGCCACCAGCAGCGACGGGCTCAAGGACAGAAAGAAGCCGCCCAGCGCCCAGGCGGCGATGTCCACCGGCAGCACCAGCCAGAGCATGCGCCGTGACTGCGGCGGAACGTGCAACGACGGCTTGAGGGACTGCCATACGCCAGGCTGAGGACTGACGGTTTCGGTGACCCGAGCGAGATAAACCGCTTGAATCACAAACGCGGCCAGCAGAAGACAGTAGGCAAGCATCAACGGCAACGGCGCGAATTGCACCAGCATTGCGGTCCCCAGCGCGCCGACCGCCATGCCGAGCATCGGCGAGATGCTGTTGATCACCGGTCCCTTGATCTGATCGCTGTCCAGCAATGCCGCGCCCAACGCACTGGCCGCCAGACCGGTGGCAAACCCCTGCAACAACCGCGCGGCAATCAGCCAGGCAATATCGTGAGCAAATATGAACAGCTGCATCGACACGATCTGCATCAGCAACGCGCCGAAAATCACCGGGCGGCGCCCCAGGTAATCCGACAGCTAGCCTCCGGTCAGCAATGCGGCCAGCAGGCTGAACGCGTACACGGCAAAGACCAGCGTGAGCATGCCGGCGGAGAAGCCCTAGGCCTCCTGGTACAGATGATAGAGCGGTGTCGGCGTACTGGATGCGGCAAAGAAGCACAGCGTCGTGAAGGCGAAAAAACCGAGGTGGCTTTGTGCTCGGCCTTCGAGCTCGGGGTTCTGCACAGAAACGGACATGGGTACACTCCCCCGCAACAACATTATCATTTAAAGCTAATAATTAGCTTTTGTGGAGTGTGCGGCCGCGCACCGCTTAAAGCAAATACTTTGTGTTAAGGTCTGCCGCATGGCTATCAAAGAAGCAGTACGCACCGGAGGCCGCAGTGCCCGGGTGCAGGAATCCATTCACCGCGCCGTGCGCGATCTGTTGCTCGAACATGAACGTTCGCAGCTCAGTGTGCCGATGATTGCCGCCCAGGCTGGCGTTACGCCGTCGACGATCTACCGGCGCTGGGGTGACCTGACCACGTTGCTGGCCGACGCGGCCCTTGAACGGCTGCGTCCCGATGCGCCGATCGATCACGGCAGCCTGCGCCAGGACCTGCTGAGCTGGAGCGAAATGTACCTGGACGAAATGTCCTCGGCACCCGGCCGGGCGCTGATGCGCGATGTGGCCGCCAGCACTGCCGGTTGTGTCGGAAAATGCGCGGCGATGGTACGAGAACAGTTGCAGACCATCATCGACCGCGCCGCTGATCGTGGCGAAGTCGCGCCGCCTGCCGACGACATGATTGACGCCATCGTGGCGCCGATGATCTACCGGATTCTCTACGCCGAATGCCCGCCGACACTCGACCGCGTGCAGCAATGGGTGGACCGCTGCCTGGCCTGAATGTGCTCCGCGACAGCCAGCCGGCGAAACTCCCGTATGATGCGCGCCTTGTCCGATCAATAACCGAACCGACTCATGCATACCCTCTCAGACTTACGCGCCGGCAAGCTGGCAGGCATCAAACGGCTGGACCTTTCCTGTGGACTGAGCGAGTTTCCGCCGGAGATATTCGATCTGGCCGACACGCTGGAGGTGCTCAACCTCAGTGGCAACGCGTTGCGCGCGCTGCCTGACGACCTTCATCGGCTCAAGCGCCTGAGCGTGCTGTTCGGCTCCGACAACCTGTTCACTCATTTGCCGGAAAGCCTCGGCCGTTGCCAGAACCTGCGCATCGTCGGGTTCAAGGCCAACCGTATCGAGCAGGTCAGCGCAGCGTCGCTCCCGCCCCGTCTGCGCTGGCTGATCCTGACTGATAACTGCATTGAGTCGCTGCCTGATGAACTGGGCCGCCGTGCCGATCTGCAAAAGCTGATGCTCGCCGGCAACCGGTTGAGCGCCCTGCCCTCGACCCTGAGCGAGTGCCACAAGCTGGAGCTGATCCGCATTGCCGCCAACCGCCTCACCGAGCTGCCTGACTGGCTGCTGCGCCTGCCCGCACTGGCGTGGCTCGCTTACGCTGACAATCCGCTCTGCCCGGCGCTCGCCACACCACCGATTCGCCAGATTCCATGGCCGCAGTTGAGCCTGCGTCAGCGTCTGGGCGAAGGTGCGTCCGGCATCATCCAGCAGGCGATCTGGCGCAACGAAACCGGAGAGCAGGCGGTCGCCGTCAAACTGTACAAAGGCAGCGTCACCAGCGACGGCTCGCCGCTCAATGAAATGGCTGCCTGCATCAGCGCAGGCAGCCATCGGCATCTGATTGAAGTGCTGGGGCAGATCACCGGGCATCCAGCTCAGCAAAACGGCCTGGTCATGGAGCTGATTGCGCCCGACTTCAGCAATCTGGCCGGCCCACCCAGCCTTGAGTCGTGCAGTCGCGACGTTTACCCCGGCGATACACGTCTTTCGCTACCGATGCTGCTGCGTCTCGCCACAGGTATCGCCTCGGCCACTGCGCACTTGCATGCCAGCGGCATCACCCATGGCGATCTGTACGGGCACAATATTCTCTGGCAGAACGACGGCAATTGCCTGCTGGGGGATTTTGGCGCGGCATCGTTCCACCCTTCACCGACAGCAGGCGCTGCACTTGAACGCATCGAGACGCGGGCTTTCGGGATTCTGCTGGGGGAGTTGCTGGAACGATGTGCGGCAGAGCCTCAGCACTGCGCCATCATCGATGGTCTGCAGGCCCTTCAAGCGCGCTGTATTCAGCCCGAAAGCCAGCGCCGACCGGCGCTTGAAGAGGTTCTGCGGGAGCTGCAAGCGTGGCGCGCGTAAAGCGCTCCACCGGAGCGGTTCAGCCAGCCAGACCGACGTAAACGTTCTGCACGTCGTCGTGGTTGTCGATGGCTTCGAGAAACGCTTCGACCTCGGCCATTTGCTCTTCGGACAAGCCGTCCACGGTGCTTTTCGGGCGATAACCCAGTTGTGCGGATTGCACCGTGAAACCGAAATCAGGGAGCGCCTTGCACACCGCGTCCATGTCAGTGGACTCGGTCAGAAACAGAGTTGCGCCCTCTTCACCTGGCTCAAAATCCTGAGCACCGGCTTCGATAGCCGCCAGCTCAGGATCGGCGTCCGGTGAAGCAGGAACCGCTTCGATCATGCCCTGATACAGAAAATCCCAGGACACCGAGCCCGCGGCACCCAATTGGCCCTTGCGGAACAGCACGCGAATCTCGGAAACAGTGCGGTTGATGTTATCGGTCAGGCACTCGACGATCACCGGCACGCGATGCGGGGCAAAGCCTTCGTAGGTGAGGCGCTCGAAGTTGACGCTTTCGCCCAGCAGGCCGGCGCCCTTTTTTATGGCGCGCTCCAGGGTCTCGCGGGGCATGGACGCCTTCTTCGCTTGTTCCACGACCAGTCGCAGGCGCGAGTTCATGTCCGGGTCGGCACCTGCGCGGGCCACGATCATGATCTCCTTGGACAGCTTGCCAAAGGTGCGTCCCTTGGCATTGGCTGCCGCTTCTTTATGCTTGACCTTCCACTGTGCGCCCATGTCTGCTCTCTTGGTCCGATAGGCGCCTCGCCGCCAGCGCCTGCAAACAGGCAGGACGCGGCAATGGCAAGGCGCTGAAAAATTGGTCGCCGGGCAATATCCCCGTCCGGCGCCGCGCATTTTATACGCGATGGCGACAGATGAAACCCCCGCTTGGCACATTGCCTGCCGAAGTCATCCAGAGAGTGACTGATTCGCCGCAGTGCAATGCACCCATGTGCGCCGTAGCGTGTAGTCCTTTTCCGAAAAAACCTGCGGCAATGCTTTTCCTGAGCGGCATTTCGTAACCTTCGCCCCCTGAATTTCAAGGTGAGAGCCATCGGATGTGCGAAGACCAGCAAACGCCAGTCACCCTGACCATCGCCGATTATCAGAGCGACCTGCGAGTCATCAGTTTTAGCGGCCTGGACGCCCTCAACGAGGTGTATCGCTTCGACATCCATCTGATTGGCATCGATCCGGACCTGGATCTGCACAACCTGCTCGAACGCGGTGCATTTCTGGGTTTCGGGCAGGTCGGCCAGGGCATTCACGGGCGAATATGCCAGGCCAGCCGGGTCTACGCCGGTCAGCACGTGAGCCTCTACCATCTGGTGCTGGTGCCCACCCTGGAAAAGCTCGCCCATCGACAGCAGCGCCGGGTCTATCAAGACCTCACCGCTCCCCAATTGGTCGTTCAGTTACTCGAAGCGCACGGCATAGAAGCTGATGCCCAACGCTTCGAGCACATGACCGGCCTTTACCCCCGGCGGGCGTTATGTATTCAGCACGACGAAAACGATCTGCACCTGCTGCAACGCGTGTGCGAGGAAGAAGGCATTCACTTTCGCTTCGAACATGATGCCGAACGCCATGTTCTGGTGTTTTCCGATGATGCGGTGGGTTTTCCGGTGCAAGCCGTACCCGCCCGTTTCAAGCATTTGAAACCCGCTGGCCCATGTCCACCGACGCTGCTGCACATGGCTGAAACGCTTTCGATGCATAACGGCCGGCGCCGGACTGTGGAAAGCGTTGACGAGGATGGGTCATGCCCGTTTGCACCCAACGATGCACAGCCCGGGTCGCTGGCAGGCAATCAACCCTTCGAACCCGTCGGCAGCGCCGCCGGGCGGCGCGATCATCAAAGGGCCCTGCGCCTGCAACGCGGTGCCCGCACGCTGCAGCGTATGCGCTGCGAACGGCGCGATATCAGGGGACGAAGCAACCATGCGGCACTGCGCAGCGGACAGGTCCTCCAGGTGCTCGATCATCCCGAGCGGTGCCTCAACGACCAGTGGCTGCTGACCGAGGTCGCCCACAGGGCTCGCCAGTTGCAAGTGCTCAGAGGGCTGAATCCGCACGACACACTGGCCATCCTGCGTGTGCTGGCCGATCAACAATGCGGGCGCCCCGAGACGGAGCAGATACCCGGCAATGGTTATCGCAATCGCTTCAGCGTCGTCCCCTGGGCGATGCCGTTTCGTCCGTCGCTCAAACGTCGACGCCCGGCAATGATGGGGACTCATCCCGCGACCTTGATGCCGTCGTCGGATGCCGATGCGCAACACAGCGGTCATCGCCCGGTGAGTTTCGACTGGCAACGGACTTCGCCTTGTGGCGACTCATGTCCGCGCTGGCCATTGGCGAAAATTGCTTGCAACAGCGTGTATGCAATGGCTCCCGGCGCACGCGTGTTAATCCGCTATCTCGATAATGACGTGGACCGTCCGGTGATCTGCGCAGCGCTGTTGCAGCCCGCAAACGTTAGCAAAACCTGCATCACCCTCGATGGCGCAATTATCGAAACGATCGCAGGCGTGCAGCTTGAAAACGGTCAGCGGCTGCATATTGCGACCGGCGAGGCCGTGACGCTGAATGCCGAGCGGGCTGAACTGCGCATTGATGCGCAAAGCATCACGATCATGGGTACAGCAAGCCTGGCGACGTTTGCAGCGCCCCTCAACAATCCTTGAAGTCTGGCTTGCGCTTGTCGATAAAGGCCGCCATGCCTTCTTTCTGGTCGTGACTGGCAAACGTGGCATGAAACACGCGACGTTCGAACCGGATACCTTCGGCCAGGCTGACTTCGAAAGCGCGGTTGACGCTCTCCTTGACCAGCATCGCGACAGGCAGGGACTTTTCGGCAATCACGGCCGCGACTGCCAGTGCCTCAGGCAACAACTGTTCCAGCGGCAGAACACGGGCCACCAGACCGGCGCGCTCAGCTTCATGCGCGTCGATCAGGCGCCCGGTCAGGCACATTTCCATGGCCTTGGCCTTGCCGACTGCGCGGGTCAGGCGCTGCGTCCCGCCCATTCCCGGCAACACGCCCAGGTTGATTTCCGGCTGGCCAAACCGGGCGTTTTCGGCAGCCAGGATGAAGTCGCACATCAATGCCAGTTCGCAACCGCCGCCCAGCGCAAACCCGGCCACAGCAGCCACCATCGGCTTGCGCCTGGCCGCCACCCGATCACTCTCGCGAAACAGGTCGTCGAGGTAGATCTGCGGGTAGGTCAGGTCAACCATTTCCTTGATATCCGCGCCCGCTGCGAACGCCTTCTCCGAGCCAGTGAGGACGATACAGCCGATGGCGCTGTCGGCTTCGAACGCATCGAGTGCGTGGTTCAGCTCGTCGATCAGGCGAGCGTTCAAGGCATTCAGCGCCTTGGGGCGATTGAGCGTGATCACGCCGACGTTCTTTACTGTCTCGATGAGAATCGTTTCATAACCCATTGATAAATAATCCTTTAATAGCAAAGCATGACCTTGAGGCAGTTTCTGTAGAATCCGCCTTTCAAACAGCTTTTAACTCATTGAAATAATTTGATTAATAGATCAATTCAACGGCCATCGCGGTCGCTTCACCACCGCCAATACAGATGGCGGCTATACCGCGTTTTAGCTGCCTGTTACGCAGCGCCGCGAGCAGGGTCACGATGATGCGCGCGCCCGATGCGCCAATCGGATGGCCCAGCGCGCAGGCCCCGCCGTTGAGGTTGACCTTCTCGTGAGGAATGCCCAGTGTGCTCATTGCCACCAGTGCAACGACCGCAAAGGCTTCGTTGATTTCGAACAGGTCGACGTCGCTCAGGCTCCAGCCGGTCTTGCTCAGCAGACGCTGAATTGCGCCGATTGGCGCGGTGGGAAACAGGCCCGGCGCATCGGCGAAAGCGGCATGCGCATGGATCACTGCCAGCGGTTGCAGACCCCGCTGCTGCGCGTGCGACTGACGCATCAGCAACAGCGCTGCGGCACCGTCCGAGATCGAACTGGCGTTGGCCGCGGTGACCGTTCCGCCCTCGCGAAACGCCGGTTTGAGCGTCGGAATCTTGTCCAGCCGCGCCTTGGGGGGTTGCTCGTCCTGAGTGATCAGCCTGGACTCCTTGCCTGCGGTGACCTGCACCGGAACGATCTCGGCGTCGAACAGCCCGTTGGTGATGGCCTGCTGAGCGCGCGTCAATGAGGTTACGGCAAAAGCATCCTGCGCCTCTCGCGTGAAGCCGTGGAGCTGCGCGCAATCCTCGGCGTAAGTACCCATTAGCCGACCCGGTTCGTAAGCGTCCTCCAGACCGTCGAGAAACATGTGATCGAGCAGTTTGCCGTGGCCCATGCGATAACCGCCTCGGGCGCGATCCAGCAGGTACGGCGCGTTGGACATGCTTTCCATGCCACCGGCCACAACAATCTCCGCGCTGCCCGCCAGCAACAGGTCATGCGCCATGATGGTGGTCTGCATGCCGGACCCACACATCTTGTTGACCGTGCTGCACACCGTCGCAGTGCTTAATCCTGCACCCAGCGCGGCCTGTCTGGCCGGGGCCTGGCCGAGCCCGGCTGGCAGCACGCAACCCAACAGCACTTCCTCGACATCGGCAGGATTCAGACCGGCGCGCTCGACCGTGGCGCGAATCGCCGCCGAGCCCAGCCGTACAGCGCTGAGGCTTTGCAAATCACCCTGAAACCCGCCCATGGGCGTGCGTGCAGCGCTGACAATGACCACCGGATCGTGATGCGGGTTCGTCCTTGCGATGGACATGGCTATCTCCAGTCTTGTTTTTATGGGTTCGCTGAAATAATCAACTGGTCGCGTCAACCACGCAACGGGTAACCCAGACAGATTAGCGGGTAACGGCGGTTTGCGCCCGAGCGGACGAATCTCTGACCGCGGAAGCGGTCTGACGCTAACCGAACCTTGACGCTGGAGCCCGCCAATGTCGCAATACCCGATCCGTGCCCTGCTCTCGGGCCTGCTCGTTCTGACCCTGAGCGCGTGCGCACTGATGCCCCAGCGGGACCCGCTCAACATCAACGTCGTGGGAATCGAGCCTATTCCCGGACAGGGACTGGAATTACGCATGGCCGTCACATTACGTGTGCAAAATCCCAACGATACCGAGATCAACTACACCGGCGTAGCGCTGGATCTGGACGTGAACGGCAGGCTGCTGGCCTCAGGTGTCAGTAATCAGAATGGCACGGTAGGACGTTTCTCCGAGGCCGTGCTGGTGGTGCCGGTCAGCGTGTCGGCTTTTGCGGCCTTGCGTCAGGCACTGGGTTTGACGCAAAGCCAGCGCCTCGACAACCTGCCGTACACCTTGCGTGGCAAGCTGGCTGGCGGCCTGTTCGGCACTCTGCGCTTCAGCGACAGCGGCAAGCTGGACCTGCGTCAGACAGAGGGCGATCCGTGGTGATGCCTGATCGCTGCTTGCCGCAGATATTCGGCCCGCATTGCCGGGCAGAGTGTCGGGATTGACACCAGGCAAACCCGCGCGAAAAACCCTGGCATGTTTGCTGCTTGGCAAAAGAGACGTGTGTACCCGAATTCTCACGTTCAAGGAAGATATGCCCATGATGTTGCGCAAGCTGTCAGCACAACTCCGCACCCTCGCCACTCCTGCCCTTCTCGCCCTGCTGCTCGGTCTATCGATTGCACCCGCATGGGCCGCTGACAAAAGCGCCAAGCGCGGCATTGCCTATGACATTAGCTCGCCCAACGATTTGAGCGCGTTATCGTCAGGCGTGAGCTGGTGGTACAACTGGAGCCCGAAGCCGCATGACCGTCTGGCGTCCTACGATTACGCCTCGATGTACGGCGTGGATTTCATCCCGATGGTCTGGAATGATAACGTCGATGACGGCCAGTTGAAGCTTTACCTGCAGGCACATCCCGCGATTCGCTACCTGCTGGTCATCAATGAGCCCAATCTGCTGGATCAGGCCAACATGACGCCCGAGGCGGCAGCCCGCTTCTGGCCGCGACTGGAACAGATCGCGGCCCAGACCGGGGTCAAGCTGGTCGGCCCGGCCATGAACTGGGGCACCATGGCCGGTTACGGCGACCCGGTGCTCTGGCTCGATGCCTTCTACGCTGCGTACCGCGCCATGAACCAGAACCGTGATCCGCAGATCGATTATCTGGCATTTCATTGGTACGACTATGGCCTGGCCGGAATGCTCGACAGGCTGGCCCGATACGGCAAACCAGTGTGGGTCACGGAGTTCGCCAACTGGCATGGGCTCGATGACGGCCTGCAGATTGACTCTCTCGCGAAGCAGAAGCAGCAAATGGCTGACATGGTGGCCACCCTCGAGGGCCGCGCGGACGTCTTCAGGTACGCCTGGTTCACCGGGCGCATGACTCAGGACCCGCATTTCTCCAGCCTGTTGAGTGATGAGGGCAGACTGACCGAACTGGGCCAGTACTATCTCTCGCTCCCGTACAGCGAGTAACAGCCGCGCCTCGGAATCACTGGCAGGGTCAGCGCGTAAAGGTGACGTGCTGGTCGGCCAGAGAGGCTGCACCGATCTCGGTCAGGCCGCTGATAATGTGCTGGGGATAGGGAAATGAAAGGTCAGGCTCAAGGACTTGCGCCGAGGTCAGCAGCCCTTCCCTGACCATGGTGTCGACCGTCGTGACGCAAGCAGGGATCGTGGGCGGCACGGAGTGACAGCGGATCAGCTCGGTGTAGATCTGACCGAATGTCAGCTTTCGCGGCCGGTTGGAGCACAGACGCCTTACGACCCTCAAGATCGCAAGATCAATCCGTAGATTTTCGTGACTCACGCATCTGCCTTTAAAATAACCGATCCTGAAAAACGAACAGTAGATCGCGTATTAACGCCTCGACGTCAATCTCAATACTTATTGATTAACAGGGGGACGCAAAACGTTCAGACGCGTTATAGAACGCATCACTTTATTATGGACCTCCCACAGCCCCCGCTAAAACTTACTGGCGCAAAAAGTCTGCCGCCTTACTTAAACGGGCACACGGTGAGTTTCATTCAATACACAATAAAAAAACAGCTCTTACTCAGGATGCAAAGCTTACCAGATCACTAAACCTAACGACAGTTAGGTTTATAAAAAGCAATTAAAAACCATAAATACGTATTTTTTAGCAATTTAAAATGAATAAATATGCAAAAAATAGCAAATAACATCAATAAACTGGAATATTTCCTAATATTTCAGAGACGACAACATCGAAAACTCACGCAAAATCGCTAGATAGCCAAGTGCTATCATTTCTTAAATTCAGCGTTGCGAATATTTTATAAACCGGCGAACTTTTTAACACTGCGCTGGACTTAAGGAGCCGCTGATTTATTCGATTTTTCGTCCCTGCAACGCTCTGGAGGCCTTGATTTATCTGGGGGCAACAGCTGGGTTTTAGAATAAATCAGCGTCTCCTTAATGTTCAGCCAAGCAATCCGGTATTGCGACAGCCGTCTGTTTCCCCCCTTGTAAACCATTAATCGAGATGCGATCGATGACTAGGGAAGGTCTGAAAAAGCCTTTTCTTCAAAAGTCGAAGCCAGTAAATACAGGCGCTCCAGCCCGGTTCCTCTCCAAAAAAATGGGCTTTTTCAGAGGATACCTAGGAGGGTGTAGACAAAATCATGTAGTGAGTCGGCGCGCGAGTATTCGAGCCTCGGCCAACCAAACCCATGCCTCGCTTACCGCAAAAAGGCGATCATGATGCATGATCAGTCGCCGAGCTCTCTCATTCCAGGCATGAGTTCGCTCCACTACCCATCGCTTGGGCATGACCACAAATCCAGTCTGAACAGGCTCCACGGAAAATAGATCGCCTTGTTCAGAGTGCCATTGCCCTGTTCTTCTGTTATTCGGGCCACGGATCACTTGAACATCGATAGCGTGCAGTTGATGGGTGCGCTGTGCCCATTTTCCTGCGTACGCACTATCAACAAAAAGCGTGCTCAGTGACGGATATTTTTCCTTCGAGTACGCCACCGCATCATCCGCCGCGTCACGATCCTGCACGCTTGCAGCACTGATACTGACAGCCAGCAGCAGGCCCAATGTATCGACAATCAGACTTCGTTTACGCCCCTTCACTTTTTTGCCTGCGTCGTAGCCGCTGTCACCGCCTTGAGGAGAACTGCGGGTCGACTGTGAATCCAGGATCGCTGCTGACGGGCTGTCAGCGCGTTCTTCCCGCTCACGCCATTGAGCTCGCAAGCGATCATGCATTTGCTCGAACTTGCCTTGAGCGCTCCACCGGCGGAACGTTTTGTAGACATTGTCCCAATGAGGAAAATCGCGGGGTAGCATTCGCCATGAGCACCCCGTGCGTACGACATAGCAACAGGCTTCCAGCAACGTGCGCCGAGAGTGAAGCGGTGGCACTCCTCGTCCGCCCTGGCTTTCAAACAGGTCGGCGACCAGTGCCCACTCGGTATCTGTCAAGCAACTCGGATATAGCTGCTCCGGCAGTTGGCGGCGGTGGGTTTCATTGTAGCCATAGGCTTTATTAGGTTCAGGTGACTGAAAACTTCCCTTGGCCCGCTGCTTTACACGCGTAATCCCTGCCATTTTCAACGCTTTTGCAAAGGTGTCGGGATGCGCAGTGATACCGGTTTCGGCGAAGAATACGAGCGCCAATTCGGCCTGGCTGGAATAGGGCTGTGCATGAGCGAGTTTCACCAGCACGGGATAGTGCTCGGCGGCAATCGAGCGAGGACGTCCGGTTTTAGGCATGGCTTGAGGGCTATTCAGACAAGGGAGTGAAAGTTTAATTTATTTTGTCTACACCCTCTAGGGAGACGCTGATTTATTCTAAAACCCAGCTGTTGCCCCCAGATAAATCAAGGCCTCCAGAGCGTTGCAGGGACGAAAAATCGAATAAATCAGCGCCTCCCTAGATGCATGCTGTCTGTTTTCAGCGCAGTACTTCTGTGCGCGCAAAGTGTTGCCGTGCTGGCAGCGGACTCAACTTCTACAGCCACTACCACTGATCAACAGATCAGGGTTCAGGTCGAAGCTAAACGCGATCAGTTGTCCGGCGCTGACAAGATCAGCCCGAAGACGAAGAAAAGCTCCTCCACCCTGCTCGATGCACCGGTGGTGACCGATGACGCCCCTGCACAGGTGAAACAACCATGATCCGCCGCCCGCAGCCTGCTGCGCTTACCCAAAGGACCCTTTCCTTGTCCGTCTTCAAGCACACATTGGGGTTGAGCCTGCTGACGTTCAGCGTCATGCAGGCCAATATCGCCCACGCCGCAGCGACCCCGACGACCGGTAACGAGGTCGAGGCGCGCGTCAGCTCGATCCTCGACAACATGAGCCAGTCAGAAAAGATCAACTTCACCCGTGTGAATGACGGTCACATGATCCCTTCACTGCTCAAGTGGGGAATCAAAGGTACCGTGGCGTATGACTCGTCCATGGGCGTTCACGTCAACAACGCCACCTTCGGCGCTCAGTATCCGTCGCAGTCTGCACTGGCGGCGACCTGGAGCATCAACCGGGCGAAAGAGTTCGGCCTGGCCATCGCCTACGAAACGCGGATTTCCGGCGGCCAGCAGATGCTCTCGCCTGGCGCGAACCTGTACCGCACGCCCTACAACGGGCGCTCCGCCGAGTACGTGAGCGGCGAAGATCCGTTCCTCGGTGCCGTACTGGCACCCGCCATCGTCAACGGCATTCAGGCTCAGGGCATTCAGGCCAGCGGCAAGCATTACCTGGCCAACGAACAGGAAGCCAACCGTCAGGCGGTCAATGTCAACGTTGACGAACGCACCCTGCGCGAACTGTACCTGCCGGGCTTCGAGTCGATGGTCAAAAACGCCAACGTGGCGTCGATCATGTGCGGCTTCAACAAAGTCAACGGCGACTATGCGTGCGAAAACCATCACCTGATCACTGAAGTGCTCAAAGGCGAATGGGGCTATCAGGGCATGGTCATCAGTGACTTCAATGCCATCCACGATGCATTTAAAGGTGCATGGGCCGGCACTGACATCGATATGCCGTCCGGCTTGCAGTTTACCGAGGCCAACCTGCTGCCTTACCTGTGGAGCGGCCAGCTCACCCAGAACGTGATAGACGACAAGGTCAAACGCAACCTGCGCGCCATCGTCAGCTATGACTTCCAGGACAACCTGAACACCGCCAAGACCCTTGAGCACCCGGAATACGGCATGCGCGCAGCGCTGAATACCGCGCATGAGTCCATCGTCTTGCTGCGCAACGAAAACACGACTGCCGGCAAACCGCTGCTGCCACTGGCCCGCTCGGCGAAGATCGCAGTGATCGGCGACTGGGCACGTCAGGCTCCGGCATCGCCATTCGGCACCGCCAACTCGCCACCCAATAGCTATGTCACCGAGTTGAGCGGCCTGCAGCAACTGGCGTCCAACAGCACAGATGTCACGTTCATCCCGGAAATGAGCCTGAATCCGGCCAGCTCCACCTGGTATCAACCGTCGACCGGTGACAACGGCATCACTAACTCGGGCGTCAAGGCCGAGTACTTCTCCAACACCAGCCTGTCGGGTGACCCGGTGCTGACCCGTGTCGAACCCGGCGTGAACCTTAACTGGACCACCGGCACTAACATTACCGACGCCGGCACCACCGCGGTCTCCGGCTTTAGCCCGGTGGCAGGCGCGTTCTCGGCGCGGTTTACCTCGACCATCAAGCCAACCGTTTCGGGTGCGCAGGTGTTCAAGGTGCGTGCAGATGGCCCTTACAAACTGTGGGTCAACGATGAGCTGGTGCTGCAAAGCGATGGCGTGCCGTACTCCGGTGACGTCGTCAACGCGATGGTCACTTCCGGGAAGACCGGTGCGCTGACCGCTGGCAAGCAATACACCGTGAAGCTGGAATACAAGCGTGTGCAGGGTAACTTCATCCCGGCGCTGGGCGGTTTGACGGGCGTGCAGATGAGCTGGGCGGCGTTGCGTCCACCCAAGGACCTGTCGAAATACGATGCCGTGGTCGTCGCGGTCGGCACCACGTATGAAAACGAAGGCGAAGGTTCGGACCATGGTTTCGATCTGCCTGACCAACAGGCCGAACTGATCAGCTTCGTCACCCGAGCCAACCCCCACACCGTTGTGGTCATGCACGGTGGCGGCGTCGCCAACATGCAGCCATGGGCCAACAAAGTAGGTGCCACGCTGCAAGCCTGGTTCCCGGGTCAGCAAGGCGGTCAGGCACTGGCCGAGATTCTGTACGGCAAGGTCAACCCATCGGGCAAATTGCCGATCACCATCGACAAGGACATCGAAGATAACCCGAGCTACGCCTCGTATCCGGACCCGGCGGCCTATCGTGGCGACAATGCGTTGACCGAGATGACCTACAGCGAAGGTCTGTACATGGGCTATCGCGGTTATGACAAGAAGCACGCCAAACCGCTGTATCCGTTTGGCTATGGCCTGTCCTACACCACGTTCGGCTACAGCGATCTCAAGCTGTCGACCAATGTGCTGACGCCCGGCTCCACGATTGACGTCAAATTCACCGTGACCAACACCGGCGACAAGGCAGGTTTCGAAGTGGCGCAGCTCTACGTGCAGCCAGTGAAACCGGCTGTAGACCGTCCGGAGAAAGAGCTGAAGGGTTTCACCAAGGTGTATCTGCAGCCTGGTGAGAGCAAGACTGTCAGCATTCCTGTCGACTCACGCTCGCTGGCTTACTACGTTGACAAAACCGATACCTGGGATGTCGATGCCGGAAAGTTCAAGATCCTGGTGGGTGCCGATTCGGAGAATCTGACGCTTGACCGGACGCTGATCACTCTCTACCCCGAAAAACTCACCACGCGCGACAGTAACCCGCTGCCGTTGCCACTGCGCAAAGCCGTACAGGTAAGCGCCACACAAGCTTACTGATCCACCCCCATCAAGGCTCAGGAATGAGCCTTGATGTCCCTTCCCAGACGTTGCACGTAGATATCGAATACGGCCATCACGTCTACCTCTTCCGGGCTTCTCAGCCACTGAATCTGCAACCCGTCCATGACCGAGAAAATTTCCTGGGCCAGGGCTTTCACATTGATATCTGCCCGAATTTCCCCCGCCTCGATCAGGGCGCTCAGGTGGCCGCGTGCATGCTGGTGGGTCAGGTGGAATCGTTCGTTGTGCCATGACCAGGCCGGGTGCGAAGGTGACAGGCTTTCGGTGTTCATCAGCAAGGCCGCCTGGCACTCGGCCGCATCCTCGATGCTGAAGCTCATGCTCATTTTCAGGAATTTCTGAAAGCCCTCGAGCGTCAACTCGGTGGTCAGGTCCTGAAATCTCGACGTGACGCGCTGATCCCTGCGCTCCAGCAACGCATTGAGCAGTGCTTCCTTGCTGGGAAAGTGGTGCAGAAGGCCTACCGTCGTGATGCCTGCCAGTAACGCCACCTCGCGCATCGACGCGCTGGAATAGCCGTCTCTGGCAAAAATGACCGTCGCGGCATCCAGCAAGGCCTGCTTGCGCATGTCTCCCTTAGGTGCCCGGCGGCGCTTGGGTGGGGTTACCTGTTCGATTTCATTCCCTGATTCGTCGACTGCCATAAAAACCTGATAACGCCTTGATTCAATATGCCCCGGCGCACTTGGCCTGAGCCCTGCTGGTGAAAAAACGCTTCGCCGTCAGCGATGCGGTGGTAATCGAAATCAGCGCAATCACCGCGTTACCGGCAAGCATCCCGGGAAACGCCCCGCTGCTGCCAAACCAGTGAGCACCGGCATAGACGAATGGCACTGTACCTGCTGTTGCCCGCAGCCAGGCGAAAACCGGCACCCACCACGACCTGTTCATGGTCATGAACACGGCGATGGCGACAAAGTCCAGACCGATCACCACCCACAACCCGCCGCCGAACTGGCAAAAAGCAAGAAACAGCGCCCGGGCGTCACCCTCAAGCTGATAGAGATCGGCGATCATCCCGCCAGCCAATATCAACATCAGCCACACCACCAGGCCGTAGCCAACCACCAGCCTGCGCGTGAAGACGATCGCCGCGCGAACCCGGTCATCTCGCTGCGCGCCGATATTCTGCCCCAACACCGGCGCCAGAGCACCCGGCAACGCAAAAAAAGCGCAGTAGGAAAATTGCAGCACCCTGTCCAGCACGGTCATGGCCGCCAGGGCCGAGGTGCCGAATGCCGACAACGAGGCCACAAGTTACGCCAGCCCCACCGGGGTCGCGAGGTTGGCGGCCATCGCCGGAAGCGCAATTCTGAAGGTACGCACGGCATGGAGTCGCAACAGTCCGAGGTTGCGCGTCAGCACCAGGCCTACACGCTTTCGCACCCAATACACGCCCAACGACGCAGAAACGCAGGCGGACAGCGCGAATGCGATACCCGCGCCATTCAGGCCCAGGTCCAGGGCGAAGATAAAGAACGGGTCGGCGACTGCCAGGGTCGCTGCGGCTGACAGGACGACTTTCAACGCCCGGCTGTTATCGCCGGAGGTCCTGAGAATTTGCGCGGCCATCTGCATGACGGCTTGAATCGCGGTGAACGGCAGCGTTAGCCAGATGAAGCTGCGCGCCGCTTCGTAGGTGGCCGCTTCGGCTCCGAGCCAGTGGGTGATTGGCCCGGCCAGTGATAGCTGCACTGCCGCAGAAAGGCCGCAGACCGCGAATACCATCATCAGCAGGCTGGCGGTGAGACTGGGGATGGACCCGGCGGCATGGTGGCCGATACGTTCTGACAGTACGGCTGTGGCGGCAATGATCAGGCCGGTGGCCAGGGCGCTGTTGAAGAACATCAGTACTTTGGCAATGCCTATTGCGGCCAACAGCGCTGGATCGTGGAGCATTGAGACGTAGACCAGTGTCAGGATGTCTACGAGGAAGACGGCGAACAGGCTTACGGCGCTGGTGCTGGCAGTCACGGCGATGTGTCGCGCTATGCTGCCTTGGGTAAATGTTGCGCTGGCTTCGGTCATCAAGTTTCTCAAAGCGCCTGGATTGAGCCCGGAATAGGGCTCGAATCGTGATAATGGTCGTTTTTGCGCTCCTTGCTTATTGATAGGTGCAGTTCTGCTTGAGCTGCTTTGACGCTCCGCGTCGTACAGTGGTTCTGCGGTGTCAGGGATATTTGTTTAAGGCTCAAGGCACGTTTTCGTCCCGCCCTAAGGCTATCGTGCCGATGCTCCGCGTCGGTATGCCTTTCGTGACGCTCCACGTCGCACAGTGGTTTTGCGATGTCAGTGATGTTGTTTCTGACTCAGGTCACCTTTGCGCCCTTACGGCGCCCTACTTTGAGGGACCAAAGTAGGCAAAGTCCCGGCTCCGTTTCCGGCCCGACTTCGTCGGGTTCCTTCGCCCTGACGCTGATCCGGGGGCCGCCGCAACGGGCCATCCATGGCCCGAATGCGGCTTGCTCGGCGTCCTGCCTCGCATCCCCGGATCAGTGTCAGGACTCAGCCGTCACTTACGTCGCAATCGGCGTCGTCAGTGCCATCGCGATAAAAAAGCGCTTTGATTACCAACTATCGTGCGACGCTCCGCGTCGACATGCCGTTCTGGACGCTCTGCGTCCGATCTTGAGTGTACGGCGCAGATCTGTGACGCGGAGCATCACACAGCGGTTTTGCGATGTCAGTGATGGTTGTTTCTGACTCAGGTCACCTTTGCGCCCTTACGGCGCCCTACTTTGAGGGACCAAAGTAGGCAAAGTCCCGGCTCCGTTTCCGGCCCGACTTCGTCGGGTTCCTTCGCCCTGACACTGATCCGGGGGCCGCCGCAACGGGCCATCCATGGCCCGAATGCGGCTTGCTCGGCGTCCTGCCTCGCATCCCCCGGATCAGCGCCAGGACTCTTACGTCGCAATCTGCGTTGTCAGTGCCATCGCGATAAAAGAGCGCTTTCGTTTATGTGCAGCGGCCAACTATCGTGCGACGCTCCGCGTCGGCATGCCTTTCGGGACGCTCCGCGTCACACAGCGATTTTGCGTCGCCACTTTCCCCGTTATCGGGTCGCGGCCATCAGGCGGTTCACTTCGCTGCGGACCATGTTGGCGTATTCCGGCGGGCTCATGGTGTCCAGTTCGGATCTCACCCATTCGGACCATTTGCCTTTGCGTTTGGCGCGTTCGCCCATCAGCCGCGCTGCTTCGCCCTTGGCTTTGCCCAGATTGCTCTGCCAAAGGTCGAACAGGCGGGATTTTTCGTCTTCTATAGCGGTACGCTCGGGAAGGGGCCGATTGGCCAGATTGAAACTCATGACAGTCACCTACGGCTAAAAACGGCTGCATCTTACACCGGGAATGGACTCCACTTGCAGAGTCTCACGTCGGGTCGCTCAAGCATTTGCAACTTTTTCGAATGTGCCAGACTCCATTGATTACTGTCGCAATCACTTGAAAGGAAAATCACATGGCTCGTAAGACTTCTGCCCAAAATGCTGCCGATCAGATCAAGGATCAGGCATTCAGCGAATTGCAGGCCCTCATCGAAGAATCCGACAAACTGCTCAAAGACAGCGCGGCCCTGGTGGGTGAAGATGCTGAAAGCATTCGCGCGCAACTGAGCCTCAAACTCAAGCAGGCGCTTGACTCGATGGCCAGCGTACGTGATCGCACCAAGCCAGTGGTCGAGGCGACCGAAACCTACATCGGTGGTCATCCTTGGCAGACCGTGGCTATTTCTGCAGGTTTTGGTCTGGTGGTAGGCTTGCTGCTCGGCCGTCGTTGATCGGCGTCTGGTAACGAGAAATGAAACGGGTCGTCTGTCTATAGACGGCCCGTTTTTGTGTTCGGCAGAGGTTTTTTCGCCGGAATCAGCGCCGGATTCGCCACGGCTGCTTCTTGTACAGCGCCGTTTTAACGGCTGTACTGCACCACCGAAGGCTCCGCAAAACGATGGGACTTGGTGACCTTGGCCTGCAAAGTCACGCGTTGTTCTTCGGCCTGGGCCTGGGTTTCGTAGGGCCCGATCAATGTCTGCTGCTTGCCGTCGATATCGACGATAATCGGCGAATAGCTGCGTTCCAGTAGCCAGGCACTGGTATCGCTCACCGCTTCCCGCGAATTCATCTGGATATACCATTGCGGCTTCGAGACCGGAGCAGTCGCTGCAACGTCTTGAATCTTGTTCCTGGGTGGCGTACCCGAGCTGCCCCCGTCACATCCGGCCAGCGCCAGAACCGCTATCATCATTACCGTCTTGCGCACGTGAGTCTGCTCCTCGTCTGAAGTGGCGCGAGTCTAGCATTCCCGTCAGGTCTATCGAGCCCGTGTGTCGAGGTGTCGCATGGCAAGCGAATTCACGCAAACGCCCGGCCACGCGGGGCTTGGTACGAATGACCCAGGTGATAAGTCGTAAAGATCGTGTAAACAGATATTTCTTTGCAGATTAAACGCAACAAGAGATGTCAAACCTCCTGCGACCATGTTGATCGATGGCTTGCTGCCATCGATGCATTAGAACAGGAGTTCATCATGTGCGACCGAGACCCGCTGCATTGCTTCATCCCGCCTTACATGCTGGAGCGTATGGCGCAATCGCCCAAAACGCTGGTCAGTGCCAGGGCCATCGCCAATCTGACGAGCAGTTCGGCTTTTCTCGCTTCCCGTCTTTCCGCCAGAACCATGCCCTCCCTGCATGCGATCAAGTCGCCTGAAGGCACGCTGCATCGCATGGTGTACGACGCCAAAGGTACTGACGATCTTCCCGGCACGCTGGCGCGCTCGGAGGGCCAGAAAGCTACCGGAGACAAGGCCACAGACGAGGCCTTTGACGGCTCCGGCGATGTCTATGACTTTTACGCAGAGCTTTTCGAGCGCAATTCGCTGGATGACAACGGTATGTCGCTGGTTTCGACGGTGCATGTCGCCGAAGTGGACTTTAATGGCGATCATGTGCCGCTGAGTAACGCATACTGGAACGGCAGCCAGATGGCTTACGGCGACGGTGACGACCTGGTGTTCAAGCGCTTTACCGGCAGTCTTGAAGTGATCGGCCACGAATTGACCCACGGTGTGCAGAGTTTCACGTCGAATCTGGAGTATCGCGGCCAGTCCGGCGCACTCAACGAGCACTTTGCCGATGTGTTCGGCATGCTGGTACGTCAATGGAAGCAAGGCACCAGTGCTGCCGAGTCGGACTGGGTGGTGGGCAAGGAACTGCTGGTGCCTGCTCCAACGCGCCGGGGCATCCGTGACATGGAAAGACCCGCAGCCAGCGACCATGGCCGACCTCTACAAAGGCGCCAAGGATCGGGGCGGCGTCCACATTAACTCCGGCATTCCGAATCGGGCTTTTGTGCTGGTCGCCAAGGGACTCGGCGGAAATGCCTGGGAAGTTGCAGGCAGAATCTGGTATGAAACGATGCTGGCGCTTGAATCGGACAGTCAGTTCGTCGATTGCGCGCGAACCAGCATCAAAATCGCTGCAGACTCGCGCTTTGGCCCCAAGGCCAAAAAAGCCGTACAGGCGGCCTGGAAAGAGGTCGGGGTCAAGGTGTGAGGCTCAGGGTTTAACCACAAAGGTGCTTGAAATGAAGGTCTGTCTCGTGCAATCAGGCGGTTTTGCAGGCGCGGTAAAACGCTGTGATATCGACACCGAAACACTTGATCAACCGGAAGCCGAGCAGTTACGGCGGCTGGTGACTGACAGTGGCCTGGATCGCTCGAGCAGTGCCTTCAATGATGCGGCCCGGGATCTCAACCAATACGAGATCACCATCGAGGACAAGTCCAAGGCCATTTGCCTGACCTTAGACGAGCACAACGTACCGGCGTCCGCCCGCCAGTTGCTGGGCTATCTCAAGCAGCGCGTCAAACCCGGTAAGCCCTGAGGCAGATCTGCATCGACAATGACCTGAACGCGCCAATGCTCTTGGTATTTTCTACCAGCGGCATTGGCTGCGGACTAATTCGCCATCATTGCTTGCCCGCAGAATAATATCCCGGTTATAAATGAACCAGCCGGTACTGAAAGGGTCAATGATTTGTGCTGAAATGTCGCCGCAGGCCGTATTAAAAAAGCCACGTCATGCCATTAACTAGGTATCGTTTCGTGCTTCGAATTATTACCCCTTACCTTTGTATCCATGGCGTCGATGAGCACTGTGCATCCTACTGAACATTCGTCCGGCCTGATCATCTGCGAACATTGCGATTCGCTTTATGAAGCCCAGCCGCTAAAGCCCGGTGAGGCGGCGTTCTGCCTGCGTTGCGACGCGATACTGGGTCGTGGCCGAAGGATGACCATCGAACAGTTGCTGGCCCTGACCATCGCTGCCGCCCTGTTTTTCATGTTCGCCAATTTTTTTCCGGTGATCAGCATCAGCATGAAAGGGCTGACCAACGAAGTCACCCTCTGGCAATCGGTCGAAGCACTTGCCCAGGGAAAAATCACCGTCATCGCGCTGGTTGCCGGGCTGTCGATCATTTTCGCCCCGCTGCTGCAGATCGTTCTGCTTTTCTGGGTATTGGTGCATGCACACAGAGGTGTCATCGCCCCCGGTTTCAAGACCTGCATGCGAGCGCTGGAACACTTGCGCCCTTGGAGCATGCTCGAAGTGTGCATGCTCGGTGTGCTGGTGGCGATCATCAAGCTGTCCGGGATGCTTAATGTGCATCCCGGCCTGGGCTTGTGGGCCATGGCCATGCTGATGGTGCTGATTCTGCTGATCGCCAACAAGGACATCCGCCGTTTGTGGGATGAGCTCGGAGTGCCTGCGCAATGAATGGCATCCCTTTCGCCAACGAACACAAACTTTGCCTTTGCCACACCTGCGGCTATGCCTGTCAGGAAGATGCCCGGCGCTGCCCGCGCTGTGACTCACCCGTGCATCGACGTAAGCCGGACAGCATCAACCGCACTTGGGCATTTCTGATCGCTGCGCTGATTTTCTATATTCCGGCCAACGTCCTGCCGGTGATGTACACCAATCTGCTCGGCAACCGCAGCGAGAGCACCATCATGAGTGGTGTGATCGAGTTTTTCGAAAGTGGCTCCTGGGACATTGCCGTGCTGATTTTCGTGGCCAGTGTCGTGGTGCCCTGCATCAAGTTTCTGGTGTTGGGCATGCTGCTCATCACCTGCCAGCGGCGCAGCACCTGGGCAATGCGTGAACGGGCACGCCTGTATCGCTTCATCGAATTGATCGGTTACTGGTCGATGCTCGATGTGCTGGTCGTGGCGCTCGTGGCGTCTCTGGTTCAGTTTCGCGAGCTCAGCACCATCGAGCCGCGTCTCGGCATTCTGTTTTTTGGCTTGGTAGTGGTGATGACGATGTTCGCCGCCATGAGTTTCGATCCCCGGCTTATCTGGGACGCAGAGGTTGAAGATGTCTGACAATACCCTCCCCCCGTCTGCTTCAGTGCCACGCCCTGAAGTCAAACGTCGTCGCCTGCGCGTCTCGCTGATCTGGCTGGTGCCTATCGTTGCGGCGATCATTGGCATCTCCATGGCCTTTCATGACTGGATGAATGTCGGGCCCAGAATCACCGTGAGCTTTCTCACCGCCGAGGGGCTTGAAGCCAACAAGACCCAGGTCAAATACAAGAACGTGGTCATCGGCATGGTCACGGACATCAGCCTGAGCGACGACCGCACCCATGTGCTGGCGACTATCGACCTGAATACCAGCGCCACGCCGTTCACCCGCATCGACAGCCAGTACTGGGTCGTGCGGCCGCGCATCGGTGCGCACGGCGTGTCGGGTGTCGACACCCTGCTGTCCGGCGCCTTCATCGGCGCCGACGCGGGCAGTTCCGAGGAAACCAAGACCAGCTTTACCGGCCTTGAAACGCCGCCGCCGGTCACATTTGGCGAGAAAGGCAAGCGCTTCATCCTGCACACCGACGACCTGGGCTCGCTGGACATCGGCTCGCCGATCTACTATCGACGCATCCAGGTGGGTCAGGTCGTGGCTTATGACTTGTCCAAGGATGGTCGCGGGGTCGACGTGCAGATCTTCATCAATGCGCCGAACGATCAGTACATCACCACCGATACCCGCTTCTGGAACGCCAGCGGCGTGGACATCACCGTGGGGGCGTCAGGGGTGAAGGTCAATACTCAGTCGCTGACCTCGATCATCTCCGGTGGGATCGCCTTCCGTGAGCCTAACTGGAGCCCGGATGCCAAGCTGGCCGACGAGAACGCCGAGTTCAAGATCTTCGACGACCAGACCACCGCGATGGCCCCTCCGGACGGCGAGCCGCGTTACATCCGCATGCGTTTCAATCAGTCGCTGCGCGGCCTGACGGTCAATGCTGCAGTAGATTTCCTCGGCGTCAATATCGGCAAGGTGGTATCGGTTGACCTGGATTACGATCCGGCGACCAAAACCTTTCCCGGCATCGTCGGCGCGGTGATCTACCCCAAACGTCTGGGCGCAGCCGAGTCTAAGCTGAAAGAACTCGGCGGCTCGGGTGACGAAGAAGAACAGTCGGCCCGCGTGCTGGGCGCGTTTGTCGCCAATGGCCTGCGTGCTCAGGTGCGTAACGGCAACCTGTTGACCGGCCAGTTGTACATCGCCATGGAGTTCGATCCGAAGGCGCCGAAAGTAGCCTTCAACGCCAAGGCGCGGCCGCTGGAGATTCCGACGGTGCCGGGCAGCTTCGACAAGTTGCAGGAACAACTGCAAGCATTCGTCGAGAAGCTCAGCAACCTGCCGATCGACCAGTTGGCGGGCAACCTCAATGGCACGTTGAGCGAGCTGCAGAAAACCCTCAAGCAGGTCAACAGCAGCGTGCTGCCGCAGATGCGTGGCACCTTGCAACAGGCTGAGAAAACCCTGGGCACTGCCAACGACTCGTTTGCCGAAGATTCACCTGCGCGCCAGCAACTGGGTCAGGCACTGGATGAAGTGCAGCGCACCGCCCGCTCGGTTCGGGTGCTGACCGACTTCCTCAGCCGTCATCCTGAATCGCTGATCCGCGGCCGTACCGGCGATGCTGCCCCGCGCTCGTTCAACGCCCCGTCGTCGTCCCGTGCAATTGATCTGGAGCCAAAACAATGACCTTGCGTTTGAAACTGCTGGCGTTGGCCGCAACACTGGGCATCAGTGCCTGCACGTCGACACAGACCCACTATTACACGCTGATCGCACCGATGGGCACTGCCACCACTGCGGCAGTAAGCCCAATGCCGTTCCAGTTCGAAATGCTGCCGGTGTTGATGCCGGTGCAGGTGGACCAGCCACCGCTGGTGGTTCGTCAGGGCAATGGCAGCCTGGCGATTCTCGACACCGAACGCTGGGGATCGCCCCTGGGTGACGAGTTTCATGACGCACTGACACCGCAGCTGGAACACCGCTTCGGCAGCCGGGACATGGCCGGTCTGCCAAAAAATGGCGAGCAACCGGTGCTGTCGGTCCGTACCGACGTGCGCCGGTTCGAGTCGATGCCGGGCAACTACGCGCTGATCGACGTCGTCTGGACCCTCGGGCTGCGTGAGGCCGGCGCTACCGCCGGTAGCAAACGGCAGAGCCTGACCTGCAGCAGCGTGATCCGCGAGCAGGCCGGAGAAGGCATGGAAAACCTCATCATCGCGCACCAGAAAGCCGTTGCCCGACTGGCTGACAAGATCGCCACTACTGCGCAGCGCTGGGCACAGCAACCGACGTCGCGCTGCCTGTAAAGCCTGCCCGGAAAGACACTGCGCAGAGCCTTGCCGGGCTCTGCGCCAGCCGCGGAGGACTGCGCTGAAACAGCCCATTAAATCGTACAGTTTCATACAAAACGGTATCAACCCACCCGATTCATCCGTACACTCTTCGACCCATCAGGTACGTCAGTACCTGAACCACCCTGAACGCATGTGCTCATGCCGATTCGGAGGCCCTTCTGGTCGTAGAAAGAACGCTTGTTAACCCAAATTGTTGCAGTACAGCCCGATTTTATCTGGCAGACAGTTTATCGAGGACAAACGGATGACAGGGATAGGACCACGATTAAAACGGGAAAGGCTGCGTCTCAAGCTTTCGCAAAGCGCATTGGGTGCCATAGGCGGCGTGGAAACCAATGCTCAAGGCAACTACGAAAATGGTGTTCGGTCGCCCCGCGCGGACTACTTGTCACGCATTGCCGACGCCGGCGTTGATATTACTTACCTGGTCACCGGTTTCCACGCTGACCCTTTCGTAGCTGCGCCAGCCCTGACTGACAAATCAAACAGTGAGCGCCTGAACGGGGTGATTGCCCGTTTGCACGGCAGCCTGCACGACGTGACCCAGAACCTGTATCAGGTCGCTCGCCTGATGGAATCCAACGTTGAACAAGGCGTCCTGAACAGTGATCAGCTCGATACGATCAAGAGCGATGCGGAAGCCATCACCATCGCAACGGTTCGATTGATTTACATGACGTCGAAATTGAAATGACCCGGGCAAAGCCAGTGCTGCTGACGCTCACTGCGCAGGAAACGCCTTGGTCTTGAGTTTCTCCATCACCATCCCGATAAACGCCGAAACAGCCAGTGGCAGGTGTTGCCGACTGGGATAAAGCACGTGCAGGCCATGGCTGGTGCGCTGATACTGCGCCAGTTCCGGCACCAGCAGCCCCTTGCGTAAATCGGCACGGATCAGGGTGGTCGGCAACAAGGCAATGCCCAATCCGGCAAGCGCCGCCTTACGCAGCGCCTGCGCCGTGTTTGCATTGAATCGGCTGGCAATCTGCACCTCATGCAGCTTTTCCTCCGGACCGAGCAGCCGCCAGGTGTTAAAACTGCCAAGGTGCGCAGCACACACACAATAGTGCGCCTGCAGACTCTCCAGCGACGCAGGCATACCGTGAGTCGCGAGATAGGCCGGGCTGGCGACCATGCAGTCGCGCTCTTCATCGATCAGTTGACGCCCCACATACCCCGAGTCCTGCAAAGGGCCGCCCCTGAAGGCGATGTCCAGCCGCTCAGCGATCAGGTCGGCGCGATCATCGCTGAGGACAAATTCGAGCTGCACGCGCGGGTAACGGGCAAGAAAATCGGCCACCCAGTCCATCGAAAAAAAGTCGAAGAAATCCGCCGTTGCGGCAATTCGCACTCGGCCGCTGGGTTCTTCACGCCTCGAAACAAGCTGCTCTGCGGCGTCGGTCAATCCATCGACAGCGCCCATGCAACGCTCATAGAAGTCCTGACCTGCCGGGGTCAGCGCCAGCTTGCGCGTTGAACGCTGCAACAGCCGTGTGTCCAGCTGTGCTTCCAGTTGCTGAATTCTGCGGCTGACGGTATTCGAAGGCATGCCCAACTGCCGGGCCGCCTGCGCGAAACTGCCGCTGCGCACCACCTGCACAAACAGCGCGACGTCATTAAGGTCTGGCACCATGGCGAGGTCCGGGCGATGATTGGCGATCAGATTGCGCAGGTTGAACTTGCCCTGCTGGTCCTCCAGTTGCCCCTGAAAATCGCCGCTCAGTTGATCCAGTGCATCATGACCGATAGGGCGCGCCCACGCCTGGTCAGGCAGAGTCAGGCCATCCTGCCAGCGTGATTCCCAAAGCAGCCTGCGACCGACCTCCAGACCGCCATGCAATACGGCGCTGCCCTGGCGGTGCGCTTGCTCGGCTTCCACCACGCGGGTCAGCACACTCTGGCGGCTCAGCATGCCGGCAGCCATCACCGCAACCAGCGTAGCAATCAGCAACGCACTGATAATCGCCGAGCCGCGCTGGGTCATCCTTGCCGACCCGCTGGTTTCTCCCAAGGCGTTCAAAGCTGCCAGGAGCCAATATCGGCATTGACGCCCTCGCCATCGGGCTGACCATCGGCCCCAAGGGAAAACACATCAACTTCGCCGTTGACGCCAGGATTGAGGTAATTGTAAGGACGCCCCCAGGGATCGTCGGGGAGTCGTTCTACATAAGCGCGCCAATTGCTTTTGTTGACGTTCGCGGGTCGCTCCACGAGCACCTTCAGGCCCTGGCTCTGATTCGGGTAAGCGCCATGATCGAGGCGGTAGAGTTTGAGCGCCTGCATCAGACCTGCAACATCCTGCCGCGCTGCCGTGGCACGCGCCTGATCCGGCCGGTCGAGAACTTTGGGCACCACAACTGCCGCCAGAATGCCGAGAATGACGACCACCACCATGATTTCAATGAGGGTGAAACCGCCCTGACCCGGATGACCTGCCGGGCGAGGCTTGACGCATAAGACATCCATATCCATTCCCTGATAACTATCATCCTATGCGCAGTGTAGCAAAGCCGTTGCATTGCCCGATCAAACTGCGCAAGCGTTATAGCGGGCCATTCATGAATCCTCAGCTGCTATTCTGCTGATCTGTATCTGCCAGGAGGCGACCATGTACATGCCGCACAAGGAGCACGGCTTTACCCTGACCGAAGTGCTCGTAGCGCTGGCGATCATCGCCATCGCGCTGGCGGCTGCGGCTCGTGTGTCAGGGGTCATGACGCACAGCAACGGCCTGTTGCGGGATCGCGCACTGGCGTTGCTGGCCGCGCAGAACCAGCTTGCCGAGCTGCGCATGGCGGAGCACCTGGCTGCGGGGACGCGCGCATTCGAATGCAATCAGGGACGACTGTTATTGCGCTGTGAGCAGTCGCTGACCGTCAGCGCCGACGGCAGGCTGATGCGCGTCAGCCTGAAGGTGTCCCAACGCGATGTTCAGGCCCCGCCGCTGGCACGCCTCGACACCCTGCTCGGCCGTCCGGCGGCCAACAGACCATGAGCGTTCAGCGACGCATCAGGCTGGGCAGTTCCGGCCCTTCGGCCAACGGACTGACGTTGAAGCGTTTTTGCTCCGAGCCCTGTTCGATCACCACCCCGTCGGCTTCGATAGCCACCAGACGCACATCCCTGGCGAGATGCTCCCCCACCAGGAAACTGCCTGCCGGGCCGTCGTTGAGGCTGATGATTGCCACCGCGCCGCGCGCTCCGGCCATGAGCCCGGACACCTTGATCTGCACTGGCGAAGGCTGGTCGGCAAACCAGTGGCGTGCCGGGCTGGCGCTGGCAGGTGCCTGCCCGACCGGCGCACTGCCTGATGATGGCAGCGGGGCCAGTAGCCGTGGCGCCCAGAATGCGACCCCCACCAGCGCCACCATCAGACCTGCCACCAGCAGCAGCCGAGGGGCCGAAAATGCAAAAGGAACTACCATGACTGAACCTCCTGTTCGTCCGAACGAGCAGTCTACATGAGCGTGCGTCGCTGGCTATCGTCTGTACCCATGAGTGAACCGGCTTCAGCAAGGAGTGCAGCGTCATGAGCATGCCCAGGCAATCGGGCTTCACCCTGATCGAACTGATGGTCGTGGTGGTGATTATCGGCATCGCCAGCGCGACGATAAGCCTGAGCATCAAGCCCGATCCTGCAGCACTGTTGCGCAAGGATGCCGAACGTCTGGCGCAACTGTTTCAGATCGCTCAGGCTGAAGCCAGGGCCGACGGCCGCATGATCAGTTGGCACGCCGATGCTAAAGGTTTTGCCTTCCGGCGGCGCGCCGAAACAGGATCGGGCCACGACACCTTCAACGACGATCCGCAACTGCGCCCGAGAAACTGGGAGTCGCCGGCCATGCGTGTGCGCGTTCAGCCCGGGCAGCGCGTGATGTTCAACACGGAGTGGATCGGCACGCCCCTGCGCATACGGCTTTCCGACGGCCAGCACGCCCTCGATCTGCAACGCAGCGCGCTGGGGCAGTTGCAGGTGGTCAGCCCGCCATGAACAAAGCACCAGAGCCCGCGCACCAACACGGTTTTACCTTGCTTGAGGTGATGGTCGCGATCCTGCTCATGACCCTCGTCAGTCTGATCGCCTGGCGCGGCCTCGACAGCGTGACCCGAACCGATCGTCACCTGCGTGATGACACTGAAAAAACCGAGTCGCTGTTGCGCGCACTGAACCAGATGGAGCGTGACGTGCTGCTGCGCGCCAGCATTGAACTGCGAGAACCGGTGATCGGCGAGGATGCTTCCCTGAAACCGGAAACGCCCGCAGCGTTGAGCGTGCGCAGTGCCGATAAAAGGCATTTTCGCCTCGACGTGATTCGCAGCGCGGCAACACCCGAAGACGGTCTACAGCGGGTTCGCTGGTGGCTGGATAACAAGACCCTGTATCGCGCCGCAGCCATCGCCAGCGATCGCTACCCGTTACCGGCCCCCGGCGATGGCATTGCCGTGCTTGACGGGATAGTCGATGTGCGGCTGCGGGTCTGGAAGGACGACAGCGGCTGGCAATCGCCTGACAGCCATAAAGAGGACAACCCGCAAGGCCTGGAAGTTATTCTGACCCGTCAGACTGATCAGGGAGAGGAGCGTTACCGCAAAGTGTTGGGGCCGCTGGATTGAGAGCCTTTCCAAAGTTTCCTGCAGGCCCATGCGTCTGCTATTCATGACCAATGGCGTTTTATCACAGCGTTGACAGTCGGGTTCGTGTCCACTTGCAACAGCGCTGCATAAAACGCCGGCCGTGCTGAACTCAGGTGCTCCCGCGCCCCGCTCCATCGCGTCACAACAGCTGCCAGTATTTCCATTGCGGCGGGAGTGTCCGGCCGAAAACGGGCAGGACTGCCGAAAAGCTCAGCGAAGGTTTCCCAGTTTTCATGCAGCCGGGTGCGAGCGCCTTCTTCCAGTGCTGCTTGCTGTGCATCATCAGCACCCGGCAGCCAGCGTTCCGGGTAATCGATGATGCCGATCGGCGCGTAACAATTGGTGGCGATGTACACCAGCCCGCGAAGTGCATGAGCCCGAGCGGATGCTTCTCCGGGCAGCAGACTGGAGCGGGAATGCTCCAGCCCCAAATGAATCAGGATTGCGGCGCTTTCGGTCAGCACCGTGCCATCAGCCAGCACCAGCGTCGGCACTTGCAGCAACGGATTGACCCGCCTCAACGCCTCCTTCCCGGGCCCCTCTTCCCATGAGCTGGCCCTGATCAACGTAAACGGGACCGCGCATCGCTCGAGCGCCATCTCGATTGCCGCCGACCCCGACCCTTTACTGCCAAAAAGCGTGTACATGCCAATGCTCCTTCAGGGGCCGCATGCTCAGTCCGCAGAATTGCCTGCAACGGAAGCGAACAAGTGGCTGTGCAAGAAATCAATGAACACCCGCAGGCGCACGGAAAGATGTTTGCTGGACGGCCAGAGCAGCCTGAAACTTCCCGTGTGCACAGTGTAATCATCCAGAATCGAAACAAGCTCGCCGCGTTTGATCGCGGACGCAATCATGAAATCAGGCAGGCAGGCGATACCCAGACCGGCCCGCGCGACATCGACCAGAATTTCCGTGGTGTTGCAGATCATCGTCTGCGGCAAATCAAGATCATCGGCACCGTCCTCGCGACGCAGCGGCCAGAGTTCGAATTTGCCGGAGGACGGAAACTTGTGATGCAGACAGGCGTGCTGAACCAGATCAGCGGGAAAAGCCGGCATGCCGCGCCGTTCAAAATAGTCCGGAGCGCCGACAATGCGTAACTGAAAGCCGCCCATCCTTTTCGACAAGAGCCTGGAATCACTGAGGTCGCCCGTGCGCAAGACGACATCAAAGCCTTCTTCGATGATATCGACCATGCGGTCGGAGAAATCAATATCCAGCTCGATGTCGGGAAAAGCGCGCATGAACTCGATGATGACCGGCATGACCAGTCCACTGACCAGCGGCACACTGACCCGCAGCCGACCCCTCGGCAAGTCCCGGGCATTGCTCAATTCCATTTCTGCCGCTTCCAGTTCTGCCAGGATACGTCGACAGCGCTCCAGAAACAGCGAGCCCTCCAGGGTCAGGGCGATGCTGCGCGTGCTGCGATGAAACAGCCGCGCGCCGAGGTTCTCTTCGAGCCGACCGATGCTTTTGCCGACGCCCGAGGACGAAATGCCCAGGCGCTTTCCGGCCTGGGTGAAACTTCGTGTTTCCGCGACCAGCACAAACAACGCGATGCTACCTAGCGATTCCACTGCTCACTCCTATTGCGGACAGCCTTGTCCTATGCCTTCGGAACATAAGCCTGTTTTTGTTTACAGACGCAACCCCTAATCTTCGGCAGGCCAAACGCCGTCGGGTCACTGCGCGACGCGAACCGACACCTGCGCACGCATCACAGGGATATCACCATGACTTCAACCAGCCACGCTCAGGCCCCTTTCAGGGCCGGGCGATGGGGACAGCTGTTCGCTGCCTGCCTGACCGGCATCCTGATCCCGTTATGCTTCACCGGCCCGGCGGTCGTGCTGCCCTCCATCCACAAGGCACTGGGCGGATCGGCTGTGGAACTGACGTGGGTCATCAACGCCTACATCCTGACATATGGCAGCGCCATGATGGCCGCCGGCAGTCTTACCGATATCTACGGCAGAAAGCGCATCTGGCTGATCGGACTGGTGATCTTCGTGGTCGCCACGTTTGCCATTCCTGCCGCGTCGTCAGTGCTGCAGATCGATATCCTGCGTCTTGTTCAGGGCCTTGGCGGTGCGGCAGCGTTCGCTGGCGCAATGTCGTCGCTGGCGCAGACCTTTCACGGCGCCGACCGCACCCGAGTGTTCAGCCTGCTGGGCACCACCTTTGGTATCGGCCTGGCTTTCGGCCCGCTTGCGGCGGGCACACTGGTGGATTCGGCAGGCTGGAAGTGGTCATTTCACGCCACCGGCCTGATCGGCGTAGGCAGCTTTTTTATGGTGCTGTTCAGCGCCACCGAATCCAGAGATCCCCACGCCACCGGCATGGACTGGCCGGGTGCCGCCAGCTTCACGGCAGCCCTGACGCTCTTCACTTACGGTGTTCTGCTTGCCCCCGAGGAGGGATGGACACACCCGTGGGTGCTGGGCAGCATCATCGGTTCGTTGCTTCTGTTCCGAGTGTTCATCTCGGTGGAACGCAAAGTGGCCAGCCCCATGCTCGACCTGTCGCTGTTCAAGAGCGCTCGCTTTGTCGGCGTGCAGATTCTGGCCGCCAGCCCGGCGTTCTTCTTTGTGGTGCTGATCATCATGCTGCCCGCGGGCTTCATCGGTGTTGATGGCCTCAGCGCTCTGGAAACCGGGCAGATGATGACGGCCCTGGCTGCGCCGTTGCTGATTGTGCCCATGCTCGCAGCGCAACTGGCGCGCCGTTTCACAGCCGGTGTGCTGTCAGGCATCGGCCTGCTGCTGGTGGCAGCCGGTTTGTCCTGGCTGGCCTTGGCGCTGGACAGCAGCGTCATTAAGAACGCGCTGCTGCCCATGGCCTTGATCGGCATCGGCATTGGTCTGCCCTGGGGCTTGATGGATGGCATGGCGGTCAGCGTCGTTGAAAAGGAACGCGCCGGCATGGCCACGGGCATCTTCAACGCCGTGCGGGTTTCGGCCGACGGGATTGCCATCGCGTTTGCCGGTGCGCTGCTGGCAACGTTCATCCAGTGGGGTCTTTTCGAGTCGGTGAACGGCGTTGCTCCGCATATCGTGACCGAGGCTGCCAACCGCGCAGCGCTGGGCGACTTGCACAGCGCCACTGGCTTGTTGCCCGACAAGGCAGATTTGCTCCATCAACACTATGCCGGGGCGTTCCGCAGCCTGCTGTTCATCCTCAGCGCGGCCACGGTGCTGACCGCCGCTGCGGTCTTCCTGCTACTGGGTCGAGTGCGTGCTCACGACGAGTCGCCCCAAACATCAGCCAGGCCAATTGACCTGGCGGGAGATTCCAAATGATTCGGTCTGAAACATGGGCGCCGGAACGGCATCCTGCTTTTGCACGTGTATTTGCACACGGCCAACTGACCTTCGGCCTGATTGCGCCACTGGTGGGCTATCCGAACACCGCTGTGCCCGACATGACGGATCATGTGGCACTCGCGGTCCAGGCAGATCAGGCCGGTTTCGCCGCGCTCTGGCTACGGGACGTGCCCCTTCTGGAGCCGGCCTTTGGTGATGCGGGGCAGATTTTCGATCCTTTTGTGTATGCGGCCATGCTGGCCGCGGTGACCCGACGAATCAGCATCGGCACTGCCGGTATCGTCCTGACATTGCGCGATCCGTTGATGGTGGCCAAACAGGCCTGCAGCGTAGACGTCCTGCTCAGGGGGCGATTGCTGCTGGGGTTGTCGACCGGTGATCGTCCCTGCGAGTATCCGGCATTTGGTCAGGACTTCGACACGCGGGCCGAACGCTTCCGGGAGTGTGTCGAGATTCTGCACACGGTCACCGAACGCCCGTTCCCTGCCTACAGGTCGCGTTATTACGGACAGCTCAACGGCGAACTCGATCTATTACCGAAACCGCATTTCGGTCGCCTGCCCATGCTGGCCATCGGGCGCTGCAAGCAGGACATCAGCTGGCTGGCCAACCACATGGACGGCTGGATCTGGCATCAGAGCGCTTTCAACACGCTGCCTGATGTCATCGACCACTGGCGAAAATCCGCTGATCAAGCGTCGTCCAGGCCCTACGGCTACGCGACGTTTTTCGACCTGGACGACGACCCGAATGCACCGCTGAAAGTCGGGCGCGGTATCAGCACCGGACGTAACGCGCTCATCGACCTGTGGCAGCGCCAGCAAGCCGAAGGCGTCTCGCACGTGGCCCTTAACCTCAAGCCACTAAGACGTCCAGCGACGGAGGTGCTGCAGGAGCTTGCAGAATATGTACTTCCGCACTTCCCTACCCACGAGAAACCTTACGCCTGAAGGCGTTGGTTGCGCCCGGCATTACCGCCACCTCGTTCGCGCTGTTGCCGGGCCCGTCGCTGCTGTCCAGCCTGCTGCTGATCAACAGCCCGCGGGTGGCTGGCGGTACCACCTTCGTGATGCAGCTGCTGTATGGGCAAACCCGCGAGCGACTGTTTTTACTTCAGTGCACTTTCGACGTTCATCGCTATGCTGTGTCTGGTCACCGCAGTCGCACTGGCCTCACCGGCTGCCCCGGATGGTTGCCGCCTTGCTGGCAGGTGCCGGACAAGGGCCGGGCCAGCTTGAGAGGCTGAAACTGTCACGATGAACGTCAATAATCAGCGTCGTGTGCAGGGCAATTTTCTTCTGAAAATGGGAGGTTACATTCTCGCAGGGCGTCTGCCGGTGGCAACCGGTTTTCTGATCGATAAGACCCGTCTGGCCGTGGGCGCTTGCTCACTGGCCGGTCTGCTGGCTTGCAGTGCGATTCTTGCCGCGTGGTTTGTGGCAGGGAAACAGGGAGGAACTACACCCAAAATGACCTGGAGGTCACCATGCGCTCTGAAAAAGCTTATACGATCAAACCCAACCCGATGCGCAGCAGCCGCAACAGATTGCAACTGGGGGTTTTTTCCTCCAATACCGAGGGCGGTTGCACGGTCACCAATGCACCGGAACGCCTGCGTGGCGATGACTGGGCAGGCAATCTGGAAATAGCCCGAATAGCCGACGACGCGGGGTTTGAAGCGTTCATTCCGGTAGGCCGCTGGAAAGGCTTCGGCGGCACCAACAATACGGGCGGGATCTCTTTTGAAACCTACACCTGGACGGCCGGCATTGCGGCCCTGACCCATCGGATTGCCGTATTTTCGACATCGCACTTGCCCACCGTACACCCGCTGTTCGCCGCCAAGCAGGCGGCGACCATCGACCATATCAGCGGCGGGCGCTTCGGCCTGAATATCCTGTGTGGCTGGTACGGCGCTGAAATGCGCATGTTCAGCGGCCAGATGATGGAACACGACCAACGCTACGACTACGCAGAAGAATGGCTACAGATCGCGAAAAACGCATGGCAACAGCACACCCCTTTTGATTTCAGAGGCGAGTACTTCAACGTCTGCGATGCCGTCTCGCAGCCCAAGCCGCTCAACCCACCTTACCTGATCAACGCCGGCGGCTCGCCGCGTGGCAAACGGTTCTGTGCCGAGCACTGTGATGCGGCGTTTCTGATCATCAAACATCTGGACGGTGAAGCAGCGGTGCGTCAGCAAATTGCTTCTTACAAGGATCTGGCCAGACAGGAATTTGATCGCGACCTGAAGATCTGGTGCTATGGCTACGTGGTGCAAAAGGACACTCAGGAAGAAGCCGACGCTTATCTGGATTACTACGCCAACGAGCTGGGCGACGAAGAAGGCTGCTCGATCATCACCCGCGAACTGGGTATTCAGACCGGCATCTTCACCCCGGAAGATGCCGTCCGTTTTCGCTTTCATTTCAAAGCCGGGTTTGCAGGCGTACCGCTGGTAGGTACGCCGGAACGCATCGTCGAGCTGTTTGAAAAATACGCAGCCTGGGGGATCGACGGCATTGCACTGACCTGGCTGGATTACCATCAGGGCATCAAGGATTTCGTGGCGCAGACACTGCCACTGATGGAGCGCGCCGGACTGCGGGAGTCGAGTGACGTCGGGGCCGTCAGGTCGAAGGTTGCCGCCGAAGTCGCCTGATCGTCTGGGCTCCCTGCATCCCGGACGGCAGGCCAGGCGCCGGGAGTCCTTCAACAGCGTTTAAATGGCCAGCATCCGTTGTGGATTCAGCAGTGCAATCTCGGCACGACGCACGTCGCTCAAACCGAATGCGTCAAACCACTGCTCACTCATCGACAGCCACTCAGGGATATCAATCTGACTGGTCTGCCCCAGATCAGAGCTGTATACAACATTAGGCACTCCACTCAAGACCTCGCTGAAATCCTGCTTGTCCTGATAGCCCAGCAAGTACGTCAGCGCCGTCTGCTCGATATACACCGAAGGCTCTTTGCCGATCTCCGCCAGCTCCGCAGCTTTAAGGCCGGTCAAAGGGTTGGCGGGCTGATTGAGCATCAGCCTCGGCACGCCGATCCTGATGGCCTCATCGATCAGCGCCCGGACTTCAGCGGCATCGGCATGGCCGGTCGAGATGACCAGCGGATAGTCACGCGCCATTTTCAGAATATCCAGCGCCTGAGACGTAAGGCGTCCGCTGTGCGAGCTCACCCTGGCTGGCTGAATGGGTTTGTCGCGCAACAGCGGGTGGCTCAGGTTGCGGGCCAGCGTGCTGGCGTGTGTCCTGCCGGTGACGGTCGGAAAATGCACGATAAACCGGCCGGGCTCGTCGCCACGCAAGCAAAGGCTATGCTCGACCACCCGGTAATCGACGCCACCGGCAATCTCGTTCAGAACCACCGAACCGCTTACCGGGAAGCCCTCGCTACGCGCTTCCCATGCCTGCGCGGCGGTGCAGCCCAGATGATTTTTCAACACCACTCGGCCCTTGGCATTCGCATAGCGCCGCCCCGCCTCTATCGCGCCGTGGCGGCGGACAAACGCGTCAGGATTGGCGTGGTAATGAACATCGATAAAGCGGGTTTCATCGGTTGACTGGGTCATCTGTCGGTCCCCGCCGCAACGTTCAGGAAACGGTCGATGTGCTCCAGCACCCGCGGCAAGTCATCAGCCAGCGGGCGCATCCCGCCATTGGGGACGCACACCGAGCACTGATTTTCCGTAAACACCGGCGGTACGTGCTGCGCACCGACCAGCTGTGATTTCTCGCCATAGACACTCAGCACACGGCCCTTGTAATGCAGCAAACGTTCGCTGATATCCAGACCGGCCAACAACCTGAACCCCACCGTCAAACGTAGTCCTTGGATCGCAACAGACACGTTACCTTCGCTCACCGGCTGATCGCTGCGAACAGCTTTCTGGCCTTCAGGAAGCACCAGATCGTCCAGCAATCGCTTCGCCTCGTCGACCTGCCCCGCTTCTGCCAGATCCGCCATAAGTCCCAGCCGCGAGTCGAGCAAGGCATCGGCTTTTGCAGGCGAAGAAAGCAGCAATAATGCGGGTGTCGCGCTCAGGTACGAACCGCCTGCCAGCTCTTGCGCCAAGGCTCCGCCGAGCGCAACGCCGACCAAAAGCTGCGGCGTACCCTAGGGCTCGAGCACCTGCGCCCAGCGTCGGGCAAATTCGCCGAAGTCTTCGTCAGGCTTGACCGGCAGGGAAAGGGAATCGAACACCGTAATCTGGTGACCCGCCTTGATGAAATGCTCGATCAATGGTTGAGCGAACCCGCCCTCATCCCACACCGGCATGACCGGCGAAAGGATGAACACGCGGGTCTGACCGAGGCCGAACGTCTGATGCGTGATGCACTCACTCATGGCTTTTGCTCCTGCAAAAATGCTCAGCCCCGCCACTGCTGGTGGGTCCGGGCGTTGATCCGTGACGCTCGATTAACGGGCAGCGCGCAGGCGCTCGACGCTGCTGGCGTACCCGGCCATGGTTGAATCGATGATCGACCGGGCGGGCAACACATCACTGATCAGGTCCGCGACTTCGCCAGCCCAGATGGCCCTGATGCTGACATCATCGGCAGCCAGAGCAGCCTCGTAGTCCGCACGCAGCCGATCCGCTGATGCAGCAAACGCCTGTTCCTCACCGACCCAGGCATTGGAAAAGTCATTGCCGATCACCCGCCCGCTGTAGCCCTCGGGCCAGTCGATGCCGCGCACCTGATCGAAAATCCGGGTGCGCACCGTGTCGCTGGCGACCGCCTGCAACAGCCGCTGCTTGACCCGTTCGGAAGGAAGTGCCTCTTGCGATGCCAGAAACCGCGTGCCCATCATCACGCCGTCCATACCCAGCGCGAGTGCTGCCGCCATGCCGCGACCATCGGCAATCCCGCCAGCGCCGATCAGCACGACGTCATTGCCCAGCGCATCGCGAACCGCCGGAAACAACGGCATGGAAGAACGGCGCAGGCTGTGGCCACCGGCCTCGGCGCCCTGCACGATCAAGGCATCGGCACCTGCGTCCAGCGCTGCATGCGCCTGATCGACATCGTGTACCTGAACGATAACCTTGGCATTGGCCTGCTGAATGGGCCGGATGAAAGGCCGCGCATCACCAAACGACAATGCGACCACGTCAGGGCCGTACTCCAGCGCCAGCTGAAGCAGTTCGAAGCATCGCGCCACGGTAAACATGACCAGGCCCACGCCCCAGGGTTGTTTCACGTCGCGCATCAGTGCCAGTTCGCTGGCCATCCATTGCGCATCGCCGTAGCTGGCCCCGACCAGCCCCAGGCCTCCCGCGCGGGAAACCGCAGCGGCAAGACGCCCGCCAGACGCACCGCCCATCGGCGCCAGGACCAGCGGATGTTCAATTCCAAGCAGTGCGGTCAATGCTGTATTGATCGCGACCATAGCGTCATCTCCCGTACAAAACCGAATGAGTGCAACCAGAGAGCAGCGTGTGCCACTGCCCTCTTCTGCCAGTGATTAATCAGCCGACCTTTTGCAACGCGGTTTCGGGAGTGATGTATTCGGCCACGCCGTAAAGGTGATATTCCCAAGTGTCGGCTTCCTCCAGACGCCGGTAGCGGGACAGAAATTCTTCATCCTGGAACAATGACTCGAACTGCTTCTGATCACTCCATTGCGCCTGATTGATGACCGTCTTGCCGTCCGTGCTCTTTATCAAGCGGCTCCACTGAAACGCACTGTACGTGCGAGCCACATAACTGACGGCTTCTTCGAGTATCTCGATTGCCAGGTCCTGAGCCCCCTCGTTGACCTGTACTACGTTGACCAGATAGATCGCCTTGTCATCGGTGACGGATCGAGCGTCGAACAATTCCATTTTCATAATCGGTTTCCATTGATAAGAAGAAGTAGTTACGCAACCAGTGGTACTGAAATCGCCGGCTTGCCGTCTTGCCAGAGCAGCGGCGAGATCAACTCGGCCACTGTGGTTTTCTCGACCAGACCGATGATGATTTCGTGTGTGCCGTACGTAATCCGTTGGGCCACGGAACAGAACAGGGTCGCCTGAGCCGTACGCAGGTACGGCACGCCCTGCTCGTGCTGCCAGTCGCCGCTTGCAAACCGCGCAGGACCATTGACTGCACCGCCGAAAACACTCACCAGTTCTTCCTGGCCCGCCTGCAACAGGCTGACGGAAAACTTGCCCTGCTCAACCAGCGGCAGGTAAACACTGGCGCTGTGATTGATGCACACCAGAATCGACGGCGGGCTGATGCACACTGAACTGACCGCCGAAGCGGCCATGCCGTAGGGTGTACCTTCATGCTCGGTTGCAATAAGGGTGACGGTCGAGGTCAGGCGACGCATGGCCTTTTTGAACAGGGCAATGTCCGCATCAGGCATTTGTGTGACGAGCAGTTCATCCAGCGCTGTCGACGTCTCGGCATTCGCTGACCATCCGGGAATCTGATTCATGACGGAACTCCTGAGCGGGCTTTTTCGGCATCGGTGAGCCAGGGCTGGTCATAGCGGCAGGCTCTACGGGCATCCTCAAGGGTCGAGCCGGCGGAGATGGCATCGATGATCCTGCGCTCTGTCTGCTCCACGGCATGAGCGCGACGAACCACTTCGCCTGCAACAGGCTGCGGAATGACGACACAACCACTGCCATCGCAAACAATAAGATCGCCGGGGTGTATGCTGACGCCATCGATCACGACCGTAACTTGCACCGCCCTGAGTTGAGCGCGGTTCTTTGCCGACTGCATAAAACGGCCACGGCTGAACAACGGGTAGTTGCAACGAATGACAGTATCGATATCCCGTGCAACGCCATCGATAACAGTTCCCTTGATACCGTTGGCCAGCGCAAAGTGGGTCATGATATCGCCCCAGACCGTGCAGTCCTGACGACCGTTATTTGAAGAAACGATCACTGCACCCGCGGGAACCTGATCAATATAGTTGGCCGCCCCTTTGAAAACGGCTGACGTATCGACCGGCTCATACTGTACCGTAAATGCAATACCGACACACCGGGTGCCCGGTACTTGCGAGGCAATGCCTGCGAGCCCGCCATTGATACCCAGGCTGTCCAGCGCGTCTGACAACGATGCGGTATCAAGGCGTTCACACTCATTCAACAGCGCTTGCGAGATAGAGACAGATTCAGAGAGCGCTGACATGACGTTCTCCCTGGGCCGACGTCTGCCCGGTTTGATGTCCGCAGGAGGTGGCTTGCAACTCGACGCACTGATGGATAATGGCTTCACCTACTTGCCGGGTACTGTGCGAGCCGCCCATGTCATAAGTACGCACCGCCGAGCGCGACACAGCACTGACCGCGTCGGTAATATAGTTGGCCTGTTGCGGGTAGCCCAAATGCTCGAGCATCAGCGCAATAGCCATGAACATGGCACTGGGGTTGGCTTTATTAAGTCCGGCATGCGCAGGCGCGCTGCCATGCACCGGTTCGAAATAAGCGCCTGAATTCCCGAAGTTGCCACTTGGCGCAAAACCGAGACCGCCCATGACGCCAGCGCCCAGATCAGAAAGGATGTCGCCGAACATGTTCTCGGCAACAATCACCCCGAAGCGCTCGGGACGCTGCACCATCCACAAAGCGACAGCGTCGACATTCTCGATAGCACCCACTATCTCTGGATACTTCTGCGCAATGCCTTCGAATATACCGCGCGCATAGGCGCTGCTGTGCCTGAGCACCATTGGCTTATCGACGAAAGTCACACGAGAGAAGTTATTCTTGCGGGCATAATCGAACGCGTATTCAAAAATACGCGTCAGTCCACTGCGCGTTTGCAGGCGCAAGGTAACGGTCGCATCGTCTTGGCCTTCCCTGTGCCACGGCGCGCCGAGGGCCTCCCGTTCTTCGAGCAGGGGCAGGAGCGCGTCAGGAATACCGCCAAAGTCCAGGCCCGCATAAAGTCCCTCGGTGTTTTCCCGGATAACGACAAAGCGAAAGCGGTTTTCGGCCGTCATGTCCGTCACGGGTCGAACATTGGCGTACAGATCAAGGTTCTGCCGGAGTTGAATGACCGGGCTGATATAACGACGCTGATGACCTTGAAGTTCCGCTGGCAACTCGGCCTCGGCTTCTGCCAGCGGCTTGCTGGTGATCGCGCCCAGCAAGGTGGCGTCGCAACTGGCCATGACTTCCCACGTATGCGCAGGGACCGTTTCACCCTCCCGTTTCCAGCATTCCCAGCCGATATCGGCGGGTATCAGGTCGAAGGGCAGATTCATGGCGGCGATCACTGGCAGCGCAGCCTCCATGACTTCAATACCAATCCCGTCGCCGGGCAGAACGCAGATGCGCTTGCGTTGCAGGCTCATAGCGACACCCCGCGCGCCGCTCTGGGCAAGTCATTGATGACGCCCGACAACAAGGCTCGCGGGGCAAGGCGCGCGACCTGATCCTGTTGGTGCATGACCTCGATCGCACGGTACTCGGAGGTCAACTGAAACCGTTCGATGGTTTCCCTCATGCGCTGGCTGACATCGAAAGGAAAGTTGTAAGTACCGAGGATGATATCCATCAGCGGGCTGGGCATATTGTTCTGCGGTATCGAACGGGCCGTAGCCTCTGACAGTTCGATAATGTTCACCAGGTCGTAGCCATGACTGATGCCGACGCGTTCCAGATAAGCCACGAGCATGCTCAAGTGCAGATTCCCCGCCCCTTTGCCCATGCCGCAGATGGATGTATCGATGTATTCAGCACCGGCTTCGATGGCCGCCGAGGCATTCGCCAACGCCAGCGAGAGGTTGTTATGGGCATGAAACCCCAGTGGCACCATCAACCGACTGGCAAGACGACTGAACAACCGGTGCACTTCGGTGGGCAACATATGGCCATTGGAATCCGCGCAGCAAATGATGTCTGCGCCGGCACCTTCCGCCCGAACGGCCGTATCGAGGACTGACCCCGGCATCTGCGATGTCACATGCGTGACATTGGCACTGACACTGAAACCGTGATCACGCGCCAGCGATAACGTCGCAAGGCCCTCGTCCAGTTGATCGCGGCGTAGGCAGACCCGAATCATCGAAACACCTTGCTCCTTGAGCATGGCGAAATCGTCGACGGTGATATTGCGGGGGTGAACCATCACGGCCAGTTCAATACGTCCAGCGGCTGCCTGAACTATTCTTTCAATGAAGAGTGCATCGACATTGCTGGTCAGCCCATGTTCGTTCCTGGGAGAAAACGAGCCTTTGCAATAGCCTATTTCACACAAATCGACACCCGCATCAGCCAGACCTGTGGTAATGACCCGGGCTTGATCTTCCGTGAAGTCAAAGTTGTTTCGATATCCACCGTCACGCAAGGTGACGTCGAGAATCTTTACGTTGGCCATGAGAATCTCCGGCGTTCCTTATGATGTAACCAGGGTGCTTGAGATGATCGTTGCCACTGCTTCTATTTTTATAATTATTCAACAGCGCCCCACCTATCAAACAGTGCCGAGTCGACCTCTGAACGTCTCGGATTTTCGAGTCATTAGTTTCCAAACTCGGTAGCAATCTTCATCAATAAAAGTTGAACTGTAAACTGACGATAATTGATCAGTGACCGGGAATATTTTCACCGCGCAGCCAATTTACATACAAAATCACAGGCTTGCGCCAGCCGCACTACTGATAACAACTTTCTACGTAATTCATGGCCGCCTGAATAGATGGAACTGCCCGCAAGTCTTCGTGAACACCCAGCCACACATCAACGTCCAGAGGTGCGGACAATTCCACACGGCAAAGACGCGAGCTCTCCCCGACCGCATAACTGGGAAGTAACGCAATACCCACACCGGCCTCGGCTGCACGAATCTGCAACTCCACGGTTTTCGCCTCGAGAATAAACGGGCGCTCACCGACCACGTTTCTCAGCCAGCCATTCTGGGCGGGACTCATCAACTCATTATCATAGGCAATGAACTCATACTGTTCAGGGCGCCGCTGTTCCAGGTAAAAGCGGGCGCAGTAAAATGAAAACGACGCCGTGCCAATGCGTCGGGCAACAATACCGCTCTCGACCGGTCTGGAAAAACGAATACACAAGTCTGACTGGCAGGAGGACAACGATGAATACTGATTGTCGCCTAACAAGCGCAAGACAATACCCGGGTGCATGGCGCGAAAAGCACCCAGTTGTGGCACCAGCTTTTCGACCGCCACCGAAGGCGGCGCACTGATGGTGACCTCAGCGGTCTGGACAACCTGAGCAGCAATTGCAAGCCTGCAGACCGCTTCGGACTGCTCCTCGATCTGTCGACCGATCACCACCAGACGCCGCCCCTCATCCGTCAGCTCATACAACCGCTTGCGGCGATCGACCAGTTTCACGTTAAGAGACCTCTCCAGCGAAGCAATACGACGCGACACCGTTGCGTGCTCTACACCCAGCACCCGGGCAGCCCCGCTTAGTATCCTCTGAAAAAGCCCATTTTTTTGGAGAGGAACCGGGCTGGAGCGCCTGTATTTACTGGCTTCGACTTTTGAAGAAAAGGCTTTTTCAGACCTTCCCTTAGCGATTTGATCGCAGAAAACGTCACAAAGTAATGCAGATCCTCCCAATCAAAACAAATCCGCGGATTTCTCAAACTATCGATAAGGTCACCGGAAACAGGTCCATCCAATGGAGTCGATCTCATTCGGTCAATATCCTTATACGATCAGCACGGTCAATTACCGTCGTTGGCGTTACGAAGCTGATGGTGATGAAAAGTGCGAATCGGTTGGAATACAGCTGGTCGCTTCCTCTGGATCCGATGGCGTAAAGGGTAGCGTTGGGTAGTTTAGGCGCTGCTTCAGGAGGGATTGCGGAGATGACGTCGGATATTCCAAGACTAAAATGTCTAGGGTCTGTTCCCGTTTCATCGCGGCCGTGATGAAACGGGAACAGACCCTGGAGTGTTTTCAGATTCATCTGCCTGCTGACATCGCCTTGAGACGACGTTGCCTATTCCGGTCACCCATCAAAAAAACAAGTATCTCCCTACCCGAAACACAACTAATATTTGCCAATGATCAAAGAACTGAAAACCCTTATTGCCGTCGCTCGAGAAGGCACATTCGCCGCAGCCGGGGACCGTATCGGCCTGACCCAAGCCGCCGTTAGCGCACAAATGCAGCGTCTCGAAGCCGAATTGGGCGTCGAGCTATTCGACCGCAATGGCCGCTCCGCGCAGTTGAACCGGATGGGTCAGCAGGTTTTGCTACAAGGTCAGGAACTGGTGCGCCTCTACGGCAATCTGGGCAGCGCGGCAGTCGGGCTTGCCCCCAATATGCTGGTGACTATTGGCGCCATCGCTTCCGTGCAGCGCTCTTTCCTGCCCGATGCGCTGGCACACTTTCATCGCCAGTTTCCGCAATGCCGGGCGCGCATTGTGCCGGGCCTGTCAATGGAACTGGTCAATCAGGTGGACGCAGGCGAGCTGGACATGGCGGCAATCATTCGTCCGCCCTTTTCGCTGCAAAGCGATCTGCGCTGGACCACCCTGACGCGAGAGCCCTATCGCCTCATCGTACCGGTCGATGTGCAAGGGCAGGACTGGTCAGAGCTGATCTCCAGCCAGCCTTTCATCCGCTACGACCGATCATCCTTCGGCGGGCGGCAAGTCGACCGCTTTCTGCGCCAGACGCACGTTGCGTTACGTGAAGTGTGCGAACTCGATGAGCTGGATGCCATCGTCAAACTGGTTGCCAACGGCGTCGGTGTGGCACTGGTGCCGGAAACGGCGACCATTCAGGCGTGGCCGCCGACTGTGCGGGCCATCGACCTCGGTCAGCACACGTTTCATCGCGACATAGGCCTGGTGCACCGTGCGAAGCGCAGCCTTTCCGAGCCGGTGAGGACGCTCGCGCAACTGTTGAGCGAGCAGGTTCAGGGCGTGCAGTGACAGGCAGGGCCACTGCTGCTTCGGGACTATTTGGCGAACAGCTGGCTCATGTCCTTGAACGCCTTGAATTCCAGCGCATTGCCACAGGGATCGAACAGGAACATGGTGGCCTGTTCGCCGACCTGGCCTTTGAAGCGAATATAGGGTTCGATCACGAACTCAATGCCGAACGACTTCAGACGCTCAGCCAATGCTTCCCACTGCGCCCACTCCAGAATGATGCCGAAATGCGGGACCGGCACGTCGTGCCCGTCCACCGGGTTGCTGTGAACGCTCTCTTGGGACGCTGTTTTGGGATGTTCGTGAATGACCAGTTGATGGCCGTAGAAGTCGAAATCGACCCACTGCGCGCTGGAACGCCCTTCGGCAAGTCCAAGTACTTCGCCGTAAAAAGCCCGGGTGGCGACCAGGTCATAAACAGGGATTGCCAAGTGGAAAGGAGAAAGGCTCATCAGAACTCCGGAGGCGATGTGCAGAATCAGATGTCGAACGGCAGCTTGCGCGATTCAACGGTCCGTTTGAAGGTGGGTCTATCCTAAAACCGGCCTTAACAAAATAAAATCAACATGTTTTAGTGGGAAGCACAAATAATATTTGTGCTTACCACGCCGTCAGCCGTTCAAAACTTACCTGTTACGGCTGACCGGAAAGCTTCATGATCATCCGCGACAGCAGGTAGACCCTCGGCGCCACACTGCCCACTTCGGCATATTCTTCCGGCGTGTGAATGTTGCCGCCGACAATACCGAAACCATCCAGCGTTGGCGTACCGACGCTGGCCGACAGGCTCGAGTCAGCCGCCCCGCCGCTGCCTTCAATGGTCAGTGTGCGGCCCAGTTCTCCGTAGATGCCCTGCGCCATGGCCACCAGCGCATCAGACTTGGGCGTCTGCGGCAGGGGCGGCAGGCCGCGCACCAGGCTGGTCTTGACCTCGGTATCGGGCACCAGTTTGTTGGCCGACACCTTGGCAAGATCCTGCTCGATCCGGTCGAATTCCCCCGGCACCGCCGCTCTGACATCAGCTTTGGCGCTGGCCTGATCCGGAATCACATTGGTGCGGTCACCGGCCTTGAGCACCGTGAAATTGATGGTGGTTTTCTTCTCCTCATCGCCCAGCTTGCCAAGCTGCAGGATCTGATGCGCCACCTCGGTGGCCGCGTTGCGGCCCAGTTCCGGAGCAACACCCGCGTGGGATGCCTTGCCCTTCACTTCGACCAGCGCCGTTGCCGAGCCTTTGCGCCATACCACCAGCCCGTCAGCCGGACGACCTGGCTCCAGGTTCAGCGTGACATCATGCTCTTTGGCGGTTTTCTTGATCAGCTCGGTAGCGACCACCGAGCCGGTTTCTTCACTGGCATCGAGCAGTACGGTGATCTGCGCGTAGTCGGTGAATTTCAGGTTGTGCAACACCTTCAGCGCATAAATGGCGGCAACAATACCGCCCTTATCGTCCATCACGCCGGGGCCGTAGGCACGGCCGTCCTTGATGTGAAACGGCCGCTCTGCCGCCGTACCCTCTTTGAACACGGTGTCCATGTGCGCCATCAGCAGAATCTTCGCCTTGCCGGTGCCTTTCAGGGTGGCGATGACATGATTGCTGGCTTCAGGCGTATTCGGCACCTGTTCGATGCTTGCACCGAGCTTTTTCAGCTCGTCGATGGCGATATCGCTGACCTTGGTCAGGCCCGGCACGTAGCCGGAACCCGAATCGATGTTCACCAGACGTTCCAACAGTTTCAGGGCGTCGTCCTGATATCGCTCGGCATCGGCTTGAATGGCTTTGTGCGGTTCGGCCATGGCCATCGGCGTCAATGCAGTCAGCGCCAGCGCCAGGCCCAGATGAGCGGCAAAGGGCGTGCGGGAAAATGAGCGCATGGTTGTTCCTTCCTTGTGGCTGATTAACTTCGATTTTCAGGAACATACCTTACAAGCGCGCGGACTGTCATGAGCGCGCGCCGCTCAATGCTCCATCAACGAATCAATGCCATCCGGTTTGTCATGGACGCCAAACCTTTCCACCAATGTGGCCGTGGCGCGGTTCATGCCGACCACATCCACACTGACGCCCGCTTTTCTCAACTTCAATACCACCTTGTCCAGCGCGGCAACCGCCGTGATATCCCAGAAATGCGCCTCGCGCAGATCGATGGCGAGTGTTTCAACGTTTTCCCGCAAATCGAAGGACGCCATGAAACGGTCGGCTGAGGCGAAGAACACTTGGCCGGTCACGTAATAGGTGCGATGGCTATGGAACGGATCACGGTACGAGGTGACGTCCAGGTAATGGGCGACTTTGCTGGCAAAAAACAGGGCCGCCAGTAAAGACCCGACCAATACGCCATAGGCCAGGTTATGGGTCGCCACCACGACAACCACGGTGACGACCATCACGATATTGGTCGAGAGCGGATATTCTTTGAGGTTGCGGATCGATCCCCAACTGAAGGTGCTGATCGACACCATGATCATCACCGCCACCAACGCGGCCATGGGAATGCGCGCCAGCCAGTCGCCGAGAAACAGCATCATGATCAGCAGCAGGATGCCCGCGCTCAGGGTGGAAAGCCGCGTTCTGCCACCGGATTTCACGTTGATCATCGACTGACCGATCATGGCGCAGCCCGCCATGCCACCGATAAAACCACTGGCAATGTTAGCGATGCCCTGCCCCTTGCACTCCCGATTCCGGTCGCTGCCAGTGTCGGTCAGGTCGTCGACGATGGTTGCGGTCATCATCGACTCAAGCAAACCCACGACCGCCAGCGCGGCAGAATACGGCAGGATGATCAGCAGCGTATCGAGGCTCAGCGGCACGTCAGGCCACATGAAGGTCGGCAGGCTGTAGGGCATCGCACCCATGTCACCCACGGTTCGCACATTGAGACCCATATAAATGGAAATCGCCGTGAGCAGCAGAATGCACACCAGCGGCGAAGGCAGCAGTTTTCCCAGCACCGGTACGCGGGGAAACAGATAGATGATCGCCAGACCGGCGGCGGTCATCGCGTAGACCGGCCAGCTGACATGAGTGAGTTCCGGCAGTTGTGCCATGAAGATCAGAATCGCCAGCGCGTTCACAAAACCGGTAACGACCGAGCGCGACACAAAGCGCATCAACTCACCCAGCCGCCAGTACCCGGCAATGATCTGCAATACGCCGCACAACAAGGTTGCTGCCAACAAATACTGCAAACCGTGCTCTCTTACCAGGTTGACCATCAGCAGTGCCATCGCACCTGTGGCAGCGGAAATCATGGCCGGACGGCCGCCCACGAAAGCGATGATCGTACAGATACAGAACGACGCATACAGCCCGACTTTCGGGTCTACGCCGGTGATGATCGAGAATGCGATAGCCTCTGGAATCAGGGCCAGGGCAACAACCAGCCCGGCAAGAACATCGGCACGGACGTTGGAAAACCACGCAGCTTTGATTTTTTCAAGCATAGAAATACCTGTGAAAGACACAGCCGGACGCACAGCAACAAGTGCCGGACGAGCAAGCGCATCAGTTTTCAATTGAGGAATAACGGAGGTGGCCGCAACCGCAAAGCGGGCACAGCAACGGGTGACCGCAGTCAGTGGCGATCAGGGTGTGGCGAGGGGGCGTAGCGCTAAGGCGGCGTAGGCAGCCAGCTGGAACGAGACACGTGAGTTTCCTTTGATAAGTCGAAGGACGCCGTCATGATAGACCTATCCGTTTGAGGGGTTCAAGCCGTACGCGCCCTTCAGTCGCCTGCAAGGACGGATGGATTAATCTCTGTAAAGGACGTCACCCGCGGTCTGATCCGCTTTTTTGCGCGCAGATTGACGCTGTTCGAAAAATCCGCTTTCGCTCATGATGCGCGGACTGTCCACACGATGCTGCCCATGAAACGCTACGAAAGATTCGCTGCCGATATCTCGGAAATGATTCGCAGCGGTGTTCTGCCTGCCGGTGCAAAAGTCCCTTCAGTGCGGGTCGCCAGTCGCACCTGGTCGGTCAGTCCCGCGACGGTTTTCAAAGCGTACTACCTGCTGGAAGACAAGGGCTTGATTCAGGCTCGCGCGCGCTCGGGTTATTACGTTCGGGAGCATGTTGACAACGCGCTGACCGAACCTGAGCTGGTCAGGCACAGCAGTGAAGGCACCGAACTGGGGGTCAGTGATCTGATCTTTTCGGTGCTCGGGTCGCTCAAGGATCCGGATACCGTGCCCTTCGGTTCTGCGTTTCCCAGCCCGCACCTGTATCCGCTGCCGCGTCTGGCAAAATCGATGGCCTTCGCTGTCAGGGCGATGACGCCGACAGGCATCGTCGCTGACATGACGTCCGGCAACCCTGAACTGCGCCGACAGATCGCCTTGCGCTACATGATCGGCGGCGTGCGCCTGCCCGCCGACGAACTAGTGATCACCAACGGCGCCATGGAAGCGCTGAACCTGTGCCTGCAATGCGTCACCGAGCCCGGCGACCTGGTCGCCATCGAAACGCCCGCGTTCTATGCATGCCTGCAAGTGCTGGAGCGACTCAAGCTCAAGGCCGTCGAGATCCCCGTGCACCCACGTGATGGCGTGGACCTGGACTCGTTGCAAGACAGCCTGAGCCGTTTGCCCATCAAAGCCTGCTGGTTCATGAGCAGCTTTCAGAACCCGCTGGGTGCCAGCATGAGTCAGGAGAAAAAAGTCAGGCTGTACGATCTGCTGGAACAGCGGCAGATACCGCTGATCGAGGACGACGTCTATGCTGAGTTGTACTTCGGAGCCAAGGCGCCGCACCCGATCAAAAGCCTGGATCGCAGTGGACTGGTGATGCATTGCAGCTCATTCTCCAAGACTCTGGCACCCGGTTACCGGGTCGGTTGGGTGGCCGGAGGACGCTATACGGAGCAGATCGATCGCCTGAAACTCATGACCACGATATCGCCCTCGGTCCCCGCCCAGGCCGCCATCGCCGATTACCTCAAGCACGGCGGCTATGACCGGCACCTGCGCAAGCTGCGCGACACCCTCGAACTTCAACAAGGTGCGATGCTCGCCGCTGCCGCCCGATATTTCCCGGCAGGGACTCGCGTCACAAAGCCCGTCGGCGGCTACTTTCTGTGGTTCGAGTTCCCGGAGCAGGTGGATTCGCTGCAGCTCTTTCGCCTCGCGCTGGCACAAGGCATCAGCCTGGCACCCGGCCCGATGTTTTCAGCCTCGCGACGCTTCAAGCACTGCGCACGCCTGAACTACGGCACGCCATGGGATGAGCGCAGCGAACAAGCCATGGCGATGCTGGGGCGCATCATTGCGTCGTTTTGAGAACTTCACTCAAGCCACTTCACGGCAACTGATCTGTATTTTTTAGCTGTTTCTGAATCTGTACCAGAAAATGGCTGCACACGATAATGGCAGCGCATTCAAACGCGCATGCCCACTGCCATTAGCTGGCACCTGCGGCATGCCACATGGCAGATCAGCAGGAGGTTTTCATGGGCAAGCTCGGACTTTCATTGATAGGTTTTTTGTTGTTGGCGATTGCGGTGGGCTTATTGGGGACTATTTCGCCGTATTGAGGGGCAGAGTTGGCTGGCTGACCATACCGGCGCCACGCTCTGATAAACGGCGACTGTCGCCTCGCTCTTCAGCCAGGAAATGCCGATGGCCAGCCAGAACGAAAAAACCCGCCAAAAGGCGGGTTTTCAGTTTCAGAAGCTTTGAATATTGCTCCTGAAATATAGTCTTGCTCCACGACCTGGACTCGAACCAAGGACCCAGTGATTAACAGTCACTTGCTCTACCAACTGAGCTATCGCGGAATGAGCGCTATGTTACTGATTAGGAAAAGGAAGTCAAGCGAGGGCTGAAAAAATTTCGGCGCTGCGGCTTGCGCGCGTCCAGCGTCACACACACGTCTCAAGGTGGCCATAGAACGAGCTTCTGCCCGAAGGGCGCAGGAGTTTCAGGAGGTTACGACGGCTACGATGGGCTGCTAAGCGGCCCCAAAACAGGTCACCTCGGTTGTATCAGATGTACCGCATGCCTCTGCACGCAGCCTCATGCACGCCGAGCCATCTGATCGTACTGAACTTGGCGCTTATGTCACATCAAGAAACACCTGCTTCGGCTGACACCGAGCTGGATAGTCCCTTTCCCACGGCTCAGGTATAACAAAAAAATGGTCTTGCTCAAGACAGTGCAAGCACGTTACACCGCAACCTTCGTGGGGTTCATGGCCCTGGTCATTGTCCTGACGGTTTACGGTATAGGTCAGTTCGTTTCCCCCAGGCTAACCGCCAACGACGAAAACATGCTGACCGCCAAGGCGGCGGACATCAGTAACGAGATCAAGACCGAGCTGGCGCGCGTGCAGGCGCAAGCACGGGTGATTACTGAACTGGTGCCGCAGCTTTCCAGCGACGATATCGATCGCCTGCTGCCTTTCATGGTCAACCAGTACGGTGAGGCCAAGGTGTTCGGCGGCGGTATCTGGCCTTTGCCGAACGTGCGCACGCCGGGTCGGGCCAAACACAGCACCTTTTACCATCGCGACGCGTCGGGCAAGTTGATCGTCAACACTCACTGGAACTCGCCCGAGTCGCTCAACTATTTCGAACAGGGCTGGCATAAAGGCGGCTTGAGCGCCCCGGCTGGCCAATGTGCCTGGGCACCCGCCTATCAGGATGCCGCCAGCCCGGAACCGCGTACCAACTGCGCAATGGCCATCTCCAAGGACGGCCAACCGTGGGGCGTGTCGACTATCGACGTGACGCTGGGCTTCTTCAACACCCTGGTTGAAGCCAAGGAGCGAGAGGTCAACGCCCGGATCATGATCATCGAGGCAGACGGCAAGATTCTGTCTAACGTGCCGGGCAGCAGCGACAAGATCGTGTTACGCAACGTTTCCGAGCTGGCTGCGCAGTCGCCGTTCATCAATGGCATCAAGTCGGCGCTTGCGAGCAAAGGCACCGGTACCTCGCGCCTGACTTACCAGAACAGCGATGGCGAAGAATCAACGCTGTTCCTGATGCCGGTGGCAGGCACGCCCTGGCTGTTGGCCGTGGCGCAAAACACCGCACTGCTGAAAAGCCAGAGCGAGACTGTTTTGAACACCCTGGCCTGGCTGCAGATTCCCATGTTACTGGTACTGCTGGTGCTGATGATTGTCGCGCTGCGCACGCTGATGAATCGCCTGGGCGTGCTCAAAGCCAACATCGACACCCTGTCAGCCGGCGATGCCGACCGGACGCGACGCATTACCGTCAACGGCCATGATGAAGTCGATCAGGTGGGCGAATCGGTCAACAACTTCATTGCTTATCTGCAACGCATGATGCTCGACGTCAGCAGTTCCACCCGTGACATCGCCAGCGGCATCGAGCAGCTGCGCAGCCAGGCCAGCGTCACTAACGCGATTCTGGTTCGTCACGCCAACGAAACCGATCAGGCGGTGACGGCGATCATCGAAATGTCTTCCACCGCTGACGAAGTGGCCCGCAGCGCGGCACAGACGGCCAGCTTCACCCAGTCCGCCAACGAAAACGCGCAAGTGTCGAAAACCGTGGTTGCGGAGGCATCCGACAGCGTCAGCGCGCTGATCAGCGAGGTTGATTCGGCGACCAGCAAAGTGCAGTCGATGGAACAGTACGCCAAGCGCATCAACGCAGTACTGGCGGTGATCGGCGAAATCGCCGGGCAGACGAACTTGCTGGCGCTAAACGCCGCCATCGAGGCCGCGCGCGCCGGTGAACAGGGTCGCGGCTTCGCGGTGGTAGCCGATGAAGTCCGCGCCCTCGCCGCCCGCACTCAAGCCAGCACGTCGGAGATCAACGAAATGCTCGGTAGCCTGCAACAAGGCGTCAGCGCTGCCGTTGCGGCGATGGAGAAGACCCGCCAGAGCTGCCAGGCCACTGCGGGCAAGACCACGGCCGTCACCGTCGGACTGGACGAAATGACCAGTTCGGTCCTGCAGATCAACGACCTGAGCACGCAAATTGCCACGGCGGCCGAGGAACAGAGCGCCGTGTCCGATGAAATCAGCCGTAACATCATTGCGGTGCGTCACATCGTTGAAGAGCTGGTCGAAGGCGGCTCCAGCAACGAGCGAAGCACCGCTGCGCTGTCCGAGTCCAATACCCGCCTGATCGCCTTGGTGCGACGCTTCAAGGTCAGCTAAAACCCGAACCGGGCCTGGCGCTGCATGCGTCAGGCCCGCGGGCTACTTGATCCGGTAATGAAAGGTGTTCTTCACTCCTGAAACGGTGACCGCCCTGCCCTCGACAATCTTCGGCTGATAGCGAAAGGTTTGCGCCGCCGTCAGCGACGGGCGCATGAACAGCGGATGGCAGCTGCCTTGCACCTGCGGGTTGACCACTGTGCCCTGCGGCGACACGTCGTACACCACCGTGCAATCACCCTCGATGCCTTTGTCCAGTGCACGTTCCGGGTAGTCCGGCGCCTCTTTGCTCAATGGCTGATATTGACTGCTGTCGGCCGCGACCTGCTGTTGTGCCGGCTGCGCAGCTTGAGCTTGCCGGGCGCGCTCGGCGGACTGACGCGCCTGTTCGGCCTGACGTTGCTGCTCGGCCTGAAGCTGTTCACGTTGCTGCTCGACCAGGCGTTGCTGCTGTTGCTCATCACGCACGCGTTGTGCACTTTGACGCTGTTCAGCCTCACGCTCACGCTTCTGCTCATCCACCCGTTTGCGTGCCAACGCGGCCTGCTCCAGCTGACGCTGCGGTTCGGCCTGTGGCTTTACGGTGTCGACCGGTTTGGCCACCGGCAGCGGCGCTGGCACAGGTGCTGGCGCAGAAACCGGCGGCGGAGTCTGAACAGGCTCGATGACCGCCGCCGGGGCGGCTGGCACGGGTACCGGCGCTGGCGGCAGGATCAGTAGCTGAGTGGTCAGCGTTCGCGGTGGCTCGGGCGGTTTTTCACGTGCGCTCCAGCCAAGCATCAATCCGCCGATCAGCGCACCGTGCAGTGCCAGCGCGACAGCTGCCGCCAGGCCATTGCTGCGCAGCCAGGGCCAGTTCAGCAGGTCGCCGCGTGGCGGGTCATAGCTTGGGGCCAGGCTGTTCATTGTGGCGCCTCGGTCACCAGCCCGAGTTGCGTCACGCCACTGCGTTGCAGCGCGGCCATGGCGGCGACCACGCGGCCATAATCAGCTTTGTCATCGGCACGAATGAACACGTGCGTGTCCTGACGCTCGGCCACCAGTTGCGCAATGCGCCCTTGCATGTCTTCCAGGCTGGCGGCCTGATCGGTCTGCGACTGCGTGTCGACGGTGTCGCCTAGATTCCAGTAGTAACCGCCCTGCGCCTTGACGGACAGCGTCACGATGCGCTGCCGGGTATCACTGGCAAGCGCCTGGCTGGCGACTTTCGGTAAATCGAGCTTCACGCCCTGCGTCAGCATCGGCGCAGTCACCATGAAAATCACCAACAGCACCAGCATCACATCGATGTACGGCACGACGTTCATTTCGGCTTTCGGGTCGTGTTTACGTTGTGGTTTGACCAGCATGGCAAGTCCTCAGGCCGCAGCGGCCATGTTGCGTGTCAGGCCTTGCAGGGTGCGGTTCAGGCGCACCTGCAATTCGTTGCCAAAGGTGTAATAGCGCGCCGTCAGGGTCTGGCCGCGCGCAGCGAAGCGGTTGTAAGCAATGACCGCCGGAATGGCGGCAAACAGGCCGATGGCGGTGGCGATCAGAGCTTCGGCAATGCCCGGCGCGACCGTCGACAGCGTGGCCTGCTGCACCTGTGACAGGCCGATGAAGGAGTTCATGATCCCCCAGACGGTGCCGAACAGGCCGATATAGGGGCTGACCGAGCCGACCGTGGCGAGAAACTGCAGACCTTTTTCCAGCTGCAATTCCTGCTCGCTGATAGCAACCTGCAATGCGCGCTCGACGCCTGACAGCACCGTATCACGCTCGATGCCCGGACGCTGTTTGAGCTGCACGTATTCGGCGTACCCGGCGTTGAAGACCTGCCCGATTCCGTCGGCAGCCTCCTGGGCCGAACGCGAATACAGCGGCGCCAGTTCGGTTTCGCTGCGAAAACGCTGCTGAAAGGCATCCAGCGAGCGCTCGTATTGGCGCAGCGCCAGGCTGCGCTGGATGATCAGAAACCAGCTGACCAGCGAAGCGAGCAGCAAAATCAGCATCACGGCCTTGACCAGCAGGCTGGCATCACTGATCAGGCCCCAGACGGTCATGTGTTCGAGGGTGGCGTGCATCGTGGTAATCCTCTGTAGTGGAACGAATGATTAGCATCGCTTGATGACAAACGGCTTATGGCAGCGCAAGGGTCTTCATCACCTCGGCCCACGGTACGAACTTGAAGTTCTGCGCCTGCTCGGGCATGCGCTTGCGGCCGTCCTGAACCACCAGCATGCCCTTGCTCCACGGGCCGCCGAGGTTCATGGAGGTCACTTCGATGCCGTCGGTTTCCGAGGTGCCGTCAATCCCTGCGCCGGCATTGAGGCCGACCCGAAATGCACCGCGCAGCGCGTACGGCGGCTCGGCATCGACGACCACGTAGCTGTCGTTGCCCTGGCTGGAGATCACCAGATAGTCGTGGCTGTCGCTCTGATACAGCGCCAGCCCCTCGACGTCAGCATGCACCGCCTCGCCGACCTTGATCACGCTGGACAGCGTTGCAGGCTGATCGGCACGCGCATCGACTTCCCACACACCGACGTCCTCTTCACCGAGAAACAAGCGCTGACGCTGGTCGTCAGCCACACAGCCTTCGGGCTGGGTCTCGACCTTGAAGCGCCGCACCAGCTCGCCCTGCGCCTTGCCGTCCGACGCACTGAGCCGGTATTGCAGAAAGCTGCCGTCCTTGCCGTTGGCGAAGGCATACAACTCGCCACTGGCCGGTTTGAACAGGCAGACACCATAGATTTCTGCCAGTGGCGTCGGAATTTCGCCGGCTTCGCGGACCACGCCACTGACACGGTCAATGCTGAACAGGCTCAGGCTGTTGCGATCCCGATTGCTGGCCACCGCCAGATCGACTTTCTTTTTACCGAGCATGAAGCCGGGGCGTATATCGACGTTGTTCAAGCGTCCGACCGGCAGTTCCTGCAACTGCTTGCCGCTCAGGTCATAAGCCAGCAGCCCCTGTTTCTTGTTGGTGCCGAGCACCCGGCTGAGCGCCGGGTTTTGCGGGTTGACCCAGATCGCCGGATCGTCGGCGGCATCGCCCTGACGCCCGACGGGCTGGCTCTGACTGACCGGCATGACACTGGGCAAAGGCGCCGCGACGGCCACCGCTTGTGGCGTCCAGCTCAATGCGCCCTGATACAGCCGCTCGCCGTCATTGTCGTTGACCAGCAGCTGCAAACCGGTCTTGTCTTCGCGTGCAGACAGGCCTTCGGGCTTTTTCAGGTTCATCAGCGACAGATCGGCCACCGACGTCCAGCTCTCGCCCTCGTCCTGATAAAGATGCAAAGACTTGCCTTTCGGGTCCAGCGCCAACAAGCCACCGGGCACGACGGCCATGGCGCCCGCTGTCTGTTTCAGCTCGCCGAACGGCTCGCGCAGGGCCACCGGCTGGCGGGCGACATCGGCTTCGGGATGCGCCGGATAGGCCCACCAGCCGATGTTTTCTTCGTTGACGAACAAGCGGTGCGCAGCGTCGTCGACCTGACAGAACTCGGCATTCGGCGGTAACGGCAGATTGCGCACCAGCCGTGGCGTGTGATTGAGCCGATCACCTGTGCCCACCAGCCACTGCTCGCCCTTGCCCTCCTCGCCCACCAGAAACACAAACAGGTTGCTGGCGTCATCGCGGTACAGACACAGGCCGGCAACCGAATAATCGCGGGCGGGCAGATAAACCGGTTGGGACCACTGCGCTTTTGCTGAATCGAGCTGAGTCAGCATGGCCTGCTGACGGCTGTTGTCGAGCGTCGCAACCAGCACGCTGGCGCCGGTCAGACGGCTATCGAGCCCTTGAAAGGAACCCGGCATGTGCGCCAGCTCGCGGCCCTGATCGTCCAAAAGCAACAGCCCGGCCTTGACGCTGGCGGCCAGACGGCGAGCACCGTCACTGCCTGGCAGGAAGGCCACGGACTGTGCCTTGAACGGTGTGTTTTCGGCCCAGCGTGTCAGGTTCAGGTCGGTGGGCGGCGAGGCCTGCACAACCCCGGCGACGAGACTCAGCAACAGCATCAGACAGGCCGGTTTGGGTGATAACGAAATCATCATGAACGGTGTAATCCTTTGAATGGGCGCGTCAGGTCAGTCAGAAATGGGTGAACGTCAGGCCGACTTTGTAGGTCGGGCCGTACTCCTTGTACTGGCCGTTGTAGGCGCGAAGGCCGCTGTAGACGAAATACGGCTGATCGGTGAGGTTCTGCGCTTCGAAACTGACCTTGAGGTTCTTGGTCAGCGAGTAGCGCGCGCTGAAATCGACGAAGGTCTGCGCGTCCACGTACTGGTCGTGGTCCTTGTCGCCGATTGCCGCCAGTTCATAGAGGTAGGCCGACTTGTAATTGGCCGACAGGCGCAGGCTCAGCTTGTCGTTTTCCCAGCCGAGCATGACGTTGCCGACCGTCTTCGACTGACTGGGCAGATCGATATCGCGCTTGCGGTTGGTGCCGGTGCTCTGATCGAAGCCGTTGATGCTCGCATCCGAGCGGCTCAAGGTGGCATTCGCGCCCAGCAGCAGGCCATTCCAGGGCGATGGCAACCAGTCGAGTTTTTGCGAGTAAGCCAGTTCCAGCCCGTACAGCTTGGCCTTGTCACCATTGGCGTAAGTGTTGGCTTCGGAGAAATTCGCCCATTGCCCGGTACCCGCCAGGTCGGTGTTGTAGACGAAGTTCTGAATATCCTTGTAGAACACGAACGCCGACACAGTGCCCGCGCGGCCCATGAAGTGCTCGATGCCAAGGTCGAGGTTGCTGGACTCCAGCGGCTTCAGGTTCGGGTTGCCAAACGTGGCCTCGTCATCGTCGATGACAAAGCCCGGCGCCAGTTGCCCGAAGGTCGGACGCACCACGGTTTTGGTCCACGCGGCGCGCAACTGGGTGCTCTTGTCGAGCTGATAACGGGCGTGCAGGCCCGGCAGCCAGTGGTGATAGCGGCGACGGGTGTCGCTGGACTCGAATGCGCCGTCGCGCACGCCAGTGCCTTTGGCGTCCATTTCCGTACCCTCGTAACGCAAACCGGCGATGAAGCGCCATTTATCGACGTCGAGGGTGTTCATGAAGTAGCCGGCGTTGATGTCTTCGTTGATCTTGAAGTCGTTAGCGCTGGACTCGGCCTGATCATAGGCATCGGCGGCGTTCAGCCCGCCGACCAGCCCCTTGATCGCGCCGGGGCTGATGCCGCTGCCGAATCGGCTCAACCGATAGTCGATGTGGCCTTTCTGAAAACGGGTCAGGTTCAGTTGCTCGTCACTGAAACCCAGATCGTCGAAATCTTCGTATTTCCAGACTTCCAGATCATTGCTCTTGTCGCGGCGACTGACCTTGCCGCCGAACTTGAACTGCGAGGCATAGCCTTTGAAGTCATAATCGCGGGCCAGGTCGAGGCGCACGTTCTTCTCGGTGTCCTTGGTGTACTGTTTTTCCCGGTCGACCTTGTCGAGGGTGAAGTTCGAATTGTCGTAGAACGACGAGCCGATAATCGGCCGCGGCTTGTCGCGGTCGTGGAATCCGGCGTCGCTGAAATCATCATTGCCAACGAACGTCGCCCCGGCGATGTGCTCCGGGCTGTCTTCGCTGGACTTGCTGTAACCGGCCTGACCACTGAGGGTCCACAGACCCAGCATGCGCTCGCCGCCGAACACATAGGACTGGATTTCCTGGGTTTCAGTGCGCGCCTTGAGCTTACGCGTGCCCTCGGCATCGCCGGTCTGGCCTGCGCGCTGGGCGTTGGCAAACTCGAAACCGTTGGTGGTGCGCACTTCGTCGTCCTTGAAGCGGCTGTACAGGGTGCGCAGGTAATAGTTGCTGACGTCATCGGGCTTGTAATCGAAGTTCAGACCGCCACCGGCGCGCTCGCGGCTGATGTCGTAATCGCGCTGTTCGAAGGATTGCAGGCGCGAGCCGTCCCAGTCGCCGCCGGTCTCGACGTTGTCGGAGCCGAAGTAGGCTTTTGCCAGCTCAGTGCGGCTGCCACGCCGAAGTTGTCGATGCCGTCGCCAAGGCTGAAACGGTTGCTTGCCGCGCCGGAAAACTTGGGGCTGGTCTGGCGGGTGTTCTGGTCGTAGCTGGCTTCGCTGCTGCCGGTGTAAAACAGGCCTTTGTGATCGAAGGCCGACAGGCTCTCGACATCGATGGTGCCGCCCAGCGAGTTGGCGTCCATGTCCGGCGTCAGGGTTTTGATCACTGACAGGGACTGCACCAGTTCGGCAGGCAGAACGTCCAGCGCCACGGCGCGGCGGCCACTTTCCGGGGCGGGCACCAGCGTGCCGTTGATGGTCACGCTGTTCAGGTCGGGGGCCAGGCCACGAACGGTGACGAAGCGTCCTTCGCCCTGATCGCGCTCGACACTAACACCCGGCAGGCGCTGGACAGCTTCGGCAACGTTCTGGTCCGGCAACTGCGCCACGCCGTCGGCATGTACGACGCTTTTGATGCTGTCGGAGCTGCGCTGCTCCTTGAGCGCGTTGTCGATACTCGCCGCCTGCCCGACCACTTGCACGTGTTCGGTGGCGCTGGCGTCGGCTGCCTGCAGACGTTCGCTGGCGATGGCTAATGCCAGTGAACCAAGAGTGAAACCAACCAGCTGAGCCCTGCTGCGACGCCTGTACATACGAGTCCTCCCCAGAATCCCGACCAGCCAGGCAAATGGCCCGGCAACTGGAGGCGCAAGCTAGAGTTGTGCAATGACGGTTCTGTGACAGGCCTTGGGGCCGGGTTCTGAAAACAGGGGGCGGGATGGGCGATAGACAGGCAAATGAGCTGATTTGACTTTCAGGCATGGCTAGGCTCTGTACGAAAAGTCGGCGAGCGAAGGTCAGGCAAGGCAAAAACAGGCAAGGAACGGCCGGGGTCGCGTTCGGCTCTACGGGTTGTAAATGAGCATTCCGATCGGACTCGCGCACGAGCCTGTTTTTAACGCAGCATCACCGAGCGCAGCCACTTTTCGTACAGAGCCTAGAGCGAAGGTCGGACTGAGGAACGCGCATCTGGCTGACTGCTGATCCTCGTTCCTCACGCTCAGCGTGGGGATGCAGTTCGTGACGCTCCGCGTCACACAGCGGTTCTGCGATGTCAGGGGTATTTGTTTAAGGCTCAAGGCACCTTTTCGCCCCTCGGCGAGTGACTTTGAAGGATCAAAGTAACCAAAATCCTGGCTCCGTTTCCGGCCCGACTTCGTCGGGTTCCTTCGTCCTGACACTGATCCGGGGGCCGCCGCAACGGGCCATCCATGACCCGGTGCGGCTTGCTCGGCGTCCTGCCTCGCATCCCCCGGATCAGCGCGAGGACTCAGCCGTCACTTACGTCGCAATTTGCGTCGTCAGTGCCAGCGCGATAAAAAAGCGCTTTCTTTTATGTGCAGTGATTGGGCGCAAGGCATGACGTCGTGCAGCAGCTGCTACGTGACGCAAAACTCTTCGCGGCATTAGCGCGAGCCAGAGTTGTAGTGGAATACAACGATGGGTAAGGCCCGCATAAAAAACCTGCAACACACGTGAGCTGATTCGACCTCCCGTCATTTGGGTGACCCGTCACCCAAGTGTCATGTGCATCTGTTCTGCTGGCCGACAATCAGCACATCAGGAGCCGTATTTCCATGTTCAGGATCATTCAACCTCATCGCTGGAAACTCGCTGTGTTGCTGATCGCTTCCAACCTGGGGCTGCTGGCGTTCCTGGCGTTTGGCGATATCAAATATGTCAGCGAATGGAAATGGCTGGATATCGTTGGCGAAGGCGGTTCTGCCCTGCTGTCGCTGGTCTGGCTGTTTCTTGTGTTCAAGAGCCGTCCTGCCGGTCGGGTGACCAATTACCTGTCGGTGGGCCTGAGTTGTGTGTTTTTCTCGTGGTGGATCGACGCGCTGGACGAATTCATTCGCCTGCCGGCCGAGATCGAATGGGATCACTGGCTTGAGTCCGGACCGATGCCGGTCGGGCTGATCCTGTTGACCATCGGGATCTACCACTGGCACCGCGAACAACTGGCGATCAGCGCGCAGATGGAAAAACGCGAGCGCGGCTTTCGTGAGCACCGACTGTACGACAAGCTGACCCCTCTGGGCAGCGCCGATTACCTGAAACGCCAACTGGTGACAGGCATGGAGCAAAGCGTCTGCGAGCAGCAACCGTTGTCGCTGCTGGCGCTGGATATCGACGAATTCAGGGCAATCAACCACGCCTACGGCCACAGCGAAGGTGATGAAGTGCTGTCCGCCATCAGCCATCTGCTGGTGCTCAACCTGCGCCGTCAAGACCTGCTTTGCCGTCTGGCCGGTGACCGGTTTGTGGTGCTGCTGCCCAACACCGGTGAGAGCCAGGCCAGGTTGCTGGCCCTGGAACTGCAGCAGGCCGTCGCCAGCCTCGCGCACAAGACCCGGCAGCAAGGTGAACGTATTCATCTGTCAGCCAGCGTGGCGGTGGTGATGGCGCTCAACGAAACGCCGGACAACCTCCTGCGTCGCCTGAACCTGTCGCTGGCCCGCACCCGGCGCCCGCTGACGCGCACTGCCTGAGTGCCTGCCGTGACCATCAAGAACGACTGGTACGAGAACGACAGCCGCTTCATTCCCGGCCATTACCAGCCTGCCACGCTGATTGATCTGGCGCTGTCACGCGGCATCGACAGCCATCGCCTGCTGAAAGGCACCAGCCTGTTCTACGAAGACATCGTGGCCGGCAAGACGCGACTCAGCCCGCAACAATGCTTTGCCCTGATCGCCAACGCGCAACGCCAGCTGGAAGCCGATGACACCAGTTTCCTGTTCGGCCAGCGGCTGTTTCCCGGCCACTACGGCGCAGCCAGCCATGCGTTGCGTCATGCGCAGAATCTGCATCAGGCGCTGGAGATTCTGATCCGTCAGCACGCCTTGCTCAGCCCGTTGCTCACACCGCGCCTGGAGCTGGACGAGCACTACGCTTACCTTTACTGGCTGGACAACTGCGGCGCGGGCGAACAACACCGCTTCCTGCTCGAAGCCAGCATGACCGCGCTGGTTGCGATGAGTCAGCAGCTGGGCGGCGAACGCCTGCCATGGGAGTGCAGCTTCTGTCACGAGGAGCCGCGTTACGTCGAGCAATACTGGGTGCACCTGGGTGAATACACGGCATTCGGCCGCCCGCTGGACATGATGCGCCTGCCCAGGCATTACCTTACCCATCCGTGGCCGGGCGCATCGCCGATCGCCGCGCAGGTTGCCCGGCAGGAAGCGGCAGAGCAACTGGCTGCATTGGGCATGCACGCCAGCCTGCTGGACCGTTTGCACGACTGTCTGCGCCTTCACGTGCGTGACGCCATCGGCCTCGATCAGGTCGCACAGGCCTTCGCCATGAGCCCGGCCACGCTGAAGCGCAAGTTACAGAAGCACGGCACCCGTTTTCAGGCACAGCACGACCTGGCGCGCAAGCACGTGGCGCTGTACCTGTACCAGATCAAAGGGATGAGTAACGAGGCCGTGGCCGATTACCTGAAGTTCAGTGACCCGGCCAACTTCCGCCGTTCGTTCAAGCGCTGGACCGGCAGCACACCGGCGCTGATCCAGCGCTTGTTCAATTTCGATTGAGTCAGTGTCAGCGCTGCACGCACAATTTGTAGCCAAGCCCGTGAGCGGTGTGCAACAGCGGTGTTTCATGCTCGCCGTCGAGCGCGCGCCTGAGCATGTGAATGTTGCTGCGCAGGCTGCTGCTGTTCGGCGCATCACGCCCCCAGAGCACTTCTTCCAGCTCGCTGCGCTTCACGATATGCGGGCTTTTGCGCATCAATAATTCGAGCAGTTTCATGTTGGTCGGGTTGAGCTTCAATGGCCTGCCGTTGCGGGTTATTTCAAGGGTATCGAGGTCGAACTGCAGGTCGGCGACCACCATGACCCGGTTATTCCTCGGCTGACGCCGGCTCACCACTGCTTCGACCCGGGCCAGCACTTCGGACATCGCGAAAGGCTTGGTGATGTAGTCATCGGCGCCCACTTTGAAGCCGATCAGACGATCATCCAGTTCATCGCGCGCGCTGAGCATCACAATGGCCACTTCCGACTTCTAATACTGACGCAGGCTTCGGCAGATCTGGTTGCCGTCGATGCCTGGCAGCATGATGTCGAGAATGATCGCGTCGAAGCGTTTTGACGCCGCCAGGTGCAGGCCGCTCAGGCCATCCAGCGCGCCCTCCACGGCATGCCCCCTGAGTTCGAAAAATTCCAGCAGGTTGTCGTGGATATCACGGTGGTCTTCAATCACCAGAATGTTCATTGCTGCGCCTTCTTGTTGTTCCAACCGGCCGATCAAGAAACTGTAGTCGCTGAATCGGCAGCCCGGTCCACTCGTCTTTCAGGCTGCCTGGACGTCGAGGCCGGGCGTGCCGCCTGTATCGGCCGTTGCAACCTCGACCGGCCATAGAAGCACAGAGCAACCAGCAGCGTACTCAGCCACACCACAATGCCGGCCCAGAACGTGTGCGACATAAAATGCCAGCCTTGCAGCACCCGCGTCGTGCCATAGATCATGCCCAGCAACATTATTCCCGCCAACAGCACCTTCGAATGCTTCCAGCAGTAGCGCCGGGCGACGAAATACAGGGCCAGCAGGCTGAAGGCGCCTGACGCATGGCCGCCCGGCCAGCATCTTCCGGCACCGGCTTCATGCAACAGGTTGAAGTTCCTGAACCATTCAATGTGCGCCTGAGGACCGCCGTACAACGTGGTTTCGACCGGGCAGTACACGCTGGTGTGGCTTTTCAGGTAATGAATCATGCCGGTGCTCACGGCAAAGGCGACGGTCACGAAAAAGAAGTCCATACGATGCCTGCGCGCAAACCGCAATGGGGTTTCAAGCCGGGCGCGTATGACCAGCCGGGTAAGGCCCGAATCACGACGCCGCTCTAAAAGTGGCCAGACAAACGAAGCAATCGCGCCGATGATTGCCAGCTCACCGGTCAGATCGGGGATGATCCGCGCCCATTTGTGGGTGATGGTTTCGAACAGCCGAATGTGCCCGATCGGGAACACCCCGGCTGCCGAGTCAAATAGCAGGTCGCTCAATTGCCGGTCGAGATCGGTCAAATCGAATGCCACAAATACCAGTAACGCAAAAAACACAGGTAGACCCAGATTGATGCCGTAGAACCGCGATCTGGCGTGGTTGGATGTCATCAATTGAATTGCTCGCTGTTGAGGTTTGCCCATTGTTCAACGTTCAGGGAGCCGAGTACCTTCGGCCGGTGGCTGCCATCCACCTGCACGAAAAAGGCTTCGGCGTATTCGCTGGAGCGCTCGCCGCCTGGCACACCGACCTTGCGCTCGAACTGGTCGATGCAACCGCTGTGGGTGATCAGTATGAGATTTTCACCGCCGACCTTGTGAGCCTGTACCGCGGTCATGAAGCCGCTGTCGCAATCGTTGACCCACGCTTGGGTAGGTACTGCATGCCCGGCCACGAGTTCTGCGGTCTGTTGTGTGCGGACCTTGGGACTGGCGAGCATCCGGGCGTGGCTCAAGCCCATCTTCTGCAGCCCCGCGCCCACCGCCAGCGCCGCGTCCCGGCCTTTGGAGGTGATGCCCTCGGCGCTGGCCATGCACGGGTTGGTTGAGCGGTCGCAGCGTTCGGCGTGTCGAATCATCACCACCACGTCACCGCGCAGCCATTGATCGCGCAGGCCCGATACTTTCAGGTTGTTTCCGGCGCCGAGGTTCACTACGTGTACGCTTGAGAATGCGGTGAAAAACCATGCGCAAATTGCCATTAATGTCACGGCGACGGAGATCGATACGATGTTCTGATGAAGCTTGAAGCGCCGGTGAATACCGGATTCGGCAAGCAGATTCTTGTTGTTGATTAGCGTGTCAGCCAAGTGACCACTCCTACGCTGAGCCTGTCTGTGGCGCTGACCTGGAAGATGCCCGAAGTCGTTACCGCCCCCATGCGCTCAACATAGGTTCAGCATGGTGCTGACGCGGTGAAGAAGATGTGAAAAAAGTGTTGCAGGCAAGGCGCAGTGGCTTTCCATAAGCCTAATTAAAACAATGGCTTATGTGAATTATTGGCTTGAACATGAAGATAATTTAAGCGTTTTCCAGAGAGTACTGCCGATGCTCCGCGTCACACGGCCCGCGATGTCAGAAAAATAGGGGGTCGGCTCAAGGCACCTTTTCGCCCCTCGGCGAGTTACTTTGATGGGGCCAAAGTAACCAAACCCCTTGGCTCCGTTTCCGGCCCGACTTCGTCGGGTTCCTTCGTCGTCAGTGCCATCTCGATATAAAAGCGCTTTGACTATCGTGCGACGCTCCGCGTTGCATGCCGTTCTGGACGCTCTGCGTCCGAGCTTAAGTAGGCCGGCGTAGCGCAGACTTGCGGTCTGCATGCCAACGCATTGGCACCTGAATCGTCGAAATCACAAAAGGTATAACGACTTAAGCTCGATCATTGTAAGACGTGTCCATTTATAAACAGCTCTAAATCAAGCATGTCTGCCTATAACCCCTATGAATACTGAAAATAGTCGTCATACGACCATTGACTTCGTCCTACAACGCTGCAAATAATCGTCACAATGTTGTATGACGACATACTAATAAAACCTGATAACAATAATATCCATGAAGGTCACCATGAAAATCATCTCGGTCTGTGTTGACGTTTTTTCTTTTCCTTCGCGCCGCGCTGTGGACAGCGCCGGGCATGCGCATCCCGGCGAGGAAAAACCGGTCAGGATGGGCATGCTGCGTATCGTTTGTGACGACGGCAGCGAAGGGTTTTCCTTTGGTCCGCCCGAGCTGATTCGTCCGCACATCATCGAGTCGTTCGTCAAGAAAGTGCTGATCGGGCAGAACCCGATGAACCGCGAGAAGATCTGGCAGGAACTGGCTCACTGGCAGCGTGGCAGCGCCAGTCAGTTCACTGACCGTGCGCTGGCGCTGGTGGAGCAGGCGTTGTGGGATCTGGCCGGGCGCGCGCTCAAGCTGCCGGTTCACCAGTTGTTGGGGGGTTTCCGCGACAAGGTACTGGCCTACGGCTCGACCATGTGCGGCGACGACCTGGCCGGCGGGCTGTCCACCCCGGACGAGTACGGGCAGTTTGCCGAGAAGTTGGTGCAGCGCGGCTACAAGGGCATCAAGCTGCACACCTGGATGCCACCGATTTCCTTCGCACCCAACCCACGCATGGATGTTCAGGCCTGCGCCGCCGTCCGTGAAGCAGTCGGCCCGGACATCGCGCTGATGCTCGACGGCTACCACTGGTACAGTCGCACCGATGCGCTGTACATCGGCCGCGAACTGCAAAAGCTCGACTTCGCCTGGTTCGAAGAGCCGATGATGGAAGACTCCGCCGAGTCCTACGCCTGGCTGGCGGCTAATCTGGACATTCCGGTGCTCGGCCCGGAGAGCATCGCGGGCAAGTACCACAGTCGCGCCAGTTGGGTGGCCAACAAGTCCTGCGACATTTTGCGTGCCGGCGTCGCCGGCGTCGGTGGCATCGGACCATGCCTGAAAGTTGCGCATCTGGCCGAGTCGTTCGGCATGGATTGCGAGGTCCACGGCAACGGCGCGGCCAATCTGGCGGTGGTCGGCGCTATCAGCAATTGCCGCTGGTACGAGCGCGGCCTGCTGCACCCGTTTCTCGAATACGATGATGTACCCGCCTACCTCAATATGCTGGTCGATCCGATGGACAGCGACGGCTTCGTGCACCTTTCCGAGCAACCGGGACTCGGCGAAGACATCAACTTCAGCTATATCGAGACTCACACCGAACACCGTTACTGACAGGCAGTACCGCAAAGGAACACCGACAACGGCTAATTCAGCGTTTCGATACAGCGTCTTATAAATATAATAAAGGACTGCCTCCATGAAGCTCTGGCCCCAGCGCCTGCCCTGGCTGCTATGTCTCGCCCTGACGGCGATGTTCACGCACACCCCGCCCGCCATGGCGCGTGGCGAAACACCGGTCGATCAACTGGTGATCGGCATGAGCATGATCAACCTGCTGTCGCTCGACCCGGCGGGTGCTACCGGCCTTGAAGTGTCCGAAGTCAACGCCAACCTCTACGACATGCTGCTGGAACAAGATGCCGCGCGCCCCGACCAACTGGTTCCGGCACTGGCAGAGCGCTGGGAAATCAGCCCAGACCGCATGCGCCTGACGTTTCACCTGCGTCAGGGCGTGACCTTCCACTCCGGTAATCCCCTCACCGCCCAGGATGTCGCCTGGTCGCTGCAACGCGTGGTCACGCTCAACAAGGCGCTGGCCTCGACCTGGAAAGCCTATGGCTACACCGCAAACAACGTCAGCGAACTGATGCGCGCCGAGGGGCCTTCAACCTTCGTGCTCGACCTGCCCAAAGCCACCTATCCGATGCTGGTGCTCAACACCCTGGCCACCTCGCCCAGTGCGTTTGTCGTCGACCGCCTGACCGCGCTGCAACACGCCAAGGGCGATGATCTGGGCGCAGGCTGGCTGACCACCAACGCGGCAGGCTCCGGGGCGTTCAAGCTGGACATCTGGCGCGCCAACGACGTGATCCTGATGACCCGCTTCGACTCGTACTGGCGCGGCCCGGCGAAGATGCGTCGGGTCATCATGCACAACATGACCGAGTCCCAGGCCCTGCGCCTGATGGTCGAGCGCGGTGATCTGGACGTAGCCCGCGGCATGGCGGCCAGCGACATTCAGGCCCTGACCCGCTCCAAAGACGTCAGCGTGCAGACCATTCCGCGCGGCACACTGTATTACGTCGCGCTGAGCATGGAGCAGCCTTTGTTTCAGGACATCCGCGTGCGTCAGGCGATTCGCGCACTGATCGATTATCAGGGCATCAACAACGTCATCATGCCGCATTATGGCGTGATCAATCAGCGCCCGCTGCAACTGGGGCTGGCGGCCAGACTCGATGATCCGGGCTACACGCTGAATGTCGCCAAAGCCAGGCAACTGCTGGCCGAAGCCGGGCACCCGAACGGCTTCAAGATCACCATCCGCTCGCTGACCGACACGCCGTTCATCAACATCGCCACCAGCCTGCAATCGACCCTCGCCCAGACGGGCATTCAGGCGTCGATCATTACCGGCACCGGCAACCAGATCTACGGTGCCATGCGCGACCGGCGTTTCGACATTCTGGTCGGTCGTGGCGGCGGCGGTGCCGAACGTCATCCACACTCCAGCCTGCGAGCACTGATCTACAACCCGGACAGCCGCGAAGAAGCCCGATTGAGCAACTTTCAGGGCTGGCGTACCTCGTTCTATAGCGCCGAGATCAACCAGTTGATCGAGCAGGCCGAGCACGAGCGCGATGCACGTCAGCAACTGGCCGACTGCCAGCGCATCCAGACGCTCTATGACCAGAAAGCAGGCCCGATCATGCCGGTTTCGCAGATGACCGACGAAGTGGTCATCCACGCCGATGTTCAGGAATACGCAGGCCACAGCGCCGCGACCACGCGCCTGCGTGACGTCTACAAGCAACGCTGAACCATGCGTTCAATCGCTCAAGCCAAGGCAGGAATAACCATGTCGAGTGCATCGATTTCATTTTGGAGCAGTCGGGTCGCCCACGGCACCCGTCGCAGCGGATCAGTGGCGGCGACCCTGTTCGGCCTGCTGTTGCTCACTTTCTTCATCGGTCGGGTCATGCCGCTGGACCCGGTGCTGGCCATCGTCGGCCCGGACGCCGACGCAGCCGCCTACGCTCAGGCCTACCAGGAGCTGGGCCTGGACAAACCGCTGACCACCCAGTTCGTGATGTACCTCAGCGACCTGCTGCACGGCGATCTGGGCAAGGCGCTGCTGACCGGGCATCCGGTCATCGAAGACATCGCCCGGGTGTTCCCGGCGACGCTGGAACTGGCCACGCTGGCGATTCTGTTCGGCATCCTGATCGGGCTGCCGCTGGGGGTTTACGCTGCCACGCATCAAGGCCGCAGCGGCGACCACATCGCCCGGGTCATCACCCTGTTCGGCTACTCCACGCCGATCTTCTGGTTGGGCATGATGGCGTTTCTGGTGTTCTACGCCTGGCTGGGCTGGGCGGGCGGGGTCGGCCGCATCGGCCTGGCCTACGACGGCCTGATCGAAACCCGCACCGGCCTGCTGTTGATCGACACCGCCTTGTCCGGCGACTGGGACGCCTTTCGCAGCGCGCTGCGCCATATCCTGCTGCCCGCGGTGATCCTCAGCTTTAATTCGGTGGCCTACATCAGCCGCATGACGCGCAGCTTCATGCTCGAGCAACTGTCGCAGGAGTACATCATCACCGCGCGGGTCAAGGGTCTGTCACAGCGACGCATCGTCTGGGGCCATGCGTTCCGCAACATCCGCGTACAGCTGCTGACCATCGTTGCCCTCGCCTACGGCGGTCTGCTGGAAGGCGCGGTGCTGATCGAAACCGTTTTCGCCTGGCCGGGTTTCGGCCAGTACCTGACCAGCAGCCTGCTGCTCGGTGACATGAATGCGGTGATGGCCTGCGTGCTGCTGATCGGTCTGATCTTCGTGATCCTCAACCAGATCAGTGACGCACTTTATAAAGTCTTCGACCCGAGAACCCGCTGATGACTACTTCTCTTGCAAGCAGCGCCAAACCGATGGTCCAGGCCCCGCAATCAAGTTTTGCGGCGTTCACCGCCAGCGCCGCGCGTCTGATGCGTTTTCTGTTGCGCAACCCGATGACCCTCGCGGGCCTGATCGTGATCAGTACATTGATGGTCGTCGCCCTGTTCGCGCCGTTGATCGCCACCCATGACCCGCTCGCCCAGGACATGTCTGCTGCGCTGCGCATGCCGGGCGCGCAACACTGGTTCGGCACCGATGAATACGGCCGCGACGTGTTCAGCCGGCTGGTGTACGGCTCGCGCATCACGCTGTACATCGTGATGCTGGTAACGGTGATCGTCGGCCCCATCGGCATGTTGATCGGGACTGTTTCCGGCTATTTCGGTGGCTGGGTCGACAGCCTGTTCATGCGCATCACCGACATCTTCATCTCGTTCCCGAGCCTGGTGCTCGCGCTGGCGTTCATCGCAGCCCTTGGGCCGGGTCTGGAGCAGGCGGTCATCGCCATCGCCCTCACCGCCTGGCCACCGATCGCGCGTCTGGCACGGGCCGAAACCCTGTCGCTGCGCAACGCCGACTTCGTCGTGGCGGTGAAACTGCAAGGCGCCTCGGCACTTCGCGTTATCGGTCGCCACATCATTCCAATGTGCCTGTCCTCAGTGATCATCCGCCTGACCATGAACATGGCCAACATCATTCTCACTGCCGCCGCGCTGGGTTTTCTCGGCCTCGGCGCGCAGGCCCCGCTGCCGGAATGGGGCGCGATGATTTCCAGCGGCCGACGCTACATGCTGGAAAGCTGGTGGCTGGTCGCAGCACCCGGCGCCACCATCATGCTGGTCAGCCTGGCCTTCAACCTGCTGGGCGACGGCCTGCGCGATGTGCTCGACCCGCGTAGCGAATGACAGACATCGAATAACAAGAAAAGGAGCTGACAGCCATGTCGAAAACAGCCATGCCACCGATAAAGCTTGCGGTGGAAGATCTGCGGGTCGAATTCAATCATGCGGGCAAGACCACGGCAGCGGTCCGCGACGTCTCGTTCACCCTGGGCCGGGAAAAGCTGGCGATTGTCGGCGAATCGGGCTCGGGCAAATCCACGGTCGGCCGCAGCCTGCTGCGCCTGCACCCGGCAACGGCCAGAGTGACCGCGAAAACGCTGCGTTTCGGCGATGTCGACCTGCTCGATTGTAGCGAAAAACAGATGCAGGGCATTCGTGGCCGACGCATGTCGATGATCATGCAAGACCCGAAATACTCGCTGAACCCGGTGATCAAGGTCGGCGAACAGATCGCCGAAGCCTACCTGGCGCATCACCGCGTGTCGAAAAGAGAAGCCCGCGAGCGCACGCTGGACATGCTCGCCAAGGTGCACATTCGCGAACCGGCGCGGGTCTACGAGCTGTACCCCCACGAAGTCTCCGGCGATATGGGGCAAAGGATCATGATCGCAATGATGGTCATCACCGATCCGCAAGTCATCATCGCCGACGAGCCGACATCTGCGCTGGACGTATCGGTGCGGCGTCAGGTGCTCAACGTCCTTGAAGAACTGGTCAGCGAGCGTGATCTGGGCCTGATTTTCATCAGCCACGACCTGACCATGGTGCGCCACTTCTGCGACCGGGTGCTGGTGATGTACGCCGGGCGGGTGGTGGAGTCGCTGAACGCCAACGAGCTGGATCAGGCGTGTCACCCGTACACCCAGGGCCTGCTCGCCGCCCTGCCCAGCCTTGACCGTCCCCGCGCCAGCCTGCCGGTGTTGCAGCGCGATCCTCTCTGGCTCACTCACTGAGAATGCTCCCATGGCAATGATCACCGTCGATTCACTGAACCTGAGTTTCGGTACGGGCAGCGCGCTGAACCACGTGCTCAGGGACGTCAACCTGCAGGTCGAGCAAGGCCAGTCGTTCGGGCTGGTCGGTGAGTCCGGCTCGGGCAAGACCACCGTGCTGCGTTGCCTGGCCGGGCAATATCATCACTGGACCGGCGCCTTGAGCGTGGCGGGCCAGGCGGTACAGCGCAAGCTCGACGCCAGCCATTACCGCACCGTGCAGATGGTCTTTCAGGACCCGTATGCCTCGCTGCACCCGCGCCACACCATCGACGCTGCCCTCAAGGAGCCGCTGAGCATTCACAAGATCGGTGAGCGTGACCGGCGCGTCTGCGAGGTGCTGAACAAGGTTGGTCTCAATGAGAGCTTCCGGTTCAGGTATCCGCATCAGTTGTCTGGCGGCCAGCGCCAGCGCGTAGCAATTGCACGCGCGCTGATTCTCGAACCGCGCGTGCTGTTGCTCGACGAACCGACCTCGGCGCTGGATGTTTCGGTGCAGGCCGAAATCCTCAACCTGCTGTCCGATCTGCGCCGCCAGCAAGGCCTGACCTACCTGATGGTGACCCACGACCTTGGCGTGGTGGCGCATCTGTGTGACCGGGTGGCGGTCATGCAGCAGGGGCAGGTGCTGGAAACACTCGACAGCAGCCAGCTGGTCAACGATCAGGCCCGACACGAGTACTCGCGCATGCTGATCCAGGCCAGTCGCGACATGGACCTGCGCCCGACGGGATAACCCTGCTCCCGGCTGGCGACAGCCCGGACCCCGACCTCTGCTGACACGCTGATTCCTGGCCAACAAGGCCACAGGACCCGGCTGCCCGCGATTTGCTTCAACACACCCAGAACTTCAATCAACAAGAATAAAAAAAATGAAAAAATCACTCGCACTGCTCGCTTTTGCCGCCCTGCTGCCTTGCGCATGGACACATGCCGACAGCGCTTACATCAACTACCGCCATCAGTACGCGGAAAGCACACGTATGCACGCCGACCGGGTCAAATTCGGCACCCGTCTGGACAGCGGCTGGGGCTTTGAAGGGGAACTCAAGTACAAGACCGCAGGCGACCGACAGGACGTGGCGTTCGACAACACCGTCGGCAACGGCCACGAACTGACGGCAAGCTACCAACACCGGCTCGATGAAAAGTGGACGCTCACCCCGTCGCTGGCGCTGGAAAGCATCGAGAAATCCACAGCCTACAAAATGGGCCTCAAGCTGGGTTACAAAGTGAATGACCAGTTGAGCGTCTCCGGGCGTTATCGCTACGACTCGATCAAACTGGACCGCGACAAGGTCAACCACCAGATGCCCGACAACCAGATGGACGACCAGTCGATCAATCGTTACGACGTCTGGGTCAACTACGCCAGCAAAGGGCCGTGGACATACGAATACCAGTTCACCTATTTCGATGCCGATTACATCCGCTACGACAACGGCAAGACCGACTACGAGCAGAACGCAGCCTTCAAATACAGATGGGACAAGCGCTGGGTGCCGTTCTTCGAGGTGGGCGACATCAAGGTCGATTCGGAAGATGACAAGCGCCAGCTGAGATTGCGCGTGGGCGTGCAGTACAACTTTTTGTAGCGCAGATGGCGACGCGGAGCGTCATGACATGCATTTTGCGAACGATCTGACTATCGTGCGACGCTCCGCGTCGCATGCGTTTCTGGACGCTCCGCGTCCACTCTTGAGTGTGTGGCACAGTCACGTAGCGGTTCTGCGATGTCAGTTGGATGTATTTACGGCTCAAGTCATCTTTTCGCCTCTCGGCGAGTTACTTTGAAGGATCAAAGTAACCAAAATCCCGGCTCCGTTTCCGGCCCGACTTCGTCGGGTTCCTTCGCCCTGACACTGATCCGGGGGCCGCTGCGTCGTCAGTGATATCGCGGTAAAAAAGCCTTTTGATTATCAACTATCGTGCGACGCTCCGCGTCGCATGCGTTTCTGGACGCTCCGCGTCCGCTCATGAATCGCTCAGTCGCTGTACACCGACTGAGTACGGCGCAAGCGCATGCGGCTGCCGTTGAGGTGCAGGTACATGGCCGAGCGCGCGGCATCGACGTTGCCTTCGGCAATAGCGTTGTAGATGTGCCGGTGTTCAGCGTTGATTCCGGCCAGGTAGGCATTGCGGTCGCTCTGCCCGGTGTACGCCGAATTCATGCGGGTGCGCGGGATCAATTTGGTGCCCAGGTGTTTCATGATGTCGATCAGGTAGGCATTGCCGGACGCCTTGGCGATCTTGAGGTGAAACTGAAAGTCGGCATTGATCGTGGTCCCGGACTTCTGCGGCCCTTCGAGCAACGCATCGAAAGCCCGTTTGAGTTCCAGCAGCGCTTCCGGGCTGCGGCGCTGGGCGGCAAGACCGGCGGCCTCGACCTCAAGGCTCAAACGAAACTCCAGCAGGTTCAGCACATCGGACACGGTGGCGATGGTCGCCGGGCCGACGGAAAACCCCTCGGGCGGCGGCATGTCGAGGACAAATGTCCCTACGCCGTGGCGGGTTTCCACCAGGCCCGCAGCCTGCATCCGCGACAAGGCATCCCGCACCACCGTGCGGCTGACGCCTTCGGCTTCCATGATATGCAGCTCGGAAGGCAGTTTTTCGCCGCGCTGAAGCACCCCGTCACGCATGCGCTGGGCAAAGCGGTCAACCAGGGTTTCCGCCAGGCGTCGGTGGTTCTTTTGCGAAGAAAGCGCGTTGTCCGGCATTGCAGCCTCAGTTCTGTCCGATACGCGAGTATAGGCTGCGATACCGACACAAAACAGGCTCTGAGTACGGTTATACTCAGCCACCCCAAACGGACCGATCACCCTGCCATGGAACAACCTTCCGCCCCCAAAGGCCGCCGTTCCAGCCTGACCCAGCAACTGGTCGCCGAATTCTCGCGTAGGATTCGCGAAGGTGAACTGCGCAGTGGCGAAAAGCTGCCCACCGAGCAGGTGATCATCCGTGAAACCGGGGTCAGCCGCACGGTGGTGCGCGAGGCGATGTCGCGCTTGCAGGCCGAAGGCCTGGTCGAAACCCGGCATGGCATCGGCACATTCGTGGTCGACGCCTCACAGACCGGGAGTTCACCGCAGGACGCCCCCGCCATTGGCACACCCGGTGACGCAGCGCCGATCATCGAACTGCGTCTGAGCCTTGAACCCGAATCCGCCGCCCTCGCCGCGCAACGCCGTACGCCCGGGCAGTTGGAGGCAATTCGTCAGGCCCTCGATGAATTACATCGTTGCGCACGCCTCGGCAAAGACACCCTGCAAGCCGACTTCGAATTCCACCGGCAGATCTCGCTGTGCACCGCCAACAGCTTCTTCACAGACGTCATGAGCCAGCTGGGCAGCAGCATTCTGCCGCGCACGCGCAGTGGCTTCGGCAATATATATTACGTTACTGCACACCGAAGATGATCCGGAAGCTCAACAACGTGAGCAAGAGCAGATTTTCGACGCCATCGCTCGCCAGGACCGGGATGCGGCACGCGCCGCGATGCGCCTGCATCTGACCAACAGCCTGCTGCGAACGCAAAGCATTAGCCACTAAAACCCTTATCGTTTACCATGCCGGCCGTCGGTTTCCGAGAGGAACTAACAGGGAATTCGCACGCCTTGTTTCAAAAGGTCAAAACGAAACTGCCCCCGCAACTGTAGGCATCGAGCCTGCTCTATGACTGCCACTGGATTCAGGTCCGGGAAGGCCGGAGCGAGGCGATGACATGCCAGTCAGGAGACCTGCCGACCTGATTCAACCCACTAACCGGCGGGGTGTCCGGGAAGGACATCCGCACGCGTCGGCATTTTTTGTCGTGCCCGGTCATCTGCCGGGGATGTGTTTCCTGATATGCATTGCGCCTTGGCACCTGCTCCAATGGAGACCGCATTTCATGTCGCTGCCCCGCCTTGCCGCCCTCGCCGCTTGCCTGACCCTGTCGACCCTGACGTTTGCGGCACCGACCCAGTATCCGCTGACCGTGGAAAACTGCGGCTCGACCCTGACCTTCGCGCATGCGCCGACCAAAGCCGTAACCATTGGTCAGGCCGGAACTGAAATGCTCTACGAACTGGGCCTCGGCGACAAGCTGGTCGGCACTTCGCTGTGGTTCAACAACGTGCTGCCACGTTTCAAGGCGCAGAACGACAAGGTCGAGCGCCTGGCCGATAACGAACCGGGCTTCGAAGCGGTGATCGGCAAGCGCCCAGAGCTGGTGGTCGTGCAGCTGGAGTGGATGGTCGGCAAACAGGGCGCGGTTGGCACCCGCGAGCAGTTCCATGATCTGAAAATCCCGACTTATATCCTGCCGTCCGATTGCGAAGGCAAAGACAATCTGGTCGGCGCCGATGGCACGCGTCTGGAGCCGTTTCGCATCGAGACCATTTACAAAAGCATCGAACAGCTGGCGCAGATTTTTGATGTACGGGATCGCGGCGACGCATTGGTCGCCGACCTCAAGGCGCGCCTCAGCGCAGCGATTGCCAACGTCAACCAGAACAAGGCCAACGACGTGTCTGCGCTGTTCTGGTTTTCCAGCTCCGAGATCGCCAGCGACCCGTTTGTGGCGGGCCGCAAAGGCATTCCGGACTTCATGCTCAACAGCCTGGGCATGCGCAACATCGTACAATCCGACGAAGAATGGCCGACCGTGGGCTGGGAAACCATCGCCAAGGCCAACCCGAGCATTCTGGTGATTGCACGCATGGACCGCCGCCGCTTTCCGGCCGACGACTACCTGAAGAAGATCGCCTTCCTCAAGAGCGACCCGGTGACGCGCAACATGGATGCGGTCAAGCACGACCGGATCGTGATCATCGACGCCGAGGGCATGCAGGCCGGTCTGCGCCTGTTCACCGGTTTCGAAGAGCTGGCCGACGCCGCCAACCGTTTCAACGCCGCCCGATGAGATGGCCTGTAGCGTTTGGCCATCTGCTGTGGGTTGCCGCAATCCTGGTGCTGGCGATCATGATCGGCGCGGCGATTGGTGAAACATCGATCAGCCTTTCAGTAGTCTTTCAGGTGCTGGCCAACAAACTCTGGGCGGCCGGTTATATGCTCGACCCTATCGACGAAGGCATCGTCTGGAATTACCGGCTGACCCGCGCCATCGTTGCGGCAGCCTGCGGAGCCGGGCTGGCGATCTGCGGCGTGGTGCTGCAATCGTTGTTGCGCAACCCGCTGGCCGACCCGTACCTGCTGGGGATTTCCGCCGGGGCCTCGACCGGCGCGGTGCTGGTGGCCATCCTGGGTTTTGGCGCGGGGGCGATTTCCATGTCGGCTGGCGCGTTCGTCGGGGCCGTGGCGGCGTTTTCGCTGGTGGCCCTGCTCGCGCATTCCTCACGGGGCACCACCGCATCCGTGCAGATCATTCTGGCGGGGATCGCCGGTTCACAACTGTTCAACGCGCTGACCTCGTTCATGATCACCAAATCCGCCAGTTCCGAGCAGGCCCGCGGCATCATGTTCTGGTTGCTGGGCAACCTTAGCGGGGTGCGCTGGCATTCGGTGTGGCTGGCAGTGCCGACGGCGCTGGCCGGTCTGCTCGTTTGTCTGTGGTACCGACGCGCGCTGGATGCCTTCACTTTCGGCAGCGATTCGGCCGCCTCGCTCGGCATTGCGGTGCGACGTGTGCAGATCATCCTGATCGCCACCGCAGCGCTGGTGACGGCGGTCATGGTCTCGATTGTCGGCTCCATCGGTTTTGTCGGGCTGGTGATTCCGCACGCGGTACGCATGCTGGTCGGCGTACGTCACGCACGGCTGGTGCCGCTGAGCGCACTGAGTGGCGCGCTGTTTCTGATCGCTGCAGACATCCTCTCGCGCACGATGATCAAAGGTCAGGCACTGCCGATCGGGGTGATTACTGCGCTGATCGGCGCGCCAGTCTTCGCATTGATTCTTATCCGGGGCAACAGCACGCGATGAACGCCTTTGCGCAGTCGCTCGGTTCACCCGTACTCGGTTGCTCCGGGTTGGGTTATTCGGTGCGTGGTACGGCCTTGCTGAGTGATATCGATCTGAGTATCACGGCAGGCGAAACGCTGGCGGTAGTCGGCCCCAATGGCTCGGGCAAATCCACCTTGCTCAAGCTGCTGGCCGGCATTCAGAAGCCGGGGAGCGGCACGGTCAGGCTGGGTGATCAGGCACTTGCCGCCATGAGCCGCAGAGACGTGGCGCGCCTGCTGGCGGTGGTCGAGCAGCAGGCCGAAACCAGCGACGCGGTGACCGTACTGGACGCCGTCGAACTGGGCCGCACGCCCTGGCTTTCGGCACTGGAGCCGTGGAGCGCGAATGACGACGCCATCGTGCGTCAGGCCTTGCTCGACGTGGACATGTTGCATATGCAAAAACGTGCCTGGCACACCCTGTCCGGTGGCGAGCGGCAACGTGTGCACATCGCCAGGGCGCTGGCGCAACGGCCAAAAATCCTGCTGCTGGACGAGCCGACCAACCATCTAGATATCCAGCATCAACTGACCATCCTCGGTCTGGTCAAAGCCTTGCCGGTGACCACGGTAATTGCCCTGCACGACCTGAATCAGGCGCTGGATTGCGACCGGGTGGCGGTCATGGAAAAAGGCCGACTGGTGGCGCTGGGCACGCCGGTCGAGGTGCTGACGCCAGAGCGCCTGCTGAGCACCTTCGGCGTCGTCGCCCACTGGCTGACCGATCCCTTTGATGGCGCGAAAATCCTGCGTCTGCGCTCACGCTGAGGCAGCGCCGGTGGTCAGCCCATAACCTGCGCAAACCGGCAACAGGTGCGCCGCGCGGCGCGGCGCACTACAATGCGCGCTTTGCTCGCCGCCGGATCCCGTTGCCATGTCGTTACCCAAGCATCACCTGGAATTGCTCAGCCCTGCCCGGGACGTGACCATCGCCCGTGAAGCCATCCTGCATGGCGCCGATGCGGTGTACATCGGCGGGCCGAGCTTTGGTGCGCGACACAACGCCTGCAACGAGGTCAGCGATATCGCCGAACTGGTGAAATTCGCCCATCGCTACCACGCGCGGATCTTCACCACGATCAACACCATCCTGCATGACGACGAGCTGGAACCGGCCCGCAAGCTGATCCATCAGCTCTACGACGCGGGCGTCGATGCACTGATCGTGCAGGACCTCGGGGTCATGGAGCTTGACATTCCACCAATCGAACTGCACGCCAGCACGCAGACCGATATTCGTACGCTGGGCCGGGCGAAGTTTCTCGATCAGGCCGGCTTCTCGCAACTGGTGCTGGCCCGCGAGCTGAACCTGCAGGAAATTCGTGAAATCGCCCGTGAAACCGATGCAACCATCGAGTTCTTTATTCATGGCGCACTGTGTGTGGCGTTTTCCGGGCAGTGCAACATTTCCCACGCGCAAAACGGCCGCAGCGCCAACCGTGGCGACTGCTCGCAGGCTTGTCGCCTGCTATACACGCTCAAGGATGATCAAGGCCGCGTCGTCGCCTTCGAAAAACACCTGCTGTCGATGAAGGACAACAACCAGAGCGCCAACCTGCGCGACCTGGTGGATGCGGGCGTGCGCTCGTTCAAGATCGAGGGACGTTACAAGGACGCAGGTTACGTCAAAAACATTACCGCCTATTATCGTCAGCAATTGGACGAGATCCTTGAAGACCGCCCGGATCTGGCCCGTGCTTCCAGCGGCCGTACCGCGCATTTCTTCGTGCCCGACCCGGAGAAGACCTTTCACCGGGGCAGCACCGATTACTTTGTCAGCGACCGCAAGATCGACATCGGCGCGTTCGATACGCCAACCTTTACCGGCCTGGCAGTCGGCACCGTCGAAAAACTCGGCAAGCGCGATCTGATCGCCGTTACCCATGAACCGCTGTCCAACGGTGACGGCCTCAACGTGCAGATCAAGCGCGAAGTGGTAGGCTTCCGGGCCAACATCGCCGAGCTGAAAGGCGAATTCGAGGAGGATGGTCAGAAGCGCTGGCGCTATCGCGTAGAGCCCAACGAAATGCCGGCCGCCCTCTCCCGTGTGCGCCCCAACCATCCGCTGAACCGCAACCTGGACCACAATTGGCAGCAGGCGCTGCTCAAGACGTCAGCCGAACGCCGCATCGGCATTCAATGGCAGGTGACGCTGCGTGAAGATCACTTGAGCCTGATCGCGACCAGTGAAGAAGGCATGAGCGTGACGGTCGGCCTGGACGGTCCGTTCGGTGCCGCCAACAAGCCCGAACAGGCGCTGGACCAGTTGCGTGATCTGCTCAGCCAATTGGGCACCACGATCTACCACGCTCAGGACGTGAAGCTGGATGCGCCTCAGGCGTTTTTCGTGCCGAACTCGCAGCTCAAAACGCTGCGCCGCGATGCCATCGAGGCGTTGACCGAAGCGCGTATCCAGGCTCACCCACGCGGTGGACGCAAGCCTGAAACCACCCCGCCGCCGGTTTACCCTGAGTCGCACCTGTCTTTTCTGGCCAATGTCTACAACCAGAAGGCTCGCGATTTTTACCATCGCCACGGCGTGCAGTTGATCGATGCGGCTTACGAAGCGCATGAAGAAACCGGCGAAGTGCCGGTGATGATCACCAAGCACTGCCTGCGTTTCTCGTTCAACCTGTGCCCGAAACAGGCCAAAGGCGTGACCGGCGTGCGTACCAAGGTCGCGCCCATGCAACTGGTGCAGGGAGATGAAGTGCTGACCCTGAAATTCGACTGCAAGCCGTGTGAAATGCACGTGATCGGCAAGATGAAAGGCCACATTCTCGACCTGCCGTTGCCCGGCAGCGCTGCGGCTAAATCGGTGGTCGGCCACATCACACCGGAAGACCTGCTCAAGACTGCCCGCCAGCGTCATCCGCGCTGATCTTGCGATAGGGGGCTGGCTCACTGCCCGCCCCCGATGCCTTTTCTAAAGCACTCGCTCCATATGCGTCGTGTTCCACACCGGATCGCTTTCTACATCGGTCACGGCAAAGCCCTGTTTTTCCCAGAAACGAATGGCGCCGGGCAGAAACGGGTGGGTGTGCAGGTACAAAACTTCAATATCACTTGCATCGGCATGCACCCAAAGCGCCTGACACAGCCGACTGGCAAGGCCATCACCGCGAAATTCCGGCATGACGTACAGGCGCACGATCTCGACGGTTCTGCGGCCTGTGTAGTCCAGCTGCGGGAAGCGATGGTCGTAGGGCAGGTAGCCAACGGCAGAGATGATGTGCTCGTTGCAGCGGGCGATCAGAAACTTTCCGTCCTCGCCACTCAGGTAAACCTGCTCGAAACCGGCGAGATCGGGCGGAACGGTGACGGTGTCGAGCAACGGAAATATCTCGGCACGGGCACGCATGACGAAGTCGACGGTTTGCGGGATGTCGGCGGGTTTTACTTCGGTGATGGTAATGTTCATGGCAACTGACTTGGCTGGGGATCGCAGAGTAATACAAATGTTGCGCCAGGCATGGGTGAACTGGCTGGCTCTGGTGTCATTGATTATCGTGCGACGCTCCGCGTCGCATGCCGTTCTGGACGCTCTGCGTCCGATAGTGTGCGATGCAGATCTGTGACGTTCTGCGCCACAAAGCAGTTATCCGATGTCAGTTAGATATGTTTACGGCTCAAGGCACCTTTTCGCCCCTCGGCGAGTGACTTTGAAGGATCAAAGTAACCAAAATCCTGGCTCCGTTTCCGGCCCGACTTCGTCGGGTTCCTTCGCCCTGACACTGATCCGGGGGTCGCCGCAACGGGCCATCCATGGCCCGGTGCAGCTTGCTCGGCGTCCTGCCTCGCATCCCCCGGATCAGTGTCAGGGCTCAGCCGTCACTTACGTCGCACTCTGCGTCGTCAGTGCCATCATGGTTGAAAAGCAAATCAAAAGCATTCCAACTATCGTGCGACGCTCCGCGTCGCATGCCGTTCTGGACGCTCTGCGTCCGATCTTGAGTGTGCAATGCAGATCTGTGACGCGGAGCGTCATGAAATGGGGGCCTTCAGGCTTCTGCCCGCAGGGCGTGGGAGCGTCCAGGGCGGCGATCCGCATTGTTCACGAAGAAGTTGTTTTAGGCGCTGCATTTTCAGCGACTGTACCAGCCCTTTCGCGAACAAGTTCGCTCCTACGGCCTGCGGCCAGAATCAAAAGCAAACTGGTGCATAACGATGGGCGCTGATTGTGCCGCTTCTCAGCGCACAGCTATACAGCGTGAGCGAGCCGACATGCACCAATCCAAGGCAATAACCGACGCGAACTGTCCCGGCATATTGCCCCGCAAACACCGCTACACCGCAGCCAGAAAGCCCTAACTACAAACTGGCACATCCTCTGCATAAGCCTGAATAGCCCCACACTGAATGTGGTCGGGCTTGCCCCGGTTGATCGATGTCGATTGCCAGTCTCGCAGAGACCAGAGGGCTACTCAGGTGCATCCGGCAACGTGGCTCGATGACATCCCCGAATTTCCGATAAGAGAACAGGCAAAGGCGCCTGGAACCGAAAGGTTCCGGGCGCTTTTTTTTGCGTTGAAAAACCTGATTGGCCTCGGCCGGGACTCGCTATGAACACCACAGTCTTCCCCCCCAACGATGTAAAAACCCTGATCGTCGTCGGTAATGGCATGGTCGGGCATCATTGCGTCGAGCAGTTGATCGCAGGCGGCGCGCTCGAGCGCTATCGCATTCATGTGTTCGGTGAAGAAGCGCAGCGCGCCTATGACCGCGTGCATCTGTCCGAGTACTTCACAGGCCGCGACGCCGAATCGCTGGCCATGAGTGAAATGGCGGTCTACGAACGGCCAGGCCTGACCTTGCACCTCGGTGTGCCGGTGCTGGAGATCGATCGTGACCGACGCGAGATCATCACTGCTGAAGGCTGCTTCTGCTACGACAAGCTGATCCTGGCCACCGGCTCCTACCCGTTCGTGCCCCCCATTGAAGGCGCACACGGCAATTCGCGGCTGGTTTATCGCACCCTTGAAGACCTCGACAACATTCGTTACGCCGCCTCCAAAGCAAAGCGCGGCGTGGTGGTCGGTGGTGGCTTGCTGGGGCTGGAAGCGGCTAACGCCTTGAAGTCGCTTGGCCTTGAAGCGCACGTGGTCGAGTTCGCGCCGCGGCTGATGCCGGTGCAACTGGACGATCATGGCGGCGCCGCTTTGAAAGCGCGTATCGAAGCGCTGGGCGTCGGCGTGCATCTGTCACGCGCCACGCAGTCGATCAGTGACGGCAAGCAGTATCGCTATCGCATGAACTTCGCCAACGACGAGTTTCTGGAAACCGACCTGATCGTGTTCTCTGCCGGCATTCGTCCGCAAGATGCGCTGGCACGCCGGTGCGAGCTGCAGCTCGGTCCGCGCGGTGGCATCGCAATCGACGAGCACTGCCGCACCAGCGATACCGATATCTACGCGATTGGCGAATGCGCAGCCTGGAATGGGAGCGTGTTCGGCCTGGTGGCGCCCGGCTATCAGATGGCCCGCGGTGTGGCGGCGCAATTGTGCGAGAAGGACACCGAGCCGTTCTTCGGTGCCGACATGTCCACCAAGCTCAAGCTGCTGGGTGTGGACGTTGGCTCCATCGGCGATGCCCATGGCGCACTGGCCGGAGCGGTCAGCTATCGCTACATCGACGAAGCCACCGCCAGCTATCGCCGTTTGGTCGTTTCGGCCGATGGCAAGCAGGTGCTGGGTGCGGTGCTGGTCGGCGACAACAGTTATTACGACACCCTGCTGCAATATGCGCAGAACGGCATCACCCTGCCCGCTGACCCGTCGAGTCTGATTCTGCCGCGCGGTGAAGGTGCGCCGACGCTGGGCGTCGATGCCCTGCCCGCTACGGCGACGGTCTGTTCATGCCACAACGTCAGCAAGGGCTCGATCTGCGCGGCCATCGACAATGGCTGCAGCGATCTGGCCGGGATCAAGGCCTGCACCAAGGCAGCCACCGGTTGCGGCGGTTGCACGGCGCTGCTCAAGCAGGTGTTCGAACACGAACTGATGGCCCGTGGCGTGGCGGTGGACAAGAGCCTTTGCGAGCACTTCGCGTATACCCGCCAGGAGCTTTACTCGATGGTCCGCGTCGAAGGCATCGAGAGCTTCGATGAACTGATGGCCCGGCACGGCAAGGGCGCGCATGGCTGCGACATCTGCAAACCTGCGATCGGCTCGATTCTCGCCTCGTGCTGGAACCGGCCGATCACCGAGCCTTCACTGGTGCCGCTGCAGGACACCAACGACACGTTCATGGCCAATATGCAGAAAAACGGCACTTACTCGGTGGTGCCGCGCATTCCGGGCGGAGAAATCACCCCGGACGGATTGATCGCCATTGGTGCTGTGGCCAAGAAATACGATCTGTACACCAAGATCACCGGCGGTCAGCGCATCGACCTGTTCGGCGCGCAACTGCACGAACTGCCGGATATCTGGAGCGAGCTGATCGCTGCCGGTTTCGAGACCGGGCATGCCTACGGCAAATCCACCCGTACGGTGAAATCCTGCGTCGGCAGCACTTGGTGCCGCTACGGCGTGCAGGACAGCGTCGCTATGGCGCTGCGCATCGAGGACCGTTACAAGGGCTTGCGCTCGCCGCATAAACTCAAGTTTGCGGTGTCTGGCTGCACCCGCGAATGCGCCGAAGCGCAGAGCAAGGACGTTGGCGTGATCGCCACCGAGAACGGCTGGAACCTGTACCTATGCGGCAACGGCGGTATGCGCCCACGCCACGCCGAGCTGTTCGCCACCGATCTGGATGATGAAACGCTGATTCGCTACATCGACCGCTTCCTGATGCTCTACATCCGCACCGCCGACAAACTGCAACGCACCTCGGTCTGGCGCGAAACACTGGAAGGCGGCCTGGACTACCTCAAAGCGGTGATTCTCGATGACAGCCTGGGCCTGGCCGCCGAGCTTGAGTCGCAAATGCAGCTGGTGGTGGACCGCTATGAGTGCGAATGGGCCAACGCGCTCAAGGACCCGGAAAAACTCAAGCGCTTCCGCACCTTCGTTAACGACGGGCGCAGCGACCCTGATGTGCACTTCGTCAAGGAGCGCGCTCAGCGCCGCCCGGCAAAACCGGAAGAACTGGCGCTTATTCCGCTGTTCAAGGAGGTGGTGTGATGAACTCGTCTGAAGCGACGCTGACTGCAGAAAACACTTCTTCCGCGTTGCAGCTGCACTGGTATGCCCTGTGCGAGCGCAAGGATCTGGTCGCTAATTCCGGCGTGGTGGCCTGGCTGGACGGCAAGCAAGTAGCGCTGTTCTATCTGCCTGAAACAGCAGACGGCGAACAGCTGTTTGCCATCGACAACCGCGACCCGAAGTCAGGGGCCAATGTGATCGGACGCGGGCTGATTGGCCAGGTAGCTGGCGAGCTGGTCATCGCCTCGCCGCTGTACAAACAGCACTTTCGCCTGCACGACGGCAGTTGCATCGAGTACCCGGAACAGCGCCTGGACGTCTGGCCGGTGCGCCTGAACGGCGAACAGGTGGAGATCGCGGTCTAGCGTGCAGAACGTGACAACCTGATCACTGACAGATCAGGTTGTCACATGGCTGCCAGCGTCTTACTGGAGTTCAGACACCAGCGAGGTGTTGAAGCCTGCGGGGTCTTCCATCTGCGGGGCATGCCCCAGGCCTTTGAATTCGACCAGTTTAGCGCCCGGAATCATCTGCGTGACCTGCTTGCCCAGCACCTTGTACTGGCCGATCTTCGCCTTGACCTCCGGCGGCGCGATGTCGCTGCCAATGGCCGTTGTATCCGCATCACCAATCATCAATACGGTCGGCACCTGCAACTTCGGAAATTCATAAAACACCGGCTGGGTGAAAATCATGTCGTAGATCAGTGCCGAGTTCCAGGCCACGATTTTCTGGCCTGGCCCCTTGTTCAGACCAGCCAGCATATCCACCCACTTGTCATACTCGGGCTTCCAGCGGCCGTCGTAATAGGTTTTCTGCTCGTAGGCGCGAATGCCTTCGGCGGTGGTCTTCAGCTCGCGTTCATACCACTGGTCCACACTGCGATACGGCACGCCGAGAGCTTTCCAGTCTTCCAGGCCAATCGGGTTGACCATCACCAGTTTTTCGGTCTGTTTCGGGTACATCAAGGCATAACGAGTGGCCAACATGCCGCCCGTGGAGTGGCCGATCACCGATACTTTATCGATACCCAGTTTTTCCAGCAGCGCGTGAGTGTTGATCGACAGTTGCTGGAAGCTGTACTGGTAATGCTCGGGTTTGGTCGAGGTGCAGAAACCGATCTGGTCGGGCGCGACAACCCGGTAGCCCGCAGCACTCAACCCTTTGATGGTGTCTTCCCAGGTAGCGGCGCAGAAATTCTTGCCATGCAGCAGCACGGCAGTGCGGCCGTTGGCCTTGCCGCTGGGTTTAACATCCATGTAACCCATTTCCAGACTCTGACCTTGCGACTCGAACGGGAATTTCAGCAGCGGATGAGGATAAGCGAAACCCTCCAATTGCTGACCATAACCAGTTGTTTCGGCCAGCGCCGTAGCTGACAGCGTCAGAGACATCAACATACCGGCAATCTTTGCAGCCCGCATAAGGGGCACCTCCTGTAAACGGAATCGAATGCTTGAACCGCTGAATTGCACGCGGCGGACCTACAAGTAGACCTTGTTTCCCACAACAGATTCGCCCTTTTCCTGCCAACAGAACCGTAAGCAGACGTTTCGTCATGCGCACTTGCGGCGCTGGCAAAACGCTGGACGCCTCCTGCCGTGCCTGCCTAGACTGGGCCGACCGTTATGGGCGGTCGTGGTCAGCCGGGTCTGATGCCAAGGAATAGCAATGAATCGAAATGAACTGCGCAAGGCCGACATCAACCTGATGGTGGTCTTCGAGACCCTGATGCAGGAACGTAACGTGACCCGCGCGGCGGAAAAGCTGTTTCTGGGTCAACCGACGATCAGCGCCGCGCTGAATCGGCTGCGCAACCTGCTCAATGATCCGCTGTTCATTCGCGTTGGTCACCGCATGGAACCGACCGCTCGCGCCCACGAAATCCTCAAACACCTGACACCTGCGCTGGACGCCATGTCCACGGCGCTGAGCCTGACCACCGACTTCGACCCGTCGGTCAGCCAGATGACTTTTCGCATCGGCCTGACCGACGATGTCGAGTTCGGCTTGCTGCCGGCCATGCTCAAGGCCATCCGCCAGGAAGCACCAGGGGTGGTGATCGTGGTCAAGCATGTCGACTACCTGAATATCTCCGAAGTGCTGATGTCCGGCGACATCACCGTTGGCGTGTGCCTGACCCGCGAGCTGCCGGCCAATGCCAAGCGCAAGACGTTGCGCAACGTGCAGCCACGCCTGGTGCGTGCCGACAAACCCACCGCGCCCATGAGCATGGACGAGTACTGCTCAAGGCCGCACGTTGTGGTGTCGCACGTGGCGAGTGTCAGCAGTTTTGCGGATGAGTGGCTGACCGCGCTGGGCCGCAAGCGCCAAGTGGTGCTGTCGGTGCCGCAATTCACCACCCTGCCCGCACTGATGGCAGGCACCGACATGATTGCCGGGCTGTCCGACTACGCGGCGAAGGCCATGAGCGCATTGGGTTTGCTGTATGACGAGCCGTTGCCCTTCCCCACGCCGGGGCTGGACCTGTCGATGACATGGCTGAGTGTGATGGATAGCGACCCTGCCGAGCGCTGGTTGCGCAGCAGGATCGAGGAATTCATGAGCGAGCGCCGGGAAGCGCCCGCCCTGACTGGCTGATCAGCCGAAACGACCGGTGATGTAGTCTTCGGTCTGGGTCTTGGAGGGCTTGGTGAAGATGGTGTCGGTGTCGCCGTGCTCGATCAGTTCGCCCATGAACATGAACGCCGTGTAGTCCGAGCAACGTGCCGCCTGCTGCATGTTGTGGGTCACGATGATCACGGTGAACTGCTCTTTGAGCTCGGTAATCAGCTGTTCGATACGACCGGTCGAGATCGGATCGAGCGCGGACGTCGGCTCATCCAGCAGCAACACTTGTGGGCGCAGCGCGATGGTACGGGCGATGCACAAACGCTGCTGCTGACCGCCGGACAGGCCGGTCGCGCTCTGCTTGAGCTTGTCCTTGACCTCATCCCACAACGCGGCGCCACGCAATGCCTGCTCGACGCGATCTTCCATTTCGCGGCGCGACAGTTTTTCGTGGTGCTTGATGGCGTAGGAAATGTTGTCGTAGATCGACATCGGGAACGGCACAGGCTTCTGGAACACCATGCCCACGTGACTGCGCAGGCGGTTCATCGAATAGCCCGGCGCGAGGATGTTCTCGCCATTGAGCAGCACTTCGCCGCGCGCTTCCTGTTTCGGGTACATCGCGTAGATACGGTTGAACACGCGCAGCAGGGTCGATTTACCGCAACCCGACGGGCCGATGATCGCAGTGATGCGCTTCTCGGGAATGGTCATGTCGATGGACTTCAACGACTTCTGGTTGTTGTAGAAAAACTCCAGACCGCGCACTTGGATCTTGGTTTTTTCGTTGGCCAGGGAAAGGTTGTTCATCAGGACGCCCTATTGCGCAGAAGAATTAAGCGAGACAGCAGACTCAGTATCAGTACGAACAGCGTCATGACCAGTGCACCGGCCCATGCCAGGGAGTGCCAGTCCTCAAACGGGCTCATGGCGTACTGGAAAACCACCACCGGAACACTGGCGATTGGCTTGAGCAGATCGCTGCTCCAGAACTGGTTGCCGAAAGCGGTGAAAAGCAACGGAGCGGTTTCGCCGGTGATGCGTGCCAGCGCCAGCAATACGCCGGTGACCACGCCCGCTTTGGCGGCGCGCAGAACGATTTGCAGGGTCAGCTTCCATTGCGGCACGCCCAGCGCCAGCGCAGCTTCACGCATGGTCGAGGGTTGCAGTTGCATCATTTCGTCAGTAGTACGCACCACCACCGGGATGACCAGCAGCGCCAGGGCCAACGCCCCCGCCAGTGCGGAAAAGCCGACCTGATGGCCCGTTACCGCGTTGAGCGGCAGTACCACGACGGTGTAGACGAACAGACCGAGCACGATGGAAGGCGCCGACAGCAGGATGTCGTTGATGAAGCGCACCGCGTTACCCAGTTTGGTGTAGCGGGCAAACTCGGCCAGCCAGATACCGGCCATCAGGCCGATCGGCGTACCGATCAGCAGACCGATGCCGGACATCAGAACGCTGCCGTAGAACGCGTTGGCCAGACCACCCTCGGTGCCAGGCGGCGGGGTCATGCCGGTGAACAGTTGCAGGATGAGCGCGTCGATGCCCTTGATGATGGTGGTCAGCAGAATCCACACCAGCCACAGCAGGCCGAACGCGGTGGCGCCGCAGCTGAGCACCATCGCGATCTTGTTTTTGAAGTTGCGAGCCCGATAAATGCGCTCGCTACCCGCCATGTCCTTACTCATAACCCCTCCTTACGCGAAAGGCGCGACAGCATCAGACGTGCGAGGGCCAGCACGATGAAGGTGACGATAAACAACAGGAAGCCCAGAGCGATCAAGGTCGAACGGTGCAAGTCGGTGTAAGCCTCGTTGAACTCGTTGGCGATCACCGAGGCAATCGAGCTGCTTGGCATCATCAGCGACGCAGAGAATTGGTGAGCGTTGCCCAGAACGAAGGTCACTGCCATGGTTTCGCCCAGCGCGCGTCCCAGGCCGAGGAAAATGCCACCGACCACTGCCGAACGGGTGTAAGGCAGCACGATGTCCCAGACCACTTCCCAAGTGGTGCCGCCCAATGCGTAGGCCGATTCCTTCAGCGCCACAGGGACGGTGCGGAAAACTTCCTGCATCACCGAGGTAATGAAGGGCGTGATCATGATTGCCAGCACGATACCGGCCGTCAGCATGCCGATGCCCAGCGGTGGACCCTGGAACATCGGACCGATCAGTGGCAGCGCGCCGAGGTTTTCGGTGATCCAGGGTGACAGGTGTTCAGCCATGAACGGGCCAAATACAAACAGCCCCCACATGCCGTAGATGATCGAAGGAATACCGGCCAGCAACTCGATTGCCGAGGCAATCGGCATGCGCAGCCAAGGCGGAGCCACTTCGGTCAGAAAGATTGCGATGCCGAAGCTCACCGGAACGGCGATCAGCAACGCCAGAAAAGAAGTCACCAGCGTGCCGTAGATCGGAACCAGTGCGCCGAACTTGCCGGCGTTCACGTCCCACTCGGTACTGGTCAGAAACTCGAAACCGAACGTCTGGAATGCCAGACTGCCGCCCCACAGGGTCGACAAGGCGATACAACCCAGCAAAGCAAGCACCAGCATCGCTGCAGCCTGCAATGAACGCTTGAACCACAGGTCATGACGATGATCCCGTTTGGCGCGCTTCTCGCCCTCGGACTCACCAGCGGAGACATTCGCGGACAGGTATTGGGTGTTTTCAGTCATGTTGAGGCCACTCGCAAGGAAAAGCCCCTGTCACCGAGCCGATATCGCGGCTGATGACAGGGGTGGTACGGGTTGAATCACTTACTTGGTGAATTCCGTTTTCCAGTAGTTCTCTACGCGATCAACCAGCGATTTCGGCAAAGCGACATAGTCCAGTTTCTCGGCCTGTTGCTGGCCGTTTTCCAGGGACCATTTGAAGAAGTCGAAAGCAGCAGCGCTTTTCTCTTCGTTCTTGGCTTTCTTGTACATGATGATCCAGGTGGTAGCGGTGATCGGCCACGCGGTGTCACCCGGAGCGTTGGTCATGATCAGGTTGAAGTCCTTGGCATCTTCCCACTTGGCCGAGTCGGCAGCAGCAGCAAAAGCCTTGGCGTCTGGCTTGATGAATTTGCCGGCAGCGTTCTTCAACTGGGTGTAAGACAGCTTGTTGGTGACCGCGTAGGAGTACTCGACGTAGCCGATCGAACCCTTGATCTGCTTCACGTAGGCAGAAACACCTTCGTTACCCTTGCCGCCGACACCGGCTGGCCATTGCACGGTCGAGCCGAACTTCAGCTTCTCGTTCCACTCCGGGCTGACTTTGCTCAGGTAGTTGGTGAAGTTGTAAGTAGTGCCCGAGCCGTCCGAACGGTGAACGACGGTGATCGCGGTCTCAGGCAGTTTCACGCCTGGGTTCAGAGCGACGATTGCAGGGTCATTCCACTTCTTCACTTCGCCCATGAAGATCTTGGCGAGCAATGCGCCGTCCAGCTTCAATTCACCGCTTTCAACGCCTTCGACGTTGACGATCGGCACGATACCGCCGATCACGCTTGGGAATTGGCCCAGGCCGCCAGCTTGCAGGTCTTCAGCGGACATAGGGGCGTCGGATGCGCCGAAATCAACAGTCGCTGCCTTGATCTGAGCGATACCGCCGCCCGAACCGATCGACTGGTAGTTGATGCGGTTTTTGGAGTCGTTGCTTTTGCTGTAGTCCTGGGACCAAGCGGAAATAACCGGGAAAACGAAACTCGAACCAGCGCCGGTTACATCAGTCGCGTGGGCTACACCGCTGAGGCACAGCGAAGCGATCAGAAGCGACAAGCGTTTTTTAGTCAGCAGTATCACGGTAATACCTCAGTCCAGGAGATTGTGTGGTGGCCCATATAAGGAGGCCCGAGGCGGATTTAAAACCTGAAATGTTGCTGTTTAATGACAATCAAACGAATGGTGTCGGTTGAACCCGCCTTCTGCGGCTGATTTTTTGCCCTGATTTTTATCTGAAAATCGGTTTCGACCAATGTTCATGGGCCTCAGACGCCTGCCGCCCACCAGTAGCAATTTGCCACTTACTTAGAGATAGCCAAGAGCCACTCGCGTTATAAAAGTGTAAGAAAGTGTGCATTTTAATAAGCGATAGAAATGACCAGACGGTCACCTTATAGCTGAATCGACTGAAAAACTGCTTTTTGAGGTCTTTCCGGCACGCTCGGTGAAGGGCGTCAAAGTTAACGCTGAGCGGTTCAACAAGCCGACAATCACATCACTCTGGTCCAGCGCTCAGATGACCGTTCGTCGGGTTCAATGGCACCTATGGCCACTGGCCAATGACCAACCTGAGTACCCTGCTTGATACATTACTATTCATGGCTGCCTCGAAAGGTGGCCCATTCAAACGACGGAGTCATCACCATGATCAAGACCAAACTGACCGCTCTCACTCTGGCCGGCTTGATGGCTGTCGCTTCCGGTGCAGTTTTTGCCGAGTCGACCCCTGCTAACCCTGTCAACCCGAACGCGACCAAACTGCCGGGCAACAACACCGAGCCAATGGACCGCACCTCGTCCGAAACGCCTGGCGCCAAGAATGAAAGCAGAGAAGCGGCTGCCGAACGTGCGAAGAAGCACGACAAGCCCGCCCACGGCACCCATGACAAAACCGGTGTTACCGAAAAAACCAAGACCCAATAAGGGTTGAGGCTGCGCGGACAGGGCCTACGCCCTGCCCGCTGGTCGGCCGTCCTGAGAATACACCGCACTTGTTTGCCTGTTGACCGCTCAATCACTGTACCGACAACACTCATAAGAGATATGCATCATGATCGATAAAAAACTGGCAGCATTGAGTCTCGCAGGCCTGTTGGCGTGCGTCAGCGCAGGCGCCATGGCGGGCTCGACCGGCCCCACTCATCCGGACAGCGGTGCGATGAAAGTCCCCGGCACCGGCCTGGAAAAGAATGTGGACGGCACCAGCCCTGGAACACCAGGCACCAGCCCTGGCACTAAAGGCATGGACACGTTGCCTGGCAAAAAAGACGGCTCCAGCGGCCAGTCTTCCGGTTCGCAACAATCGCCCGATATGGACGATGACGGCGACGATCAGGACGACGACAAGGCGCCTTGATTGCTGCACAGTTCAGCGCTTTGCGTGGCCCATTGCACGTAGCACACTTCAACCGGCATGCCATGCTCGGCGCAGAAATCCAGCCAGCGCAGTTGGTTGTCTTGAAGGCGATCCCCCGGCCCCTTGACCTCGATCATTCGATAGCGACGCTGTTCCGGAAAAAACTGGATCAGGTCCGGCATTCCGGTGCGATTGGCTTTGATGTCTTGTAACAAGCGTCTGAACCAGTGCCGCAAGTGTTCCGCAGGCAGGCAATGCAGCGCGTGTTCTAGCAGTTGCCTGGTCAATGTGCCCCAGAACACGAAGGGTGATTGCAGGCCGAACTTGCTCTCGAAGTTTTCGCGAATGGTCGCCAGATAAGAGTCTGACTGCAGTTGCGCGATGCAGTCAACGAACAACGCAGCCCTGCGTGAATAGAAATCAGGGCTGTACAGGTCGCTGGGCGCACTGTGAAAGGGGTGAAAGAATGCGCCCGGCAGCGGTGCAAAAATCGCCCGCCAGCACAGCAGACCGAACAGAGAATTGATCAGTGCGTTCTCGACATAATGCACCTCACCACCCTGCTCTTCTTCAAGATGCAGCCTGATCAGGCGCTCGACACTTGTTCCTGGCAGCGGCGTCACTTGCAGATCAAAACGCGAAACGATTCGAGCCGTACGTTTGCGCTCGGCAGCCAGCCCAAGCTTGCGTTGCAGCCGGGGCATGACGCGCGATAAATGCTGAGCCTCGGCATCGCTTTCCGGAGCACATTGCGCTTGCTCCGCGAGCCTCAGTGCTTCGGCGTATTGCGCACCGAGTTCCAGCACCCTGATCTGCCGCGAACGCGCTCCGTAATAGCTGGATTGGCGGTACACCGACATCGCCAGCGGCCAATCCTTTAACCTTTCGGCCTGTTGTCCGATGCGAAACAGCAACTTGGCGCGGCGCATTTGCAGCCAGGGATTGCCGCACTGAATGGCAATGACGCGGGCGGCAAGCTCATGCAGTTCGATGCAGGTTTCCAGTGCTTCACGGCAGTCGTGCAATTGCAGGCATACGTCAATGTCGGCGCGCTCGTTGATCGCCCGCGACCCGGCCGAGAACTCGACTTTTTCGTAGCGATAGATCCCCAGATCGGCCAGCACGAACTCAGACCACTCCTGATACAGATTGCCGAAATACAACAGTCGCAATCGATTGCACAGCGGCATGATCTTCAGGCCGAATACCGCGTCGGACAGTGATGGATGCCAGTGCTCAAGGGGCTGTGGCGTTGCATAAAGGGGCTGCAAGCGTTCGAGCCATTCGTGCTTGCGTTCCGGCCCCTTGACAGCATGGGCCTTGAAGCACTGGCTCAATTCATCCTTGCGTAGCAGATGGAACAGTTCGCTCAACTCAAGCGGCGGACGAGCGTCCACCCATTGCCGTTGCAGCAGCGGCAACACAGCCTGATGAGGATCGCCAATCTCGGCGTAACTCAGCTTGCTGGCCCGAAACAGCACGCCTTTACGCATCACCATGCGCACCAACAGCCCTTGGGCAGGCGTAGGCAAGTCAGCGAACTCGTCAATGAACCGGCGTTCGGACGCGTCGAGCAGGTCGTCGTAGCGTTGAGCAATCCAGGCGAGAACCTGGCGAAAGTTCTCCAGGTAATAAAACGGATTGTCGAGGGGCGAAGTATTCAAGACCGGCGTTCACACAAAGATTGGACAGACCGCCCAAGGATACTGGTTATCCGTACAGATTCCAGCCTGAACAGCTCTCGATCCATGGTCGGCCGATCAATGGCGTGTTTCCCCGGACAGCCAGTCAGCCTTAGTATTGGCGGGATATCATCGGTAACAGAGAACAGGATATGCAAGCTCCACTGGTTTATCTGGCAGGTTTTGACGTGTTTCGGGCGGACGCCATTGAACACGGTCGGTATCTCAAGGCTCTGTGTACGGCGCACGGGCTTGAAGGTCTGTACCCGTTCGACAACGACGTCACGCCCGGGCAAACGCCGCAGGAAGCTGCGCAGCAGATTTATGCGATGAACGTTGCGATGATCCATCGCTGCTCTGCGGTGCTGGTCAACCTGAACGTGTTTCGCGGCCTGGAGCCCGATTCGGGAACGGCGTTTGAAGTCGGCATGGCGGTGGCGCTGAACAAGCCGGTGTGGGCTTACTTCGAACCGGTGGCGTCGCTGCGCGAACTGGTACCGCATGACGAAAACGGCTTCGATCAGCACGGCTTTCTGGTTGAAGATTTTGGCTTGCCACGCAACCTGATGCTGGCCTGCAGTTGGGCGGGCACCAGTTCAACCGTGGAACTGGGAGCCGAGGCGCTGGCAAAGTATTTGATTGAGCGTACTTGAGCGAGCGATGAGTCCTGCCTGCAAGGGAAACTGTGGCTGAATGCTCATGTCGGAGTGAGCTTGCTCACGAAGGCGATGTGGCAGACAACGCAGCCGATGCTGGCAAAGCATAATCAACCCCAACCCAGAAAATCCCCGCCGTTGTCGCGCAGCATCTGCAGCATTCCCTCTGCCGCCGGCGACAGGTAGCCGCCCTTGCGCAGGGTCACGCCAACGGAGCGTTTCATGGTGGTCTGTTCCAGCGGCACTTCGCGCAAATGCTGCATATTCTTGCCGAATTCCAGCGACTCGCGGGCGATGAAACTCAGCAGGTTGCTTTGCGCGATCAGCCCCGGCAGCAGGGAGATCGAGTTGGCTTCGATCTGCACGGTCGGCAATGGCAGACCATGCGCCGCAAACGTTGCATCCAGCCATTTGCGTGACGACACGCTGGCTGGCGGCAATACCCAGCGGTAAGCACACAGGTCGCTCATTTGCGCTGACGTCTTGAAAATCGGATGCTTTTTGCTGGCAATGACCACGGCTTCATCCTTGAGCACCGCAAAACTGGTCACATCGTCGCTGTCCGGCACCAGCCCACAGATGATCATGTCGAGTTGCCCGGAGCGCAGGGACTCGCGCAGCAGGTCATCTTGTCCGATCACCAGCTTGAACGTGACGTCAGGCGTGCGCTGCAACAAGGCCGAGGTCAGTTTCGGCATCAGATACTCCGCCATGGTGGCCGCACAGCCAACGCGGATGTTGCCCACCATACCGCTGGCAAAATCCCTCACCTCGCGTTGGGTCTGCGCGATGCTCTGTTGCAGCTCTTTGCCCCGCGCCTGCAGCAGCTCGCCGACCGGCGTCAGCTTGATACGCCGACCGTCCCGCTGAAACAGCCGTGTGCCGAACGATTCTTCCAGACGCTGGATGCTTTTGGTCAGCGCAGGCTGGCTGCGATTGAGCTTTTCTGCCGCCCGACCAAGATGGCCCAGCTCGGCGATGGTTTCGAAATAGGTGAGATCGCGCAGGTCCATTTCTATCAACCAAAGTTATCAATTCATGACTATTAGAAAATAGACTTGATGAGTTCTGATGTCGATACTGTGCGCATGCGATTCATCTCATCAAGGAGAACGTCCTTGTCACAGGCTGCACGTGTTTCGATATCCACCCTTCCCCCGTTGGCCCAATGGGCGGGCCTGATCCTGCTGGCAGGTGCTGCTGGTCAGTTGCTCAAACTGTTCGACATGCCTGCCGCGATGTTCCTCGGCCCCATGCTGGTCGCCATCGGCTTTGGCGTATCAGGCGCGACCATCCGCATGCCTAAACGCCTGTTCCAGCTGGGCCAGGGCACCGTGGGTGTGCTGATTGCCCATGCAATGTCGGTCAGCGTATTGATGACCGCCCTGCAATCCTGGCCAGTCATGCTGCTGGCAACGGTGCTGACCGTCGTACTCAGCGCGGCGGTCGGTCTGGTTCTGGTGCGTTTTGCCGGCATCCCGAGCAACACGGCCGCCTGGGGCACTTCGCCCGGCGCAGCATCGGCAATGGTCGCGATGTCCGAAGATTACGGTGCCGATTCGCGAATCGTCGCCACCATGCAATACGTGCGGGTCGTCTGCGTAGTGACCATCGGCGCACTGGTCAGCCATGCGATCGGAGCCACGGTTACCGATTCACCCGCCAGCGTGGCCGTGGTCAACAGCATGAGCCTGCCTGACCTGGCGCTGAGCCTGACCGTGATTGTCGTCGGTGTGCTGCTGGGCTCGCGGTTACCGGCGGGAGCGTTGCTGGTGCCTTTACTGCTGGGAGGTGCGCTGCAATTGAGCGGCGTGCTGCAGATCACCATCCCGGACTGGCTGCTGCCGATCGGTTACGGCGCCATCGGTTGCTACGTCGGGCTGCGTTTCGATCAACCGACCGTGCAGTATGTCTGGAGACGACTGCCGATGATGATCTTGGCCTCGCTGTTGTTGATCGTGCTTTGCGCGCTGTCGGCGTGGTTGATCGCCGAGATGATGGGCAAAGATTACCTCTCGGTCTACCTGGCCACCAGCCCCGGCGGCCTGGATACCATGGCGATCATTGCCATCGATACGCACGCCGACGTCGGCTTTGTCCTCGCTATGCAGACCTTGCGTCTGTTTGGCGTGATTCTGACCGGCAGTTTTCTCGCCCGGCAGATCATTCGGCTGACCGACAAGCGCATCCCTGCGCTTTGATCCCGAGTTGACGATTGCCGGTCAGTCCAGCCCCGCCAGAGCGCTGGCCAGACTGGGTGCCAACGGCAGCACCGGCAACAGCGTGGCCTGATAGGCGTGATAAAGGTCAGGTTTGCCTGGCCATATATCTTCGCTCGGCTCGTTTCGCTCATTCAGTTCGTGACGCCAGCTGCCATGCTCAATGTCGATGAACAGCGTTTCGTTGAACTCCCAGAAACAGCGATACCAGTCTTCATACTGCTGCTCGCCGGTACGCTGCAACAAAGCCGCCGCTGCAGCCGCAGCTTCGCAATGCGTCCAGTGCAGACGATGGCGAACCACCGGCTTGTTCTGCCAGTCGAGGGTGTAAACAATGCCGGGGCCACCGTCGACGTCCCAGCCGTAGCGACAGGCGTTGGCGAACAACTGCCGGGCATCGTCGAGCAGCCAGTCAGGATTGCTGCGCCCGGCGCGACGCCGCGCGGCTTCCAGGTGCAGCACCAGCCGCGCCCACTCGAACGCATGGCCGGGTGTGGTGCCGAATGGCCGAAAGCCATCTGCCGGGTTTTCACGGTTGTAATCCGGCAACGGCTGCCAGCCCGACGAGAAGTGTTCGATGACCTGAAAGTTGTTGGCACCCGCATGCTGGTGAATCACCCGCTCAACGATGCTCAGCGCCCGGTCGAGCCACTGCGCGTCACCGGTGACATCGGCAAGGGCCAGAAAAGCCTCGGTGCTGTGCATGTTGCTGTTGGCGCCGCGATAGGGTTCTTCGTCGCTCCAGTCCTGAGAAAAGGATTCGCGCATGGCCCCCTCTTCGTCGCTCCAGAAACGGCTCTGAATCACCTGTATCACATCGGACAGCAACGCGTGCGCGGCGGGCCGACCGGCCACTACTGCAGAGCTGGCTGCCAGCGCGACGAACGCGTGCAGGTAAGCCTGCTTGTCGGTCTTGCCGTGGTCTTCAAGCGCCGCGCTGAACCAACCGCCATGCTCGGCATCATGCAGCGGACCGCTCAGGGCGGCGATGCCATGATCGATCAGCGCCGCGCAACCGGGGATGCCTTGTATGTGAGCCATGGCGAAGCAGTGAGTCATGCGCGCGGTGTTCATCGTGCCGGCGGTGGCGCCGACCATCAGGCGTCCGTAGTCATCGAGGCCGCCAAAACCGTTTTCCAGTTTCGCCGCCTTGGCGAAACCCAGCAGGCGTTTGCCTTCCAGTGCCAGCCACTGATGATGGGCCGGTGAGCGTAACCAACTGCTGAAGGTGTGATTGTTATTATCCATGACGCGATGCCGCCCCCTTCAATAAGGTTTGAACCCAAACTGTACCGGAGGTCATTTCGACCGAGGGCATAATGCGCGCCCGGTCGTTCGACGGCAAGCAGACACCACCTGTAACACTGTAGGGTTTTACACCTTGAAGCGTGAGACGACCTGGTTCAGGTCCGCTGCCAGGCGCGACAGCTCGTGGCTCGATGCACTGATCTGGTTGGCGCCCTGGGTTGACTGCATGGACAGATCACGAATGTTAACGATGTTGCGATCGACTTCACGCGATACTTGCGCCTGCTCTTCTGCCGCGCTGGCGATGACCAGGTTACGCTCGGAAATCTGGTTGATCGACGCGGTGATTTCGCTCAGCGATTCGCCTGCGCCCTTGGCCAGCGACAGTGTCGAGTCCGCGCGGTCCCGGCTGATGTTCATGGAATCCAGCGCCTGTGCCGACCCGCTGCGCATGGCGCTGACCATCGAATCGATTTCCAGCGTTGATTGCTGGGTACGGTGCGCGAGCGCCCGCACTTCATCCGCGACCACCGCAAAGCCACGGCCCGACTCACCGGCGCGCGCAGCTTCAATAGCAGCGTTGAGCGCCAGCAGATTGGTTTGCTCGGCAATCGAGCGAATCACATCCAGCACCTTGCCGATGTCCTGAGACTGGTTGGCGAGGTTCTGCACCAGCGCCGAGGTGGACTGCACGTTGTCGGTCAGGGTCTGGATCGACTGCACGGTTTCGATCACCCGCGTCTGCCCCGCTTGCGCCGAGGTGCTGGACTGGCTGGATGCATCCGAGGTCGACACCGCGTTGCGCGCCACTTCTTCCACGGCCGAGGTCATCTCGTTGATGGCGGTAGCGGCCTGATCGATTTCGGCGTTCTGCTGGTGCAGGCCGCGATAGCTGTCTTCGGTCACCGAGTTGAGTTCGGTGGCTGCCGAGGCCAACTGGGTGGCGGAGCTGCCGATGTGGCGCATGGCATCGCGTAGATTGACCTGCATGGTTGCCAGCGCGCGCAGCAGCCGGGTGACTTCGTCGTCGCCGTCAACTTCGATGGTGTGGGTCAGATCGCCTTGGGCAACCTGTTCGGCGGCGTTCACCGCACGTTGCAGCGGACGCACGATACTGCGTGTCAGCCACAGAGCCAGACCGATGGTGCACAGTGCGGCGAGGAGCACGAAGGCAATCACTATATCGCGCGATTTGCTGTACTGCGCCTCGGCCGACTTGCCTTCGGCATCGACTTTGGTCACATAGAAATCCGCCAGATCATTGAGCTGCTTGCCCGAGCCGTCGACGATCTGCTTCATGTCGATCAACAGCAGCTTGTTCAAACCGGCGCTGTCGCCTTGGGTGGCGAGCACAAACGAGCGATCCAGCGCGCTTCGGTACTGGCCCATGGTGACCAGAAACTGCTCAGTGAGAGATGACTCCTCAGGTGTGTCGACAAACGTCTTGAGGATGTCGAGCTTCTTGTTCAGATCGCCCAGACGCACGTCCAGCTGCCCGCGATAGGTCGGAATGCTCGCAGGGTCGGTGTCCAGCGCCATGCGCAGGGAGATCGTGCGGATGCGCAGCATGATTTCGCGAATATCGTTGACCACCCGCATGCTCGGCAGCCAGTTGGTTTCCACGGCCACTTCGCTCTGGCGGATGGTCGACATCTGCACCAGCGCGAACCAGCCGAGCAAGGCCACCAACAGGGAAATCAGAGTGAAACCCAGGCCTGCACGGCGGGCGATGGTGAGTGTGCGTACGTTCATGACCGGGGCTCTTTTATATTTGGAGGGCAGTGTCTGACAAGGAGTTGTCAGACAACCGAGAGCGTATCGTCCCGGTCTGACGATTCTTGAGCGCGGCCAACGATAATTCGCAGCGTTGTGATCAGTGACCTGCAGCCGATTGCCAGAGCAGCGCCACATCCCGAGCGCGATCGTGCAGCAGAGCACTGGCGTCGCGACAAGCTTGCTCCAGGCTCATCGGCCCGCTGGTCAGCGCGAAGGCCGCGCTGATCCCGTGCCGGTAAAGCTGCTCATAGCCATCATCGAGGGTTCCAGCCAGCACAACGACTGGCACCTGCTGACGCTGCGCGACCCGCGCCACTCCCAACGGCGTCTTGCCGCGCAGGGTCTGTGCATCGAAACGACCTTCTCCGGTAATCACCAGATCGGCACCGATCAGCGCCTGTTCGAGCCCGGTCAGCTCTGCGACAACCTCGACACCCGCACGGAACGCAGCCTTCAGGTACGCCTTGGCGGCAAAGCCCATGCCTCCGGCCGCCCCACTGCCAGGGCTGTCACGCAGGTCATGGCCGAGGACCTGCGCGGAATGATCGGCAAAGTGCCCCAGCGCGGCGTCCAGGGCCAGAACCTGCGCCGCGGACGCGCCTTTTTGCGGGCCGAAGACATGTGACGCGCCATTCGCGCCGCACAGCGGATTATCGACGTCGGCGGCAATTTCCACACACACGTCAGACAAGCGCGGGTCAAAGCCGCTAAGGTCGATGCGGGCAAGAAGCCCAAGCGCCAGACCTTCGGGCGGCAATGGCTGCCCTTGTGCGTCGATAAAGCGTGCGCCCAATGCCGAGAGCATGCCGCTGCCGCCATCATTGGTCGCACTGCCGCCAATCGCCAGGATCACTCGCTGCGCCCCGACGTCCAGCGCGGCGCGAATCAGTTGCCCGGTGCCGACGGTGCTGGTCACGCAGGCATCGCGCTGCTCCAGGGTCAGCAGTTGCAGGCCGCTGGCCATGGCCATTTCGATGATCGCGGTCTTGCTGTCCGCCAGCCAGCCCCACTGTGCGTCGACCGGTGCGCCAAGCGGCCCGCTGACCCGAGCGCTCATAAGCTCGCCATGGCAGGCATCCAGCAAGGCCTCGATGGTGCCTTCACCCCCATCGGCCATCGGACATTTGACCAGTTCGGCGTCAGGCCAGACTTCGGCCAGACCACTGGCGATGGCGTCGGCGACCGCTTGCGCGCTGAGGCTGTCCTTGAACGAGTCAGGGGCGATGACTATTTTCATTGCTGCTCTCCATGTCTGATCCCGGATGCTCTCGCCTGCTCCGGTTATCCGCTGGTCTTGCGCACCATGATCAGCGGCAATCGGGCGTTTTCTTAAAAACCATGTCACTTGCAAGGGTTCTGCATGTATATACATTTTGTTGAAATTGCAGAACGTTCGAGTGTGCCTGAAAGTGGCGCGCCAAGCGATGCGCGTGGCAGAGTGCCTGCTTTGATCGTTCGAACCACTATTAGCGTGAGGCCCCCTGAACTTGATCAAATCCCGATTTGCCAGTTTGCTGTCGTTGTTGACCTTGCAAGCCTGCACCTCGATGGCTGATAACGAAGCGCCGAACACAGGCTTCGAAAGCTATCGGCAACAGACCCTCGAATTGCTGCGTAACCAGCGCACATTCCAGACGCCCGATCACGCAGCTGAACTGAACTGGAACGCGCCACACCAGTGGACTCCGAGCGGTACCCCCAAGGGCGGCGTGCTGCTGGTCCACGGGCTTGGCGATTCACCGTGGTCGTTTCATGATGTGGCGCAAAAGCTCGCCGATCAGGGCTATCTGGTGCGTACCGTATTGCTGCCCGGGCATGGCACAAAACCCGAAGACATGCTCGACGTGCGTCTGGAGCAATGGCAGCAGGTGGTGCGCGAGCAGGCACAATTGCTCAGCGACGAGGTGCCGAAGGTCTATCTGGGCGGCTTCTCGACCGGCGCCAATCTGGTCCTCGACTACGCCTATGAACATGACGATATCGCTGGGCTGGTGCTGTTCTCGCCGGCGTTTCGCTCCAACAGCGGCTACGCCTGGCTAACACCGTGGATCGGCTGGGCAAAACCCTGGCTCGCTGCGCCCAACGACGGCGTACGTCCGATGCAGACGCCGGTGCGCTACATGAACATGCCCACCAACGGTTTTGCCCAGTTCTATCGCAGCAGTACTTTGGCGCAGGGTCGACTGCATCAGCGCCGCTACGAAAAACCGGTGTTCATCGCCATTGCCGAACACGATTCGGTGCTCGACACCGAGTACGTGCTGGACAACTTCAACCAGCGCTTCAGCCATCCAGCCAGCCGCCTGATCTGGTACGGCAACCTGCCCGGCAAGGCCGCGAGCCTGCCTCGTGTCGAGGTACGCACGGACTACTTGCCCGAGTACCGGATCAGCCGCTTTTCACATATGGGCCTGTTGTTCGCAGCGGACAACCCGCTGTATGGCTTGGCAGGCAGCCAACGAATCTGCTGGAACGGCCAGAGCGCCGCAGATACCGCAAAATGTACGGCTGGCGAGCCGGTGTGGTATTCGGACTGGGGCTACAACGAGCCTGGCAAAGTCCACGCGCGCCTGACCTTCAACCCCTACTTCGAGTGGCAGACGCAGGTCATGCTCGGCGTACTCGACGGAACGCAATAGCCTGAACCGAGCCACCTACTCCAGTGGCACCAGCCGTTCCCGGCTGTTGCTCAGGTGTGTCCACATCGCGGCGCGGGCAGCGTCCGGGTCTTTGCGGCGAATGGCGCTGAGCAGCGCTTCATGTTCGAGATTGGCCAGATAGCCCTGATGCGCCAGGGTATTACCGGCCCGTTCGCTGGTCGCAATGCGACTGCGCGGGATGATCGCACTGCCCAGGTGCTGCATGATTTCCATGAAGTAGGGATTGCCGGTGGCTTCGGCGATCAGCATGTGGAAGCGTTTGTCAGCTTCGACGCAGCTGTCCTCATTGGCCAACAGGTCTTGATAGTCGTCCAGCGCCTGCCGCATGGCCTCCAGTTGTTCTTCGGTGCGGCGCACAGCAGCCAGCGCCACTGCCTGGGTTTCCAGACCGATGCGCAACTCGATGATGTCCCGCACTCGCGAAACGGTTTCGACTTTGAGGCGCAAGCCGGTCTGGTCGCCGCGTTCCAGCACAAATGTGCCAATGCCGTGATGAGTGACCACCAGCCCAGAGGCCTGCAACTTGGAAATTGCTTCGCGCACCACCGTGCGACTGACGCCGTGTTCGCGGACGATCTGATTTTCGGACGGCAACTTCTGACCGGGAGCAATCTTGCCCAGCAGTATGCGCTGGCTCAGTTCGGTCACCAGATCAGTAGCCAGGCTGTGCTGACGACGTTTGGGCGCCGGGCTGACGGAGTCCTGCATGATGTTCGAGTCCTGACTTGTCTGAATGGGCGTCCACGCAGCGCGTTGAATGACCTGCGCAGGGTGACGAATGCCTGATGGCCCGGCCTTTCAAAGGTCCGTGCGCTTGTCTAGCTTGTATTACAAGTGTACCGATCTGTCAAAAAATGACGAGACTTCAGCAAAACTCTCGCGCCGCCGCTCATATCTGCCGAAACGTCCCTGCCTGCCCGCTTCTATGACTGATCATGTGCTTAAAACCCCTTGATTATGGGCGGCAAGAGGATTCCTGCGGCCCTTTTCCGTAAGCACCGAGTACATGACCTCCGGTCTGAACGAAGCAAACTATCTGCCCTTTCGAAGGCAACAGGGACTTGCGAAAGGGCTTTTTACTTGTATGATGACCGACAATGCGAAGGACAAACTTTGCACATACCCGCATAATAACAACGAGTGGGAGATTCAACTGTGAGCACATCCAATTCCAGGATGGCTGATGGCACAGATTCGGTCCTGAATACGGCCGTTTCGAAAGTCAAACGTCATGTCCTGCCGCTTTTCGTCATCATGTTTATCGTCAACTACATCGACCGGGTGAACATCGGCTTCGTGCGTTCGCACATGGAGCACGATCTGGGCATCGGTGCGGCTGCCTACGGGCTGGGCGCCGGGCTGTTTTTCATCGGTTACGCGCTGTTCGAGGTCCCTTCCAATATCCTGCTGCAGAAAGTTGGCGCGCGTATCTGGCTAACCCGGATCATGCTCACCTGGGGCATCGTTGCAGCCTGCATGGCCTTCATTCAGAACGAAACACATTTCTACATCCTGCGCTTTCTGCTCGGCGTCGCTGAAGCGGGTTTCTTTCCGGGCGTGATCTACTACTTCACTCGCTGGCTGCCGGGCGTCGAGCGCGGCAAGGCTATCGCCATTTTCCTCAGTGGTTCGGCCATCGCCTCGCTCATCTCAGGCCCGCTGTCCGGCCTGCTGCTGCAAATCACCGGGTTCGGCCTGAAGGGCTGGCAGTGGATGTACTTCATCGAGGGCATGTTCTCGGTCGGCCTGTGTTTCTTCGTCTGGTTCTGGCTGGACTCCAAACCGCACGATGCCAAGTGGCTGACCCGCGAAGAACAGGACGCACTAGTCAACGCCATCGATGCCGAGCAGGCTGCCCGTGAAGCGGCGACGCCGGTCAAGGCCTCGATAGGCAAACTGCTCAAGGACAGTCAGATCATCCTGTTCTGCCTGATCTACTTCTTCATTCAGTTGACCATCTATGCTGCGACGTTCTGGCTGCCCAGCATCATCCGCAAGATTGGCAGCCTGACTGACTTCGAAGTCGGCATGTTCAATTCGATTCCGTGGTTGCTGTCGATCATCGGCATGTATGCGTTTGCCACGCTCTCGGCCAAATGGAAACGTCAGCAAGCCTGGGTGGCCATCGCGCTATTGATTGCCGCAGCCGGGATGTTCATGTCGACCACCGGCAGCCCGATTTTTGCGTTCGTCGCCATCTGCTTTGCGGCGCTGGGCTTCAAGTCCGCCTCCTCGCTGTTCTGGCCGATTCCGCAGGCGTATCTGGACGCGCGCATTGCCGCTGCGGTCATTGCACTGATCAATTCGGTGGGCAACCTCGGCGGCTTCGTGGCACCGACCACCTTCGGCCTGCTGGAAGAGCACACCGGCTCTATCCAGGGCGGGCTGTATGGTCTGACCGCAACGTCGATCATCGCGGCAATCATCGTCTTCGCTGCGCGCAACACACCCAAGCCAGGCGCAACGCCAGTCGCCGCCATCCAGACCCCGGCCACGCATTGATGCACATGCACCGCGACGTTTACCGGTCAGAATCATTACAGGAGCAGTCATGAACACTCAGCACTCCAACATCACCAGCAAAGCCCCGGTCATCACTGAAATGCAGGTTGTGCCGGTGGCCGGCCATGACGACATGCTGCTCAACCTCAGCGGCGCGCATGGCCCTTACTTCACCCGTAATATCGTCATTCTCAAGGACAATGCCGGGCATGTCGGCGTCGGCGAAGTGCCTGGCGGCGAGCTGATTCGCCAGACGCTGGAAGACGCGCGCTCGCTGGTGGTCGGCAGCAGCATCGGCACCTACCAGAAGATTCTCAACCAAGCGCGCAAAGCCTTCGCCGATCGGGATTCCGGCGGCCGTGGCCTGCAGACCTTCGACCTGCGCATCGCCATTCACGCGGTCACGGCACTGGAAGCCGCCCTCCTCGACCTGCTCGGCCAGCACCTGGATGTGCCGGTTGCGGCGCTGCTGGGGGAAGGTCAGCAGCGCGATCAGGTCGAAATGCTCGGCTACCTGTTTTACGTCGGCGACCAACGCAAGACCGACCTGGCCTACCGCAGCGAACCGGACGCCGATAACGACTGGTTCCGCGTCCGCCATGAAGAAGCGCTGACCCCGCAAGCCGTCGTGCGCCTGGCCGAAGCCGCGCACCAGCGCTATGGCTTTCAGGACTTCAAGCTCAAGGGCGGCGTATTGAGCGGCGATCAGGAAATCGAGGCGGTTACAGCGCTCGCCGAACGCTTCCCTGACGCGCGCATTACGCTGGACCCCAATGGCGCATGGTCACTCAAAGAGGCCATCCGCCTGTGCCGCGATCAGCATCATGTGCTGGCGTATGCCGAAGACCCGTGCGGCGCGGAAAACGGCTTCTCCGGTCGCGAAGTCATGGGTGAATTCCGCCGTGCCACCGGCCTGAAAACCGCCACCAACATGATCGCCACCGACTGGCGGGAAATGGGTCACGCCATTCAACTGCAATCGGTGGACATTCCGCTGGCCGACCCGCACTTCTGGACCATGCAGGGCTCGGTGCGCGTGGCGCAGATGTGCAACGAGTGGGGCCTGACCTGGGGTTCGCACTCCAACAACCATTTCGATATTTCACTGGCGATGTTCACCCATGTCGCCGCCGCAGCGCCGGGCAACATCACGGCCATCGATACGCACTGGATCTGGCAGGACGGTCAGCGCCTGACCAAGGCGCCATTGCAAATCGTCGGTGGCAAGGTCGATGTGCCGAAGAAACCGGGCCTCGGTGTCGAGCTGGACACCGACCAGTTGGCCAAGGCTCACGAGCTCTATAAAGGCATGGGCCTGGGCGCACGCAATGACGCCGTGGCCATGCAGTTTCTGATCCCGAACTGGAAATTCAACAACAAACAGCCTTGCCTGGTGCGTTGATCTCGACATCACTCCCTTGCCGCCGGGTCAGCACCTGGCTGGAACCCGGCGCGCAACCCCCTTGCGCGCCGTTTTTTTCAAATCGGATTCAGGCTGTCGAGCCGGCATGCTACTGTCTCGCAACATCCAGTAACGACCAGACCGCATGCGCCATCTTGCCCGCACCCGTCCTCGCCTTACCCTCGCCGCTCTGATCGGTCTGACCGCAGGTATCGCCTGGTCCTGGCTGATCCCCCACGCCACACTCACGCAAAGCCTGCTGACTGGCTGGGACACGGGCGTCTGGCTCTACCTGATCATGATTTTCGTCCGCACCCTGCGCAGCAACGCCGATGACGTGCGGCGCGTCGCGCTGATGGAAGACGAAAATGCCGGCGTGATCCTGATCACCGTGTGCGTTGCGGCGCTGGCCAGTCTGGCGGCGATCATCGTTGAGGTGGCAGGCAGCAAAGGCTTGTCCAGCGATGCCAAAATGCTCCATCACGCGTTCACCGGCCTGACTGTGATTGGCTCGTGGCTGATGATCGGGGTGATTTTCAGCCTGCATTACGCGCGCATGTTCTACACCTGGAAAGGCAACGAACCGGCACTGGCCTTCGTCGGCGGCGAACAGCACCCGGACTACTGGGACTTTCTGTATTTCTCGTTCACCATCAGCGTTGCAGTGCAGACCTCCGACGTGGGCGTGGCCACGCGTGAAATGCGCAAGGTCGTGCTGGGCCAGTCGCTGATCTGCTTTGTATTCAACACTGCCATTCTGGGCTTCTCGATCAACATTGCTGCCAGCCTGTTCAATTAGCCTTCTTTTAACTACCCCATCAAGAGGCCGTTAAACATGACCCCAATGAACATCGCGGTACTCGATGACTGGCAGAACGTCGCCAGCGGCGTGGTGGACTGGTCAGTGCTCGATTCGGTGGGCGACGTCAGCTTTCTGCATGACTTCCCCGCCGACACCGCGACCATGGTGCAACGCCTGCAAGGTTTCGAGATCATTTGCGTAATGCGCGAGCGAACCCTGTTCGATGAAGCGCTACTCAGCCAATTGCCCAGACTCAAACTGCTGGTCACGGGCGGCATGCGCAACGCGGCCATTGATAACGCGGCGGCCAGGCGCCAGGGCATCACCGTGTGTGGCACTGAAAGCTACAAAAACGCAGCGCCGGAACTGACCTGGGCGCTGATCATGGGCATCACCCGCAACCTGCTGGCCGAGGCCAATTCATTGCGCGCAGGCCATTGGCAGGTCGGGCTGGGCAGCGATTTGTACGGCAAGACGCTGGGGATCCTCGGGCTGGGCAGCATCGGCAAATGGATCGCCCGCTATGGGCAGGCGTTCGGCATGAATGTCATCGCCTGGAGCCAGAACCTGACACCGCAGGCCGCCGCCGAATCGGGCGTCACCTATGTCAGCAAGCAACAATTGTTCGAGCAGGCCGATGTGCTGTCGGTGCACCTGGTGCTCAGCGACCGCAGCCGAGGGCTGGTGGATGCAGAGGCGCTGGGCTGGATGAAGCCGGGCGCTTATCTGGTCAACTCGTCACGCGGGCCGATCATCGATCAGGCCGCGCTGATCGAAACGCTGCAACAACGCAAAATCGCCGGTGCCGCGCTGGACGTGTTCGACATCGAACCACTGCCCGTCGAGCACCCGTTTCGCACGCTGGACAACGTTCTGGCCACCCCGCACATCGGCTATGTCACCGAGAACAACTACCGGACCTTTTACGCGCAGATGATCGAAGACATTCAGGCGTGGCATGCGGGGGCACCGATTCGGGTATTCGGGTGACGCCCGGCTGACTCAGGCGCTCGATCGCCCAGGCTGACAGCCGCTCAGGCTCAGTGCGCCAGATATGCCGCTCACCGTCCTCACGCGCGCACGTCAGCCCGGACGACTGTCCGGGCTGACGATGAACACGAACTGCTGCCTCATGGCAAGCCATGAATCACTGGCTGTTACGGCAACCGCTAAGCGCCTGGTACTGAACAGTCTTCAGATCACCCTTGGAATCCTGGTAAGTCATCAGTTTAGGCATGACGCTGCAGGTCTTCAGGTCCGGCGACTTGCGGATCACTTTGGCAACGTCCAGCTTCATACCGTACTTGTATTCTTCAATCGCAGGCATCGCCTTTTTATGGGTGGTGGCGTATTTCTGCACGGCCGCCTGGTGATTTTTGATCAAGGTCTCTGCCTTGACCTCGTCTGAGGTGAAAGCGAAAGCGCTCAGAGGAGAAAGAAGGGCCAGAGCGAGCAGTAAGGGTTTAGCGATACGCATGTTGGGTGACTCCGTTGTTTGAAAGTGTATGACTGTTAACGCTCCGCACTTAACCCGAATGTGAGTGAGGCCGAGTGAGTTAGTACGGTTTGTATATTTGGAGATTACTCGGTTTTTTTAACTTTTTTTATTTATGACAAATTTGTCATGTCCCGCTCACGCTGCTGTTAGTTACCCGGTCGTAAGCTGAGCTCATTCCTGAAAAGCGTATGGCGCAAAACAGGATCCAACCATTAATACGAAAAGAGGAAATGATGATGAAACTGATTAAATCGATGGTCTTTGCAGTCGCTGCCTTGTCCTTTACAAACGCCTTTGCCGACGACGGCAACGAGTTCGCAAGCAAGGCTGCCGACAAGATGCGCATGGCGCAGGAGCAGCGTTTCCTGGAGAAGCAGCGTGCCCAGCAGAACGAGCACTATGTAAATACGGACGAAAAATCCAAGCCTGAAAAGTCCAACAAGTCCGAAGGTTAAAGGCGATGATCTACAACAAGCCGCCACCCTGTTCGCCTCCAGTGGTTGTCCGATGCCTCGAAGTGAGGCGAACTTCCAAGCGCCCTTTCGGGCGCTTTTTTTATAGTTAAGAAAAACACAATATGCCAGTTGGCATATTGATCCAGCGCTCTTCTTCTGATTTAAACTCCGCGCCTGTTGTGACTGAAGTTTTCTTTCAGATTTGTAATCTGGCCGTCATCTTCGCGTTATCTTCGCCTCTTCAAGATTGGGCCTCACTGGCAGCCATGCATTGATAACAACATGCCAGGCCGAGACGCTTACACGATCTGCCCAATGAACGGAGTGCACATGACTCAACGTAAAAGACTTTCCCTCGCCTTGTGTTCGACCCTTGCCGGAATCACACCCTTTGCCGCCTTTGCAGAAGAGCAGAAAGAAGGGTTCGTCGAAGGCAGCTCGCTCAACATTCTCAACCGAAACTTTTACATGAACCGTGACCATCGTCATGGCGAATCAAGCCCGACAGGCAGCGGCTATTCCGAAGCCTGGGCGCACGGCATCATGGGGCGCTTCGAATCGGGCTTTACCCAACGCACCATCGGCGTCGGCCTCGATGCGTTTGCAATGGTGGGTATCAAGCTGGACACGGGCGACGGCCGAAACGGCCTTCAAACGCCCTTCTCGGTAATGCCCGTCGATTCGGATGGCAACGCCCGCAACGAATACACCAAAGTCGGCGGTGCGCTGAAAGCCAAGGCCTTCGACACGGTCGTCAGAGCAGGCGACGTCTTCCCGACCACCCCCGTGGTCGCTTTCGGCGACGGTCGCCTGCTGCCGGAAAGCTTTCGCGGTGTCACCGCGATCAACGACAGCTTCAAAGGCCTGACCTTGCAAGGCGGTCGCCTCAACGGGATGAGTCAACCTGCCTCCAGTGACATGAAAGAAGGCTTTTCCACGTTCTACGCCGGGCCGGTCGATTCACCCTGGCTCGCCTATTTCGGCGGTGACTACAAAGCCACTGACCGGCTGAATCTGTCCCTGTACACCAGCCGGCTGAAAGACGCGTGGGACCAGAAATACGGCTCGGCATCCTACGTGCTGCCGATCACCGATGACCTGTCCCTGACCAGCAGCCTGAATTACTACAACGCGACCGACGAAGGCAAACGGCTGCTCGGCGAGTTCGACAACGACATCTGGAGTGCCAGTGTCGACCTGAAATACGGCGCACACAGCCTGGCGCTTTCTCATCAACGCAACCAGGGCGACGACGACTTCGATTATCTGCGACTGTCCGACTCGATCTACCTGGCCAACTCCCTCCAGTACAGCGACTTCAACTCGCCGAAAGAACGCTCGTGGATGTTGACCTACAACCTGGACATGACCACCTACGGCGTGCCCGGCCTCAAGTTCATGACCCGCTACGGCAAAGGCACCGACGCTGACTACAGCAACGCCAACAGCACTTACATGCGCCGCGACGCACAAGGCAACCCGCTGACCGACCAGAAACGCTGGGAACGCAACATCGAAGCCAAGTACACCTTCCAGACCGGAACCATGAAGGACCTGTCGGTACGCGTCCGCCAGGCCACGACCCGCGCGACCGAGTTCGAGCAGAATCTGGATGAAGTGCGAGTGATTGTGGAGTACCCGCTGAGCGTGCTGTGACCTCTTGCAGACATCGCTGCGGGAACACACCAGAACTGGAAAGCGCCTTTCAGGGCGCTTTCATCGTTTGAGTCATATAAAGATGCTTTGCCCTGCACGCCCGGTTTACGCGAATCTCCCCGCCCACAGATAACCCTGGAAACATAATTTCGCCCAAGAAAAACATCGTAAGAAAAACAGAAAAAGCGACACATTAATGAAAGCTTCATCTCAAGCTCCCCGCTTGGCTGTATAACGCTGTCATTTAGAAAGTTATCGCTTCCTTCTAGGCGACTCATCTCCTGCTTGACCGAGCGCAGCAATTTTTCGTATAGAGCCTGTAGAGACATTCGATGAATATCCGCACCGCCAGGTCCTATGACCCCCTCATAGTTGCCAGGGAAAAACCTGCAACAGCAGACAGAGCCGTGCGGACCGTAGGCGCTGGCGCGACTGAAGCGAATCCGGACAAGCAGGCGAAACTCGACACCTACACGGCCTCCGACAGCCGCTCCGCCGCAACACCGGAAGCGTCCCCTGTTTACACAAGAATGATGCTCAGTCGAAATACTCAGTCGCTGGAGAACAAAGCATCCTCGCCAGACGCGGCGTTGCTTGCCAGTCAAAAAACGCGTGTCAGCCAGGATGATCCAAAGGCTTTTCGCGACGATGTGGCCGCTGTCAAAGACAGCAAGGCCCTTACAGAGGCAGAAAAGAAAGCCAAAGAAACAGAGAAAGCCGCCTCTTCAGAGCCAATCAAAACTGCCGAGCCCGTCGCGCGAGGAGGAGCCAACGTCAGTCCTGATGACATCGCCACACCCGCAGCGGCCACCAAGATTATTCAGGATCTGAAGGCGATTGGAGGCGGGACCTTACGCATTCAGATGACGCATGATCAGATCCAGAATGGCAGGCAGATGGACAAGCTCAGGGCATTGCTTAATGAAGGGGACAAACAGGGTGTAAAGGTTCAGTTCACTTTTCGTGACGATGCGAACCAGGGCAGCGGCAACGTGCTGACGGGAGACAAGTTGAAGCAGGCTGCGGCCGACATCAGCAGTGTGGTCAAAAAGTTTGGCAGTCGTCCCGGCTTCGTGCTCGACACTTTCAATCAGGGCGGTAACAGCGCCAGTCAGGACTGGTCCGACATGCAGACCACACTGATTAAATCCGCGCGCAATGCCGGCTTTAAAGGAAGCATTGTTGTCGAGGACAGTAACTGGGGGGGTGGCCTGACCGCTGGCCCACAGAGCGGCCTGGTCAGGTTTGCCGATCAATTGAAGGCCGCCAATGGCGAAGGCAACCCTGCCCTGATTGGCGGTTTTCATGTGTATGCCAGAGAAAGCGAAGCCTCTTCCCGGCTCGCAAGACAGATCAAGGCGCTTCAAGAGGCTGGCTATAAACTTCAGATTGGCGAAGTGGGCAATGCCAGCTTGCTGGTAGGTAGTACCTTCCAGCAAAGGGACGCTGCCACTAAGGCCCTGACGGATAACATGACCGCTCTCAAAGCGGCGGGAGCGGATATTTTGCCCGGCAAGGAACAATTCCAGGATGGCAAACTTCGCCACCGTGTCGGATTTTCAAAGTCAGACCAGTACTCATGATTCAATGCCGCGTGTAATCGGGGCTCGATATCATTGATACGCGCCGCTGAGCCCGCCCTTGAAAAGGGTCAGGCCTTCTATTCCAAAATCAGATACGTGCAGCATCACAACGTATAAGCAATCCGCACCTGCACCGTTCTCGGAGCACCCGGGTACGCATAGACGTTACCAAACGCACCTTCCTCATACTCGGTATTGAAAACGTTCTTCAGGTCGAGATTGAGCTTCACCTGCGGGTTGATCTTGTAGTAGGCCAGCAGGTCGAACACGGTGTAGCTGTCCATCGAAAATGCGACATTGGCGGTACGTCCGGCGCGCTGGTCGACGTAACGGCCGCCGGCCCCCAGCCCCAAGCCGCGCAAGGCGCCGTCCTGAAATTCGTAGACGTTGAGCAGGCTGAAGGTCTGTTCGGGGATGTTCATCAAGCGCGTGCCGGCGCGCAGTGTAGTGTCCTTCGTCACCTCGGCGTCGACGTAGGCGTAACTGCCCATCATCCGCCACTCGGGCGTCAGGTTGCCGACCACGTTGAGGTCCAGGCCACGACTGCGCACTTCACCTGCTGCCACGCTGAAGGTTGAGTCAACCGGGTCGGTGGTCAGCACGTTACGCTTTTCGATCTGATAGATCGCCGCATCGACGCTCAGTTGTCCATCCAGTGCTTCCCACTTGGTGCCGATCTCGTAGGACTTGCCCTCTTCCGGCTTGAAGCCGCCACCCAGCCGGCTGGCACCGCTGTTGGGTTTGAACGAGCGGGCCGTGTTGGCATACACCGCAACGCTATCGGTCAGGTCGTAGCTCAGGCCGACGCGCGGTGTGACGGTGTTATCACTGGCCGTCCAGCTGCGGGTGCCGGGCAGGAAGGTATCGTAGTCATGCTCGAAACGCTCCAGACGCACGCCGCCCAACAGCTTCAAGCGCTCGGTCAACGCCACCTGATCCTGCACGAAGACCGCCCAGGTTTTCAGGTTTTCCTGGTCGTGAGTGGTGGTTCGGGTCAATGCCGGACGGGCCTGGCCGTAAACCGGGTTGAAGATGTCGATCGGGTAGGCGCTGACCGCGCCACTGGAGCGCCGGATGATCGATTTGTAATCGTAGTCTTCGTACTCGACGCCGGTCAGCAGCGTGTGTTCGAAACCGCCCGCCGAAAAATGTCCGGTCAGGTTCAGTTGCACATCGCGGTCAGTCCATTCCAGTTTGCGGTAGTTGAAATTACGGCCCAGGGTGCGACCGTCGGCAGCCAGGCCATTGGCTTCGATGGCATCGCCTTGCAGGGAACCGTCGAGCATCTGCACGCCACCGCCCAGCTTCCAGTCGGCGTTCAGATCATGATCGAAACGCAGCTGCGCCATGTTGTTGTCGTTGTGCAGTTTGCCCACGCTCTTCTCGCCGAAGAAGGTGTCGCGCGACGCCGTACGCGGCTGGTTGGCATAACGCGTCAGGCCGCGATCCAGCGGCGCGTTGTTGCGCATGAAATCGCCCTCGAAGGTGATGCGCGTAGCGTCGTTGACCTGCCAGCTCAAGACCGGTGCCACGCCATAGCGCTCGGTTTCGACGTGATCGCGAAACGTATCACCGCCCTCGCCCACGACGTTCAGGCGATAGGCAAAGCGCCCCTCGTCATCCAGCGGGCCGGACGCGTCCAGCGTAGCGCGCTTCATGCCCTGATCATTGAGCTGGCTGCCCAATGTGACCTTGCGCTCGGCCAGTGGTTGTTTCGAGACCACATTGAAGGTGCCGCCCGGGTCGCCACGGCCGTACAGCGTCGTGGCAGGACCGCGCAGCACTTCGAGGCGCTCGATGGTGTTGCCGTCCGGCATGTTCGGATAACCACGATTGATCGGGAAACCGTTGCGATAGAACTCGCCGGTGGTGAAGCCGCGCACGGTGAAGGTGGTCAGGCCCTGACCACCGAAATTGTTGGCTCGCCCGACCCCGCCTGCATAATCGAGGGCATCCTGCAGCCGCGTGGAGCCAATGTCCTCCACTGCCTCGCGGGTCATGACGCTGACCGACTGCGGGGTTTCATGCAACGAGGTGTCGGTACGCGTGGCGCTGGCGGAGCGTGTGGCGCGATAACCGTCGACCGGCCCTTGTGCGCTTTCGGCACTGGCGGTGCCTTGAATGTCGATGTTCTGCAACTCTATGGAAGGTTGCGCGGCAGGGACCTGATCAGCCGAGGCGGCTTGTGAAACAGCTTGAATGACACACAGTGAAACGAGAGTACGACGCATCGACATGCAGCCCTTGGCAAGAAACCAGGCCTCTTGGGACCCGGCAGGATTTTTTGCGAATAGTACAGATTCGCATTAACACTTGATACAAAATCGCAAAAATACCTTTGCTTGTTGCAGGTCTTGCATCGCAAATACGCGGACAAACAGGCAAACTCTCGCCAACTGTATGATTTTCTAAGAGAAAAACCGACCATGTCTCTTTCCAGGCTGCCCGCCGACCCTCGCTGCGCCTTGCTGGTGGTCGACATGCAATACGACTTCATGCCCGGCGGGCAACTGGCGGTGGCGGATGGCAACGCGTTGTTGCCGCTGATCAATCGTCTGGGCAAGCGTTTCGCCAGAGTCGTCATCACTCAGGACTGGCACCCGGCCGGGCATATTTCGTTTGCCTCCAGCCATGTGCAACGCGCGCCGTTCGAGAGCATCACCCTGCCCTACGGCGCGCAAACGCTATGGCCGGATCACTGCGTGCAGGGCAGTCACGGCGCACAACTGCACGCTGACCTTGATCTGCCTCATGCGCAGTTGATCCTGCGCAAAGGCTGCAATCTGCATATCGACAGCTATTCGGCATTTCTGGAAGCAGACCGCACCACCACGACCGGGCTGGCCGGTTACCTGAAAGAGCGTGGCATCGACACCGTGTTCGTGGTCGGTCTGGCACTGGATTTCTGCGTCGCCTGGTCGGCTCAGGATGCGCGCAGTGCCGGTTTCAATACGTATGTGATCGAAGATGCGTGCCGTGCCATCGACATGAACGGCTCGCTGGAGCAGGCCTGGCGGACCATGCTGAGCGTGGGCATCGAACGCGTGCACAGCGCAGAGTTGTCGAACTAGAACCGCCATTCTGCGAAATGGCGCATACAACGCCCTTTGCGACGGATCGACGCCGAACCACAGCGCGCGATGCCTGTCTGAAGCATCGGACTGAAGCCGCCTGGGCCAGTCCATTTCATCACTGGCGCTGAGGATGTGGCATGGATCACGAAGTAGACGGCAAAACCCCCGGCCTTTCCGCCGAGGAAGAGCGCGAGATTGACGAAAACCAGCCGCCCCGTGCGGCGGTGCTGCACGAAACCATTCGCATGCAAGGCGACCACGAACTGGAGCGCAGTGTCGCTGCGCTGTGGTGGTCGGCACTGGCAGCGGGCCTGACCATGGGCTTGTCGCTGATGGCGATGGGGCTGCTGAATTCGCGCCTCGAAGGCATCACTGGCAGTCATGTGATCAGCAGCCTAGGCTATTCAGCCGGTTTTCTAGCGGTGATTCTGGCACGTCAGCAACTGTTTACGGAGAACACCATCACGGCGGTGCTGCCGGTCATGAGCAAGCTGAACCTGGCCAACGTCGGGCGGCTGCTGCGCCTGTGGGGCGTGGTGCTGACCGGCAATCTGGTCGGTACGCTGCTGGTGGCCTACGTGATGCTCAACCTGCCGATTTTCGATAGCAGTACAGACAAGGCGTTTCTGGAGATTGGCCGCAAGGTCATGGAAAACGACGTCGGCCAGATGTTTTCCAAGGGCATCATCTCTGGCTGGATGATTGCGACGATGGTCTGGATGATTGCTTCGATGGAAAACGCCAAGATAGCGATCATCGTGCTCATCACCTACCTGATGGCGCTCGGCGATTTCACCCATATCGTGGTGGGCTCAGCCGAAGTATCCTATCTTGTCTTCGCAGGTGAGCTGGGCTGGAAAGACTTCTGGTTCGTGTTTGCAGGTCCGACCCTGGCAGGCAACATCATTGGTGGCAGCTTTATTTTTGCCCTGATCAGTCATGCGCAGATCCGCAGCGAGAAAGACACCACGGCAAAAATGGAACGCGACCGCAAAAACAAGCTGGAAAAACGTCGCCTGGAAAAAGAACAGAAGCTCAAGGACGCGGATTCCACCGCAAAATGAGAGATATGATCCCCGTCATTAAACTTTCTTTCAGGGAACGCGCCGGGTTTTAAAGGCAGAATGACGGTTTGAACGCACTTATTCAGGCAGGGACCATGACCCGAATTCTGGCAATCGAAGATGATGCCATCACCGCCAAGGAAATCGTTACCGAACTCAGCAGCCACGGGCTGGAAGTGGACTGGGTCGACAATGGCCGTGACGGCCTGGCGCGTGCAGTGAGTGGCGATTACGACCTCATTACCCTGGACCGCATGTTGCCGGAGATGGATGGTCTGACCATCGTCACCCACTTGCGGGCTCAGGGAATTTCCACACCTATCCTGATGATCAGCGCGTTGTCCGATGTGGATGAGCGTGTTCGGGGGCTGCGTGCCGGAGGGGATGACTATTTGCCAAAGCCCTTTGCGTCGGACGAAATGGCCGCGCGCGTCGAAGTCTTGTTGCGACGCAGCAACCCGGTCAGTGCCGCCAAAACGGTATTGCAGGTGGCTGATCTGGAACTGAACCTGATTACTCGGGAAGCCTGCCGTGGCGGTGAGCTGCTGACCCTGTTACCCACAGAATTCAAGCTGCTGGAGTTTCTGATGCGTAACAGCGGCCAGATCATCACTCGAATGATGATCTTCCAGGAGGTTTGGGGTTATCACTTCGATCCGGGGACCAACCTGATCGACGTCCATATCGGCCGCTTGCGCAAGAAGATCGACCAACCCGGCACCGCACAGCTTATTCAGACCGTGCGAGGATCCGGTTATGTTATTGCCGAACCCGTCTAAGGGCTGGCGATCGTCTACAAGCCGATTATTGGCGCTGTACAGTTCTCTATTCGTGGCGTGGAGCGTGATCCTCCTTGGCGTTTTGTACTGGGAAGTCACTTCTTATCTGGATACCCTCGCCCGCCACTCCCTGACCCATCGGCAGCAATTGTTTTCGCGCTTCGAGGGTCAGGCGCTGGAAGACGCCCTCGCGACCAGCATGACCTTCGATACCCGCTCGGTGGACGCCTACGGCCTGTTCGACCAAAACTTCCGCCCGGTCGCCGGACCCATCAACAGCATCCCGAAAAACCTGCCCATCGACGGGCAGATCCATGTGTTGAACGACTGCATCGAATCGGAAGATCCGGGGATGCCGCAAGGCAGCTGCGATGCCATTGTCAACCGCACCCAGGATGGCCGCTGGCTGGTGCTGGTTCGCGAGAACGGTTCGCTGTTCGCCGTCAGCACGCTGATTCTGCACGCCTTGCTGTGGGGCATCTCGCTGACGATTATTCCGGGCGTTGCAGGCTGGCACTTGCTGCGTCGCCGCCCGTTGCGGCGCATCAGGGCCATTCAGGCCAGCGCCGAATCGATCATCGAGGGCGACATGGCCGGGCGCCTGCCGGTTTCCAACCGGCGCGACGAACTGGACATGCTGGCGGTGATCGTCAACGCCATGCTCGACCGTATCGAGAAGCTCATGAACGAGGTAAAAGGTGTCTGCGACAATATCGCCCATGATCTGCGCACCCCACTGACCCGCCTTCGCGCCCAGCTGTACCGCATTCAGCAGCAATCAGCACCTGACTCCAGCCACGCCACGCAGATCGCTCAGGTGATTGGCGAAGCCGATACGCTCATGGCGCGCTTCCGGGGGCTGTTGCGAATTTCGGAACTGGAAGACCGTCAGCGACGCTCGGCGTTCGTCGAGTTGCAGTTGCAACCACTGCTGCAGGAGTTACACGACTTTTACCTGCCGTTGGCCGAAGAAGACCAGATCACCCTGCTGCTGGAACTGCAAGACCCGTTGCCCAGCCTGGTGGGTGACCGGGCGCTACTGTTCGAAGCACTGACCAACCTGCTGGGCAACGCAATCAAATTCACCCCTGCAGGCGGGGTCGTGAAAATCAGCGCTTACGCGACTAAAGACGGCACCACGCCATGTATCGAAGTACAGGATTCCGGGCCGGGCATCCCGGTCGCCGAGCGCGATGCAGTGTTTCAGCGCTTCTATCGCAGTGAAACCGGCAACGAGCACAGCGGGTTCGGGCTTGGCTTGTCTGTCGTCGCCGCTATCGTCAATCTGCACGGCTTTACGCTGCAGATCGGCACCAGCGTATACGGCGGCGCCAGCCTGCTGCTGGAATGTCGCCCGGCCCACGCACTGACCTGATCAGTAAAAATCCCCGACTTGACGGGGATTTTCCACCCCCTTTTGCGCGTTCTTTCTATTTCCCATCGTCAGCCCGAAACAGCGAACCGGTTTTTCCGAGTGCTACTGCGTGCCTGCTTTTTGACAAACTTGAAGCCTCTGGATCAACGCTTTCGACGTTTCGATAGTAATCTGGCGCGGCTTGCCAAGCCATATTTTGTAACAGTATGTTTCAAGATGTGACTTGGCTTGACCGTTTCAGCGCGCACAAGTTCCGACCATTAATTGAGCTTTTCGGGCGCTTTAGCTCGTTTTTCCCCGAACAACCCCTGTGAGCTCTCGAACGTCCCGCTACCCCCTCCATAGCCAAAATGTGAACTGGCCTACATTTTAATGACGCCAGTGACTTGTCGGTCTGATGGCACTGGGTTATCTATAGCCGGGCATCAAGTGCAATCGCTACAGCGTTTCCTGTTTTACCCAAAATAATAACTCACCGGATTTCGCCATTAACCAGGCGAGGCTCAAGCATGGCTGCCCGGGCAGAGAAAGCAGTACTTATCGTGGGATCGACATCGGCTGGGAGGCTATTATGGGCGCACAATCAAAGATTTTAAGCGTAGGTGAGTACAAGGTTTACACCGAGACTTACTGGAAAAACAGCGACGCCAAGACCATCTTGCTCGTCAACGGCGCACTGTCGACAACCGGCTCTTTCGGACAGACAGTCAAGTACCTGCAACCCCACTACAACTTGGTGTTGTTCGACCTGCCTTTTTCGGGGCAATCCCGGGCACATAACTCGGATGACATGATCGTCAGCAAGGAAGATGAAGTAAAAATCCTTCTCCAGTTGATCGATCTGTACCAGGTCAACTACCTGCTTTCAGTGTCGTGGGGCGGTGTCTCGGCCCTGCTGGCGCTTGCCGAATGCCCGGCATCCGTTGAAAAGGCGATCATCAGCTCGTTTTCGCCGGTCCTCAACGAACCCATGCTCGACTACATCGACAACGCTCAGGTGTACCTCGCCGCCCGCGAGAAACGCAAGATCGGCGCACTGCTCAACGACACCGTTGGCAAGTACCTGCCTCGCCTGTTCAAGCTCTACAACTACAAGCATCTGATCAGTCTCGCCGAACACGAGTACGCGCAGATCGACTTCCATATCAGCCAGATTCGCACACTAAGTGCCAGTAACTACGTCGAGCGTTTTTCATCGATCAAGATCCCGGTGTTGTTCATCAACGGCGAGAAGGATGAATACACCACCGTCGAAGATGCCCGCATGTTTTCCAATTACATTGCCAAAAGCAGCTTCAACGTAGTTCCGGACACCGGGCACTTTCTGGATTTGGAAAGCAAGGCGGCCTGGCACCATTCGCAAAAAACGGCACTGCAGTTTCTGGGCACCGAAGCCAGAAGCGAAGTGTGGCCCAGCGTCACTGCGATGGCATGAAACATCACCGTCAACGTCCGGGAAGCTCATCGGCTTTTCCGGCGTGACGCGGTCATTCATGAATAGCGGCTTACTTGATCGGGCAGTGCCATCCGTTGACGACTTTTTCTCTTGCAACGCAGTTGCGTGCGCTTTGCCGTGCCTGCGGAATATTCCGACCGCTGAATTTCAACACCTTCCACCCCGCCCTGGCGCTGGGCCTTGTTTCGCTGCTCTCACTCAGCGCCTGCTCTGCCGGAAAGTCCGCAGACAAAGCGCTGGTGCGGGTCGCGGTGCAGCCTGTGACGGCCATGAATATCACCAACAGCGTGGTCCTGACCGGCGATATTCAGGCGCGCAAGGTGACCGAGCAAGCTTTTCGGGTGTCCGGCAAGCTGGTCAAACGCTACGTGGATGTCGGGGACCGGGTGCGCGCCAATCAAGTGCTGGCCAGGCTGGACCCACGCGAACAGAAGAACGATCTGGCCTCTGTCAACGCTGAGGTCGCGGTTCGGGAATCACGCCTGCACCTGGCAGAGCAGAATTATCAGCGTCAGCAAATACTGCTTCCCAAAGGCTATACCAACCTCAGCGAGTACCAGAAAGCCCGCTCGGGCCTGGACAGCGCTCGCGGGGATCTGGCCGCTTTGCAAGCGCAACGGGCCACTGCGCGTGATCAGGTGGGTTACACCGAACTGGTCGCAGTGGCCAATGGCGTCATCACCGCCCGGCACGCCGAAGAAGGCCAAGTGGTACAAGCCGCCACACCGGTGTTCAGCCTCGCCCACGACGGCGAGCGCGAAGCCGTGTTCTTTGCCTACGAGTCGCTGTTGCGCAGCGATCAGACCGGCGTGTCAATCACGGTGAGCCCGCTGGGTCAGCCGAATATCCGGCTGAGCGGTGTCATCCGCGAAATCACCCCTATCGTGTCTGCCGCCAACGGAACGTTGCGGGTGCGGGTGGCATTGCCGGACGACGCCACCGTCCCTGCGCTGGGCAGCGTGGTCAGCGCACGCCTTGAAACCCGCTCGCAGTCAGCGTTTGCCCTGCCCTGGTCGGCGTTGAGCCGCACACAGGGCAAGCCTGCGGTATGGCTGGTTGATGAGCAGGCGACAGTCCGGCTGGCGCCTGTGAAAGTGCTCCGTTACGAACAGGGCCAGGTGCTGGTTTCCGAAGGGTTGTCCGAGGGCGATCAAGTGGTTTCCCGAGGGCTGCAATTTCTCTACGCCGGGCAAAAGGTCGAGGTGGCCGGACGCGCCTCGGCCGCAACAGCGGCGTCAGCGGCGCTCTCGCTGCGTGGCCCGGAGGTGGTCCGATGAGCCCGGCGTCAGACAAACCCCGACCGAGATGCGCCTTCTGGTTGTTTTGCGCCCTGATCATCGTGCTGCCGGGCTGCCGCGACAAGCCGCTACGTCCGGTCGCCGAACGCCCCGTGCTGTTTACCGAGATCGTCGACCCGCGTAACGCCGCATCCGGCCGCTTCGCCGGCACTATTCAGCCGCAATATGAAGTGGCACTCGGTTTTCGCGTCGCCGGACGCATGGCGATGCGTCATGCGCAAATCGGGCAACAGGTGCGCAAAGGCGACCTGCTCGCGACCCTTGACCCCGGTGATCAGCAGCATCAACTGCGCGCACGGCAGGCAGAAGTCGGCAAGGCCCGGGCAGCCTGGCAACAGGCGCGAGACGAGCACGTCCGTTATGACCAGTTGTACGAACGCGGCATCGGTTCGCGGGCGCATCTGGATCAATTGAACAGCGACCTGCGTACGCAAGACGCGATCCGCCAACAGACCGATGTCGCTCTGCAACAAGCCAATGATCATGTGTCCTACACCCGATTGACCGCCGAGTTCGACGGTCTGGTGACTGGCTGGCACGCCGAGGTCGGTCAGGTGATTGCAACCGGCCAACCGGTGGTCAGCCTGGCGCGCCCGGAAAGCCGCGAAGCGGTTGTCGATCTGCCCTTGGGGTTGCTTGGCGCGCAGGCTGATAACCGGCAGATCAACGTCATCTCCCAGTTGGATGAACACGTATCGGCTCTGGCGAAGGTTCGCCAACTGGCGCCGCAGATCGATGCGGGGACGCGCACCCAACGCGTGCGTCTGGCCTTGCAGCACACACCGGACAGCTTCCGGCTGGGCTCGACCGTTACCGTGGAAATCAGTGGCGCCGCACCGAACCTTCACGAGCTGCCCGGCAGCGCCGTGCTGGAGCGTGACGGCAAGACCCAGGTGTGGGTGATCGATCCGTCGACATCGACGCTTAGCCCGCGTTCGGTGCAGGTGTTAGCGCGCAACGGCTCGAATGTACAGCTCGGTGGCGAGCTGCATGCGGGCGAAAAAGTGGTGATTGCCGGGGTCAACGGCATGCAGGCCGGACAAAAGGTGCGTATGCAACGAGAGGTCAGTTTGTGAAGGAGCGTTTCAATCTGTCGGCCTGGGGGCTCAGGCATCGCACACTGGTCTGGTACATGATGTTCGTTTCACTGCTGATGGGCAGTTGGTCATTCCTGAATCTGGGCCGCGAGGAAGATCCGTCGTTCGCCATCAAGACCATGGTCATTCAGGCCCGCTGGCCGGGTGCGACCTTGCCCGACACCCTGCAACAGGTCACCGACCGGCTGGAAAAGAAGCTCGAAGAAATCGATGCGCTGGATTATGTAAAAAGTTACACGCTGGCCGGTGAATCAACGATTTTCGTGTTCCTCAAGAGTGAAACCCGCAGCGCCGACATCCCGGCCGCGTGGTATCAGGTGCGCAAAAAGATCAACGACGTGCGCGCCGAGCTGCCGAGCGGCATTCAGGGCCCGGCGTTCAACGACGAATTCGGTGACGTATTCGGTAGCATCTACGCCTTCACCGCCGATGGTCTTTCGTTTCGCCAACTGCGTGATTACGTCGAACAGGTACGCGCCGATATCCGCAGCGTACCCAACCTGGGCAAGATCGAACTGCTCGGCGCGCAGCGCGAAGTCATCTACCTGAATTTTTCCATCCGCAAACTGGCGGCGCTCGGCATCGATCAACGTCAGGTGCTGCAAAGCCTGCAAGCGCAGAACTCGGTCACTCCGGCAGGCGTCATGGAAGCCGGGCCCGAGCGCATTGCGGTGCGTGCCAGCGGTCAGTTCAGCAGTGAAGAAGACCTTGAGGCGGTCAACCTGCGTTTCGGCGACCGGTTCTTCCGCCTCAGCGATCTGGCGACCATTGAACGCCGTTATGCCGACCCGCCCTCCTCGCTGTTCCGTTTCAACGGCCAACCGGCGATCGGCCTGGCGGTGGCCATGAAGCAAGGCGGCAACATTCAGGCGTTCGGCACGCAATTGCAGCAGCGCATCGAGGATCTGACCACCGAACTGCCGCTGGGCATCGACGTGCATCTGGTGTCCAGCCAGGCGGAAGTAGTCGAAAACGCCATCGGCGGCTTCACCCACGCGCTGTTCGAAGCGATCCTGATTGTGCTGGTGGTCAGCTTCATCAGCCTCGGCATTCGTGCCGGTCTGGTAGTGGCCTGTTCGATCCCGCTGGTATTGGCGCTGGTCTTCGTCTTCATGGAGTACAGCGGCATCACCATGCAGCGCATCTCGCTCGGCGCGCTGATCATCGCCCTCGGGCTGCTGGTCGACGATGCGATGATCACCGTGGAAATGATGGTCACCCGCCTGGAAAGCGGCGACTCGCTACCGCAGGCCGCCACCTACGCTTACACCTCGACCGCATTCCCGATGCTGACTGGCACATTGGTGACGGTGGCCGGTTTCGTGCCCATCGGCCTGAATTCCAGTTCAGCGGGCGAATACGTGTTCACCATGTTCGCCGTCATCGCCGTGGCGCTATTGCTGTCCTGGCTGGTGGCGGTGCTGTTTGCGCCGCTGATCGGCGTGCACATCCTCAAGGCCTCGGCGCAACACGCCGCGCCAGGCCGCTGGGCGCGGGGTTTCAGTCACCTGCTGAACAAGGCGCTCGACTATCGCGGGTGGGTAATCGGCCTCACCGTGCTGCTGTTCATCGGCTCTCTGTTCGCCGGCAAACTGCTGCAAAACCAGTTCTTTCCGGATTCCGACCGCCCGGAAATTCTGGTCGATATCTACATGCCGCAAAACAGTTCCATCGACGGCACACGCCAGACCATGGATCGCTTTGAAGCCACGCTCAAGGACGATCCCGATGTGCTGCGCTGGAGCTCATATGTCGGCAAGGGCGCGGTGCGTTTCTACCTGCCGCTGGATCAACAATTGAGCAACCCGTTCTATGGGCAACTGGTGATCGTCAGTCAGGGTGGCGTAGCGCGCGATCGCCTGATCGAACGCCTGCGACAGCGCTTTCGGGACGACTACGTCGGCGTGGGTGGCTACGTGCAGCCGCTGAACATGGGCCCGCCCGTCGGCTGGCCGGTGCAGTATCGGGTCAGTGGCCCGGACATCGAACAGGTCCGCAGCCAGGCCATGGCGCTGGCCGCCATTCTCGACGCCAACCCCAATATAGGCCAGGTGATCTATGACTGGAACGAACCGGGCAAGGTGCTGAAGATCGACATCGCCCAGGACAAAGTGCGTCAGTTTGGCCTGTCGTCCGAAGACGTGGCGCAGATCCTCAACAGCCTGGTCACCGGCACCACCATCACCCAAGTGCGTGACAGCACTTACCTGATCGACCTGGTGGGCCGCGCCGAAAGCGACGAACGCAGCTCGGTGCAGACCCTCAGCAACCTGCAAATCCCGACACCGGATGGTTCGACCGTGCCACTGCTGGCATTCGCCACACTCGGTTACGAGCAGGAGCAACCACTGGTCTGGCGTCGTGACCGGTTGCCGACCATCACCCTCAAGGCCAACGTGCTGGGCAAGCTGCAACCGGCCGCACTGGTCAAGCAATTGAAACCGGAGGTCGACGCCTTCAGCGCCAACCTGCCACTGCGCTACTCGGTCGCCACCGGAGGAGCAGTCGAGGCCAGCGCACGCTCACAAGGGCCGATCCTGAAAGTCGTGCCGCTGATGCTGCTATTGGTGGTGAGTTTTCTGATGATCCAGCTGCACAGCGTGAAAAAGATCCTGCTGGTGGTCAGCGTGGTGCCACTCGGGCTGATCGGGGTGGTCGCTGCGTTGTTGATTTCCGGCTACCCGCTGGGCTTCGTGGCGATCCTCGGCGTGCTGGCGCTGATCGGCATCATCATCCGCAACTCGGTAATCCTGGTGACCCAGATCGACGAATTCATCGCCGCTGGTGAAAGTGCCTGGTCGTCGGTGGTCAAAGCCACCGAACACCGCTGCCGCCCGATTCTGCTGACCGCAGCGGCCGCAAGTCTCGGCATGATCCCGATCGCCCGCGAAGTGTTCTGGGGGCCGATGGCCATCGCCATGATCGGCGGCATCGCCATGGCCACCTTGCTGACGTTGTTTTTTCTGCCGGCGCTGTATGTGGTGAGTTATGGGATCAAGCGGGCGGACTGACGCTCGGCGGGGGGATGGCGCTGGATTTCCACCGCCCCTCGTAACGAGCTCGCCCTGCCTCGACTCATTTCCATCCATCATTCCCGGAAATATCCTGTATCAACTCGCCGTGCCTACTTAATCCCCGATAAAACCGTTAGCCTGCTCACCATCAGTCAAAAACCCACCTGCCACGCGCACTGCGCGCTTGACAGGCTTATGCTCAGCGAGACCTTTTCATGCCCCACTCGTCCCAATCCCCGAATAATGCCGTGACCATGACGCCCGGTCTGGTGATGCTGTTCGCGTTCTGCTGCGGCGCGATTGTCGCCAACATTTACTACGCACAACCGATCATCGAGCTGATTGCGCCTGATATCGGACTGTCGAGCACTGCGGCCAGTCTGATCGTGTCACTGACGCAGATCGGTTATGCGCTGGGTCTGTTCTTTCTGGTGCCGCTGGGTGATTTGCTGGAAAACCGCAGGCTGATGCTGGTCACCACGGTGGTTGCGGTGCTCAGCTTGCTGGGCGCTGCTTTTGCCGAACAGCCGAATCTGTTTCTGCTGGTGTCGTTGCTGGTGGGTTTCAGTTCGGTGTCGGTGCAGATGCTGATTCCGCTGGCGGCGCATCTGGCACCGGAAGAATCGCGCGGCCGGGTGGTCGGCAGCATCATGGGCGGGTTGCTGCTGGGGATTTTGCTGGCGCGGCCCATCGCCAGTCTGGTGGCTGACCATTTCGGCTGGCGTGCGGTGTTCGGTTCGGCGGCCGTGGTGATGATCGGTATCAGTGTGGTGCTGGCGACGACCATGCCGAAACGCTTTCCGGACCATCGTGCGTCCTACGGCCAGTTGCTGTTCTCGCTGTGGACTCTTTTGCGTACTCAGCCGGTGTTGCGCCAGCGTGCGTTTTACCAGGCCTGCATGTTCGCAACATTCAGTCTGTTCTGGACCGCCGCACCGCTGGAGCTGTCGCGCAATCACGGCCTGTCGCAAACCCAGATCGCAATCTTTGCCCTGATCGGTGCCATTGGCGCCATCGCCGCGCCCATCAGCGGTCGGCTGGCGGACGCCGGCTACACCCGGATAGCGTCACTGGGCGCATTGCTGCTCGGCGCACTGAGTTTCCTGCCGGGCCTGATTCACCCTGTCTACAGCGTGATCGGCCTGGCAGTGACCGGCGTGGTGCTGGATTTCTGCGTGCAAACCAGCATGGTGCTGGGCCAGCGCACCGTCTACGCACTGGATGCCGCGAGCCGCAGCCGACTCAACGCGCTGTACACGACCAGCATTTTCATCGGCGGTTCGATTGGCTCGGCGGTGGCCAGCCCGTTGTTCGACCACGGCGGTTGGACCTGGGTCATGATCGCAGGCACGCTGCTGCCGTTGACTGCACTGCTGGCGTTGCTCAGGGATCGCGCCAGGCAGAATGCGTAAACGCTGCACTTTGTGACCGAATTGCAGGATAATGCTGCGGCGCTGGCATCGTCCATCGCCCTTCTGGCTCTCTCTCGCCCCTCAAGGCTCGCGTATCCGGCACCTCTGGTTCTGCGCGATTGAACACGGATTGTACAGACGCCTTTTTCCAAGGCCCTCACCCTGCCGATGCCGTCATTCAGACGCGTCGGTGCGCATTTCCGCAAAACCCGAACAAGGCAAAAACAGCAATGGATGCAGCACCACGAACAAGCAAGATTTCCGCGATTTTCGCCAAGATATCGCTTGGTATCAGCGGCATGATCGGCGTTATCTGGAGCATCTTCACCTACCTGTTCCCGGACCCGGCCGTACTGGGTCTCAGTGTCGACTTCATCAACTGGAAAACCCTGATCATCATCGTCGGCACGGTCATGGTGTTCAGCGGGCTGGGGATCGCCATCCTCGCCAGAAAGCTCCCGTCGGTACTCATACTCGGCGTCTGGCTCGGCTTGGCACTGTTCCTCTGCGCGGTGTTCTTCAGGCTGGGCGGCGAATACGCCAAGCCTTCGGTCGAGTTTGCCCGTAGCCAGACACTGTTCACCGAGAACGAAAGCGCCAACCTGTTCGGCAAAAGCTCCGAGACTGTCGACAACGTGAGTATGGAGTTGCTGGGTGGTGATCAGAACGGCCAATCGCCTACCTGTACGCTGGAGCTGACCAACAAGAGCGCAGACCGTGACTTCCGCTTTCTGAACCCGATCAGCCTGTTCGAGGAAACCGGCGGCGCGCTGGGCCTGTCGCAACTGCGTGTCGGCGATGCGAAGTACGACCGCTGGGACAGCTTCCAACTGATCCGCAACGTCCCTACCCGCGTGACGCTGATCTTTGAAGCGGCCAAGGGCCGGGTCAAGCAATCACCTGCCTTGAAGCTGACCTTCCGCGACCGCGAGGGAAAGGAAAACGTGCTCAAGTTCAATGAGGTCAAAGTCAACTGATACAAACGTCTCAGGCTGCCCTCAGGGCGGGCTTCTGCCAGGTGGGCGTGGGGCTGCGAAGCGGCCCTGAACCAGGTGAACCCGGTTGTGCCTGATATACCGCATGCACCGGGTTTACTGTCGGTTCCCGACAGTTCGCGGACAAACGAAGCGTCGCCCGGTCCGCTGTCACACCACGCGTTTCTGCCCTGAGGGCGTAGGAGCGGACTTGTCCGCGATGGCTGCGAAGCGGCCCTGAAACCGGTCACCTTGGCTGTGTCTGGTACACCGAGGCGGCTGGTTCTGCTGCCGGTTCCCGGCAGTTCGCGGACAAGCGAAGCGTCGCCCGGTCTGCAGTCACACCACGCGTTTCTGCCCGGAGGGCGTAGGAGCGGACTTGTCCGCGATGGGCTGCGAAGCGGCGCTGAAACCGGTCACCTTGGCTGTGTCTGGTACACCGAGGCGGCTGGTTCTGCTGCCGGTTCCCGGCAGTTCGCGGACAAGTCCGCTCCCACACTCGCTCAGTCGCCCGGTCCGCTCCCACACAAGCGAAGCGTCGCCCGGTCTGCAGTCTTGCGTAGTAGCCGCTAGCGGGTTGACTGTTGCAGCCAGTTCGCCAGGTCCAGCACTTCAGCCTCGCTGATGTTGTGCCCAAGGCCTTCATAGCCGTGAAACTGCGGCATCAGGCCGAGCGACTTCAGGGTTGCCTCGGCTTGCGGGCCGCTGGCGTAGACCACCTGACGATCCTGCATGCCATGGCCGATGAAGACTTTCAAGACCTTCAATTCGTTGGCCGGTCTGACTTCAGACTTGACCACCGGCAGCAGGCGCCCGCTCAATGCCGCAAAGCCGCCGACCAGTGTCGGCTGACGCAACGCAACTTCATAACTCATCATCGCGCCTTGGCTGAAGCCGACCAGAAATACCTTGCTAGGCTGCGTATGAAATTTTTCAGTGGCCTGCGTGATGAATGCTGTCAGCTGCTTGCCGCTGCTTTTCAGGTCTTCAGTCACGCCGTCGTAGTCCGGCACGCCTGGCTTCTGGGTGAACCATTTGTAGCTGTCAGGCTGCAGTTCGACGGGGGCCTGCACCGACAGATAGTTGTAAACGGCCGGCAGCTGATCCTTGAGCCCGAACAGGTCAGCGGCATTGCTGCCGTAGCCGTGGATGAAAATCACCAGCGGCTGGTCAGGCTTTTCGGCATTAACCTGCGCCAGGTAGTCCAGCGGCAGGTCCGTGTGCAGGGTGTCCTGCGCCTGCGCCAGTCCGGCGACGGCAAACAACAAGGCAGCGATAAATTTCAGCATCTGTTCATGACCTCTTTTTGACGCTGCCCGATAGGCAGCGCCGTAAGCGGAAACCGGCACGCCTCAATTCTGAATGCTGGTCCGCGAAACCTCGGGTTTGAGCAATTGCATCTGCTGACGGTAGTCATCCGTCACCTGACGCGCCTGGCTGCTGCTGGTGATGACCCGAGGCGTGATCAGCACGATCAGCTCGGTGCGGTCCTTGGATTTGCTGGTATTGCCGAACAACCATTTCAGGCCGGGGATGCGCCCGAGATAAGGCACAGCACTGACCGACTCGGCGTTGTCCTGCTTGATCAGGCCGCCCAACAGCACCGTCTGACCACTCTGCGCGGCCACTTGGGTCGACACCGAGCGGGTCGAAATACGCGGATTTCCATTCAGGTCAGTGGAGTTGGCGCTGTTGTCGGCGTCACTCACTTGCTGCTGAATATCCATGTACACCAGGCCGCCCGGATTGATGCGCGGCACAACGTCGAGAATGACACCGGTCTGCACGTATTCGACGCTGCTCAGCGTGGTGGCCGAGGCGTTGGTGTTGACCGTGGTCTGGCTGATCGGGATATTGTCGCCAACCTGAATCTGTGCCTGCTGGTTGTTCATGACCACCAGCGAGGGTGCCGACAGCACTTGGGTGCGGCCGTTGGTTTCCAGCGCACGCAGTGCCACTTGCAGGTTATTACTGACGAAGGAGTAGAAGAACGAGTCAGTTGCAGCCAATGCAGCGCCGCCGGTACCGATCGATCCCTGGCTGCCCGGAGTGTTGGTGACGTTTCCAGTCGTACCCGAATTACCTGCCAGACGCCCCAGGTACCACTGCACCCCCATGTCCAGTTCGCCGGTCAGCTTGACTTCCAGAATGCGCGTCTCGATCTGCACTTGCAGCGGCGGGTTGTCGAGACGTTTGATGGCCGACTCGATTTCCTTCCATTGTGCAGGACGCGTGCGCACCAACAACTGGTTGCTGCTCTTCTGTGCAGTGATGCGCGTGCTGGCATCGAGCGACTTGCCGTTGCCCGCCGAGCCGCTGTCATCCTGACTGGCGGAATCCGAATCGCCGCCGCTCTGGTCGTCGCCCTCCGATTCGCTGTTGGCACTGTTCTGGCTGTTGTTCAGCCCTTGGCTGCTGCCAAAAGCGCCACCACTGCTCATGCCGCTGCCGTTACCGCCCAGGCCGCTGGAGCTGCTCATGCCGCCCGCGCCACCGCCGCTGGAATTGAGCGACGACAGCGTGGTGGTGCGCAGCCCCGGCGCCACCTTGGCAGGCGAGTCATCCTTGATCGCGCCCGTGCCGTAGATCTGCCTCAGGTACTTGGCCAGATCGGTGGCTTTCATGTTGCGCACGTCATACACGTACATCTGTGGCTCGTTGCCGCCGCCCTCATCGATGGTGTGAATCCACTCGCCGACTTCGTGCAGGTACTCGGGCTGCGAAGAGATTGCCACCACCGAATTGGTCCGCTCGATGGGCAGAAAGCGCACCATGCCCGCGAGCGGCATGCCGCTTTCCGGGCCGAACATCTTCTGCAGTTCAGGCATAAGCTCGCCAACCGAGGCGCGTTGCAGACCGAATACGCCAACCGACATGCCTTTCAGCCAGTCCACATCAAAGGTGTCGATAGTGTCCTGATAGTTGGCCAGCTCTTCGGGGGTGCCCGCCAGGCTGAGCACGTTGCGCGCCGGGTCGACCAGCAGGAACGCGTTTTCCCGGGCGAACGGCTTGAGCAGTTTCTGCATTTCGGTGGCTGAAATGTAACGCAACGGAAACAGCCGCGCCGACATGCCCGCCGAAGGTTGCGCCACGCGCATTTCCGGAACCAGCTTGCCGGCCACCGCCTGACTGGAAGGCAGGATAACGTAGCGGTTGCCCTGCTTGATCATGGCGTTGTCAGTCCAGGACAGCAGCGTTTCGAGAATCGACAGCGCCTGCTGCTTGTTGACCGGTTTGGAGGTCGAGAAACTGACATCGCCCTTCACGCCTTGGGCAATGCTGTAATTCTCGTGCAGCAAATCGCCCATGATGCTGTTGATCACCGCCTGAATCGGCTGGTTGGTGAAATTGAAGACAATGTCACCGGTCTCGCCCGGACGCGCTGCCGGGGCGGCTGCGGGCTGGCGGATGAAACGCTGGTTGCCCTTGATGATCTGGCGCTGCGGCGAGGCCGGCGTCTGCCGGGAAGGTGGCTCGACCGGCGGACGCTCGCTGCGCGGGTCTACTGGGGGGCGTTGTGACCCGGTTCCCTGGAGCGCTTCCTGCAGCATGCCATTGTCGGGATCGAGTGTGTCTGACTGAGACGCGCAGCCGCCAAGGGCGACGGCGGTGGCCAGGCAAAGCACGGGTGTGCGCAAGGTAGCGATGGCAGGAACTCCAGAAAAGGTACCCATCACAGGGTGGAATCGTTGGTTAAGGTAAGCGGGGGTGTATTCGACGGCGGTGGCAGACGCAGCGCGGGCAGGCGCAGGACTTGCGTGCGGTCATCCAGCTTGAACGTGGCCTGGGTAGGCTCCAGCCGGTCGAGCGTCCAGCCATTGGGCAGACGCTCGCCCTGGCGAACTTTCAGCGCCGGGCCGCTGGCCTGTTTGAGCAGTGCGACACGCAACGAGCCGTCCATGATCACCCCGGTCAGGGTCAGGCCGACCAGGCTGGACGCTTGCACATCGGCGTTGCGGACGGCCACATCGGGGCTGCGGTCCGGGCTGAAAAGCGGGGTTTTCCAGGTATTGGCCAGGCTGTCCAGAGTGGCCGATGGCGCACTGTGGGCCTGGGCTTTCTGGTCCACGGGGTTACGCGGTGCCTGTTCCGGCAACCAGTCGGGTGAGTGCGCAGCGCCACTGAAGATCAGTGCGATCAGCGTGGCCAGCACTGCGGCCACCGCCAGCAGCGACCACTCCAGCGGGCGTAATGAACCGATCATTGCTCGCCCTCCCCGGCACTCGCCGGTTGCAGGTAGCCGCGCACCAGCAGATGCACCACCAGTTTGCCCGCAGCACCATTGGCCGGCGCATTGGCATCGCGACGCATACTCATCTCGTCAATGAACAGAAACGGACGCTGGTATTCCAGCGCGTGCAGAATGGCAGTCAGTGGTTCGATGGCGCAGTTCAGGGTCAGGCTGACTTTGACCTGACGATACGGCTCGGCGCTGTCTTGCTCAGGCGTGATCGGCATGCGCTGGGTCAGCTCGCAACCTCCGCCGGTGTTGGCCTGACCGCTGATCAAATCAGCGATGCTTTGCATCAGGTCCGCCGCCACTGCGCTGGGGTCTTCGCCCGGCAACAGGCTGGTGCTGCTGGCCGGATCGCGGCGCGCCTGTTCCAGTTGCTCGCGCAACGAATCGCCCTGCTGCAACAGCCCGGCGTAGCGTTGCTGCTGTTCGCGCAACTGCTCGGTCTGCTCGTTGATGTCGCGCAAGGGCCCGGCAAACCAGCTATCGATCAACAGCCAGTACGCCAGGCATAGCACCAGCGCCAGAATGATCAGGGCCGCGCCCCGCCGCTCACGGCTTGTCAGTGGACGACGCATCGGCGTTCTCCTGGTGCAGGTTCTGGTGCAAGTGCGCGCGCAGGGAATACTGATCCTTGCCAGTTTTGGTGTCAGGCTGGATCACGCCCTGAAACTGCGCGTTATCCAGACTGCGGCATTCTTTCATGCGGCCGATCAGCGCGCTCGCCTTGCCACTTTGCCCGGAAAACGCCACGTCGGCGCTGTCGCTGATTTCCAGATGCTCGATCCAGGTGTCCGAAGGCAGGCAGGCCGTCAATTCGCTGAGCAGCGCCGACAGCGGCGGCTGTTCGGCCTTGCGCCGCAGCAGGTAGTTGGCCGCGCCACGGGTGTTGGTCAACTGCTGACGCAGTTGCTGGATCTCGCCGACCTGCGCCTTCTGCGCCTGAACGCTGGCCTGCATATCTTCAAGCAGGCGCTGACGATCGTTCAGCCACAACAGCATGGCGCTCAACAGCAGACCGGCGCACAGCCAGATCAGCCCGCGTTGCAGACGATGGCCGGAACGCGATTGTTGCGGGCGTGCCGGCATGGGCAGCAGGTCGACGCCCATGCGCTGCCCTTCACTGCCGACATCCACGACGTCCGGACGCAGACCGCGCTCGGCACACTCACCCAGAATCGCGTCCAGCCGCTCGCGCAGTGTCGCCACCAGCGTCACCTGCACGAAGCTGGCGCTGCGGCTGTCCTGACGGGCAACGAAGTACAGTTGGCCGGCGTCAAACGGCGTGAAGCGATCCAGTTCGTAGCCAACGACGGTCGACAGGTTGCGCGCAGCGGCGGCAGGCAGTTGCAGCGTTTGCACCAACACCGCCGAAACCGGCAGCAGCAACACGCGACGTACCTGACCCGGTGCAACGGAAAGCGGCTCGCTCAATGGCCACGCATGCACCTGCTCGACGGTTTCGCCACCCAGCCATCGACGCAAACGTAGCGGCAGGCAGGCGCGCAATTCCGCGACCCACCATTGCCAGGCGTGTTGCGCCGGGCTGCCGCGCCACTGCCGGGCAACCTGCTCGCGTAACGCGTACACAGGCGCCAGACGTGAAGAAACTGATGAATTCATTCTTGCCAACGCAACACCCGATAGGGTTGTGCGCTTCCCTCCGATGGGCTCAATAAAACTGTGGTCTGTAAAAAGGCAGTGACACCGCCCGGTCGTTCTGCACGGCTGTCGATGGTCAATACCTCACCTGGATCAGCCCCGACCGCACTCTGGTTCGGCAGGTTCAACGCCCGACGCAACAAGCCCGAAGCAAATGCCGAATCAGGTCGATCCAGCCCGCTCCATAATGTAATTTCCGGCAACAGCCGGGTGTACAGCGTTTGGGTCATGCCCGGTAACTGGCGCACTTCCTCGACCACTCGCAGCGGCGACTGGCCGCCATTGCGCTGCGCTTCCAGCACCTGCGCGATACTGCTGGCCTGGTTTCTGGCTGCACCGCAGGCCTGCAACACACGCGAAATATCTGCCACCGGCGCGCTGTTCAAATCCAGCTTGCCGCGTTCGCTTCTCACGCTGACAACCAGTTGCGTGTCATCCAGGCGTAACGCCACCAGGCGTCCATCCGCCACCCAACGCTTGCGCTGCCCAGTATCCAGCAACCCCTGCACCGCCATGTTCATGCCACCTTCGGCGGCCAGCAGCGCTTGGGTGTTCTGGCGCAACCAGAGCGCCTGCCGGCTTTCCAGTTGCACCCAGCCCGCCAGTCCGCCGAGCAACAGACTCAACAGCGCCAGCACCCAGAGCACCACCAGCAGCGCTACGCCACGCTGCTGGCCGGCTGAATGACTCATTCGCCGCCCGCCCCGCCGGACAAGTCCAGACGCAACGCCACCACTTCCGGCACCCACTTCACGGTGCCTTTGACCTGCATGTCGATCTGCACGGCACGAGGCAAGCGATTTGGCCAGGGCCACTCGGCGATCCAGCCAGTCGGCTTACCCTTCGGGTTCAACCCCCGGTAGCTGAAGGTCAACGATTCGACGTTCTGCAGCAGCACCTGCGGCTCACCCCAGGGCTTGAGCGAAATGCCGTTCGCCGCAGACTGAACCTGTGCAAACGACACCTGCAGACTGCGATGTCCCTCCGGCCCCTTCAGCGCGATGGTATGAACCTGAATACCGCCGCCCAACTCGCCGGGCAACGTGGCGACAAACTGCAATTGCTGTGCCGAGCCCTCAAAAAAGCCGCTATTGGCGTCGTCTTCGGCGGACGTATCCAGCGGCAGCGCCTGGCTGATCGAACTGCGCAAAAAGGCCTGCGCAGCCCGCACCTCATCCAGGTTGACAGTGTAACGCTCCGCCTTGAGCACCGCGCGATTGGCCCCCAGCAACGCCCCGGCGACCAGAACCAGCAACACGCCCAGCAGGCTGATCACCAGCAGCACTTCGAGCAGCGTAAAGCCACGCTGCACACGCTTCATGAGCCCGCCCCGGTGACCGCGCCGCGCAGCTTCAGGGTACTGAATTGTGCGTGGCGCCGGTGCTCACCGACCCTCAGGTCCAGACGAAACAATCGTGGCTGCCCATCAGCGCCGGCCATCTCACGGATATCCAGCGTCCAGTCGATGCCTGCCAGCTTGCCCTGGCGCGTGCCGTTTTCCAGCGGCCCGGCACCTTCCTGATCCAGGATCGTGCGCGCGGCATGACTGAGACGGTCGCTGCGCGATACCTGTTGCAAGGAGCGCGCACTTTGCCCGAACGCCACCAGCAGAACCCCGCTGCACACCGCCATGACGGTCAATGCAGCGAGCATCTCCAGCAGGGTGAACCCTGACTGCGATGTTTTCATTAAAGTGACCGTACCTGAACGCTACCGGTCAGCCAGCCAATGTCGATGCGCCAGCGTCGCTCGCCGTCAGCTACCAGCACGTTGCCACCACTGGAACCACCGTCCGGGTAGAACTCCACCGACGAACCCAGATCCGACGCTGTCTGCAAAGTCACCCGCAGACTCTCGGGCCAGCGCTTCTCGCGCTTGCCCGGAGCCTTGAAAGTCGCTTTGCGCAGGTCAAACTCAGTGCGGACCGGCTGGCCGGTAACAATCGCGCGCACTCGGGTCGCCCGCAGCGCCTCGACCATATCGCCCACTGCCCGCCGCTCGCTGGCAGTACTCAACCCCTGTTGCAGACCGAAACCCACCAGACCGACGGCAATGCTCATCAACACCAGCACGACCAGCATTTCCATCAGGGTAAAACCACGGCTTGCGACAGGCGTTTTCATACCGCTATTTACTCCCAGTTGCCCAGATCGGCGCTGTATCCTTCACCGCCTGGCTGACCGTCCTGACCGTAGAAAATCAGGTCGAAGCTGCCATGCTGGCCCGGAAAGCGATAACCGAACGCATGGCCGAACGGGTCTTTGAGGTCCGAAGGCTTGGCGTAAGGGCCGTTCCAGTTGTACGCGTTACCCGGCTTTTCAGTCAGTTGCTGCAACGTTTTGGGTGGCGAGCCGACATCCAGCGCGTAGCTCTCGATTTTCATGCCCAGGCTCGCCAGTTGCGCCTTGCCTGCGCCGTATTTGCCCTTGTCGACGTTGCCGCCCACCTGACGCACGACAATGGTCGCCACGATGCCCAGCAATACAATAACGGCCAGCATTTCCAGCAATGTGAAGCCGCCCTGACGGCGTGCGGGTTTGAAACGTATGCGGCTAAAGCTCATCGGGATGGTTCCTCATTCATGAATTCAGATATTGCTGGTCAGGCTCATCAGCGGCAGCATGATGGCCAGCATGATCACCGCGACCATGCCCGCCATCACCACGGTCAACGCCGGCACCAGCGCCGCCAGCATGCGGTCGATACCGCGCTTGGCCTCGACGTCGAATACATCAGCGACCTTGAGCAACATGGTGTCCAGTTCGCCGGCCTGTTCACCGACTTCGATCATTTGCAGCGCCAGGTCCGGCAGCAACGGTTGCGCGCCAAACGCGCTGGCCAGTGTGCCACCGCCCTTGACCGACTCCGCGGCCTGTTCGACCTGTGCCTGCAACGCACGGTTGGTGCACACCTGGCGTGCGATGACCAGTGCCTGCAGCAATGCCACGCCATTGGTCAGCAGTGTGCCGAGGGTACGTGTCAGTCGTGCGGCTTCGATGCGCTGCAATAAAGGGCCGATGACCCGAATACCCAGTAGACGACGGTCGCGCCGCTCACGCCGTTGCGGGTCGCGCATGCGAATGGCCATGCCCCAGATCAACGCGATGATGCCCACCAGCACCACCAGGCCGTAATCACCGAGAAACTGCCCGAGGTCGAGAATGACCTCGGTGATCAACGGGATCGGCACGCCGAGGTCTTTGAAGATCGGCACGAACTGCGGCACCACGTAAGCCAGCAACAGGGCCAGCGAGCCCAGCACGCCGACGACCAGAAATGCCGGATAGATCAGCGCGTTGATCACTTCGCCACGCAGCAACTGGCTGCGCTCGAGGTAATCGCTCAGTTGACGCAGGGTTCCTTCCAGCGCGCCCCCGGCCTCGCCAGCGCGAACCATGCTTATATAGAGAGGCGAAAACTGGCTGCCCTCTTCTTCCAGCGCCACAGACAACGGCTTGCCGGCCTTGACCTGTTCGCGGATGCGTTCGATCAGCGCCCGGGTCTGCGGCTGGCCCGGCTGTTTGAGCAGAATGCCGAGTGAGCGCTCCAAAGGCTGACCTGCGCCCAGCAGGGTTGCGAGCTGCTGGGTGAAACTGACCAGCGCGGCGCCGTTGAGCATGCCGCTGCCCAGCGCACGACGCAGACCGCCGAGCCCGGCGGCGTCTACCTGCAAGACCATCAAGCCGCGCTTTTGCAGCGCAGCGATGGCGGCCTCCTGATCCCGAGCTTCGAGCGTGCCGTTCTGCGGCGCACCCTGAGTGTCCAGCGCGCGGTATTTGAACAGGCTCATGTGCCTTCACCGCGAGTCACGCGCAACACTTCTTCCAGCGATGTGACACCTGCCACGGCCTGGCGCAGGCCTTCTTCGTGCAACGTGCGCAATCCGCCACGGCGAGCAGCCTCCTCCAGCGTCGAGGCATCGGCATGGCGCATCAACAGGCTGCGCAGTTCTTCGTTCATGACCAGCAATTCAGTGATTGCACTGCGCCCGCGATAACCACCACCCGGCGCATCGGCGCGCGGGCGATACAGGCGAATCGGGCGCTCGTCGGTGAAGCGCTCCAGGCCATGTTCGGCAATCAACTCCGGCGGCGCATCGAAGGCTTCACGCGTGGCCGGGTCCAGACGCCGCACCAGCCGCTGGGCCAGAATGCCGTTGACCGTGGAGGCAATCAGATAGCTCTCGACGCCCATGTCCAGCAAGCGGGTGATACTCGCTGCGGCACTGTTGGTGTGCAGGGTCGAGAGCACCAGGTGACCGGTCAGCGAAGACTGGATGGCGATGCGGCAGGTTTCCAGGTCGCGCATCTCACCGATCATGATGACGTCCGGGTCCTGACGCACGATGGAGCGCAACGCCCCGGCGAAGTCCAGGCCGATGGAGGGTTTGACCTGAATCTGGTTGATGCCTTCAAGCTGGTACTCGACCGGGTCTTCAACCGTGATGATCTTGCGCTCGGCTGTGTTGAGCCGGGACAGCGCAGTATAAAGTGTGGTGGTCTTGCCGGAGCCGGTCGGCCCGGTGACCAGCAGAATGCCGTGCGGACGCTCCAGCACATCAAGAAACTCGTCCAGCCGCTCGCCATCGAAACCCAGGCTCGGGAAATCGAAGTTGATGGTCTGCCGGTCCAGCAGGCGCATGACCACCGATTCACCAAAGCTGGTGGGCACGGTGGACACCCGCAGATCCAGCTCCTTGCCCTGAATGCGCAGCATGATTCGACCGTCCTGTGGCAGACGTCGCTCGGCGATGTCGAGCCGGGCCATGATCTTCACTCGGGAAATCACCGCTGCCGAGGAACTGGACGGCGGCGCTTCTGCTTCGTGCAGCACGCCGTCGATGCGGTAGCGCACCTTCAGCTGGCTTTCAAACGGTTCGATATGGATGTCCGATGCGCGCTGTTCGACCGCGCGTTGCAGGATCAGGTTGACCAGACGTATGACCGGCGCTTCGGAAGCCAGGTCTTTGAGGTGCTCGATGTCTTCCAGCGAGCCGCCCTCGTCATCGAGGTTTTCGATCAGGGTGCCCATCGCCGAACGACCCTGCCCGTAATAACGCTCGATCAGTGTTTCCACCTCGTTACGCGGACCGACGGATAACCGCACCGGCACCTGGCAGGCATAAGCGATGGCTTGAAACGGGTACAGCGTGCCGGGGTTGGCGCCCAGCACTTGCAAGCCCTGGTCACTCCAGCCTACCGGCACGACTTGATAGTGGCGCATGAAGCGCTCGGTCAGCGGCGGCAGCGGGTCGAGCATGGGCGGCACGCTGTCTGCCAGCAGCAGCGGCGCATTCAACAACGCAGCCCAGGCGCGAGCCAGCTCGAATTCCGACACCAGCCCCAGGCGGGTCAACAGGCCAAGCAGCTCGGTGCCTTCGGACTCCTGCTGCAAACGGTGCGCACGCTCCAGATCGACCGCCTTGAGACCGGCGTGTTCGATCAGCCAGGCGCAGACCTGCTCGGCATCCGGGATCTGGATGCGGGATATATCAACGGGAACTGGCGGCATGGATGAGGGCATTTTGCTACTTCGGAGGGACATGTTACAGCACTCTCCAGCAGGAGAGTGCTGCGTTCAAAGGCTTCAAACGATCAGTTTGACTGCTTTTGAGGGGTTGCGTTCTGCGGACGGCCACCTTTTGTCGTTTCGGTCTTCTGCTGTTGCGCCTTTTGTGCCGCTTTGGCGTCCTGGGTCTGGGTCATCACGGTCTCATCGCTGGCGCCGGAAGTTGCGTCGGCATCGGTGGCTTCTTCGGCCACTACTGCGCCACTCAAGGCCAGGCCTAATACTACAGCTGCACTCATCACTGAAAACTTCATCGGGGTAACTCCTCGGGGAAAACAAGAAAACACTGCAGTTCGCAGCAGGTGTATTAAAGATCGGGCAAGAATTAACGCACAGCACGCATGGCAACTTGCGAGCCGTCTCTCTTCATCCTGAAAAATATTAAACCAATCGACCAGTAGGTTTAAGAAGAGTTCCTCATTTGTAAAGAAAAACGACGAAAAAAAGAAAAATACGCTTTTGTTTGACATTTATGCCGTCTTTTAGACTTAATTGTAACCGCTAAGGAGACGCTGAACAATTAACCCGTTCGCACCGTCCCCATTTCCAAGCCGGTTTTTTTCAACCTGCCGGCCTTATTTTACGTTTCTCGAGCAGATTTCTGCCCTCATTTTGCTGAAAGGCGGGCCAGTCCCGCCTTTCAGACGGATTTATCCTGCCGTCTGTTGTAAATACCGCTTGGCCAGCATCAGATTGGCCAACCCAAACAAACTGAACAACTGCGCTGTATTCTTTTCCAGCCCACGGTAGCGAACCTTGCGATGATTGAAGCGCACCTTGATTACCTGGAAGGGGTGCTCGACCTTGGCACGCAGTTGCGCCTTGGCATATTCAATTTTGCGCTTGACCCGATACAGCACGCTGCCTTCGCCGTGCTGCTTGTAACTGCTTGGCCGTTCTGCAATCGACCAGATAACGTCCCGTTCAGCATGCTCCGGTCGCTTGGCCGCACCGGTGTATCCAGCGTCACCCGAAACATAGGTTTCGTCACCGTGAAGCAACTGGCCAACCTGGGTGACATCCGCCACGTTAGCGGCCGTCCCTACTACGCTGTGCACCAGCCCCGACGTGGCGTCTACACCAATGTGGGCCTTCATCCCAAAGTGCCATTGATTGCCTTTCCTGGCCTGATGCATCTCAGGATCACGCTTGCCTTCTCGGTTCTTGACCGAGGGCGGCGCGGCGATCAGAGTAGCGTCGACGATAGTGCCTTCCTTGAGCAGCAGCCCCCGGCTGGCCAGATGCTGGTTAATCGTTTCAAACAGCAGCCGGGTTAGCTGATGGACTTCCAGCAAGCGGCGAAAACGCAGCAAGGTGGTGGCATCCGGTGCAGACTCGCGACCCAGGTCGATACCCATAAAACCGCGGATGGCCTGGCTGTCGTAGACGGCATCTTCGCAACCTTCATCGGAGAAACCGAAACACTGCTGCACGACGTACATGCGCAACATGCGCGACACCCCTATCGCAGGGCGTCCGCGCTTGCCTGCGGTGTTGCTATAAAACGGCGCCACTTGCGCCTCCAGCAGGGCCCAGGGCACCAACTGTTCAAGGTCAGCTAGGAAGCGATCTCGGCGAGTCTGCTTTTTCTTGCCGGTATATTCGAGTTCGGAGAAGGTCTTCTGCACGCGCGTAACGCTCACGGAGAGGGAGGCTGTTGAAGGAACTTAGTGTGCCAAGGGTGGGGACAGTTGGCTATTTTTGCAGCGCCTCCCTAACAAACCGGAGGCGCTGTTTTTGATATCAAAATGATGGCGCCTTAGATACAGCACAACATAATAATTAAAAAGAAAATCGATAATTAAACAGTCATAAAAATCGCGAACCTTACAACAGGAAATCGCGACGAAGGATGCCTGTTGCCTGAAGAATTATTAAAGACTGACTCACAAGTTTCGGCTTGTTGAGCCTGCGCGGAAGCGCGGACAAACAGTTAATCTAAACGCAGTTGGAGAGCAGCATGAACAAACGAAAGATGATGGGCGCGCACTCGGCATTGGCCTTGCTGGCGCTGGCGGTTTCGCAGGTACACGCAGCTGACGCTACCGTGCAGCAAGGCCGTGAAGATCGCGCCGAAAAAGCCGCGCAAAAAACCTTGGCCAAGATGACCATGGAAGAAAAGCTGGCCTACATCGGCGGCACCGGCGGCTGGGACGTCAAGCCGCTGACCAACTACGGCATCCCGCAGATTCATGGCGCTGACGGCGGCGTGGGCGTGCGTTACACCAGCGAAGGCAACGATCAGGGCGTGGTTTATCCGTCCGGCCCTAACCTGGCAGCCACCTTCAACCCGCGTCGTGCCATCGATCTGGGTCGCGCGCTGGGCTATGACACTGCCGTCGGCGGCTACCAGTTCATCACTGGCCCGGGCGTCAACCTGTACCGCATGCCTTACGGCGGCCGTGCGTTCGAATACCTCTCCGGTGAAGATCCGTTTCTGGGCGCAAGCCTCGCACCGGGCGTCATCAACGGTATCCAGTCCCGCGGTGTCTGGGCCAACGCCAAGCACTACGCGGCCAACGATCAGGAAAGCAACCGCTTCAACCTGAACCAGACCATGCCAGAGCGCGTCCTGCGCGAAATGTCGTTGCCTGCGTTCGAATCGTCGTCGAAAAACGGTAATGTGGCGATGATGATGTGCGCCTTCCAGAAAGTGAACGGCGAGTTCGCTTGCGAAAGCGAGCACCTGATTGCCCAGATCCTGAAGAAGGAATGGGGCTTCAAGGGCTTCGTACGGAGCGACTACAACGCTGTCGTTCACGGTTTCAACGCTGCCCGCGCCGGTACCGATCTGGACATGATGGGTTTCCAGATGAACAGCTCTGTGCTCAAGCCGCATCTGGATGCCGGTGACCTGAGCGCTGCGACCATCGACGACAAGGTCCGCCGCATCCTCAAGCAGATCTACCTGTACAAGTTCGACGGCAAAGTGCCGCTAACCACGCACAACATGAACAGCTCGACCAGCAACAAGGTTGCTCTGAACGCTGCGCGTGAAGGTATCGTGCTGCTGAAAAACCAGGACAACCTACTGCCGCTGGACAAGCAGAAGGTCAAGAAGATCGCCGTCGTCGGCACCCTGGCCAAGTACTCGCCGCCTACCGGTTTCGGTAGTGCCAACGTCATGGCCAGCCATTACGTCAGCGAATTGAGCGGCCTGCAGCAGATCGCGCCAAACGCCAAGGTCGACTTCATCGAAGGCCTGTCGCTGGACCCGAGCACCAGTGCCTGGACCACCACCGACACGGCTGGCAACGAAGTTCAAGGCATGAAAGTCGAGTACTTCAGCAACGCCGACTGGTCCGATGAAGCGGCCGTCACTCGCACCGAGCAGCACGTTGACCTGGACTGGGCCAACGACAAGAACCTGCCGTTCGCAAGCAACACCTCGTCGTCCGATCCGTACACCACCAAAGGCTCGACCGCGGGTGAGCTGAACGGTGACACGTCTTCGACTTCGATCCGCTACACCGGCAAGGTCACCCCGACCCAAAGCGGCGAGCAAGTGTTCAAGGTTCGCGCCGACGGCGCTGTGCGCCTGTGGGTCAACGGCAAGAAAATCATCGACAACGGTGACGGCAAGCCGCTTCCGGGCAACAGCATTCCGCCAACCATTCCAGAGTTCGCCAAGATCAGCCTGGAAGCTAGTCAGTCGTACGATGTGAAGCTCGAGTACTCGCGTCGTGCCGGTTACCTGTCGACCATGGGTGGTCTGGTCGGTGTGCAGCTGAGCTCCGCTTCGCTGAACGCGCCTCAGGACCTGTCCGGCTACGACGCAGTCGTGGTTGCGGTGGGTAACAGCAACGAATACGAAGGTGAAGGTTTCGACCACAGCTTCGATCTGCCTGAGTTCCAGAACGAACTGATCCAGAACATCGCCAAGGTCAACCCGAACACCGTGGTGACCATGTACGGTGGTACAGGTCTGAAGATGAGCGACTGGATCGAACAGGTTCCGGTAGCGCTGCACGCCTTCTACCCGGGTCAGAACGGTGGTCAGGCGCTGGCCGAGATTCTGTTCGGCAAGGTTAACCCGTCGGGCAAGCTGCCGATCAGTATCGAACGCAACATCGAGGACAACCATGCCTACGCCTCCTTCCCGAAATTCGACAACCAGAATTCTCTGGCTGAAATGGATTACAAGGATGACCTGATGCTGGGTTATCGCGGTTACGAGAAGAAAGGCATCAAGCCGCTCTACCCGTTCGGTTACGGCCTGTCGTACACCACGTTCGGCTACAGCAACATTAAAGTGACGCCTGGCGTCGCGGTGGGCAATACGCCGATCAAGGTGTCGTTCGACCTGACCAACACCGGCAAAGTCGGCGGTTCGGAAGTCGCACAGCTGTACGTTGGCCAGCAGAACCCGAAAGTCGAGCGTCCGATCAAGGAACTCAAAGGCTACAAGAAGGTGTTCCTCAAGCCGGGTGAAAGCAAGCGCGTGACCATCGAGCTGAATGATCGCTCGCTGGCCTACTTCGACGAGAAGAGCAAGCAGTGGGTCGTCGATGCCGACACCTTCAACATTGCACTCGGTGCGTCGTCGCAGGACATCCGCCTGAACGCCAAGCTGGTCAACTCGTTCCGTCAGGAACTGTCGACCACCACCAGCAACCCGCTGCCACGTTCCGCTCTGAACTCGGTTCTGGTCGAGAAGCCACCGGTCAAGACCGGCGGCGTATTCAAGCAGACCGTCGAGTAAGCGTTGCGCTGACTGACTGAAAAACGGACGAATAAAGGCTCAGGGACGAGCCCTTACCGCTGCATCGACCTGCGCAATGTAGGCATCGAAACACTCGACCAGATCCACCTGATCGGGAAAGCGTAACCACTGAATCTGCAAGCCATCCATCATGGCCAGAATCTGCTGGATCACCTTCGACACATCCACATACGCCCGCACTTCCCCGCGCTCGACCAGCTCCGAAAACTGCTTCAGCAAATGCGCGTGAATGCGCTCATAGCGCGTCTGGAACCACTCGAACGCCGGCTGGCTGTCCAGCAGACTTTCGGCATTGAGAATCGAGAAGGCGCGTACCACGCCCGGTGCAGTGGAGTTGGAACGATTGATGGCGCGCAGGCCATTGAGCAGGCCGGTCAGGGTATTTTCTTCGGTACGGACTTCGGCCGCGATTCGACCATTGACCTCGTCACGCCGCTCCAGCACGCCCATCAACAGGGAAATCTTGCTCGGAAAATGGTGCAGCAGTCCGGCGACGGAAATACCCACGATGGCCGCCACCTTGGCGACCGATGCGCCGGTATAGCCCTCAATGGAGAACAGCTGCAACGCCGCGTCGAGCAGTTCTTCGCGACGCTTCTCGCCCTTTGGCGCGCGCCGATGCCGCGTTGTAACCGTGCCCGTTTCCATGGGTTCATGCAGAGTCATATCAGGGTCCTTTTTGAACAGCCGCGTACCCTAACCATTCAGACCGCCTCTGGCAACGCTATTGATTGTCGATTGTCGGACAATTCTCTTTCATTTCACAATAGCGTTGCATGAAGATTGCGAGTAACAACAGCACCGCACTCATACCTATCGACAAGCCGAGCAATCCGCGCTCGGCATAACTGTCCCGTACCCATGCGAAAAACCAGGGCGCGGCGGCAGACAGGATAAAGCCAGGTGCCAGCAGCCGACCCTGCAGGCGCGCATAGTGTTGATGAGCAAACATTTCGAACGGCAGATTCGCCCGCAGCAGGGTGGTCAGCCCGTTCATGGCGCCGTAACCGAAGACAAACAGACAGGCTAGCACGGGTCGCCCATTGGCAAAAAAAGCTAGGGCAAAACACACCACCAAACCGCTCGCGACCCAGACATTCAGACGCAATGCGGAAACCGAACGGGCCAGCAACGTCTGGATCAAGCGTGCGCAGGTCTGTCCGATGCCCCACAGCGCCACCCACCCCACAGGCACACCGAAGCCAGACAACAGCGTGGGCAAATGCGCAGACAAACCGGCGGACATGAAGCCGATCAGCGCAATACCCAGCGCATACCCCGCCTGCCGCTGCCACGACGTGACGTCGGGCGACAAAGCGACGTTGACCTGAGGGTTTGGGGTGGGCGGTACATTGGGCATTGCGCTGAACAGCAACCCGCCAAGCAGTGCCAGACAGGCATAGATGGCGATCGCGCTGCGCCAGCCGACGATTTCCAGCAACGCATGCCCCAGCGGCCAGAATACCGCCGAAGCCAACCCGCCCAGTAAGGTGATCTGCACCATCAACGGCCGGGCCCGCTCACCGAGCAGTCCCGCCAGCCCGGCGAACAAGGCGTCATAAAGCGACAGGCGCATACCGAGCCCGAGTACGACCCAGCCAATGAACCAGGCCTGCGGAGTATCACTCAGGGCCAGTATGCAGCAGCCCGTCGCGTTGAAAACGGCACCCGATTGCAATACCTGACGAGCGCCGAAACGCTGGATCAGCCCCGCGCTGAGGGGCGAAACCAGCGCCATGACCAGCAAGGCGACTGACAACCCGGAAAAAACCCGCTGCGCGCTCCAGCCCAGTTCATTGGCAATCGCATTGCCGAAAGCACCCGGTAAATAAAAGGTCACGCCCCAACTGATCAGTTGCGCAAGGCCTAGCCTGAACACCGTCGCTCCGGACAGCGCTGCGCAGGTCACCACCGTCAGATCCGGTCGGCAGGAACGCTGTCCGGTCCTTCGCCCAGCGCCCGCTGCATCAGCACAGTGTCCACCCAGCGGCCGTGCTTGAAGCCGACCGACTCGAAGACCCCGACCCGACAAAACCCCAGGCGCTCATGCAAGCGCAGCGAAGCGATGTTTTCGCTATTGCCGATCACCGCGATCATCTGCCGCCAGCCGCCCTGCTCGCAGCGCTGCACAAGTTCGCCCAGCAGCGCCTGCCCAATGCCGAGGCCGCCCATGCCGTCACGTACGTACACCGAGTCCTCCACTGTGAAACGATAGGCCGGACGAGGTCGATAAGGCGTGACGTAGCCATAGCCGACCACCTCTCCTGCGCGCTCCGCGATCAGATAAGGCAGACCTTTGGCCAGTACCTGTGCGCGACGCTGAAGCAATTCGGCCAGATCGGGTGGTTGCAGTTCAAAACTGGAAATCCCGTGCACAACATGGTCCGCGTAGATCGCCTGGACGGCAGGCATATCGTTGTCGTGAGCGTCACGCAATGTAAATGTCGGGGTCATGGCCGGGCTCTTGCTCAGATAAAGGTAGATGGCAGCAATCATGCCGCTCAGCCCGACATTAAAAAAGCTATGATTCATCATCCTCAGCATAAGAATTACTTTGCCATGCGTCGACTGAACCTCAATCACCTGCACACCTTCTCGCTGGTCATCGCCCATGGCAGTTTCTCTGCAGCCGCAGAACACCTGCACCTGACCCAGCCAGCAGTCAGCCTGCACGTGCGGCAGCTGGAGGAGCAATTGAACCTACAACTGATCGAGCGTGTCGGCAAGCGCCTCAAACCCACTTCGGCGGGCGATACGCTGCTGGCGCATATCGCTCGCATTGATGCGGTGGTCGAAGACGCTCTGCAAGACTTGTCCAGCCATGCCAGCGGCGTCGCCGGAAAAATCGCCATCGGCACTGGCGCAACTGCCTGCATTCATTTATTGCCGCCGTTGTTGCGGGCTTTACGTCGAGACTTCCCTGAGCTGGATGTGCGAGTCAGCACCGGTAACACCGATGGCATTCTCAAGGCCGTGGAAGAGAACCGCCTGGACCTGGCGTTGGTCACCCTGCCCGCCTCGGGACGCAGTCTGTACATCACAGCGCTGCTTGAAGATGAATTCGTGGCGATTTTCGCCGAAGGCCAGCAGCCACCGCCCGTCAGCATGACGCCCGACTACCTCAGCGGGTTGCCGCTGGTGGTGTTCGAAGCAGGCAGCAGCACGCGCCTGCTGATCAACGAATGGTTCTTGCAGGCGGGAATTCGCGTCAAACCGGTCATGGAGCTGGGGAGTATCGAAGCGATCAAGGAAATGGTCGCGGCCGGTCTGGGCTACAGCGTTGTGCCGCGCATGGCGGTCACTGCCGCCCATCATCGTCGCGGGCTGGACGTGCACACACTGACGCCGGGGCTCAGCCGCACGCTAGGCATCGCGCTGCGTCAGGACAAACCGGTCAGCCGCGCACTGCGCCAGGTACTTGATGCCTTGCAGCACCTGAAAAGGTCATAAAGTGTGTTCAGCATGAGCATGCCTGCCTCGTCGATAGGCTATAACAACGAGTGCAATGCGCTGAACAACCCCAGCCTGGCAGTTGCGTCGGCAGCGACGCAGGTTGTACGATGACTGCCCACTGATAAATACATTGATGCTGGTCTGCTTCAGGCAAGCCGCATCGACGACAACCCGCAAAGCAACTCGGCAACCCATAAAGGAGCGCACGGTCCGGACCTCTTCGGCACCCGCCTCCCACTTCAAACAACAGGAGATACCGATGCCTAACATTCTCGGCCAGAACTTCATCGCAGGCGGCCGCAGTGCCCTCGGCCAAAGCCTGCAGAAGAGCCTGGATGCCACCACTGGTGAAGAACTGCCTTACAGCTTTCACCAGGCTACTGACGGCGAAATCGACGCCGCTGCGCTGGCAGCCAAAGCTGTATTTCCTGAGTTCCGTCAACTGAGCCCGGCCCGTCGCGCTGATTTCCTTGACGCCATTGCTGATGAACTCGACCAGTTGGGTGACGATTTCGTCGCCATCGTCTGTCAGGAAACGGCCCTGCCTCAGGCGCGCATTCAGGGGGAACGCGGTCGCACCAGCGGCCAGATGCGCTTGTTTGCCAAAGTGTTGCGACGTGGTGATTTCGTCGGCGCGCGCATCGACCTGGCGCTGCCGGATCGCAAGCCGCTGCCGCGCGTTGACCTGCGCCAGTACCGCATCGGCGTCGGCCCGGTGGCCGTGTTCGGTGCCAGCAACTTCCCGCTGGCCTTCTCCACGGCCGGGGGCGATACCGCTGCGGCACTGGCTGCCGGTTGCCCGGTGGTCTTCAAGGCGCACAGCGGTCACATGGCGACCGCCGATCTGGTGGCCAGTGCTATCATCCGCGCGGCGGAACGCACGCAGATGCCAAAAGGCGTGTTCAACATGATCTTCGGCAACGGCGTTGGCGAAGGTCTGGTCAAGCACCCGGCCATTCAGGCCGTAGGTTTCACCGGCTCGCTCAACGGCGGTAACGCGCTGTGCAAAATGGCTGCCGAACGTGCGCAGCCGATTCCGGTGTTTGCCGAGATGTCGAGCATCAACCCGGTCGTGCTGCTGCCTGGCGCGTTGAAGGCGCGTGGCGAAACCGTGGCCAAGGAGCTGGCCGGCTCGGTGGTGATGGGTGCAGGCCAGTTCTGTACCAATCCGGGCGTGGTCATTGGCCTGCGCTCGCCTGAATTTTCGACGTTCGTCGAGCAATTGACCGAACAGATGGGCAGTCAGGCGCCGCAGACCATGCTTAATGCTGGCGGTCTGCGCAGCTACAGCAAAGGCGTCGAGCATCTGCTGTCGCACTCTGGCGTGACTCACCTGGCCGGCAAGCCGCAAGAAGGCAAACAGGCTCAGGCGCAGCTGTTCAAGGCTGACGTCAGCCTGCTGCTCAATGGCGATCAGCTGTTGCAGGAAGAAGTCTTCGGCCCGACCACGCTGATCATTGAGGTCGCGGATGACGCGCAGCTCAAGGATGCACTGCAAGCCCTGCGCGGTCAGCTGACAGCAACCGTGATCGGCGAGCCGGCGGACTTGAGCCAGTACAGCTGGCTGCAACCGATTCTGGAAGAAAAAGTCGGCCGCATCCTGTTCAATGGCTACCCGACCGGTGTTGAAGTGTGCGAAGCCATGGTCCACGGCGGCCCGTACCCGGCGACCTCGGACGCGCGCGGCACGTCGGTCGGCACATTGGCCATCGACCGCTTCCTGCGCCCGGTCTGCTATCAGAACCTGGCCGACAGCCAGTTGCCGCCTGCCCTGCAAAACGCCAACCCGCTGGGCCTGCGTCGCCTGGTCAACGGCGAGTGGAGCGATCAGCCTGTCGTGTAATGGCTGACCCGTAGTCTCTGAAATGACAAAAGACGCCACCCGATGAGGGTGGCGTTTTTTTTTAAAAAAAATACGCGTGGGCTGAATGAAAAATATTTGTGCTTTTGTGCGCACCGTCGCGTGCAACAGACCCCTTTTTGCCCTCTGGCCGAAGCACAATAGAAGTGCAATTCACAGGCTGTTCATAAATTAACCACACAGCTGTAAGCCACGTGCAACAAGGGTTTCAAAAAGTTACCCACAGACATACCCACGATTTCCGTGGACAACTTTTCACTGATTCCGGAACTTAAAAACCCTGAGCAGTGCAAGCGTAAATTTTTTGGCGAGCGTCGAAATCTGTGTCGCGCAGAGAGACGGCGCTTTGACATATGCTTAGGCCTGATTGACTGTTGATTCGAAACACCCATCCCCCTGAAATGGTTGCTTTTTTCGAGGTGCACAGCAAATGGATCAGCGTTGCAAGGTGGCCGTGCTTGGCCTGGGTGCCATGGGTGCGGCCACTGTCTATCAACTGACCAGGGCCGGAATCGACGTAATCGGCATTGACCGACATGATCCGCCGCATACGTATGGCTCCAGCCATGGTGATACGCGCATCACGCGTCTGTCAGTGGGTGAGGGTCCGCAGTATCTGCCGTTGGTACGCCGTTCGCACGACATCTGGCGTGAGCTGGAGGCGCTGACTGGTGAATCGCTGTTCGAGCAGTGCGGAGTGCTGGTGATGACGTCCAGCCCGAGTTACGACCCTGCGGACAGCAAAGACTTCACCCACATGACCATTGCGCTGGCGCGTGCGTATGGCGTCGAGCACGAGGTCCTCGATGCGGCTGCCATCCGCGAACGCTTCCCGCAGTTCTCCTTCGTGCTGGACACCGCCGTCGGCTACTTTGAACCGGCAGGCGGCTTTGTCCGGCCGGAGCGCTGCATCGCTGCGCAACTCAAGCTGGCCAGGCAGCACGGCGCGCGACTGCTGACCGGTGAAACGGTCTTGCAATTGCAGAACCACGGTGAACAGGTGCAGATAACCACTGACCAGCGCACGATCATTGCCGACAAGGTGGTGGTCAGCGCCGGCATGTGGTCGTCTGAACTGCTGGGCGCCCCTTTCAGCGATTTGCTCAGGGTCTGTCGGCAAAAGCTGTTCTGGTTCGGGTTACAGGAAGACGCGCGCTTCGCACCGGCCTCGCCGAGCTTCATCCTGACCCACGGGCCGGGCGAAGTTGACGTCAGCTACGGTTTTCCGCCACTGCACGGCGAACACAGCATGAAAATCGCCACTGAACAGTACCAGGACGTGTCGATGCCGGGCACGCTGGATCGCACCATCTCGACGCAGGAGGAACAGGAGATGTTTCGGACCCAGGTACAGGGAAAGGTCGCCGGACTGACGCCGACAGTGGTCAAGTCATCGGTATGTGCCTATACCGTCACGCCGGATTACCACTTCATCATTGACGAGCATCCGCAGCTGAAAAACGTGACCGTGGTCTCAGCCTGCTCCGGTCACGGCTTCAAGCACTCGGCCGGACTCGGGCTGGCGCTGGCGCAGCGCTGCATTCACGGCGAGAGCGAGGCAGACCTTTCGGCGTTCTCGCTGCAACGCTTCGCCACAACGGTGTAACCCGCGCGCTCAGCGCGACAACACGAACGCGTCGTCGATATGTGCCAGGTCGGTGTCGCGCAAGGTGCCTGCGTAGTAATGTAACTTGATCCACGCCATCAAGTAGTCATAGCGGGTCTTTGCCAGGTCGCGCCGAGTGCTGTAAAGCTGCTGCTCGGCGTTGAGCGCATCCAGATTGACGCGCTCGCCGCCGAGAATGCTCTGCCGCGTGGACTCGACCAGCGCCTGCGCCGAGACCAGCGCTTTCTGATAAGCCCGCAGCTTGCTCACACCCGACGCGCAGGCATTGAACTGCCGCCGTACCTCGATCAGGGTTTCGCGAGTCTTGCCCTCCAGCTCGTATTCGGCCTGCTCACGCTTGCTGTTGGCCTGACGCACCGAGGCACTGGTACCGCCCCCGGCGTACAGCGGCAGGCTGAGTTCGATGCCGACGGTGTTGGTGTCGTAACGCTGATTATAGGTATTGCCGCTGTCGGACTCGTTCTGACGAATGCTCGCGTAAGCATTGACCGTCGGTAAATGACCGGCGCGATTGCGCTCCACCTCATACCGCGCTACTTCCAGCGACTGACGCTGCGACGCCAGAATCGGGCTGTTGGCCAAGGCCAATGCATGCCATTCGGTATCACTGGAGGGTGCCAGCACCAAGGCCTGAAAACTGTCTTTCAGCGGCTCCAGCCGAGCAACGTCAATGCCCGGCTCTCCCAGCAACGCGCCAAGCTCGCGCAAGGCCGCGTCCTGCTCGTCAGTCGCTTCGATCTGCTCGGCAATCGCCAGCTCATTGCGCGATTCCGCTTCGAGAATATCGGTGCGTGTGCCCTCACCCTGCTGAAACATCTGCCGGTTCTGCGCAAACTGACGCTCGAAGGCCTGTTGTTTGGCACGGGCGATGTTGATCTGGTCCTGAGCGAACAGGGCCTGGGTGTACAACGTCAGGACCCGCACCAGCAATTCCTGACTCTTGCTGCGAAAGGTCTCGTCGGCAAACAGCGCCTGAGCCACGCCCTTGCGGTAATTGGCGTAGGCCTCATAGTCGATCAGCGGCTGTTGAATCGTCAGGCTCGAACCGAAGCTGTTGTAATGGCGATGATCCGTGGTGTCTTCGCGGCCGCCCTTGAGGGTGGCCCTGGAGTCGTTGCGACCCTTGTTGTACGTGTACGAAACACGAGACAACAATCCGGCACGCCCGATCACGCGGTTTTCCAGCCCTGCGTCACGCTCCTTGATCGCGCCGAGGAAGGTCGGATCGTTGTGCAGCGCCAGCTCGTAGACCTCGAACGGGCCCATCGCATGGCTGGCGGAAACCGCACCCAGCAGCCCGCCCAGCAAAATGGCCGTCAGTAAAGCGGCTTTCAGAGGATAAGCAGACATTCTATTCCTCCGTCAACGCGGAGCCGGCACGGTCCAGCAACGGTTTGAACAGATAATTGAGCAGCGAGCGTTCGCCCGTGCGCACGAACATCTCAGCCGGCATACCCGGCTTGATCACCAGACCGTTGAGTTTTTCCAGCGCCGCATCGCCAACCGAGGTGCGCAATACGTAGTACGGCTGGCCGGTTTTTTCGTCCTGCATCTGGTCAGCGGAAATCAGGCTCACCTCACCGGACACCCTCGGAGTGCGGCTCTGATTGAACGCCGTGAACAGAATATCCACCGGCAAGTGGCTGGCGACCTTGTCGATCAACTGCACCGGCAAACGCCCTTCGACCTCCAGACGGGTGCCTTGCGGCACGATTTCCAACAGCGTTTCGCCAGCACGAACCACCGCGCCTTCGGTGTGCACGCTCAGGTTGACGGCGATGCCATCGGCAGGCGCCAGAATTGCGCTGTGCTGCAGGCTGAAACCCGCCGAGGCCAGTTGCTGCTCAAGCGTCAGCGCCTTGACCTGCGCGTCGGCCCACTGGCTGCGCACCTCTTTCTGATACTCCTCGCGCTGCTGCTGCAGACGCAGCCGCGACTCGATGATCGACTGCTCGATTCGCCCGGTTTCACCGGCGTTCTGCGCCAGGTCCTGCTGCACCTGCAACAACTGACGCTGAAATTCCAGCAACCGGTTGCTCGGGATAAAACCGTTTTGCGCCAGCGGCTGCAGGTTGCTCAACTGCTGGCGTAGCGAGTCGGCCTGGGCCTGCAGGTCCAGACGCGCCCGGCGCATGCCCTTGAGTTGCAGCCCGGCACCTTCGATGCTCGCCTGCAAACCCGACTGCTCACGCGCCAGGGCCTGTCGACGACTGCTGAACAATTGCCGCTGCCCTTCAAGCACCAGTGCCAATCGTGGATCGGGGTCTTGCCCTTGTCCGGCGGCGATCAGTTCTGCGGGGAAGTTGATCTCATGCAGATTGTCGCGCTCGCTTTGCCAGCGGGCCAGACTCGCCCACGCCATGCGGTATTGAGCGCGTAACGACTGCACGTCGGCTTCGACCTGTGTCTGATCGAGGCGAAACAGCGGTTCGCCTTCTTTTACCAACTGGCCTTCGCTGACGAGGATTTTGCTCACCACGCCGCCATCCAGCGACTGCACGGCCTTGCGTTTGCCCGAGACCACCACCGTCCCTTGCACGGCGATGCCTTGGTCCAGCGGTGCCAGACTTGCCCAGAGAAAAAAGCTGCCAGCCCCTGCCAGCATCAGAATCCAGCCTGCGCGGACGAAAAAATGCACGCCGCGTTCCTTGCCGGGCACGACGTAATGATTGTCGAGAGAGCAGCTCATACGTCGGTCTGCCTGTTCTGGGCGCCGTACTGGCGGCTCATGGAAATCCCGGTCGGCACCGGACGGGGTTGCGGTTGTGGCTCGGCGGTTTGCGCCTGCGGTGCCTGTCCTGACAGCGCCTGAAGGACTTGCGCCGTTGGCCCGAAGGCCTGCATGCGACCTTCGCTCAGTACCAGCAGTCGATCGGTCTGAGTCAATGAAGGCGTACGGTGAGTCACGAGCACTACCGTGCAGCCTCGGGCTTTGAGTTCACCGATTGCCTGGGTGAGCGCCGCTTCACCAGCGGCATCCAGATTGGAGTTGGGTTCGTCCAGGACCACCAGTCGTGGTTCGCCATACAACGCCCGAGCCAACGCAACGCGCTGTTTCTGGCCACCAGACAAACCGCCGCCATCATCGCCCAAGCGCGTGTCGTAACCTTGCGGCAGGCGCAGAATCAGCTCATGCACACCCGCCAGTCGCGCGGCAGCCACCACCGCAGTCCCGTCGTCATCACGGAAACGCGCAATATTCTCGGCCACGGTGCCACTGAACAGTTCGATGTCCTGCGGCAAATAACCGATGTAGGGCCCAAGCGCCTCGCGATCCCAGCGATGCATGTCAGCACCGTCCAGCCGCACCGTGCCGCCGAGCAACGGCCACACCCCCACCAGCACTCGGGCGAGGGTCGACTTGCCAGAGCCGGACGCGCCCAGCACGCCAAGCACCTCCCCGGCCTGCAACTGAAAACTCACTTGTTGCACCGTCGGCGAGGTTCTGCCCGGAGGTGCGGCGCTGACCTGCTCTGCGGTGATCTGACCGCGCGGTGCCGGCAGCGGCATGCGCGGCGCAGGTTCGGCGTAAGTCTTGAGCAACTGATCGAGGCGCCCGTAAGCCAGGCGTGCGGAACTCCATTGTTTCCAGACGGCAATCAACTGGTCGATGGGACTCAGAACGCGTCCCATCAGGATCGAACCGGCGATCATCATCCCGGCCGTCATGTCGCCACGGATCACCAGCAGTGCGCCCAGCCCCAACACCAGCGATTGCAGACACAGACGCAGCGCTTTACTGATCGAGCTGATCACCGCGCCGGTGTCGCTGGCGCGGTTCTGCAGCGCCAGAAAGCGCCCGTGCACGGAGAACCAGCGACGTCGCAACGCCTCCAGCATGCCCATGGCCTGAATGGCCTCGGCCTGTTGCAGATGACGAGTCGCCAATTGCGCAGACTGCTGCGAATAACCACTGGCCTCGGCTAATGGCTTACGGGTCAGCCATTCATTCAGGCACGCCAGCGCGACCAGCAGCACCGTGCCGACGCTGGCCAGCACGCCCAGCCAGGGATCGAACAGAAAAATCACCGCCAGATAAACGGGAAACCAGGGCGCGTCGAAGAATGCAAACAACGCAGGGCCGGTGAGGAACTGGCGGATAAAGGACAGATCGCCGAGCGCCTGGCCGGCCTGACGTTGCCCGGCGTGCAGGTTGCTCGAACGCAGCCTGGTAGACACGCAGATTGAAACGCTTTTCCAGCTCGCTGCCAATGCGGATGACCACAAAGCTGCGGATCATTTCCAGCAAGCCAATAAAGGCAAAGAATCCGACCACCATCAGGGTCAGCATGGCCAATGTGGTCTGATTCTGCGAGGTCAAGACACGGTCGTAGACCTGCAGCATGTAAATCGACGGGGCGAGCATCAATACGTTGATCAGCGCGGTAAAACAACCGACGCCGATCAACGCGCTCTTGTAATCCGCCAGCGCTTTATAAAGCGGCGGCTGGGCGCTACGGGGCAACGCACTCATGGTTGTTCCTTGATGATCTTGCTTGTGGCGGGGCGACGTCCGTGATTTTTGTCAAATAACGCGTGTACGTCCGTGAATGCTTATTCGGCGAGCCGTCCAAGGATCAGCACTTCACCACCGGGCAAACGTGCTTCATAAGTCTGCGACCCTGTTTTGCTGAGGTGGATCAGGCGATTGCCTTCCTTGTCGGTGAACGCCAGACCATCCGGAGTCGGAAACCAGCCATCAGGCACTTCGTGCAACCACTGCACCGCACACGCCAGATCACCACTCAACTGCGGAGCTTCGGTATTCAGATGAAGCTGGCAGGCACCTCCTGCTTTCCCTTGAACAGAAAGTTGCCACTTGCCACTAAGCTCGGCAGGGTTGGGCAGTTTCAAACTCATGGCCATGCTTGCTCCAGAAATCCCTGCCAGCAGCGCAAAAGCAATTGGCACGATTCGAACAACGTGATTGATATTCATGAAGGGGTACATTCCGGATCATGGGCGGCAGAAACAGCCGCCCATGAATGTTACAGATTAAACCACGATATCCGTAGCGAACGCTTGACCAACCGTCCCTACCAAGAAGTCACCCAGTCCCTGCCCTGTGAAGTCGATGGCCAGGCTACCCAGATTGCTGCTCTGGTTGTAGTTCAGGATCGCTTCACCCGCATGACCGCTGAAGGCCTTGACGAACTGCAACGCGCTCAGCGTGGAGATGGCCGATACGTCGATTTTGTCCTGACCACTGACAAAATCACGAATCGTATCCTGAGCGGCATGATTGGAGTCGGAGCTGGCACCGAACACAAAAATGTCAGCACCTGCGCCACCGGTCAGACTGTCGGCGCCGCCGCCACCGTAGATGATGTCGTTACCGGCACCCCCTTTGAGGTCGTTTGCAGCGGAGTTGCCGATCAACAAGTCATTGCCTGAGCCACCGATGGCGTTTTCAACCACAACGTTTTTGGCAATCGAAACGTTGCCCACCATGCCACCGACGTCCGAGAACGAGGCGGCGTTGAGGTTGATTTTCTGGTTCTGGGTGAAGCCCGAGAAGTCGAGGGTATCCTTGCCCCCGCCGTCCCACACCGAGAACACCACTTTGGAAGCGGCAGACGTGGCGCTATAGAAATCCCGTCCGGTGGTGGAGTTGAAGCCGTAGACCGTGTCGGTGGCACGCGTGCTCATGTTTGCGCCATAGAGCTGCTGAACTGCCGCAATATCGTCCAGCAACGGAGCCGAGGAATACGACGCAGCGCCGCCCTTGACGAAGTTCTGGTCGGTATTTGTAACGACCTGCAATCGAAATGGCCCGGACCTGCAATCATCGCGTTTTTCGACCGGGATTAATTGCGTCTATCCGGCACCGCGAACCAGCATTGACTGCAAACGAACCTGCATCCACCCACTTCGACCTGCAATCGAGAGCGGCCGACCAGGATTAAATGCGACTGAAAACCGATGATTTTAGCGGGGTTTACGCGGATGCACTCGGCTTAGTGCACTTTCTGTTTCATTGCTCCGCACCCTGTACTGCGATCACACGATTCAGTCCGGTAGCCCGGTAGCGCTGCTGTTGGAAGCTCCAACCTCTTACCTCCGTAAGGTGCCATCGTCAAGTTTGTCTCTTTAGACTCTAGAATTTGTGAACGTACTGTATCAAAAATTAAAAGCCGCCCTATTGAGACGCAAAAAGCGTCTCGGCCATACGTCTCACAAGGGTGTGCTCAAATGAGACATAAGCGGCGGGCGATCACTCGCAAATAATTCCGGTTCATGACAATCGATTGCAGGTCGAACCAGATGAACGCAGGTTCATTCGCAAATAATCCCGGTTTGCTGGCTCGGATAGATGCAATCAATCCTGGTCGAAAAACGCGATGATTGCAGGTCCGGGCCATTTCGATTGCAGGCCGCTACAGGTATTGGATTCACTCCAGTAACTCATGACGCTGTAACCGCGCGTGTCTTCGGCGTAGCTGACGTCGTTGTAAGTCGGGTTGCCCTCGCCAGCGTTGTAATCACCAGGATGAGACAAGCCCAGGGTGTGACCGATTTCATGCGTCAGCGTTTGACGACCGTAGTTGCCGTTGTCCGGGGAGACGTTTTGCTGGTAGGAACTGTTGATCAGATACCAGGACTGACCGTCAGTGCGGCTGTTGCCGCTGGGCAGATAAGCAAAAGCCGCCCCGCCGCTGCTGCCATCAGTGTAGTTACCGAAGGTCATATGCCCGTCACCGCCGGAAGCGGCCTGGGTGAAACTGACCTTGGCAACATCGGCCCAGGATTGCATCGACAGCACTGCCTGAGCTTTCTGCTGCGCGTTGAACGCGCTGAACGTCCCCAGCGAGTTGTCAAAACCGGCAGGCTTGGCAGTCAGGAAGGTGTAAGTGAGGTTTATGGTGCCGTTACCGTCGCGGTCCGCCCAGGAGGCATCATCGCGAAGAATGTAGTTGGCAGCCTGATCGACCGAATAAGACGGCTTACCGTTGATCGTGAGGTTGCCACCACGGTCATACTCGTGAGCGAACGTATTGATCTGGTCGTAGGAACTGCTGGTAGCAGCAGAGAGTTGAATTGCAGCATTTTCTTTGACTTTCGTCATGACACTTCCTTGTTTGCTGATAGAACAGATTGGTACGACAGGACTCCACCTGTGGCGAGGAAATCCTGTCACTCGCCTTTGTGTTGCGTAACAAAACTGACACATCCTGAAAAAATGTGTCTATCCCTGTTCCGTGATGTCAATTGGCCAAAACGTCGAAACACCCACAAACTCTGGGGAATAGTCTGATATTTGTTTCAGTGATGATGAAAAATCGATAAACGCCTGATAAGACTGTAACAATCTTGATAAAGATGACTGATCGGTCAAAGAATATTAACGCTCTGGACGGGACTGGATGACGCGGTGTGGCTGACTTTGACTGACACGCCAGAAGGGTGAAAACCAGACTGACGCCAGCACCCTGATGTTTTTCAAATCGCAGAAAAGCAAAAGCCCCGACAAGTCGGGGCTTCTGTTTGCAGCGAAGCGACCTGAACGCTCAGGCCGCCGTGATCATCCGGATCAGTCGTCGCGGCTCATGATGCCGAAGATTTGCAGCAAGCTGACGAACAGGTTGTAGATCGATACATACAGGCTGACCGTCGCCATGATGTAGTTACGCTCGCCACCCTGAATGATCGCGCTGGTCTGGAACAGAATGCAGACCGACGAGAACAGTACGAATCCTGCGCTGATCGCCAGTTGCAGCCCGCTGATCTGGAAGAACATGCTGGCCAGCACCGCACCCAGCAGGACGAAGAAACCGGCGGTGATGAAACCACCCAGGAAACTCATGTCCTTGCGGGTGATCAGCACATAGGCCGACAAAACACCGAACACCAGTGCGGTCATCGCGAAAGCGGAGCTGACCACTTCAGCACCGCCCGCCATGCCCAGATAACGATTGAGGATCGGGCCCAGCAGGAAACCCATGAAGCCGGTCAGGGCGAATGTCGAAACCAGCCCCCAGACCGAATCACGCAGCTTGTTGGTCAGGAAGAACAGACCATAAAAGCCGATCAGCACCACGAAGATGTTCGGGTAGCCGACACGCATCTGCTGAGCGACAAAGGCCATGACACCGCTGAACGCCAGCGTCAGAGCGAGAAGACCATATGTGTTGCGCAGGACACGACTAACCTCGAGCTGGTCGGCCTGCATGCCGGTTTTAAGGCTGTAATCCTGTTCGCGCATGGCGAAACTCCTTCCTGTTGAAATGTTGAGTTGCAAAGATCATAACAGAGGCGCTGCAACTGGCTAGTCACAGAGTTTGACAGCTTGTTTCATTCCGGTATTATGGCGCCCGCAACGAAGTGGAGGTATGGCCGAGTGGTTTAAGGCAGCAGTCTTGAAAACTGCCGACTGTAACAGGTCCTAGAGTTCGAATCTCTATGCCTCCGCCATATTTGAAAGCGCAAAGCCCTGATTATTCAGGGCTTTGTCGTTTCCGGGGTCCGGAAAACGCAAACGGGGAAGCACACGCCCGTGCTTGGCCCGCGCTGACAAAGTGTGGATACTGCCAGTTTGCCAGCTGATGAACCATGGAAGATCCCGATGGCACCCACTCGAACGCGCTCCCCTCTTGCTGGAGACCCATCTCTCCAGTCGGACGAGAATCGTGGCAATGCCGAGGCTTGCGAACACGATTCAGTGTCGGCAACTGCTCAGATGCGCGGTATCGATGTAGCGCTTGAAACGCTTGCGATCGGTCGATATGCCCGCTTCAGTCGAGCCTCTGACACGCTCGTAGGCGGCACCCGGCCTCATCCCGATCATAGTCGGATGACGACTTCCGGGAGCGAAGACCCTGCCAACTTCGCGATAGGCCGCTATGCGCGTTTCAGCAGAGAATCCACCCGCCTCGTTGGCGGTACTCAACCACAGCCTGATCAGACGTTAGAGCAAGTGCCTCTCCCCTACTCCCGGCAACCCTCCCACCAGAAGAGCGAGTCAGAGTTCTTTACCGACAGGCATGATTCGCCTGGCAGCAGCTCCTTCAACATTCCCAAAGCAACTGATCGCCCGCTGACAGCAAGATGGCTGCGTCCGGGCGAGCCCGTCACCATCGCTGGAAGCACGTTGCCAGGTGGCATGCTCTACATAGGGACGGAACACGCAGAATACAGGCAGTCCGAGCCCTCGTTCATCGATACCTCCCTGCCGATAGCGAGTTCCAGCGCTCACCCCGCAGCCAGGCTGGTGTTCTACTGGTCCACTTACAAAGACCTTGAACCGGAGGCACGTCGAGGCTATCTGCAATGGCTGGCGGGAGGTCGTTGCGATCCGGAAGTGCCCAACGGTTATGGGTTCATGTTTTTCCACGGTCTTGAACGACGCGTGCTTATTGACACCCTCTCTGAGGCTGATGCACGAGAAGACACTCCACTGATCGAAGAAGAAATAAATCGCCTGAACAGACTGTGTGAAAACCTAGCAATCTGCGCAGCGCTCAAAGAAAATGCTCCGTATCGAAAGATACAGAGCATTTTTCGTTATGGCCTACATCCAAGGTGAGTCCCGCAGCCAGACCAGCCTATTCCCGGTCTCGCTGGAAGAGTTGATCCCCGAGGATCACCTCGTTCGTGTCATTGACCTGTACGTTGCCAGGCTCGATCTGGTGCAACTGGGCTTCGATAAAGCGATTCCAAAAAGCACGGGGCGCCCTGCTTATGATCCCGCCGATCAGCTAAAACTCTACCTCTACGGCTATTTTCAGCGGATTCGCTCATCGCGACGTCTTGAAGCCGAGTGTCAGCGCAACATCGAAGTGATGTGGCTGATCAACCGGCTCAAGCCCGACTTCAAGACCATCGCCGATTTTCGCAAGAACAATAAACCCGCCTTCATCGCGACCTGCCGTGCTTTCGTTCGGTTTTGTCGCACGGCAGGCTTGATCGCCGGTGAGTTGGTGGCCATCGACGGCAGCAAGTTTCAGGCGGTCGCATCCTCACGGCGTCATGTGAATTTGAAGCAGCTCAAGCGCCAGGAAGAAAAACTGGATAAGCGCATCGCTCAGTATCTGGCCGAGCTGGATGAGGCCGACAAGGCTGAAACCACAGATTCAATTGATCGCAGCGCAATCAAGGTAGCCCTGGCACAGCTTGAGGCTCGACAACAGGATAATCAGAGTTGCCAGGCACTGATGCGTTCGATGGGCATCGAGCAGTTCAACACCCATGAAAGCGATGCCCGAATGATGCGCACGGCCAAAGGGCCACGTGTGGCCTACAACGTGCAAACCGTCGTGGACGCCGAGCATTGCCTGATTTTGCATCATGAGGTCACCCAAGATGGCGATGACCGAAAGCAACTGGAGCCGATGGCCAAGGCCGCCAAAGCAGAGTTACAGCAAGATGATCTGACGGTCACTGCCGATGCCGGCTACTCCAATGGCAAGCAGTTTCAGGCCTGCGAGGATGCTTCGATTACGGCCTATGTACCGCCCAATCGTTCGAAAAACCCTGGCAGTCAGGAAGAGCAGCTCTTTGAGCGAAAAGACTTTATCTATGAGACCGGACACGATCGTTTCCAGTGTCCGGCAGGCAAATGGTTAACGCTAAAACAGCACAACAAAGGTGATCGGATCTATCAGGCTGAGGTCGATGACTGCGCCAACTGCGCGCTGAAAACGCAATGCACTCGAGCCCGGCGCCGTTATGTCTCACGACATGCCCATGAAGAGGCTTTCGAGCGGATGGAGCAAAGAATGCAGGCGCATCCTGAGATGATGGCCAACCGAAGATCCATCGTTGAGCACCCCTTCGGCAACCTCAAGCAATGGCTATTTGGTAATGGCCGTTTCTTGCTGCGACAACTGGAGGGTACAAAAGCTGAAATGGCCTTGGCGGTGAATGCCTATAACCTGAAACGAGCGATTAAAGTGCTCGGTGTGCGCCATCTGATGGCTTTGATGGGCTGAGCGGACATTTTTTTCGTCTGCTGCCAATACAAAAAAAACGCCCCGAACAAGTCGGGGCGTTTGCTTGGGCCTTCATCAGTGTGTTTTCACACAGTCTGTGAAGGCGCTTTATCACCGGGATTTTTCGTTTTTCAATCAAGCCTCAAAGCTTCTTGAATACCTGAACATGGAGGCCATCTCGGAGCGGATGTATCTGCGCCAACCGCCGATGGAATCATATGATGCCTATGAAATGCCAATGATGTTGCGCGTCGCCCTGGGCCAGATGGCCATCGACAAATACCCTTTGAATGCGGCTTGGGCGTTGGCGTGGGCCCTGACGGATCCAGCTATCTCGCGCGGTAAACCTGTCGCCAGGTGCATGGACCTGTTCCAGCGCCTGTTCACGGCAGAATACGAAAAGCAATTCCCTGACGGCCTGAAGCTCCCGAACAACAAGGCCAGACGCTGGATCGGCTATAACCCGTCTTCGCCCTTCCTCAATGTACCGAGAATAGCGACAGGCGATCTGCCGGATGTCAGCATGACGTCTGGCACTCGTAAAAAACTTCAACTTCTCGTCCAGGCATGCACTGCAGTATTGGCGCCATTCAGTCGTTACATAGGGCGCAACGCCGATAATGTCGACATGCATGATGCCTTGGACGCGTTGTTGCTGCTGCCGCCATCGCTATGGCCTGACGACTCAAAGCATGAGCTGCAACGACTTCAATCGGACGTTGGCACCGGCGCGATTCTGATGACGCTTGACGAGCTGGCTGCACGCTTCAATTCCGACGGTGCTCAGGCACGCAACCAGATCGTCGCGCTGACAAAAATTCTTGGGGACATAAACATCGGCATGGAGCCAGATGTGCTGGCTGGCAGCCGCGCACCTAAAGCCGATGACAACATCGTTCTGTTCGCGACGGAGCCTGACGCCGGTATGTCACGCGTGACCGCCGCCTACGCCGCCGCTGTCGTCACGCTGGATCTGGCCAGCATCGTTATAATCGTTAATGGAAAAACGAGCCAACCCGCAGTCGCAGCGCTTGAACAGCATATCGATTCGTGGACCCATTTGAGCAGCGCGCACCGAAAACGTCTTGGGGCCTACCTGTTGATGCAATTGCGGCAACCGCCTCCCTTGGCCAGCCTGAAAAGAAAGCTGGGCGCGCTCACGCCAGATGAAAAACAGGCCATCGTGTGTTGTCTGACCTATCTCGCCCATGCTGACGGGCCGGTCACGCCTGAGCAAGTCAGATCGCTGGAACGTATTTACAAGGCACTTCAACTCGATTCGCAAGCGCTGTACAGCGACCTTCATGTTGCTGCGGCCAGTTCGCGTTTCGCAACAGTCTCGGCAGGTCCGGCTGCACTCGTTCCGACAGGATCCGACATCAAAAAGCCGGGCTCCGGAATCGTGCTGGACATGAACAAGATCGCTCGGCTGCAACGTGAGACGGCTGCGGTATCGGCGCTTCTGGCTGACGTCTTTCGAGACGGTCTGGAGGAGGAACAGGAAGACGTGCAGACCAGCGCAGAACCCTCCGCGCACAGCGCTTCCAGCACAGATATACATCTTTACGGGCTCGATGCCGGGCACTCTGCGTTCTTGCGCTTACTGGTCTCGCGCCAGGAATGGACTCGACAAGCACTGGAAAACGCAACGGCCGACATGGACCTGATGCTCGATGGCGCACTGGAGCAGATCAACGACATGGCATTCGATCTGTTCGACATGCCGGTTTCCGAGGGCGATGACCCGATCGAAATCAACCCGGATATCTTAAGCGAGCTAACTCTATGAGTACGATACGAGCCAAGGATCGCGATGCGGTCATTCAGTCACTGCGCGCAGGGGTTGTTCCTCGTGTCGGACAGCACCTGATACAGGTAGGCCGGGTCGGTGAACTGGGCGCCCTTATAAAGGATGTCGGCCGCCTGGCCGAGGGTGGCTCCGCATTCCGCGTCGTTATCGGCGAATATGGCGCAGGCAAGACATTCTTCCTCAATCTGGTCAGAGGCATTGCGATGGAGCGCAAGCTGGTAACCATGCACGCCGACCTCAACCCCGACCGGCGTTTGCACGCTTCGGGCGGCCAGGCGCGCTCGCTTTACGCCGAGCTTGCCAAAAACATGTCCACACGCACCAAACCGGATGGCGGCGCGCTTCAGGGCATTGTGGAAAAATTCATTTCCCAGGCTAAAACCGAAGCCCGGAGCAAGGGCATCGACAGCGAGACAGTGATCCGTCAGTACCTCGCCGAGCTGACCGAAATGGTCAACGGTTATGATTTTGCCGAAGTCATTGCCGCCTACTGCCGTGGCTTTGATGAAGGTAACGAAAAGCTCAAAGCCGACGCCATTCGCTGGCTAAGAGGCGAGTTCACTACGAAGACGGATGCGCGTGCGGCGCTTGGCGTAAGAAGCTGCATTGATGATGCATCTGTTTACGATCAGCTCAAGCTGCTTTCCCGATTCGTGCGCCTGGCAGGCTTCGGCGGGCTGATGGTGTGCCTGGACGAACTGGTCAATCTGTACAAGCTTGCCAATACCCAGGCACGCAATGCGAACTACGAACAGATCCTGCGCATCCTCAATGATTCTCTGCAAGGATCGACGGACGGACTCGGTTTTGTTCTGGGCGGTACCCCGGAATTTCTGATGGATACCCGCCGAGGCTTGTACAGCTATCCTGCCCTTCAGTCCAGGCTGGCAGAAAACACCTTTGCCAAGACAGGTTATGTCGACCTTTCTGGCCCGGTCATCCGTCTGACCAGCCTGACTCCCGAGGACTTCTACGTCCTCCTGCAGAATCTGCGCAACGTTTATGCCTACGGCGATCCGGAAAAATACCTGCTCCCGGATGAAGCGATCCCCGTCTTCATCGAACACTGTGGCCAGCGGCTTGGAGAGGCTTACTTCCGTACGCCACGGACCACCATTACTGCTTTCATCAACCTGCTGGCGGTCCTGGAACAAAATCCGGGCGCAGACTGGAGAGCACTTCTGGGCGCTGTGGAGATTGCCAGAGACGACGGCGGACAGAACGATCTGAACGTAGAGGCCGACGATGAACTCACCCGTTTCAAGCTCTGACTCATCGGCGTTCGAACAGCTTCACCCCGATGTACAGCAATGGGTGTGGTCCCAAGGCTGGACCTCGCTCAGGGATGCTCAGGAATGGGCTATCCCTGCCTTGATCAAGGCTGATCGTGACGTGATCATTGCGGCGTCAACGGCAGCAGGCAAGACCGAAGCGGCTTTTTTACCCATTCTGACCAACCTGCTCAACAGCGCGGATCCGCCTGGCGCGGTGCTTTACATCAGCCCGCTGAAGGCCCTGATCAACGACCAGTGGGACAGATTGACGCGTCTGTGCGAACGACTGGAAATTCCGGTCGTCGGCTGGCATGGCGATGTATCAGCAAGCAAAAAGCATAAGTTTCTTAAATCGCCCAGCGGCATTCTGCTCATTACCCCAGGGTCGTTGGAAGCCTTGTTCGTCAACCGCGGCTCGGCCCTGGCGGGTCTTTTTCACAACCTGCGTTACATTGTGATCGACGAATTGCATGCCTTCATCGGCAGTGAACGCGGCAAGCAACTGCAATCGCTGATGCACCGGGTCGAGAGCGTTACCAACAGGAAACTTCCGCGTGTAGGTCTGTCCGCGACCTTGGGGGAAATGGCACTCGCCCGCGAGTTTCTGCGTCCGGGACAAACCCGGCGCATGGACGAAATCATTTCTCGAGCAACGGGCCAAGACCTCCAGGTTCAAGTGCGCGGCTATACGATGCTGCCGCTGAAAAAGCTCGTTGCAGACAAGCAGACGTCCATAACAAAAGACGGCGATGACGAAGAAGAGGACGCATCCGGGACCAGACACGCTATCGCGGCACACCTGTACAAGGTTTTGCGCGGCAGCAACAACCTGATTTTCCCCAACAGTCGCGACAAAGTGGAGTGGTACGCCGACAGGCTGCGCCGTTTGTGTGAAAACGATGGTCTGCCCAATGAATTTCTACCGCACCACGGAAGCCTGTCCAGAGACTTGCGTGAAGACACAGAGCGAGCATTGAAAGCGGGCACCCCGACCGCGTCTGCTGTCTGTACCACGACCCTTGAGCTGGGTATCGATATCGGCAACATCAAAGCCGTTGCGCAGATCGGACCGCCGCCATCGGTAGCCAGTCTGCGCCAGCGACTGGGCCGATCAGGACGCCGTGACGGAGAGCCCGCAACACTGCGCGCCTACTGCCAGGAAAATACCCTGACACCTGAATCAGACCTCTCGGATCAACTCCGGCAAAATCTCGTACAGACAATCGCCATGATTCGGTTGTTGATCGAAAAATGGTTTGAGCCACCCAGAGCGAACGGCCTGCACGCCTCGACACTGGTGCAGCAATGCTTGTCGATGATCGCTCAGCAAGGCGGCGCCAGTGCAACAGAGCTATGGAGTAGCCTGGTCGCAAGCGGGACATTTGCAGCCATCAGCAAAACCGACTTTATGACCCTCCTCAAGACTTTGGGTGAAAAGAAACTGATCGTTCAGGACAGTTCGGGCCTGCTGCTGCCAGGTGAAATTGGCGAGAAGCTGGTCAATCACTACGAGTTTTACAGCGCATTTACCACCGATGAAGAGTTCAGACTGGTCCGGGATGGCAAACCGCTCGGGTCCGTTCCTGTCAGCCGCCCGCTGACCATTGGCCAACGAATCATATTCGGCGGCCGACGCTGGCAGGTACTGGATGTAAACCTGGAAAAGAAAGTCATTGTCGTCATGCCTGCACGTGGCGGCGAGCCGCCCGTATTCGATGGGCTCGGAGCCAAGATTCATGACCGCGTAAGGCAAGAGATGCGCGCCGTACTTGCAGAGAGCGATCCCTGCCCGTTCATTGATGCCAATGCGCAAGCCCTGCTCGGAGAAGCACGTCAGGCATTTCACAGGCTGGGGTTGGCAGACCAGTATCTGACCGGCTCGGCCTCAAGCAGCTATCTGCTGACCTGGGCGGGTGATTACACCAATGACGCGCTGTGCCTTTTGCTCAATCAGTCCGGGGTGATGTGCACAGGCTCGGGGCTGGTTCTTGAAATAGGTGCCTCTCGGGAAAGCGCTTTAGCAGCATTGGGCAGGATTGCCGAGCTGGACGCCAACGATGTCGAGCCGCTTTTGAAGGATGTAAAGAATCTGATCCGGGAGAAGTGGGATTGGGCTCTGCCAAAATCGCTGCTGATCAAGTCGTTCGCTTCCAGCCAACTGGATATCCCGAAAGCCATTGCGCTTGCGAAGGTCCTGATTATTGCCGAGCCTAATCAGGGCGGCCCCGGATAATCGCCGCGCTCCCTACCCGCCTCATGCGGTCTGATATATTGATGCGCATCTCGCATCAATAGATCTGATTGCCTTATGCCCATCAACTTCGATCTCAACGACCTTCAGGCTTTTCGGGCCGTGGTCGAGACCGGCAGCTTTCACAAGGCCGCCGACACCGTGCAGATTACGCAGCCGGCGCTCAGTCGGCGGATAGAAAAGCTGGAGTCGGCGCTGAATGTGAAGCTGTTCGAGCGCACCACGCGCAAGGTCAGCCTAACCACCATCGGTCGCGCCTTTCTGCCACAGGTCGAGCGCATCCTCGACGATCTCGACAGCGCACTGATGACGATCAGTGCGGTCGGCTCCACCCGGATGGGCAATATCACCATCGCGTGCGTGCCCTCGGCGGCCTATTACTTCATGCCGCAGGTGATCAGCACGTTCCATCAGCTGTTTCCAAAAATCAGAATCAAGTTACTGGACGCGAGCGCCAATGAGGTCAATAGCGCCGTTGCACTGGGCGAAGCGGACTTCGGGGTGAGTTTCAGCGGCAATCTGGCGCCGGAAGTGGACTTTGAAGAGCTTCTGCAGGAACGCTACGTGATGGCCTGTCGCCGCGATCATCCGCTGGCGTTGTGTGACAGCGTCAGTTGGGAGGAGATGTACCGCCACGACTACATCTCCCTGGGTATTACCTCTGGCAACAGACTGGTGCTGGACAAGGCGCTGGCGCCCACGCGCCCGCTCAGGGACAGCATCTGCGAAACGCGGCATGTCACGACCATGATCGGCCTTGTAGAAGCCGGGCTTGGGGTGGCAGCGGTGCCCTCGATTGCCATGCCGATGACCGCCCACCCGTTTCTGGTGAGCGTGCCATTGGTTGCGCCTGAGGTGATCCGCAACGTCGGGGTGATCAAGCGCCGCGGGCGAACGCTGACACCCGCTGCGCTGGAGCTGGAACGGTTGGTCAGGCAGATGCCGTCCCGATCAGCGGGGCACTGAATCCAGCCCCGTTGACTGCACGGTCGCCTGTGCCTGGGGTGATGCCAGATAGTCGAGCAACGCCCTGGCCTGCTTCGGATGCTCGGCATTGACCGGGACACCCGCGGCGTAACGAGTGACCGACTGCACGTCCTCGGGAATCTTCGCCACGAAGGTTACGCCGGGAATCGGCAGCAATTCGGCGACCTGCTGGAAGCCCAGTTCGTAATCACCCTTGGCGACTACCGAGGCGACCGGAATGCGTTCGATCATCGCGCTCTTGGGCGCCAGCTGCTGCTGAATGCCGAGCTTTTTGAACAGTTCTTTCTCGATGTACATGCCGCTGGCGCTGTCGGAATAAGCGACCGATCTGGCGTTGAGCAGTGTCTCCTTCAACTCGCTGTCGGTAGCGATGGCGGGTTTGGCAGCGCCCTGCTTCACGACCATGCCGATCCGTGAATCGGCCAGTTCGACACGCGACGCGGGGTCGACCTTGCCTTGTTTGATCAGCTCATCCAGCGCATAGCCGACCATGATCACCACGTCGGCATGCTCGCCACGGGCCAGACGATTCGGGATCGCCTCCGGCGCCTGGCCCATCGAGGGGCCGAGTATGGTGTCCAGAGAATCCCCGGAAGACGCCGCATATTGCGGCCCAAGCAGCTTGTACGCTGCGGTAAACCCACCTGACGTCATGACCTTGAGTTGTTCGGCCTGAGCCGCAGCGCTCACTGCGACGCAGCCCAGAAAAAGCACAGCCAGTTGATGTTTACGCGATGATTTCATGTTCGGCTTCCTTTTATTACACAGCCCCGTGGGGGCTCTTGTGAAAGCGAAGTCTGCCGGGCACTCTTTGAAAAGATAAATGCTACGTTTTCATCGATTGATGCTTTTTTGTTATCAATGTCGTCCAGTCAACTCAACAGGTGCGCACTACGCACATGAAAAACGGGCGTTCATTGCATGAACGCCTTCTTCATCTCGCCAAACCCACACGCCCGCCCCCGAATTCTTTATCATTGCGCATGTTTTGCTGGCAGAGCCGATCATGAAATTCGCCATCTCGCTTTTTTCCGCCGCGCATGCACCCTCCTCGCGGCGTGCGCTGCTGTTCGCCAAGGCGGTGCTTGCAGGCGGTCATGAAATCGTCCGGCTGTTCTTTTATCAGGACGGAGTACACAGCGCGTCGGCCAACGTCGTGACGCCTCAGGACGAGCAGGACCTGGCGCTGCAATGGCGCGACTTCATCGTCGAGCACAATCTGGACGGCGTGGTGTGCATTGCCGCTGCGTTGCGCCGTGGCGTACTGAATGCCCAGGAAGCCGAGCGCTATCAGCGGCCAGCTGCGAATCTGCTTGAGCCGTGGGATTTGTCCGGGCTGGGTCAGTTGCATGACGCCGTGCAATCCGCTGACCGCCTGATCTGCTTTGGAGGGCCGTGAAATGCCTCGATCATTATTGATTGTCAGCCGTCAGTCACCGTGGTCCGGTCCCGGTGCCCGGGAAGCGCTGGACATCGTACTGGCGGGCGGCGCGTTCGATCTGCCGGTCGGCCTGCTGTTTATGGATGACGGTGTTTTTCAGTTAGCGCCGCAGCAGGCTCCGAGGGCCTTGCAACAGAAGGACCTGACTGCAAACCTTAAAGCGTTATCGATGTTCGGCGTCGAAGATCTGTATGCCTGTGGGCAGAGCCTGGCTGAGCGCGGCATTTCAGCCAGCACGCTGGGTGACGAAATCAACCCGTTGGCCGCACGATCCGAGTTGTCGGCACTGTTTGACCGCTATGACGAGGTGATTACGATCTGATGGCTACCTTGCACGTTGTTTCTCATTCACCCTTTGCCGACACCCGCCTGGACAGCTGCTTGCGTCTGCTTGGCGGCGATGACGGCGTTTTGCTGTGTGGCGACGCCACGTATGCACTGACATCGACCAGCACTCAGTGGCAGAGCCTGCAGGCCCTGATTGGCTCATCGCAGCTGTTTGCGCTCGATGAAGACGTCAAGGCGCGCAATCTGCCGCTTGCTGCGGGCATTAACAGCATCGACTACCCGGCCTTCGTGGAGCTGTCGTTGCGTTTCGACAAGGTCAATACCTGGCTATGAAACAGTTGATCATCGACGGCCGCAGCATCGATCTGGACAAGGACGGGTGTCTTCAGGACCTCAACGACTGGTCAATGGACGTTGCGCAGGCCTTGTCAGCCGAGGAAGGTATTGCCCTGAGCGCCGAACACATTGAAATCCTCCAGCTGTTGCGGGATTTCTACGCCGAGTTTCAGCTCTCGCCGGCCACTCGGCCATTGATCAAATACACTGCGCTGAAGCTGGGCGTGGAGAAAGGCAACAGCCTGCACCTCAACCGCCTGTTCAACGGCACCCCTGCCAAACTTGCCGCCAAGCTGGCGGGCCTGCCAAAGCCGACCAACTGCATATGAACGACTACGCCCCACTGGTGACCGAAACGCCAGAAGAACATCCTTTTGCCCCCTTCGTGCGCATCCTCGGCAAAGGCAAACGCGGTGCACGTAACCTGACCCGCGAAGAAGCGCGGGAGGCCATGGGCATGCTGCTCGACGAAAAGGTCGAAGACACCCAGCTTGGTGCATTCCTGATGTTGCTGCGCCACAAAGAAGAAAGCCCCGAGGAACTGGCCGGCTTCACTGAAGCACTGCGCCAACGCCTGAACGCCCCGCCAATAGCGGTCGATATCGACTGGCCGACCTACGCAGGCAAGAAGCGCCATCTGCCGTGGTACTTGCTGGCGGCCAAGTGCCTAGCGCAGAACGGCGTGAAAATCCTTCTTCACGGCGGCGGCGCGCACACCGCAGGGCGCCTGTACACCGAGCAACTGCTGGGCTTGCTGAATATTCCACTGTGCCGTAACTGGGCAGCCGTCGAAAGCGCGCTCGATCAAGGAAACCTGGCGTTTATCCCGCTCGCCGACTGGGCACCGCAGTTGCAACGCATGATCGATTTACGTAACACATTGGGCCTGCGCTCTCCGATTCATTCGCTGGCGCGCATTCTCAACCCGTTACAGGCACGCTGTGGCCTGCAGAGCATCTTTCATCCGGGCTATCAGAGCGTGCATCGCGATGCCAGCAGTTTGCTGGGCGACAACGCCATCGTGGTCAAAGGTGACGGCGGCGAAATCGAGATCAACCCCGACACCATCAGCCATCTGTATGGCACCACCGGCGGACAGCCCTGGGACGAGGAATGGCCGGCGCTCTCGCCGCGTCGGCACGTCAAACCAGCAACCCTTGAACCGCAGCAACTGCTGGCCTTATGGCGTGGCGAGATCGAGGACAGTTATCCGCAACTGGCGTTGATTTCAACCGTGGCGCTTGCCCTGCGCGGCCTGGGTGTCGCTCGCGACGAGGCTTTCGAGCAAGCTCAAACATTCTGGGATCGTCGCGACAAGACCCTGTGATCTATCGGCTGCGACGATAACCAGCGCCCATAATCTTGCGCTTTTCAGATCGAACCGACGCGCTTGAACTGACCTCCAAGTTCCATCACTCAGTAACGGGAGTCAGACATGGGCCTTCTGGTCGAAGGACGCTGGCAAGACCAGTGGTACGAAAGCAGCAAAGACGGCGCGTTTCAGCGCGAAAATGCTCAGCGACGTAACTGGGTCACGCGCGACGGGCAAGCAGGGCCGTCCGGTGAAGGCGGCTTTGCGGCTGAAGCCGGTCGCTACCACCTTTACGTGTCACTGGCATGCCCTTGGGCGCATCGCACGCTGATCCTGCGCACACTCAAGGGCCTGAACAGCCTGATCGATGTTTCAGTGGTCAGTTGGCTGATGCTGGAAAACGGCTGGACCTTCGATGAGCATAAAGGCTCCAGCGGCGACGCTCTGGATGGAGTGCAGTTCCTTCACCAGCGCTATACCGCAGATGACCCTGAATACACCGGGCGCGTGACCGTGCCGGTGTTATGGGACAAGCAGCAGCAACGCATTGTCAGCAACGAGTCGGCGGAAATCATCCGCATGTTCAACACTGCATTCGACGGGCTGACCGGCAACACGCTGGATTTCTACCCCCAAGCGTTAAGGCCTACGATTGACGAACTCAATGAGCAGATCTACCCGAACGTCAACAATGGCGTCTACCGGGCAGGTTTCGCGACGTCGCAAGGTGCTTATGAAGAGGCCTTCGACGATGTATTTACCGAGCTGGATGCACTGGAAACGCTGTTAGGCGAGAAGCGCTATCTGACGGGTGAGCACCTGACTGAGGCCGATGTGCGCCTGTTCACCAGCATCGTGCGTTTCGATGCAGTGTATTACAGCCATTTCAAATGCAACCTGCGGCGTATCGCCGACTATCCGAACCTGAGCAACTGGCTGCGCGAACTGTATCAATGGCCGGGCATTGCCGAGACCGTGGACTTCGAGCACATCAAAGGCCACTACTACGGAAGTCACCGCACCATCAACCCGACCGGGATCATTCCCAAGGGGCCTGCGCTGAATCTGCAGGCCACTCACGACCGGGAGCGCCTGTCAGGGAAAGGCATCTGGCAACAGTAACCTGTTAGCCTGCAGCGAGATGGATAGCCCGAACGGGCTATCCGTTTTCAACCTCAGAGCGTTGCCTGTGCGCCTTCGAACCACGCCAGCTTTTCACGCAACTGAACCACTTCACCAATGATTACCAGCGTCGGTGCATGCACCTCGTGCTCGGCAACCAGTTGGGCAAGATTGGCCAGAGTGCCGGTAAACACCCTCTGATTTACCGTCGTGCCCTGCTGGACCAGTGCCGCAGGCGTATCGGCAGAGCGGCCGTGCTTGATCAACTGTTCGCAGATGACCGGCAAACCGATCAGCCCCATGTAAAACACCAGCGTCTGGGCCGGCGCCACCAGGTCGGACCACGGCAGGTCAGTCGTACCGTTTTTCAGGTGCCCCGTGATAAAGCGCACTGACTGCGCGTGATCACGGTGCGTCAGCGGGATGCCCGCGTACGCTGCACAACCGCTGGCCGCGGTAATGCCCGGAACGACCTGAAACGGAATGCCGTGGGCTGCAAGCTCTTCGATTTCCTCGCCACCACGGCCGAAGATAAACGGATCGCCGCCTTTGAGGCGCACCACTCGCTTGCCCTGTTTGGCCAGCGCGACCAGTTGCTGGTTGATCTGCTCCTGAGGAACGGCATGTTCCGCACGCCGTTTGCCGACGTAGACACGCTCGGCATCGCGTCGGCACAGGTCAAGAATCGTCGGCGCAACCAGACGGTCGTACAGCACCACGTCCGCTTGCTGCATCAGGCGCAAGGCACGGAAGGTCAAAAGGTCCGGATCACCAGGACCCGCTCCTACCAGATAGACCTCTCCGGTTTCCGAAGGCGGCTCGCCTGCGATCTTAGCGATCAGCAGACGCTCGGCCTCGGCGCCCTGCCCGGCCAGCTGGCGATCTGCGATCGGCCCCTGGAAAACTTCCTCCCAGAACGCCCTGCGCTGCTGTACGTTCGGAAACAGACCTTTGACCTGGTTGCGAAAACGAGCCGCCAGCCCGGCAAGCTGACCATAAGTGGACGGAATCCAGGTTTCCAGCTTGGCGCGGATCAAGCGCGCCAGCACCGGCGCATCGCCCCCACTGGAGACCGCAATGACCAGCGGCGAGCGGTCGACGATTGCCGGAAAGATCACCGTACACAGCGCTGGCGCATCCACCACGTTGACCGGCACGCAGCGCAGCCGGGCATCATGAGACACCTGCGCGTTGAGTGGCTCGTCATCCGTTGCCGCGATGATCAGCACGCAGCCGTCCAGATCGCTTTCGCTGTAACCGCGCAGAATCATCTCTCCGCCGCTTTGAGCGACCAGCTCGCGTAGCTGGGTTTCGATTTCCGGCGCGACGACGCGCAGCACAGCGCCCGCTTCAGCGATCAGACGCGATTTGCGCAGGGCGATCTCGCCGCCGCCGACCACCAGCACGCGGCTGCCACGCAGGTTATGGAACAGCGGCAGGAATTCCATTTAACCAATGACCTCAAGGCCGCCCATGTACGGCTTGAGCACGTCCGGCACGCGAATCGAACCATCCGCCTGCTGATAGTTTTCCAGCACGGCAACCAGGGTACGGCCGACTGCCAGCCCAGAGCCGTTGAGGGTGTGGACCAGCTCCGGCTTGCCGGTTTCCGGGTTGCGCCAGCGCGCCTGCATACGACGCGCCTGGAAATCGCCGCAGTTGGAGCACGACGAAATTTCCCGGTACTTGTCCTGGCTCGGAATCCACACTTCCAGGTCGTAGGTTTTCACGGCACTGAAACCCATGTCGCCAGTGCACAGCGCCAGCGTGCGATACGGCAGCTCCAGCAATTGCAGAACACGCTCGGCGTTGCCGGTCAGCGATTCGAGAGCGGCCATGGACTCGTCAGGCGCAACGATCTGGACCATCTCGACCTTGTCGAACTGGTGCTGGCGAATCATCCCGCGCGTGTCGCGACCCGACGCACCGGCTTCGCTGCGGAAGCACGGTGTGTGTGCCACGAATTTGAGCGGCAGTTGTTTGGCATCGAGAATTTCGCCCGACACAATGTTGGTCAGCGACACTTCAGCCGTCGGGATCAGGTACAGATCGGCTTCGCCTTCACGCGATATCTTGAACAGGTCTTCCTCGAACTTCGGCAACTGACCCGTGCCTTGCAGCGCAGGTGCCTGCACCAGATAAGGCGTGTAGGTCTCTTCGTAGCCATGCTCGTTGATGTGCAGGTTGATCATGAACTGCGCCAGCGCGCGATGCAGACGCGCAATCGGACCACGCAGCAGCGCGAAACGTGCGCCGGACAGCTTGGCGGCGGTCTCGAAATCCAGCCAGCCGAATTTTTCGCCCAGCGCGACGTGATCCTTGACTTCAAAATCGAACACAGTCGGCGTGCCCCAGCGACGGACTTCGACGTTGCCTTCTTCGTCGGCACCCACCGGGACGGACTCGTGCGGCAGGTTCGGGATGCTCAGCACCAGTGCGTCCAGTTCGGCCTGGATCGCGTCCAGCTCGACCTTGCCTTCGCTCAGTTCGTTACCCATGCGCTCGACGTCGGCCATCAACGGTGCAATGTCTTCGCCGCGCTGTTTGGCCTGGCCGATGGATTTGGATCGGGCATTACGCTCGGCCTGCAACTGCTCGGTGCGGGTCTGCACCACTTTACGCTGAGCTTCCAGCGCTTCAATACGGGCCACATCCAGCGTAAAGCCACGGGAAGCCAGGCGATCCGCTACGTCCTGAAGTTGAGTACGTAACAGTTTGGAATCGAGCATATCGTTCTCTCGTCTATCAAAGTCTGGTCAGGGACAGGCCAACCCAGGTTGCGAGCAGCCCGCCGAATACGCTGATACCTGCATAGCCCAGCGCCAGCGGTAGTTGCCCGCTTTCCAGCAGGCGCAGCGTGTCCAGTGAAAAAGATGAAAAGGTCGTGAGACCCCCTACAAAGCCGACGATCAGTCCGGCACGAATTTCGACGGGCACTTCCGGGCGCAGCAGAAACAGGCCGTACAGCACCCCGATGATCAGGCAGCCAACCAGGTTGACGGCCAGCGTCGCCGCATAGAAATAGCGAGGCCAGTTGGCCGTGACCCATGTACCCGCAGCAAAGCGCAATAATGTACCAGCGATCCCGGCAATCGACACCGCAAGAATAGTTTGAAACATCACTTTCTCCGTTTGCGTGGGCTGGCATGGTCCAGTGCAGTCAAATGCTTGAGTTTTTCACCGATTTTCAATTCCAGACCTCGCGGCACGGGCTGGTAATACTGACGCGGCTCCAGTTCGTCCGGAAAATAGTCCTCGCCTGCGGCGTAGGCTTCCGGCTCGTCGTGGGCGTAACGGTATTCCTCGCCATAACCTAGCTGCTTCATCAGCTTGGTCGGCGCATTGCGCAGGTGCAGCGGTACTTCGAGCGAGCCGTGCTCACCCGCTTCGCGCATCGCCGCCTTGAACGCCATATAGACCGCGTTGCTTTTAGGCGCACAGGCCAGATAGACAATCGCCTGCGCCACCGCCAGCTCGCCTTCGGGGCTGCCCAGTCGCTCCTGCACATCCCAGGCAGACATGCACAACGGCAAGGCACGCGGGTCGGCGTTGCCGATGTCCTCGCTGGCCATGCGCACCACGCGGCGGGCGAGATACAGCGGGTCACAGCCGCCGTCGATCATTCTGGCGAACCAGTAAAGGGATGCATCAGGGTTCGAGCCACGGATGGACTTGTGCAGGGCCGATATCTGGTCGTAGAACGCCTCGCCGCCTTTGTCGAAGCGACGCCGACTGTCACCGAGCAGGCTCTGCAACAATTCGATATCAATCTCGCTACCGTCTTCAGCCAGATCGGAGGCGTTCTCCAGCAGGTTCAGCATGCGGCGACCGTCACCATCGGCAGCAGCCATGAGCATCGCGAAGCCTTCTTCACTCAGTCTCAGCTTGTGCTGACCGAGGCCCTTGTCTTCCGTCAGGGCGCGATTGACCAGCTTGCGCAGGGCTGCTTCATCCAGACTCTTGAGCACATAGACGCGGGCACGCGACAGCAAGGCGTTGTTGAGTTCGAACGAAGGGTTCTCGGTGGTTGCGCCGATGAAGATCAGTGTGCCGTCTTCAACGTATGGCAGGAACGCATCCTGCTGCGACTTGTTGAAACGGTGCACCTCATCGACGAACAGGATCGTGCGTTTGCCGTATTGCCCGGCCTGTTGCTTGGCAACCTCCACCGCCTGGCGAATCTCCTTGACCCCGGCCAGCACCGCAGAAACGGTTTCGAAATGCGCGTCCGAAACCTTGGCCAGCAACCTCGCCAGGGTGGTCTTGCCTACACCCGGCGGGCCCCAGAAAATCATCGAGTGCAACGCGCCCTGTTCCAGCGCCTCGCGCAACGGCTTGCCATGCGCGAGCACATGCTCCTGCCCGACATACTCATCCAGATTGGTGGCACGCAAGCGTGCAGCCAGCGGCTGAGCAATCGGTTCGCGGCTAAACAGGTCCATGGTCAGGATTAAACCCTTTTACTCTTGAATGACATCGGCGCCCTTGGGCACGTCGAACCTGAACTTGCTCGCAGGAATCGGCTCGTTGGCCTTGACCCCGGTGAACAGGATGTTGGTGCGCTGGCCTACGCTGTCGATCAACTGCATATCGTTGATAACACCGTTACGAAACGACAGGCGCAAGCTGTCGAACAGCGTGTCCTTGGTCTTGGGCTTGAGTACGAAATCGATCACGCCGCCGGCTTCTTTCGCCGTGATGTCGAAGCTTTCGCTGATTTTCGAAACATCACCGGACAGCAGCAGCGCCGGTGTCTGGGTCAGGCGCTGATCGAGCTTCTTGATGGTGACCTGCTCCAGGTCCGGGTCCCACAAAGAGACCTTCTTGCCGTCGGACACCATCAACTGTTCCTGCGGGGCGTCGGTGTGCCAGTTGAACAGACCCGGGCGCTGCAAGGCCATCTCGCCCGCTGTTTCCTGTAATTGCGTGCCGCCGCCATCAAGGGTCAGCTGCGAGAAACGTGCAGTCAGTGTCTGGGATTTTTCCAGCAACTGAGTCAGGCGTGCCACGTCCTTGCTGTCGGCGTGGGCGGAGATCACGGAAAAAGTCAGTGCAGTGGCCAATAGCATGCGGATAAGGCGCATGGGATTCCTCATTGTGTCGAAGATGATGCGGCAGCGTGCAAACACGCTGCCGCCGCAAGTCGGGGGTGGTACGACTCAGTCGCGCATAGGGGCTGGCGCGATGACTTCACGCGAGCCGTTGGTGTTCATCGATGTTACGACGCCAGCCATTTCCATCGCCTCGATCATGCGTGCAGCGCGGTTATAACCGATCTTGAGCTTGCGCTGAACGGCAGAGATAGAGGCACGACGGCTTTCGAGCACGAACTTCACGGCTTCATCGTAAAGGGCGTCGCTCTCGCTGTCGTCGCTGCCCTCGCTGCTGCCGCCGTCAAAGCCGCTACCGGCCTCTTCCACGCCGGCAAGAATATCGTCGTTGTATTCCGGAGCGCCACGCAGTTTCCAGGCTTCCACGACGCGATGCACTTCCTCATCGGAAACGAATGCGCCGTGAACACGAATCGGCAGGCTGGTGCCGGGCGGCATGTACAGCATGTCCCCGTGACCCAGCAACTGCTCGGCGCCACCCTGGTCGATGATGGTCCGGGAGTCGATCTTGCTGGATACCTGGAACGCCATTCGCGTAGGGATGTTGGCCTTGATCAGGCCGGTAATCACATCCACCGACGGACGCTGGGTCGCGAGGATCAGGTGGATACCTGCTGCACGGGCCTTCTGCGCGATACGGGCGATGAGTTCTTCGACCTTTTTGCCGACGATCATCATCATGTCGGCAAACTCGTCCACCACCACCACGATCGTCGGCAGCTTGGTCAGTAACGGCGCTTCGTCATGAATGCTTTCGCGCTTGTACAGCGGATCGGCCAATGGCTCGCCAGCGTCCTGAGCATCCTTGACCTTCTGGTTGAAGCCGGAAAGGTTACGCACGCCCATTTTCGCCATCAGCTTGTAACGGCGCTCCATCTCGGCAACGCTCCAGCGCAACGCGTTGGCAGCGTCCTTCATGTCGGTCACGACCGGACACAGTAAATGCGGGATGCCTTCGTAAATCGACAATTCCAGCATTTTCGGGTCGATCATGATCAGTTTGGCGTCTTCCGGACCGGACTTGAACAGGATCGACAGGATCATGGCGTTCACACCTACCGACTTACCGGAACCGGTTGTGCCGGCCACCAGCAAGTGCGGCATTTTCGCCAGATCGGTGATCACCGGTTTGCCACCGATATCGTGGCCCAGCGCCAGGGTGACAGGCGATTTGGCATTGTCGTACTCCGGCGTCGACAGCACTTCGGAGAAGCGCACGATTTGCCGGTCTTCGTTGGGAATCTCGATACCGACGGTGGTCTTGCCGGGGATGACTTCAACCACCCGGACGCTGGTCACCGCCAGCGAGCGCGCAAGGTCCTTGGCCAGGTTGGAAATGCGACTGACCTTGACGCCGGCAGCAGGCTGGATCTCGTAACGGGTAATGACCGGGCCGGGGTGAATGGAATCCACCGACACTTCGACCCCGAACTCCTTGAGCTTGATTTCCAGCAGATGGCCCACTGCGGCCAGCGATTCCGGCGAGTAGTTGAGCTGTTTCTTTTCTGCAGGGTCAAGAATGGAGATCGGCGGCAACGTGCCTTCCACAGCGCTGTCGACGAACAACGGCGCCTGTTTTTCCTTCTGCACACGCTTGCTGGGCTCGGCAGGCTTGGTCGGTGCTGGCGCAATGACTGCAGGCACATGCTTCTCGCGCTCGGTCATGTGCTTGCTCAGCGATACCTCGCGCTCGATCAAGCGCTCTCGGGCCCTGGCCTGCTCACGGCGATCCGGGGCGACGGGCGCCACCACATCGTTGACCCGCATGTCGACCTCGCGCAGTTGCGCAACCATCTGCTTGCGTTCGGCGCGGGCAGTCCACCAACGATTGGCGGCGCCCTGGAACAGCTCGAACAGGTCCAGCGTGATCTTGCCGGTGACGTCCATCACCCTGAACCACGACAAGTCGGTAAACACGGTCAGGCCAAACAGGAACAGCGCGATGAACAGCAAGGTGCTGCCCTGGATATTCAAGGCCTTCTTGGCCAGATCGCCGAGCACTTCACCCAGCACGCCGCCCGCAGAACCGGGAAAGCCAGCCGAAAAATGAAAATGGATATGCGCCAGCGCTGCACCGGCCAGGATCAGGAACACCAGCCCGATCAGACGCCAGGAAAACAGCCAGCCGCTCCACTGCCACGGTTCATGACGATGGCGAAACACCTGCCAGGCCTTGATTGCCAGCAACAGCGGGAATATGTAGGCGAAATACCCCAGCACCATGAACAGAATGTCGGCACAGAACGCACCCGCGCGCCCCGCAGCATTTTGAACTTGCGCGGCATTGCTGCTGGTGTGACTCCAGCCGGGGTCGCTCTGATCGTAGGTCAACAAAGCCATCATCAGATAAAGGCACAGGGCGCCAAAGGCGATCAGGGCCCCTTCCTTGAGCCTGTAGTGCAGTTGCTGTCGCCAGAGCGGAACAGCGCTGGGTGCTGGGGTGGATTTCTTCAAAACGCTTTATTTCCTGCGCTGTAGCGCGAACATCTCGTTGATTGAGCAGAAACGGCTGTCGGACCGCATGGCCTGCTGCCGCATGAAAACGGAAGACAGAGCCTGCAAGACATGCATGACAGACGCTTGAATGATAACGCCCGACGCGAGCATTGTACGGCTTTACGTGCGCCGGGGTCTGTACGAAAACGCGTCAGACCGATCTGCAACCACGGAAATATCAGGCTAGCCTTGGTATTCATCGGTAACGTTCAATTTGAGCATGCATTCCGTTTTGTGACAAAGGCTTATGGTGCGATTTTACCAACTGTCCACACCTCCAGAACTGTCGACCGGACTGTCGTGGCCGCACCCTACCGCAAGCGTGAGGTGCGCGCCATAATGGCAACCGTCTGTGACCACGCTTGCCGCACAGAGTTGCATTCCCGGGCGCCCGGCGCCCTCCCCTTCCGAAAAGTCGTGATGCCATGCTGACCTGGTTACAACGCAACAGCCTCAAGTTTCCGCCCCTGGACAAGGCCCTTCGTGAACCCAACGGGTTACTTGCAGCAGGCGGCGATCTGTCTGCCGATCGCCTGATCCAGGCGTACCGGCACGGCTGCTTCCCGTGGTTTCAGGATGGTCAGCCGATTCTCTGGTGGTCGCCCGACCCGCGCACCGTGCTGTTCCCCGCAGAGCTGCACGTTTCGCGCAGCCTTGCCAAACTCCTGCGTCAGGCACGTTACACGGTGACCTTCGATCAGGACTTCGCTCGTGTGATCGAAGCCTGCGCCGCGCCACGCAGCTACGCTGACGGCACCTGGATCACCGATTCGATGCAGGACGCCTATCTGGAACTGCACCGGCGCGGTCATGCGCACAGTGTCGAGGTCTGGGATCAGGGCGAGCTGGTCGGCGGCCTGTATGGCCTGGCGATGGGCCAGCTGGTCTTTGGGGAATCCATGTTCAGCCGCGCAGACAACGCCTCCAAGTTCGGATTTGCCACATTGGTAGAGCGCCTGACTGCCTGGGGCTTCGTACTGATCGATTGCCAGATGCCCACTCAGCACCTGCACAGCTTCGGCGCCCGCGCGATTCCCCGCGAGGCGTTCGCCGATTATCTCGCACGACATCTGGACCAGCCGACCGATGCCGACTGGTCACCTAGGCGAGTTTGACAGGCTGGCATACACTCAAGGTATGGACTCACCCACAAAAGGGGGGCAACGATGACAGAGCTGGCCAGGCTTAAGTTTTATGCCACCCAACCCCACACGTGCAGTTACCTGCCCGAAGAGCAGGCGACTACGCTGTTTCTCGATCCCAGCCAGCCGATGGACGTTCAAGTCTACGCCGACCTGTCCGACATGGGCTTTCGTCGCAGCGGCGATCATCTTTACCGCCCGCACTGCCAAAATTGCAGTGCCTGCGTGCCTGCGCGCATTCCGGTCAGCCTGTTCGTGCCTGACCGGCAGCAAAAGCGCATCCTGAAGCGCAACGCGGATATTCAGGTCAGCAGCGCCAAACCGGTGTTCACCCAGGAATACTTCGATCTTTATCAGCGCTACATCGAGCAACGCCATGCCGATGGCGATATGTTTCCCCCCAGTCGCGAGCAGTTTTCGACATTTCTGGTACGCGATCTGCCTTTTTCGCGATTCTATGAATTTCGCCTCGAACAGCGCCTGCTGGCGGTAGCCGTGACCGATCTATTGCCGAACGGCCTTTCGGCGGTTTACACCTTCTACGAACCTGACGAAGAGCGCCGCAGTCTGGGCCGCTACGCCATTCTGTGGCAAATCGCCGAGGCCGCGCGGCTTCAGTTGCAAGCGGTCTATCTGGGTTACTGGATAAAGAACTGCAAAAAGATGAATTACAAGACTCAATATCGCCCTATCGAACTGCTCACCAATCAAAGATGGGTCACTCTGTACTGAACCCCTTGGCTTAACTATGTTTTTTCGGGCACAATGCACGCCGCTTTTGCCTGGCGCCACTTGCACCGGGCCACTCATTTGTATACCGAGGGCTTTACTGCATGTCGAAAGAAGACAGCTTCGAAATGGAAGGCACTGTCGTCGACACCCTGCCCAACACCATGTTTCGTGTGGAGTTGGAAAACGGGCACGTCGTAACCGCGCATATCTCCGGCAAGATGCGCAAGAATTACATCCGTATTCTGACCGGCGACAAAGTGCGCGTAGAACTGACGCCCTATGACCTGAGCAAAGGGCGCATCACCTACCGCGCTCGTTAATCGGTCATTGACGAAAACGCCCGGCATAAGCCGGGCGTTTTTGTTTGCGTGTTTTAACAGCCGTTGCTGCCGACCTGCCCCGCATCGATCAACAGCGCGGGGCAAGGTTTGCGGCGTCAGGCCATTTCTGCTGTGGTCTCGAAATCAAAGGTGATCTCACCATCTCTGATGTCGATATGCACAACGCCGCCGTGCTCGGACAACTCGCCGAACAGGATCTCTTCCGCCAACGGACGCTTGATCTTGTCCTGAATCAGGCGCGCCATCGGCCTGGCACCCATCGCCGCGTCGTAACCGCCCTGCGCCAGCCAGCTTCTCGCTGCCTCGGACACTTCGAGCAATACGCGCTTGTCTTCCAGCTGGGCCTGAAGCTCGGTGAGGAACTTGTCGACCACACTCTTGATGACTTCGTGGCTGAGACGGCCAAACTGGATGATGGTGTCCAGACGGTTGCGGAACTCCGGTGTGAAGCTCTTCTTGATGACTTCCATCGCGTCAGACGAGTGGTCCTGATGCGTGAAGCCTATCGAAGCCCGCGCGGCCGACTCGGCACCGGCGTTGGTAGTCATGATCACGATCACATTGCGGAAGTCCGCCTTGCGCCCGTTGTTGTCGGTGAGCGTACCGTGGTCCATCACCTGCAACAGCAGGTTGAAGACTTCCGGATGCGCCTTCTCGATTTCGTCGAGCAGCAGCACGCAATGCGGCTGGCGAGTGATGGCCTCTGTCAGCAAGCCGCCCTGATCGAAACCGACGTAGCCCGGAGGCGCGCCAATCAGACGGGACACAGTGTGCCGTTCCATGTATTCCGACATGTCGAAACGTATAAGCTCGACACCCAGCGCCTTAGCCAACTGGCGAGCCGCTTCCGTCTTGCCGACACCCGTAGGACCGGCAAACAGGAACGAACCGACCGGCTTGTCAGGCGATTTAAGGCCTGCACGCGACAGCTTGATCGCAGTCGACAGCGAATCGATCGCCGCATCCTGACCAAACACGGTGAGCTTGAGATCACGCTCCAGATTACGCAGCAGCTCCTTGTCGGAACTGTTGACGTGTTTTGGCGGAACACGCGCGATCTTGGCGACGATATCCTCGACCTGCGGCACGTCAATACGCTTGACGCGCTTCTCGACCGGTTGCAGGCGCTGGTAGGCACCTGCCTCGTCGATCACGTCAATCGCCTTGTCAGGCATGTGACGATCATTGATGTAGCGCGAGGCCAGTTCTGCCGCCGCGCGCAAGGCTTCATCACTGTACTCGATGCTGTGATGCTGCTCGAAACGGCTTTTCAGACCACGCAGGATGCCAATCGTGTCTTCAACCGACGGTTCGGACACATCGACTTTCTGAAAACGTCGCGCCAGGGCGCGATCCTTCTCGAAAATCCCGCGAAACTCCTGGAACGTGGTCGAACCGATGCAGCGAATATCACCGGAAGACAGCAACGGTTTGAGCAGGTTCGACGCATCCATAACGCCACCGGAAGCCGCACCCGCTCCAATGATGGTGTGAATCTCGTCGATGAACAGGATCGCCTGTGGCCGCTTGCGCAGTTCATTGAGCAACGCTTTGAAGCGCTTCTCGAAATCGCCACGGTATTTCGTCCCGGCCAGCAACGCGCCCAGATCGAGCGAATAGACGACGCTGTTAGCCAGCAGATCAGGGACCTGGTTGTCGACAATGCGCTTGGCCAGACCTTCGGCGATGGCCGTTTTACCGACCCCGGCCTCGCCCACCAGCAGCGGGTTGTTCTTGCGACGACGAGCCAGAATCTGCGCGACGCGTTCGACTTCGACTTCGCGACCGACCAACGGATCAATGCGTCCCTGACGCGCCAATTCGTTCAGATTGCTGGCATAGGCATCCAGAGGATTGCCTGAGGAAGATGCTTCACCGCCCTCGTCGTCCTGCATATCTTGCTCACCTTCAGAAGAGTGTTCGCCGTGCCCTGGAACCTTGGAGATACCATGGGCGATGTAATTGACGACATCGATCCGGGCCACACTCTGCTGTTTGAGCAGAAATACGGCCTGGCTTTCCTGCTCACTGAAAATCGCAACCAGCACATTGGCGCCCGTGACTTCGCGCTTGCCGGAGCTTTGTACATGGAAGACTGCGCGTTGCAGCACGCGCTGGAAGCCCAGCGTCGGCTGAGTCTCGCGATCCTCGTCGTGGACGGGAATCAACGGAGTGGTGGAGTCGATAAACTCCTGCAGATCATGCTTGAGTTTATCGAGGTTTGCGCCGCAGGCACGCAGGACAGTGGCTGCAGCCTCGTTATCCAATAGAGCCAGCAGGAGATGCTCGACCGTCATGAACTCATGACGCTTCGAACGTGCCTCCTTGAAGGCAAGATTGAGGGTGACTTCGAGCTCACGGTTTAACATAGCTTCACCTCATACCCAAGTGGTCGGCGTTTAACCGTCCTTCTCGATCTCACAGAGTAGCGGATGCTGGCTCTCCCTGGCGTATTGATTGACCTGCATTGCCTTGGTCTCGGCGATGTCGCGGGTAAACAATCCGCAGACTGCCCGTCCCTCTGTATGGACGGCCAGCATGACTTTGGTGGCCAGCTCACGATTCAGGTTAAAAAACACCTCGAGTACTTCTACGACAAAATCCATCGGGGTGTAGTCATCATTGAACAAAACCACCTTGTAAATCGGTGGCGCCTGCAGGGTCGGTTTGGCGTCCTGCACCGCGATGCCTGCCGAGTCGTCCTCGTGTGACTGCGGACCATCCTGATTGAATGTTAGTCGAATCTTGCTGAATGCATGCATGGAAAGAAACGTTCGTGTGAGGGCGGATTGAGCGACTAGTCACAGTCTGGCCGGTTTTCAAATGGAATGCCGCATGACCTTGACTATCAGCTAAACGGTGTTACAAACAATAGAGCCCACATTGGGTAAAAAGGGTCCGCGCAGTCAACCTAAATTTTTTGGGTCGGCGGATTGAAGTGGATAATACTCCTGAGGGAGTCCTTTGCAGAGGGAGATTGTGATGAAGGAAGGAAAAGTCAAGTGGTTCAACAATGCAAAAGGGTATGGATTCATAAACGCGAAGGTTAACGGCAAAAACCCGGAGAAGGACGAATACGGTGGTGACGACCTTTTAGTTCATTTTTCGACCATCGAGATGGACGGCTATAAAACCGTCAAAGCGGGCCAAAAGGTCAGCTTTGACATCATTGAAGGCCCGAAAGGCCAACATGCGGTCAACATCAGGGCAGTAAAAGACGATCAGGAAAGTCCGGCAAAGGATACGCAGACCGCACGTCAGCAGGAACGCATTCCTGTCGACATCTGATGCCAGATGTTTGTAGCAAAAAATTGTTGATACGGGATATTTCACGCTAACTGAATCGCCAGGCATGCAATGAGCTTGTGTCGGCCCTTGAAGAAACTGCAGCTCGGTTTCCTCGTACCGCCACGACTCCCCAGGGTATCGAATTAGCGGTTATTGCACCGCTGATGCCCCGACTCCAAAACACCTGAGTCGGCAGCCATTCTTCGAGCTGTGCAACAGAATACTCTCCCCTGCGTCTATGAAGACCTGCCCGCTACTGCGCCCATTCGCCCCTCGCGCCTGCCTGTTCAAACGCCTGGTCCATCGGCTGCTCGTTCGACCAACGGCGGATATTCATTTTTCGATAGCTCGCATAGCATTTATGCGTGGTGCCAATGGTTTGATATACTCGCCCCGTGACCGCAGAGTCATCAAGGCCGACCCGTCTCTATTCTGACCCTCGGCCTTCCTTATGCGTCGGGTCGCAACCTGACCCGACAGCTTGACGCTCGACTGATGCACCCAACATCACCGCGAATAAACCTCGACCTGGCTCATGGCCGAACCGTGGGCAAACGCGCACAGACTGCGCGTATCGAGATTTTGTGCATGCTCAGCAAAAGAGAGTTAATACGAATGTCCAACCGCTCGAAGATCATCTACACCTTCACCGACGAAGCTCCGGCCCTCGCCACCTACTCCCTGTTGCCTATTATCGAAGCGTTCACGGCAACCTCCGATATCGACGTGGAAACACGCGACATTTCTCTGGCGGGCCGTGTTCTTTCCAGCTTCCTGGAGTCGCTTGCTGATAAAAAAGTGCCGGATCATCTCGCCGAGCTGGGCAAGCTGGCCACCACGCCAGAAGCCAACATCATCAAGCTGCCGAACATCAGTGCCTCGGTCCCGCAATTGAAGGCGACCATCAAGGAGCTTCAGAATCAGGGCTACAACATTCCTGACTACCCTGAGAACCCTGCCACCGACGCGGAAAAAGAAACCCGCGCACGTTACGACAAGACCAAGGGCAGCGCCGTAAACCCGGTTCTGCGTGAAGGCAACTCCGACCGCCGCGCACCTTTGTCGGTCAAGAACTACGCACGCAAGCACCCGCACAAGATGGGTGCCTGGTCAGCCGATTCCAAAGCCCACGTTGCGCACATGAGCAACGGTGACTTCTACGGCAGCGAAAAAGCCACTCAGATCGAAGCCGACAACACCGTCAAGATCGAACTGGTCGCTCAGGATGGCACCACCACCGTCCTCAAAGAAAAAACCGCCGTCAAGGCTGGCGAAGTCGTCGATTGCTCGGTCATGAGCGCCAAGGCGCTGCGCAGCTTCATCGCCGCTGAAATCGAAGACGCCCGCAAGCAAGGCGTGCTGTTTTCGGTGCATCTGAAAGCAACCATGATGAAGATCTCCGATCCGATCATGTTCGGCCAGATCGTCGACGAGTTCTACAAGGACGCATTGACCAAGCACGCTGACACGCTGAAACAGATCGGCTTCAGCCTGAACAACGGCATCGGCGACCTGTACGAGCGCATCGGCGTTCTGCCAGCGGAAAAGCAGGCTGAAATCAAGGCTGATATAGAAGCGGTTTATGCGGTCCGTCCACAGTTGGCGATGGTCAACTCCGACAAGGGCATCACCAACCTGCACGTGCCGAGCGACGTGATCGTCGACGCATCGATGCCGGCCATGATCCGTGACTCCGGCAAGATGTGGGGCACAGACGGTCAGTTGCACGATGCCAAAGCGGTGATCCCGGATCGCTGCTACGCCACTATCTATCAAGCTGTCATCGACGACTGCAAGAAAAACGGCGCCTTCGATCCGACCACCATGGGCAGCGTGCCAAATGTTGGCCTGATGGCGCAGAAAGCCGAAGAGTACGGTTCGCACGACAAGACTTTTCACATCCAGACCAATGGTGTGGTTCGCGTCACCGACAGCCAGGGCAAGCTGCTCATGGAGCAGAATGTCGAAACAGGCGACATCTGGCGCATGTGTCAGGCCAAGGACGCACCGATCCAGGATTGGGTAAAACTGGCTGTCAACCGCGCTCGCGCCAGCAACACACCCGCGATTTTCTGGCTGGATTCGTCCCGCGCTCATGACCGCGTGATGATCGAGAAAGTGCAGAAGTACCTGGGCGACCATGACACTTCAGGTCTGGACATCCAGATCCTGTCGCCGGTCGAAGCGATGAAACTGACCCTGGAGCGTACTCGTGCCGGCAAGGACACCATCTCGGTGACCGGCAACGTGCTGCGCGATTACCTCACCGACCTGTTCCCGATCATGGAACTGGGCACCAGTGCGAAGATGCTGTCGATCGTCCCGCTGATGAACGGTGGCGGCCTGTTCGAAACCGGCGCTGGCGGTTCGGCACCAAAGCACGTTCAGCAGTTCGTCGAAGAGAACTTCCTGCGCTGGGACTCTCTGGGCGAATTCCTGGCTCTGGCAGCTTCGCTGGAACACCTGGGCAACGCGTACAACAACCCGAAAGCGCTGGTGCTTTCCAAGACCCTCGACCAGGCGACTGGCGAGTTTCTGGATCGCAACAAATCGCCATCGCGCAAGGTCGGCGGCATCGACAACCGTGGCAGCCACTTCTACCTGACCCTGTTCTGGGCACAGGCACTGGCCTCTCAGGACGAAGACGCAGCCCTCAAGGCGCAGTTCGCGCCTTTGGCCAAAACCCTGACCGACAACGAAGAAAAAATTGTTGCCGAGCTGAACGCTGTTCAGGGCAAGCCGGTGGACATCGGTGGCTACTACTTCCCTAACCCGGAAGTAACCAGCAAAGCCATGCGCCCAAGCGCAACATTCAACGCAGCCATCGCCGCGTTGTAAGCAGCAAACCGGCGCAGCGCTTTTTATAAAGCACTGCCTCGAAAAAATCCCCGGCCTGGTGCCGGGGATTTTTATTTGCGTAGAACCTGCAAGCAACAGGCGTGACTTCAGACGCCTGGCCAATAATCCATGAAACACATGATTCGGTCCGTTAACCCTTAAGCGTACGTGACAGAAAATCGCGGATGTACTCGGCGATTTCCGGCGCATGTGTTTCCAGCGCGAAGTGTCCAGCATCCAGAAGATGCACTTCAGCTTTCGGGACGTCCTTGCGAAAGGCTTCCGCGCCCGGCGGTATGAACGCAGGATCGTGCTTGCCCCAGACCGCCAGCAACGCGGGCTGATACGTGCGCAAGTAAGCCTGGAACGACGGATACGCCGCCACATTGCTTCGGTAATCGAGAATCAGGTCCAGCTGGATTTCCTCTGCACCGGGCCGCGACATGTACAGAATGTCCAGGTTGTAGCCATCCGGCGAAAGCTTTTCAGGATCGGCGCCCGTCCCGTACTGCCAGTCGCGAATGGTTTGCGGCGACAACGAAGCGCGACACGCCTCGCGATTGGCCGCTGAGGGCTCGCGCCAATAGGCCTGCCATGGCCCCCACTGATCACTGAAGCCTTCCAGGTAAGCGTTGCCGTTCTGGCTGATAATCGCTGTCACCTTGTCCGGGTTGGCTGCTGCAAGCCGAAAGCCGACCGGTGAGCCGTAGTCGAAGACGTACAACGCGTACGTGTTCAGCCCCAATGCCTCGGTAAATCCTTCGATCACGGTGTAGAGATTGTCGAAGGTGTAATCGAACTGTCCGCGTGGCGGCGCTTTGGTGTTACCGAAACCGGGCAGATCCGGGGCGATCAGGCGGTACTGCGTCGCCAGCAACGGCATCAGCGTGCGAAACATGTGGCTGGAGCTCGGAAAACCATGCAGCAGCAAGAGCACTGGCGCATCCTTGGGGCCGACTTCGCGATAGAAGACGTCCACTTCACCCACTTTCCGGCTGTGAAACGTGACGCGAAAGGCATCGTCAACAGGCATCGTGTTTCCCCTGATCAAAGTTTTGTTTCCGGAAGACGCAGCGCTCGCCAGCGACGCACCGAGCGCCGAGGCCGCGCCTAATGCAGACGCCTGTAAAACCTTGCGCCGACTGACGCCAGCCACGGCGTATTCGGCGCTGGCTGGATCGAAGTTGTTCATAGCAGAACCCGACTGGATGAATTGACCGCCATCCTAGTTGTTGCGCAAATCAGGCAGAATCACCATAAAAATCAATTCACCCTTTCAATATCTGAAATACTGGCGCAAATCAGACAGCGCAAGAGCGTGCAGGCGAGGCATGGACCGTATTCAGGAAATGACCCTTTTTGCCAGCCTGGCCGAACACACCAGTTTCGCCGCCGTGGCTCGCCAGTCAGGCCTGTCGACCGCCACGGTGACTCGGGCAGTCTCAAGCCTGGAGAGCCGCCTGGGAATCCTGCTGGTCGTGCGCACCACCCGTAACATGCGGCTCACCGAGGCCGGCCAACGGTTCGCCGTCGATTGCCGTCGACTGCTTGGCGATCTCGCCGAGGCTGAAAACGCAGCCGGCGGCCTGCACGCGCTTCCATCCGGCTCGTTGACGGTCACCGCCCCGCAGATGTTCGGCGCGCTGCATGTCGTGCCGGTATTGACGAGCTTTCTCGACCAACACCCCTCTGTCGACGTCCGCGCCATACTCGTGGACCGAGTCGTGTCCATGCTCGACGAAGGGATCGACGTAGCCGTCAGGATCGGCACCCTGCCCGACTCGTCCCTTATTGCGATCCCGACCGGCAGCGTGCGGCGCATGGTCTGCGCGTCTCCCGCCTATCTGGCGAAGCACGGCGTCCCGCAGCATCCTGATGACCTGCGACGCCATTCGACCATCTCGACCACCGCCTTTGAACGTCCGCCCCATTGGCTATTCCGGATCGCCAACGAGGATTATTCAGTGGACGTGGGCTCCCGACTCAGCCTGACCTCCTATCAGGCGGCCATTGGCGCGGCGTTACAGGGCTGGGGGCTGACTCAGGTGCCGTTTTACCAGATACGCGAGCATTTGCAGGACGGCAGGCTTGAATCCGTACTGGACGCTTTCGAAATCACGCCGGAGCCGGTGCACGTTGTTTACCTGGAAGGCCGCCGCGGCTCCTCGAAGGTGCGCGCATTTGTCGACTTCTGCGTCAGCGCCCTGAGGCACGATCTGCATTTCGCGCAAAAATAGCGTGCAACGCTGTCCGTACTGTCTGTTACGGTTGACTGAATTTACCCAAGAGCCCCTTTCCATGACTTGGCAAGCCCACGTTACCGTCGCGACCATTGTCGAAGATCAGGGCCGCTTTCTTTTCGTTGAAGAAATGAAAGGTGGTCGCAGCGTACTCAATCAACCGGCCGGGCATCTCGACCCGAACGAAAGCCTGCAGCACGCCGCCGTTCGGGAAACCCTTGAAGAAACCGGCTGGGACGTCGAACTGACCAGCGTGACAGGTATTTATCTGTACACAGCGCCCAGCAATGGCGTGACTTACCAGCGCATCTGCTTCGCCGCCAAGGCCCTGCGCCACAACCCGGACTACGTGCTGGATGACGGCATCGTCGGCCCGGTCTGGCTGACCCGCGACGAACTGCTGGCCGAACAGACGCGCTGGCGTAGCGAACTGGTCTTGCGCTGCTTGGACGATTACCTGAATGCCGAACATTTCAGTCTTGACCTGCTGCGCGACAAGGCGTGAGACTCGACGCCTCCAGCCTGTTAGAATCGCGTCCTTTTACAGGTCAGCCGTTGAATCCCCATGCGTGATCCAGCCCCCTCGAACTCAGCAATGAAGCGCGTCATAGTCGGCATGTCCGGCGGCGTGGACTCTTCCGTTTCCGCCGTACTGCTCATGGAGCAGGGTTATCAGGTGGAAGGCTTGTTCATGAAGAACTGGGAAGAAGACGACGGAACGGAATACTGCACGGCACGCGAAGACCTGGCAGATGCCCAGGCGGTGTGCGACAAGATCGGCATCAAGCTGCACACCGCCAACTTCGCAGCCGAGTACTGGGACAACGTGTTCGAACATTTCCTCGAAGAGTACAAAGCCGGCCGCACTCCAAACCCGGACATCCTTTGCAACCGGGAAATCAAGTTCAAGGCCTTCCTCGATTACGCCCTGATGCTGGGCGCCGACCTGATTGCCACCGGCCATTACGTGCGCCGTCGTGATACCGATGGGCGCACCGAACTGCTCAAGGGCCTGGACCCGAACAAGGACCAGAGCTACTTCCTGCATGCGGTGGGCGGCGAGCAGATCGCCCGCACGTTGTTCCCGGTCGGCGAGCTGGAAAAGCCGCAAGTGCGCGCGATTGCTGAGAAGCACGGCCTGGCGACAGCCAAAAAGAAGGACTCCACCGGCATCTGCTTCATTGGCGAGCGGCGTTTCACTGACTTCCTGCGCCAGTACCTGCCGGCCCAGCCCGGTGAGATCAAAACGACTGAAGGTGAAGTCATCGGTCGCCATAGCGGCCTGATGTATCACACCATTGGCCAGCGTCAGGGCCTAGGAATTGGCGGCCTCAAGGACGCCAGCGACGATCCGTGGTACGTGCTGGTCAAAGACCTGCAAAACAACGAGCTGATCGTCGGCCAGGGCAATGACCATCCGTGGCTGTTCTCCAGCGCGCTGGTCAGTTCGGAAATCTATTGGGTCAACCCGATCGATCTGAGCAGCCCGCGCAGGCTGACCGCCAAGGTCCGTTACCGCCAAAGCGACCAGCCCTGCACGCTGGAAAAAACCGCTGATGGCTACCGGGCCACATT